>NZ_CP073677.1:4800000-6679877 GCF_018223725.1 Cupriavidus sp. KK10
GCACGGCATTGCGCGCGAAGACGCCGACCTGATCTGCTGGCTGGTCGAGCACCACCTGACCATGAGCCACGTGGCGCAGAAGCAGGACCTGACCGATCCCGACGTGATCCACGCCTTTGCCCGCGTGGTCGGCAGCGAACGCTACCTGACCGCGCTCTACCTGCTGACCGTGGCCGACATCCGCGGCACCAGCCCCAAGGTATGGAACGCGTGGAAGGGCAAGCTGCTGGAAGACCTGTACCACATCACGCTGCGCGTGCTGGGCGGCGCGCGCGTGGATTCGCATTCACTGTGGTCGCAGCGCAAGGAGGACACTATCTCCGAACTGCGCCTGAAGGCCTTCGACCCGGCGCTGGGCAAGTCCCTGTGGGCGCAGCTCGACGTGGCCTTCTTCCTGCGCCACGATTCGCACGATATCGCCTGGCTCACGCGCCACCTGTACAACAAGGTGGACAGCCCCACGCCGGTGGTCAAGGCACGCGTCTCCCCCGCCGGCGAAGGCCTGCAGGTGGCGGTCTACGTCAAGGACCAGCCCGACCTGTTCGCGCGCATCTGCGGCTACTTCGAGCGCAAGGCGTTCTCGATCCAGGACGCCAAGATCCACACCACGCGCCACGGCTACGCGCTGGACACGTTCCAGGTCACCGACCCCGGCATGGCCGGCGACGGCGGCAACTACCGCGACATCATCGCGCTGGTCGAGCACGAACTGTGCGAGCGGCTGCGCCTGCAAGGCGCACTGCCCGAACCCACGCAGGGGCGGCTGTCGCGCCAGTCGCGCAGCTTCCCGATCAAGCCGCGCGTGGACCTGCGCCCGGACGAGCGCGGCCAGTATTACTTGCTGTCGCTGTCCGCCAACGACCGCACCGGCCTGCTGTACGCCATCGCCCGCGTACTGGCACGGCATCGCGTATCCGTCCACACGGCACGCATCAACACCCTGGGCGAACGCGTCGAAGACGTGTTCCTGGTCGACGGCAGCCGCCTGGCTGCCGACAACCGATTGCAGATTCAGCTTGAACAGGACTTGCTCGCCGCCCTCGCCATCTGAGGCGGGCGGGCAGCATCAACATATGACCGACAGCAATTCGCCGAAGCGCAAGACGCTAGGTATCAAGGCCGCCAGCGACACCGGCACGGCCGCGCGCAAGACCGGCACCCGCCCCGTGCGGGTGTCCGACCTGAACCGCAAGCGCGTGCAAGCCGTCTCCGAAGGCATCAAGCGCGCCCAGGAGCGCGCCGGCGGCAAGACCGGCGGCCGTCCGGCCCAGGGCGAACCGCAGGCCGGCGCAGCCCAGCCGCGCAAACCCCGCGCGCCGCGTCCCGCTGACGGCGAACGCCAGGCACGCCCGCGCCGCCCGGAAGGTGGCGAGGCGCGTCCGCGCCGCTTCGGCGATGACGAAAGCCGCCCTCGCCGTTATGGCGACGACCGGGGTGAGGCACGTCCGCGCCGTTTCGAAGGCAGCGAAGCGCGCCCGCCGCGGCGCTTCGGCGACGACGACAACCGCCCGCGCCGCACGGGCGATGATCGGGGTGAGGCACGTCCACGCCGCTTCGAAGGCGGCGAAGCGCGCCCGCCGCGCCGCTTTGGCGACGACGACAACCGCCCGCGCCGCACGGGCGACGATCGCGGCGAGGCACGTCCGCGCCGTTTCGAAGGCGGCGAAGCGCGCCCGCCGCGCCGTTTTGGCGACGACGACAACCGCCCGCGCCGCACTGGCGACGATCGCGGCGAGGCACGACCGCGCCGTTTCGTAGGCGGCGAAGCGCGCCCGCCGCGCCGTTTCGAGGGCGGTGATTCGCGTCCGCCGCGCCGTGCTGGCGAGGACAACAACCGTCCCCGCCGTTTCGAAGGCGCCGAATCGCATCCGCGCCGCGTTGGCGATGACGAGAGCCGCCCTCGCCGCTTCGAAGGCACCGATTCGCGCCCGCGCCGTTATGGCGATGACGAGAACCGTCCCCGCCGCTTCGAAGGCACCGACTCGCGCCCGCGCCGTTATGGCGATGACGACCAGCGCCCGCGCCCCGCGCCGTCGGGCGAGCGCCGCCGTGAAGGCACCGCGCCGGCACGCCGCTTCAGCGACGCCGCCGACCGCATCCGCACCGCCGGCCCGGCACGCCAGCAGGCACCGGCCGCGCGCCAGGAAAAGCCCGCCCGCGCCGAGTCCAGCCACGACGACGGCCTGGTGCGCCTGTCCAAGCGCATGTCCGAACTGGGCCTGTGCTCGCGCCGCGAAGCCGACGAATGGATCCCGCACGGCTGGGTGCTGGTAGACGGCAAGCCCGTGACCGAACTGGGCAGCCGCATCCGCCCCGACGCCGAGATCGAGATCATGCAGGAAGCGCGCTCCGAACAAGGCGAGCGCGTCACGGTGCTGCTGAACAAGCCGGTGGGCTACGTCTCCGGCCAGGCCGAAGACGGCTACGAGCCGGCCGCGGTGCTGTTCACCCCCGAGAACCAGTGGGAAGGCGACCCCACGCGCAAGCGCTTCGCCCCGTGGCAACGCAAGAGCCTGGCCCCGGCGGGCCGCCTCGATATCGACTCAACCGGTCTGCTGGTGCTGACGCAGGACGGCCGCGTCGCGCGCGCGCTGATCGGCGAGGATTCGACCGTCGAGAAGGAATACCTGGTGCGTGTGGTGTGGCACTCGCCGCAGGGCGTGGTCGAGCGCAATATCAGCGCGGAATTCCCGGCCGATGATCTCGAGCTGCTGCGCCACGGGCTGTCGCTGGATGGCGTGCCGCTCAAGCCAGCCAAGGTGAGCTGGCAGAACGAGGAGCAGCTGCGCTTCGTGCTGCGCGAAGGCCGCAAGCGCCAGATCCGTCGGATGTGCGAGCAGGTTGGGCTGCAAGTGGTGGGCCTCAAGCGCGTGCGCATGGGACGCGTGGTGCTGGGGGATCTGCCGCCGGGTAAATGGCGGTTCCTGGGGCAGTTTGAGAAGTTCTGATTCCAGAATTTGCCGACCCAAAAAAACCGGTCCCCAAGGACTAATGCCGTTCAGTTAAGTCTGAACGGCATTTTTCTTTGCAGGGGTTGTAAACAAGGTGTCGAGCTGTTAACTTGCCGTTCCGATGCTATCGGAACAAGTCCACACCGCCCTTGAGCTTAGTGAGCCGGCCAGTTTTGCCCGGCTCAGCGAGCATCTGCCGATGGCATGGATCGAGCAGGCGCTGGCCGCCACGGGAACAGCGTCCGTTCGCCGGCGCCGACTGCCAGCAGAGCAGGTGGTCTGGCTGGTCATCGCGCTGGCGCTCTATCGGCACCAATCGATTCCCGATGTGCTGGAGACGCTGGACCTGGCACTGCCCAACGATGCCAGCGCCTGTGTCAGCAAGAGCGACATCGCCCAAGCCCGCGAGCGGCTTGGAGACAAGCCTTTGTTGTGGCTGTTCGAGCAGACCGCACGGGCGTGGGTGGCTCAGGATGCTGCGCACTACAAATGGAAGGGCTTGGCGCTTTACGCCATGGATGGCACCACCTTCCGCACTGCCGATAGCCCTGAGAATCGCCTGTACTTTGGCGCCCAGAGCTATGCCAGTGGCAAGGTCGCCAGCTATCCACAAGTCCGCGGTGTCTCGCTCACGTCTGTTCCTACCCATCTTGTTGCTGATATCGCCTTTGGCCGTTACGGCTGCAATGAGATGCTCTATGCCAAGCCGCTTATTGAGCGGATCCCGGATGATTCGCTGACGATCTTTGATAAAGGCTTTCTGGCCGCAGAGATCCTGTGGGGATTGCGCATGGGCGGCAGCGAGCGCCACTTCCTGATCCCAGCGAAAAAGAATCTGCAGTGGGTGCTGCTCTCAGGCAGTGCGGATGATGGCATCGTTCAGATGAAGGTCTCCCCTCAGGCTCGCCGCAAGAATCCAGCCTTGCCAGAGACCTGGACAGCTCGCGCGATCCGGGACGAGGAGTCAGAGCGCGTCCTGTTGACCTCGTTGACGGACCGTCGGCGCTTCAAGGCCGCCGATATCCTTGCGTGCTACCGGCGCCGTTGGGAAATCGAAACCAGCTATCGGGAACTGAAGCAGACGATGCTCGGGGCCGAACTGACCTTGCGCAGCCGCCAGCCTGAGGGCGTGCATCAGGAAATCTGGGGGGCACTGATTGCGTACAACCTGGTGCGTCTGGAGATGGCCAAGGCTGCGCTCGAGGCCCGCGTCGAGCCTACCGACCTGAGCTTTGTGCTGGCCTTGCGCCTGATACAGGGCGAACTGACCTGGGCAGCCGGCATGGCCCCAGGCAAGCTGCCGGCCCATCTGCAGCGCATGCGGGCCAAACTTCAGTTGGCGATCGTCCAAAAACGACGGGGGCGTAAGTGCCCCCGCGTGGTCAAAGCCCTGCCTAAGCGCTACACCGTCCGGTTCCTCAGAAAGGACCTTAACTGAACGGCATTAGTCCCCAAGGACCGGTTTTTTTGCGCCTTGCGCGGATTCGATACCGCGCGGCACAGCTCGTCAATCGTCGCTATTCGGCGGCAGATCCGGAAACAACACCTCTGTAAACCCAAACTGCCTGAAATCCTTGATCCGCATCGGATACAGGATCCCCTGCAAGTGGTCGCACTCATGCTGCACCACCCGCGCATGGAAGCCTTCAGCCACGCGCTCGATGCGGTTACCCATCAGGTCGTAGCCGCTGTACTTCAGCCGCAGATGGCGCGGCACCACGCCGCGCAGGCCGGGGACAGACAGGCAACCTTCCCAGCCGTCCTCCATCTCGTCGGACTCCATTTCCAGCACCGGGTTGATCAGCACGGTCTTGGGCACGGTGGGCGCGTCCGGGTAACGCGGGTTGCGGTCGAAGCCGAAGATCACCACCTGCAGGTCCACGCCGATCTGCGGCGCGGCAAGGCCGGCGCCGTTGGCGTGGTCCATGGTGTCGAACATGTCTTCGATCAGCGTGCGCAGCTCCGGCGTATTGAAGCGCTCCACCGGCCGCGCCACCTGCAGCAGGCGCGGATCGCCCATCTTGAGAATCTCGCGGATCATGGTTGTTTCCCCGGTTATTCCTGTGCCGGCGCGGCGCCGGCCTCTGCCAGCAGCGCCAGCATGCCGGCCTCGTCCAGCACCGGCACGCCCAGCGCCTCGGCCTTGTCGAGCTTGCTGCCTGCCTCGGCGCCCGCGACCACGTAGTCGGTCTTCTTCGATACCGAACCCGCCACCTTGGCGCCGGCGGCTTCCAGCAGTTCCTTGGCGTCCTCGCGCGACATGGTGGGCAGCGTGCCGGTCAGCACGAAGGTCTTGCCCGACAGCGGCGCCGGGGCCTTGGCCACCGGCTCGCTTTCCGCCCAGTGTACGCCTGCGGCGCGCAGTTGTTCGATGACCTCGACGTTGTGCGGCTCGGCAAAGAAGTGCGCGATCGACTGCGCCACCACCGGGCCGACGTCGTTCACTTCCAGCAGCGCGGCTTCGTCGGCTGCCATCAGCGCATCGAGCTTGCCGAAGTGCCGGGCCAGGTCCTTGGCGGTGGCTTCGCCCACATGACGGATGCCCAGCGCGAAGATAAAGCGGTTCATGGTGGTCTCGCGCGACGCGTCGATCGCCACCACCAGATTGGCCGCCGACTTGTCGGCCATGCGCTCCAGCGCGGCCAGCTTGGCCACGCCCAGCTTGAACAGATCCGCCGGCGTGCGCACGATGCCCTGGTCAACCAGTTGCTCGACCAGCTTGTCGCCCAGACCTTCGATATCCATGGCGCGCCGCTGCGCGAAATGCAGCAGCGCCTGCTTGCGCTGCGCGGCGCAGATCAGGCCGCCGGTGCAGCGCGCGATGGCTTCGTCCTCGAGCTTCTCGATATGCGAGCCGCACACCGGACAGGCGGTCGGCATCACGAAGGCGCGCGCGTCAGCCGGGCGGCGCTCGGTCACCACGCCGACCACTTCCGGGATCACGTCGCCGGCGCGACGCACGATCACGGTATCGCCGATATGCACGTCCTTGCGGCGGATCTCGTCCTCGTTGTGCAGCGTGGCGTTGGTCACCGTGACTCCGCCGACAAACACCGGCTTGAGCCGCGCCACCGGCGTGATCGCGCCGGTGCGGCCGACCTGCACTTCGATGTCCTCGACGATGGTGGTCATCTCCTGCGCCGGGAATTTGTGCGCCAGCGCAAAGCGCGGCGCGCGCGAGACAAAGCCCAGGCGCTCCTGCTCGGCCAGTGCGTTGACCTTGTAGACCACACCGTCGATGTCATACGGCAGCGCGTCGCGGCGCTGGCCGATATCGCGGTAGAAATCCAGCAGGCCCTGCGCGCCCTTCACCACCGCGCGGTCCTTGCACACCGGCAGGCCCAGCGCGGCAAAGCCGTCGAGCATCACGCTGTGGGTGGGCGGACGGTCCACGCCCTGCAGCTCGCCCAGGCCGTAGGCGAAGAACGACAGCGGCCGCTTGGCGGTGATGCGCGGATCGAGCTGGCGCAGGCTGCCCGCGGCGGCGTTGCGCGGGTTGACGAAGGTCTTCTCGCCGGCCTCGGCCTGGCGTTCGTTGAGCTTGTTGAAGTCGCCGCGGTACATGAAGACTTCGCCCCGCACTTCAAGCACGGCGGGAGCCTGGCCGCGCAGCTTCAGCGGAATCGCCTTGATGGTGCGCACGTTGACCGTGACATCTTCGCCGGTCTCTCCGTCGCCGCGGGTGGCGGCCTGCACCAGGCGGCCGTCCTCATAGCGCAGCGACATGGCCAGGCCGTCGAACTTCAGCTCGCAGGCGTACTCGACCGCGTCGGCGGCGCTGAACAGGTCCTGCTCGCCGGCGGCGGGCGCGGTGCGGCCCAGGCCCTGCGCGCAGCGGCGGTCGAAGTTCAGCACGTCGTCGGCGGCGAAGCCGTTGTTGAGCGACAGCATCGGCACGCGGTGGCGCACCGAGTCGAAGGCCGACAGCGGCTCGCCGCCCACGCGCTGGGTGGGCGAGTCCGGCGTCTGCAGTTCGGGATGCTCAAGCTCCAGCGCCTGCAACTCGCTGAACAGCGCGTCGTACTCGGCGTCGGGAATGGTCGGCGCGTCCAGCACGTAGTACTGGTAGTTGTGGCGATCCAGCTCGTCGCGCAGCCAGGCCACGCGCTTGGCGGCAGCTTCGGGCGGCAAGGGGCCGGCGGGCGCGGAGGCATCTGCCTGCGCGCCGCGGTGTGTTGCGGTCATGGCAGGCTCCGGCTAGATGCTGAACAGGCGCTGCGCCACCAACGAACCGGCCGGCATGCCGCGCGCTTCCAGCTTGTTGTACAGCGTTTCAAGCTGGCTGAAGATCGCGACGAACGAGGCCTCGGTCAGCGGCCGCATATTGTCGTCGACCAGTTGCGCGCCCATGCGCTGGGCCAGCGTGTGGCCGTACTCGCACACGGTCTTGAACGGCTTGGCGGCCTGGTCGGCCACCGGCACGTCGAGCAGCAGCGTGATCTGGCGGCCGGCCTTGACGGTCAGGTCGTCGCGCAGGAAGTTGGTGTCGCCGAACTGCAGCGTAAACAGCGGACGCTGCACGCCTTCGGCGTTGGCCTGGTAGCGGATAAAGCGGGTGCCGTCGCGCGACAGCACCAGCCCGTCCTGCGTGGCCACGTTCTGCACGTACGCCGCCGACCACGGCGCGCCATCCGAAATCACGTTGACGCCCAGCTGCACGTCGCAGCCGGCGGCAAAGCCATCCAGCTCGCGCGCATTGGCGACGGTCTCGCTCATGTCCGGCAGGTCGGCCGAGGCATCGAGCGACTCGGCCAGCGACTCTACCGCGGTGATGAATTCCGAGAACTCCAGCGCGTTGAGCGGGCCGCCGCGGTTGGCCAGCTGCACGCCGACCTGCAGGTCTTCGTACTGGTGGCCGGCGGTGACCGGCTCCCATGCATTGGCTTCGGTGCGCAGGCCCTCGATATGGACCTGCTTGGTGCCGGCGCGGCGCAGCCGGCCGGTCAGGGGCAGGATGCGGTCACCGGAGGCCTTGCGCTCCAGGTGCAGGGGCACGATGCAGTCGATCAGCGGATCGATCAGGGCCGGCGTGGGCTGGCCATCGGGCACGGCGGCAACCGGAGCCGGAGCCGGAGCTGGAGCCGGAGCCGGAGCCGGAGGGGGTACCGGGGCCGGAGTGGCCTCGGCTTCAGCCTCGTCCTCGGTGGTCTCGGCATGCGTCGCGGCGGCCGCGACGGACACTTCCTCGGCGACGACATCGTCGGCGTCCGCGGTGCTTGCTGCGGCCGCAGCCGCCGCAGCCGCGTGGTTGTTGCCCGTCGCCACCGCGACACCGGCCGTGGCCGGCGCCGGGGAAAGCGTCGGCTCACGCCGCGGTGCCTGCTCGGCAGCGGCTTCGTGCAGGCGCGCGGCGGTTTCCGGCGCGGTGCTCTGACCGACCACCGGCTCGCGCATCGGCGGCAGGTCGTCTTCGGGGCTGAGCTCGCGCGGGCGGCGCGCCTTGCGGATCTGCCACTGGTTGTAGCCGAACACCAGTACCACGAAAACCAGGCCCGCGACGATCAGTGCGGTCTGCAGGTCCATGTTCAGTTTCATGCTGCCTCCGCCATCGAAACCGCCGCGTCCATATCCACGGCCACGATACGCGAAACGCCCTGCTCCTGCATGGTCACGCCAATGAGTTGATGAGCCATTTCCATGGCAATCTTGTTATGTGAGATGAAAACGAATTGAGTCTTGTCCGACATGCGCGCCACCATATTGGCGTAGCGTTCGGTGTTGGCGTCGTCCAGCGGCGCGTCCACCTCGTCCAGCAGGCAGAACGGTGCCGGGTTGAGCTGGAACATGGCAAACACCAGCGCGATCGCGGTCAGCGCCTTCTCGCCGCCCGACAGCAGGTGGATGGTCGAGTTCTTCTTGCCCGGGGGCTGCGCCATCACCTGCACGCCGGCGTCGAGGATCTCCTCGCCGGTCATGATCAGGCGCGCCTGGCCGCCACCGAACAGCGACGGGAACAGCTCGCCGAAATGATGGTTGACCTGGTCGAAGGTGCCCTGCAACAGCGCGCGGGTTTCCTGGTCGATCTTGGCGATCGCGTCTTCCAGCGTGTTGATGGCGTCGTTCAGGTCGGCCGACTGCGCATCGAGAAAGGTCTTGCGCTCGCGCGCCGCGGCCAGCTCGTCGAGCGCGGCCATGTTGACCGGGCCGAGCGCGTTGATGGCGTTGTTGATGCGCGTGACTTCGCCCTGCAGGTACGACGGCTTCAGGTCGCCGGTCAGCTTGTCGGCCAGCGCGGCCTCGTCCACCTCGGCCGCGGTCAGCTGCTCGCTGAACTGCTCCTGGTTCAGGCGCGCGGCCTGTTCCTTGAGCTGCAACTCGGTAATGCGGTCGCGCAGCGGCTGCAGGCTGCGCTCGGCGGCCAGGCGCTGCTCGTCGTGCTGGCGCAGCTGTGCCGACAGCGCATCGAGTTCGGTGCGCGCGATGGTGAGCTTTTCTTCCTTCTCGGCGCGGCGCTCCAGCGCTTCCTGCAGGCCGGTATGGGCGGTCTGCTCGTTGATGGTCTCAAGCTCGGCGCGGGCGTTTTCCAGGGATTCGGCAATGCGTTCGGCCTGGTCGGCGGCCACCTGGATATTGCGGCGCAGCTCGTCGATGCGGCTCGCCAGGTTGCGCTCGGCAAAGAGGGCTTCCTGCGCGGCGCGCTCGAAGTCGCGCAGCTGGTGGCGCGCGCCCGAGAGCTTGCTGTCCAGCGCCTCGAAGGCCATCTGCTGGTCTTCGTGGGTGGCCTGCATCTCTGCCAGCGCGGCGTCGTGCTGCTCGAAGCTGGCTTCGGATTCGGCGCGGATGGCGCGCTGCTCTTCGATCTGTGCGTGGATCTCGTCCAGTTCCTCGCGGATCTGGCCGCTGCGGGCGGAATAGCGCTCCATCGCCTGAGACAGCTTGAGCACGTCCATCTGCAACGCGTGCACGCGGCGGGTGGCCTGCTCGGCGCGCGCGCGGGCATCGCCCAGCCCCTGGCTGGCCTGGGTGTAGGCCGCTTCGGCACGCACCGCCTGGGTCTTGGCTTCGTCGGACAGCAGCAGCTGCGCGCGCGCCTGCTTCTGCAGGTTTTCGATTTCCTGCTCGCGCGCCAGCATGCCGGCCTGCTCGGAATCGGCGGCGTAGATCTGGATGGCGTTGCGGCCCACCAGGTGGCCCTCGGCCACGACGAACGACGCACCGTCAGGCAGCGTGTTGCGCGCAGCCAGCGCCTGCGCCATGTCGGTGGCGACATAGATATCGGCCAGCCAGTCCTGCATCACGGCGCGGATGCCCGGCTCGGTGATCTGCACCAGCGACATCAGCGGGCGCAGGCCGGCAGGCGTTTCCAGCGGGCGGGCGGCGGCCGGCGGCGAGTAAAACGCCAGCTTGGCCGGCGGCGCGTCGGACAGGAAGGCCTTGACCCAGTCCAGGTTCGACACTTCCAGCGCGGCCAGCTTCTCGCGCAGCACGGATTCGAGCGCGTTTTCCCAGCCCGGCTCGATATGGACCTTCTTCCACAGGCGCGGCAGCTCGGCCAGCTCATGCTTGGCCAGCCACGGCTGCACCTTGCCGTCGGTCTGCACGTTCTCCTGCAGCTGGCGCAGCGCCGACAGGCGCGCCTCCAGCGTGGCAATGGCGGAGGCTTCGCTGTGCACGCACGCCTGCGCGGCGCGGCGCGATTCGTCCAGGCGCGGCACGCTCTCTTCCGCGTCGGCCAGCACGGCCTGGGCTTCCTCGACCAGTGCTTCCTGCTCGGCCAGCTCGGCGCGGGCCTGCTCCAGGCGGGTCTCGTCGGGGCGGTCCAGGCCCTTTTCTTCCGCCGACAGGCGTTCGCGGCGCTGTTCCAGTTGCTGCAACATCTGGTCGGCGCTGCGCTGCTGCGCGGCTTCGAGCTTCAGGGCCTGCTCGGCCTGCATGATGCCGGCGCGCTGCTCGTTGAGCAGCTGCTGCGCGTCGCGCCATTGCGCTTCCAGCGTCGGCAGTTCGTCGTTCTTGTGGGCGACAGCTTCCTGCGCCTCGACCGTGCGGCCTTCGGCCACGGCCAGGTTTTCTTCGGCCTGCGCCAGCTCGTCGGTGGCCTGTTCGGCCTTGCCCTGCCACTGCTCGCGCTGCCCGGTCAGCGCGGCGATCTGGGCCTGCACGCGATTGCGCGATTCCACCACGTAGCGGATCTCGGCTTCGAGCTTGCTGACTTCGGCATTGGCCTCATACAGCGCGCCCTGCGCGGCGTGCATGCCATCGGACGCCCCGTAATGCGCGGCGCGCATGGTTTCGAGCTCGGCTTCGACATGGCGCAACTGCGCAGTCTGCGCTTCCAGATCGATCTGGGCCTGCTCGATAGCGCGCTGGTGGCGTTCCTGCTCTTGCTGGGCCTCGCGCTTGCGCAGCAGCCACAGCAGGTGCTGCTTTTCTTCGCCGTCGGCGTGCAGCGTCTTGAAGCGCTGCGCCACCTCGGCCTGGCTTTCCAGTTTTTCGAGGTTGCTGCCGAGTTCGCGCAGGATGTCTTCGACGCGGGTCAGGTTCTCGCGCGTGTCAGACAGGCGGTTTTCGGTCTCGCGGCGGCGTTCCTTGTACTTGGACACGCCCGCGGCCTCTTCCAGGAAGATGCGCATGTCATCGGGCTTGGCCTCGATGATGCGCGAGATCATGCCCTGCCCGATGATGGCGTAGGCGCGCGGGCCCAGGCCCGTGCCCAGGAAGATGTCCTGGATGTCGCGCCGGCGCACCGGCTGGTTGTTGATGTAGTAGGACGAAGTGCCGTCGCGGGTCAGCACGCGCTTGACCGCGACTTCGGCGTACTGGCTCCACTGGCCGGCAGCGCGGCCCTCGGCATTATCGAACACCAGTTCGACACTCGCCCGGCCAGCCTGCTTGCGCGCGGTGGAGCCGTTGAAGATGACGTCCTGCATGGATTCGCCACGCAGCTCTGACGCACGTGACTCACCAAGCACCCAGCGCACCGCATCGATGATGTTCGATTTGCCGCAGCCGTTGGGACCTACGATGCCGACCAGTTGGCCGGGCACTTGAAAATTGGTGGGATCGACAAATGACTTGAAGCCCGCCAGCTTGATCGAGGATAGTCGCACGGTTTCTCGTGTGGTATCGGCCACTCCGGTATAGGAACCGGGGTCGGCCTGGTATCGGGGCTATTGCACTGTTCAGAAAGCCGGGCTGCGCGGGAGCCGGCGCGGCGTGACGCCAGCACCTCAAAATACCCCTCGGGCCCGAGAATTGGGGCTAATCATACCATCGCAGATGCCTTCGCCGGCCCGTTTGGCAGTCGCCCCGGCGTCATATCCCATTGCCGATTTCCCTTGCTATTCCGCCCCTTACAAGCGATTCCGCATGCACTTTGACAGGCGCCGCAGGCGCTGTCAGCCATCCGTGCCGGCCAACCGTTGGGAAACTTATTAGGGTAAATGCTAGTCTCTGATCTGTCGGCGTGACCTCGGATGCCCTCCGGGCCGCGCACCCATGAACGCCCCTCGCAGCCCTTGGCCAACCAGGAGGACAGAGCATGAGTGAACCGTCAGCGGCCGCACGGCCGTGGTCTGTCAGCGACATCAACTACCAGGCGATCGACGTGGAACGCGTACGCGGCGACCGCGACCTGTTCTACCTGCTGGTGTCAGCCTCGTTCATCGAGAGCGGGTCCGACACCTATGCCGGCAACCTTGCCACCTATTACGCCCGTGTGCCCGATGCGGCCGACTGGCTTGCCGAGCACTGGGAGGCCGAGGAACTGCAGCACGGGCTGGCGCTGCGGCGCTATGTCGAGCATGTCTGGCCGGAATTCGACTGGGAGCGCGGCTATGCGCGCTTCTTCGACGAGTACAGCAAGACCTGCTCGATCGACCAGTTCGAACCGACCGAGGGCCTGGAAATGGCGGCCCGCTGCGTGGTGGAAACCGGCACCGCCGCCTATTACCGCGCGCTGGAACAGGCCAGCGACGAACCGGTGCTGCGCGACCTGACGCGGCGCATCTCCAACGACGAGGTGCGGCACTACAAGCACTTCTACCAGTACTTCAACCGCTTTGCGGCATCCGAGCGGCTGGGCCGGCTGCGCGTGCTGGGCGCGCTGGCGCGCCGGCTGCTGGAGATCAAGAACGAGGACGCCGCGATCGCGTTGCGCAATGTGTTGCGCATGGAGCGCGGCGTAGAGGCCGTGTCCGAAACCGAGGTGCGCGCGCTCAATGCGCGCGTGTCCGGCGTGATCCGGCGCAACATCCCCATCGAAATGACCGTGAAGATGCTGCTGCGGCCGCTGCACCTGCACCGCGGCGTGGAGCGCGCAGTGCGGGCGCCGCTGGTGGCAGTGGTGTCGCGGGTCATGCTGCACTGACCCGCGCACCGGGCTCAGTTACATGCCACTGCCTCGGCACCTGCTGCGGCCGGCGCCGGCGCGCGGCTGCGGTGCACCAGCCCCGACAAGGCCCCGGCCGCCACGATGCACAGGCCGCCGGCCGCTTCCTTCCAGCTCAGCACCTCGGTCGCCAGCCACCACGCCGATACCGCCGCGATCACGATCTCGAACAGCATCAGCAGCGACACGCGGTTGGCCGGCAGCCGCTGCAGCCCGTATTGCACCACCGAGTTGCTGACCACCAGCACCGCCGCCAGGCCCAGCATCAGCATGCCCACGCTCACCTGCGCGCCCTGGACCATGGTCACCGACGGGCCATCCAGCAGCAGCGCGGCCGGCACGCCCACCACCGTGCAGCCCAGGTAGACCACGACCGTGCGCACGCGTGCGTCCATATCCGGGAAGAGCTGGCCGGCGCGGCGCGACAGCACATTGTTGACGGCAAAGCCCATGCCTCCGATCAGGCCCGACCATTCCGCGGCGGAGCCTGGCAGCGGCACGCCGACCTCGGGTGTCCACAGCATCAGCCCGGCGCCGAACAGGGCCAGCGCCACCAGCGCCAGCCCTGCCGCCGACAGCCGCTCGCCCAGGAACAGCCGGGCAAACAGCGCGGTCCAGACCGGGGTCAGGTAGAACAGCAGCAGCACACGCATCACATGGCCGTTGACGCTGCCCCAGACGAAGCCGGCGTTGGTCACGCCCGCCGCCAGCCCGATCGCGACGAACAGCCAGTGCGGGCGCAGGCCGGCCAGGTGCCGGCGGAAGACCAGCAGCGACAGCACCGCCGCGACCGAGCTGACCAGCGCCGCGGCGTGCATGCCGCCCAGGCCCCAGCCCGCCAGCACGCGGTACGGGAACCAGGCGATGCCCCAGACCGAGGCGCCGATCAGGATGGAAAGCGATGCCTTGACCGCATGGCGGTCGGCCGGCGCATGCTGCGCCGCAACAGTATTTGTGCTCATAAAGGGAATCCGTATGAGGCGAGCCGGGCCGCCGGCCGGTGACAGCAGGCAGCGTCCGGACGGCGCCGGCGGCATCACCAGGGCGTGATGCCCGCCATCCGTGCTCGCGGCCGGCCGTGCGGGCCGGGCCGGCGCACGGAAACCCGCGCCGTTCCTCTATAATGCGTCGTTTTAACCGGCCCCGACTGACACTGTGAATCCGCGCCTCGACCTGCTCCAGCCCTACCCGTTCGAGAAACTGCGGGTGCTCTTTGCGCAGGTAAAGCCTGCCGACAAGCCGGCCATCAGCTTTGGCATCGGTGAACCCAAGCATCCGACGCCTGAGTTCATCAAGCAAGCGCTGGCAGAGTCGCTCGCGGGGCTGGCGAATTATCCCACAACGGCAGGTTCCGATGCACTACGGCAGTGCATCGCCAGCTGGCTGGAACGCCGCTACGGCCTGCCCAAGGTCAACGCCGCCACTGAAGTGCTGCCGGTGACCGGCTCGCGCGAGGCGCTGTTCGCCTTTGCCCAGACCGTGGTCGACGGCACCCGTCCGGGCGCGCTGGTGCTGTGCCCCAACCCGTTCTACCAGATCTACGAAGGCGCGGCGCTGCTGGCCGGCGCCACCCCAGTGTTCGCCAACAGCGACCCGGCGCGCAACTTCGCCCCGGCCTTCGACCGCATTGCCGACGATGTCTGGCAGAAGGTGCAACTGCTGTTCGTGTCCACGCCCGGCAACCCGACTGGTGCGGTGCTGTCGCTGGAAGACTGGAAGCAGCTGTTTGCGCTGTCGGACCGCTACGGCTTTGTGATCGCCTCGGACGAGTGCTACTCCGAGATCTATTTCGACGAAGGCCGCGCCCCGCTGGGAGCGCTGGAAGCCGCGCACAAGCTGGGCCGCGGCCTTGACCGGCTGGTGATGTTCTCGAGCCTGTCCAAGCGCTCCAACGTGCCGGGCCTGCGCTCGGGCTTCGTCGCCGGCGATGCCGCGCTGCTGAAGAAATTCCTGCTATACCGTACCTATCACGGCGGCGCCATGAACCCCGCGGTGCAGAGCGCAAGCATCGCCGCCTGGAACGACGAATCGCATGTGCGCGAGAACCGCGCCGCCTACGTGCGCAAGTTCAGCGAAGTGACGCCGATGCTGGCCGAGGTGCTGGACGTGGCGCTGCCCGATGCCGGCTTCTACCTGTGGGCCGATGTCTCGCGCACCGGCCTCACCGATACCGAATTCGCCGCGCGCCTGCTGGCCGAGCAGAACGTGACCGTGCTGCCCGGCAGCTACCTGGCGCGCGAAGCCGACGGCATCAACCCCGGCGCCAACCGCGTGCGCATGGCCCTGGTGGCCACGCCCGAGGAATGCCTGGAAGGTGCGCGCCGGATCGTGGAATTCTGCCGCGCGCTCGGCTGAGCGCCAACCCATGACCGCGGCGCAGCCTGACCGCTGCGCCTTTATCCGATAACCACTGAAGAAACGCATATGACGCAAGCTCTGCAAGCCCTGATCGACCAGGCCTGGGAAGACCGCACCAGCCTGTCGCCCAAGTCCGCCCCCAACGACATCCGCGAGGCCGTCGCCAATGTCATCAGCCAGCTGGATTCCGGCGCGCTGCGCGTGGCCGAGAAGCAAGGCAAGGACTGGATCGTCAACCAGTGGGTCAAGAAAGCCGTGCTGCTGTCGTTCCGCCTGGAAGACAACGCGCCGATGAGCGCCGGCGGCTTTGCCCAGTTCTACGACAAGGTGCCGACCAAGTTCGCCAACTGGAGCGCCGACGACTTCGCCAAGGCCGGCTTCCGCGTGGTGCCACCTGCCGTGGCCCGCCGCGGTTCGTTCATCGCCAAGAACGCGGTGCTGATGCCGTCGTACGTCAATATCGGCGCCTACGTCGATGAAGGCACCATGGTCGACACCTGGGCCACCGTCGGTTCGTGCGCGCAGATCGGCAAGAACGTCCACCTGTCGGGCGGCGTGGGCATCGGCGGCGTGCTGGAGCCGCTGCAGGCCAACCCGGTCATCATCGAAGACAACTGCTTTATCGGTGCGCGCTCGGAAGTGGTTGAAGGCGTGATCGTCGAAGAGAACTCGGTGATCTCGATGGGCGTGTACCTGGGCCAGTCGACCAAGATCTATGACCGCGAAACTGGCGAGATCCACTATGGCCGCGTGCCGGCGGGCTCGGTGGTGGTGGCGGGCAACCTGCCGTCCAAGGATGGCAAGTACAGCCTGTACTGCGCCGTGATCGTGAAGAAGGTCGACGCGCAGACCCGCGCCAAGACCAGCCTGAACGACCTGCTGCGCGGCGACTGAGCGCGCCTGGCGCAGCCCGCAACGGCTGCGCCGCTCCGGGGCCCGCCCCCCGGGGCAGTATTTCCGTTGTCACCCCGCCTGGCCAGGCTGAACATGCCTTCCCTCCGCAAGCGACTCATGGCCCTGGATCCCACCACCGTCAGTACCGTGCTCTCCCTGCTGCCCACCATTCTCGAGCAGGCCAACAAGACCATCGAGAAACTGAAGAAGAACAAGCGCAAGGATGGAACGCCGGAAGGCGCAGTGGCCGACACGCGTGATCCCGCCGCCCGTATCGCCGAGCTGGAAGCCGCTGCCGTGCAGCAGGCCGAGGCCGTCAAGCTGCTGGCCGAGCAACATGCCATCACCATCGACGCACTGCGCAAGGAAGCCGCCCGGCTGGACCGCCGCCTGCGCCTGATGACCGCGGTGGCCATGGGCGGCGTGGCGCTGGGCTTGGGCGGCCTGGTGATCGCGCTGAACCTGCTGTTCCGCTGAATCCAATCCATCAAGACTAGCCATGACCGTCCTGCTCTACGGCATTCCCAACTGCGATACCGTCAAGAAAGCCCGCACCTGGCTGGATGACAACGGCGTGGCCTACAGCTTCCACGACTTCAAGAAACAAGGCGTGGATGAAGCCATGCTGCGCGGCTGGCTGAAGCACGTGCCGCTGGCGACGCTGCTCAACCGCAAGGGCACCACCTGGCGCGCGCTGTCGGACGCCGACAAGGCCCGCGCCGAGCAGGAAACCGGCGCGATCGCGCTGATGCAGCAAAGCCCGTCGCTGATCAAGCGCCCGGTGCTGGCCCATGATGGCAAGGTGATGGTCGGTTTTTCCGCCGACCAGTACGCCGGCCAGTTCTGATTTCCATTTCCGTAGTCCGATGACCGCCACCCTCGCCGCCACCCTCGCCCTCACCGAAGACCTGATCCGCCGCCGCTCCGTCACGCCCGCCGACGAAGGCTGCCAGGCCATCCTGGAAACCCGCCTTAAGGCGCTCGGCTTTGACTGCGAAGCGCTCGTCAGCGGCCCCGACGATTTCCGCGTGACCAACCTGTGGGCGGTCAGGCGCGGCACGCAGGGCAAGGACGGCAAGCTGCTGGCCTTTGCCGGCCATACCGACGTGGTGCCGACCGGCCCGCTGGAGCAGTGGCATTCGGACCCGTTCGAACCGACGCACCGCGACGGCAAGCTGTACGGCCGCGGTGCCGCCGACATGAAGACCTCGATCGCCGGATTCGTGGTGGCGGTGGAAGAGTTCGTCAAGGCGCACCCTGCGCATGCCGGCTCGATCGCCTTCCTGATCACCAGCGACGAGGAAGGCCCAGCGCACGACGGCACCATCAAGGTGGTCGAGGCCCTGTCCGCGCGCGGCGAGCGCCTGGACTACTGCGTGATCGGCGAGCCGACCTCGGTCGACACGCTTGGCGACATGGTCAAGAACGGCCGCCGCGGCTCGCTGTCGGGCAAGCTCACGGTCAAGGGCATCCAGTGCCATATCGCCTACCCGCACCTGGGCCGCAACCCGATCCATGAAGCCGCGCCGGCGCTGGCCGAGCTGGCCGCCGAGGTCTGGGACCAGGGCAATGAGTACTTCCCGCCGACCAGCTGGCAGATGTCGAACATCCACGGCGGCACCGGCGCCACCAACGTGATCCCGGGCCACGTCACCATCGACTTCAATTTCCGCTTCTCGACCGCCAGCACGCCGGAAGGCCTGAAGGCGCGCGTGCATGCGATCCTGGACCGCCACCAGCTCGAATACGCGCTGGACTGGACCCTGGGCGGCGAGCCCTTCCTGACCCCGCGCGGCGAGCTGTCCGACGCGCTGTCGTCGGCGATCGAGGCCGAGACCGGCGTCAAGACCGAGCTGTCGACCACCGGCGGCACCTCGGACGGGCGCTTTATCGCCAGGATCTGCCCGCAGGTGATCGAGTTCGGCCCGCCCAACGCCAGCATCCACAAGATCGACGAGCACGTTGAAGTGCGCTTCATCGAGCCGCTGAAGAACGTTTACCGCGGCGTGCTGGAACGTCTCGTCGCCTGATTTTTTTCGCCGAAAGACACCCATACATGGCAACGCCCTCTCCCCTGCGCACCGTGCGCGACCTGCTGCGTCTCGCAGTCTCGCGCTTTACCGCCGCGCGCCTGTCCTTCGGCCACGGCAGCGCCAATGCCTATGACGAAGCCGCCTACCTGGTGCTGCATACGCTGAACCTGCCGCTCGACACGCTCGACCCCTTCCTGGACGCGCGCCTGCTGCCCGAGGAAGTCGATGCCGTGCTCAAGGTCATCGACCGCCGCGTCAATGAGCGCGTGCCGGCCGCCTACATCACGCACGAGGCCTTTATGCACGGCCTGCGCTTCTACGTCGATTCACGCGTGATCGTGCCGCGCAGCTTTATCGGCGAACTGCTGCAGGACGGGCTGGAGCCGTGGGTCGGCGAGACCGACAGCATCGGCCCGGTGCTGGAGCTGTGCACCGGTTCCGGCTGCCTGCCGATCGTGGCCGCGCACGTCTGGCCGAACGCGAAGATCGACGCTGTCGACATCTCGCCCGACGCGCTCGCCGTGGCACGCCGCAACGTGGCCGACTACAAGATGGACGACCGCATCCGGCTGTATGAGGGCGACCTGTACGCGCCGCTGCCGCATGGCGCCACCTACGACGTGATCCTGACCAACCCGCCCTACGTCAACGAAGGCTCGATGCAGGCGCTGCCGCCGGAATACCTGGCCGAGCCGCGCATCGCCCTGGCCGGCGGCGACGACGGCATGGACGTGGTGCGGCGGATCATCGCCGGCGCCAAGGCGCGCCTGAACCCGGGCGGCGTGCTGGTGGTGGAGATCGGCAACGAGCACGCCAACGTGGAAGCTGCGTTCCCCGAGCTGGAAATCGTCTGGCTGCCGGTCAGCGCGGGCGATGAGCAGGTATTCCTGCTGACCTACGACGCCCTGCCGGGCTGAGTAGACAGGCAGGCCTGCTCGCCTGCCGTGCAATCTGGGCGAACACCGGCCACGCGCCGACCATGCTGACCGCGCACGCTCTACACTCACTGCTAGGCACCACGTTCGGTCTTGTCACCGAACCGTCCGAGCGTGGCAGCGGCATGACCGACTTCCTGCCGCCTGTCACCTGGCAGCCGCTGCGGTCGACCCGCATCCTGCATGTACGCACCGATGCAACCGGCCACTCGCGCAGGTGCGCCTGTGCATTTCCTCCGATAACAACAACAGCGTGCTCGCTCCGCAGCCGGTGCAGTGGCAAACCCTGCGCCCGCTGGTAGCGGCCGAGATCGCGCAGTACCGAGACTACGCGGCCCGAACAGGCCGCCGCTGAAGCCGTGACCGCCAGCAACGCCCGCCTCCCCGGTTCGCCCGACGCCCTGCCCGCCGATGCCCCGGCAGCGCACGCCGCGCGCGGTATCGCCCTGCTGACGTTCGCCTTTGCGCTCAGCCAGTTCTTCCGCTCCTGCCTGGCGGTAATGGCGCCCGAGCTGCAGCATGATTTCGGGCTGTCGCCGGCGGGCTTTGGCGCACTGTCTTCGTCGTTCTTCCTGGCCTTTGCCGTGGCGCAAATCCCCGTGGGCGTTGCCTTCGACCGCTACGGCGTGGGGCGGCCGACCGCGCTGCTGCTGGCGGTGGGCGCCGTGTCGTCGATCCTGTTCGTGCTGGCGCCCAACGGCGCGGCGGCCACGCTGGCGCAGGTGGGGCTGGGGCTGGCGTGCGCGCCGGTCTTCATGGGCCTGCTGCATTTCGCCTCCGAGCAGCTGTCCGAGCGCGACTACACCCGCGTGGTCAGCCGCTCCAATGCCATGGGCATGATTGGCGCGCTGTGTGCCACGGCGCCGCTGGGCTGGGCCATCTCGCTGATCGGCTGGCGCCCGTCGATGGCGGTATCGGCGCTGGGCATGGTCGCGGCCTGCTATGGCGTGTGGCGCTTCGTGCGCGACCAGGGCCATGCCGAGGCCCGCAGTGCGTCGTGGCCGGCGATGCTGTCGGAAAGCCTGCAGCTGCTGAAGCTGGCGCCGCTGTGGACGCTGATTCCGCTGTGCGTGGCAATGTCCGCCGGCACCGCCTTCCGCAATGCCTGGAGCGGCCCCTACCTGGCCGACGTGTTCGGCCTGGGCTCGGCGCCGCGCGGGGTGGCGCTGGCGCTGCTGAGCCTGGCCGGCTTCCTGACCGCCTTCCTGCTGCCGGTGCTGGTACGCCGCAACACGCTCAAGACCGCCATCGCCGGCTGGTCGTGCTTTGCCATGTCGGGCTCGTTCCTGCTGGCGTTATGGCCGGACAGCGGCATCGGCTACGGCGTGGCGATGATGGCGCTGCTGTCGACCATCGGCATGCTGCACCCGCTGGTGATGGCGCAGGGCCGCGGGCTGGTCCCGCCGTCGCGGCGCGGGCGCGGGCTGGGCCTGCTCAACACCTTTGTGTTCCTGGGATCGGCGCTGACGTCATGGGGCTACGGGCTGATCGCCAATGCCGGCCATGTGCGTGGCTGGCCGCTGCCCTCCACCTATGCGGCGATCTTCCTGTCCGCGGGCCTGCTGATTGCCGCCGCACTGGTGCCCTACTTCTTCAGCCAGCCGCACCCCACCAGTCATTAGCCAGACTCAGGCCGCGGCAAGCGCCCGCACCATGTCGGCGATGATGGTGAAGCGGATCACGCGCAGGCATGCCAGTTCGCCGGCAAACCCGCCGGTGAGCGCCGGGCGCTCCCGCGCCATGGCCGCGTTCTGTTGCTCGGCCTGCTCATAGAGCGCCTGCGCGGCCGGCCCGATGCCGCGCAGCATGGCGTCCAGCCGCCGCTCGGCGGTCACGCCGGTTAGGCCCAGCGCGCGCCCTGCCTCCAGCACCAGCGCGCGCGAGAAATCGCTGTAGAACTCCACCCCCAGCACCGGCCAGGCAAAGCGGTGCGCCTGCGGCCAGCCGGTCTTGTCATAGGTGCGGGTGGCGTAAGCCGCCTCGCTGAGCAGGTCGTAGAACGGCGCCAACGCGATGCCGGCATCGGACACCAGGAAGCTCAGGTTCTTCAGGTGCGCATCCGAATTGCCCACCAGGATGTTGAACACCAGCCAGTCGAACAGCCGTGCACGCGCCACCGCTGGCGCGCGGCATAGCGTTGCCAGTTGCGCCAGCCGCTCGACGCTGCCCTGGTCGTACTTGAAGGTGCGCGGCAGGTTCAGCAGCTGGCAGGCATCGATCGCATGCAGCCGCTGCCACTGCCCGTGCTGCGTGAGGTGGCGATCGAAACGGTCGATCAGGTAGACCGGCGACGGCACATAGCGCCGGTACACCGGCGGCACCTCCAGCTTCAGCCGCACGGCCAGCGACATCACGAACCACTCGTTGATGACCGAATGCGGATAGATCTCCTGCATCTGGTGGGTCGGCTTCAGGATATGCGTGGACGGCGTATCCGCGCCGGGCTCGAACAGCGCGCCGTCCTGCAGCACCACCGCCAGCTTGTGCTGGGCGCCGGCCAGCGACATGCGCTTGACCGCGCCATGTGTAAGCGGCACGCTGGGCAGGCTGTGGATGCGGGCGTCAAGCGCGGCGTCGCTCAAGTGGCGCAGGGCCGGCGCGGTGGCCGGCCCGCGGCCGGGCGGCAGCAGCGTCAGCGAGCCCGCCGATTCCGCCCCATAGTGCGCCAGCAGGGCAAAGGCATCGGCCTCGTTGCGGATGCTGGCATCGCGTGCCAGCAGCGCACGCTGGCCGTCCTCGGGCAGCAGGTTGTCGAAGTACCACTGCACCGGCCGCATCGTGCTGCCATCGGCGAGCGCCTCCGGCTGCAGCGGCAGCGCCGGGCTCAGGGCGAAGGCGTGCGGGTTGCCCAGCCACGCCGCGTCATAGCGGAACGACCAGGCATCGCTGGCCTCATGTAGCTCGCCCACCGGCGTGCCGTTGATGCTGGCGACCAGTACGCGCTCAGCCATGCTGGTCGCCTCCCTTGACCGCTGCGCGCCGGTTGCGGCTACGCGCCTGGCGCTGCCTGAGCTTGGCCAGCTCGGCCGCTACCAGCGGTGCCGCCGCCTCCGGCATGTCGACCACCACGCGCAGGCCAAGCCCTTCCAGCACCTGGAACAGCTTGCCCCACTGGATGCCTTCGGCCCCGTTCTCCACGCGCACCATGAAGTTCTCGCTGACGCCGATGGCGCCTGCGGCATCGTCCTGGCGCAGGCCTTGCGCCTTGCGGGCAGCGCGCACGAAGGCGCCGATATCGCCGGGTTCGGTGAGGGTCACTGGCACAAAAATCTCCTTGATTGCAAAGACTTTAGTGTCTTCAGGCGGGAAAATCAAGAAATCTCCCTGATCGCAAAGATTCAAGCCTCTGATCGCGACCCACCGCCAAAATCTCCTCATTCACAAAGATTATTGCTGTAGCGGGCCGCCGGACAGACACAACGAATCGCGCCGGTGCCGCCGTACCGCTTCGCCAGCAAAAAGCCAGACTTATCGATTTAAGAATTCCGCTGGCGGGCTTACACCTTTACCGTTTGTGACACCAACATCCCAGCCCGACTTGGCGACAAGGGACAACGGCTGCGCCCGCGGCCGACACAACGAGGAGACAACTGATGGCATCCCTGATCGCATCCCGGCGCCCCGCTCGGGGGCGCCGCGCATGGCTGGCCGGCATGCTGGCCACGGCCGCCATGGTCACCACCGCCGCCTTGCCGTCCGGCGCCAGCGCGGAAACCTGGCCATCGCGCCCGATCCAGCTGCTGATTCCCTATCCGCCGGGCGGCAGCGCCGACCTGCTGGCGCGCCCGGTCGCCGCCAAACTGCAGGAGCGCCTGGGCCAGCCCGTGGTGCTGGACTACCGGCCCGGCGCCGGCGGCACCATCGCCAGCCAGGCGCTGGCGCGGGCCAAGCCCGACGGCTACACCCTGATCATGGTGCTGGCCGCCCATGCCATCAATGCCAGCCTGTACCCGAAGCTGCCCTATGACACACGCAAGGACTTCGCGCCGGTCTCGCTAGTGGCCAACCTGCCGATGATCCTGGCTGGGAGCCCTTCGCTGCAGGCCACCAACGTGAAGGAGCTGATTGCCGAGGCCAAGGCCGCGCCCGGCAAGCTGACCTTCGCCTCGGCCGGCAACGGCAATACCGGCCACCTGGCGGGGGAGCTGTTCGATTCCGTCGCGGGCATCAAGATGACCCACGTTCCGTACAAGGGCAGCGCACAGGTGGTGACGGCAATGCTGTCGGGCGAGGTCCAGCTGACCTTCGACAGCATCTCCACCACCCTGCCGCACGTGAAGAGCGGCAAGCTGCGCGCACTGGCCGTGACCGGCAGCCAGCGCGCCGCGGTCGCGCCCGAGGTGCCGACGCTGGCCGAGGCCGGCGTGCCGGGCATCAGCATCACCGGCTGGTACGCGGTGCTGGCACCGGCCGGCACGCCGCAGCCCGTGATCGACCGGCTCAGCACCGAGATTGCCACGGTGCTGCGCCAGCCCGAACTGAAGGCCACGCTGGCCGCCAACGGCTATGAGCCGGTGGGCTCGACGCCCGCCGCGCTGCGCACCCATATCGACGCCGAGATCAACCGCTGGAGCAAGGTGGTGAAGGAGTCCGGCGCACAGATCCAGTAAGTCTGCTTCGATCCATCATCGCTCTTCGGGTGCGCCACGCTGGCACCCGCATCTCCTTGCCGAACATGACCCAACCGACCCCGCTTCTACGCCCCTTCACCACCATGTCCGTGCTCGTGCGCGAGCACGCCACGCAGCGCCCCGCACAGCGCGCCCTGATGCATGGCGAGCGCGTGCTCGACTATGCCGGTCTAGATGCCGCCATGGACCGCATCGCCGCGGCGCTGGCCCGCGACGGCGTGCGCCCCGGCGAAGCCATCGCCATCTGCGCGTCGTCCTCGATCGAATACGCCGCGGTGTACCTGGGCGCGGTGCGCGCCGGCGTGGTCGTGGCGCCGCTGGCGCCGTCATCCACGCCGGACAGCCTGGCCGGCATGGTTGCCGACGCGGGCGCGCGCATCCTGTTCGCGGATGCCACCGTGGCCGACGTGCTGCAGCCCGTGCGCGGCCAGCTGGCCGCCACGCCCATCGTCACGCTGGACGGCAGCGACGCAGGCCAGCCGTACCAGGCCTGGCTGGCACCCGCCGGCACGCCGGTGACCGAGCCCGGGATCCGCCCCGAGATGCCGCTCAACATCATCTATTCCTCCGGCACCACCGGCACCCCCAAGGGCATCGTGCAGTCGCACGGCATGCGCTGGGCCCATGTGTCGCGCGGCGCCGCCACCGGCTACGGCACGCATGCCATCACGCTGCTGTCGACGCCGCTGTACTCCAACACCACGCTGGCCAGCTTCTTCCCGACCATCGGCCTGGGCGGCACGGCGATCCTGATGACCAAGTTCGATGCGGGCCAGTACCTGGCGCTGGCACAGCAGCATCGCGCCACGCACACCATGCTGGTGCCGGTGCAGTACCAGCGGCTGCTGGCACATCCGGAGTTCGACCGCCATGACCTGTCGTCCTTCCAGCAGAAGTTCTGCACCAGCGCGCCGTTCAGCCCCGCCCTGAAGGCCGAAGTGCTGCGGCGCTGGCCGGGCGCGCTGACCGAGCTGTACGGCATGACCGAAGGCGGCGGCGGCTGCCTGCTGTTCGCCGACCAGTTCCCCGACAAGCTGCATACCGTGGGGCGCCCCGCCACCGGTGCCGATGTGCGCATCATCGACGACGAGGGCCGCGAGCTGCCGCCCGGCAGCACCGGCGAAGTGGTGGGCCGCTCGGCGGCGATGATGAACGGCTACCACAACCAGCCGGAGAAGACGGCCGAGACCGAATGGCATGACGCGCAGGGCCAGCGCTTTATCCGCACCGGCGATATCGGCCACTTCGACGAAGACGGCTTCCTGGTGCTGATGGACCGCAAGAAGGACATGATCATCTCGGGCGGCTTCAACATCTACCCGAGCGATCTCGAGGCGGTGGTGCGCGAACACCCGGCGGTGGCAGACGTGTCGGTGGTGGGCGTGCCGTCGGAGCGCTGGGGCGAGACCCCGGTGGCCTTCGTCGCGCTGCGCGCCGGCGGCGGCGCCACGGCGCAGGACGTGCTGGCCTGGGCCAACCAGCACCTGGGCAAGACCCAGCGGCTGGCCGCGATACATGAGGTGGAGAGCCTGCCGCGCAGCGCCATCGGCAAGGTGCTCAAGCGCGAACTGCGCGACCGCATCACCGGCGCCTGACGCGCCGCGCACGGCACAAGCGCAGGCATCCACGCAAAAAGTTCGCGGGGGTGCTTGCGCAATCGAAAAGGCGTCTCTATAATTCGCGCCTTCGCTAGGCTCGTAGCTCAGCTGGTTAGAGCACCACCTTGACATGGTGGGGGTCGTTGGTTCGAGTCCAATCGAGCCTACCAACGCACAACGGAACACGGACGGTACGCATTGCGCACCGTCCGTTTTTCTTTTCCGGCGCCGGTTTCAGCTGCCGATGCCGAACTCCGCCAGCACCGCTTCGGTATGCTGGCCCAGCGCCGGCGCATTGCCTGCCAGCCGTTCCGATCCTGCCATGCCTGGCAGGTTGGCCCACGGCACTTCGCCGATCCCTGCCAGCGGCAGCCGGCCGAACACGCCCGCCTGCGCGCATTGCGCGCTCTCCAGCAGGTCCCGTGCATGGCCCACGCGCGCGAACAGCACATCGTGCTCGGTCAGCAGCGCCTCCCAGTGCGCCAGCGGCTGTGCCGCAATGGCCTGCGCCACGCGCCGGACCAGCTCCGCCGCGCGCGGCAAACGGCCGGCGCTGGTGTGCAGCGTGATATCGGCCAGCCAGTCGTCGAAACCCAGCAGCGTTGCCAGCCGCACGAACATGGCGTCGTTGAGCATGCTCAGGTACAGCCGGCCATCGGCCGCATCGAACAGCCCGGTGGGCGCATTGGCCACGGCCAGCTCCGCATCGGGGAACATGGCGTCATCCACCATCAGGTAAGACTGCAGCGCGGCACTGGTCTCCAGCAGTGACAGCCGCACGTGCCGGCCGCGGCCGTTGCGGGCGGCCTTGTACAGCGCTGCCGACGCATGCTGGGCCGCATAGAGCCCGGTGCTCAGGTCGACCATGTAGAAGGCAATGCGGCGCGGCTGGCCGGCGCTGTCGCGGTTCAGGTGCATCAGGCCGCTGAAAGCCTGCATGGTGGTGTCCACCGCCGGCATGTTCGCCATCGGGCCGGCATGGCCGTAGCCCGAGATCGAGACATAGACCAGCGCCGGGTTGCGCGCGGCCAGTGCCTCGTAGCCAACGCCCATGCGCTCGGCCACGCCGGGGCGGAAGTTCTGGATCACCACGTCGGCCTGCTGCGCCAGCCTGGCGATGGCGGCCCGGCCGCTGCCGCTGCGCGCGTCCAGCAGTACGCTCTCCTTGCCCGCGTTGCAGGCGACCGCAATCGCGGTCTGGCCGGCGCGGATGCGCCCCATCTGCCGCGACCAGTCGCCGCCAGGCGGCTCCACCTTGATCACGCGCGCACCCTGCTGGCGCAGGATCAGGCCGCAGTACGGGCCGGCGATGCCCTGGCTCAGGTCTAGCACGGTCAGGCCGTCGAACATGGCATCTTCCGTTGCCGCTTGTGCATGGTGCATGTCGTGCTCTCCGTTCAGATATCCAGCATGACCTTGCCGATGGCGCGGCGCGACATCGTGGTGTCGACGGCGTTGAGCCAGTCGCTCAGCGGGAAGTGCTGCAGCACGGGCGGTGCCAGCTTGCCGCTGGCTGCCGCCTGCATGATCTCGGCCACCATCGCCTGCACCCTCTGCGCAAAGCGCCGGCGCTCGTCGGTCAGGCCCCAGCCGATGTAGTAGCCGTAGTTGAAGCCGATCAGGGTCAGGTTCTTCACCAGCAGCAGGTTGGCCGGCACCTGCGGGATACGCCCGCTGGCATAGCCGATCGACAACAACCGCGCGCCCGGCTCCGCGCAGCGCAGCGAGGCGTCGAAGAGATCGCCGCCGACCGGATCGAACACCACGTCGGCCCCGCCCGCGGGGCACAGCGCCTTGACCGCTGCCGCCAGCGTGGCCGCGTCGGACGGCAGCGCATGCGCGGCGCCGTTGCGCAGCGCCGCCTCGCGCTTGGCCTCGGTGCTGGCAGTGGCGATCACGCGCGCACCCATCAGCCGGCCCACCTGCACCGCGGCCGTGCCCAGCGCGCCGCTGGCGCCATGGACCAGCATGGTTTCTCCCGGATGCAGCGCGGCGCGCCACGCCAGCGCCGCCCAGACCGTGCCATAGGTGACGGGCAGCGCGGCCGCCTGCGCCAGCTCCAGCCCGTCAGGCACCGGATAGACCGTGTCGGCCATGGCCACCACTTCCTCGGCAAAGCCGCCCCAGTCCAGCGCTGCGGCCACGCGCTGGCCCGGGTGCAGCCGCGTGACATCAGGCGCCACCTCGATGATCTCGCCCGCGGCCTCGGTGCCGGGCGTGAACGGCAGCGGCGGCTTGCGCTGGTACTTGCCAGACACAAACAGGCTCAGCGCAAAGCCCACCCCGGCATGCCGCACGCGGATGCGCACCTGGCCGGGTGCCAGCGGGCGGCGCGGGATGCGTTGCAGTTCCAGCTCGCTCCAGTGGCACCAGCGGGAGCAGACCAGCCCCAGGTAATCGTTTGCTTGCATCGGCACTCCTGTCATTCGAGCGTGATGCCGACATCGCTGATGATGCGGCTCCATTTGTCGCGGTCGTTCTTCATCACCGTGGCGAAGGCTTCCGGCGTGCCGCCGACAGGCACCAGGTTCAGGTCCTGCATCTTCTTCGCGATCTCCGGCAGGCGCACGATGCGCGCGACCTCGCGCGACAAGGCATCGACCCGTGCCTTGGGCACGCCGGCGGGGAACACCAGCCCCATCCACGCATCGGGCTCGAAGCCCTTGTAGCCGGCCTCCCGGAAGGTCGCCACCTTGGGCAACAGCGCCGAACGCTCCGCGCCGGCGATCGCCACCGGCACCAGCTTGCCGCCCTGCAGCAGCGGCATGGCCGTGCCCACGGCAATAAAGCCCAGCTTCACATGGCCAGCCGCCAGGTCGGTGGCCAGCGGCGCGCCGCCCTTGTAGGCGACGTGTTCCATCTGCAGCCCGGCCTCGCGCTTGAGCAGCTCACCCAGGATATGGCCCGTCGTGCCCGCGCCATACGACCCATACGGATACTTGCCGGGATTGGCCTTGAGCAATGCCACCACCTCCGGCAGCGTGCGCGCCGGGAAGTCCGGCGACACCGCCAGGATGGTGGACGAGATCGCCACCTCGCTGACCGGCGTGAAGTCCGCGATCGGGTCATAGCCGATACCCCGATACAGCGACGGATTCTGCACGTGCGCGGTGAAGGTCAACAGCGCGGTGTAACCATCCTTTGCCGCGCGGGCGACGTACTTGGTGCCCGTGGTGGTGCCCGCGCCAGGCTTGTTGTCGACAATGACCGGCTGGCCCCAGCTCCTAGTCAGCTCCTGCCCGATCAGCCGCGCCACGGCATCGTTCACATTGCCCGCCACCGACGGCACCACGATGGTCAGCGGGCGCGAAGGATAGGGCTCGGCAGAGGCGGGATCGGCGGCGCAGATTGCCGCCGGGATGGCCGCCAGCAGCATGGCGGCCACGGCTGCGCGCAGCCGTGCGGAACGGTGTTGCATCGGTGTGTCTCCTGTCCTTGCTCCCTTCTGTGGTGCCCGCGGGAGTGCGGTGCGCGAGGGATGCCAACGCAGTCTAGGCCAGCACCCCGCCCGGCGTGATTCCCGCGCGGCGCGGGTCAAGTCCTGCCAGGCATGGCGCAGCGCCGCATTGTCCTACCCCTCCCCCGCTGACACGGCGAAGGCAATGGGCGGCGCTACAATGGCTCGCACCGTCCCCGCGCCATTGCAGCGCCGTCACGCCCCATGCGATTCGAGGATCTTGAAGCTTTCCTGGTTGTCATCGAGCAAGGCAACCTGCACCGCGCCGCCGACACCCTCGGCATGACCCAGTCCGGCCTGTCCAAGACGCTGGCGCGGCTGGAAGGCGAAGCGGGCATGCCCTTGTTCGAGCGCACCCCGCGCGGGCTGGTGCCGACCAGCGTGGGCCGCACCCTGGTCGCCCATGCGCGCCGGATCTCGCTGGCCGCGGGCGACATGCGCAATGAACTGGCCGAGCAGCGCGCGGCGCGCGCGGGCACGGTGCGCCTGGGCGCCATCCCCTACCTGCTGCCGTCGCTGCTGTCGCCGCTGCTGGCCCGCTTCTTCCTGAGCCGGCCGCTGGCCACATTTTCGATCGAGACCCACCTGAGCGCGCGCCTGATGGCGATGCTGCAGAACGGCGAGGCCGACCTGATCCTGGGCGCGCGCCCGACCAGCCTGCCGCCGGACATTGCCTGGCTGCCGCTCGGTCCGCTGACCATGCAGATCGTGTCCCGCACCGGCCATCCGCGCCGCGAGGCCTTCCGCACGCTGGCCGACCTGAGCGGCGAGCGCTGGGTGGTGCCGGCCACTTCGCTCTACCTGCGCCAGTGGCTGGAGGAACGGTTTACCTCGGTCGGGCTGCCGCCGCCGCGCGTGGCAGTGGAAAGCACGGCGTCGCCGGTGGCCTTCGGCGAGCTGCTGCGGCACTCGGATCTGCTCGGCATCATGCCGCCGCGCATGCTGCGCCAGGCCGAGGGCCAGGGGCTGGCCGCGATCGAGGCGCCGGGCATGTCGTGGCAGCATGAGCTGGCCGTGCTGTGGCGCGCCGATGGCTACCTGTCGCCGATCTGCCAAGACTTCCGCGATGCGGTGGTGACGTGGTGCGAGGAAATGGAGCTGTAAGGGCCGGGGTGCTCAGGGCACCCACCAGTAGCGGGTGATATGGAAGAACACCGGCGCGGCGAACACCACCGAGTCCAGCCGGTCCAGCATGCCGCCGTGGCCCTGGATCATATGGCCCCAGTCCTTGATGCCGCGGTCGCGCTTGATCGCCGACATCACCAGCCCGCCCAGGAAGCCCATCAGCGCAATCACCAGCGCAATCGCGCCTGCCTGCCACGGCGAGAACGGCGTGATCCACCACAGCGCCGCGCCCAGCGCGGTGGCACTGGCCACGCCGCCGACAAACCCCTCGACGGTCTTGGATGGCGACAGCAGCGGCGCGATCTTGTGCCTGCCGCACAGCTTGCCCCACACATACTGCAGCACGTCGCTGCCCTGCACCACGATCACCAGGAAGGCGATCAGCAGCAGGTTGCGGCCTTCGAAGCCCGGGATCGGCAGCGTCAGCAGCGCCGGCACGTGCGAGATGCAGAACACGCACACCATCACCGCCCACTGCACCCCGGCGCAGCGCTCCAGGAAGCGCGTGGTCTCGGACGACAGCGCCGCAAGGATCGGCAGGATCAGGAAGGCATAGACCGGGATCAGGATCGAGAACATGCCGTACCAGCCGATATAGACCAGCACGTACTGCAGCGGCAGGAACACGAAGAAGGCGGCGACGATGGCGTGATGGTCGCCGCGCCGCGTGGTGATGATGGTGACGAACTCGCGCAGCGCGAAGAACGACAGCAGGTAGAACAGCACGATCACCGCGGTGCGCCCCAGCGCAAAGGCCGCGCCCATGATGCCGATCATCCACCACCAGGCCCAGACGCGCTGCGCCAGGTTGTCGATCACCGCGTGCTGGCCGCCGCCCGCCACCCGCCAGCGCAGCAGCGCGGTCACCGTGGAGGCCAGCAGCAGCACGCCGAACAGGCCGCCGAACAGCAGCCAGGTCTCGGGGCTCCAGTGCAAAGTGGGCATGGCGGTCATTCCAGCTCCGGGGCAAGCGCGAGCAGGCCGTCGCGGCAGCGCGCAAGGAAGGCTTCCTTGCTGTCCTCGGCGGCCAGCAGCACCGGCTGGCCAAAGGTGACGGTGCACAGCAGGGGCACCGGCACGACTTCGCCCTTGGGCATCACGCGGTTGAGGTTGTCGATCCACACCGGCACGAACTCCACCCCGGGGCAGGCCCGCGCGAGGTGGTAGATGCCGCTCTTGAACGGCAGCAGGCGCGCGTCGGTGGTATTGCGCGTGCCTTCGGGAAACAGGATCAGCGAGTCGCCGGATGCCAGCGCGCCGTGCATCAGCGCCACCGGGTCGCTGCCCAGTTCGCTGCGGGTGCGGTCGATCAGCAGCGCGTGGAATACGTCGCGGCCGATAAAGCGCCGCAGCGGCGAGCGCTCCCAGTAATCGGCACCGGCCACCGGGCGCGTGACGGTGCGCAGGTCGGGTGGCAGGCAGCCCCAGATCAGTACGAAGTCGCCGTGGCTGCTGTGGTTGGCAAAGTAGACGCGCTGCAGCGCGGCGGGGATGCAGCCCTGCCAGTTGGCGCGCATCCCGGTCAGCAGCCGGGCGAAGACGATGATGGCGCGCGCGGTCGCGCGGGCAAGCCACATGGTTGGTTACCTCAGGATCAGGGTCAGCAAGGCCAGCGCCAGCTGGCACACCGTCAGCGCGGCGCTCGCGCGCACCAGCCGCAGCGCGCCGCGGGCGCGGTCCGGCAACGGGCGGCCGGCGCGTTGCGCTGGCATCCAGCCCAGTTCGAGCAGCGCGCCATCCAATCCGGCCAGGTCGGGCTGGCCTTGCTGCGCGGTCGCAAGCGCATCGAACAGCCGGCGGTCGATGGCAACGCGCAGCAGCAGCCAGAGCTGGGGCAGCGCCAGCAGCAACGACGCGGCCGCCAGCGCGCGCGGGACCGGCGTGGCCACCCCCAGCCATGCCGTGGCGACGGCGAAAGCCAGCCCGGCCCCGCCGATCCACACCGCGCCCGACAGCGCGCCGGTGACGGCGTGCGCGATCCAGGCATCCGTGCGTTGCGTGAACTCAGCGTCCATCGTCGGGCTCCGGCATGGCGGGACGGTCCAGGCAGCGTTGCAGCGCCTCGGCATGTTCGCGCCCGAGCACCACCGCCGGCCGATGCTGGCGCAACGCCGCCAGCGCAGCGCCGGCGTCGCGCAGTCCCTGCCCGCGCGCCAGCCATGCGGCGGCGACCAGCGCGCTGCGCGAATAGCCGAGCGCGCAGCTGACCAGCACGCGGCGGCCCTGCCGGTGCCAGGCGTCGAGTTGAGCCACGGCCTGGTCCAACTGCTCCGGCGTCGGCACGGTCAGGTCCAGCACCGGCACGCAACAATACGCAAGCGCCGGGCCGGTGGCTGCGCGCGGCAGTTCAGCCGTCAGGTCGAGCACGGCATCCGCCCCGATCGCGCGCAGTTCGGCGCGGGTCGGGAAGCGGCCAACCCAGATGCCGTCTGCGATGGCACTGGGCTGCGGCGCGCGCCGCGTCCACCAGCGCGAATTGAGGAAGGCGCCCAGCAGGTAAGGCGCCAGCACCCAGCGCGCGCCCGGCGCCATCGACCCATCACGGACCTTCTGGAACCACGCCGGCGCGGCCAGCGCGTAGATCCTGGCGACGCAGGCCAGCGCCAGCGCGGCCCACAGCAGCAGGAACGCCAGCGTCACCGACGCGCCCACCGCCAGCACCGCGCACAGCAACGCCACCAGCGCGCACACGGTGTAGCGGCGTGACAGCTGGCGCGTGCGCGCATCCGGCGCGCCGGCCGCGGCCGCGGGCAGTTGCATCGGGAACAGGTAAACGCACAGCCAGCCCACCAGCGCGCCGGCGGGCACATCGATCAGGTGGTGCTGCCAGGTGGTCAGCACCGAGACCCCGATCAGCGCAAACCAGCCGTGCAGCAGCCAGCGCCAGCCGCCGCGCAGGTGGGCCGCAAAAGCGACCCACAGGATCACCAGCAGGCTGATATGCAGCGACGGCGCCTGGTTGAACGGCAGGTCGAAACCGCCCAGCAGCGTGAACAGCTGGCCCGGCAGGCCGTCGGCCTCGGGCCGGGCAAAGCTGAAGCGCAGCGGGAAGGCGATAAAGCATGCCACCGACACCAGCTGCGCCAGCACCAGCCGCTTGACGTGCGTGAGCAGCGCCGCGCGCGTGCGCCACAGGAAGAAGGAGATGCCGTACAGCAAATCGATCGACCAGTACGGCAGGATGGTCCACGGCAGGAACGGGATCCCCCGCTCCCATTCGAAATAGACCGCCGGCACGTTGGCACGCTGGCTCGCCAGCCAGTTGGCAAAGCCGTAGCTGGAGAAAAAGAGCGCGCCGGCCAGCGCCAGCAACAGGCAGGCCAGTCCCCAAGGCCGCTGCCCCGCCGGCCGCTCCGGATGCGCCCCGGCGCCAGCCTCCGTCGGCACCGTGCTCATGCGCCGCGCCTGCGCGCCAGGCTGACGGTGAAGATGCCCCACGGGTCGATGCGCTGGGTCACCTTGTCGAAGCCCGCGGCCCGCACCAGTTCGTCCATCTCGGCCTGCGAGCGGCGGCGCATCACCCAGGCGGCGCCGGCGCGGTGGCTGGTGAGCGCGCGCGCGATGAATTCCAGCTGCGGATGCCAGGGCTGGCCGGTGTAGACCAGGTAGCCGCCGGGCGGCACCGCGCGCGCCAGGCCATCGAGCGAGCGCCGCACCATCGCGTTGTCGGGGAACAGTTCGTACAGGCCGGAAACCACCGCCAGTGTCGGCGCCGGTGCCAGCGCCGCCAGGCTGTCGCCGTCGAAGGCATCGCCCTGCTCGAAGCGGGCCACGTCCGCCAGGCCCTTGGCGGCGATCAGGGCGCGGCCCTGCTCGACGTTCAGCGGGCTGTAGTCGCGCAACAGGATCGACTCGACCGCGGCCCCGCCGCCATCCAGCGCGCCCAGGGCCTCAAGCACATAGCGCCCGTGCCCGGCGGCGATGTCGACGATCCGCACCGGCATGCCGCCCGCCCGCAGCCGCCGCACGGCGTCGGCGATCAGGGCCTCGGCGTGGACCTTGCGCTGGCGGATGCCGCGCCAGCCTATCGCGTCCAGGTACTGCTGGTCGGCCAACCGGCCCAGCTTGCCGCGGCCCGAGGGGGCGTTGCGGTAAACATAGTCGAGCGTCGAGCCCGAGTCGAAGCCGGTCTCATGGCCCAGCCGCACCCCGTCCGACAGCATCCCGCCCAGCTTCAGGTTGGCCCGCGCCGCGCGCCAGTACCAGGCGGCCAACCCGGCCGGCGCCGACGCCAGGCGGTCGGATTCCTCGCGGAACGGGCCGATCTGGTCGGCATCGAGCAAGGAGCGCGGTGCCGACGGCGTGTCGAATTCGCGCAGGATAAAGCGGCGCGCGGCATCGACCGCCAGCTTGCGGTCGCGCTCGCCGAGCGTGTCGTGATAGAAGCCGTCCAACACGATGCGCTCCTTGGTGCGCGAACCCAGGCGCTCATAGAAGCGGTCCTGCGGCCCGCGATGCACGACCCAGTCAGCGCCGGAGATCAGCAGCTGCGTCGGCACCGTGATTGCCGCGGCATCGGCGACGATGCGCTCCGCGGTCTCGTACAGGTCCAGCAGGATATTGACCGCGATCGGGCGCGTGATCAGCGGATCGCTGTCGTAGCTGGCGATCCGCTCGGGATCGTGCGTGAGGAATTTGGCCTTGACGTAGCTGTTGACGAAGAACTTGCCGCGCAGGCGCTGCATCAGCTTCAGCCCCGGCCGCGCAAAGGGCACGTAGAGCTTGACCTTAAACGCCGGCGAGGCCAGCACCAGCGCGCGGATCGGCGGCGCGTAGTCGTGCACCCAGGTGGAGGCCAGCACCGCGCCCACGCTCTGCGCGATCACCGCGGTGCGTTCCAGCGGGATGCCGTGGACCTCGGCGATATGGGTGGTGAAGGTCTGGATATCGCGCACCGAGTCCGCCAGGCTGGGGCTGTAGCCGCGCTCGCCGGGCGAACGGCCGTGTCCGCGCGCATCCCAGGCAAAGATCTCGTAGCCGGGCAGGTTCAGTTCGTCGGCCAGGTGGGCGACCCGGCCGGAATGCTCATGGCCGCGATGGAACAGCACCACGGCGCCGCGCGCCGGGCCCTCCACGGCCGGCCAGTGCCGATAGAACAGCGTCTGGCGGTCGTGGGTCTCGAATTGCCGCTCTTGCGGCTGGCGGGGCGACGCTCGGTCCATCTCGCTACTCCACAGTGCGGGACTGGGCCTCGGCGACACCGCGGCGCACCCGGTTGGCAATCGTGAACAACGACAGCAGCGACAGTACCAGCCACAGCCAGCTGGCGGCCGCGCCAAAGCCCAGGCCAACACCGGCCCACAGCGCGATCGCGCCGACCGCGAAGGCGCGGTCGCTCTTGCCCAGCGGGCCGTCGTAGCGCCGGCTGGCCCCGGCCAGCGGGCCGATCAGCCCGGCGGCCTCGACGATCACCGCCAGCAGCGCGAAGGTGCCGACCTGGCCCAGGCTGAAGCCCGGCAGCGCGGCCAGCGGCAGGATCAGCGCCAGGTCCGAGGCAATGTCGCCAAGCTCGTTCAGGTAGGCACCCAATACGCTCTGCTGGCCGTGCTCGCGCGCAAGCATGCCGTCGACGGCGTTGAGCGCCATGCGCAGGAACAACCACAGGGGAAACAGCAGGAACAGCGCCGGGGACTCGGCCACCAGCATGCCCAGCGTGGCCAGCACGCCCACCGCCAGGGAGCCGGCCGCGGCGGCCAGCGTTACCTGGTTGGCAGTCACGCCGCGCTGCGCCAGGTCTTGCACCATGGGGCGCAACCAGGCCTGGAACCTGGGCTTCAGTTCATAGAGGGTCATCGCACCGGCCTCCCTGCCGAGCTGATGCCGGAAGCGACGCCGTGCGCCAGGCCACGGCGACGCGCAGGATCATGCGCCCCGGCCCGCCCCGACCTCTTCCGTCTTGTTCTTGGTTATTTTCTGACTGCGGCCCGGCTGCGGCACGTGCCGGCCAAGGCATGGCGGCAGTGCCTGGCTCAGCACTCTACCGCCAACATCGAGACATTACCAGAAGGCGCTTGCTGCCAGATGCCGTTGCCGGCTAGACGGAAGCAATGGTGTCCCGCACTGCGTCGGTCACCTGCGCCACCACGCCCTCGCGCCAGTCGTCGGCATCGCCATAGAAGGCACGCCACATCGCCTGGCGGACCAGCGCGCGCTGGTTTTCGTCGGCTTCCGGGTGCTGGTGCAGCCAGTGGTCGCCGCGCAGCGCCTCCAGCACCTCGCCCACCGGCAGCGTGCCGAACTCAAGCGCGATGCCGGCATAGTCCGTCGTGGGCAGGGTCTGCAGCACCGCGTGCCAGGCCAGCCCGGTGAGGTTGGCCGAGGTCGACGAGCCATCGTAGATCGAGGTCACCCGCTCGCCCCAGATCGCGCGCGTGCGCGTGAGCGATTGCGGCGTGTCCGGGCCCATGTGGATGGGCTCGCCATAGCCCCAGGGGCCCAGCCCGGTATGGACGTCGATCCAGCGCAGTGCCTCGCGCCCGGCGCCGAAGCGCGCCAGGATGCGGCACAGCGTGTAGTTGCTCCAGGTGGCCTTGTCTCCGCCGTAGAACATGCCGCCCGGATCCTGGTACTGGCCGCGGCTGACCGCGGCCTGGTACCACGGCATGCCGCGCTCGGCCACGGCCTTCATCAGCTGCGCCTGGTCGGTGTCGGACGGCGGCCATTGCGCTGGCACCAGCAGCGGCGCGATCTCGGCGTAGGCTTCGTTGTGCGGCAGCGGCTGCGTGAAGTCCATAAAATTGCGATTCAGGTCGACGTTGTCCTCGTTGACCCGGCGCAGGTGGGAAAAACCGTAGGGATTGATCGCATGCACCAGCAGCAGGCTGGTGTCGGCGGCGGCGCAATCGGCAAGCAGCGCGGCGTCGTGCAGTATCGTCACCTGTGCGCCGGAGCCGGCAAAGCCTTCGGCGCCATGCGTGCCCGAGGTCACCATCAGGCAGCGGCTGGCGTCGGCCGGGCCGGCCAGCGCCACGTCGATCGCGAGGTCCTCGCCGGCACTGCCGCGCTTGGTGGGATGCGGGAACTGCGCCAGCGCGGCCCCGGCCGCGCGCGCGGCGTCAAGGAACTTCTGGCGGGCTTCGGCGTAGCTGCGAGAAAAATGGCTCATGGCGTGACCGGCGGATGCGATGCAGGCATTAGACGCCAAATCCGCAGGTCTTGCCACCCGCCGCTAGAACAGCGATCCGGATGCATACCCGGGCGATGCCGGCGCGGGCTCCGTCCCCGGACCCCAGATGCCAGGCGCGGTGAACGCCTGCGGATGCATCTCGATCCCGGCCGCGGCCAGCTGGCCGGTGGTCAGCACCAGGTGACGGGCCAGCCAGTCGTGCAGGCTGCGCAGGAAGCGGATGTTGTCGACGCTGTTGGACCCCGCGATCAGCCATTCCAGCTTGATATGCGCGGTATAGACGTCCAGCAGGTTGGTGGCGCGCAGCCGCGGCGGCGTGGACGGGCTGCGCTCGATCGCCAAGATGCGGCGCACCTGCGCCATGCCGATGTCGCCGGTGCGCTGGTACTGCTCGTAGACGCCCTCGAGCGCCGGGAAGCGCACTGTCGGCTGCACGCGCGGCACCGCGGCCACCTTCTCCATGCGCAGCACCAGGTAGCGGATCGCGGCGGCGCGCTCGGCGGCCTGCGCCTGGGCGGGGTCACGGCGGCGGGACGGGGGCGCCACCTCGGGCAAGGCCGTGCGCGGCACCACATCGCGCTCGGTGTAGTCCGGCACCTGCCGCAGCAGGCCCGGATGCGGCACCGCGGCACGCGCGCAGTCGTCGCCAAAGGGATATTCATGCCCTGCGCCGTCGCGCAGGATATAAGCCTGCCCGGCCGGAAAGCCATGGTGGCGGCGGCTCGCGCCCCGCGCATGGCAGCGCGTGGCGGGGTCGACGAAGTCCTTGCGTACGGGGATCCAGCCCCCGTCGTGTGCCTGGGTCATGCGATGCGGGTCATGCCTGGTTTGCTAGACCCGCCATTGTCGCCGATCTGCGCGATCGCCCCGGCGAATCTGCCCTGCCCTACTTCAGCATGAACGACATCGCCGACAGGCAGTTCAGCATGCGCACCGCCGCCTGGACCGAATCGGCCTGGAAGGACAGCGTCACCCCGTCGCGGCGCTCCAGCGTCGGCCACTGGCAGAACAGGTCTGCATGCGCGGGCGTCAGGGTCTGCAGGGTGCAAGTTACCGGTGCGGCGATACGCAGGCATTGCGCCTGCGCGCGCTCGCGCACCGCGCTTGCCGCCGCCGCGGCAATGGCCTCGCGCGCCGCCGCCGGCGACAGCGAGGTGCCGCTGCCGAAACCGCCTGCGGACTTGGTCTCGACGTAGCGCACCCACGGCATCAGCGCATGGGTTTCTTGCACAAAGACATCGTCGCCGCTGGCCATCAGCACCGGCGCGCCGAACTCGCCGGCCAGCGCGGCGTAGAGGCCCGCCTCGCCCAGTTCCTTGCCATTGAGCCAGACCCGCGCAAAGGCGCCGCTGTTGATGGTGTGCGCCAGCACGCCGCGGCTCTGGGCGCGGCCGTGGTAGCCGATCATCAGCACGCCGTCGACACCGGCCTCGACGCCGGCCATCATGCCAAGGTAGCGCGGCTTGCCCAGCACCACCCGCGCGCGCGGATCGAGCTGGTCCGGCAGCAGGTTGCGGAAGCCGCCGTGCGAATCGTTGACCAGCACCTCGGTGGCCCCGCCGGCAAAGGCGCCTTCGACCGCGGCATTGGCTTCGCCGGTCATCCAGGCCCGGGCGCGTTCGTATTCGCCGTTGCCGGGGCGCGTCTGCTCGGCGTGGAAGACGCCAGCCACGCCTTCGATATCAGTGGAAACTAGGATTTTCATCAGGCGGTTCGGCCCAGTTCGGGCATCACGTCCAGCAGTGCGCGCCGGCCGTGGCCGTCGCGGCCCTGCACCGGTGCGGCATGCCACAGGGCATGCAGGATGGCTTGCTCGACGCTGTCGGCCGCGGCGCGGAACAGCGGGTCGAGAAGGGTTTCATGCAGCATGGCGACGGCCGGCATCGGCCGCGCGGCGTCATGGGGCACGGTATACGCGGTCGAAAACGCGAGTGCGATATCGCCTGAGCCATGCCCGAACACCGAGCCGGTACGCGCCAGCCCGGCGCCGGCGCGCAGCGACAGCCGGCGCAACTGGCGCGCGTCCAGCGGGGCATCGGTGGCGAGGATCATGATGATCGATCCTTTTTCCGGTTGCGCCGCGGTGTCGGGCTGCGCCAGGCGCTGCACCAGTTCCGGACCGGCCAGCCGGCCGGCCACGGTCAACGATTCCGGCGTGCCGAAATTGGCCAGCACCAGCGCGCCCACGCAATAGCCACCGGCCAGGCGTGAAGCGGTGCCGATACCGCCCTTGACGCCGAACGCCGACATGCCGCGCCCGGCACCGACCGCGCCCTGCGCAACGTCCTCACCGGCACCGGCCAGGGCCGCCTCATAGTGGCTGCCCTCCACCGCCATGCGCTGGATATCGTTCAGGTAGCCGTCATTGCACTCGAACACCAGTGGATTGACGGTCGGCAGCGCGCGGCCGATCTCCGGGTTGGCCGCCACCGCCGCACGGATCTGCGCCTGCGCCACCGCGCCGACCGAAAAGGTATTGGTCAGCGCCAGCGGCGTTTCCAGCACGCCCAGTTCGTCCACCTGCACCAGCCCGATGCTCTTGCCAAAGCCGTTGAGCACGGTAGCCGCTGCGGGCACCTTGTCGCGGTAGGGATCGCCGCCATGCGGACGGATCACGGTGACGCCGGTCTGCACGGCGCCGTCCGCCAGCGTGCAATGGCCGACGGTCACGCCGGCCACGTCGGCAATGCTGTCCAGCGGACCTGCCGGCAGGCTGCCGACATGCGGCACGCCCGTTGTCGATGCGGTCATGTTCAGCGGCTCAGGTTCAACGGCGGTCGATCTTGGGGTCGAGCGCGTCGCGCAGGCCGTCGCCCAGCAGGTTGAAGGCCAGCACGGTCAGGAAGATCGCCAGGCTCGGGAAGATCGCCACATGCGGCGCGGTCACCATGTCGGCGCGGGCTTCGTTGAGCATCGCACCCCATTCGGGCGTGGGCGGCTGCGCGCCCAGCCCCAGGAACGACAGGCTGGCCGCGGTGATGATCGAGGTGCCGATGCGCATCGAGAAATACACCACGATCGACGACACCGTGCCCGGCAGGATATGCCGCATCAGGATGGTCCAGTCCGACGCGCCGATGCTGCGCGCAGCCTCGATGTAGGTCAGCCGCTTGAGCATCAGCGTATTGCCGCGCACCAGCCGCGCGAACGCCGGGATGCTGAAGATGGCCACGGCGAAGATCACGTTGGTCATGCCGTTGCCGAGGATCGCGACGATGCCGATCGCCAGCAGGATGCCCGGGAAGGCGAAGAGCACGTCGGAAATGCGCATCACGATGCGGTCCCACCAGCCTTCGTAGTAGCCCGCCAGCAGGCCCAGCACGGTGCCGATCAGCGCGCCGATGATCACCGACAGGAAGCCCGCCGCCAGCGAGATGCGCGCGCCGGCCAGGATGCGGCTGAAGATATCGCGTCCGAGCGAATCGACTCCCATCCAGTGCGCGGCCGACGGGCCGGCGTTGAGCGCGTCGTAGTCGAAGAAGTTCTCCGGGTCGTACGGCACGATATGCGGCGCCACGATGGCAATCACCACCAGCACCAGCACGAAGGCACCGGCGCCCAGCGCCAGGTGCTGCTTGCGGAATTTGCGCCAGAACTCGGTCCAGGGCGTGCGCACGGCCTCCGGCACGGGGGCAGTGGCGGGTGCCGCTTCACTTGCGGCGGGCGTGGAAAGCTCAGTCATGCCGGCCTCACTTGTAGCGGATGGTTGGGTTGATCACGGTGTAGAGCATGTCCACCACCAGGTTGATCAGGATGAATTCGAGCGAGAACAGCAGCACCTCGGCCTGGATCACCGGGTAGTCGCGCATCTCGACGGCATCGACCAGCAGGCGCCCCAGGCCCGGCCAGTTGAACACCTTCTCGACCACGATCGAGCCGCCCAGCAGGAAGCCGAACTGCAGGCCCATCATCGTCACCACCGGGATCATAGCGTTGCGCAGGCCGTGCTTGGTCACCACCAGCGTCTCGCGCACGCCCTTGGCACGGGCGGTGCGGATAAAGTCTTCCTGCAAGACCTCGACGAACGAGGCCCGGGTAAAGCGCGCCATCACCGCGGCCACCGCCGCGCCCAGCGTGATGGACGGCAACACGTAGTGCTTCCAGCTGTCGGCGCCGATCGATGGCAGCCAGCCCAGTTGCACCGAGAACACCTCCATCAGCAGCATGCCCAGCGCGAAGGCGGGAAACGAAATCCCCGACACCGCCAGCGTCATGCCGAAGCGGTCCGGCCAGCGGTTGCGCCACACGGCCGAGCCGATCCCGATCACCATGCCGAACACCACCGCCCAGGCCATCGACGTCACCGTCAGCAGCAGCGTGGGCATGAAGCGGTCGCCGATCTCCTCGCTTACCGGGCGCTTGGTACGCAGCGAATGGCCGAACTCGCCGCGGACCGCGTTGGAGAAGAAATTGACGAACTGCTCGTGCATGGGCCGGTCCAGCCCGAGGTCCTTGCGCACCAGTTCGACCGTGGCCGAGTCGGCCTCCGGGCCCGCCGCCAGCCGCGCCGGATCACCCGGCAGCAGGTGGACGAACAGGAACACCAGCACTGCCACGATCAGCAGCGTGGGGATCACGCCCAGCACACGTTTTAGGAAGTAATTCAGCATGACACACCAAGAGGAAAGGCCGCGGGCCGCCCGCCTGCGAACCCCGCGTCGCGGGCAGGCGGCCGTCTGTCGGCTTACTGCTTTACTGCTTACTGCTCTGGGATGGGATAGCGTGGATCGGGCACCTTGGTACTGCCGGCGCCCGACCATCTACCCATTACTGCTTGATGTCGATCTCGTCGAAATTGAACGACCCGTCCGGCATCACATAGGCACCGGTCAGCCGCTTGCTCCGCGCGAACAGCACCTTCTCGGTCACCAGGAAGGCCCACGGCGCATCCTTCCAGATGCGTTCCTGGGCGTCCTTGTACAGGCGCGCCTTTTCGCCACGATCGGTGGTGCGCAGCGCGCCGGCGATATCGGCGTCGACCTGGTCGTTCTTGTAGTACGCGGTATTCAGCAGCTTGGGCGGCATCGACTCGGAAGCCAGCAGCGGACGCAGCGCCCAGTCCGATTCACCGGTCGACGACGACCAGCCGATGTAGTAGATGCGCACGCCGGCATCTTCCGGCTTCGGCACGCTCTCGACCTTCTCCACGCGCTGGCCGGCCTCGAGCGCCTGCACCGAGGCCTTGATGCCGACCTGCTGCAGCTGCTGCTGCACGAACTGGATCACCTTCTGCGCGGTGGTGTGGTTGTAGGCCGACCACAGAGTGGTCTCGAAGCCGTTCGGGTAGCCGGCTTCCTTCAGCAGCGCGCGCGCCTTGGCCGGGTCATACGGCCACGGGCCCAGCTTCTCGGCGTAGTCCACGCCCGGCGGCACCACGCCTTCGGCCGGCACCGCGTAGCCCGCAAAGGCGACCTTGGCCAGCGCGTCCTTGTTGATGGCGTAGTTGATCGCCTGGCGCACCTTGGGGTCGTTGAACGGCTTGACCATGGTGTTCATGGACAGGTAGCGCTGGATGATCGACGGCGACGCGATCAGATCCACCTTGGGGCTGTTCTTCAGCACCGCGGCCTGCTCGAACGGGATGCTGAAGGCGAAGTCGGCCTCGCCGGTCTGCATGATCGCGGCGCGCGTGTTGTTGTCCACCACCGGCTTCCAGGTGATGGTGTCGATCTTCGGGTAGCCGGTCTTCCAGAAGCCGGCGAACTTCTTGCCCTTCAGGTGGTCGGGCTGCTTCCATTCAACGAACTCGAACGGGCCGGTCCCCACCGGGTGGAAGGCAATGTCCTTGCCGTACTTCTGCAGCGCGGCTGGCGAGATCATCACCGCCGACGGGTGCGCCAGCACGTTGATGAACGGCGAGAACGGCTCCTTCAGCGTGACCTTGACGGTATTGGCATCGACCACGTCGGTCTTGGCGACACGGTTGAACAGCGTGTAGCGCTTGAGCTTGTTGGCCGGGTTGGTGACGCGGTCCAGGTTGGCCTTGACGGCGGCGGCATCGAAGGTGGTGCCGTCGTGGAACTTGACGCCCTTCTTCAGCTTGATCGTATACGTCAGGCCGTCCTTGCTCACCTCGTAGCTGTCTGCCAGCACATTGACCAGCTTCATGTCCTTGTCCAGGCCGAACAGGCCCTGGTAGAAGCTCTTCCCGACCGCCTGCGACAGCGTGTCGTTCGAATCGTACGGATCCAGCGAGGTGAAGGTCGAACTCACCGCCATCACGGCATCCTTGGCGGCGAAAACAGGGGCCGAAGCCAGCATGCCCAGCGCGCCGGCGGCAAAGGCGCCGGCCATCCATCGGGGCGAAACCATACGTGCAGACATCGTCGAATCTCCTTGGTAACTTCTTGACTTCCAGGACTTCAATAAGCGCCGCCGACGGCATGCCGGGCGACATAATGGCCGAGCGACCCGCTGCCGGCGACCTGGACCAGCGGCTGCACCACCGGTTCGTCGCCGACCACGCGGATCGGGCTGGGGATCTCGTCGTTGAGCGGCTCGCGCCGCAGGTGGCGCCGCGCCGGGTCGGCAATCGGCACCGCCGACATCAGCTTCTTCGTGTAGGGGTGCTGGGGGTTTTCGAAGATCGCGCGGCGCGGCCCGATCTCGACGATCTGGCCCAGGTACATCACCGCCACGCGATGGCTCACGCGCTCCACCACCGCCATGTCGTGCGAGATAAACAGGAAGGCGATGCCAAGCTCGCGCTGCAGGTCCAGCATCAGGTTGACGATCTGCGCCTGGATCGACACGTCCAGCGCGGACACCGATTCATCGGCCACCACCACCTTGGGGTTCAGCGCGAGCGCGCGCGCAATGCAGATGCGCTGGCGCTGGCCGCCGGAGAATTCGTGCGGGTAGCGCGCCGCGTGCGAGGGGTCCAGCCCCACCTTGTCGAGCAGCCAGGCCACGCGCTGCTCGGCCTCCTTGCCGCTGGCCACCTTGTGCACCAGCAGCGGCTCCATGATCGAATAGCCGACCGGCACGCGCGGATCGAGCGAGGCGAACGGATCCTGGAAGATGAACTGGATATTGCGGCGCAGGGTCTGCAGCGCCGGCCCTTCCATCTTGCTGATGTTCTGCCCGGCGAACTCGATGGTGCCGCTCTGGCTTTCCACCAGGCGCAGCAGCGAGCGGCCCGTGGTGGACTTGCCGCAGCCGGACTCGCCCACCAGCGCCAGCGTCTCGCCGGGATAGAGGTCGAAGCTGACTTGCTCGACCGCATGCACGCGCCGCGTAACGCGGCCGAACAGGCCGCCGGGCACGTCGAAGCGCGTCACCAGGTCCTGCACGCGCAGGATGGGAGCAACGCCCGGGGTAACGGTGTCCTGCGGCGCGACCGGCTCAGCGTTGGCGCTGTCCAGCTGCAGCAGCGGGAACTTGGCCGGCAGGTCGGTGCCGCTCATGGCGCCAAGGCGCGGCACCGCCGACAGCAGCGCGCGCGTGTACGGATGGGCGGGGGCACGGAACACATCGTCCGAAGTGCCCTCTTCCACCTTCTCGCCGCGGTACATCACCAGCACGCGGTCGGCGACCTCGGCCACCACACCCATGTCGTGGGTGATGAAGACCACGCCCATGTGCATCTCGGCCTGCAGGCCGCGGATCAGCTGCAGGATCTCGGCCTGGATGGTCACGTCCAGCGCCGTGGTGGGCTCGTCGGCAATCAGCAGCGCCGGCTTGCACGACAGCGCCATGGCGATCATCACGCGCTGGCGCATGCCGCCGGAGAGCTGGTGCGGATAGCGCTCCAGCACGCGGCGCGCCTCGGGGATGCGCACCAGCTCCAGCATGCGCAGCGCTTCAGCGCGCGCCGCGGCGCGGCTCTTGCCCTGGTGCAGCCGGATCGATTCGGCGATCTGCTCGCCCACCGGGAACACCGGGTTGAGCGAGGTCATCGGCTCCTGGAAGATCATCGCCACGTCGGCACCGCGTACGCTGCGCAGCGTGGCGTTATCCGCGCGCGCCAGGTCGAGCACCTCGCCGCCACGCCGGCGCAGCGCCATGCTGCCAGAGACGATCTTGCCGCCGCCATGTTCGACCAGGCGCATCAGCGCCAGCGACGTGACCGACTTGCCCGAGCCCGACTCGCCCACCACCGCCAGCGTCTCGCCGCGGTCGACATGGAAGGACAGGTTGCGCACGGCCTCGACGGTGCGCTCGGACGTAGCAAAGCGCACGGTCAGCCCGTTCACCGAGACGACGCGCTCGGGCGGCAGAGCGGTGCCGGATGCGGAAGCGTGCGATTGCGCAGGGGTAGTGGCCACTGGAACTCCTTGTATTGCTGCTTGATGCTCGGACTTGCAGGTGCGGTGCAGGTCAGCCGTAGATCGACACGTTCACCGCCTCGCCCACCCGGGCGAAACCGCGATACATGCCTTCGGTGTTGAACGGCAGCGTGACGTTGCCGGCGCGGTCCACCGCGATCAGGCCGCCGCGGCCGTTGATGGCGCGCAGTTTTTCCATCACCACGCGCCGGGCCGAATCCTCGAGCGAGAGGCCGGCGTAGCGCATCTGCGCGGACACGTCGTACGCGGCCACGGTGCGGATGAACATTTCGCCGGTGCCGGTCGCCGACACGGCCGCGACGTCATCGGCATAGCAGCCCGCGCCGATCACCGGCGTATCGCCAACGCGGCCCACGCGCTTGTTGGTGACGCCGCCGGTGGAGGTGGCAGCAGCCAGGTTGCCGCGGCTGTCGCATGCGACCGCGCCGACGGTGCCGAACTTGCTGTCGGGATCGATCGGATCGGCCGCGCTGGCCTTGCCCTGCGCGGCCAGCGCGGCGGCGTCGTGGTCCAGCAGCGCCATGCCTGCGGTGCCGCGAGCGCGCTGCCACTGATCGTGGCGAGCCTGCGTGAAGTAATAGTCCGGCGCCACCAGTTCCAGGCCCTGCGCTTCGGCAAATGCCTCGGCGCCGGCGCCGGCAAAGAGCACGTGCTCGCTGTGGTCCAGCACGGCGCGCGCGGCCAGCACCGGGTTGCGCAGGCGCGTGACGCAGGCCACGGCGCCGGCTTCCAGCGTGGCACCGTCCATCACCGCGGCATCAAGCTCATAGGTGCCGGCATGGGTCAGCACGGCGCCCTTGCCGGCGTTGAACAGCGGGCATTCTTCCAGCAGGCGCACCGCCTCGGTGACCGCATCGAGCGCGCTGCCGCCCTCGGCCAGGACGCGCTGGCCGGCTTGCAGCACGTGTTGCAGCGCTTCGATGTATTCGCGTTCGCGGGCGGCGTCCATCGCCGCGCGGGTGATGGTGCCGGCGCCGCCGTGGATGGCAATGACTGCTGGTTGCATGTGGATGCTCAGGACTTGCGGGTGTTGGAGGATCGGCCGCGCTTGGCGCCAGCCGTGAGTTCGGTGGACTGCGGGGTGCCGGGCGCGGCACGGCCGGCGGACTCCGCGGCCGGCGCGCCGTACAGCCACGGCAGCAGGAATTCAGTCATTTCAGCAGCGGCCTTGACCGGGCGCTCGGCCCGGTGCGCCACCGCGCCGCACAGCGCCTCGATCAGCGCCAGCACGGTGGCATCGGAGTTGGCCGAGAGCCGGTTGCCGGCCTGCGCGTAGAGCGCGATATCGGCCAGCGGCGCCAGCGGCGAGGTCGGCCCGTCGGTCAGCGCCAGCACCTGGCCGCCGTGCGACTTGGCCCGCTCGGCCAGTTCGATGGTGTCCGTGACGTAGCGCGGGAAGGCAATCACGATCAGCAGGTCGCTTGGCTGCTGCTTGAACAACTGCCGCGCCGCATGCGAGGCGCCGCCGGCGCCTGCCACCGAGGTCACCATGCGGCAGTGCATTTCCAGCCCGTGCTGCAGCAGGCCCGCCAGGAAACCGCTGGCGCCGAAACCGGCCACGTAGACACGCTGCGCCGCCAGGATCGCCGAGACCGCGCGCTCGCAGGCCTCCGGGTCGATGCCGCGGCGCGTGGCTTCCGCGTTGGCCGCGGCATCTTCCAGCGAGGCGGCGAAGACTTCGGCCGCGGTCGCGGGCCGCTCCAGCTCGCTGCGCAGCCGCTCCACCGGAGCCAGCGTGGCTTCGAAGCCGCGCACCAGCTCGGCCCGGAACTGCGGATAACCGTCGAACCCCAGCGCCCGCGCAAAGCGGTTGGCCGTGGCCACCGACACCTCCACCGCCGCGGCAAATTCGTCGATGCGCATGGTTGCCGCGCGGAACAGATTGGCCAGCACGTATTCCGCCATGCGGCGGTGCGCCGGCGTCAGCGCCGGCAAGCTGCGCGCAATGCGGTCTGAGATCGAATGGCCTTTTGGCATGGTGGAAGCGGTTGGTCTGGACGTCACCGGATGGGCGCCGTTTTCGTGAAAATGAATTTACACGTAACGCACGAACAAGAAAATAGAGTTTTGCGAGACCAAGGGTAATCCCTGAATCGCCGAGGCACGAAGGCACATTGGCGGTGCACGTTGCCGAGCTGTTTTGCACCGCCACGGCGTGCGGCGCACCGGAAACGCTACAATGCCGGCCAGCGCACCAGACCCGGCGGTTGCCCGCTTTCTCCGCGCTTTTTCTGTTTTTCACTCAGGCATTTCCCCCTCTCGTGATCCGAATCGACCAGCTAGTCCTCCAGCGCGGCACCAAGGTGCTGTTCGACCACACCAGCGTGACGCTCAACCCGGGCGAGCGCGTGGGCCTTGTCGGCGCCAACGGCAGCGGCAAGTCGACGCTGTTCGCGCTGCTGCGCGGTGAACTGCATCCGGACGGGGGCGATGTCATCGTGCCGGCGCAGTGGCGCGTCGCGCACGTGGCGCAGGAAACGCCTGCGGTCAGCCGCACCGCCGTGGATTACGTGATCGATGGCGACACCCGTTTGCGCGAGATCGAAGCCGCCATCGCCGCCGCACAGGCCAGCGGCGACGGCAGCGCCGAGGGCGAAGCCCACGCCGCCTTTGCCGACGCCGACGGCTACACCGCCCCGGCGCGCGCCGAGGCCCTGCTGCTGGGCCTGGGCTTCACGCTGGCGCAGGTGTCGCAGCCGGTGGCCTCGTTCTCCGGCGGATGGCGCATGCGCCTGAACCTGGCGCAGGCGCTGATGTGCCCGTCCGACCTGCTGCTGCTCGACGAACCGACCAACCACCTGGACCTGGACGCCATCGTCTGGCTGGAGGACTGGCTGGCGCGCTACCCCGGCACGCTGGTGATGATTTCGCACGACCGCGAATTCCTCGACGCGATCTGCAACGTCACCGTGCATATCGAGAACCAGCAACTGCGCCGCTATGGCGGCAACTACACGCTGTTCGAGACCCTGCGCCTGCAGCAGATGGCGCAGCAGCAGTCCGCCTACGTGCGCCAGCAGAAGGAAATCGCGCACCTGGAATCGTTCATCACGCGCTTCAAGGCCAAGGCGACCAAGGCGCGCCAGGCACAGAGCCGCGTCAAGGCGCTGGAAAAGATGGAGCGGCTGGCGCCGGTGCACGTGGCCGCCGGCTTCGCCTTCGAGTTCCGCGAACCCGACGCCGCGCCCAACCCGATGATGGTGCTCGACGGCGTCGACTGCGGATATGCCGAGGCCGAGCCGCCCGTCACCATCCTGCACAAGCTGGCGCTGTCGATCCAGAACGGCCAGCGCATCGGCCTCTTGGGCGCCAACGGCCAGGGCAAGTCCACGCTGGTCAAGACCCTGGCCGGCACGCAGGACCCGCTCACGGGCAAGCTGCGCCTGGGCAAGGGCCTGCAGATCGGCTACTTCGCCCAGCACCAGCTGGAGACACTGCGCGACCACGACTCGCCGCTGCAGCACCTGGCACGCCTGGCGCCCGACACCCGCGAGCAGGAGCTGCGCGACTTCCTCGGCAGCTTCAACTTCCGCGGCGACATGGCCACCGCGCCGATCGAGCCCTTCTCGGGCGGCGAGAAGGCGCGGCTGGCCCTGGCGCTGATCGTCTGGCAGAAGCCCAACCTGCTGCTGCTGGACGAACCGACCAACCACCTGGACCTCGATACCCGCGAGGCGCTGACCATGGCGCTGGCGCAGTTCGAAGGCACGCTGATCCTGGTCTCGCACGACCGCCACCTGCTGCGCGCCACCGCCGACCAGTTCATGCTGGTGGCCGACGGCACCATCAAGCCGTTCGACGGCGACCTGGACGACTACCGCGACTGGTTGCTGCAACAGGCCGCGGCCAAGCGCAATGCCGCCACCGCCGCGCACCTGGCAGAGAACGCCGGCGATGCCGCGGCGGCGGTCAACCGCAAGGACCAGCGCCGCGCGGAGGCCGACGAGCGCCAGCGGCTGTCAGCACTGCGCAAGCCGTTGACGAAGGAACTGGAAAAGGTGGAAAAGCGCATGGCGGTGCTGCAAACCGCCAAGGAGGAGATCGACCAGTTCATGGCCGATGAAAGCAGCTATGCCGAAGCCAACAAGACGAAGCTGATGGAGATGCTCAAGCGCCAGGGCGAGGTCAATGGCGAGCTGGAGACGCTTGAGGAGAAGTGGCTGGAGTTGCAGGAGCAGATCGAGCAGATTGCGTAATCTGGTTCGAGTCCCCTCCCTCGCACCACCGCAAACAAGAAACGGCGCCAATGGCGCCGTTTCTTATGTCGATGGCTTGCTCCCGACTCAGCGGAAATTCTTCTCGCGCCGGATCAACCCCACCGCCAGTGTCAGCGTCAGGATAAACAGCCAGATCAGCGACCATGCCGGCACCGACAGCCCCAGCACCGGCGGCAGCGGCGCGGTGCACAGGCCATCGGCGTAGAACACCTGAGGCAGCGCCTTGGCAGTCGGCAGCGCGTTGACCCAGTTTTCCAGCGGGTCGATGCCGCAACTGGCCTTGGGATTGAGCAGCAGCGACACGTGGTAGACCGCCACCGCAATGCCGGCGATGCCGGAGAGCATGCCCAGGCCCTGCCACAGCGAGCGCGTGTTCTGCGCCACCGCGGCCAGCAGCGAGAAGATGCCGATGCCGATAAAGGCGAAGCGCTGCATCACGCAGAGCGGACAGGGCTGGTAGCCCTTTTCAAACTGCAGGTAGAGCGCAACGCCGACCAGGCCGAAGGAAACGAGGGCGATCAGCAGGAAGTAGGCGCGGGAGTTGGCTTGCATGGTTGGCGATCAGGTGTTCCGATAATCGGTGCCGTCAGTGGATGGCGCGGCATTGCTGCGCATTATTACCTATTTTGCAGCGCCTGCAGTTGGCGTCACACGCAGCGCAAGCCCCCTGCCCTGTGGCGGATTGACGCAGGGGTGCTACCCGCCGGCTGCCTGCCACGCCGTGCGCGGCAAACGGTACAGGCAATGGGGCCGCAACGGATGCCCTGGCGGCAATGCGGGATGCTCAAAGCCCACGGCATCCTCGCGCATGCCGAGCCTTTCCATGACCGCCCGCGAGCGTGAATTGGCGAGTGTCGTGAAGGACACGATTTCATCCAGCCCCAGCCGCTCAAAGCCCCAGGCAAGCGCGCCGCGTGCCGCCTCGGTCGCGTAGCCGCTGCCCCAAGCGTGCCGCGCCAAGCGCCAGGCGATCTCCACGCAAGGCGCGAACGGCAGCGCCGCGGTGGGCTCGTGCAGTCCGACAAACCCCAGGAAAACACCGTCCGCCTTGCGCTCCGCTACCCAGACGCCCCATCCCTTCGCTGCGATCAGGCTGCGGCAGTGGTCGGCCATCGCATCGCTTTCAACACGCGTCAGCGGCGCAGGGAAATAGCGCATCACCTGCGCATCGGCATTGAGCGCGGCAAACGGCGCATAGTCCGCCTCGCGCCACTGGCGCAGCCGCAGGCGTTCGGTCTCGAAGGCGATGCCGTCGTCCATACTCAGTCCAGATGGCGCACGCGGTCGATGGCCTGCTCGATGCGTTCCACCGCGATCACTTCGAGCCCGTCGATCTTCTGTTTGGGCGCGTTCGCCTTGGGAATCACGGCGATCGTAAAGCCCAGCTTGGCGGCTTCCTTCAGGCGCTCCTGCCCGCGCGGGCTGGGGCGGATCTCGCCGGCCAGGCCGACTTCGCCGAACACCACCAGGCCGCGCGGCAGCGGCTTGTTGCGCATCGATGAATGGATCGACAGCAGCACCGCGAGGTCGGCGGCGGGCTCGGTGATCTTGACCCCGCCCACCGCGTTCAGGAACACGTCCTGGTCAAAGCAGGCAATGCCCGCGTGCCGGTGCAGCACCGCCAGCAGCAGCGCCAGCCGGTTCTGCTCAAGGCCCACCGCCAGCCGGCGCGGGTTGGGTACATGGGCGGTATCGACCAGCGCCTGGATCTCAACCAGCAGCGGACGCGTGCCCTCCTGCGTCACCAGCACGCACGAGCCCGGCACGGTCTCTTCGTGCTGCGACAGGAACAGCGCCGACGGATTGCTGATGCCGCGCAGGCCGCGCTCGGTCATGGCAAACACGCCCAGCTCATTGACCGCGCCGAAGCGGTTCTTGAAGGCGCGGATCAGCCGGTGCGACGAGTGGGTATCGCCCTCGAAATACAGCACCGTATCGACGATATGCTCCAGCACGCGCGGACCCGCCAGGCTGCCTTCCTTGGTCACATGGCCGACCAGGATGATGGTGATGCCGCTGCTCTTGGCAATGCGCGTCAGCTGCGCCGCGCATTCGCGTACCTGCGCGACCGAGCCCGGTGCGGAGGTCAGCGCCTCGGAGTACAGCGTCTGGATCGAGTCGATTACCGCGACTTCGGGCTTTTCCACTTCCAGCGTGGCCTGGATCTTCTCCAGCTGGATTTCGGCAAGCAACCCCAGCGACGGGCTTTCCACGCCCAGCCGCTGCGCGCGCAGCGCGATCTGCGCACCGGATTCTTCGCCGCTGACATAGAGCACGCGGCGCTGGCCCGCAAGGTTGGCCAGGGCCTGCAGCAGCAGCGTGGACTTGCCGATGCCGGGATCGCCGCCGATCAGCACCACCCCGCCCGACACCAGGCCGCCGCCCAGCACGCGGTCGAATTCATCGATGCCGCTGGAGAAGCGCGGCACGTCAGCGGCATCGATCTCCGACAGCTTGCGCACCGTGGCCGAGGCGGCCAGCGGCTGGAAGCGCTTGTTCGCGGCGGACTCGGCCACCGTCTCAACCAGCGTGTTCCACTGCTGGCAATGCGGGCACTGGCCGGCCCAGCGCGGCGTGGTGCCGCCGCATTCAGTACACGTATAGACAGTCTTGGTCTTGGCCAACGGATGTCCTTGCAGGAAAAAACGAGCCGGGCCCACAAGTGGCCCGGCCGGCAGATGGTAAGTGCGCGGGCCTGCGCCCGCACCAACGCCCCGGATCAGGCCACGGCAGGCGCGGCGCTGTCCGAAGCCGTGATCGTCGCCACCGAGGTCGGCACGCGCGGCGCGAGCGCGCACATCAGCTCGTAGCCGACCGTGCCGCTGGCCTGCGCCACCTCGTCGATCGGCAGGCCCTGGCCCCACAGCGTGACCGGGCTGCCGACCTTGGCCTTCGGGCACGGGGTCAGGTCCACGCACAGCATGTCCATCGACACGCGCCCGACCAGTTCGGTGCGCACGCCATCGACCAGCACCGGCGCACGTTGCTCGCCCCAGCCCGACGCGTGGCGCGGGTAGCCGTCGGCATAGCCGCACGCCACCACGCCGATGCGCATCGGCCGCTCGGCGGTGAACAAGGAGCCGTAGCCGACGGTATCGCCCGGCTGCAGGTCCTGCACCGAGATCAGTTCGCTGTGCAGCGACATGGCGGGCTGCAGGCCGGTGCCGGCAATATCGGCATCGCGCCCGGTCGGCGAGGCGCCGTACAGGATGATGCCGGGGCGCACCCAGGCGCGGTGCGCCTGCGGGTGCCACAGCACCGCGGCCGAGTTCGACAGGCTGGCCTCGCCCGGCAGGTTCGCCGTGGCGGCATCGAACGCCTCGATTTGGTGGGCGACGCCTCGGGCACTATCCGCATCGGAAAAATGCGTCATATGGACGATACTGCCTACACAGGGCATGGCACGGGCGCGCTCCCAGGCGGTACGGTAATCCGCCGGATGGAAGCCGAGCCGGTTCATGCCGGTGTTGAGCTTGAGCTGGATGGCCAGCGGCCCCTTGGCGCGTGCGCTTTCCAACATGCGCAGCTGCTCGTCGCAATGGATCGCGGTGGTCAGGCGGTATTGTTCGATGACGGCAACATCCTGCGGCTGGAAGAAGCCCTCCAGCAGCAGGATCGGGCCCTGCCAGCCAAGGTCACGCAGCAGCACGGCCTCGTTCAGGTCCAGCAGGCCGAAGCCGTCGGCACCCCGCAGCGCAGCAAAGACGCGGCGGATGCCGTGGCCGTAGGCATTGGCCTTGACCACCGCCCAGATGCGCGAATCCGGCGCCTTGCGGCGGATGATGTCGAGATTGTTGGCCAGGGCGGGTTGATGGATGACAGCGTGGATGGGTCTTGGCATGGGAGTCACATCTCAGGAAGCGGACGAGCAAGCAGGCGGCGCCGGCGGGATGGGCGGCCGGCGCGGGCGCTGGAAGGACGGCTCTGTCTCAGTATCGATGGCGCAAACGTCACCTGTCGGTGTACAGCAGCATGTTGCGGCGACTGGCATGCGGGAATGTGCGGAATTGGCACGCCCTTGTATCCCAGTCACCATATCGGTTCGACCACGCACCAGATCAGGGAAGACCCGGTCGGCTGGTCGCGATCGCAGTCGTTATTTGAACACATTCGGATGCCGTTGCCGGGGGTCATTGGGGAATCGGCACGGCAATCCGCTGTCAAAAAGAGCCCTTGCCGGGGTTCGGGAATGTCATGTTTTCGTGATATAAAGCCGGACGCTCCGGCCATGTTCTAAAAGCGAAGCATTATGTCAATGACTGTCAGGCAAGCCTCAAGACGCCGCAGCGCAGCACCTCAGACACAATTCGACACGGCCGCGGCACAAGGTTCCCTGCAAACCATGGCCTCCCCGGTGGGCGCTAGCCTGCCCAGCCTGAGCGGAGTTCGCGATGGAGAAAAAGTCGACAGCATGAAGAAGGGTTTTTACACCATCATGGCCGCGCAGTTTTTTTCTTCGCTGGCCGACAACGCCTTACTGATCGCCGCGATCGCCCTTCTCACCGAATTGCATTCCCCGCAGTGGATGACCCCGCTGCTCAAGCTGTTCTTCGTCCTTTCCTACGTCGTCCTCGCCGCCTTCGTCGGCGCCTTTGCCGACTCCATGCCCAAGGGGCGGGTGATGCTCATCACCAACGCCATCAAGGTGGTCGGCTGCGCCATCATGATGTTCGGGCTGCACCCGTTGCTGGCGTATGGCGTGGTGGGATTCGGCGCGGCCGCGTACTCGCCGGCCAAGTACGGCATCCTGACCGAACTGCTGCCGCCAGAGAAACTGGTGATGGCCAATGGCTGGATCGAGGGGCTGACGGTGGGTTCGATCATCCTGGGCACCGTGGTGGGTGGCGCGCTGATCTCGGTGCATATCTCCAGCCTCCTGCTGCGCTTTGACGTCCCCCTCATCAACACCGGCATCGACACCCCGGCCGAAGCCGCGATGGTGGTGATCATGCTGTTCTACGTGGTCGCCTCGATCTTCAACCTGTTTATCCCCGATACCGGCGCCCGCTATCCGGCGCAGGAAAAGAACCCGATCAGGCTGATCGCAGAGTTCGGCGACTGCTTCGTGGCGCTGTGGCGCGACAAGCTGGGCCAGATCTCGCTGGCGGTGACCACGCTGTTCTGGGGCGTGGGCGCCACGCTGCAGTTCATCGTGCTGAAGTGGGCCGAGAAGTCGCTGGGACTGAACCTGTCCCAGGGCGCGCTGCTGCAGGCCGTGGTGGCCGTGGGCGTGGCCGTGGGCGCGATCCTGGCCGCGGCGCGCATCCCGCTGCGCAAGTCGCTGTCGGTGCTGCCCTTTGGCGTGGCCATGGGCGCCACCGTGATGATCATGGCGTTCTACACCAAGGATGCGATGCCCCATGTCACGCTGGACGTGCTGGGCATGCATATGCCGCTGTACATGGCCATCGCCTATGTGTTCCTGATGGTGGTGGGCGCCATGTCGGGCTACTTCGTGGTGCCGATGAACGCGCTGCTGCAGCACCGCGGGCACGTGCTGCTGTCGGCCGGCCACTCCATCGCGGTGCAGAACTTCAATGAGAACGTCTCGGTGCTGCTGATGCTGTGCCTGTATGCGCTGCTGATCAAGCTGAACGTGCCGATCGGCGTGGTCATCATCGCGCTGGGCCTGTTTATCTGCGTGACCATGGCGCTGGTGCTCAAGCTGCACAAGTACAACGTTCGCACCTTCAACTCGCTGGCGATGATCGGCGAGGACAAGCACCACTAGGGTCTCTCCCGCGTCCATCTGCCTGCAGCCGGCGCGAGTGGCTCAGGCCGTGTCGCCCGGCGCGGCCTGCTGCCCTGGCCTGGACGGCTCCGCCGCCCGTGCCAGCGCACGCTCTTCCCACCCCGGCGGCACCACGAACCCGCGCGAGAATTCGCGCCACCAGCCCGGCGCCTCTGGCCCGGCCGGCTCCAGTTCACACAACATCACCGGCGATTCGCGCCGCCAGCCGTGATCATGGCGCGGGTCGGCAAAGCGCTGCGCCAGCATCGCATGCAGTGCGCCGACATCTTCCGTGCCGGCTTCGGGCACCAGCGCGCCCGATAACCACCCGGTACGCGGCAGGCGGCACCAGCGCAAGCCAGGCCGCGCGGCTGCGCGGGCGGCCCAGCCGTCGAGCGTGGACCACCAGCCGTGCAGATGGTCTGGCGCGATGCCCAGCGCATCCAGCCCCGGCGGCACCCGGCCATCGCGATAGAACAGCCACCCCAGCAGGTAGACCTCGCTGCGGTCCACCGTATGTCCCAGCAGGGCCTGTGCCTCCGCGGTGCAGCCCAGCGGGAGCTGGCGGTGCACGATGTGGCCCAGCTTGTCGCCAAGGCGGTCGACCAGGTTCGGGCCGACGAAATCCTGCGCCCGCGGCACCTGGCTGACGCCAGGCGCCATCAGGTAGAACTTGGCCGCCATCTCCCAGTGGACCACCGCGCCCGACGCCTGCTCGCGCCAGATAAAGTCCAGCTCGCCCAGCGTGCGGATACCCTGTCGCCCTGCGCGCCGCACCGGCACGTTGGCAGCCAGCAGCGACAGCCCCTGCATATGGCGCAGCGCGAAATGCAGCAGCCGCTCGGCATGGCGGCCCAGCCGCAGGCTGCGGCTGGCGGGGTCCTGGTCGGGGTCGTCGGCGGAGGGGGCGGCGTGGCCGTCGGCCAGTTCGTCGATGGTGGCGGGCAGCGTGGCGGGGTCCGCGGCTTCCAGCCAGTGCTGCCAGGCGGCCAGTGTGCCGGCAGGCCAGCGTGCCGGGGCCGCGCCCGGCACCGCCGCCAGCAACGGCGGCGAGAGCGTGGTCCAGGCCAGGTCGCGCGTGCGCGCCGACGCGGCGCGGCGCCACAGCGGCGGGCCCGACGGCCTGTTGCCGTCGCCGCCGCGGGTCAGGGAGAGATCAGGCCCCAGCTCCCGCACGGTCATGAACCTCCCTGGCCAGGCACAGGTCTTCCCAGGCGCGCGCCTTGTCGGTCAGGGTGCGCAGCAGGTAAGCCGGATGGTAGGTCACCACCACGGGGATGCCTTCATAGCTATGTACGGTGCCGCGCAGCTTGCCGATCGGCGTGGTGGTGCGCAGCAGCGACTGCGCCGCAAAGCGGCCCAGCACGACGATCACCCTGGGCTTCACCAGCGCGATCTGGCGGCGCAGGAACGGCTCGCACTGCGCCACCTCTTCGGGCTCCGGGTTGCGGTTGCCGGGCGGGCGGCACTTGAGCACGTTGGCGATAAACACATTGCGCCCGCGCGCCAGCCCGAGCGAGCCGAGCATATTGTCGAGCAGCTTGCCGGCCTGGCCGACGAAGGGCTCGCCCTGCAGGTCTTCGTTCTCGCCGGGGGCTTCGCCCACCAGCATCCATTCGGCCTGGCGGTCGCCCACCCCGAATACGGTATTGGTGCGGTTCTGGCACAGGCCGCAGGCGGTGCAGCTTGCCACGGCGGCGTCCAGCGCCGGCCATTCCATGCTGGCGATGGCAGCTTCGCGCCCCGCTTGCGCCGAGCCGGGTTCCGGACCGGCGGGGACCAGGGCAGGCGCAACCGGTGTCCGGGAGACAGGCGGCGCCACCGGCGCCGGCACCGGCATGGCGGGTTCCGCAACCACTGCGGCAAACTCGGCCACAGGCGCCTCGGCAACAGCCATCGCTGCCTGCGCCACGGCCGCCTCCGGCGCGGCGTCTGCCTGCGCATCCGCGCGCTCGCGCGGCACCCATTCGGTCGGGATGCCCAGGACTTCCAGGAACTGTGCGCGGCGGCTCATGCCCTGCCCTCCGTGCCTTCATTGGCGGCGGCCTCCGCCGGCCAGTTGCGGCGCAGCACCAGCGCGTCCTCGCGCTTGCTGCCCAGGGCCGGGTAATAGCCCTTGCGGCGCCCGATCTCGGCAAACCCCGCCGCCTGGTACAGCGCGATCGCCCCGGTATTGGACGGCCGCACTTCCAGCAGCATGGTATGGATGCGGTGCGCGTGCGCGGTGGCCAGCACCACCGCCAGCATCAGCCGCCCCAGCCCCTGGCGCTGGCGCTGCGGCTCGACGGTGATATTGAGCAGGTGCATTTCATCGACCACCGGCATCAGCACGGCGTAGGCCACCAGCGAGCCCACCGGGTCGCGCAGCGTCAGGCCGAGATGCCCGGACTTGACCGAGTTCTCGAAATTGCCGCGGGTCCACGGATGGCTGTAGGCACGCGCCTCGATACCTGCCACGGCCTCCAGGTCGAGCGCGCTCATGCGGCCCAGCGCCCAGCCGACCGGCAGCGCCGGCATGGCGGGCACGGCCGGCCAGTCGTTGCGGTGATCGAGCGGATAGGCTGCACTCACGATGCGCTCCCGGCCTGGGCCGCGGCACGGGCGGCAGCGACGGCTTCGCGTTCGGCGATGGTCTGGGCGACCTTGTCGCGCAGGTAGATCGGCATGGCCTGGTCAGCGTCGATGGCCTCGCCGCGCGCCAGTGCGCGCAGTGCAATCGCGACCATCGGCTGCGCATGGGGCATCGCCTCCGGCAGCACGCGCGCGGCGCGCGCCAGGCCCGCCAGCCGCTCGCCGAAGACGGTGGCTGCGTTGCCGGCCAGCCAGAATTCGCCGTCGGGCAGCGGCACGGTTTCCGGCGCGCTGACCTGCATCGGCGTAACTTCCGCCCATTCCCGCGCGCTGGCATGCCAGCGGAAAGCAGCGGAATAGGCTTCATCCATGCGCGCGTCCAGCGCCACCAGCACCGCGGTATCGTCCGGCAGCGCCGGGGTGGCGGCCCGCGCGCGCTCGGCGCAGGTCATCAGGGTATTGACCGGAACCACCGGCAGCCCGGCGCCGAAGGCCAGCCCCTGTGCCACGCCGCAGGCGGTGCGCAGGCCGGTGAACGAGCCCGGGCCGGCGCCAAAGGCAATCGCAGCACAGTCCGCCAGCGCGATGCCGGCTTCGGCCAGCAGTTCGCCGGCAGCCGGCAGCACGCGTGCCGACGAGCGTGCGCCAGTGTGCTCATGGCGCACCAGGCACTCGACTCCGGCACCCGGCACCGCACGTCCGAGCGCGACCGAGCACCACTCTGTAGAAGTTTCAACAGCAAGAATCCAGGACATGGCGCGATTGTATCCGGTGACGCCCGGAATCGAGGGCTTCTTCGGTTTTATACGGACGGCGCGGCGGCGCCGGGCGGCTATCATCGGCCTGAACTTTCGCAATCCAGACAGCACCTACGGAGGAACCCCATGAGCGACCTGCAGGCACGCTTCGACCAGGCCCAGATCGACGTCAAGCAATTGAGCGAGCGCCCCAGCAACATGTCCCTGCTGCGCCTGTACGCGCTGTTTAAGCAAGGCAGCGAAGGCGATGCCCACGGCGACAAGCCCGGCATGACCGACTTTGTCGGCCGCTACAAGTTTGAAGCCTGGGAAGCCCTGCGCGGCACCGCGCGCGAACAGGCGATGGAGCAGTACATCGCGCTGGTGGAAGAACTGCGCAGCGGCGCAGCCAGCTAAGCCGGCGCAGCCAGGCCCGGCGGCTTCAGGCCGCCGGCACCGGCCGCGGCCGGATCCGCCACGCCGCGAACATCGCGCTGGCGATCACGACACCCACCGCCAGGAAGGTTTCATCGAAGGCCCGGATGCGCGCCGCCTGCACGGCGGCGTCGCCGGCCTGGCCCAGCACCGCGCCGTGCTCCGCCAGCCGCCATTGCAGCCCCACGCCGGCCAGGCTCACGCCGATGGCGCCGCCCAGCTGGCGCAGGAAGTTGATGCAGCTCGAGCCCTGCGCGATCAGCGTGAAGTCCACCCCCCGCATTGCCCCCAGCGTCAGCGACGGCAGGATGCAGCCCAGCCCGATCCGCCCCAGCACCGCCAGTGCCACCAGCACCAGATAAGGCGTGGCGCGCGAGCCCAGCGCCATCAGCAGGAACGACAGCGACAGCAGCGCCAGCCCGAACGACACCTGGACATGCGGCGCGATCTTGTGGGTGAAGCGCCCCGATACGGCAATCGTCAGCGCCAGCACCACGCCCGCCGGGAACAGCACCAGGCCCGCGCGCGACGGCGTGTATTCCAGCGCCATCTGCATATAGATCGGCAGCAGGTAGGTCGAGCCGAACAGCCCCGCGCCGTAGATAAAGGCCACCACCGCCCCGGCCGCGAACTGCCGGTAGCTGTAGAGCCGCAGGTTCATCAGCGGATGCGCCGCGCGCAGCTGCCATAGCACGAACGCCGCCAGCATCAGCACGCCGAAGCCCGACAGCGCCAGGCCTGCGGGCACGCTGTCGCGCATCTCGACCACGCCGTTGAGCAGGCTGACCGTGGCAATGCCGGCCAGGCCCAGCCCGCGCCAGTCCAGCGGCTGGCGCTCGCCCATCATGATCGAGTCCACCGCCATGAAGCGCCGCGCCATCAGCACGCCAATCAGCGTCAGCGGCACCACCACGAAGAAGATCGAGCGCCAGCCGAAGGCCTCGACCAGGAAACCACCCAGGCTGGGCCCCAGCGCCGGCGCCAGCACCACGCCAAAGCCGAACATGCTGATCGCCTTGCCCTGCTCACGCTCTTCGAAGACGCGCAGGATCAGGATATTGGGCAGCGGCTGCATGATGCCCGCGGCGATGCCTTCGGCCACGCGCATCGCGATCATCACGCCGTAGGTCGGTGAAAAGCCGCCGAAGAACCCGCCCGCGCCCAGCAGCAGCGAGGCCCCCAGGAAGGTGCGGCGCAGCCCGTAGCGATTCAGCAGCCAGGGCGTCAGCAGCATCGACAACGTCATCGCGATCATGAAGCTGGCCGCCACCCATTGCGCGCGCTCCTGCCCCAGCACGAAGTGCCGGCTCAGGTCCGGAATCGCTACGTTGATGATGGTGGACGAGACGATCGACGAGATCGTGCCCAGCATCAGCGTCACCAGCACCAGCCAGCGCAGCCGCTCGCCGTAGCGCTCACGCAGCGCCAGCCGGGTCGGCAGACCCGGCCGCTGGCCGGAACCCTCCGGCGTGGCGGAGCCCTCGCTCACCCCAGCCGTCCGGTGTCAGCGATCTCGCGGATCTTGCGCACGGTGTCGATATCGGCCTCGTGGTAGGCGGATTTGACGATCTCGGCGTAGCGGTCATCGCCGCTGGCGTCGACCGCCGGCATGGTGGTGTTGTAGACAAAGCGCAGCAGCAGCGCGCCCGGGCCCGGGGTCTCGATCGCCATGGTCAGCGTGCCGCCGGCATGCTCGGCCGTAGCCGCGGTTTCATAGCGCACCTGCCGGCGCGGCTCGAATACCACATGATCCTGGATCGACGCCTCGCCAAAATGCAGCACGCGATCGATCCAGTTGTCGCCGCGGCCGACTACCTCGGCGCGGTCCAGCCCCAGCACGAAGAGTTCGGGCGACTCGGCGCGCAGCACCAGCCCTTGCCACAGCTGGTCAGGCGTCAGCAGATCCAGTTGAGGATTGCCCGGATCGTTGATCTCAACCAAGTGCTCGAAACGCAACTTCATTCTCCCTGTCTGCAATGATTCGATATTATGAAGTCTCCGCGTGTTCGGGAGTCCTTTTTGTCTGCGCGGTGCAACATGGCTTGACACGAGCCATTGCCCTTTATCGACCAATATCCACGCCAACTGGAGTCCCGCATGAGCGCTGCGCCGCTGGCCGAAACCGATCCCCTGCAGATCCTTGTCTACGCCGACTCGCTGTCATGGGGCATCGTGCCCGGCACGCGCCGGCGCCTGCCGTTCCCGGTGCGCTGGCCCGGCCGGCTGGAGCTGGGCTTGAACGCCGAAGGCGGCGCCCCGGTGCGCATCATCGAAGACTGCCTGAACGGCCGCCGCACGGTCTGGGACGATCCCTTCAAACCCGGCCGCAACGGCCTGCAGGGGCTGGCGCAGCGCATTGAAATCCACTCGCCGCTGGCACTGGTGGTCCTGATGCTGGGCAACAACGATTTCCAGTCGATGCACCCGCACAACGCCTGGCACGCCGCCCAGGGCATCGCCACTCTGGTGCAGGCCATCCGTAGCGCGCCGATCGAGCCTGGCATGCCGGTGCCGCCGGTGCTGGTCGTCACCCCACCCCCGATCCGCACCCCGCGCGGCCCGCTGGCGCCCAAGTTTGCCGGCGGCGAGCATAAGTGGACGGGCCTGCCGCAAGCCGTGGCCGAGGTCTGCACGCAATTGGGCTGTCCGCTGTTCGACGCCGGCACCGTGATCCAGAGCAGCGAGGTCGACGGCGTGCACCTGGATGCCGACGCGCACCTCGCACTCGGCGACGCGCTGCGCCCGGTCGTGTGGCAGATGCTGCGCGCCTAGCGCGCCGTTCCTGACACCTGCCTGCGGCCGGCTGAAACATCACTCCTGACAGCAGGTGTCAGGAGACCCGGCGCACAATGCGGCCGCTCTCACACGGAACGCCGCCAGGAGGCTGTCATGGAGTTGCTGATCAATATCGATGTCGACGATCTGCCGCGCGGCATCGACTTCTACGCGCAGGGGCTTGGCCTGACGCTGAACCGCAAGCTGTTCGACGGCACCGTCGCCGAAATGCTGGGCGGCAATACTCCGATCTACCTGCTCGCCAAGCCCGCCGGCACCCGCCCCACCACCCGCGCCGACACCCGGCGCGACTACCGCCGCCACTGGACCCCGGTCCACCTCGACTTTGTCGTCGCCAACCTGGAACAGGCCATCGAACGCGCGCTGGAAGCCGGCGCCGAGATCGAGGACTGGCCGCAGGACTTTGACTGGGGGCGGCAGGCAACGCTGTCAGACCCGTTCGGGCATGGCTTGTGTTTTATCGAATGGAAGGGCGCGGGGTACGGGGCGTAGCCGGCTGAGCCCGCCGTACCTGCGACACCAGCGGTTTTCGGACTATTCGCGTATCCGTGGCCTGGCCCAAATGTCACATTTCCATGCGGCATCGGGCTTGCCTGTTTCCCTGACGCTCGCGTTGTAATAACATTGTGCTGACGCGCAATGAGGGGCAAGAAATGAAAGCGACGATCCGCAAGATGGGCAACTCACAAGGTGTCCTGATCCCCAAGGCAATCCTGGCGCAGCTAGGTCTGGAGAATGAAGTGGAAATGGAAATCGTGAATGACGCGCTGGTGCTCCGGCGCCCTAGGCAAGCACCGCGGCAAGGCTGGGCGGAAGCCAGCCAGGCCATCGCCGCGGCCGGTGACGACGCCCTGGTATTGGGCGACTTCCCCAACACCGACGACGCGGAGCTGAAGTGGTAGCGCGCGGCGACGTCTGGCTGGTTGCGCTTGACCCGACCGTCGGCAGCGAGATCGAGAAGACACGCCCCTGCGTCATCCTCTCGCCGCCGGAAATGCACGACTACCTGCGCACCGTCACCGTGGCGCCAATGACCACCGGCAGCAGGCCGGCACCGTTTCGCGTCCCGGTGACCTTCCAGCGCAAGACTGGCCTGATCCTGCTGGACCAGCTCCGGACCGTGGACAAGTCCCGGCTGGTCAGGCGGGCCGGCGGCCTGAGTGACAGGATTGTGGAGGACACCTTGCGGACATTGCGCGAAGTCTTTGCAGACTGAGCCGTGACGCAGAAGCATTTAATGCCGGCAATCTGGCGTCATTTGGATTCATAAGCATATGAAAAAGAAATAGACGCCAGATTCATTCCCGCTGCGCCATCTGGACGCAATTGCGTTAATCTGTGGCCATCGCCCCGGTCAGACGATCCCTGCCCAGGCGACAGTCTCACTCGCCACATAACCAGAATATCTCCAGAACTCCTATGCGCAGCACGTCTCTCATCAAGCGTCTGGCGGTCGCAGTGTCCGCCCTTGGTTTTATCGCCGCCGGCAGCGCGTCGCCCCAGGAACAGACTATCCGCGTTGGCACCGTCAGCGGCCCGGACGCCGAGGTCTGGCAAGTCGTCCAGAAAGTGGCCAAGCGCAATGGCCTGAACGTCAAGGTCGTGGAGTTCAACGACTACGTGCAGCCCAATGCCGCACTGGATGCCGGCGACCTGGACGCCAACAGCTTCCAGCACCAGCCCTACCTGGACAGCCAGGTGAAGCAGCGCGGCTACAAGATGCAGAGCGTGGGCTACACCTATATCTCGCCGCTGGGTATCTACGCGAAGAACCTGAAGTCGCCGAAGGACCTGCCGCAAGGCGCCAAGGTAGCCGTGCCCAACGACCCGTCCAATGAGAACCGCGCGCTGCTGCTGCTCCAGTCGCAAGGCGTGATCAAGCTGAAGGCAGGCGCCGGCACCAACGGTGTCAACGCCACCCCGCTGGACGTGGCCGAGAACCCGAAGAAGCTGAAGCTCGTGGAACTGGATGCCGCCCAGCTGGCCCGCGCCCTGCCCGATGTCAGCGCCGCCGTGATCAACACCAACTACGCGCTCGCCGCCGGCCTGCAGCCGACCAAGGACGCGCTCGCGCTGGAAGACATCCACAGCCCGTACGCCAACATCATCGTCGTGCGCACGCAGGACAAGGACAAGCCGTGGGTCAAGAAGCTGGTGGCAGCGTACCAGTCTGAAGACGTGCGCCAGTTCATGAAGGCCCAGTACAAGGGCGCGATGGTGCCGTCGTTCTGATTGCACGTGGCACACCGGATCGCCGTAGCGCAGTCCGGCCAGCGATGCCGCGTGTGCCCGCCGGAGGTGCTTGCAAATTTGTGAACCTTCGGTAAAATGCGCCGCTCACATTGCCCAGGTGGCGGAATTGGTAGACGCACTAGGTTCAGGTCCTAGCGGTGGCAACACTGTGGAGGTTCGAGTCCTCTCCTGGGCACCAAGGTTTCAAAGCGAGAAGCCCGCACGAAAGTGCGGGCTTTTTGTTTTTACAGCCGCCAACGGACATTGACGCGGTTCAGCGTTTTTGCGGCTGCCCCAGGACCGGGGGCGCCGGCGGCGGCAGCGGCGTGGCAACCGGCTCCAGCCCGGTGGTTCGCACGATCGTGGCTGCCGCCGGGGACGCCAGGAACCGAACAAACCGCGAAGCCGCAGCGCTCTGGTGGCCAGCCACCATCCCGGCGGAGAAGAAGACCCGTTGCTGCAGTTCGGCTGGCAGCGGGCCGACGAAATCCAGCTCCTTGAACGGCAGCAGCTCGCTGACTTGCTGGAAGCCGATTTCCGCATCGCCTCGGGCCACCACGGCGCCGACGCGCTCGCTGTTGATCTTGCGGGCCTTGTCCTTGATCTGGTCCGCGACGCCGAGCCGGTGGAACAATTCACCAGACAGATAAGTCCCACTGGCGCTGGCTGAATACGCAATCGATTTAGCGTTGAGCAAGGTCTGCTTCAGGCCCTCCACGGTGCTGATGTCGGGCTTGGGCGTGCCCTTGCGGACCGACATGCCGATCAGCGACTGCGCCAGGTCCACCCGGCTGCCCGCTGCCACCTTGCCCTCCGCTATCAGCTTGTCGAGACCCGAGTCCGCCAGGATCACCACATCAAAGGTCTCGCCGCGTGCCAGCCGGCTGGGGATGGAATCGGGTGCATTGCCCATCGACGCGCCGTAGGCGGTGATGATCCGGTCCTGCGTGGCGGCTTCATACAGCGGCACCAGCTGCTGGTATGCCGCGGTGAAACCGCCCGAGGTAATCACATGGATATCGTCTGCCCAGGCGGGCGCGGCCAGCCATACCAGGAAAACCAGTGCGGCCTTTCTGGCGGCCAGGGCGGTCAGCTTCATTTTGTCTCCTTGATCTCGTTGCTGGCGCCGCAAGAGCTCCAGTCTTCCTCGTTCTTCTGCATTGCCAGAGTAGTCGCGCAACACTATTCTGTGAATTGCAATGTTCTGATGATTTCATGCATGTCACGCATCAATTTCGCACTTGAGGATTTGCAGGCATTTATCGCCACGGCGGAGAAAGGCAGTTTCCGGGTGGCAGCCGAGACTCTGCATATCTCGCAACCAGCGCTGAGCCGCCGGATCGACAAACTTGAAAAGACGCTCGGCTCTCGCCTGCTTGAACGCACCACCCGCCGCGTGGAGATGACACCCGTCGGCAGGCAGTTCCTAGAGGAAGCGCGGGCTGCTCTGGATATTCTCGACAGCGCAGTGTTCCGCCTTGGTGACGAAGCTGCGCTCCGGCGCGGGCTGGTGACGGTGGCGGCGATACCGTCTGCCGCGGCGCATCTGCTGCCCGATGCCATCAGCGTGTTTGCAGCCCGTCATCCTGGCGTGCGCGTGCGCGTGATCGACGAAAGCGCCAACGCGGCGCTGTCCAGCGTGCTGTCGGGCGAATCGGACTTTGGGCTCAACTTCATGGGTTCCCAGGAACCCAATATCGAGTTCCGCCCGATCCGTACCGAGCCCTATCTGCTGGTGTTGCGGCGCGACCATCCCTGGGCCGATCGCAAGTCGGTCGCATGGGCGGACCTGGCGGGGCAGCGCATGGCCGGCGTGTCCAGGCAAAGCGGCAATCGCGCCCTGATCGAGAATGCCATCGCCCATCTTGAACAGCGCCCGACCATCTATTACGAAGCCAACCACGTCGTTGGCGTGCTGGCGCTGGTGGAAGCCCGCCTCGGCATGGCCGTGCTGCCGGGCCTGGCACTGCCACGCGATCATCCCCGCCTGTGCGCCATCCCGCTGACCGAGCCTGCCGTGGACCGTGTCCTGGCGCTGATACGCCGTCGCGACCGAGCGTTGCAGCCTGCGGCCAAGGCGCTGTTTGACATCCTCACTTCTGAGGCTGAAATGTCCGCCGATTGACCAGCAACAGCGGCCCACCGCATCTCAACTGGATTTCTTGCGCCAAAGCCGGCCGAGGGACTTGCAAAATCCGCAGCGCGCTGTAAAATCCGGCGCTCACCTTGCCCAGGTGGCGGAATTGGTAGACGCACTAGGTTCAGGTCCTAGCGGTGGCAACACTGTGGAGGTTCGAGTCCTCTCCTGGGCACCAAGGTTTCAAAGCGAAAAGCCCGCACGAAAGTGCGGGCTTTTTGTTTTGCCTCGACGGACTCGTCATTCATCCGCGCACAGCTTTGCCGCCGTCTGGTCCAGCTGCGCCTTCACCATTGCCAACAGCGAATACACGTTGTGGCAACCCTCCGAACGCTCGCTCTCGATTTCAACCAGCAACAGGAGGGCATTTGCTCAAGGGAGTCGATCGTACCAGCCGGCACGATATGCCGGGATCCTGCAGGGTGATGGGTAGACATTTGCATCGCGCTTATCTCCTACTAACCAGAGAGAGCCCGCCAGCCCAGGTGAGAGGAAGGTGGCGGGCCTGACAACGGGGGTGACATACCGGGGAACCTCAGCAGAAGAAGACCCGGCCAGCCTTGCAACTGCCCCGCCCGGCCCGCCATGGAAACATGGTTGCCCGCGCGACTCTTGATTGAATGAGATCGAATCTGCCGAGGTTCTTTCGGGTTGTCACCCCCGCTCAACGAACCCTTCGGCGAGGCTTGCAGTTTCCCGCCCCCGCTATAGTGCGGCGATAAGACGTTTCGCATTCGCCACTCCGTCACCGATCGCGTACATTATTCCTATCCAAAGGCGCGGCCGTGCCGCCTGACAAGAATCACTACGGAGACCTACCGTGGGCAAACTACAAGAGCGTCGCCATTTCCTGGGAGCCGCGCTGGGCGGCCTGCTTGTCCCCGCCCTGCCCGCCTGCGGCGGCGGCAATGACGATCCGCCCAACCCTCCCGAGCCGGTTCCCGAATCCCAGATCACCCAGGCCATTGCCCAGCTCGACAAGCTGGCCGCCGACCTGATGGCCAGTTCCCGCGTGCCGGGCATGGCCGTCGCCGTGGTGCGCGGCAACCAGACCGTTTACGCCAAAGGCTTCGGCCGTCGGCTGGTGACCGACCCCGCGCCGGTCGATGCCGACACCGTGTTCCAGCTGGCATCGGTGTCTAAATCCGTCGGCGCCACCGTGGTGGCACGCCAGGTCGGCCGTGGCGGCATCGGCTGGGATACGCCGGTGCGCGCGCACCTGCCCTGGTTTGCGCTGTCCGACGCCGAGGTCACGCAGGCCGTCACCATCGGCGATCTCTACGCCCACCGCTCCGGCCTGCCCGACCACGGCGGCGACCTCCTTGAAGACATGGGATACGACCGCCGGCAAGTATTGACGCGACTGCGCTACCTGCCGCTGCATCCGTTCCACGCGGTCTACGCCTACACCAACTTTGGCCTGACCGCCGCCGCCGAGGCGGTCGCCACCGCGGCCGGGATCGACTGGGCCACGCTGTCCGAGCAAGCCATCTACCAACCCCTGGGAATGACCCGCACCAGTTCGCGCTACGCCGACTTTGCCGCACGCGACAACCGCGCCCTGGGCCACGTCAGAGTCAATGGCAACTGGGTGCAAGGCGCGGGCCGGATGCCGGATGCGCAATCCCCCGCCGGCGGCGTCAGTGCCTCGGTCAACGACATGGCGAAATGGCTGGCGATGCTGCTCGCCAAGGGCGAGTTCGCCGGGCAACGCGTGGTCGACGCCGCCGCGCTGGCCCCCGCGCTGAGCCAGCAGATGCAGAGCAGTCCGCCCGTCGACGGACGCCCTGCCGGCTACTACGGCTATGGCTTCAATGTCGGCACCACCGAACTTGGCCTGACCTCCTACAACCACTCCGGCGCCTTCGTGGCCGGCGCGGCCACCAACTTCACCGCGTTGCCGGCGCTCAACCTGGCCATCGTGACGCTGACCAACGCGCAGCCCATCGGCGTTCCGGAAACCCTGAGCGCACAGTTCTTCGACCTGGTGCAATACGGCGCCATCCGCCGCGACTGGGGCAAGATCTACGGCGACGCATTCGCGCCGCTGCTGGCGCCGGAAGGCCGCCTGGTCGGTCAGCCGCGCCCCGCCAGTCCGCTGCCGGCGCGTGCACTGTCGGCGTACACCGGCACCTACCAGAACGACTACTACGGCCCGCTGCAGGTCGCCGACCAGGGCGGCACGCTGGTGATGACGCTGGGCGCCACCCCGCTAGTGCTGCCGCTGAGCCACTGGGACGGAGACGTCTTCACTTTTACGCTCGAAAACGAGAACGCCACGCCGGGCACGATCTCGCAGGCAGCGTTCTCCAGCGACCGCGTGTGGCTGGAGTATTACGACCACGAAGGCTTGGGCATGTTTGTCCGCTAGTACTGCAAGTTGTGCCGGGCCAATTCAACCAGGAGAATGACGCATGAGTAGCTGGCTGGCAAAGGCCGTTGGCGCGCTTGGCTGCGCCCTGGCGTTCCTGGCAGGTCCGGCGTGCGCCGCGGATCCAGCGACCCTGACCATTTCGGCAGGCACGCAGCAGCGCAGCTGGACCCGCGACGAACTGCTGCGCGATCCGCGCCTGGCCGAGGTGCCGGTGGATGACGACAACCTGAAGCGCCGCCTCACATTCAAGGCCATCCCCCTGACAGCCCTGCTGCAGGGCATGCCGGTGAACGACAGCGCCAGTGCCACGACCGCGGCCAGCGATGGCTATGTTGCCCACTTGCCGATGCGCCTGTTGCTGGCCGAGCGCGCCGACGGGCCACGCGCGTGGCTGGCGGTCGAGAACCCCGCCGCGCCGTGGCCAAGGCTCAAGGACCAGGACATCGGCCCGTTCCGCCTGATCTGGACCGTGCCATCCGGGCGCGCCGCCGCGGCGATCAACGAGAGTCACTGGACCTACAGCATCGTGCGCATCGACATCACCGCGTCGCCCGCCGAGCGCTATGCAGCCATCCGGCCCGCCGCTGGCCAGCCTGCCGATGGACCGGTCATGCGCGGCTTCGCAACCTTCCAGCGCGTCTGCTTCTCGTGCCACTCCCTCAACCGGGTCGGCGACGCCAACCTCGGCCCCGACCTGAACGTGCCGTACAACCCGGTGGAGTACCTGGGCGACGACAAGCTGGCCAGGCTGATCCGTGACCCGCAGTCATTGCGCTGGTGGCCGAACTCGCGCATGTCGGCCATCGACGAACAGACGCTGTCCAGCGCGGACCTGAAGGACCTGCTGGCATACCTGCGCCATATGGCCGGGCGCAAGGCGGCCGCGCCCGCTCACGCAACGCGATAGCGCTGAATGACCTCCGGATCCGGGTCGATGCCCAGGCCCGGGCCAGTGGGTACCGCGATCATGCCGTTCCGCGGCACCACGGCATCGCCAAGCACTTGCGCGTCCATGTCGAAATAGCGCCATTCGATCATGGCCGCGGCATCCCCCAGCGCTGCCGTGGCGTGAATACTGGCCAGCAGCCCCGGACCGTCATAGAAGGTATGGACCATCACTTGCGTGTTGTGCGCCTCGGCCAGCGCAAAGACGTTGCGCAAGGCGCTGATGCCACCCATCTTGGCCGGGCTGGGTTGCACCACATCGACGGCGCCCACACTGAGCAGGTGCTGGAACTCCATCAGCGTGGTGGCATTCTCGCCGGCGGCGACCGGGATGGCGCACTGCTGGCGCAGGGCGGCCAGTCCGGCGTAATTCTCCGGCGGCCACAGGGGTTCTTCCAGCCACCGTAGCGAAGAGGGTTCCAGCGCGCGCGCCATGTCGATGGCCTCATGGAGCGGCCACGGGCAGTTCGTATCCAGCGTGATCTCGATATCCGGGCCTGCCGCTTCGCGCGCGGCGCGGATGACCGTCAGGTCGACCTCATGCAGCTTCAGGCTCCGGTAGCCATCGGCGATGGCCCGCCTGACGTTGACCGCGATCGTTGCGGGATCGGCATACCGGATCAGGCTGGCATAGGCAGGCAGGCGGTCCCGCCGCGCGCCGCCGAGCAGCCGGTGAACGGGCAGCCCGGCCGCTTTGCCGCAGAGGTCCCACAGGGCGATATCGAGCGCGGACAGCCCGTAGAAGATGGCCCCGCTGCGCCCGAAGACATGGAACCTGCGCTGCAGGTCCAGGCCGATGGCGTCGATCTGGGTTGCGTCCCGGCCGATGCAGGCAGGTGCCAGCATCTGTTCGATGGCAGCCTTGACCGCCGGAATCCCCACGAATCCGAAGGTCTCGCCCCAGCCGGCCAGCCCGTCGTCGGTCGACACCTTGAGCAGCAGCGAGTCGGCGGCCTGCATCCCGGCGCCGCCCCAGACGCCCGCGGCGGGAACGCCGCCCACCGTGAACGGAACGCGCAGGACGATGGCTTCGATGCTCGCGATCTTCATGGCGCGCCCTCCTTCCGCTACCCGCAGTCCGCCCGTGCATCGCATAAGGCGATGCCGGGCAGAGTTCAATATAGGCGAGAAGGCAAGGAACCGAATGACCGCTGGTCACCTACTCGATCGTCACCTTCCCGTCCTTCACCAGCTTGGCGAACTTGACCGTCTCGTCCTGGATCCTCTTGGCAAACTCTTGCGGGGTGCTCGCCATCGGCTCGGCCCCGACCGCCGCCATGCGCTGCTGGAAGTCCGGCGATTTCACGATCTTGACGATCTCGGCGTTCAGCCGCGTCACGATGGGCGCCGGCGTGGCGGCCGGCGCCAGCACGCCGAACCAGGTGCCGATATCAAAGCCCTTCAGCCCCGCCTCTTCCAGCGTCGGCACATCAGGCAGGACACTGGAGCGCCGCGCGGTGGTCACGGCCAGGGCGCGCAGCTTGCCCGACTTGATGTGCTGCAGCACCGGCGTCAGGGTATCGAACGACATCGTCACCTGCCCGCCGAGCAGATCGGTCGTCAGCGGGCCGCTGCCCTTGTAAGGCACGTGCAGCAGCGGCGCACCCGTGGCGGCCTGGAACTGGGTGCCGATCAGGTGCTGCGCGGTGCCGTTGCCATTGGAGCCATAGGCAAACTCCGGCGACGCCTTCTTCGCCAGGGCCACCAGTTCCGTAACGTTCTTCGCCGAAGTCTTGGCGGCATTGATGACCAGCACGTTGGGAACCATGGCGACCGTGGCGATGGGCGCCAGGTCCTTCTGGAAGCTGTAGGGCAGCTTCTTGTAGACGCTGCTGGCGATGGTATGGTGGACCGCGCCCATCAGCAGGGTGTAGCCGTCGGGCTTGCCCTTGGCGACGTAGTCCGCGCCCACGGTGGCGCCGGCGCCGGGCCGGTTCTCGACGATCACGGGCTGGCCCAGGCTTTTCGACAACTGGTCGCCCAGCGCGCGGGCCAGCACGTCGGTGGTGCCGCCCGACGGGAACGGCACCACCAGGGTGATCGGCTTGGCCGGCCATTCCTGTGCCAGGCAAGTGCCGCTGAGGATAAAGCCGGCTGCCAGCATGGCCACACCGGAAATACGACGCACGAGTTCAGTACCACGCATGATTTGTCTCCTGAATATTCTATGTTTCCCGCCAGCTTCGGCGGGTTGACGCTCTAATTCACCTGCGAAATTGCCTGCCTTCCCGCAAATGTGGCCGCGCACCCCAGCTCGGCCTCAATAAACAGCAGCCGGTTGTACTTGGCCACGCGGTCGGAGCGGCTCAGCGAGCCGGTCTTGATCTGCGTGGCCGCGGTGCATACGCTCAGGTCGGCGATGGTGGTGTCTTCCGTCTCGCCGGAGCGGTGCGACATCACCGATGCGTAGCCGGCCCGCTCCGCCACCGTGATGGCCTGCAGGGTCTCGGTCAGCGTGCCGATCTGGTTCGGCTTGATCAGGATGGCGTTGGCCACGCCTTGCGCGATGCCTTCCTCGAGGATCGCGGCATTGGTCACGAACAGGTCGTCGCCCACCAGCTGCACGCGCCCGCCCAGGCGCTCGGTCAGCAGACGCCACCCTTGCCAGTCCTGCTCCGCCATGCCGTCCTCGATGGTGACGATGGGGTACTGGCGCACCCAGCTGTCCAGCAGGTCGACAAAGCCGTGCGCGTCATAGCTGCAGCCTTCCGACTGCAAGGCATAGCGGCCGCCGTAATAGAACTCGGAGCTGGCTACGTCCAGGCCCAGTGCAATGTCACGGCCGGGCCGGAAGCCGGCGGCTTCGATGGCCTGCATGATGACCTCGAGCGCATGCTCGTTCGACGCCAGGTCCGGCGCGAATCCGCCTTCATCGCCCACCGCCGTGGCTAAGCCGCGCGCCTTCAGCACGCCCTTGAGCGTATGGAACACTTCCGCGCCCCAGCGCAATGCCTCGGAGAAGCTTGGCGCGCCAACCGGCAGGATCATGAACTCCTGCATATCGACGCTGTTGTCGGCATGCGCACCACCGTTGACGATATTCATCATCGGCAGCGGCAGGCGGTTCTCTGTCCTCCCGGCGCCAACCGACCGGTACAGCGGCAAGCCGGCCGAAGCCGCTGCCGCCTTGGCGCTGGCCAGCGAAACGGCCAGCAGCGCATTGGCGCCAAGGCGCGACTTCTCTGGCGTTCCATCGAGGCGGATCAGGCAGGCATCCACCTCAGCCTGGTCCGCGGCGTCCAGGCCGTTGAGCGCTCGCGCGATATCGACGTTGACGTGCTGCACCGCCTTCTGCACCCCCTTGCCGAAATAGCGTCGCTTGTCGCCGTCACGCAGTTCCAGCGCTTCACGCGATCCCGTGGATGCGCCGGACGGCGTGGCAGCGAAGCCCTCCGCGCCATCGGCCAGCACGACCTGGGCCGCCACCGTCGGGTTGCCCCGGGAATCGAGCAGCTCGTAGCCGCGGATTTCCCTGATTGCAGTCATGTAGATCCCCTTACTGGACCTGCGCGATGCGCAGCAGGTTGGTGGTGCCGGCCACGGTGAACGGCAGGCCGGCCGAGATGACGATCTGCTGCCCGGCCACGCCGAACTGCTCTTTCAGCACGGTGCGGCTGGCCAGCTCGGTCATCTCCAGCACATCGACCACTTCATGACAGAGCACCGCATGCACGCCCCAGGCCAGCGCCAGCCGGCGCGCAGTGGCCACGCGCGGCGTCATGCCCAGGATCGGCACTTCGGGCCGTTCGCGCGCCATGCGCAGCGCGGAGTAGCCTGAGCTGGTGTAGGTGACCGCGGCAGGCACGCGCAGCAGGTTCGCCACGTGCCGGACGGCATAGCCAATGGCGTCGGCGGCTTCCGCGCGCGGCTCCGAATGCGAGGCCTGGATGGCTTCGTGGTAGTGCGGGTCCGCTTCGGTGCGCGTGATGATGCTGTCCATCATCTGCACGGCCTCGACCGGATAGCTGCCCGAGGCCGATTCGGCGGACAGCATCACGGCGTCGGCGCCGTCGTAGATGGCGGTCGCCACATCGGAGGCCTCCGCGCGCGTCGGCACCGGCGCGCTGACCATCGACTCCAGCATCTGGGTGGCAACGATCACCGGCTTGCCGGCCTTGCGGCAGGCGCGCACGATGCGCTTCTGCAGCGACGGCACCTGTTCCGCCGGCATTTCAACGCCCAGGTCGCCGCGTGCGACCATGACCGCATCCGACGCCGCCACGATCGCTTCCAGGCTCTGGATGGCTGCGGGCTTCTCCAGCTTGGCGACAATGCCGGCGCGGCCGTCCACGATCTGCCTGATCTCTTCGATATCCTCGGCGCGCTGCACGAACGACAGCGCAATCCAGTCCACGCCCAGCGACAGGCCAAAGTCCAGGTCGCACCGGTCCTTCCCGGTCATCGCCGACAGGGGCAGCACCACGCCCGGCACGTTGACGCCCTTGCGGTCGGACAGCGTGCCGCCGTTGATCACGGTGGTTTCGGCGTACTCCGGACCGCCCCGCTCCACGCGCAGGCGCACGCGCCCATCGTCGACCAGCAGTTCCGCGCCCGGCTGCAGCGCCGCGAAGATCTCCGGATGCGGCAGGCTGACCCGCTCCACCGAGCCCGGCACGCTGGCATCCAGGTCCAGCCGGAATGCCGCCTGTGCGGCCAGCTTCACCGGGCCATCGGCAAAGGTGCCGATGCGCAGCTTGGGTCCTTGCAGGTCCAGCAGCACGCCGATGGGGCGGCCGCGCTCCTGCTCGATGGCGCGGATGCTGTGCAGCCGCTGCTCGTGGTCGGCATGGGTGCCGTGGCTGAAGTTGAGCCGGAACACATCGGCACCGGCGTCAAACAGGCGCTCGATGGTGGCCGGGTCTGTACTGGCGGGACCGAGCGTGGCCACGATCTTGGCGTTGCGAATGCGTCTCATGCGGATGCTCCAGATGCGCGCGTCAGCAAGATCGCGCGAAAGTCGTTGACATTGGTCAGCGTGGGACCGGTAACTACGGCATCCCCCAGCGCCTCGAAAAATCCATGGCCGTCGTTGGCGGCCAGCGCATCCTGCGGGCGCAGGCCGGCGCGCCAGGCACGTTCCAGCGTGTCGGGGCCGAGCACGGCCCCTGCGATCTCTTCCTGGCCGTCGACACCATCGGTGTCGCCCGCGATCGCATGAATGCCGGGTTCGCCGCGCAGCGTCAGCGCCAGCGACAACAGGAACTCCACGTTCCTGCCGCCCCTGCCCGCGCCGCGCACGGTGACCGTGGTCTCGCCACCGGACAGCAGCACGCACGGCGCAGCAAACGGCTGGCCATGCCTGGCGGCTTCCAGCGCGATACCGCCCAGGACCTTGCCGACATCGCGGGCTTCGCCTTCGATGGCGTCGCCCAACGTGTGCACGGCATAGCCGGCCTCGCGGCCCACCTGCGCAGCCGCTTCCAGCGCCAGCCGGGGCGTGGCGATGAACTCGGTGCGGATGCGCGGCAAGCGCGGGTCGCCGGGCTTGAGCGTCTCTGCGGCGTCGGACGCCAGCACTGCCATCACGTTGGGCGGCAGGTCGATCGCATACCGTTTGACGATGGCCAGCGCATCGGCGCGCGTGGTCGGGTCAGGCACGGTCGGACCCGAGGCGATATCGATCGGGTCATCGCCCGGCACATCGGAAATCAGCAGGTTCAGCACCCGCGCCGGATAGCAGGCCGCGGCCAGCCGGCCGCCCTTGATGGCGGACAGGTGCCGGCGCACGCAATTCATCTCCGAAATCGTGGCGCCGGACTTGAGCAGCGCGCGATTGACGCGTTGCTTGTCGTCAAGCGTGATGCCGGCAAGCGGCAGTGGCAGCAGCGACGACCCGCCGCCCGAGACCAGGCAGATCACCAGGTCGTCCTCGCCCAGGCCCGCCACCAGCTCCAGCATGCGCTGCGAAGCGGCCAGCCCGGCGTCGTCCGGCACGGGGTGCGCGGCCTCCACGATCTCGATGCGCGAACACGGCACCGCATAGCCGTAGCGGGTGACGACCAGGCCTTCAAGCGGGCCGGGCCATGCCGCCTCCAGCGCGTTCGCCATGGCCGCCGACGCTTTGCCGGCCCCAATGACAACGGTGCGTCCGCGCGGCGGCGGCGGCAGGTGCCGCGCCAGGGTCCTGGCAGGCTGCGCGGCGGCGACCGCCGCTTCGAACATGCGCTGCAGCAGCACGGTGGGCTCGGAATATGGCTTGGTCACGTCGGCCCCTTAGTGCATCAGATTGGCGTGGGCATCCGCCGCGGCGGCGATGCGTGCGCGTAGCGGGGTTTCATCCCGGCTCGCCGGCACCGCATCGGCTTCGTCATCGAGCTTGCCGTCCAGTGCATCGGCCAGTTGCCGGCGGTCCACCGCCCCCACCCATCGTGCAATGGCCAGTGTGCCCACGGCATTGCCGATCGTGTTGGTGATGGCACGCGCCTCGGACATGAAGCGATCGACACCGAGCAGCAGCACCATGCCGGCAACCGGGATCTTGCCCAGCGACGCCAGCGTTGCCGCCAGCGTGATAAAGCCGGAGCCGGTCACGCCCGCCGAACCCTTGGAGGTCAGCAGCAGCACGCCAAGCACCACCAGTTGGTCCGTCATGGTCAGCGGCGTATTGGTCGCCTGGGCCACGAAGATCGCGGCCATGGTGTAGTAGATGCACTGCCCGTCCGGGTTGAAGGTCAGGCCGGAAGGCACCACCAGCCCCACCACTGGCTTGCTGACGCCGGCGTTTTCCAGCTTGCGCATCAGCTGCGGCACCACCGACTCCGACGAGCTGGTGCCGAGCACGGTGAACAGCTCATCGCGGATGTACTTCAGGAACTTCCACAGGCTGAATCCGGACAGCCGGGCCACGCCCCCCAGCACGATCACCACGAACAGGAAGCAGGTGATGTACATCGTGCCCATCAGCTTGCCCAGCGAGACCACCGAGCCCAGGCCGTATTTGCCCACGGTAAAGGCCATGGCGCCGAACGCCGCGATCGGCGCCAGCCGCATAATCATCCCCACGACAGTGAAGATGCCGTGCGTAAAGGAATCCAGGAAATCCACCACCGGCCTGGCGCGCGCCCCGATATGCGACAACGCAATGCCGAACAACGTGGCAAAGACCAGGATCTGTAGGATGTCGTTCTTGGCCAGCGCGTCGACGATGCTGGTCGGCACCAGGTTCATCATAAAGTCGATGAACGTGTGCGGTTTCTCCGCGGCATGCGTGTAGCTGGCGATGGCCTTGGTGTCCAGGTGCGCCGGATCGATATTCATGCCATGGCCCGGCTGGACCACGTTGACGACGACTAGGCCCAGGGCCAGCGCAAACGTCGACAACACCTCAAAGTAGATCAGGGCCCGCACGCCGACGCGGCCGAGCTCCTTCATGTTCTCCATGCGCGCGATGCCGAGCACCACCGTCGCAAAGATGATGGGCGCGAACACCATCTTGATCAGCTTGATGAACACGTCGCCAAGCGGCTTCAGGTCACTCGCGATATCGGGCGCCCACACGCCCAGGGCAACGCCGGCGCCAACGCCTAGCAATACCTGGACATAGAGCTTGCCAAGCAGCCTATGAATCATTGCTGTCTCCTGCTGTGTCTTTAAGGCAAAGCGCTCCCCGGCGCAGCTCTCAACGGCTGCTCCTCATGCCCGGAAGGCTGTACGGGCCGTGCAGGCCCGCAGGATGCGCCCCGGCCTGGCCGGGACGCGCGGCTGGCGTGGCCTGGCGCTCAGGCCGCCTTCGCCTGCTTGCCGGCGGCGAGGAGGTCGCACACGGCCTTGGTCACTTCAGCGGTGGTCGCCTTGCCGCCCAGGTCGCCGGTATGCAGCGCCGGGTTGGCGGTCACGGCTTCGACGGCCTGCATCACGCGCTGCGCCGCCTCGTTCTCGCCAAGGTGTTCCAGCAGCATGACCACCGACCAGAAGGTGCCGACCGGGTTGGCCAGGCCTTTACCCATGATGTCAAAGGCCGAGCCGTGGATCGGCTCGAACATCGACGGATACCGGCGCTCCGGATCGATATTGCCGGTCGGGGCGATGCCCAGGCTGCCGGCCAGCGCCGCGGCCAAGTCGCTCAGGATGTCGGCATGCAGGTTGGTGGCGACGATGGTGTCCAGCGACGCCGGACGGTTCACCATACGCGCCGTGGCCGCATCGACCAGTTCCTTGTCCCAGGTGACGTCCGGGAATTCCCTGGCCACCTGCACAGCAACTTCGTCCCACATCACCATGGCGTGGCGCTGCGCGTTGGACTTGGTGATCACCGTCAGCAGCTTGCGGGGACGCGACTGGGCCAGCTTGAAGGCAAAGCGCAGGATGCGCTCCACCCCCACGCGGGTCATCATGCTGACGTCGGTGGCTGCCTCGATCGGGTGGCCCTGGTGCACGCGGCCGCCCACGCCCGAGTATTCGCCTTCCGAGTTCTCACGCACGATCACCCAGTTCAGGTCCTCCGCGGCACAGCGCTTGAGCGGCGCATCGATGCCGGGCAGGATGCGCGTCGGGCGCACGTTGGCGTACTGGTCGAAGCCCTGGCAGATCTTCAGGCGCAGGCCCCACAGGGTGATGTGATCCGGGATATGCGGGTCGCCGGCCGAGCCGAACAGGATGGCATCCTTGTCGCGCAGCGCGTCCAGGCCGTCGGCCGGCATCATCACGCCGTGCTGGCGATAGTAGTCGCCGCCCCAGTCGAAGTCTTCGAATTCAAAGCGGAAGCCTGCGCCGGCAGACGCCAGTGCCTCCATCACTTCACGGCCGGCCGGCACCACCTCCTTGCCAATGCCATCGCCGGGGATCGTTGCAATGCGGTACGTCTTCATCTGTGTCTCCTGGTCTGAATCGCGTTGAGTACGTGGAGCGGATTCTGGGCCGTGGACAAGGTATTGGATCGCTTGTAGAGTTAAACCATTCTTAACCTGAAATTAAAGATGGAATGGCTTCATCGTCCGGTATTCAGCCTTCCGAGCTGGGCTTTTTCACATCAGTCGCCACCGCAGGCAGCCTGAGCGCGGCCGCACGCGGCCTCGGAATCACAACGGCCGCGGTCAGCAAGCGGCTGGCGCAGATGGAGGCGCGCATCGGCATGCCGCTGGTGACGCGCACCACGCGGCGCATGAGCCTGACGCCGGAGGGCGAGGTCTATCTGGAGCACGCACGGCGCATCCTCAGCGACATCGACGACCTGGACCAGATCCTGACCCGCTCAAAGGGCCGGCCGAGCGGCCTCTTGCGGGTCAATGCCACGCTGGGGTTCGGGCGCATGCATGTGGCGCCAGTGATTTCCGAGTATGTCGCTGCCTACCCGGAGGTGGACGTCCAGCTCCAGCTCTCCGCCGACCCGCCGCCGCTGACCGAAGACGCCTTCGACGTCTGCATCCGCTTCGGCCAGCCGCCCGACGCCCGCATCGTGGCCAGGAAGCTGGCGCCGAACCGACGCCTGCTGTGCGCCTCGCCCAAATACCTGCGCAGCCACGGCACGCCGCATACGCCCGCGGACCTGCGCCTGCATAACTGCATCGGCATCCGCCAAGGCAGCGACGCCTATGGCGTATGGCGCCTGACCTCAGGCAAGGGGGCGAAGGCGCGGACCGAATCGGTCCATGTGCGCGGCAACCTCACCACCAATGACGGCGAAATCGCGGTGAACTGGGCGCTGGAAGGCCACGGCATCGTGATGCGCGCCGAGTGGGATATCGAGCGATTCCTGCGCAGCGGGCGCCTGGTGCAGGTACTGCCTCAATACGCGACGCCGGAGGCAGACATCTACGCCGTCTACCAGCAGCGGCACCAGCTGTCGTCCCGGATCCGGCTGTTCGTGGAGTTCCTGGCGGCGAAGTTCAGTGAGTTTGGGAAGTAGCGGCGACAAGCAGTCAAGCGTTCACGCAGGCGAAAAAAGCTCAACGCCTATTGGCTCTCGATCCACTGAATCGCGAAGCGCATCAGCTCCTTGCCGTTGGGAATATCCAGCTTTTCCTTGATGTTGGCCTGATGTGCCTCGATGGTCTTGACGCTGCGATTCAGCTTCGCGGCGATCTGGCGGGTGCTGAAGCCGAGTCCGATCAGGTGCAGGACTTCGAACTCCCGTTCCGAAAGGCTCGCGATCGAGCCCGTCGGGTTTTTTTGAGGAGCCTTCAGGGCCCGCGCCAGCTTTTCATGCATGGCGGCGCTCAGGTAGACATTGCCTGCCATCACCTCGCGGATGGCGTTCACAATATGCTCCGTGGCCTCAAGTTTCATCAGATACCCGTTGGCGCCTGCCCGCAGTGCGCGTTCGGCAAACAGCGTTTCGTCATGCATGCTGAGGACAAGGATTGCCAGCTTTGGATAGTGTTGCCGAAGCGTCTTGACAAGATCCAGGCCGGAATTCGAGTGCAGGCTGAGGTCCACAATGGCCATGTCAGGCTGGCAGGTCATCAACGCCAGCGCATCTTCGGCACTACCGGCCGCACAGCAGACGTGCAGGTCCTCATGCAGATTCAGCATTTGGCTTAACCCCTCCCGGATGATGGGGTGGTCATCCACGATCAGGATCTGGGTCGCGCGGCCCGGGCTAGATGGCTGCTGTTGCATGGCCCGGACTCTCTGGTATCGGATAGCTGATGGCAACCGTGGTGCCACCCAGAGCATTGCGGGTGATCGTGCAGGAGCCGCCCAGGAGGCTTGCCCGGTGACGCAGGTTGTGAAGACCCAGCCCCGAAGCACGCTCCATTTTTTCCGGGTCGACCCCCACCCCATCGTCACTGATGGAAAGGCGCTGCATTCCGCCTTCGCGCTCGAGGTCGATCCCGATGTGGTGTCCCTGGCTATATTTCAGCGCATTATTCACGGCTTCCTGTGCTGCACGGTAAAGGTTGATCTGCATCGGCGGATCCAGCATGTCCACGTCTGACCCGATGCGCAGCGTGCAGTCTATGCCGTCCAGTGCGCAGGTCGTCTGCGCCAGGCCTTGCAGTGCGACCGCAAGGCCACCCGATTCCATGGCGACCGGGTCCAGGCCATGGGCAATCTTGCGAGTCATCAAGGACGCCTGCTTCACCAGTCCGACGATGGTAGCCGCGTCCGCGGCAGCCGGGTGGCCATGCTTCTGCAGTGTTTGATTCAAGGTGGCGCAGTAGAAGCCCAGGCTGGTGAGGTGCTGCCCGAGGCCGTCATGCAGTTCCCGGCCGATGAGCCTCTGCTGCTGATCGCCGATCCGGATCAGTTCCGCTTCCAGCAGACGACGACGCGCCATCTCCTGCTTCAGCTCATGGTTTGCCCGCTCCAGGTCCCGGGTTCGCTCCTGCACGCGCCGCTCCAGTTCGATGTGGGATGCCTGCAGCAGGCGATGAACGCGCTTCTCCTGGGCATGTGCCGCCACCAGCAGCAGCCCGGTTACTGCCACGACGTTCGCGAAGGCGCACCATCTCACAAGGCTATCCACTGGAGACTCGGCGGCAAAGGGACCGGTGCCGTTCGTGGTGCCCCAGATGGCCACGATCGAGACCATCAGAGTTGCGAAGGTGGTGCCCAGATGATCGAAGCGCAGAGCCGCCCAGATAATGAACGGAAGAATCGCCAAGGCTGAAGGATAGTAGCCGTGCCCGGCAAGTTCGGGAGCGCCGAAGATGAGGAAACTTGCCCAGAGGATGGCAACGGCCAGTCCGCACGCTTCCACGGCCTGCTTTGCGGAGTGCACAGGGCCAGGACTCGCAAGCAAGCTGAGCAGGGGCGGCGCCACCACCAGCACCCCCATCATGTCACCGAGCCACCATTCCAGGACTGCTTTGCCGTACTCGGAAGCCGACACCCGGCCCGCTCCAAAGAGGGCGGTCGCGCCAATCAGGGCACTCACTGCCGTGCTGACCGCCGCAGCCAGGATGACGAAGGCCAACACGTCCCTGATGCGGTCGAGGGTGATCTGGAATCGGGCCACGCGCGTCAACAACAACGTGGCCGTCAGGGCTGCAGCCGTCGCGCCGAAGCCAATCAGCGCGGCCATTGGCAGTGGCACGCCGACCGACATATTGGCAAGAAAGGAGCCAATGGCAATTCCGGGGGCGGCTGCGAAGCCCATGACAAGGAGCGCAACGAGGGCGATGCCGCTGGAAGGCCACACCAGAGACACTGCACCGCCCACTACTGCATAAGCCAGTCCCAGCCTTGCACTTGCGAAATACGCCAAAGCGACAAATCCGGTATAGACGAAAAGTCTGAGCCTTAAGTTGCGCGGGATAATAAACATTGTTCGCTTCAAATCCTCGGGAACAGACACTGTCACAGCCAGTCATTTCTATCGTTAAGCGGAATGACGACACTCTTGCGAAAGTGAATGTTCCATGCAGCTGCGGCAAATCACGAGCCTGCACCGAATCGATGCAAGGTGAAGTTCTGCAAAACCATGGTGCCGCAACACTACTATGAATCTACTTCAGAACTCCCCCGCGCGGTAAGCGTGGCCGGACGGATTCGATCGCCACCGTGCAGTAATGCAGGGTGAGTCTTCCCTGCCGACCGGCTAGGGCAATCCCCTAGCCTCTTTTCGGAAAAAAGCCTTATTCATATGCTTGCTGTCAGGGCCTACATTTCATTGCACTTGTGCGAAGTTGCGACCCTCAAGCTGAAGCGAAAGAAGAATCGTTTCGGTGTTTTTGCAACGACCTGAAATGGAGGTAAGAAAAATGATAAAGACAGTCATACTGCTCGCTGCGGCGAGTGCGGCGCTTAGTGCCGGAATTGCCTATGCCGGCATCGGGGCGCGGGATGTCTACACTGACGGCGCCAGCACGATGGGGCCGCGAGACCCATATTCCGATGGGGGGAAGACCACAAAATTTGACGTCTATTCAGATGGGGCGAAAGTCACGGATAGACGCGACGCGTTCACCGATGGCGCATGAATCACCAACCGCGATCGACTCGTTGGCGACAGCATGTAAGGAATTACAGAAAAAAGTCCCCTGAAAAAATACGTGTCCGGCACTCAGCCTCCTCGGCCATAAACCAGCAACTCCCCCGAGGCACAGCCTCGGGGGATTTTTATTGCAGGGAGCGGAGTGGCATCGCTCAAGCAGATCAGTCATGTTTCAGCGCTCCCGCGCGTCGTGCTTCGCACACCGTATCGTGCAATGTCAACCTCGTCGATCTGGTCAGCGTGCATGAACCGTTGCGCATACTGCTTATAGACACCGGATGCCAGGAACAGCTGGAACAGTTCGGGATCGATATGGTGCTGTGCCGCGGCCACTGACATGATATGGACCGACTCGGACAGCGTCTTGGCTTTCTTGTACGGTCGATCCGCCGCAGTCAGCGCTTCAAAGATATCCGCGACCGCCAGCATTCTGGCGAGCGGACTCATATCCTCTTGACGCAGCTGGCGCGGGTATCCGGTTCCATCCATCTTCTCGTGATGGCTGCCGGCAATCTCCGGCACCTGGCGCAAATGCTTGGGGAACGGCAAACGCGACAGCATGATCTGCGTCTGGACGATGTGGTCTTCGATCTTGAAGCGCTCTTCTTCGCAGAGCGTACCCCGTCCCACCATCAGGTTGTGCAGTTCGCCCCGGTGGTACAGATAGGCTGGCGTGTTCCGCTTGAATCCCCACGGATTGCCAGCGGCAATCGTATCGTGCACGCTCCGCGGCACCAGGTGTTCCGGTTTGTCCGCCAACAGCGGCTCTTGCGCGGGCAGTGCCGCAGCGGGTATGCCGGCTTTGCGCGCGCGCTCGTCCGGGGACAGGCCGATGCGGTCGTCCAGCGTTCGGGTCCAGGTGCGTGCGGCAATCCGGCGCAGCCGTTCTTTGCGGCCTGCATCCATGGATTCACCACCCTGGTTGCATTCGGCGACGAAGGCGAAGTCGTCATCCAGTTCCTGCAGCGTCGTGTCTCGCCTCGAGATGGCGTCAGCGGCGTCCTCCCCCGCGGCGATACCGCGCAGGCAGCGGATCTCGGCTTCGCGCTTCAGGACTTCAAAGCGCATGCGCACCTCGTGGAGCCTGTCGTACAGCGTTTCCAGCTTCGTTGCCTTGTCGATGATGTACTCGGGGGTCGTCACCTTTCCACAATCATGCAGCCATGCTGCAACGTGCAAGGCTTCCCACTGCGCCTCGCTCATGGAAAACGACTGAAAGGGACCTTCCCTGGCATCGCATGCCGCCTGAGCCAGCATCCTGGCCAGCTCTGGCACCCGGGAGCAATGGCCACCGGTGTGCGGGCTTTTTGCATCAATCGCATCCGCCAGCAAGCGGATGAACGCGTTGAACAGCTCGCGCTGGGCATTGGTGAGCTCCCGAACCTCAATCGCCCCGGCGTAGAGACTGGCCAATGTGCTCACGAAGGCAAGCTGGGCGGCTTCCATCGGCGTCTCGCGCAGCACGAGGATGAGTCCCTGAAGCTCGTGTTGCCGATTGACCAGCGGCATCGCGACGGCGTGATTCACTTCGCCCAGGGACAACGCCCCCAATGCAGCGGACTGGAGTTCGTCCTTCGTCAGGCAGCCGCTTTGCGGGCTGCCTTCACTGGCAGCGGTGCGGATCAGCGGCAAGGCCTGGCCAAGCGATAGCCGCGACAGACCCGGTGTCATGTCATTGCCGTAGCAATCCTGCGCGGCAACCACTGCGAGATCATCGCCATCAGCCAGATAGAAGATACCGGCCTTTCCTTCAGCCTCGTTCAGCGTCTTTTTCAGCAGTACAGGCAATAGCTGCTCGAGGCGCCCTTCGGCAGCGATGGCCTGCACGATGATGAGAAAGCGCCTGATGGTCTGTCTCATTTGTTCGGTGGCGCTGCTGAGCGCATTGACCTCCCTGATTTGGGTCTGTACCGACAATGGATGATGAAAGTCGAAATGGCGAATCCCTTCCAGCCCTTCTGACAAGACGTCCAACGGCCTGGCAATGCGGCGCGACACCAACCAGAGCAATGGCATGCAAAGCAGGACGATGCCAACCGTGACGGCTATTCCTATCCACGCCTGGTATCTTGCATCCGCCAGCAGTTCGTCCTCGGGTACGGCAGACAACAGGAAAAGCGGCTTGCCTTTCGGAGCGGGAATCGGGTCTGTCGTCGTGTACCAGGTTACCCCGTCCACGGACAACGTCTCGCGCCTGGGGGCGCCCCCGCTGGATGACATGGCCGATGCCAGCGCGGTGAGTATCGGAATGCCATACGCGCCCGCAGCCGCGTGAAGATCGGCCTGGGCGACGTCGGGCGCCGTTGAAGATTCGGGCAGCCTGCTGTCTATGCCCAGCACTTTGCCACGGCTATCAAGCAGCGCCAGCATCGTGCTCGCAGTGGCCTTCTTCCTTGCCAGCATCTGCCCAAGGAAGTCCAGCCGGAAATCGCCCCCCACTACGGCTCTGCGCTCGGGTGTACGTGAGGCAAAGGTGCTGCCGGCTTCCCGGTCCGAGAAAAAGAGGTACGGATCCGTTCGCACCAGCGCCTCAGAAGCCATGGCGGCCTGGTACCATGCGCGCGCCCTGGGGTCGAACCGGCGCGCAAAGTCCGTGTCGTCAACTGTCGAGAGGTGAGCCAGATCGGCATCAAAGAAACTGGTCTGCCCGGTGGGCGCCGTACCGCTGCGTTCGACACTGCGAACGGCATAGGCGGCCGTGGCTGGCGCCTTGAAAATGGCCCGGTCCGAGTCCTGGCGCAAGGATCGAACATAGAAAAACGCGCCGTCCGCATAGCCTATGTAGAGCGACTGCAGCGCAGGTGCGTTCTCCAGTGCATCGCGCACCAGGCCGAGTCGCGCCATGCGGGCTTGAAGGGTCCGGGCCTCCGCAAGAGAGCTATGGCTGACCAGCTTGACGGCGATTTGCGCGGGCGCCAGCAACTCGTCGACCTCATCAAGCATCTGCTGGCTGATCCTGCGTGTAGTGTCGGCAGTGGCAGCCTCCAACGCTGCCTTCGTCATCAGGTAGTTGATGCCGCACGACAAGGCGCCGACAAGAAAGACCAGCGAGCCAAACAGCACCCACAGGTACTGATGCAGCGGAAGAGCTCTTGGCAATCGCATACGACCCTCCAGGGGAGACTGTCTGCGCGATGCGTGCGAATCGCTGCAAACTATGGCCCTGAAGCTTCGAATGCGTTTGCCTGTGCGTCAAGCCACACCTGGCTGTGTGCACCAATTCGGTGGGGAAAAGTGCACACAAGGATGCATTTGCGCGTTCGTGCCTGGATAAGAACGGCGTAGTGCGGGCAAAAGCCGGACGCGGCCAGACAACTCCGCGCCTGCTCGTCGCCGCCGCGCTTTCACAGCAGGCGCTCCGCCTCCTCGATCAGGGCGGTGGGCGACAGCATGTCGCCACGCGCGAAACGCACCAGTTCGACGGATCGCACCAGCGGCGGATCGCCCGGGACGTGGGCAGTGAGCAGGTCGATGTCGTATGCCGGCCCCGCGCTGTCCGTCGCGAGCAGCACGTTCATGGCACTAAGCCGCAAATGTCTTTGCTCGATGGAAAAGCAGGAGCGTGCGTCCGCCAGGACCTCAGCCAGACATTCCAGTTGACGGTCAAGCGCCCCGGTTTCGGGGCCGAGCTGCGCAAGTTCCTGCTCGTTCGCGGCAATCTGCCCGCTCAGGTTGGCCTGCTCGCCGGGACTTGCGTCGGCATCGCCGCCGAGCACCGAACGCATGCCGGTGCCTTGCTGCTGGAGCAGGCGCAGGCGCGCCACCAGCAGCGCCTGCTCGCGCGCGAGAACGTCGCGGCGTGACTTGCCGGCAGCGAAACGGGCGAGACCCTCCATGCTGAACTGATCGAACATGCGCCGCACAATTTCCTCGCGCAGCGCGGCCTCGCTGCGAGCGATGATCCTGACCTTATGATCGCCGAAACTGACGGTGGTTTGCGGCACTTCCGTGCGCATGACATCGCCTTCCAGCGCAACCCCGAGCGTGCGCCGCTCGGTCATCGCCATCCCCAGCACTGCAAACGCCTGCGGCGTATCGGGCGACTGTTCGAAGAACGCTCGCAGATCAGGAGAACGGCTGAAGGCCAGCTGCACGTCACGCGGCGTGCCGAAGAAGGCGTGAATATAGGGATCGTCACCCCATGCCTGCATGCTGGCCTCCCGCGGCGCGGGAAGACCCTGGACCAGTTCGCGCACGTAGTCCTGCGCTTGCTCGAGCGCAGGCCGAAGCCGCTGCTGGTAGCGTGATACCAGACGCAAGCGCGGATAGATCCGGGTCACGCGCTCGGTCAGCTCGGCAATCTCTTGCCTGTCGTGCGCGTGGACTTGCGCTTTGCGCCGGCGCAACCACCCCAGAAAACCCATCGGCATGCTCCCACCCGGCGCCGCCTTACTCAGCGGGCATGCTTGGGCGTGACGGAAATGGCAAGGGCTTCGGTGTAGACGGCCTGCACCTGGTCACCGCGTCGAACCGCCTTCAGTTGCTTCGGATCCTCGACATGCACGTCCACCGTCTTGCCTCTTGGCCCTTTGAGCGTCACCATGCCGGTCTTGGCGTTGACGGCCACCACGTCGGCAGTCACCGTCACCTCGCGCCCGACCATGCCGCCGGGCTTGGCGCCAGGAGCGGCCCGGTCGGCGGTCTCGCGTTCGGTGCTGGAGCGCATGCCACTCTGCCTGGCGAGGGTCACTGACAAGGCCTGCGTGTACTCGACCGTGACCATGTCGCCCACGCGGAGCTGCTCGAAGTTGCGCACGTCCTCGCCGACCTGTACGTCCGTGACCTTGCCCTGCTTGTTCTTGAGCGAAATGGTGCGCGTGGCGGCATCGATGGCCACCACCGTGGCGGTCGCCTTGACCGTGCCGGTGGTCTTGGTAGCCCCCACGCCCGACACCGTGTCCACGCGAGTCTCGGGCTGTGCCAGCACCGGAAGAGTTGCCGCGGCAAGTACCGCCGCCACGATTAGCTTGCTGGGATGCATGACTTACTCCTCGAGCCCCGTCTGTGGCATACCGTCGTTCGGCGGCGTCGGCACAACGCTGGCGCTTCTACCGAAAAGATCTATAAACCATAGCATACGAACGGTTATTCGCCTGCCCCGCGCCCGTCACTCCACATTTGCGTTGGCACTCACGGACTGGGCCCTAATTCAGGTATACGACTATCCAGGCACGTGGGAGGCATGCCAATGCATCAACCCAAGATTGTCGTGGTCGGCGCAGGACTGGTTGGCGGCTCGGCGGCCCTGTTTGCGGCCGTGGCCATCCCGAGCGCGGAGGTGGTCATCATCGATGTTGCCCGAATCCGGGCCGAAGGGCAGGCGCTGGACCTCGCCCACTCCGCCGCATTCTGGGGAAACAATCGTTTCTATGCGGGCGACTACGAGAACGCGCGCGACGCGGACGTCGTCGTCATCACTGCCGGCGTCGGCGTGAAGCCGGGGCAGACTCGCCTGGACCTGGCCAAGACCAATGCGGGCATCGCGGCGGAAATCGTGGATCGCATTGCGCCCCTGGCGCCGGATGCCATCTACGTCATCGCGACCAACCCCTGCGATGTGTTGGCTGGCGTCGTTTTTGACCGCCTGCGCTGCGCGCGGGAGCGCGTCATCAGCACAGGCACCTCTCTCGACACAGGACGGCTGCGATCGCTTCTGTCCGAGCGGCTGGGCGTCGTGGCGCCGGGGATTCACGCCTACGTTGTCGGCGAACACGGCGAATCCGCGGTCATCGCATGGTCGGGTGCAACGGTCTGCGGCATGCCCCTCGAAACCTTCCTGTCCAGGACCGGCAAGGAGCTGGGGCCAGCCAGCCGCGATCTGATCCTGCGCTCCGTGCACGAGGCGGCCAAGCTCATCAAGGAAGGCAAGGGCGCCACCCACTATGGCATCGCCAGTGCGATCGGGCGAATCTGCCAGGCCATCGTGCATAACGCCGACCTGATTCTCACGGTTGGCATCGTACATCCCGAAGTCGAAGGCGTGCCAGAGGTGTGCGTGTCGCTGCCGATGGTGGTCAATGGCGGCGGAGCGCAGTTGCTGGCTTACCCGGAACTCAACCCCACCGAGCGCGAGAGCCTGCGGCGCAGCGCGCGCATCGTCAAGGAGGCGACCGACAGCGTGCTGCAGGACCGGTAGGGACATCGCGCACGCTCCGGAGTACCGAACCACGCCGCCGCCAGGAGGCTGATCATGGATGTATCGCCCGCCAAGGCTCCACCGCCTGCAAGCTCCCCGGCCGCGAAACCAGCGGCCCCCGCTGGGCATCTCAAAGATCTCTGGAGATTTCTAGTCCCGGTGGGAATCGGCATCGTCCTCTGGTTCCTGCCGGCGCCGGCCGGCCTGGAGGTGAAGGCGTGGCACATGTTCGCGGTATTTGTCGCCACCATCGCCGGCATCATGACCGCCCCCCTGCCCATGGCCGCCGTCGCCATCATCGGCGCCACGGCAGGCGTGCTTGCTGGTGTCGTGTCCTTTGCCGACGTCACCAAATCCACGGGCACCGACCTGGTCTGGCTGGTGATGCTCGCCTTCTTCATTTCCCGAGGCGTCATCAAGACCGGGCTGGGGCGCCGCATTGCCCTGCTGTTCATGCGCCTGCTGGGCAAGCGAACCGTGGGACTTGGTTATGGGCTGGCCCTGACCGAACTCATGATCTCGCCCGCCATGCCAAGCATCACCGCCCGCGCCGGCGGGGTGATGCTGCCGATTACCAAGGCGATAGCGGAAGTCCTCGGCAGCCATGCCGATGACCCGGATTCCCGCGGCAAGGTGGGAAGCTATCTGATCCTCTGCGCCTTCCACGCGAACATCATTACCGCAGGCATGTTCATCACGGCGATGGCTGGCAATCCCCTTGCGGTCAGGCTGGCCGCGGATCAGGGCGTCTCGATCAGCTGGCTCGACTGGGCGGTGGCCGCATCGGTTCCCGGCCTGGTGTGCCTGGCCATCATTCCGGTCGCCATGCTGTGGATTGTCCAGCCGCAGATCCGCCAGACACCCGATGCAACGGCCCTGGCCCAACGGGAACTCGTCGCCCTGGGCCCCATCTCCGCCAAGGAAATTATCATGGCGGCAATTTTCCTTGGCTTGCTGGTGCTCTGGATTTTCGGTGAGGACCTGGCCATCGGCGCAACGCTGGCGGCGGCTCTCGGCGTCTCGCTGCTGTTCATCACCGGCGTGCTGACCTGGGACGATGCCCTGAACGAGAAGTCCGCCTGGGACACCATGATCTGGATCGGTCTGCTGATCATGCTGGCCTCCAAGCTCAATGAGTACGGCATGGTCTCCTGGTTCGGCAAGGAGTTCGGGGCGCACCTCGAGGGCTTCCACAGGCTGGCCGTCTATATGCTGGTGGCGGCGATCTATTGCTACATTCACTACTTCTTCGCCAGCGCCACGGCACATATCAGCGCGCTCTTCCCCCTGTCCATGGCGCTGATGGTCGCGGCCGGCATCCCGCCTTTCACCGCGGCGGTCGCCCTGGGCGTCCTGAGCAATGTCAACGGTTGCCTGACCCAATATGGCATCGGCTCCGGACCGGTCATGTTCGGCGCGGGCTACGTCACCCAGGGGGAATGGTGGAAGGCTGGCTTTCTGATGAGCCTTATCTACATGTTCGTCTGGCTGGTGATCGGCCCGCTTTGGTGGCAGTTCCTCGGGCACGTCTGACACCGCACCGGGCAGGAAAATGGGCCAGCCCCCCCTGATCGGGGATGGCTCCGGACGGCATCAAGTGCGCACCATGCAGCACTTTTATCCATTCCTTGATTGTTGGAACAACTCGCGCCAATCATGCATCCCTACCCGACTGCCGGCGTCGCTAACAATAGCTTACATACACGGACATCCGGTTGAATTACCCTCCGCTGCCTGAACCTTGCCCGCCCGGGCCCACCACACGGAAAACAGCCACATATGAAGAAGATCCACGCGTACCCCCTGATGGCAATGGCCATGCTGACTACCGCCTCGGGGGCCGCCTTTGCGCAGCATGTCGTGGGGGGAATGGGCGAGGAAGTCAGGATCGGCGCGTTCGCCGGTCCGACGCACGGCACCGACAGCAATCGCGGCATGCCCACCGGGCGCAGGTTCAATACGGCAAAGCCAGGCAGGCAAGCCGCCGACCCGCGTAGCGCACGCCCGATCAACGCGCGCGGAGCTGCACCCACGCTCCCCGGCAAGCATTTGCCATAGCCGCGCGCCTGCGTTCGCGATCATCCTGGATCGCCGACGCGACAACCGGCGCGCCCACGCTGCCCGCGCCTTGGACAAGCCCGAATCCGCGCTGCTATATTGCGTGGATCGATCCTGGTCCAACCTATATGGCACGCACGCTTTTGCCCGCCGCGCTGGCGGCATCGCTCTACGGTTGCGCCGGCGCGCCGTCCTTCAGCCTGTTCGGTGCCTATTTCCCGCTCTGGCTCCTGAGCACCGTGCTTGGCATTGCCGGCGCGGTCGTGTCCTATCGGATCTTCATCATGACGGGCTGGGCGGAAACGGTCCGCTACCAGCTTCTGGTCAATACGGCGATCGGCGTCATGATTGCTGAAATCGTCTGGCTACTGGGTACGGGACACATCCTATGAAAATGGCCGGCCTCCGCAAAAGCCCGCTGCGCGGCAAACTGATCGCCCTGGTCATCGTCCTGCTGGCCGCCCTGCTGTCCTTCTACGCCTACCATCGCACGCTTCGCTTCCCGGCATCGGACGATGCCTCGCTCGATGCCGACCTGGTCCACGTTGCGTCGCCGGTAGGCGGCCGGATTGCACGCATCCATGTGGCGGAGAACCAGCTGGTGGCCAAGGGCGATGTCCTGTTCGAGATCGATCCGGTGCCGTATCAGCTGGCCGTGGCCCAGGCCCGTGCCGACCTGGAGCTGGCGCAGGCAACCCTTGGCACGCGGCGGCGCACGATTGCCACCGAGCAGGCCACGGCGGCGGTGGCGTCAGACCAGATCGCACGGGCCGAGCAGAACTACGCGCTCACGGCGCGCACGGTGGAACGGTTGCGCCCGCTGGCTGCGGACGGCTACGTGCCCAGGCAGCAGCTGGACCAGGCGCAGGTGGCGCAGCGCGACGCCGCGGTGACTTTGAAGCAGGCCAACGTGCAGCGCGCCGCCACGGCACAGGCGGTCGGTGATGAAGCCGGCGCCATCGCCACCGTGCATGCGCGCGAGGCGGCACTGGCGATTGCGCGGCGTGCGCTTGACGACACCGTGGTGCGCGCCCCGCATGCCGGCCGCGTGAGCGGGCTGACGGTGCTGTCCGGCGAGGTCGTGCTCCCCAACCAGTCGCTGTTCCTGCTGGTGCATACCGGGGAATGGTTCGCGGTGGCGAACTTCCGCGAGACTTACCTGGCTGATATCAATGTCGGCGACTGTGCCACGGTCTATTCGATGATCGACCGGCGCCAGGCCATCCGCGGGAAGGTGGAAGGCATCGGTGTCGGCATCACCGATACCGACCGCGTGAACCTGCCGCGCTCCCTGCCCTATGTCCAGCCATCCGTGAACTGGGTACGCGTGGCCAAACGCTTCCCGGTGCGCATCAAGCTGGCAGATCCGCCGGAAGCGCTGGCCAGGGTGGGCGCGAGCGCAACCGTCGAGATCCGGCATGGCGCAGCCTGCAGCTGACAAGTTGCGCCTGGGCCTGGCGGATATCCGGGCCCTGCTGGCGCCGCTCCCCGGCCGTGCGGCAGCTGCCACGCGCATCACGGTGGCCTGCACCCTGACGGTACTGGTGACCAGTATCTACGGCACCCCTGAGGCGGCCATCTCCGCTTATGTGATTTTCTTCATCAACCGGGCCGACCGTACCTCCAGCATCGTCATGAGCGTGGCCGCGCTGGTGCTGGTCAGCATGATCATCGGCCTGGTGATATGGCTCGCCGATTTCAGCGTCGACGACCCGCTGCGCCGCGTGGCGTGCATGGCGGTGGTGTCGGCGGCAGTACTGTTCCTGGCCTCGGCCAGCAAGCTGCGGCCGGTCGGCGCCATCGTGGCGATGATCATCGGCTTTGGGCTCGACGAACTCGGGCTGGTGCCGTCTGGCGAAATCGCTACGCGTGCCCTGCTCTATGCCTGGCTGATGGTGGCGATTCCCCTCGGCGTCAATGTGGTGGTCAACCTGGTGCTGGGCCCGGCGCCGCGCCGGCTGGCGACCGACCGCCTGGCCCATTGCCTGCAGCTTGCTGCACACAGCCTGCAGGCTCCCGATGGTGACCCAGAGGCGCTGCACGAGGCTTTGCGCGATGGCGTCCAGCCTGTCGCAGGCTGGCTGAAGCTGGCGAAGATCGAAGGCAGCATCGACGCGCAGGATCTGCTGGCACTGCGGCAGGCCGCGTCGTCGACCATGGCGATTCTGCTGGCGGCAGATGTCGCACGCCGGCAGCCCGGGGCGCAACTGCCGGCAGCCGTTGCCGTGCCCATCGCCACTACGCTCGACGACATGGCGCGCATGCTCGATGCCGGCGGCTATCCGGTGGAAATCGGGCTGAGCGTGCCCGGTCTTGCAGGGCTGTCGCCCGTGCAGGAAGCGGTTGCCGCGGAACTGGTCGGCGCCATCAACCGCTACGCGGAGCCAGGCGACCCCGCGCCGCAGGAGCAAGCCGACCAGGCACATGGCGGCTTCCTCGATGCCGACGCGTTCTCGAATCCGGCCCATGTCCGCTACGCCCTCAAGACCACCGGCGCGGCAATGTTCTGCTACTTGCTGTATCAGCAGCTGAACTGGCCCGGCATTCATACCTGCTTTATCACCTGCTACCTGGTGTCGCTTGGCACCGCGGCGGAAACCGTGGAAAAGCTGACGCTGCGGCTGGCCGGCTGCCTGGTCGGCGCGGTGATCGGCACGGCAGCCATTGTCTACGTGGTGCCATCACTCACCTCGGTGGGCGGGCTGATGCTGCTGGTGTTTGCCGGCACGTGGATATCGGCATGGGTGGCGCAGGGCTCGCCGCGCATTGCCTACGCAGGCTTCCAGGTGGCGTTTGCGTACTACCTGTGCGTCATCCAGGGTTCCGGACCGGGCTTTGACCTGACCATTGCGCGCGACCGGGTGATTGGCGTGGTGCTGGGCAATCTGGTTGTGTACCTGGTCTTCACGCGGATCTGGCCAGTCAGTATTGCCAGCCGCATCGAGGCGGCACTGGCGGCACTGGTCACGCAATGGCACCAACTGACCGAGGCGCGCCGGCCCGATGCCCGACGCAGCCATGCCGCGGCCGCCATGGCACGGCACGGCGAGATCACGCAGGACCTGATCCTGGCCAACTATGAACCCGCATCGGTCAGCCCGGGGCGGGACTGGATCGAAGACCGGCGCCGGCGCCTGGCCGCGCTCGATGCGATTGCGGGGCCCCTGTTCCTACTCGCGGAGCGCTTTCCCGGCGACCCGGAAATTGCACGGCGATTGCACACGCCGCAGGCTACCGACGCTGTAGCACCAACTGCGCAAGCTGCCAACGGCACCCACGATGCACAAGCCGACAAGGTCCGTCACGCCCTGCTGACCTTGGTCGACCGGCGCCTGGCGGATTCGCCCGCCGAGGCACCGGCTGCGACCTCTCCAACTTCCATTCATGCGCAAACCTGATTCGCTGGCGATCCCGCTGACACTGGTCGCCGCCGTGACGCTGGCCGGATGTGCCACCGCGTCGCTCGACCTGGCCCCGCCGGCCTCCGACCGGCCATGGCAGCCCGAGACCACCGCGTCCGGCGAGATCGTGCCGGGCGCGGCCAGCAAGCCGGCACCGGCAACCCGGCCATCCGACTACACGCTGCCGGCCAACAACGCGCTGGCATCCGTGCCCCCGCCAGCCGAACTCGATACCACGCACGCTTACACGCTGCCCGAGCTGATCGACCTGGCAGAATCCACCAACCCGCTGACCCGGATTGCCTGGAACGACGCGCGCAATGCCGCACTGGCCGCCGGCATCGCCAGGAGCAGCTACCTGCCGTACATCTCCGCGGCGGCGATGGGCGGCTACCAGAACGGACACAGCGCTTCGTCCACGGCGCTGGGCACGCTGGGCGCAAACGCGTCGACGCATGGCGCGGTCTCGGTGCTGTCGCTGCAGTGGCTGTTGTTCGATTTCGGCGAGCGCGCGGGCATTGTCGATGCCACTGAACAGGCATCGATTGCCGCGAACATCGGCTTTACCGCGGCGCACCAGAAGATCATTCACGAAGTCAGCACGGCGTTCTATCGCTACCAGGCCGCGCGTTCGCGCGCGACCACCGTGCAGCAGGCGATGCACAACGCCGATGCCGTGCTTGCCGCCGCCAAGGCGCGCTACCAGCGCGGCATCGGCACCGTGGTGGAAGTCGCCCAGGCCACGCAGAATCGAGCGCAGACCAATCTCGCCACGGTGCAGGCGCAAGGGGCCGAAACCGATGCCTACCTGGCACTGGTCACGGCCATCGGCATCTCCCCGCTTTCCAGGCCCCAAATAGCCGAGATGCCGGTGCGGCTCCTGTCGCCGGCCATGCGCAGCTCGATCGAGCAGATCGTTGAACGTGCGATTGCAAGCCGGCCAGACGTGCTGGCGGCCTATGCCATCGAACGCGCCAGCCAGGCCAAGGTCAGGGCGGCAGAGGCCGGCTTCATGCCCAAGGTGTTCATGTCTGCATTCACGTCGTACGCGTCCGGCGGCTCGGCAATCACCGCGATTCCGCCGGTCGGCCAGCAGCCGCCCACGGTCAACCTGAACGGCTACCGCTACGGCGCCAGCGTGTTCCTGGGCGTGACCGTACCGATCTACGACGGCGGGGTGCGCTCCGCGGTGCTGGCACAGGCGCGCAACGACGCCGACAGCGCGTCGGCCAGGCTGACGCGCGCCAAGGAAGAGTCCGTGCGCCAGATCGTGGTCAGCCAGAGCGCGCTCGAATCGAGCCTGGCCGCCTACGATGCGGCCAGGGCACTGGCCGAGGCCGCGCAGACCACCTATGACGCTGCCTTCGCCGCGTATAGCAAGGGCGTGGGGCCTGTCACCGAAGCCAATCTGGCGCAGAACCAGTTGCTGCTGGCGCGCAATGCGTCTGCCGACGCCTATAACGGGGCGCTCGCCGCTGCGGCGACATTGGCGCTGGCGACGGGGTCGGTCGGCGCGGTGCGCGATGGAGGTGGATGGCCGGTGCGGTGATACCGCCTGGTGTACTGCTCAACCCTGCCGAGGCTGCACCGCCGCCGCAAGGCCGGGCTTGCGCAGCATTTTCTCCACATCTCCCGCGTGCAGTTCCTCCAACTGGATCAACTGCCGCGCATACTCTTCCAGGGCGACGGAGCGCCCTTCGACCAGGCTTAGCAGTTCACGGTACAGATCCAGGGCCTGCATCTCCGTCGCAAGCGATTCACGCAGGATCGCGCCGATATCGGTCGTGTGGCTGTCCAGAAGTCCGCCGATGCCAAGCGAGGGATAGGCGCCGAGGGTCGTGATCCATTCGCCGGCCTGGTGCGCGTGCAGCAGCGACTCATTCGCCTGCTCACGCAGCCACGACACGATGGGAATGCGGCCGAAGCCGAATATCAGGAATGAATAGTGCGTGTAGCGCACAACACCGGCGAGCTCAGCTTCGAGTATTCGATTGAGCACGCCGACGACCTTTTGCTGTTCGATTTCCGACATGGCAGATTCCTCCCTGAGGTAGGTTCGGACTGCAAGCCGGCGCCCGTAGCCGGGCACCGCGCAATCCCCTCATTAGCGGTAGACGAGGACAGGGACCCGGCAATGGGTGAGAACTTTCTGGGTTTCACTGCCGACCAGCAGGCCCTCCAAGCCCCTGCGGCCGTGCGACGCCATGAAGATCACGTCACACCCGTGCCTCGCGGCGGCATCGATGATGCCCTTGTAGGGTACCGAGGTCGTCATATCCGTTTCGCATGTGACTCCCGCGGCCTTGGCTGCAGCAACAACCTCTTCCAGCCTGGCGGTTGCATGCGCGGCCTCCTGCTCCTCGAAGGCCTTGCGCCTGGGATGGCCGGAATCGCCTGACGCCACGTAGGGATACTCTTCCATGCACGTATAGGCCGTCAGCCTGGCGCCACCGGCTTTGACAAAGCCAATGGCCGCGTCCATTGCCATTCTTGAAAGTTCTGAGCCATCGGTAGCCAGCAAAATGTGCTTGAACACGATTCTTCTCCTTGGGCAATTGATCCCGGCGGGCAGCGACAGCCCGCTAGTCAAAGTTCAGTATGGACAAGAATCCGCCTCTCGCCACCCACGCGGATGCACCTGCGCACACGCCGACGCACCGTCTCGCCCTTATCCATCGATCTTGAATCCGACATCCTTGATGAACTGCCCCCAACGCGCATGATCGGCCCCGATCTGCGCGGCGAATGCCTCAGGCGTGGCGGCAGATTCGGGCGCGAATTGGCTCAGGCCGCCCCCCGGAGCGGCCCGAACCGCTCCACGTACAACCCCGCCACCCAATCGACAAACACTCGCACCCGCGGCGCCAGCTGCCGGTGGAACGGATACAGCGCTGACACCGGCAAGTCCGGGCAGGGCCAGGCCTCAAGCACGGGCACCAGCCGTCCTGCGCGCAGGTGCTCTGCCACGCGGAAGCGCGGCACTTGGATCAGGCCGCAGCCGGCCAGGGCCGAGCTGGTATAGCACTCGGCATCGCTCACCGAGATCCAGCCGCGCGCCTTGAACTCCTGCACCTCGCCATCGACGGTCAGCGTGAAGGGATAACGGTAGTCATGGTTGCGCGAGAAGAACCCCACGCCGATGTGTTGCGCCAGTTCCGACGGGTGTTGCGGCGCGCCGTGCGCGGCCAGGTATCCGGGGCTGGCGCACAGCACCTCCGGCATATCCGCAAGACGCCGGGCCACCAGCGAGGAATCGCGCGGCCGGCCGGCACGCACCACGCAATCGATGCCCTCCCCGACCAGGTCGACCAGCCGGTCGCCGCTGCTGACGATCAGGTCGATATGCGGATAGCGCTCCCGGAACTCGCCGATGCGCGGCAGGATGATCATGGTGGCGTGGGTGCCATGCAGGTCCAGCCGCAGCGTGCCGCGCGGGTTGGCCACCTGCGTGCTGAGCGAGGTCTCGGCGTCTTCCAGGTCCTGCAGCACGCGCTTGCTGCGCTCATAGAAGGCCTGGCCGTCCAGCGTGGGGCGCACCTGGCGCGTGGTGCGCTCCAGCAGACGCGCGCCGATGCGGGCCTCAAGTTCCTTGATGGCGTGCGTCGCGGTGGCCCGTGGCATGTCCAACGCGCTGGCGGCGCCGGTGAAGGAACCCAGTTCCACGATCCGGGTAAAGAGTTGCAGCGAGTCGAAGCGGTCCATGCGGGGGCTGTCATAGCGGAAGGGTCACTTCCGGATTGGAATCAGGTTCCCGGCCTGCGTCAAGTCGGATCTCCACTCGCTTGTCCAGGGTCAGTCCCTGAGCCCGGCCAGGGAGCACGAATCAGCCAGGCATCGATTCTGCTAGCCTATATTTCATTTCATAGTCTTCTGCCGTTCTCCCGCGTGTCCCGTGGCGGGGCCATGTGGCGAGTATGCAATCCGGTTAGTGCTGGGAGATGGGATATGAGCGCCGTTCCTGAGTCGCGAGTCACCGGCACCACTTCGGCCCCAGGGAAACGCCCCGTCACTTCCACCCGGCACGTGTGGACCCGATACTGGGCCATTGCAAAACCTTACTGGTTCTCGCGGGAAAAATGGAAAGCCTCGGGCTTGCTGGTCCTGCTGATCCTGCTGCTGTTGGGCCAGACCCAGACCGAGGTACTGATCGTCAAGCAGACCGGTGAATTCACTTCGGCCCTGGCGGCGCAAGACGCGGATCGCTTCTGGGCCTCGATCACGAAGTGTCTTTATATCCTGATGGTGGCAGTTCCCATCTACGCTGTTTATTACTACCTGAGGAATAAGCTTGGCCTGCTCTGGAGGCGCTGGCTGACCAGTCACTATCTGGAACGGTATTTCAAAAGCCGGGTCTACTACAAGCTCAATTCAGATGCCGCGATCGACAACCCGGACCAGCGCATCGCGGAGGACATCAATACCTTCACGCGGCAATCCCTGTTTTTCCTTTCGATCGGCATCGGCGCGCTGCTGCAGCTCATTGCATTCAGCGCCGTCCTGTGGTCGATCTCCAGGGAGCTGGTCTACTTTCTTGTCATCTATGCCATCGCCGGCACATTCATCTCCATCTTCTTCTTCGGCCGCGTCCTGATCGGCCTGAACTTCTTCCAGCTAAGGCGGGAGGCGGATTTCCGCTTCAGCCTGATCCGGGTGCGTGAGAACGCCGAGTCCATCGCGTTCTATCGCGGCGAAGCGCTGGAATCAACCCATGTGAGCGGCCGTTTCGGTAAGGCCTTCCAGAACTTCGACCGCCTCATCAAGTGGCAGCTGAGCCTGAACATGTTCCAGTATGCCTATGGCTTCCTGACCATCCTGCTGCCCAGCGCCATCGTCGCTTCACGCGTGCTTTCCGGCGAGCTTGAAGTAGGCAGCGCCATCCAGGCGGCCGGCGCGTTTGCCGCCATACTGAACGCGCTGACCGTGATCGTTGACAACTTTGAAGACCTGAGCCGGTTCGTGGCGGGGCTGGATCGACTGGACACATTCTCCATCGCGCTGACCGGGACGGCAGCAGCCTCCGTGAAGCCGGCCACCACGATCGAGTCCATCCATGACTCCCGCCTGGCGCTGGAACATGTCACCTTGCGCACGCCGAATCAAGAGCGAACGCTGGTCACCGACCTGACCCTGTCGGTCAACCCGGGAGAGGGCCTGCTCATCGTCGGCGCCAGCGGCGGCGGCAAGAGTTCCCTGATGCGCGCGATCGCCGGATTGTGGAACAACGGCACGGGATGCATCGTGCGGCCAATGCCGCAGGAAATGCTATTCCTGCCGCAGCATCCTTACATGGTGGTCGGCAGCCTGCGCAGCCAGCTGCTGTACCCGAACCACATTGGCCAGCGGATCCCGGACGAGGAGCTTCTGAAGTTGCTGGAGATGGTCAACCTGAAGGACATCGCTGGCCGGTTTGGCGGCCTGGACACGGAAGTGGACTGGGGGAAAGTCCTGTCTCTTGGCGAGCAACAGCGGCTGACCATCGCTCGCGTACTGCTCTCAAAACCGCGCTATGTCATGCTGGACGAAGCGACCAGTGCCCTGGATATCCGCAATGAGGAAAGCATGTACCAGTTGCTGGCCGACCTGCAGGCGACGCTTGTCAGCGTCAGCCACCGCCCCACTCTGCTGAAATTCCACCACCAGGTCCTGGAACTGCCCGGGAACGGAAAGTGGTGGCTGCATCCGACCAGGGACTATCGCCTGGGGTGGTAGGCGTCCAGCTGCCTTGTAGCGGCCCCAACCATCATCGTGCCGTGCTAACGTCGCGCGAGGCACATTTGATGTGGAGGGCGTTTGCATGCAAGCGGGCATTGTCGAGGCCGGCTATGGCTCGGACCCGGTCGGTCTGGTCAGCGGTTTTCTGTTCGAACCCGGCGGACCGGTGCGCGAGATTGATTCCCGCGCCGCAGCGGCATGGCTGCAGCAGATGCCGTCAGTACCGCCGGACGCCGCGCACCATCGCCCCTTCCTGTGGCTACACTTCAACCTGTCGCACAGCGCATGCGAACGCTGGATGAAGGGCCAGCTGGCCCTGCCGGACGAATTCTTCGAGGCCCTGCGGCAGGGTTCGCGCTCGACGCGGATCGAGCGCCTGGACGCCGCCCTGCTGGCCGTGGTCAACGACGTGATCTACAACTTCGGCGTCACGTCGACGGATATCTCCACGCTCTGGGCCCACGCCGACCACCGCTTGCTGGTGACGGCCCGCGCCAGGCCGCTGCGTTCCGTGGACCGGCTGCGCGAGGCGGTGCGGCGCGGAGAGGCATTCCGCTCGCCACTGGACCTTGTGGTGCACCTGTTGCGTGACCAGGCCGACGTGCTGGTGCAGATCGTGCGCGAGACCGGTGTGAACGTCGACCAGATCGAGGACCAGTTGCTGTCGCAGCGCCTGCACGGCAACCGCGCCGACCTGGGTTCGATGCGGCGCGGGCTGGTGCGGCTGCAACGGCTGCTGGCGCCCGAGCCCGGCGCCCTGTTCCGGCTGTTGAACCGGCCGCCGGCCTGGCTGCATGAATCGGACTTGCAGGAGTTGCGTGAATCGACCGAAGAATTCTCGCTGGTACTCAACGACCTGGCCGCGCTGGTCGAACGCATCAAGCTGTTGCAGGAAGAAATTGCCGCCAAGCTCAACGAGCAAACCAACCGCACGCTGTTCACGCTGACGCTGGTGACTGTGCTGGCGCTTCCGATCAATATCGTGGCCGGCTTCTTCGGCATGAATGTGGGCGGCATTCCGCTGGCCGGACACCCGCACGGCTTTTGGGTACTGGTGGCGCTAGTGGCAAGTTTCACGGTACTGGCCGGGCGCTGGGCATTCCGCAAGCAGGCCGGGTAGGTAACGCTTGCGGGATATACCATACTTCAGGCAGTGTCCCCCTGGCTCTCAACCCCCTAACCTGAGGAACCCGGCCATGAAGCTACTTCGCATTGCTGCCCTGGCGTTCGTGCTTTCGGGATGCGCCATGAACCAGGGCGCGCCAGGCACGGCGCAGGCGTCGCGCACAGAAAGCTGCAAGATGACGTCGGAGCAGGAGATTGCGGCGTTGTTTGATCGATGGAATCGGTCACTGCAGACAGGCGATCCACACAAGGTGGTGGCCAACTATGCGGAACGGTCCATTCTTCTTCCGACGGTATCCAACAAGCCTCGCTTGACCGTCGCGGAGAAAGAGGACTATTTCCATCACTTCCTGCAAAACGGTCCGTCCGGGAAGATCGACTTCCGCACCATTGAGCTGGGATGCAATTCCGCGGTGGATTCCGGGCTCTACACCTTCACCTTCGCACGAACGGGCGCCGTGGTGAAGGCCCGCTTTACCTACACCTATCACTGGGACGGCAAGCAATGGCTCATTACAAGCCATCACTCGTCGGCCATGCCGGAGAAGACGTAACTGAGGCCTGAGCCTCAGTTACCGAGGGCGAGGGCCCCGCCGCGCATTCACCTGGCGGCGCCTGGCCCAGCGCCCTTACTGCATGTGCTGCCCGCCGTTGATGGCGATATTGGACCCGGTCACGTAGGCCGCATCCTCCGAGCAAAGGTAGGCAACCAGTGCGGCGACTTCTTCCGGCTTGCCGACGCGGCCGACCGGAATCTGCGGCAGGATCTTGGTCTCCATGATTTCCTTGGGCACGGCGTTGACCATCTTGGTGGCAAGGTAGCCCGGAGAGACGGTGTTGACGGTCACGCCCTTTCTTGCCACTTCCAGCGCCAGCGACTTGGTGAAGCCGTGCATCCCGGCCTTGGCGGCTGCATAGTTGGTCTGGCCAAAGGCGCCCTTGGATGCGTTGACCGACGAGATGTTGATGATGCGTCCCCAGCCGCGTTCGACCATGCCTTCGCAAAGCGGCTTGGTGAGATTGAACACCGAGTCGAGGTTGGTCCGCATCACGGCATCCCAGTTCGGCTTGTCCATCTTCTTGAAGGCCATGTCGCGGGTAATGCCGGCGTTGTTCACCAGGATATCTACGCGACCTACGTCAGCCAGGATCTGCGCAGCGCAAGCCTGGCAGGCATCGTAGTCGGAGACATCCACCTCGTAGGCACGCATCTCGCGGCCGCTGGCGGCCATCGCGGCAAGCCAGTCCTGGGCGTTCGCATTGCCCGGCGAGTGCGTCACCACCACGGTGTGGCCTGCGTCGTGCAACTTGATGCTGATGGCTTCTCCCAGCCCACCCATACCACCTGTTACCAGTGCAATTCTCTTCGTCATGCTGCGTGCTTCATTCTCGTAAAGTTGAAAGACCCCTGCCTTGCCGGGACGGGCGTTTGCCCTGACTATCCCGACCATATTCCCACTGCCCTGGCGCGAAAATAGCGAGGGCGAGCCGGGCCGGATGATTCCGGTCCCGGCTTGTATGCCGATGCGGGAAGATTGGCGTCGCAGTGCTTCACACCAGGAGAACTGATGCCCCTGGCCTGCAAGCCTGCGATCTCTGTTCAGCGCGCTGGCCTGGCCGGCACGGCCGGCCGCACGCCGTTACTGCTTCGAAGCGCGGGGCGCCGCCTGCTGGGCCGCGCCGGACGCAGCTGCGGCGGTCTTGGCAAAGTTGGCCTTGGCGGCTTCAGCCGTCTGCTTTGCGGCGTCCTGGAACGATTGAAAGGTGCTGCTGGCGGCCGCTACGCTCGATTGCAGCAGCGCGGTGATCGCTTCAGACCCGGCCGGCGCGTTCTTCACGAAGGTGTCGACGAAGGCTTGCACATTGCGGTTGTGCTGTTCGTACTGGCCCTCGACCGCCTTGGTCAGTTCCACCTGCGTGTTCGACGCGATTTCGTACACGTGGCGTGCATACGCAACCGCCTTCTCCGCGGCGGGCTGGGCCAGATTGCTCTGCACGGCGAACACGTCACGCAGGTCCTTTCCGGCCAGCACCGCTTCGACATTGCCCTGGCCTTCGGCAAGCGTCGTCCTGACTGCCTGCAGGTTCAACTCGGTCAACTTCTGGAAGCCGTCAAAAGCCATGTTCGTCAGCGCGAACAGTTGGTTCAGACTGGACTTTTGCACTGCAGCAAATTGCTCGGGCATAAAAGGGGACATGCGAAATCTCCTGTGGATTGATCGAACGGATTCGCGCAAGAGTGCTGCAAATTGAATCCGCCACCGTATGGCTTGCGGATTGGCAGCGCCACCAATCCTGCAGCGCACCATCCGAGTGCGAATCCTAGAGGCTTTCCTCTAATTTGATCCCTAGGTATATACCCAAAAAGTCTTTAAAACATGACAATAAACGTGCACTATAAGGCACTTATGTTACATGTATTTACGTGGAAATGTTGCGGTGCATGACACGTGTGGGGCGCACCTCACCCCGGACGCTTGAAACGGATCGCCGAATACACCAAGAGGGAGAAGCGGAAATGGGATCGAGGCAACAGGATCGCGGCGCCCCGAGCTGACGGCACGGCTCATGTAGCAGCCTTCCTGAGCCGCAACGCATTGGTAATGACCGAGGCAGAACTCAGGCTCATCGCCAGCGCCGCAATCATCGGCGACAACAGCAGGCCTGTCATTGGATACAGAACGCCCGCCGCCAGCGGAACGCCCAAGGCGTTATAAATGAACGCAAAACCGAGGTTCTGCTTCATGTTCCGAATGGTCGCTTGCGAGAGTTTCCGGGCACGGGCAATGCCGCGCAAATCCCCTTTGACCAGCGTGACCTGAGCGCTGTTCATCGCGACATCAGTGCCCGTGCCCATGGCAATACCAACGTCCGCCTTCGCCAGCGCCGGCGCATCATTGATACCGTCGCCCGCCATGGCCACCACCGCGCCTGCCTGTTGCAGGGAACTGACAAGTTCAAGCTTGTCGGCCGGCTTCACCTCGCCGTGGAACTCGTCAATGCCGAGTTTCCCGGCCACCGCCTTTGCCGTTGCAATCCCGTCACCGGTCGCCATCACGACACGGATACCTTCTTCCCTGAGATGCGCCAGCGCCTCCGGCGTGGTGGCCTTGACCGGATCCGAGACGGCGAGCAGGCCAGCAAGCGTGCCTTCGACGGCGAGATACATCACGCTGGCGCCTTGCGCACGCAGCGCATCAGCCTGCGCCACGAGCCGATCAATGGGAATTCCTTCAGCTTGCATGAGCGCCGTGTTTCCGATCGCGACCTTCCTGCCGCCCAGCTTGCCTCTTACCCCGATCCCGGAACTCGACTCGAAGCCCTCCGGCTTTTCCAACTGCAGGCCGCGCTCACGGGCTGCTTCAACAATCGCGGCAGCCAGAGGATGTTCGCTGCCCTGATCCAGGCTGGCAGCTAACCGCAGCACGTCCTCCTCGGCATAGCCATTGGTGCCGATCGCGCGCTCAAAAACCGGCCGACCCTCGGTGAGCGTCCCGGTCTTGTCGATAATCAGGGTATCGACCGTGCGCAGGTTCTCGATTGCAGCGGCATCGCGGAACAGCACGCCGTTGGAAGCGCCCTTCCCGCTTGCGACCATGATGGACATCGGCGTGGCGAGACCCAGTGCGCACGGACATGCGATGATCAGCACCGCGACCGCATTGATCAGGCCGAACACCCAGCTCGGCTCGGGGCCGAAGAGTCCCCACGCGACAAAAGTCAGCACCGCAATGCCGATGACACCGAGGACGAAGACGCCGGCAACCTTGTCCGCCATCCGCTGCATCGGCGCCTTCGATCGCTGCGCTTGCGCCACCATCTGGACTATCTGGGACAGCACGGTCTGGGAGCCTACCTTTTCGGATTGGATGACGAGGCTGCCCGACGTGTTCATCGTGGCGCCGATGACGCGGTCGCCGACGCGCTTGGTGGTCGGAATGGGCTCGCCGGTTATCATCGATTCGTCGACCGCGCTGGAGCCTTCCGTTACCACGCCATCGACCGGCACCTTCTCGCCGGGCCGCACGCGCAGCAGGTCGCCCACGTGGACATGGCTGAGCGGCACGTCCTCTTCGGCTCCGTCGGGGCCGATACGCCTCGCCGTCTTTGGCGCCAGTCCCAGCAGCGACTTGATGGCGGCGGAAGTCTGGGAACGGGCCTTTAGTTCAAGCAACTGACCCAGCAGCGTGAGGGAAATGATCACCGCCGCTGCCTCGAAGTAGACACCGATGCGGCCATGCTCGGCAAACACCTGCGGAAATACGCCAGGTATGACGGTCGCAATGACGCTGTAGACATAGGCCGCACCTGTGCCGATTCCGATCAGCGTCCACATGTTCGGACTGCGGTTGACGATCGACTGGAAACACCGCACGAAGAACGGCCAGCCCGCCCACAGCACCACAGGCGTCGCCAATGCAAGCTCTACCCAGCTCTGGGTCGACACCTGCATCCAGCCAAGGCGATGCCCGAACATGGCCAGTACGAACACCACACCGGTGAGCGGTAGCGCCCACCAGAAGCGGTGACGAAAATCCACCAGCTCGGGGTTCTCTCCTTCATCCAGTTCCGGCAACAACGGTTCCAGCGCCATGCCGCATTTGGGGCAGTTGCCCGGATGATCCTGGCGGATCTCCGGGTGCATGGGACAGGTATAGATTGTTCCCTCGGCAGCTGGCTGCGCCGCCCCGGCGCCAGTGCCAGCCTGTTCATGAACATGGTCATGGTGATGCGCATGCTCGTGATGATGACCAGGATCGGACTGATCCTGAGCCGAGGTATGTGCACCGGCGCTGTGGCGGCCAGGCTCGGTTGCATCGCGTTCGTTGCTTGTCCTGTTCATCCTGGCTTCCTTCAGTTGTTGGGCCGGGCATCCACTGCGTCATCCGGCTTGCCTTTTACCTTCATGACACGCTCCTTACGCGAAGATGACGGCCATTCGAGATGGGACGTCCATGTCACGCCTGATGACGCCAGCTTAGAGGTTCCCATCGTTGGAAGGTCAAGGGCAAGGAGGCACGGTGGCTGGACTGCTCTCAAAGGCCAACGCGCTCGGGTCCAGGATGAGTTGGCCGCCAACGAGAAGTCGCCTTCAGGGGCGAGGTCAGCCGCCGGTGAAGAGATGACTACGGTCGATATAGACGCGTACACCTTGAGCATCCGGCACGCCCGGCAAGAGGACCCCCAGGTCTACGTTCGTTCCGCGAATCGATTCGGCAAACTTCCACGTTGCCTCCTGCTCGCCACTCCTGAACGTCACGGTCTCGCTGGACGCAACGTTGACGTACTTCATGCCGGAGGTCACCGCCACGGTGCGGGAAGCTGTTCCTGCAGCTACCTGGCTGCCAAAAAGGGCGGCCTGCGAACCGACACGCGTTGCGCTTACCTGCGCTGCTGCCGGAGCTGCGGCGGGTTCTGCGGCCTGGCGCTGAACATGCTGCGCCACGTCGTCGCCGGCGTTGGTCTTCGACTTATCGGTGCTCCATGCTGTGGAGATGGACAACGCCGAAAGAACCAGCGCGACAGCCACGGACTTGTTGGTTTTCATGGTGCACTCCATTGAAGTTTCGAGGCATCGACCTCTTGAATCAATGGTATGAGGCTATCTCTCACCGGGGCGTTACGCAGCCATTACATGCCGGTAAGCTGTAGTGCCACTAGCCTGTCCAGTCGGCGATGCCGTTCGCGGATGAGTACGTCAGAAGGCAGGCATTCATAATTGCCCTGAAGAACAGCCGACGTTGCTTGACCTTCCTCCCATGGGAAGGTCCATTTGAATGACGATGTCCTTGCCGTGTTCAGGCGGACATGCGAGCAAGAACAATATGTCGTCGCCGATCTTCTCCTGAGCGCCCTCGAAGCCATGGCTGGTCAAGGCCAGGACAGCCGGCAACTGGACGAGACGTACCTAGTTTTGGCGAACTGCTGCGCGCCTGAAAGCCGCGGCAATGCGTGGGATACCGCCCCCGGAGCCTGTCAGATTTCTTGTGTGTTGAGGTCATGAGACGATATCGAAAGAAACGCCCTTATGACCGAAACAACAAGCATGACCAAGAAGAGCAAGAAATCGAGCGCGCCGAAGCTGTTTCCGGATGAGTTGATCGATCAACTGCTGGCTCAGGTACAGAACAAGGACGCCGAGTCGATTCTCGGTGAATCAGGCTTGGCCGGCCTGCTCAAGAAGCAGTTGGCCGAGCGTATGCTTGCCGCCGAACTGACGCACCATCTGGCCAGCGAGGCCAAGCAAGGCAAGAGCGGCAATCACCGCAACGGCAGCAGTGCAAAGACCGTCATCACGCCCAACGGCGAGCTGGAACTGGACATTCCGCGCGACCGGCAAGCCACCTTCGAGCCGCAACTGGTCGCCAAGTACCAACGCCGGCTGTCCGGCTTCGACGACCACGTAATCAGCATGTATGCACGCGGGATGAGCGTGCGTGAGATTCAGGGCCATTTGCAGGAACTGTATGGGCTGCAGGTCTCGCCCGACCTGATTTCCACCATCACCGACGAAGTGCTGGCCGAGGTCGAACAATGGCAGCAGCGCCCGCTGGAGGCGATGTACCCCATTGTCTACTTCGACGCGCTGCGCCTGAAGATCCGCGACGAAGGCACCGTCAGGAACAAGGCGGTGTACCTCGCGCTGGGCATCCGCGCCGATGGGCGCAAGGAAGTCCTCGGCCTGTGGATCGAGCAGACCGAAGGCGCCAAGTTCTGGCTCAAGGTCTTCAACGAACTGAAGAACCGCGGCCTGGAGGACATCCTGATCGCCGTGGTCGATGGCCTGCGCGGCTTCCCCCAGGCCATCGAGGCCGTCTACCCGGGCGCGCAAATCCAGACCTGCATCGTCCACCTGATCCGCAACTCGCTCAACCTGGCGAGCTGGAAGGATCGCAAGGGCCTGGCGACCGCGCTCAAGCCGATTTACCAGGCTGCCACGGCCGACGCCGCCGCCGGCGCGCTGCAGGCGTTCGCCGCCAGCGATTGGGGCCGGAAATTCCCCACGGTGGCCGACATGTGGCGCCGCCAATGGGAACAGGTCATCCCGTTCTTCGTCTACCCGCCGGAAGTACGCAGGATCATCTACACGACCAACGCCATTGAAAGCATGCACATGCAGTTGCGCAAGATCGTCAAGAACCGAGGTCACTTCCCCAGCGACGAGGCGGCCAGCAAGCTGCTTTACCTGGCCTTGCGCAACATCGAGAAAGATTGGAAGATGCCGCCCATCACCTGGAAACAAGCGGCCAACCAGTTCGCCATTCTCTTCGGTGACCGCTTCACCAACGCCCTACGCTGAGATTTATTTAACCGACCTCAGCACACAGAATTCCTGACACCTCCCGCCCCCGCCTCGCAGACAAGCGCGAGGCACCTTGCCCTGTGCGTTTGGGGCTCCCGTCAGCGCGCCTTGTTCGCAAGCGCTTCTACTTCAGCGCGCAACCGCTCTTCCTGCTCCCGCAGTTCTGGCGTGAATTCAGCACCGAAGTCCTCGACCTCAAACAGCGGGCGAATCTCGATTTCGGACTCGCTTTCCATGGGGTTGGGGCAGCGCCTGACCCATTCGACAGCCTCATCCATTGACTCGACCTGCCACAACCAGAATCCGGCAACGAGTTCGTTGGTTTGCGGAAACGGCCCATCCGTCACAGTCCGCTGGTCGCCCGAAAAGCGCACCCGCTTTCCCCTGGCGCTCGGGTGCAAGCCCTCGCCCGCAAGCATGACGCCTGCCTTGACGAGCTCTTCATTGAACTTGCCCATTGCCGCAAGCAACTCCGTGCTTGGCATCTTGCCGCTTTCTGATTCGCTCGTGGCCTTCACCATCACTATGACACGCATTGTGTTCCTCCTAGACGGAATCGTTGGCGCCACAAAATACCGAAGCGGAGCCGCTGCGGCAGTGAGCGCCGGAACCAGGATCCAATCAGAATAGTTGAATTCGACAGCACCTGACTTGCGCGGACCGCGCCAGTGCCTCTACAGTTCGACCGATGAAGAATGAAACTGCCGTAGCAGCGCTCGCTGCACTTGCCCAGGATTCCCGATTGGCGATCTTCCGCTTGCTGGTCCAGGCCGGCCCGGACGGCGTCAGCGCGGGCCGGATCCGCGAAGCGCTGGGTGTGGCACCCGCGACGCTGTCCTTCCATCTGAAAGAACTGGTTCACGCCGGCCTCATCAAAAACACACAGGAAGGCAAGTTCGTGATCTATCGAGCCCAATTCGAGACGATGAACGCGCTCATTGCCTTCCTGACGGAACATTGCTGCGAAGGCAATCCGCAAGGCTGCGGCGTGCCGGATGTAGCATGCAAGCCGGCGGCCACTAAACGCGGCGGCGTCTCGACCGAACCGGCCTGAGCATCACGGTCGTCGAGATCAGAGCGCCCTGGGGCGAGCGTCAGGCCTTGCGCCCCGCTTCATACCAGCCTTGGGTCCGATTGACGATGCCGACCACCAGCAGCATGACCGGCACTTCAATCAGCACCCCGACCACGGTTGCCAGCGCCGCCCCTGACTTGAAGCCGAACAGGCTGATCGCCGTCGCCACCGCCAGCTCGAAGAAATTGCTGGCGCCGATCAGCGAGGACGGGCCCGCCACGCAATGCGCCACACCCAGCTTCCGGTTCAGCAGATACGCCAGGCCGGAATTCAGGAACACCTGGATCAGGATGGGCACCGCCAGCAGCGCGATCACCAGCGGTTGCTCGATGATGGCCTGGCCCTGGAAGGCGAACAGCAGCACCAGCGTCAACAGCAGCGCGGCGATGGAATACGGTCCGAGCTTGCCCACGACCCGCTGGAAATGCGCCACGCCCTTGCTCAGCAGCAGCTTGCGCAGCACCTGCGAAATCGCCACCGGCACCACGATATACAGCGCAACCGACGTCAGCAGCGTATCCCACGGCACCGTGATCGACGACAGGCCAAGCAGCAGTGCCACCACCGGCGCGAACGCCACCACCATGATGGCATCGTTCAGCGCCACCTGCGACAGCGTGAAATACGGGTCGCCCTTGCAGAGCTGGCTCCAAACGAACACCATCGCCGTGCACGGTGCCGCAGCCAGCAGGATCAGCCCGGCGATATAGCTGTCGAGCTGCTCGGCGGGCAGCATGGGCGCAAACAGGTGCCGCACGAACAGCCAGCCCAGCAGCGCCATCGAGAACGGCTTGACCGCCCAGTTGATGAACAGCGTCACACCGATGCCGCGCCAGTGAGATTTCACCTGGCCCAGTGCGCCGAAGTCGATCTTCAGCAGCATCGGGATAATCATGATCCAGATAAGGATGCCGACCGGCAGGTTCACCTGCGCGTACTCCATGCTGCCGATCGCCTGGAACGCGCCCGGCATCGCCTGCCCCAGCGCAATCCCGACGATGATGCACAGGGCAACCCAGATGGTCAGGTAGCGTTCAAAGAAGCCAATGGCGGGCTTCGTCGAAATGGGGGCGTGGGTGGTTGCGTGCTGATTCATTGGAGTTCCGGCGCCTTCAGTTCTTCGCGATCGCGTTGAGTGCGTCCTGCAGCTGCGCATTGCTCATGCCTTCCAGCGGCAACGCCAGCAGTTGCAGCATGCGGTAGCCAATGGCCTCGCGCGTCAGCTCGAATGCCAGGCGCTTGCCTTCGTCGCCGCCCAGGGCGTTGGACGGATCGGCATAGCCCCAGTGCACCTTGACCGGGCTGCCAGGCCAATAGGGGCACTGCTCCGCCGCGGCGCTGTCGCAGACCGTGATCACGATCCGCATTTCCGGCGCGTTGTCGCCGACGAATTCGTCCCAGCTCTTGCTGCGGTAGCCGGTCACGTCGACACCGGCATTGGTCAGCGCCTCCAGTGCGAACGGGTTCAGGCGCCCGCTCGGTGCGCTGCCGGCGCTGAAGGCGCGCACATCCTTGCCGAGCTTCCTGGCCCAATGGTTGAGCATCCCTTCGCTCAGCACACTGCGGGCGGAGTTATGGGTGCACAGGATCAGAACGTTGGTGGTCATGGGAGAAGGTGTGCTCAGCAGCACGACGAGTTGGAGTTCACCGCAATCCCGATCGGCTTGCCGCGCGGGGCACGCGGGGCACAGCAGGCGGAGCCTTCGGCGGACGTCGGTTCAGACTTGCTTTCACCAAATACAGGTACGTTGCCCAGCGTATGGAAGTGCTCCCATGCAATGCCCTGTGGATCGGTAACCCAGTGCTTTTCGCTGCGGGCATAGCAGCAGGTGGTTTCACCCTGGTCCAGCAGCGCCATATCGGCCGCCTCGGCGCGCGCTTTCAGTTCAGCAAGCTCGGCGGCGTCATCAGTCTGGAAACCGAGATGGTCGACGCCCGCCCCCTGGCCGCGCGTGGAGATTGCGAAGTTGATGCGCGGATCCTCGAGCATCCATTTGGCGTAGTCGCTCTCGACTCGCGTCGGTTCAGAGGCAAAGAGCTTCGAATAGAAGGCAATGCTCTTGCCAAGGTCGTCGACATGGACGTGAACGTGAAAGCGCTTCATCTGGACATCTCCATCAGCAGTGACAGGAAACCGCCGCTTCCTCGACGCCTTCGCAGCAATTGGCGGTCAGGTAGCCGAGCAACGCATTCATATGCGCGAAAGCGGCGCGATAGATCAGGTTGCGTCCGTCCCGCTCCTGCGTCACCAGGCCGGCGTGCGCCAGTTCCTTCAGGTGGAACGACAAGGTGGCCGCAGGCACGCCCAGCCGCTCGACCATCGCGCCGGGTGTCATGCCACCCGGGCCGGCGACGACCAGCATCCGAAAGACCTGGAGGCGCAGCCCGTGGGCCAGTGCCGCAAGGGAGCGGACAACATCATTCTCTTCCATATTTCTACAATACTGGAAATGTGGGATTGATGCAATACCCGATCCGGCGAAGCGCTGCGGGCGCCCTGCCCGCCGTCCGCGTCGTTCCTGGGACAACCTGGCCCGCGATGCCCGCGTCCTAGTCCATCAGATCCGTGTACTCACCTTTCGCATAGGGCCTTGTGCGGTTCCACGGAGCGGGTTGCGGCAAGGCAGCGGCGGTCACCCGCGTGATCTTCTTCTGCGTGCCGCTGGCATTGCGCGACTGGACCAGTCGCGGATACTGGCCAGCCACGTCCCACTGGACCGTCACCTGTTCATCGCCGCGCTTTGCGCGGTACTCCTGCACACCGCCGCGCGCAGGGCCGCTTGCGCTCATGGTCTTGAGCGCTGCCGGATCCAGCAGGTGGTAGGCGGTCGCCCACGAGCCGTCGAAGCCGACGTTGCCATACTCGGCCGGGCTGACTTCGAAGGTCTTGCGCATGGCGTCGCTGACCAGCCGCACCGACAGCTTGCCGGACGGCTGCCGCTCGATCCAGCGCGCGGCGGCCGACATGTCCATGTGCTTATGGCCCTTGTCTGCCTTGGCGTGCTCGGCTTCGTCATGCGCCCCTTGCGGGATCTCGCGCTCGATCCAGACCGTGCCGCCCTCGCGGTAGACACGTTCGGTGAAGTAGATGTCGCGACGCACACCGTCGGCCCCGATCGCCGACAACTCATGCTGCACGCGCAGCGCCAGGGGGCCGGTGGCCTTGGCCGGCTCTGCCGCCACGGCGGTGAAGGCTGCCGAGACCAGCAGCAGTGCGAGGACTGGAGTGGCTTGCTTGGTTTTCATGAAATCCGTTCAGAAAGCGAAAATGCGCACGCCGGCAAACCGGCGCGCGCATGGCATCAAAAGACACTGTGCTCAGTCGTGCAGCAAGGCCGCGGCCGCCATCAGAGGCCCAGCGCGGACTTCACGACGCTGAAGACCTTGGTGTTATCGATGGTGCCCTTGAGCGCGGCATTGCCCGGCCCCGTCGAGAACAGCATCACATCGCCGCCGCCGTGGGTTTCCGAGCCCGGCGAGCCGAGGTTCACGCCGACTTCCTGCAGGTAGCCGTCGGCCGTGGTGTCCACCAGCGCGGGATTGTCGCGCGGGGACTTGCGCGGACCACCGCCGTTGCCAAACACCAGCGTGGTGTAAGGCAGGCCGTCGGCCGCCGTGGCCGGCTGCTTGGTCTTGATGTCCGTCACCGTGCCCAGGATCGGGTTGCCGCGATGCGAGTAGCCGTTGATCGTCATCGTGTGGTCGTGGTCGGCGGTGACGACGATCATCGTGTTCGACAGGTCCACCATCGACAGCGCACGCTTGATGGCATCGTCAAACGCGATCGTGTCTTCCAGCGCGCGCTTGGCGTTGGTGCCGTGCAGCGCATGGTCGATCCGGCCGCCCTCCACCATGAGGAAATAGCCGCTGCCGTTCTTCTGCAGGATGCGGATGGCCTTCTCGGTCATGTCGGCCAGGCTAGGCTCGTCGACATTGTTCTTGACGCGGTCCAGCTCGTAGTTGAGGTGGTCCATGTTGAACAGGCCGAGCAGCTTGTTGGTGGATGCCGGATCCACGGCTTTGAACGCGGTGCCGGTGGTCACATAGGTGTAGCCCGGGAACTGCGTGGTCAGGTCGACGCCATCCGTGCGCTTGCCACCCGCGGCACTGGGCAGGAACTGGCGGCGGCCGCCGCCAAGCAGCACGTCCAGGCCGTCCTTGAGCGCCGTGTTGTAGCCGGCGTTGCCGGGCGTTGCCTGTGCGGCGATGTTGTTCTCGCCGTCGCGGTGGCAGACGTGCGAGAAGGTGGCCGCCGGCGTCGCGTGCGTCACGCGCGTAGTGGTCACCGCGCCGACCGACTTGCCGGCGGCCTTGGCCAGTTCCAGCACGGTCACGACCGGCGAGCCGTTGCCGCTGGGACAGGTGCTGTCACCGGCGCTGGTCACATAGGACTTGCCGGTGCCGTCGCTGGCCTTGGTATCAGCCGACATGGAGATGACTTCGTTGTTCATCTTCACGCCGGTCATGTAGGCCGCCATCGACGGCGCGCTGTCGGTGGTCTGCGCGTCGTTCGAATACGTCTTCACGCGCGCGGTGCGCTTGAGCGACTCCATGTTGAGCTTGCCCGTCTCGCCATACTTGTAGATGCGCGAAGCGGTGACGGTGGTCGGGCCCATGCCGTCGCCCAGGAAGAAGATGACATTCTTGGCCTCGCCCGCGGCTTGCGCAGGGAGGGCAATGCAGGCGCAGGCAGCCGCAACTGCGGACAGGCCGGTTCGAATGATGAGTTTCATGGCGTTATTCCGTCAGCGATAGTGGCTTAGAGGTCGATGGCCGTCTTGATCAGGCCGAACACCTCGGTGTTGTTCATCACACCGGTGAAGGATTCGGCACCATTGCCCAGTGCGCCGATAAAGACATCGGTGCCGCCATGGGTCTCGCCACCTGCCGCCATCGGGATCGCGGCTTCCTGGTGATAGCTCTTGTCGTAGACCTGTGCATCGGTCAGCGCGGTGCGCGTGGCCGGGCGGTTTTCGCCGTTGCCGAAACCGATGATGGTGAAGGGATTGCCGCCGGAGTCCGTGGACAGTGCGCCGGTCACGTAGTTCTTCAGCAGGCCCAGCACGCCGGGGTTGCTGTCGCTGGTGGGGCCGGTGCGCTTGGCGTAGCCATTGAGTACCAGCGTGTGGTCATGGTCGGCGGTGACGACGATCAGCGTGTTCTTCAGGCCCGGGTCGATCACGTTGAGCTTGTCGATGGCGGTCTTGATCGCGGTGTCGAAGGCCACGGTGTCCTGTAGCGCCTTGCGCGCGGTGGTTTCATGCAAGGCGTGGTCGATGCGGCCGCCTTCCACCATCAGGAAGAAACCCTTCTTCTTCGCGGCAAGCACGTCGATGGCCTTGCTGGTCATCTCCGCCAGGCTCGGCTCGTCGCCGGGAACGCGGTCCAGGTCGTAGGCCATATGGCTGGACGTGAACAGGCCTGCCACCTTCTTGGCGCTGGCGGCGTCGATCTTGTCGAACTCGGCCTTGCTGGACGCGTAGGTATAGCCGGCCTTCGTCAGCTCGCCAACCAGGTCGCGGCCGTCGGTGCGGGCGCCACCCGCGGCCTTGCTCTGGAAGTGCTTGCGGCCGCCGCCGAAGATCACATCGACGCCGTCGCCTAGCGCGCTGTTGTAGCCGGCGCCGTTCGGCACCAGTTGCGCGGCGATGGTGTTCTCGGCATCGCGGTGGCAGACGTGCGCGTAGGTCGTGGCGGGAGTCGCGTGCGTGATGCGCGTGGTGGTGACCACGCCGGTGCCATAGCCTGCCGTCTTCATCTGCTCGAGCAGCGTCGGCACGCTCTGGCCGTTGCCGGAAGCCGGGCAGGTGCTGTCCGCGCCGGACAGATAGTCCTTGCCGCTGGCATCAAAGGCACTGGTCTCCGGCGTCATCGAGATGACTTCGTTGTTCATCTTGACGCCGGTCATGTAGGCCGCCATCGACGGCGCGCTGTCGGTCACCTGCGCGTTGTTCGAATAGGTCCGGATAAACCCGCTCTCGGGGAGCGTGTCCATGGTCAGCTCACCATCCTCGCCGACCTTGTAGATCCGCGCCGCAGTCATCGTCGCCATGCCCATGCCGTCGCCAAGGAAGAACACGACGTTCTTCGTGGGCGCGGCGCTGCCGCCAGCCGGCGGCTGCGTGACCGACGCATTGCTGTCATCATCGCTGCCGCACGACGCCACGGCCAGCGCCAGCAGCGGTGCCGCCAGTATTGAAAGACGCCTCATATTTCCTCCCCGTTGGTTTTGGCGGGAGGATGCACGACGAATATTTCGGCACCGTGACGCGTCACATATAGACGGCAACGTTGTCACTGCAGTCAAACATCGGAAAGTGCAGCATCAGGCAGCTCGCCATGATCGGCCTGTTGAAGGCGAACGGCCCACCTGTGCGGCGAGCTGCCGCAGTAGTGAAGCTGCCTGGTGACGCTGAACACTGCTATATTGTCGCCAAAACAGGCACCGCTCTCGTGGGTAAATCGCATCGCCGGCCATGGTTCGCCGGCTTCCTCCTCGTTGTCTTCCTGGCAGCCCAGCTGGCAGCGGCGGCGTACGCTTGTACCGGCAGCCGCCACCAGGCGGAACACAGCGGCACGATGGCGGCGATGACCGAGTCCTGTGCCGAGATGGCCGCCAGCGACAGCCAGCAAGGTATCGACCAGAGCGGGCTTTGCCTCGCGCATTGCCAGGCCGATGCCAAGAACGCCGACCATGCTTCGCCGCAGCTTCCGGCCTTCATGCCGGTGCTGATGCGCGTGATTGAGCCAACGCGCGTGGTCCTGGCGGAGGTTCGCGTTGCGCTGCGCGCCGAGGCAGAGGCGCGCGGTCCACCACCCCTCACCATCCTTCACTGCAGTTTCCAGACTTAGCCTCCGGTTCGACGTCACCTGGTGCTGCCCGCCATGCGGGCAGCAGTCGTCGTTCCTGGAGGCTTTATGCTTTATCTACGTCACCTGACCGTGGCGCTGCTCAGCGCGCCCGCAGTGGGCCTGGCTGCGCCGCAAGGCGCGCCCGGGCAATCCGCCCCTTCCCTCTCCCTTGAGGAAGCCGTCGCGATCGCAAGCGCCCATGCCGGCGACGCTGAATCGTCGCGCAGCGCCGTGGAGGCCGCCGGGCAAATGGCGGTAGCCGCCGGCCGCCTGCCGGATCCCGTGCTCAAGCTCGGCGTCAACAACGTGCCCGTCAACGGCTCGGACGCGTTCTCGCTGAGCCGGGATTCCATGACCATGCGCTCGATCTCAGTGATGCAGGAATTCACGCGTGCGGACAAGCGCCGCGCCAGGGCCGCGCGCTTCGAAGCCGAAGCCGCCGCTGCCGACGCGCAGCGTGCGGTGGGGCTGGCAGGCGTGCAGCGCAATGCGGTCAATGCCTGGCTCGACCGGTGGTATGCGGAGCAGGCCGGCGTGCTGCTCGGCCATCACAGCCATCCACTTGAACTGGCACTGCAGGCCGCCACCGCGGCCTACCGCAGCGGGCGCGGCTCGCGTGCGGACGTACTGGCGATGGAGCTGGAAATCCAGAAGCTGCACGACCGCGAGGACGAGAACCGCGCCGCGCTGGCGACCGCCACGCTGAACCTGGAGCGCTGGGTCGGCGCCGCTGCAGGGCGCCCGCTGTCGGATCGGCCACCGCTTGAAGTGCCGCCAGGCGCCCGGCAACTCGCCAGGGGCGAGTTCGAGGCCGTGCCCGAACTGTCGGCTGCGCAGCGCGACGTGGCACTGGCCGAATCGGAGATCCAGGTAGCAACGGAAGCCCGCAAGCCGGACGTGACGGTCGAGCTGATGTACAGCCAGCGCGGCTCGGCCTACTCGAACATGGGCTCGCTCAATGTCAGCTTCCCATTACCGTGGGACCGGGGCAACCGCCAGGACCGCGAAATCAGTGCGCGGCTGGCGCAGGCCAATGACGCGCGGGCCAGGCTGGAAATGGTCCGGCGCAATACCCAGGCCATGGTCGGCGCCAGGCTGGCCGAGCTGCAGCGCAACCTTGACCGGCTGCGGCGCTACGACGACAAGACCTTGCCGCTCGCCCGGGCACAGGCGGATGCGGCACTGACGGCCTACCGCGCCAACACGGGCACCTTGGTGGCGGTCGCCGAAGCCAACCATCGCGCCATCGACACCGCCATGGATCGCCTGCTGCTTGAGGCAAAGACCGCAAAGCTGTGGGCGGACCTGAACTACCTGGTGCCGTTGCCTACCGTCCAGACCGAAGCCGCAGCGAAGGAGGCAAAATGAAGAAGCACGCCATTGCAGCAGCCGCCGGGCTGGTCGTCGCCTGCATCGCCCTCTACGGCGCTTACCACTTCGGGTTCACGCGCGGCACGCAAACTGCGCAACCGTCGGGCACGCCTGGCGCGGAATCCACCGTACTCAAGGCCGGCGACATCGATCCCAAGACCGGCAGGAAAATCCTGTACTGGCACGATCCCATGGTGCCGGGCCAGCGCTTCGACAAGCCGGGCAAGTCGCCCTTCATGGAGATGCAACTGGTGCCGGTCTACGCGGACGGCGATGGCGGTGGCAGCGGTGTCACCGTCGACAGCCATGTCGCACAAAACCTTGGCATTCGCACCGCCGAGGCAAAGCCTGGACGGCTGACCGCGATGCTGCAGGTGCCAGGCAATGTCGCCATCGACGAACGCAGCGTGCAGATCATCCAGGCGCGCACCAACGCCTTTGTGCAGCACGTCGCGGTCCGGGCGACCCTTGACCCGGTCCGGCGTGGCCAGGCGCTGGTCACCCTGTACTCGCCCGACTGGGTCGCGGCGCAAGAGGAATACCTGGCCGTGTCGCGCATGGCAGGAAGTGAACACCTGGGCGACCTGCGCGGCGCGGCGCGGGCTCGCATGCTGCAGGCGGGCATGACGCCGGGCCAGGTCAGTGCGGTCGAGAGATCCGGAAAATTGCAGTCCGGTATTGCCATCGCCAGCCCGGTCGATGGCCTCGTGACCGAGGTGGCGGTGCGCGAGGGCATGACCGTGTCGCCGGGCATGACGCTGTTCCGCCTGGCTGATCTCAGCCAGGTCTGGGTGATTGCCGAGGTACCAGAGGGCCAGGCCGGCACTATCCGGGCCGGCGCGGCTGCGACGGTACTGCAGGGCGGCACGGCCGGCCCCCTTGCCGGCAAGATCGACGCCATCCTTCCCGACGTCAACCCGGCGACCCGCACCGTCAAGGCCCGCATCGACCTGCCCAACCCCGGCAGGCGCCTGCTGCCGGGCATGTTTGTCAGGGTCAGCTTCGACAGTGGCGCACAGCAGGAGGCGTTGCTGATCCCGTCGGAGTCGGTCATCCGCACCGGTCAGCGCAATATCGTCATGGTCGATGCCGGCCAGGCAGGGTTCGTTGCCACCGATATCAAGACCGGCCGCGAGGCCGATGGCATGGTCGAGGTGCTGGACGGACTGGCGCCGGGGCAGAAAGTGGTCACGTCCGGCCAGTTCCTGATCGACTCGGAAGCCAGCCTGCGCGGCAGCGCGGAACGGATGACGGCCACACCAGCAGCGTCTGCACCTGCCGCGCCGGCCGCAGAGCATGAGGGCACCGGCCGCATCGAAGCCGTGAACGGCAGCGAGAGCCTGACCATCTCGCACGGCCCGATCCCGTCGGCACAGTGGGGCGCGATGACCATGGACTTCGCCGCACCGCCAACTGGCCTGCCCAAGGGACTGAAGCCTGGCGACCGCATCCGCTTCCGCTTCCACCTGGACCGCGATGGTGCGGCCACGCTGTCGTCGGTCGAGCCCGCCGGCACCGCCCAGGGAGCCAGGCCATGATCGCGCGCCTTATCCTGGCCTCGATCCGCCACCGCTTCCTGGTCCTGCTGGCCACGGTGATGCTGACCGCATGGGGCCTGTGGGCGGTGCGGAGCACGCCGCTCGACGCCCTGCCCGACCTGTCCGATGTACAGGTGATCATCCGCACGCCCTTCCCCGGCCAGGCGCCGCAGATCGTCGAGAACCAGGTCACGTATCCGCTGACCACCACCATGCTGTCGGTACCCGGCGCCAGAACGGTACGGGGTTACTCCTTCTTCGGCGATTCGTTCGTCTATGTGCTGTTCGAGGATGGCACCGACCTGTACTGGGCGCGCTCGCGGGTGCTGGAATACCTGAACCAGGTGCAGTCCCGCCTGCCCGCCGCGGCCAGGCCGGCGCTGGGGCCGGATGCCACCGGCGTCGGCTGGATCTACGAGTACGCGCTGGTGGACAAGACCGGCCAGCATGACCTTGGCCAGTTGCGTGCACTGCAGGACTGGTTCCTGCGCTTCGAACTGAAATCGCTGCCCAATGTGGCCGAGGTCGCTTCGCTGGGCGGCATGGTGAAGCAGTACCAGGTGGTGCTGATGCCGGACCGGATGCGCGCCTACAACCTGTCGCAGGGCAAGGTGCTGGCGGCGCTCAAGGGCGCCAACCAGGAGGCCGGCGGGTCGGTGCTGGAAATGGGCGAGGCAGAGTATATGGTCCGCGCCAGCGGCTACCTGAAGACGCTCGACGATTTCCGGCAGATCCCGCTGGTGACCAGCGATGCCGGCATTCCGGTGCGGCTGGGCGATGTCGCCGTCGTTCAGCTTGGCCCGGAGATGCGGCGCGGCATCGCCGAACTTGACGGCCTGGGCGAGGTGGCCGGCGGCGTCATCGTGATGCGCTCAGGCAAGAACGCGCTGGAAACCATCGAGGCGGTCAAGGCGAAGCTCGCCACGCTGCAGAAGAGCCTGCCTGCCGGCGTGCAGATCGTCACCACCTACGACCGCTCCACGCTGATCAAGCGCGCGGTGGAAAACCTGACGCACAAGCTGGTCGAAGAGTTCGCCGTGGTCGCGCTGGTGTGCCTGCTGTTCCTGTTCCACCTGCGTTCCGCGCTGGTGGCTATCGTCTCGCTGCCGCTGGGCGTGCTGGCCGCCTTCCTGGTGATGCGCTACCAGGGCATCAATGCCAACATCATGTCGCTGGGCGGCATTGCCATTGCCATCGGCGCCATGGTCGATGCCGCGGTCGTGATGATCGAGAACGCGCACAAGCAACTGGAGCACTGGCATACGGACCATCCCGGCCGGGCGCTGACAGGGGACGAGCGCTGGGGCGTGATCGGCCGGGCCGCCACCGAGGTCGGGCCGGCGCTGTTCTTCTCGCTGCTGATCATCACGCTGTCGTTTATCCCGGTCTTTACGCTGGAGGCGCAGGAGGGCCGGCTGTTCTCGCCGCTGGCCTTTACCAAGACCTATTCCATGGCCGCGGCGGCGGGCCTGTCGGTGACGCTGGTGCCGGTGCTGATGGGCTACCTGATCCGCGGCAGGATTCCTTCGGAGCAGTCCAACCCCTTGAACCGATGGCTGATCCGCGCCTATCGGCCGGTGCTTGCACGGGTGCTGGCCTACCCGAAGACCACCCTCGCGATCGCCGCGGTGCTGCTGGCCGCGACAGCGTGGCCGATGATGCGTACCGGCGCCGAGTTCATGCCGCCGCTTGACGAGGGCGACCTGCTCTATATGCCGTCGGCCTTGCCGGGCCTTTCCGCCGGCAAGGCGGCGCAGCTGCTGCAACAGACCGACCGCCTGATCAGGACCGTGCCCGAGGTGGCGACCGTGTTCGGCAAGGCCGGCCGCGCCGATACCGCGACCGATCCGGCGCCCCTCGAGATGTTCGAGACCACCATCCAGTTCAAGCCGCGCGACCAGTGGCGTGCCGGCATGACCCCCGACAAGCTGGTGGAAGAACTCGATCGCGTAGTCACGGTGCCGGGACTGTCCAACATCTGGGTGCCGCCGATCCGCAACCGCATCGACATGCTTGCCACCGGGATCAAGAGCCCGGTCGGCATCAAGGTGGCGGGCGCGGACCTGAAGGAAATCGATCGCCTGGCGACGCGCATCGAGGAAACCGTCAGGACAGTGCCGGGGGTGACATCGGCGCTGGCCGAGCGGCTGACCGGCGGGCGCTATGTCGATATCGATATCGACCGCGTGGCGGCCGGCCGCTACGGGCTGAACATCGCGGATGTGCAGAGCGTGGTGTCGTCCGCCATCGGCGGCGACAATGTGGGCGAGGTCGTCGACGGGCTGGCGCGCTTCCCGATCAACGTCCGCTACCCGCGCGATTACCGCGACTCCGTGGAGAAACTGCGCAGCCTGCCCATCGTCACTGACAAGGGCCAGCATATCGTGCTGTCCGACGTGGCGCGCATCCAGGTGGTGCAGGGAGCCCCGATGCTGCGCAGCGAAAACGCGCGACTGTCGGGCTGGGTGTATGTCGACATCCGCGGGCGTGACCTGCGCTCGGCTGTCCGGGACATGCAGGCCGCCGTCGCGAAAGCGGTGCCGATGCCGGCTGGCTATTCCCTAAGCTGGTCGGGGCAGTTCGAATACCTGGAGCGGGCCGCCGCAAAGCTGAAGGTGGTGGTGCCGTTCACGCTGCTGATCATCTTCGTGCTGCTGTACCTGGTGTTCGGCCGCCTCGATGAAGCCCTGCTCATCATGGGCACGCTGCCGCTGGCGCTGATCGGCGGCTTCTGGCTGCTTTACCTGCTGGGCTACAACCTGTCGGTTGCCGGCGTGGTCGGCTTCATCGCGCTGGCGGGCGTGGCGGCGGAATTCGGCGTGATCATGCTGCTCTACCTGAAGCAGGCATGGACCGCGCGCGCGAACCAGGGCGATGCCAGCCCGTCCGCGCTGCTTGAAGCCATCCAGGAAGGCGCGGTGCTGCGCGTACGCCCCAAGGCAATGACCGTCGCCGTCATCCTTGCCGGCCTGGTGCCGATCATGTGGTCGCATGGCACCGGCTCCGAGGTCATGCAGCGCATTGCCGCGCCGATGGTGGGCGGCATGCTCACCGCGCCATTGCTTTCGCTCTTCGTGGTGCCGGCGGTGTATTTGCTGATGCGCCGGCGCCAGACCAGACCTCAACCTGTTTCCGTCCACCCATCACTGCAAAAGGAACCCCAATGAAATCCATCAAGACGCTCGCCCTCGCCCTTGCCTTGACCATCACGCCGGGCGCATTCGCAGCGGGCTCGATGGACGGCATGAACATGAAGCCGTCCGCACCCTCGCAACAGGTGCCACAGCCCGTGGCGGCCGAAATCAGGAAGATCGATGTGCAGGCCGGCAAGGTCACGCTCAAGCACGGACCGATCGCCAACCTGGGCATGGGCCCGATGACCATGGCGTTCCCCGTCAGGGATCGCGCATCGCTGAAGGAATTCAAGGAGGGCGAGGCGGTATCCGTGACATTCGACAACGTTGATGGCAAACCTACGGTCGTGGAAATGCGGCGCAAGTGAGGTTGACCGTCACCGAAGGTGGTTGCGCGCTAGATGCACAATCACTGCGGCTCCCCAAGCGACCGACATTTGCCGAGCTCACGCTTTGGTGCCCAAGCGCTCCTTCAGGAACTCGATAAAGCGCTGTGTCTTTGCCGGCAGCAAGCGTGTCTCGGTCAGGGCATAGACCGGCGTCGGCCTGGTCTGCCAGTCAGGCAATATCCGGCGCAGGCGGCCGGCCGCCACATCCTCTGCCGCGACCTCCTCGGCCAGCAATATCACGCCCAGGTCCAGCGTTGCCAGGCGTCGGAACATGCCAACGCTATTGACGTAGAACCTTCCCCCCACCTCCACCTCGACGGTCTCCTCACCGCGATGCAGCGCCCACTTGCCTGCCTTGGGAAAACCGATGCACTGATGCCGTACCAGGTCCGTGGGATGGGTCGGCTCGCCAGCGCGTTCCAGGTAGCCCGGTGAGGCATAGACCTGCACCGAAAGGCGCGCAAGCAGGCGGGCGATCAGGTTCGAGTCCGTCAGCTCGCCCATGCGGATGGCCACATCGAAGGGCTCGGCCACCAGGTCGACACGGCGGGGCGTGAGGTCGAAATCAAAGGTGATGTCCGGGTAGCGGGCAGCGAACTCCGCAATCAGGGGCGCCATGTAGATCATGGCGAAGTCGACCGGCAGCGACGCGCGCAGCACGCCGCTCGGCTGCGCCAGCATCTCCCCCAGTTGCTCGTGTGCAATCCGCGCTTCGTCGACGATGCGCTTGCAGCGCTCGTAGTAGATCTGCCCAGCCTCGGTCAGCTCGACCTTGCGCGTCGTGCGATGCAGCAGCCGCAGGCCGATGGCCTTCTCCAGCGCGCTGATCCGCCTGGACAGTGTGGAGTTCGGCACACCGGTGGCAGCGGCCGCGCCACGAAAGCTCCGCGTCTGGGCGACCTCCACAAACAAGGCCATGTCATTGAGCAGTTCCATCTGGATTGCGCCATTTTTGGATCAATGATTGCCAATCTATCATCTTTATCTCGTCAATGAATTAATCGAGCATACGTCCATGGGCTTCCCTTCGCCGCCTTCGCCCCAACCCGTACAGGAATTGACCATGAGCCAACTGTTCACCCCCGTCCACATCGGCCGCCACATCGCGCCGAACCGCCTCGTCATGGCGCCGATGACCCGCTCCCGCGCCGACGCCGACGGCGTCCCCGGCGACATGACCGTCACCTACTACGCCCAGCGCGCCAGCGCCGGCCTGATCATCACCGAAGGCGTGTTTCCGTCCGCCATGGGCAAGGGCTACGTGAATACGCCCGGTATCGAAACCGAGGCCCAGGTTGCCGGCTGGAAAAAGGTGACTGAAGCCGTGCACGCCCGCGGCGGCCGTATTTTCATGCAGCTGATGCATTGCGGCCGGATCTCGCATCCGTCGCTGCTTGATGGCGCAACGCCCGTGGCACCGTCGGCCATCAAGCCCGAGGGACAGGCGTGGACGCCTGCCGGCCAAGTCGACTTCGTCACGCCCCGCGAACTCAGCCTGGCCGAGATCGCCGGCGTCATTGACGAATATCGCCAGGCCACCCGCCGCGCCATCGACGCGGGCTTCGACGGCGTCGAACTGCATGCGGCCTCCGGCTACCTGCCCGAGCAGTTCCTTTCGTCTGGCAGCAACCACCGGCAAGACCAATACGGCGGCTCGGTCGAAGGCCGCGCTCGCTTTGTGCTGGAAGTGCTGGCCGCGATGGTGGCCGAGGTCGGCGCCGACCGGGTCGGCATCAAGATCTCGCCGGAGATGAACTACAACAGCATCACCGATGCCACGCCCCAGGAGACCTACACCTACCTCGTCGACAAGCTTCGCGGCCAGGGCCTGGCCTATCTGCATGTCGCGCTGTTCGGTGCCACGGTCGACTACCACACCCTGCTGCGCCCGCGCTTCGACGGCACCTACCTGATTGGAGGCGGGTTGACGCAGGACAGCGCCGCAGCCCTGCTGGCCGATGGCAAGGCCGACGCCACCGTCTTCGGCAGCGCCTTCCTCGCGAATCCCGACCTGCCGGAGCGCTTCCGCCAGGGCGCCGCGCTCAACGCGCCGGACCGCAACATGTTCTTTGCGCCGCCGACGGCCCAGGGATACATCGACTATCCGGCGCTGGCTGAAGCCGAAGCGGCTTGAAGCAAGGGGCGTTTGCCCCATTCACCATCAAGGAATGCATCATGAAGTTCGAACGATTCACTGCAGACACCGCCGCCCTGCTCCTGATCGACCATCAGGTAGGCACCATGGGCTGGGTGAAGTCCATTCCCTTTGACGAAATGAAGCGCAACGCGCTGATGGTGGCCAAGACCGCGGCCATCCTGAAAGTCCCTGTCGTGATGACCTCCAGCATGGAGGAGTACGCCCAGGGACCGCTGATCAGCGAGCTGGCGGACATTTTTCCGGCTGAGTTCGCTGCGCGCATCAAGCGCGTTGGTGTTGTGAATGCCATGGACGATGAGAACTTCGCGGCGGCGGTGAAGGCTACCGGACGCAGGAAATTGATCATCGCTGGCGTGACCAATGACGTGTGCACGGTGTATCCGGCGTTGAGCCTGGTGTCGCAAGGTTATGAAGTGCAAGTCGTCGCGGATGCCGGCGGATCGCCGAGCAAGATGGCTGACGATATTGCCTTGCGGCGCATGGAGAAGAATGGTGTCACGCTGACCAGCACCAACCAGTTGATTGCGGAACTGGCCGGGAGTTGGGCTACGCCCGAAGGCAGCCGCATTGTGCAGGAGGTGATAATGGGGGCTTTGCAGGGCTGATGGGGGGCGCCTATGTGGGCTGGGGGCAGGATGCAATCAGCCCCGGCTGGTTGGACCGGGGCTGTCAGATTAGTTAGTGCAGTTGGCGCTTCAGGTCAGCAAGTTCCGAATGCATCGAACTGACTGCATCCTTGACCTTTGCATCGAGACTGCCGGCCTGCTGGCAAGCGCGGTCTGCACGATCACCGATCCGTTCGAGATCATCGACCCACTGCCGGATCCGATCCTCATCCTTGGAAGACACGACCTTCGATGCCGATTTGCACTCCTTGTCGAGCTCATCCACCCAGTTCATCAAGTCTTGTGGAATCCCCGTATCGGCATGACAAGTCCGTGATGTCTCGCTGATGGTTTGCTGCAGATGACTAAAACGTTGCTGCATTTCACTGGCTTGCAACATGATGCCCCCTTCGTGAACACCAATCCACATGAGTTCAGGCAGCAGATGATTGTGTGTTGCCTGTGCCATTGTCATTCGCCCGCATCAGTTGGCTGCCGATGAAGCTCCATTGCGCAGCCTCGAAGCGCGCGAAGGGCACTTTTTCAGTCTAGGTCAAATTCAACCGCACGCTCCGATGTGATCCCCGAGGTTCCGCGGCATTACTAGGCATTAGCCGCGCCTCGCTATATCTTGAACTCAAGACAGTCCGGCGCTCGGGCTGAGCTACGGACATGCGTAAATTGCCGGAGGCTGAAATGTTGGAAAGAAAGCGGTCTTACAAGGGATTCCACGTTGCCCTGTTCGTGCCGGAGGTGATTGAGCCAGGCAAGCCAGGCGGGCGAGTCCAGATCTCCACGCGCAATGAGGACATGGGCATCCGCTTTACGCCGGACTGGCCCCACCCGCCCGCAACGCTGCAGGAGGCAGAGGACTGGCTTTTCGCCTACGCCGCCGGGATCATCGATTGTGAACTGGCTGGCGGCTTCGGCATTGATCTCAGGAACGAGTAAGTCAGTTCGGCGACGAAAGATCTGCGGAAGCCGGTCGGCGCGTCTCCTGCGCCTGGCGGGGATGGCTGTGTTCGTGGAGATTCTGGCATGCCGTGCAGCGCATGGCGGTCGGGTACGCCTGCATGGCCTGCTGGCAGTCAATACAGACGCCATACTGGCCACTCCTCATCCGTGACCGGGCTGCTTCAATGTCGGCCAGTTGCATGCGATAGTGTTTCAGCATCGCGTCGCCCTGGCGCTGCACAGTCTTTTCGTCCGCCATTTCACCATCATCAAGCTGTTCACGTTGTGTTGGCGCCACGACAGGCGAATCCGCGGTTCCGGCGACGGCACGGATGCGCAACTCCTCAGCGTCCATTTGGGCCACCAACTTCGCCAATTCTTCCTTTGTCAGCCCTTCCATGACTGGCCTCCTGGATGAGCATCCTGCGGGTCGCACGTAAGCAGACCCTCCAGCGTAGCGCGCCTGGGCAATCGCACTTGGCGGGCACAGTTGCTGTATTGCCGCTCAGATGTGTTGCCACTCAGATCGAGGCTCCCGCAAGGCGCCGTAGCCATTTGCCGGCATGGCAAAAAACCACGTGTCCCTTGCGGGACCGGCACGTGTCACAGCCGTGCCGGCGCCGCAGTCACGAATGCCTAACGGTGGCTGGCAGCCAGCGCGACGATAGCGCCTGTCGTTGCCGCGATGGCGGCCACGGTACCCATGCTTTGCCATGGATGCTCATGAACGTAGCGATCAGTCGTTGTCGCCCACTCGGAGACTTTGGCGCGACCTTCTTCGCGCAACGTAACGATGCGCTCCTGCAGCGCGCGCTGCCGGGCCTTGAGTGCATGGCGCTCAAGGCTGGTCCCTACGCCGGTTTCGGCTTTGACATCATGAAGAAGTGCCTGAACGTCGGCCATCAGCGTATCGACGTCGCGGGCCAATGCGTCCTTGCGCATAGAGAAATCGGATTGGATGTCGTTCATCTTGCCCTCCTGTTAGCGAAATCATCGCGGTGCGTCGCGCAGCACGATTGGCACTGTGTCAAATATAGGATTGGGTTGACCGCCCGGCATGACAAACAGCAAGCCACGACGAAGCGGCGCGGAAGGGGGCAAGAGGACCGTGGCACTCCTGAGCGACGACGATGGTCATGCGTCACGCATGGCATGCCCATACTTGCATAGGATGCATACACGAGGCGCAAAGTGAAGGACAGGTGCCGGATACGGTACTGCCGACGCTGCCGGCCCCGTCCCGGCGGGACTGTACGCGGCGCCGCGCATGCAGGGAGCGATGGCGCGGCACTGGCGTCACGACTTTCGCGTCCCTCGCCTTATCCGCTCCAAATATTTTCCTGAAGCGACCTCGATTCGCACCGTGTCCCCTTCCTTGACGAACTGAGGAACGAGAACTTCCATGCCGTTATCCAGCGTGGCAGTCTTGAAGGTAGAGGTTTCATGCTCGTGCAGGCCCGGCGGCGTGGACATGATGGTTACCTCGACGGCAGCGGGGAATGCGATGGTGACTGGCTCGCCCTCATAAAGCTGCACCGGGATTCGCATATTGGGGCGAAGAAATTTCTGGTATGCGCCCATGGTTTCCGCAGGAAAACTGATCTGTTCGAAGGTGTCGGGATTCATGAAGAAAAAGGCGTCACCATCGGTGTACAGATATTCCATCTCCTGGTGATCAAGCGCGACCTCTTCGAGCTTGTTGCTCGGGTGCAACCGCAACTCCTTGATGTGACCAGTCTTAAGGCTCTTGAACTTGGCGAAAACTGCGCTCCCCTGTTGGCCGCCGCCGGCGTGGTACCCGGCGCTGGTAACGCTATGAAGTTCACCTTCAAGCATGATGACCATGCCCGACTTCAGTTCGGAAGCTTCGACCATTGGTGTCTCCGCCTGGGCGGCAAGATTTCGCCTTCAGCCTAGCACCGCAGCGCCCCTTCAACAAAGGGCCGGCGGCGACAGCGGTACGCTGAACGAGAAACTCGACGGCGCCGACCGCATTGGGAAGATTGCGCACCTGCGACAGCGGGATGTTGCAGCGCCGAATGCACAAGGCTGATAGGGGGCCAGACCGCCACGGGTCGCCCTGCCCCTGATCAGGGAATCGAGAAGCGCGTCACACCAGAGCAGGAATGATTGTCATACCATCAAGTTCGTAGAGCGTGCCAGCGGGCCGAGGCGGATGGTCCCGCCGGCCACAAGGAGGCCAACATGTTTCAGCATATCCTGGTACCCACCGATGGATCGGCACTCTCCGACGCTGCCGCGCGCATGGCGGTGAAACTCGCCAAGGCATTTGAGGCGAGGATCACTGGATTGCACGTCATCCCGGAATTCCATGTCCTCACGCATCGGGCTGACATGCTGGAAGATGCCCAGGAGCGCTACGCACAACTTGCCGAAATGCATGCGGAGCGATACCTGGCGGTGGTCGCACAAGCGGCAAAGGAAGGGGAGGTGGCATGCGAGACGCTCAGCGTTACCCACAACCACCCCTATGAGGCGATCATCCTGACCGGGGAGGAACGTAACTGTGACCTCATTGTCATGGCGTCGCATGGCCGAGCCGGCCTGCAGGGGCTGCTGATCGGCAGCGAAACCCAGAAGGTCCTGACGCATTGCCGGATCCCGATCTTCGTGTTTCGCTAATCAATACTGCAGACCAACCGCACGCGGCGCAGTGGCGAGCGTCAACCCGACTCGGCCCCTTGACCTGAGCCTTGGCACAAGAAAATGTTTGATGAGAACCCCGCGAGCTATCTCGCCGGACCAAAAAAACGCCAACCCGTATGGGTTGGCGTTTTGCTTGGGGTATTACCGGTATCAGAACTGGTTCATGGTGTTGTCTTTACCCGCCGCTTTCAGGGCCGCTTCGCCGCTGAAATACTCCTTGTGGTCGTCGCCGATGTCCGAGCCGGACATGTTCTGGTGCTTCACGCAGGCGATGCCCTGGCGGATTTCCTTGCGCTGCACGCCAGCCACATAACCCAGCATGCCCTGGTCGCCGAAGTATTCCTTGGCCAGGTTGTCGGTCGACAGTGCGGCGGTGTGGTAGGTCGGCAGCGTAATCAGGTGGTGGAAGATTCCTGCTTCGCGCGACGCGTCGGCCTGGAAGGTCCGGATCTTTTCGTCGGCGAGCTTCGCCAGTTCGGTCTGGTCGTATTCAACGCTCATCAGCTGGGCGCGGTCATATGCCGACACATCCTTGCCCGCGGCTTTCAGCGCGTCATACGCCTGCTGGCGGAAGTTCAGGGTCCAGTTGAATGACGGGCTGTTGTTGTACACCAGCTTGGCGTTCGGGATGACCTTGCGAATCTCGCTGACCATGCCGCCGATCTGGGCGATATGCGGTTTTTCGGTTTCGATCCAGAGCAGGTCAGCGCCGTTTTGCAGTGCGGTGACGCAATCCAGTACGCAGCGCGCTTCGCCCGTGCCGGCGCGGAACTGGAACAGGTTGCTAGGCAGGCGCTTGGGACGCAGCAGCTTGCCGTCGCGCTTGATGATGACGTCACCATTACCCAGTGCGTCGGCCGACAATTCTTCGCAATCGAGGAAGGAATTGTATTGGTCGCCCAGGTCGCCCGGCGTGTGGGTCACGGCGATCTGCTTGGTCAGGCCGGCACCCAGCGAGTCGGTACGGGCCACGATGATGCCGTCGTCCACGCCCAGTTCCAGGAAGGCGTAGCGGATGGCGCGGATCTTGGCCAGGAAGTCCTCATGCGGCACGGTGACCTTGCCATCCTGGTGGCCGCACTGCTTCTCGTCGGACACCTGGTTTTCGATCTGAATGCAGCATGCGCCCGCTTCGATGAACTGCTTGGCCAGCAGGTACGTTGCTTCGGCGTTGCCAAAACCCGCGTCGATGTCCGCGATGATGGGCACGACGTGGGTGACGTGGTTGTCGATCTTCGCCTGGATGGCGGCCTTGGCAGGGCCTTGGGCAGCGTCCAGCTCGCGGAACAGGCCGCCCAGTTCACGGGCGTCAGCCTGGCGCAGGAAGGTGTACAGCTCGCGGATCAGCGCGCTGACGGAGGTTTTTTCGTGCATCGACTGGTCCGGCAGCGGGCCGAACTCGGAGCGCAGCGCAGCCACCATCCAGCCGGACAGGTAAAGGTAGCGGCGCTCGGTGCTGTTGAAGTGCTTCTTGATGGAGATCATCTTCTGCTGGCCGATGAAGCCGTGCCAGCAGCCCAGCGACTGGGTGTACTTCGACGAGTCGGCATCGTAGGCGGCCATGTCGGCGCGCATGATCTTGGCGGTGTATTTGGCGATGTCCAGGCCCGTTTTGAACTTGTTCTGGGCACGCATGCGGGCGGCATACTCGGGATTGATGGCATTCCACGCGCTGCCGTGGTTCTCTTTCAAACCAGCAACTGCCTTGATGTCGTCTTGATACTGGGCCATGGGAATTTCCTAAGAAGAAATTGAGAAAAAAGTTGAGTGTGCTGGCGGATGTCGAGGCAAGCAGCGTGGGTTCATTGTAGGGCGTTCTTGATGCGTGGCGGCAAAGTCTTATATAAGACATAAGAGTTGATTTTCCCTTATTTTTCAATGAGATAGATTGCAAATTTCGCAATGTGGAACACTTTTTCAGAGAACGAAAAATAGCGCCGGGGGAAACACGGCGTAAATTCCACAATGTGAAACGCGCTTTCAGCTGTCGGAGGCAGGGGCGAGCACGGACGGTTGGTTTGCATCTGTCGGCATGCGCGCTACCATCGCGATCCGGCCATCCAGTGGTTACGCACGCAGGTCTTCTAGCCGTTCTTCAAGTAGGTGCCCAGGCCGGGCATCGGCCTAGTGCGGCGCCTGCATGCCGAGATGCGACGCGCGCAGCGTCTGGCTGGGCAGTACGCCGAACAGCCGGCGGTACTGCATGGCGAACCGGCCGATGTCCCAGACCCCGAAGCGCATGCAGATGCTCGTGACCGTCTCGCCTGCTTTGGCATGCAACAGCGCCTGGCGCGCGCGGTGCAAGCGGTGGAGCACCAGATACCGGTGGGGGCTGATGCCGACGTACCGGTTGAACACGTTGCGAATGGTACGTTCCGAGGCACTGGTGGCCGCGCATAGGTCTTCAAGCAGGATGGGCGTGTGCCGCGCCGCTGCCAGGAAATCCATGGCCTGGCTCAGGATGCGACGGTGATTCTGGTGCCTGGCAGTGTCGGTACTGCGCGCTGCCAGCGGCAGCAGGGTGTTGAACGCGTGCCGGAGGAGTTCGCTGCGCGCGGTCTGCTCGCCAGCCGGGTGATGCAACTGGGTAGACTGGCAATCATCGATGAAGAGCAGGCGCCGGGTCAGCGCAAGCAAGGCGCCCAGGCTTGGACCGCCGGTCAAGACAAGATTGCGGGCGAGACATGACAAGTCGGCACTGTCGGCATGTGCCGCCATCCACCGGCAGACGAGCTCGCATGACATGGAGATTGTCATCCAGCTTGCCGGGCGGCTGGCATCTATATGGAACATGCGGTCCGGCGCCATCCAGCCGATTGCGTGGCGGTCGAACCGGCGCCCGTCAACCACCGTGCATTCATGTCCGCTCAGCGGCAGGAACAGGTTGAAGCATCCCGGCATGCCTGCGCCACTGTAGATCGTCGCGGCGCCTTCCTGTCCGGCCATCAAGGCAACGCCATTCAGTTCGAGCACACGCAGGCGCCAGTCCCGTCGCTGCGCCGAGCGCAGCATGTACCGGCCGTTTACGCCATACAGTGACGCTTCGAATTCATCGAACTCCGCATAGCTGGCCTTGGTCATCGTCACCCTCTTGCGCTCAAGTGGATTGGAGTGCCCTGCGGCGGGATGGCTGACACCTGGCGAAGGCTCGGCAAGGCGCCATCCGATTTGCCGATTTTACGTAGCGACTGGCCAGAGTCCAGGAGAATAATTCCGTCACCGCGATGGTTGCCGACCGTGAAGCAGGCTGCCATGTCGACAGCGCACAGGCTGGCGACGATCGCACACATCGGGTCCTCGAGCCGCCGCGGGCTTTCCAATCCCCTTCAGACGGAGCAAGCCATGGGAACGATTACAACCAGGGACGGGACCGAGATCTACCTCAAGGACTGGGGCGCGGGGCAACCAATCGTCTTTCATCACGGCTGGCCCCTGACCGCCGACGACTGGGATGCCCAGCTTCACTTCTTCCTGGCCAGGGGGTTCCGGGTCATTGCGCACGATCGCCGCGGCCACGGCCGCTCCACGCAGACCGCCATCGGCAATGAGATGGACACCTACGCCGCCGACGTAGCCGCGCTCGTTGGGCACCTCGATCTGAAGGACGCTGTCCATGTCGGCCACTCGACTGGCGGCGGCGAAGTGGCGCGCTATGTCGCGAAGCATGGCGCCGGGCGCGTGGCCAAGGCGGTCCTGATCGGTGCCGTACCGCCGATCATGGTCAAGACGGACGCCAATCCGGGGGGCTTGCCGGTGGAGGTGTTTGACGGCTTCCGCGAGCGGGTAGCGATCGACCGCGCCCAGTTCTACAAGGAAGTGCCGGTGCCCTTCTATGGCTACAACCGCGACGGCGCGAAGGTCTCGGAAGGCGTGAAGGACAACTGGTGGCGACAGGGCATGATGGGCGGGGTCAAGGCCCAATACGATTGCATCAAGGCGTTCTCGGAAACTGACTTCACCGAAGACCTGAAGGCCATCGACGTGCCGGTGCTAGTCATGCACGGCGACGACGACCAGATCGTGCCCATCGGGGCCTCGGCCCTGTTGAGCGCGGAGCTGCTGCGCAACGGCACCCTGAAGGTCTACAAGGGCCTGGCGCATGGCATGTGCACGACCCATCCGGATCTCATCAACAACGATCTGCTGGCGTTCGTGCAACGCTGACCAGTGTCGCAGAGGCACGATTGCCAGTGCCGGGGAGGACGATCATGACAGGACCCGCCTACACCAGCGAGTCCACCGGGCTTCTGCTGGTGGATCCGTACAACGCTTTCCTGCGCGAAGGCGGCAAGCTGAACGGCCTGGCCAAGCAGGTGGTCGGACAAACTCGGGACGCTGGCAAATCTGCGTGCGGTGACCAGCGCGGCGCGTTAGCGCGGCATACAGGTATTCTACGTGCCGCACCATCGCGCCCGCCCGGACGAGCATCTCGGCTGGCAGCGCGCCAGCCCCTACCAGCTCGGTCCCAGCCGCGCGCAGGTCTTTGCCGAAGGCACCTGGGGCGGGGACTGGCATCCTGATTTCCGCCCCATGGCCGGCAACGTGATTGTCCATGAGCACTGGGGCGGCAGCGGCTTCGCCAACACGGACCTGGATTTCCAGCTCAAGCAGCACGACATCCGGCAGGTCATCCTGATGGGCTAGCTGGCAAACACCTGCATCGAAGCCATGGGGCGGTTCGCGGCGGAACTTGGCTACCATGTGACCCTGGTGCGGAACGCGACCGCGGCATTCTCGCCGGAAGCCTTGCATGCCGCGCATGAGATCAACGGGCCCACGTTCGCGCATGCCATCCTGACCACCGCCGAATTGCTCGCCGCGCTGGGCGCGCGCTGACGGGGAATTGCGCTACATTGATGGCTGCCCGCATGGGCAAAACCCCCGCATAACAGGAGGCATCATGGGCGAGTACACATCGATCGACGTTCCGGACGGCAACTTCCGGGCCTACCTTGCCAGGCCGACATCAGCGGCAAGCGGCAAGGCCATAGTGGTGATCCAGGAGATCTTCGGCATCAACGACGACATGCGCGCCATTTGCGATCATTTCGCGCAACACGGTTTCACCGCCATCTGCCCGGATCTCTACTGGCGCCAGGAGCCGAACGTCGAACTCACCGACAAGAGCGATGCGGAATGGCAGAAGGCCCTGGCGCTCTACCAGGCCTTCGATGTCGATGCGGGCGTGGGCGACCTGGATGCGACCATCCAGTTCACGCGGCGGCTGGACGGCGTTACCGGCGGCGTGGGCACGGTCGGCTACTGCCTTGGCGGACTGCTGGCATTCCTGACCGCAGTCCGCACCAACGCCGAAGCGGCTGTCTCCTACTACGGCGTCGGCATCGACAAGCATCTCGGCGAGGCCGCGACGTTCACCACGCCGCTGCTGATGCATATCGCCGAGGAAGATGAATTCGTGCCGCCGGAAGCGCGGGCGCGGATCGTCGCGGTGCTGTCGGACAAGCCCAATGTCGAGATACACACGTATCCCGGCTGCATGCACGCCTTCGCGCGAAACCAGGGCGTCCACTATGTCGCCGACGCCGCCAAACGGGCCAATGCCCAGACGCTTTCGTTCTTCCAGGCAATGCCATAGCCTGCGCCGCAACCACGCTACGTCCGGCGGGACCGGGGACGGCGCCGTTGAACCCAATGCTCCCTTGGATCGTCAAGTCAGCTTCGCCGGATGAGGCTTGCGTGAATGGATCAAAAACGCAACGCCGTAGCCAGGCGGCTCAATGAACGTCCGCGCAAGACACTAGACTTCGATACACCGGCGGAACGATTTCATCAATCTGTTGCATCGACCGGTTGATTCCACAGCCGGAGTCGGTCAGCCGCTTTGCAAACAGACCCACTGTTGTTCGCGAATAGCCAGAGGGAAAGACCGCCGCCTAAGCTGCGGCCTTCCATCCGGCCAGAGCATTTCTCATCCACCGGCAACATCAGAACCCAACTCACTCGTCCGGAGAAGCTCCTCCGCAGTCTGATCAAGCTGCGCTTTGAGCATCGCCACCAGACAATGCACGCCGTGGCACACCTCTGACCGTTCGCTTTCAACTTCCAGCAGGGACAGGACGCAGCCCAGGCCGGCGCTGACGCGTCCAAGCGAGTACAGGCAGTCTGGAATGGCGGCCAGGATGATGTCTTGTTTCGAAGCGGTTTGGTCTTGCATTGCGAGCTCCTAGGGAAGGTTGGAGGACCCGCCTGATGCACTCAGTTGGAGGGTGGCGGGTCTGACAGCGGGGGTAGCAATACCGGCAATCCAAGGGAGCCCGGCCAGCCTTTCGGCTGCCCCGCCCGGCCCGCCGTTGAAAGAGAGCCAGCACATGCGCGGAGACGAGGCCGTATGAAACGGCGATCCCTTGGAGCTGTTCAGGTTGCTACGCCCGGTCGCCGTTGTTTCGGCGACGGGTCTAGTGTTGCCGTCCCTTGTGTCTGTGGCGATAAGAGGATTCGCAATCGTCCCGATGGTTCTTCGTCAGCACTAGACATCGGCACGCGTACTTCATGCTGTACGATGGCCATTGAACTGGCATCCGCCATAGTGTCTACACCGCTGTTGCAAGAGGCGCGCTTCAGCGGCGAACAGGACATACTCGTCGCCTGTCCGACGTGACAGCAGCCCATTGCTGAACGCGACACAGGACTTTGCTTACCGCCCCCTCGACATGGACATCTCCACGCGCGACCTACGCGCCTTCCTGGCCTTGATCGAAGCGCGCAACTTCACGCGCGCCGCCAGTGTGTTGGCGCTCTCGCAGCCGGCCTTCAGCGCCCTGATCGCGGCCCTGGAAAACCACGTAGGTGCGAAGCTGTTCGACCGCTCCACGCGTACCATCACGCTGACACCGGAAGGCAAGCTCTTTGCCGAACACGCGGCCCGGCTGCTGGCTGAGATCAACGATGCGGTCGGCAGCGTGCGCGACCATGCTTCGCTCAAGCGCGGCCGGACCACGGTTGCCGTGATACCGAGCCTTGCCGGCGGCTGGTTTCCGGACATCCTGCAGTCATTCGCGCGCCTGCACCCGAACGTCAGCGTGCTGCTGCGAGACGAGTTCTCGCACGAAGCGATCGCCGCCGCGCGCGACGGCGACGCGGACTTCGCCATCGCGACACCGGCAGAGCCCATGATGCCCGGCATGCGGCTCGCTCATTTCCACGCGGACCGTTTCTCGGTGATCTGCCCCAAGGGACATCCCCTCGCCACGCGCCGCACGCTCAAGCCAAGGGACCTGTTGCCCTATCCCTTCATTGCCGCACCGCGCGGCAGCGTCGCCATGGCGCGGCTTGTCGCCAGGATCGCGCCTGCGCGGCTGAATGTCGTGCACGAAGTCGAGCACCTGCACACGATGCTGGGCATGGTGCGTGCTGGCGTGGGCATCAGCGTCGCTCCCAACCTGGCGCTGCAGGCACTCGCGCTGCGTGATCAGGTTGCGATTCCGCTAGACCGCAGCCTGACGCGGGACATCTACCTGGTCACGCGCGAGCCGCCCAATTTCTCTGCCGCGGCGGCGGCGCTGTTCGACTTCATCCAGGATCATCCGCCCGACACGGCGCCGCGCACGCGTAAGTGCTAGAACGGATGGGTCAGCAATCGGCGCAGCGTGCGGATGCCGTCGATGTAGTTGCCCAGACGCAGGTTCTCGTCGTGGCTGTGCTGGTTGTTGTCAGCGTTGACCAGCGGCAGCAGCACGCACGGGACGCCGAGTTCGCGCACCGCAATTCCGGTGGGAACCGAGCCGCCCATCATGCGGATGCACACCGGCGCTTCGCCATGCGCCGCGACCAGTGCTCCTTCCACCCAGCGGCACACGGGCTCGTCGGCCGGGGTACGCACCGCATGGGCCATACCGTTGAAGCGTGGCTGCACCAGGCGCGCCAGTTTTGGGTACCGTCGGCGATCATCCTCGGTGGGCTCGCCCTCGATCAGGTGGAAGCCCTGCGCCAGGACGTGCGCGCGCAGCAGCCCGAACAGCCGTTCCGGGTCTGTCTCCGGCACGGTGCGGACATCGAATGTTGCCGTGGCTTGCGCGGGAATGATCGTGCGCGCCGCTGCGCCGACCTGAGCGGCAGCGATGCCCACCACGTTGAGCGTCGGGTACTGCAGCGCTTCTTGGTATGTCCCGCCCACGCGCTCCGGCTGCGCAATGCCGGCACGCGCGCGCAAGACACCGTCGTCGTCCGGCACGCTTTCGAGCTGGCGGCGGTAGTCGTCGGTCAACGCAATGCCGTCGTAGAACCCGTCCACCCGCACCTTGCCATCGTCGTCTTTCATCGACGCCAGCAACATTGCCAGGCGGAACACAGGGTTCGCCGCGTAGTTGCCGAACTGGCCGCTATGCAGGTCGCGGCGGGGGCCAAATACGGTCAGCGTGGTCATGAACGCGCCGCGATTGCCGAGGATCATGGTGGGGCGATTGCTGGCGTGCATCGAGCCGTCGAGCACCAGCATCGCGTCAGCCTTCAGGGCCTCGCGGTTGGCCGACACCACCGTCCCGAGGTTGGGCGCGCCGATCTCCTCTTCGCTGTCGAGCAGCACCTTGAGATGCACCGACGTGCCGCGCGCCTCTTCGGCCAGGCTGTCCAACGCAGCCAGCAGCATCATGATGGGCCCCTTGTCATCCGCCACCGCGCGCGCCACGAGCCGCGCATCGCGATCGATCTCGTCGCCGACAAGCGCATCGGAAGGATCGATGTATGCGACATCCGGCATCGACCAAGAGGGGCGCAGCGTTGGCTGCCACGGGCTGGGCTGGCTCCATGGCTGGTTGGCCACGGGCTGCGCATCCATATGCATGTAGCAGAGGATGGTTGGCGCTGCCGGATCCGGGCAGCGGCGCCCGGCCAGCAGCATGGGACGTTCGCCGTTTGATAGCGACGTCACCGCGAAGCCGCGGCGCGCGAATGCCTGCGACAGCCAGTCGGCCGTCTTGCATACGTCCGCGGCATCGGCTGTCACATTCGGCAGCCTCAGGAGCGCGAGAAACTCGCGCCAGCTCGCGCGCGCGGCCTGTACGGCGCGCACATCTTCAGTCGCATAGTCCGGCGCGGCGCGCATAGTGGATTGAGCCGGCATCGCGTCACTCCATGCGGATGTTTGCATCCCGCGCCAACTGGCGGAACTGCGTGATCTCTGCGCGCGTCCTGCGCCGGAACTCCTCCGCGCCGCCAGACAGCGTTTCCAGGCCCTGCTTGGCCAGGACTTCGCGATACTCTGCGTCCTGCACGATCGCACGCAACTCCGCCTGCAGCCGATCTACGATCGGCGCCGGGGTGCCCTTGGGCGCGACCAGCCCATACCAGAACGAGGCTCCGCCACTGGCGACGCCCACCTCGGCGAATGTCGGCACGTTGGGTAGCAATGGTGAACGCGTGGCCGAACTAATCGCCAGCGGACGCAGCTTGCCGGCATTGATATTCCCCTGCACGACCGCCACCGGATCGATACTCAGGTCGATCTGCCCGCCGATGACATCGGTTAAGACCTGCGCGCTGCCCTTGTACGGCACCGCCGTCATGTCCGCCTTGATGCTGCGGGCGATCATCGCGCCCACCAGGTGGGGTGCGGAGCCGGGACCGAAGGTGCCGTAGGTCACGCCAGCGCCTCCGGCATTGGCCTGCCTGGCGATATCGGCGAAGCTATGGATCTTGCCAGCGGCGCGCGTCGATACCACCACGGCGGTCTGCGCCACTATGCCGATCGGCGTCCAGGTCGTGTCGGGATTCAGCGGCAGGTCCTGCCGCAGCGCCGGCAGCACGGAGAAAGTGGTCGAACCCGAATACAGCAACGTCAGCCCATCCCGCGCAGCCTTGGCGACGAATTCGCTGCCAATCGCCGTCACCGCACCGGCACGGTTTTCGACGATCACGGGTTGGCCCAGGCGAGCCTGGAGCTTGGAGGCCAGCGCTCGCGCCGCGATGTCGGTCGTACCGCCCGCACCGAACGGTACGACGATCCTGACCGGACGCTGGGGATAAGGGTCGGCATCAGAGGCGATGGCGGCAAGCGGGACGCCTGACAGAGAGATCAGAAGCGCAACGCCAAGGCGTCGACGCAGGGGGGCAACAAGCATGACGGGAACTCGTGGGGGGGATCTGTCTTGCATGCACTCTACGTTTCCGCAACTGAGTTGTGAAATCGATTGTTCAGGTCAAACTATTTGTTTTTCAGATCGAAAATCTGCGCCCTAACACGTCTAGTTGCCAGTATTTGACCATTCGTCATTCGTCTGACAGGCCGACGACCGCATGGGCCCGCAACAATCCTGACATGGAGGGAGACTCCCAAAAGAAAAAACCGCAGCCAAAGCTGCGGTTTTTCATCCTGCTAGAGCCCTACCCGCTCAAACTTCCTCATACAGCGGCAGCGTCAGGAACTCAGCAAAATCCTCCGACGTAGACATCTGCTCAAAAATCTCGGCAGCCCGGTCATACGTCTTGGTATCGCCACCCACCAGTGCCTTCACCTTCGCCAGCTCTTCCGGAATCAGCTTGCGCACCAGCTCAGCGGTCACCTTGGTGCCGTCTTCCAGCTTGCCCTTCGGCGAGCGGATCCACTGCCACACCTGCGAGCGCGAGATCTCGGCGGTAGCAGCATCTTCCATCAGGTTGTGGATCGGCACGCAGCCGTTACCGTCCAGCCAGGCGCCCAGGTAGTGGATGCCGACGTTGATGTTCATGCGCAGGCCGTGCTCGGTGATCGGCGTTTCTGGCTTGAAGTCGAGCAGGTCGGCGCCCTTCACTTGCACGTCCGGGCGTTGCTTGCCGAACTGGTTGGGCTTGTCGCCCAGCACTGCCACGAATTCCTTCATGGCCGGCTCGACTAGGCCCGGATGGGCCACCCAGCCGCCGTCGTAGCCGTCGGTGGCGTCGCGGCGCTTGTCGCTGATGATGCCTTCCATGGCGATGGCGTTCTTCTCCGGATCGTTCTTGATCGGGATCAGCGCGCTCATGCCGCCCATGGCGGGAGCGCCACGGTGGTGGCAGGTCTTGAGCAGCAGCAGCGCGTAGGCGCGCATGAACGGCGCGGTCATGGTGACCTTGGCGCGGTCGGCCAGGCAGAAGTCCTTGTCGTTCTTGAACTTCTTGATGCACGAGAAGATGTAGTCCCAGCGGCCGGCGTTCAGGCCCGCGCTGTGCTCGCGCAGTTCATACAGGATTTCGTCCATCTCGAACGCCGCCAGGATCGTTTCGATCAGGACGGTGGCCTTGATGGTGCCTTGCGGTAGGCTGATTTCGTTCTGCGCCATCACGAAGATGTCGTTCCACAGGCGTGCTTCCAGATGGCTTTCCATCTTGGGCAGGTAGAAGAACGGGCCGGCGCCGCGGGCGATCTGCTCCTTGGCGTTGTGGAACAGGAACAGCGCGAAGTCGAAGATGCCGCCCGAAATGCGCTTGCCGTCGATGGTGACGTGCTTCTCGTCCAGGTGCCAGCCGCGCGGACGCACTTGCAGGGTGGCGATCTTGTCGTTCAGCTTGTATTGCTTGCCCTTGGATTCCAGGGTCAGCGTGCGGCGCACGGCGGCCTTCAGGTTGACCTGGCCCTGCAGCTGGTTGTGCCAGTTGGGGGTGTTGGAATCCTCGAAGTCGGTCATGTAGCTGTCAGCGCCCGAGTTGAAGGCGTTGATGACCATCTTGGCCTCGACCGGGCCGGTGATTTCCACGCGGCGGCATTCCAGGGCCTGGGGGATCGGGGCAACTTTCCAGTCGCCTTCACGGATGCTCTTGGTTTCCGGCAGGAAGTCAGGGATCTCACCGGCGTCCAGGCGCTTGGCGCGTTCCACGCGCGCGGCCAGCAGTTCCTGACGGCGCGGCTCAAAGGCGCGGTGCAGCTTGTCTACCAGGGCCAGGGCTTCCGGCGTGAGGATATCTTCGTAGGCCGGCAGGATCTCGCCGGTAATCTTCATGCCCGCGGGCAGCGTGATAGCCATCAGTCTTCTCCTGTGTTCGATAGCGATAAGGCTTGGTTGAAGGGACCCTGCTACACCGCCACGCCACGGGCGCGGACGAATTCCAGCAGGTCGTTCATGTCGTGCCCGGTGCCGGAGGGGGCTACGTCGAGCCGCTCCGCCGGATGGCCGGCACGGTTGATCCAGAACGTGGTGTAGCCGAACCAGGTGGCGCCGCAGGCGTCCCAGCCGTTGGATGAGACAAAGAGCATCTCTTCCGCGGGCAGGCTGAAGGCTTGCGGCCCCAGCGCGTAGGTGGCCGGCGCGGTCTTGTACTGGCGCACGGCGTCCACCGACAGCACGTGGTCGAACAGGCCATGCATGCCGGAGCTCTTGACCGAGATGTCCAGCATCTCGGCATTGCCGTTGGACAGGATGCCCAGCGGCAGCCTGGCGCGGCGCAGGCGCTTGAGCGCTCCCAGGTTCTCCGGGAACGCGGACAGGCACGCATATTCCTTGAGCAGCTGCGCTTCGGCGGCTTCGTCCAGCGTCAGGCTCAGGCGCTCGGCTGCGTAGCGCAGCGCGTCCACGGTGATCGCCCAGAACGGCTTGTAGCGCGAGCCATCGGGGGCGGCCATGGTGCGGATGCGCGTGTAGTCGATCTGCCGGTCCCGCCACAGCAGCGCCAGCGCCTCGCCGCGGCCCGGGAACAGTTGTTCCGCGCGCGCGGTGACGGAATACACGTCGAACAGCGTGCCATAGGCATCGAAGACGACTGCGCGGATCTTGTTCATGAGGGCCTGGGCAACCTGCAACGGTACGGGCGACTGGGTGGATGGACGAGCAGACCACAGCTGCGTGGCTCTGTACACCATTGAATGCATCGAATTGTAGGGAGACGCTGCAGTGCGGCAAAGTGGTCGCGGGTCACTTGATCTTTTACTTTTAGGCCACTAATCTTGGCTGACTAAAACAAAACTCCGCACCAAATTCTCCTCACTGCCGGCCATATGGACGCAACGCCACCGATTGTGTGCCCATGCCGGCACACAGCAGGCAAACATTTGTGGACCATTTCAAACAACTGGAGACCTTTGTATCCGTCGCGTCGCGCGGCAGCCTTTCCGCAGCGGCGGCGGCCGAAGGCGTGGCGCCGGCCATCATCGGGCGGCGCATCGACGCGCTGGAGGAGCGCCTGGGCGTCAAACTGCTGGTACGGACCACGCGCAAGATCAGCCTGACCTTTGAAGGCTCTGCCTTCCTGGAAGACTGCCAGCGCATCCTGAACGACCTGCACAACGCCGAGGCCAGCGTCTCTGCCGGCGGGGTCAAGGCCAGCGGGCACCTGCGCGTGACCGCCCCGGCGGGCTATGGCCGCAAGCACGTGGCGCCGCTGGTGCCGCTGTTTATTGAGTCGCACCCGGACGTTTCGATCACGCTGGACCTGTCTGACCGCGTGGTCGACCTGGTCAATGAAGGCTTCGACTGCGCCATCCGCCTGGGCGACCTGCCCGACTCCAGCCTGGTATCGATCCGGCTGGCGGAAACGCGCCGCGTGGTGGTGGCCTCGCCCGAGTACCTGGCGCGCGCCGGGCGTCCCGGCGCGCCGGAAGACCTGCAGCGCCACAACTGCCTTGCCTTTGGCGCCAGCGCCAATGTGCAGCGTGGCTGGGTGTTCCAGGAGGAAGGCCGCGCGGTCACGGTCAAGGTGGGCGGCACCATGGAATGCAGCGACGGCGCGGTGCTGCATGAGTGGTGCCTGCAAGGCAACGGGCTGGCGTGGCGCTCCTGGTGGGAGGTGGGCAGCGAGATCGGCAGCGGGCGGCTGGTGACGGTACTGGATGAGTTCCAGGCGCCGCCGATCGGCATCCACGCGGTGTTTCCGCAGCGCAAGCACCTGCCGCTGCGGGTGCGGCTGTTTATCGATCACCTGAAGAACACCTACGGCAACCCGTCCTACTGGCGCCGTGCCGAACAGGCCGCGGCCATGCCGGTTGCGGAGGTCCTGGCGGACTGAGGAATGGGGCGCATGCGGGTGTACTGAGACACTTTCATTGCAATTGATTCCGCGCAATGCCCTTCTCGGCACACTGACTACAATGGATTCGTGACAGGCGCTTCCCGTCGCCCCGGCAACCACCGAGCTGGCTGCCCTGCCCCGATCCCCTAGTCAGAAAAGGAGCCCCGCATGTTCCAACATATCCTGCTACCCACCGACGGCTCGGAACTCTCCAAGAAAGCCATCAACGGCGGACTGGAGCTCGCCAAGGCCATCGGCGCGCGCATCACAGCCTATGTCTGCCTGGAGGAGTACCCCTACACGCCGTTCAGCGAAATCGTGGTCGAGGCCCCGCAGTCCTTCAAGGACCGCATCGAGAACCAGGCCAAGCTATACCTGAAAGAGGTCGAGAACCTGGCCACGGCGGCGGGCGTGACCTTCGATGCCGATATGTCGACCTTTGCCGTGCCCTACCTGGGCATCATCGACGCTGCCGAGCGCCATGGCTGCGATGTGATCTTCATGGCGTCGCACGGCCGGCGCGGCTTGTCCGGCCTGTTGCTGGGCAGCGAGACGCAGAAGGTGCTGACGCATACCGACATCCCCGTGATCGTCTACCGCTGACCCCCGGCGCATAGCGCCAGCAAAGCAAAACCGCCCGCACCGGCATGATCGGTGCGGGCGGTTTTTTGCTTGCGCAGTCCGCTTACGAAGCCTTGCTGATGCGCTGCTCGATATGCTTGGCGCGGTCTTCCGAGCCCGGGTGCGACGAGAACATGCTGGACTTGCCGCCGTCCAGCTTGGCCAGCTTCTGGAACGCCGTCACCAGGCCACGCGTGTTGGCCTTGTTCTTGGTCAGCAGGTCGAAGGAATAGTCATCCGCCGCGCTTTCCTGCGACTGCGAGAACTGCGCATTGATCAGCTGCTCGCCCAGTTCGCCCAGTTGCGACTGCGACAGCGCCGCCACCGCACTGTTGCCGGCAGCTGCTGCTGCGCCGCGTGCGGCCGTGGCCGTGTACGCAACCTGCATGGCCTTCTTGGTGTGGCCCAGCGCCACGTGGCCCAGCTCATGGCCCAGCACGCCACGCACTTCGTCGTCGGTCATCATGTCCATCAGGCCGCTGTAGACGCGCACGCAGCCGTTGGCCATGGCCCAGGCGTTGACGTCCTTGGTCATGTAGACCTTGGCGTTGACGTTGGGCACATCGCTGTTCTTCAGCCCGCTCATGATCTTGACCAGGCGCTTGCTGTAGGTGGTGTTGGCAGCAGCGATCTTGTTGGTCTTGTCCGATTCAGCGCAAGCTTGGTCGGACAGGCTCTTGACGTCGGCGTCAGACAGCGTGGCGGCCTTGGCCAGCGACGTGCCGGCGCTCATCACGCCATCGAGATTGGTGGGCATGCCGCCGGAACAGCCGGCCAGCAGTGCCGCCGCGACGGCGCAGGAAGCGAGCGAGAGAGATGCTTTCATGATGTTGTTCTTGGTGAGTAGCTCGGAAGTGCCGATAAAGGCCCCGGCACTTTAAGCCATCCTTCTTACGGCGGGAATCACCCAAATGCTGCAAGTCGCCAAAATGACAATTTATTGCATTCCAGCAGATTCGCGCCCGCCGCAAGCCCAGCGCTTCGATGCCGGCTCACGGCAATGCATCTCTTCGACCAGGTCGCCAATACAAAAAAACCCGCGCGGCGCGAACCGGGCGGGCTTTCGAATCTGGTTGCGGGGGCAGGACTTGAACCTGCGACCTTCGGGTTATGAGCCCGACGAGCTGCCAACTGCTCCACCCCGCGGGGCGCAATATACGGGAGTTGGCAGCATCTGGATACCCTTGAATGAGAAAAGCCGCTCCGGCGTGAACCTGGCCAGGCTTGGGAGGCAACTCTGCATAGCTTTGAGTCTTGAACACCCGTTGAACGGCAACCCGCCAACCCTCCCCGCGTCGGAAAATAAAAAAACGCGCCGTCCCTGAGAGAGAACGGCGCGGCGCCTAAATCAGAAAGCGTGATGGTCGCACGCCTTCTTTAACCGCCGGACCCACGTTCCGGCGGGGGTGACCAGGAGAGTCAGGCCACTTTCTTGTCTTCGAAGAACTGTTCGTTTTCGGTCGAACCTTTCAGGGCGGTCGTCGACGACTGGCCGCCTTCGATGGTCTGGGTCACGGCGTCGAAGTAGCCGGTGCCGACTTCGCGCTGGTGCTTGACCGCGGTGAAGCCCTTCTCGGCTGCCTTAAACTCGGCTTCCTGCAGTTCCACGAACGCGCTCATCTGGTTGCGGGCGTAGCCGTAGGCCAGGTTGAACATCGAGTAGTTCAGCGAGTGGAAGCCGGCCAGGGTGATGAACTGGAACTTGTAGCCCATAGCGCCCAGTTCCCTCTGGAACTTGGCGATGGTGGCGTCGTCCAGGTTCTTCTTCCAGTTGAACGACGGCGAGCAGTTGTAGGCCAGCATCTTGCCTGGGAACTTGGCGTGCACGGCTTCGGCAAACTTCTTGGCGAACTCGAGGTCCGGCTTGCCGGTTTCGCACCACACCAGGTCAGCCACTTCAGCGTAGGCCAGGGCGCGCGAGATCGACTGCTCCAGGCCGTTGCGCACGCGGTAGAAACCTTCCACGGTGCGCTCGCCGGTGCAGAACGGCTTGTCGTTCTCGTCTACGTCCGAGGTCAGCAGGTCGGCGGCCTCGGCGTCGGTACGGGCGATCACCAGGGTCGGCACGCCCGAGACGTCGGCGGCCAGGCGGGCAGCGGTCAGCTTGGCGACGGCTTCGCGGGTCGGCACCAGCACCTTGCCGCCCATGTGGCCGCACTTCTTCACCGAAGCGAGTTGGTCTTCGAAGTGCACGCCGGCGGCGCCCGCTTCGATCATCGACTTCATCAGTTCGAACGCATTCAGCACGCCGCCGAAGCCGGCTTCAGCATCCGCCACGATCGGGGCGAAGAAGTCGGTGTCGCCCTTGCCTTCGCTCCACTGGATCTGGTCGGCGCGCTGGAAGGTGTTGTTGATGCGCTTGACGACTTGCGGCACCGAGTTGGCCGGGTACAGCGACTGGTCGGGGTACATTTCACCGGCCAGGTTGGCGTCGCCTGCGACTTGCCACCCCGACAGGTAGATGGCCTTCAGGCCGGCCTTCACTTGCTGCATGGCCTGGTTGCCGGTCAGCGCGCCCAGCGAGTTGACGAACGGCTCGGTGTGCAACAGGTTCCACAGCTTCTCGGAGCCGCGGCGTGCCAGAGTGTGTTCGACCTGAACCGAACCACGCAGGCGCACCACGTCTTCGGCGGTGAAGTTGCGCTTGATACCCTTCCAGCGGGGATTGGTATCCCAGTCTTTCTGCAGGGCCTGGATCTGTTCTTGGCGGGTCATGGTCACTCTCCTGATGATGCGGGGATGGCTGAGAATCTCTTGACCACCTGGCCTGGGCTGATCGCGGTGCTGCTGCGTGGGTCGCTGTTTTTCGCGCCTCAGGTCATAGGTCTTATATAAGAGTGTAGAAAACCCTCCCGCGTTGCAACAACCTTGATCTGCGATTGTCGCTTAGTTTTTTATCTCAATAATTCAATGACTTAGCGATTTTATTTCACAATACGGGACATGATCTTCCATCATGAGAAATGGTGTTGTGCTACGCAAACCATGTATTTTTGCGGTCCAAAACATCTTTCCACATTGTGAAAAATGCGCAGAATGCGCTGCCTCCGCTAGCGGATGCGCGCGGCAAACAGCTCCGGTGAGGCAGGCTCCCCTTCCATATGCTCGACAAATTCCCGCACCATGGCGGCAAACCCCTGGGCGTCGGCCAGCGGCAGCCAATGGTGCGCGGGCACGGTGCGGCGCCAGAGTTGCGTGGTCCAGCGGTGCAGGTCTTCGGTCAGCGCCGGCTTCACATACCGGTCATGCAACGGCACGATCACCTGCACCGGCGCATGGGCATGACGCTGGCGCGGGGCACGCAGCACGGGCAGGAAGTTGGCGCGGTACAAGCGCACGCCGTGGCAGCCGTCGGCAGTTTGTGTGGGACTGGGCGCCGTGCGCAGGTCCTCGGTCAGGCGCAGGTAGTGCGGCCACGCACGGCCCAGCCACAGCCGCCAGGTCAGTTCAGGCAGCCACGGCAGGTGGAAGGCGCCGATATACCAGGATGCCGCCAGCTGCCTCAATGTCTTGCCCAACGCAGCCAGCGACCGCTGCCCGCGTAGTTCGCGCAGGCCGATTGCCGCGTGGTCCAGGCATGGGCCGGAGCAGGAGGTAAATGAGGCGATGCGCCCTTGCAGGCGTGCATCGGTGACGAACTCCCAGCTCTGGATCGAACCCCAGTCGTGGCCCACCAGGTGCACCGGGCGCTGCGGCGAGACCTCATCGATGACTGCGATGAAGTCATCGGCAAGCTTCTGCAGCCTGTAAGCGTCTGTCGCACGCGGCGTGGTTGAGCGCCCTGCCCCGCGCACGTCATAGGCCACCACATGGAAGCGCCCCGCCAACTGCGCCGCCACGCCGTGCCAGACCTCGCTGCTGTCGGGATAGCCGTGCACCAGGACGATGGTGGGCCGCCCTGGCCCGGGCTCACCCCAACTGGTGGCGGACAGCCGCACGTCGCCGGCGTGGATAAAGAACTGCTGGGGGAAGACCTGCGGCTGCAGGGATTGCGGAGCGTTCATGGCTGTCGATTCCATTGGTCGATGTCATCGACGGCCATGCTACGCAAAAGCAAACGGCGCCGCGAATCGGCGCCGTTTGTTTGAAACGAGCCGGGGCTCAGGCCTCGGCCGTATCGCGTGCGCGGCGATAGGCCACCCAGTCGCCGCTGACGATGCGCGGCAGCGTGGCCACGGCCGACTCGGCCACTGGATAGAGCAGGCAGGCAACCGGCTGCCCATCCTGCAACACGGCCCGTTCCTCGCGCACGAACAGCGTGGCCTGGCCGGGATAAACCTCTTCGATCTCGTCGAGCACTGGCAACAGCGCGTCGGCAATCTCGTAGAGATCGCCCACGACCGGCCCGCCACCGGCGTCCAGCACCAGGCCGGGATAGGTGCCGAAGTCATAGAGCCTGCCGGCCACCGTACCCGTGCCCAGCAGCGTGGGCGCGGCAATGCCGTGGCGCTGGGCGGCGGCGTTCAGGTCGTTGACCTCGCCGGCACGCAGCGTGCCGTAGACAAAGACGCGCGGCATGCTCAGTTCCCCAGCTTTTCGTCCGAGACCAGCACGCCGTCGGCGTCGACGTAGATCCAGTTGCCCGGGCGCACCACGGCGCCGGGCATCTGCACCGCGACGTCGCTTTCGCCGACGTTGCGCTTCTGGCTTTTCTGCGGATGCACGGCCAGCGCGCGGATGCCGATGTCGCACACGTCCAGCTCGGCGGTATCGCGGATGCAGCCGTTGACGACGATGCCGACCCAGCCGTTCTTCTCGGCCAGCAGGCCAAGGTTGCCACCCACCAGCGCGCAGCGCAGCGAGCCGCCGCCGTCGATCACCAGCACGCGGCCCTGCCCCGGCGCTTCCAGCGCGGCGCGCACCAGCGAGTTGTCTTCGAACACCTTGAGCGTGGCCGCGGGGCCGGCAAAGGCGCCCTGCTTGCCGAAGACTCGGAACACCGGCGCCATCACGCGCAGGGTGCCGTCGGCAAGGCGGTCTTCATGCGCGTCGCACAGGTCGGTGGTGACGGGCTTCATCGATGGTCTCCTGATAGGTAAGAAAGAATCCGCTCGGGCCGCACCGGCTCATGGCTTCTGACTGGCCAGCGCCTGCGCGCGGATCGCGCTCAGCGTGGTGCGCGGCGTGATCACATCCGGGTCCACCTGGATCTCGATCAGCGTCGAGACCGGCGCGGCCAATGCCTCGCGCAATGCCGGGGCAAAGGCTTCGGTCGTGGTTACGGTTGCGCCGCGCGCACCATATGCGCGTGCCAGCGCGGCAAAGTCGGGGTTGTGCAGCTCGGTGCCCGAGACATGGGTCGGGTATTCGCGTTCCTGGTGCATCCGGATGGTGCCGTACATGCCGTTATTGACGACGATGAAGATCACCGGCGCCTGGTATTGCATCGACGTAGCGAGTTCCTGGCCATTCATCAGGAAGCAGCCATCGCCGGCCAGCGCCACCACGGTGCGCTGTGGGAACGCGATCTTGGCACCGACCGCCGCCGGCACGCCATAGCCCATCGCGCCACTGGTCGGGGCCAGCTGGCCGCGGCCGCCGCTGGTGAACGGGCGATAGTGGAAATAGCGGTGCAGCCAGCCAGCGTAGTTGCCGGCGCCATTGGTCACGACCGCGTCGGCCGGCAGCAGCTGGTCCAGCGTGCGGATGACTTCGGCCATGTCGACGCCCTGACCCGTGAACGCGGGCGGCTGCAGGTAGCGTTCATAGTCGGCATGCGCGGCTGCAGTCCACGCCTGCCAGCGCGGCGCGGCGGCGGGCTGCAGACCGGCCAGGCGCGCGGCAATGGCCGGCATCGATGCCTGGATCATCAGGTCGGCCTGGTAGACGCTGCCCAGTTCCTCGGCGCCGGCGTGCACGTGGATCAGTTTTTGCGCGGGCCGCGGCGCGGCGATCAGCGCGTAGCCGCCGGTGGTCATCTCGCCCAGGCGCGGGCCAATGGCCAGCACCAGGTCGGCATTGCGGACGCGCTCGGCCAGCGCCGGGTTGATGCCGATGCCGACATCGCCGGCGTAGTTGGGATGGCGGTTGTCGAACAGGTCCTGGCCGCGGAAGGCGCAGCCCACCGGCAGCGCGAAGCGCTCGGCAAAGGCCTGCAGGTCGGCGCAGGCCTGCGGCGTCCAGCCGCTGCCGCCAGCCAGCACGAATGGGCGCTCGGCGGCGTTGAGCATCTCGGCCAGCCGCGCCAGGTCGGCCTCGCCAGGCCAGCTCATGACGCGCTGGTAGGCCTGCAGCTGCGGCACGGCGGCAGTCTGCGCCAGCATGTCCTCGGGCAGCGCCAGCACCACCGGGCCCGGACGGCCCGAGGTGGCGGTCTGGTAGGCGCGCGCAATGTATTCGGGGATGCGTTCGACCCGGTCGATTTGCGCCACCCACTTGGCCATCTGGCCGAACATGCGGCGATAGTCGATTTCCTGGAAGGCCTCGCGGTCCATGAAGTCGGTGCCGACCTGGCCGATGAAGAGGATCATCGGCGTCGAGTCCTGGAAGGCGGTGTGCACGCCGATGCTGGCATTGGTGGCGCCCGGCCCGCGCGTGCAGAAGGCCAGCCCGGGGCGGCCGGTCAGCTTGCCGTAGGCCTCGGCCATGACTGCGGCCCCGCCCTCCTGGCGGCAGATGATGAAGCGCAACTGGTCGCGGCGGCGGTGGAAGCCGTCCAGCACGGCCAGGTAGCTTTCGCCCGGCACGCCGAAGGCCAGCTCGGCGCCGTGCGCCAGCAGCGCATCGACCAGGATATGGCCGCCCGGCAGCGGGGTGCCGTGTTCGGAATCGTCAGGCTGGGTGGCATTGGCCGGCGTCATTGACATGAAAGCATCCTCAGGCAATCGAATTCGGAAGGCGGTGCTTGGGTGGCCCGGGCTAGGCGGCCTCCGCCTGGCCCGCCGCGCCGCGGCGCGAGCGGTTGCCGTTGCCCACCGTCACCGCGGTGAAGATCGACAGCAACTGGAAGCCGCCGATCATGAAAAACACCCAGGCCGGCAGCTTTGCATCCATTAGCGCACCGAAGAACAACGGGCCGCACGCCAGGCCGATATCCAGGCCCGAGTAGACCACGCCATAGACACGCCCGGTGGCACCGGCGGGGGCGGCCGCGCGCACCAGCAGGTCGCGCGACGGCCCGGCAGTTCCGGCGCCAAAGCCGATCACGCCCATCAGCACCGGCACCAGCAGTGCCGGCACCAGGTCCAGCCCGACCAGCACCGCCATCAGCCCCGACACCGTGAAGCTCACCGCGATCAACCGGTCATGGTTGCTGGTGCGGCTGGCGGCAAAGCCGCCGACGATCATGCCGCCGGCGCTGCACAGCATGTAGATGGTGTAGGACGCGGTCGCCAGCGTGAACGGCATGCCGTACAGGTAGGTCAGCGCGGTCGGGGCAAAGCTCTGGATGCCGGCGGCGGAGAACGTGGTCAGCAGGAAGAAGGCCCAGCACACCCACACCTGCGGCAGGCGCAGGAAGCCCAGCACGCTTCCGCCCGCCGCAGCCTTGGCCGCGGGCCGGCCCACGGCGCCCTGCACTTCGCGCGGGTCCAGCACATGGCGCAGCGCCACCAGCACGGCCAGCACGATAAAGGCCACCGCCGAGGCCGCCGCCAGTGCCACGCGCCAGCTGGCCAGGTTGGCAATCGCCACCAGGAACAGCGGCGCCGCCGCCCAGCCCAGGTTGCCGGAAATGCCGTGCACCGAGAACGCGTGGCCCAGCCGGGGTTGCGACACATGCTTGTTTAGCAGCGTGAAGTCGGCCGGGTGGAACACGCCATTGCCCAGCCCCGCCACGGCCGCACCGAACAGCAGCGCGGCGTAGCCGGAACTGGTCGACAGCAGCAAGGCCGCGGCGCCCAGGAAGGCCAGCCCGGCAAACAGCACCGGCCGCGCGCCGAAGCGGTCGACCACAAAGCCTGACGCGGTCTGCACCACCGCCGATACCGCGAAGAACACCGTCATCAGCAGGCCCAGCTCGGCATAGCTCAGGCCGAATTCCGCCTTGATCCATGGGAACAGCGGGGCCAGCAACAGGTGGTAGAAGTGGGAGACCCCGTGGGCCAGGCCGACCAGCCCGATCACCTGGGCATCATGACGAAGGGGATTGCGCGTGGGATCGAGTGCGGCAGTGGACATGGCGCTGGTGGCAGGGGCTATGCGGCAGGACGGAAGGCGGCAGCCCAAAAAAATACGGGCCGAAGCCCGCATCATAGAGGAAAACCCCTGCCCTCTGCAGCCAGGTGGCGGCCACGCTGCCCGCCGACCGCGCTTACATCTGCTTGAACAGGTGCGCGTACTGGCGCGCCACCGGCAGCAGTTCAGGACGGTCGCGCAGCCGCAGCGACAGCCGTCCCAGCGACTGGTTGACCGCGCTGGCCACGCAGGTGATGTTGACCACCGTGCCGCGATGCACCTGCCAGAAGCGCTCCGGGTCCAGCTGCTGGGTCAGCTCGCGCAGGCTGGTGCGGATCAGCGCTTCGCCGGCGCCGGAAACCACGTTGACGTACTTGTCGGTGGCCTCCAGGTAGATGACTTCGTCCACGGGGATGATGCGCACCTCCTGCCCCACCAGCGCCTTGATAAAGCGCAGGTACTGCCGCTGCGGCGCACCGCCCGGGCCCGGGGTGGCGTGCTCCAGCGATTCCAGGCGCGCCAGCAACTGGCCGAGCCGGTCCGTCTCCGCGATCGAGGCTTCGGACTCGGTGTCTTCATCGTCAGCGGGACCGGCCAACCGGTCCTTCAGGCGCTGCACCGTGGCCTCCAGCCGTTCGCGCTGCACCGGCTTGAGCACATAGTCCACCGCGGCGCGCTCGAATGCCTCCAGCGCGAACTGGTCGTAAGCGGTCACGAAGACCACCAGCGGCGGGGTGTCGAATTCGATCAATTCGCGCGCCACGTCCATGCCGCTCATGCCCGGCATGCGGATATCCAGGAAGGCCACGCGCGGCTGGTGCTCGCGCGCCGCCGCCAGCGCGGCCACGCCATCGTGGACCACGGAAACGATACGGGCCTCGGGCCACAGCGACGTCAGTTCGGATTCCAGCACGCGCGCCAGCAGCGCTTCGTCATCGGCGATCAGAAGGGTCGGGGTCATGGGGGCGTTGGGGTGGTAGATGGGTCCTGGCGTTGTCAGCGGCACCGCCACGGGCGGTGCCAGCCGTTCTTCTTGTCAGGCGTGCTGGCAGGCGGGCGCTCAGAGCCGTTGCATGGCCGGGGTCGATACTGGCATGCCCTCCGGCACGCTGGTGACTGTCTGGGTCAGGGTGGGCGCTTCGGCCGGGCGCTCCAGCGGCAGCGTCAGCCGCACCACCACGCCGCGCGGGGTGTTCTCTTCCATCTGCATGGAGGCCGCCGCGCCAAAGATGCGCGCCAGCCGCTCGCGCACATGGGTGATGCCCAGGCCCGAGCCCTTGCCCGAGGCATGGCCGAAGCCGACGCCGGTATCGGCGATGACGACCTGCACCGCATTGTCGCCGGCCGCGCGCGCCGACAACTGGATATGGCCGCCGATCATGCAGGGCTCGATGCCGTGCGTGACCGCGTTTTCCACCAGCGGCTGGATCAGCATGGGCGGGATCTCTACCTTCGCCAGTTCCCGCGGCAGGTCAATGTCGAACGAGAGCCGCTGGCCGAAGCGCATACCCTGGATGTCCAGGTAGCTGCGCAGCAGCTCGAACTCCTGCCGCAGCGTGCATTGCTCGGCGCGGGTATGTGCCAGCGACATGCGCAGGAAACCGATCAGGCGCTGCAGCAGCTGGCGCGCGGCGGGCGGGTCGGTGGCGATCAACCCGTCGAGGTTGGCCAGCGAGTTGAACAGGAAATGCGGCTCGATCTGCGCCTGCAGCGCCATCAGCTGTGCGCGCACCAGTTGCTTTTCAGCTTCCTCGCGCTGCAGGGCGTCCAGCGCGGCTTGACGCTCCAGCGAGGCCAGCTTCTCGCGCGACCAGTAGAAATAGATCATCGAGGCCGCGGCCAGCATGCCCACCACCAGGCACATGCGCAGCATGCCGCCGGCTTCGTCCGCCGATTTGGGCGGCAGGTCCAGCACCACGCGCGTGGCCCAACTGCCGAACACCACGCCTGCGGGCACCGCGGCGGCGGCCAGCAGCAGGAAGGGCCAGCGGCGCGGCCGGTCGTTCCACCAGATCACCACGCGCGGAATGTCGATCAGCACCCAGATCGACAGGCCGATCAGCTGGCTGTAGACAAAGTTGTGCCACAGGCTGCCGCCGGTCTGGAAGCCGTAGTTCAGGCTGATGGCGATCACCGAGTTCATGCACAGCACGAACAGCAGGTCGCGCCCGAGGATATTGAGCCGGGAGGGGATGGCGGTGGCGACGTTGGAGAAGCAGCGGTCCATGGCGTTCATGTTAGCGCGGACTGAGCCTGGCGCAATGCGGGAATGTGATGAGGCGGGCAGCGCGGGCCACCTCAGCCACCCTGCCCGGCACGCCGGCCGGCCAGCGCGCGCCACCATTGCCCGGACAGCACATAGCGGGGGAATGTGATCCACTGCTCGGCCAGGATGCGGCCCGCGATGTCCGCCGGCCCGGCAAAGGGTTCCGGTGCATGGGCTTCCAGCCGGTGTCCGCGGCCCTGCAGCGCCATCGACATACCCATGCACACCAGCCCCAGCGCCACCGCTGGCAGGCTCAGGTGCAGCAGGCCGTAGAGGCCCAGCACGGTGCCGGCCATGAACATCGGCACGGCCACGATATGCAGCAGCAGGTTGCGGGGATGCTGGTGGTTGCGGGCATAGCCGCGCCACTGCCAGCGCAGCAGCGGTTCGTCTTCGCGCATGATCGTCTCTCTCTCCCTTGCCCGGCCTTTGCAGACCGGCGGCCGCGCGCAAGCTTTGTTGCGCTGCGGTACACGTGCGACGCTCGCCGGACGGCAAGCCGCGGGCACGTGCAAGGAATGTACCCCTCACCCGGGCACGAAGAAAGTCTCTTGCGACGAACGGCGGGCACGGGGCGCGAACGGCACCGTGCCGGAGCGGATGGCGCAGGCCGGCGGCGCTCGGGTGCCCCCTGCGCCGCCTGGCCGCCACCCGCGGTCAGGCCGGAATCAGGCCGCCAGGGCTTGGCGCTCTTGCTCTGAGAGCGCGCTGCTGACGGTGTCGGGCGACAGGTGCGGCGCGAACATGTTGATAAAGGCGTGCGCATAGCCGCGCAGGTAAGCGCCCCGCCGCACCGCCACGCTGGTGGTGTTGGGCGCGAACAGGTGGTCGGCCGAGATCCGCACCAGGCCGGAATCCTTGCGCTCGTCATAGGCCATCGAGGCAATGATGCCCACGCCCAGGTCCAGTTCGGCGTAGGTCTTGATCACGTCGGCGTCCAGCGCGGTCAGCACGATCTCCGGCTGCAGGCCGGCCTCGGCAAAGGCGCTGTCGATCTTGCGGCGGCCGGTGAAGCCGGCGTCGTAGGTGATGAGCTGGAAGCCGGCCACGTCTTCGAGCGTCGGCTCGGGCAGGCGCGTGAGCGGATGGCCGGGCGAGACCACCAGCACGTGCCGCCAGCTGTAGGCCTCGAACGAGGTCAGCCCGGCCTCGGTGGCCAGGGCCTCGGTGGCGATGCCGATATCGGCCTGCCCCGTCAGCAGCAGCTCAACGATATGCGTGGGAGACGCCTCCTGCAGTGCCAGCGTCACATGCGGGTATTCGCGGCGGAATGCCTGCACCACGCGCGGCAGTGCATAGCGCGCCTGGGTGTGGGTGGTGGCAACGGTCAGGCGGCCGGTATGGCGGCCGGCGTATTCGTCGCCGGCCTGGCGCAGGTTCTCGGCCTCAAGCAGCAGGCGTTCGACGATGCGCACGATCTCGCGCCCCGGCTCGGTCAGCCCGGTCAGGCGCTTGCCGTAGCGCTCGAAGATCTCCACGCCCAGTTCTTCTTCCAGCTCGCGGATCTGGCGCGACACGCCGGGCTGCGAGGTGTAGAGCGCATTGGCGACTTCGGTCAGGTTGAACTGGCGGCGCACCGCCTCGCGGATCGATCGGAGTTGCTGGAAGTTCATGTCGTCGCCTTTTCTTGTTGGGTGGACGTGGTACGCGGTTGCGTGAACACACGCAGCTGGCGCGGGCGCACCGCGAGCAGTTCGCCTTCGCGGAAGCCCGCGTGGCGGAAGCGCTCAAGCGGAAGCGCGACTTCGATCACGTCCTGATTGTCTTCGCGTTCGAGCTCAAGCTGCGCGACTGGGCCCAGCGTCAGCGCGCGGCGCAGCGTCACGGCGATGCCGTCGGCGCCGGGCGCGTAGCGCTCCAGGTCCAGGTCATGCGGGCGCACATAGGCCACCGCGTCGCCGGCGGTCTCATGGCCGCTGCCGACCACCGGCAGCACCGCTTCGCCGGTATGCAGCAGGCCGCCGCTCTCGCCCACCTCCAGCCGGCCGTGGAACAGGTTCACGTTGCCGAGGAAGCCGAACACGAAGGGCGTGGCCGGATGGTTGTAGACCGCCTCGGGCGAGCCGTACTGCTCCACGTGGCCGCGGTTCATCAGCACCACCTGGTCGGCCACTTCCAGCGCCTCTTCCTGGTCATGGGTGACGAACACGCTGGTCACGTGCAGTTCATCGTGCAGGCGGCGCAGCCAGCGGCGCAGCTCCTTGCGCACCTTGGCGTCAAGCGCGCCGAAGGGTTCATCCAGCAGCAGCACGCGCGGCTCCACCGCCAGCGCGCGGGCCAGCGCGATACGCTGGCGCTGGCCGCCGGAGAGCTGCGACGGGTAGCGGTCGGCCAGCCAGTCGAGCTGCACCAACTCCAGCAGCGAACGCACCTTGTCGCGGATCTGCGCTTCGCTCGGGCGCTCGGCGCGCGGCTTGACGCGCAGGCCGAAGGCCACGTTCTCGAACACGCTCATATGCTTGAACAGCGCATAGTGCTGGAACACGAAGCCCACCTGGCGCTGGCGCACATGCTGGTCCGAGGCATCGCGCCCGGCCAGCACGATCTGGCCCGCGTCGGCGCGCTCCAGGCCGGCGATGATGCGCAGCAGCGTGGTCTTGCCGCAGCCGGACGGCCCCAGCAGCGCGGTCAGCTCGCCCTCGTCGAAATCGAGCGAGACGTTGTCCAGCGCGACAAAGTCGCCAAAGCGCTTCTCTACGTTCTTGACCTGGATGCTCATGATGCTTGTCCTTGCAAACTTGCCAGCGGCCGCTCGGGTGCAGCCTCTTCGGTTTCCTTGCGGGCGCGGAATTCCACCAGCGTCTTGATGCCGAGGGTGACCAGTGCCAGCAGTGTCAGCAGCGAGGCCACCGCAAAGGCCGCCGCGAAGTTGTACTCGTTGTAGAGGATCTCCACATGCAGCGGCATGGTGTTGGTCAGCCCGCGGATATGGCCCGACACCACCGACACCGCGCCGAACTCGCCCATCGCCCGTGCATTGCACAGGATCACGCCGTACAGCAGGCCCCAGCGGATATTGGGCAGCGTGATATGGCGGAAGGTCTGCCAGCCCGAGGCGCCCAGCACGATCGCGGCCTCTTCTTCTTCACTGCCCTGCGCCTGCATCAACGGGATCAGCTCGCGCGCAACAAAGGGGAAGGTCACGAAGATGGTCGCCAGCACGATGCCCGGCACCGCGAACATGATCTTGATGTCGTGCGCTTCCAGCCACGGCCCCAGCCAGCCCTGCGCGCCGAACAGCAGCACGTAGACCAGGCCGGAGATCACCGGCGACACCGAGAACGGCAGGTCGATCAGCGTGATCAGCAGGTTCTTGCCGCGGAAGTCGAACTTGGCAATGGCCCACGCCGCCGCCACGCCGAACACCACGTTCAGCGGCACCGCGATCGCCGCCACCGTCAGCGTGAGCTGGATCGCGGCGAGTGCGTCGGGTTCGATCAACGCTTCCCAGTAGGTCTGCACGCCCTTGCGCAAGGCTTCATAGAACACCGAGGCCAGCGGCACGAACAGGAACAGCGTGAGGAACAGCACTGCCACCGTGATCAGCGTGTAGCGCACCCACGGCGCTTCGCCAGTGGCGTCAAACCTGTGATGGGCCTGGGCGTTGGCTTGCCCGCCCAAGCGTCCCGCAACTGCGCCGGCCATGTCAGAACTCCTTGCCCGTGGCGGGCGCTTCGGGTGCCAGCGCGGCGCGCACACCGGATTGATGGCGGCGCGTCCAGGCCTGCAGCAGGTTGATCAGCAGCAGCAGACCGAAGGAAATCACCAGCATCACCACCGCCACCGCGGTGGCGCCGGCATAGTCGTATTGCTCCAGCTTGGAATAGATCATCAGCGGCGCGATCTCGGACACCATCGGCATGTTGCCGGAGATAAAGACCACCGAGCCGTACTCGCCGGTGGCGCGCGCGAACGACAGGGCAAACCCGGTCAGCAGCGCCGGCAGGATGGCGGGCAGGATCACGCGCTGGAAGGTCTGCAGGCGGTTGGCGCCCAGGCTCGCGGCCGCTTCTTCCAGCTCCTGCTCAACGTCCTCCAGCACCGGCTGCACCGTGCGCACCACGAACGGCAGGCCGATAAAGGTCAGCGCCACCACCACGCCCAGCGGCGTGAACGCGACCTTGATGCCGAGCGGCTCAAGATAGCGGCCAATCCAGCCATTGCCGGCGAACAGCGCCGTAAGCGCAATACCGGCCACCGCCGTGGGCAGCGCGAACGGCAGGTCCACCAGCGCGTCGATCAGGCGCTTGCCCGGGAAGCGGTAGCGCACCAGCACCCAGGCCACCACCAGCCCGAACACCGTATTGACGATGGCCGCCACCAGCGACGCGCCAAAGCTCAGCTGCAGCGACGCCACCACGCGCGGCGCCGTGACCGAGGTCCAGAACGCGTCCCACGTCATCGTGAACGTCTTCAGGAACGTGGCCGACAGCGGGATCAGGACAATCAGCGTCAGGTAGAACAGCGTGAAGCCGAGCGACAGGCCGAAGCCGGGCAGCACGGTAAAGCGCTGCCTGGACGGGTTGCGCGGCGCGCGCGTGGCGCTGGAGTCAGGGGCACGGGGAGCGGCTGGCGGCGGATTGTCCGCCAGGGAAATGGATGGAGGCATGTCGTCTCGTCTGTGAGCGGTGCGCCGCCGGACCCTGATGGCTGGTCCCGGCGGGCCGTTCTTTGTGACGCCAGCGCATATTGCGCCGGCCTACGAGACAGATTCTGCAGAGTCGCCCTTATAAACAGAACGAATCTTTATGAATTTTCTTAGACGGTTTAGATATAAGGGACGGTAGACACAACCTCGATGCCAGACTCCCAGGCGGCGGATGACTCACTTATGGAGCCGGCATCGCCTGCCTGCGCGATGCGCTGGACCAGGGTATCGAGCAGCGCGAGGCCTTCAGGCCACTCACCCAGTGCGGAATCGGCATTGATGTGGCCCAGGCTGCCCGCATCGACCAGCTCACTGCCCCACAGCGTGCCCCAGCTGAAAGCGGTGCGCTGCGGCATCCAGGGATCGTTGCAGCTGGCTACCATGATGGTCGGGAACGGCAGCCGGTAGGCCGGCAGCAGCGCCGCCACGCCAAATTTGTCCGGATCGGCCGGCGCCACCAGCAATGCGCCGGCAATGCCGACCGGATCCAGCGCCGCCTGGCGCAGCGACGCCAGGCAGCCAAAGCTGTGCGCCACCAGCACCGCGCCGCGCGCGGCCACGCGCTGGGCGCGCATCACGCCTTCGGAGACACGCTCGGCCCACAGCGGCAGGCTGGGGCGCGACCAGTCGTGCTGCTCCACCCGCTGCCAGTCCGGGAAGCGCTGCTCCCAGCGGCTCTGCCAGTGTCCCGGGCCGCTGCCATGCAGCCCCGGCACGGTCAGCACCTGCAGGTGCCGCGGGATGTCCAGGCGCGTGCCATGAGCGCCGGAAAGCCGGTTCGCTTGCGTCATACCACCTCCTTGTCCAATGCATGCGCGGCGCTCGCCAGGCCTGCGCGCAGCCCTGCCGCACTGACCGGCGCGCCGGCGAAGGCGCCCTGCCCCAGGCCGATGCCCGCGGCCTGCAGGCGCTCGATGCTTTCGGCGTTCTGCAGGCGCCGCCCGATCAGCGTTACGCCGGCACTGGCCGCGCTGGCACGCAGGCCCGACAGCTGGCGGTCGGTCCAGGTGCGGCGCATGTCCAGCTTGAGCCAGTCCGGCAACGCGTGCGCCATCAGTGCACCGGCTTCCGCCGGATCCGACGCCTGCAGGCTTACCGCGAAACCGTTGCGCCGATAGTTGCCAACGACATGCAACAGCAGTGACAGGTCGTCATTGGCGCTGGCCGGCACCTGGATCACAAAGCGCTCCAGCGGCAGGCCCAGCGATTGCAATGCGCGCCGGAAGGCAGCGCCGTGGTCGTCGGTGACCGCGGCCAGCAGCCGGTTATGCACGTTCAGCACCAGCTTGTGCTCGCCCTCGGCGGCAAAGTAGTTGATGGCATGCAGCAGGCGCGAAAGCCGGTCCAGCGACACCAGGGTGTTGTCGTCGGCCGCCATCGCAAACAGCTTCCATGCCGCCAGGCCCACGCCGTCCTCTGCGTACGTGTGGATCGAACCCTCATGTGCCACCACCTGCCGGTCTGCCAGCGTCACCAGCGGCTCGAACGCGCTGGTCAGCGAGCAGTTGAAGAACTGGCCCTGCACCTGCCCGCGCGCGTCGCGCCACAATTGCCGGTCAGCCAGCGGCTGGCGCGGCAGCGATTCCAGATAACGTTGGAGCGCAGGCACTGCGCCCGCGGGTTCATGCACGCCTGGCATGGCATTCCTTCGGTTGACCGGGCCCCTCGGCCTCGTGGTCGGATTAGTGATGACGGGCGCTCCATGCGCCCTCTGTGCTGTCGCACCGCATCGGCCTGCCTGCTCATGATAGGAGGTCAGCGGGCGCGAGCGAATGAAGATTACGGCCTGTCGATATGCGCGGCGCACATTGCCGCAGGTGGCACGCTCAAGTTGCCCAGCTCACGTTCAGCTGCGCGGTCGTGGCGCCAGGTTCGGCATGCGCACCGGCATGCGACGGTACCTGCCCCTGCGCCTGCGGCGCTTGCCGCATCACCCGCTGCAGCACCTTCGCCTCCAGTCGCGCAAAGCCAGCCGCGCCGCGTTCGCGCGGGCGCGCCAGCGCCACGCGCTCATCCATGGCGATGCGGCCCTCCTCGATCAGCACGATGCGGTCGGCCAGCGCCACCGCTTCGGACACGTCGTGCGTGACCAGCAGCGCCGTGAAGCCAAGGCGGCGCCACAGCGACTCAATCAGCCCCTGCATCTCGATGCGCGTGAGCGCATCCAGCGCGCCCAGCGGCTCGTCCAGCAGCAACAGCTGCGGGTGGTGGACCAGCGCACGCGCCAGGGCCACGCGCTGGCGCTGGCCACCGGACAGCCGTGCGGGCCAGGCCTGCGCGCGGTCGGCCAGGCCCACCTGCGCCAGCACATTGGCGGCTTCACTGCGGCGTGCGCGCGGCAGGCCCAGCGCGACGTTGTCCAGCACGCGCTTCCACGGCAGCAGCCTTGCGTCCTGGAACATCACGCGCACGTCGGCGTGCCGCGCGCGGCCTTTCGCCGCGGATTCACCGTCGACGGTGATGCTTCCGCCATCGGCCGCTTCCAGCCCCGCCACCAGCCGCAGCAGCGTGCTCTTGCCGCAGCCGCTGCGCCCGACGATCGCCAGGAACTCGCCCGGCGCCACGTCCAGCGCCACGTTGTGCAGCACTTCGCGGCCGTCATAGCGCTTGACCACCTGGCGCACGTGCAACGCCACACCACCCGCCGTGCGCGGCACCTCGGCCACCGGACGGGCCGCCTCGCGGCGCGCCAGGCCGGCTTCCAGTTCGGCCAAAGCCGCTTGTTCCACCGGATACATCTGCATCTCGATCTCCTTGCTTGATTGGGGCGACGGGCCGCTCAGGCCGCGGCGTAGCCCGGATGCCAGCGCAGCCAGTAGCGCTCAAGCCCGCGCGACAACCAGTCGGCCAGCTTGCCCAGCAGCGCATAGAGCAGGATGCCCACCAGCACCACGTCGGTTTGCAAGAACTCACGCGCGTTCATGGTCATGTAGCCGATGCCCGATTGCGCGGAGATGGTCTCCGCCACGATCAGCACCACCCACATCAACCCCAGCGCGAAACGCACGCCCACCAGGATGCCCGGCAGCGCGCCGGGCAGGATGACCTCGCGGTACAGCTGCCAGCCAGACAGGCCGTAGCTGCGTGCCATCTCCACCAGTCCCGTATCGACCGAGCGGATGCCGTGATACGTGTTCAGGTAGACCGGGAAGAACACGCCCAGCGACACCAGGAACAGCTTGGCAGTCTCGTCGATGCCGAACCACAGGATCACCAGCGGAATCAGCGCCAGCGCCGGGATATTGCGCACCATCTGCAGCGTGCTGTCGAGCAGCGTGGCCGCGGTGCGGAAGGTGCCGGTCAGCAGCCCCAGCAGCAGGCCCAGCCCGCCGCCGATGGCAAACCCCACCAGCGCGCGCCAGGTGCTGACCCCTACGTGCTTCCACAGCTCGCCCGAGCGCGCCAGTTCCCAGGCAGCCTGCACCACGGCCAGCGGGGCCGGCAGCACGCGGCTGGAGAGCCAGCCGTTCTGCGAGGCCAGCTGCCAGACCACGATCAGCAGCACCGGCACGATCCACGGAGCCAGCGCGCGCGCCAGTGCCTGAGGTGCCTGACGCGGCGGCTGCGATAGAGGAGCGTTCATGGTTGCCCTCCCCTCAACTCTGCGCGGCGCGCGGCACGATGCCTGTCGCCATGACTTCACCGAACGGACCCGACAGCACCTTGCCCGGCAGCTTGTCGCGCACCGAGCGCGGCAGCAGCGGGAACACCAGTTCGGCAAAGCGGTAGGCCTCTTCCAGGTGCGGGTAGCCGGACAGCACGAAGGTGTCGATGCCCAGCTCGGCGTATTCGCGCATGCGCTCGGCCACGGTGTGCGGATCGCCCACCAGCGCGGTGCCGGCACCGCCGCGCACCAGGCCAACGCCAGCCCACAGGTTGGGGCTGATCTCCAGCGCCTCGCGCGTGCGGCGCGCGCCGCCCGCGTGCAGCGCGGCCATGCGGCGCTGCCCTTCGGAATCCATCTTGGCGAACACGGCTTGCGCACGCGCCACGGTCTCGTCATCGAGCCGGCTGATCAGATCATCGGCCGCAGCCCAGGCGGCGGCTTCGGTCTCGCGCACGATCACATGCAGGCGGATGCCGAACTTCACCGTGCGGCCATGGCGCGCGGCCTGGCGGCGTACGTCGTCGAGCTTCTGCGCCACGTCAGCGGGTGGCTCGCCCCAGGTCAGGTAGGTATCGACCTGCTCGCCGGCCAGCGCATGCGCCGGCGCCGACGAACCGCCGAAGTACACCGGCGGATGCGGCTGCTGCAGCGGCGGATAGAGGACGGTGGCACCTTTCACGCTCAGGTGCTTGCCCTCGTAGTCCACCTTGTCCCCGTCATGGCTGGCCGCCAGCACCTGGCGCCAGATGCGCAGGAACTCGGCCGAGGCCTCGTAGCGCGCGGTGTGGTCCAGGAACAGGCCGTCGCCTTCCAGCTCGGCGGTATCGCCGCCGGTGACCAGGTTGATCAGCAGCCGGCCGTTGGAGATGCGGTCGAAGGTTGCCGCCATCCGTGCGGCCAGCGTCGGCGCCATCAGGCCGGGGCGCACCGCGACCAGGAATTTCAGGCGCTGCGTGACGGCCGCCAGCGCCGATGCCGCCACCCATGGGTCTTCGCACGAGCGCCCGGTCGGGATCAGCACGCCTTCGTAGCCCAGCGTATCGGCGGCCACGGCAACCTGCTTCAGGTAATCGAAGCTAACCTCGCGCGCGCCTTCCGAAGTGCCGAGGTAGCGGCTGTCGCCGTGGGTGGGGATGAACCAGAATACCTGCATGTCGTTGTCCTTTTTGTTCCTGGCGATGGAGGTGGCTATCGCTTCGCCTGCTGCTGCGGCACGTCCCAGCGCGCATCGGCCACCTTGACCGGCTTGGGGATCAGCTTGAGCGAGTGGAAGGCGTCGGCGATGCGTTGCTGCTCGGCCATTACCTCGGCGCTGACCGGGCGTGCGCCGTAGGAGAAGCGCGAGACGGCAAGCTCAAGCACGTCGGCCGGCAGCCCGGTTTCGCCGGTCAGCACCGTGGTGGCCTCCTTGGGGTTCTTTTGCGCCCAGGTGCCCAGCGTGGCCAGTTCGTCCAGGATCAGGCTGACGATCTCCGGCTTTGCTTGTGCATAGGGGCGCGAGGCCAGGTAGAACTGGTGGTTGCTGACCACGTTCTTGCCATCCGCGCCGCGGCCATCGGCGAGCACGCGCGCGCCCAGTTGCTTCTCGGCTGCGGCGAGGAACGGGTCCCAGATCACCCAGGCATCGACCGCCCCGCGCTCGAAGGCGGCACGCGCATCCGCCGGCGGCAGGTAGACCGGCTGGATCTCGCTGTACGGGATGCCGGCCTTCTCCAGCTGGCGCACCAGCAGGTAATGCACGTTCGAGCCCTTGTTCAGCGCCACGCGCTTGCCGCGCAGTTCCGCCACCGAACGGAGCGCCGAGCCCTTGGGCACGACGATGGCCTCGGCCACCGGCGCCGGCGGCTCATTGCCGACGTAGACCAGCTGCGCCCCCGCGGCCTGCGCAAAGATCGGCGGCGCCTCGCCGACGGTGCCGAAATCGACGGCACCGACGTTCAGCCCCTCAAGCAGTTGCGGCCCGGCGGGGAACTCGGTCCATTTGACGGTGATGCCTTGCGGCGCCAGGCGTTTTTCCAGCGAGCCGCGCGCCTTCAGCAGCGTCAGCGTGCCGTATTTCTGGTAACCGATGCGCAGCACCTTGGGGTCGATGTTCTTCGACTGCGCTTCGGCGCGGCCGGGCAATAGTCCGTAGGCCAGGCCGGTGGCAAGCACCAGCGCGGCGGTAATCAGGCGGCGGCGCTGGCTGGCCGCGCGCAACGGGTTGGTCAGTGTCATGCGATGTCCTCCATGGCCCGGGGCAATGCCCTGCTGGCCGGATTGATGTCCAGGATGGTGGCGGCAGCACGCATCCCTGCCGGCCCCGCGTGGCGGGTGGCATGGCGTCGCTGCCGTCGCGCCGGGCAGGCCGGCGCCACTTCAGTCAATCAGTCAGTTCAGGCGGAACATCGCTCGGCCACCGCGATCGCGGCGGCGCGTTGGACCAGGGCGCCGGGCACCACATCGAGCGGCACCTCGATGCGCGAATGCGCCAGCGCATCGCGCACGCGCAGCACGCCCTCGTCCAGGCGTGCCGACAGCGCGGCATCGAAGCGCGCCTGGCGCACGCCGGCGGCTTCAAAGGATTCGATCTGCTGGTCCACGGCAAAGATGCCGGGCAGGATCTGGCGCGAGCCCAGCGCGGACAGCACCGGGCGCAGCGCGTAGTCGATCGCCAGCGCATGGGCCAGGCTGCCGCCGGTGGCGATCGGCAGCACGATCTTGTCGCGCAGGCCGGTCTGCGGCAGCAGGTCCAGGAAGGCCTTGAGCAGGCCGCTGTAGGCGGCCTTGTAGACCGGCGTGGCCAGTACCACCACCTGCGCCTCGGACACGGCATGCGTGGCGGCGGCGATGACGGGGTCGTCCACGCGTGCCGCCAGCAGCGGGCCTGCGGGCAGGTCGCGCAGGTCGAGGTGGCGGGTGCGTTCGCCGGCAGCCTCAAGCGTGGCACGCAGGTGCGCCAGCACTAAGCCGGAGCGGGACTGGACCGACGGGCTGCCGGAGAGCGTCAGGATGGACATCGGGCTTCCTTATTCTGATGGACCGGTCGGCGCCGCGGCCGCCCCACGCGGCCCGGCGCGCCGGCCTCGTGGTTTATTTCTTGCCGGGCTGGTAGATCTGGTCGAACGTGCCGCCATCGGCAAAGTGGGTCTTCTGGGCTTTCTGCCATCCGCCGAAGGCTTCATCGATGGTGAACAGCTTCACCTTCGGGAAGTTGGCCGCGTACTTGGCCGCCACCTTCTCCGAGATCGGGCGGTAGTAGTTCTTCGCCGCGATCTCCTGGCCTTCTTCGGTGTACAGGAACTGCAGGTAGGCCTCGGCCGCCTTGCGCGTGCCCTTCTTGTCGACCACCTTGTCGACCACGGCCACCGGCGGCTCGGCCAGGATCGACACCGACGGCGCGACGATATCGAACTTGTCCGGGCCCAGTTCCTTGATGGCCAGGATGGCTTCGTTCTCCCACGCGATCAGCACATCGCCCAGGCCGCGCTCGACAAAGGTGGTGGTGGCGCCGCGCGCGCCGGAATCCAGCACCGGCACATGCTTGAGCAACTCGCCGACAAACTCGCGCGCCTTGACGTCATTGCCGCCCGGCTGGCGCTGCGCATAGCCCCACGCCGCCAGGTAGTTCCAACGCGCGCCGCCGCTGGTCTTGGGGTTGGGCGTGATCACCTGCACGCCCGGCTTGACCAGGTCGCCCCAGTCCTTGATGCCCTTGGGGTTGCCCTTGCGCACCAGGAACACGATGGTCGAGGTGTACGGCGAGGCGTTGTGCGGCAGGCGCTTCTGCCAGTCCGGCTTGATCAGGCCCTTGTCCGCGATGGCGTCGATGTCATAGCCCAGCGCCAGCGTGACCACGTCGGCGTCCAGCCCGTCGATCACCGAGCGCGCCTGCTTGCCCGAGCCGCCGTGCGACTGGCGCACGGTCACGGCGTCGCCGCCTTGCGCCTTCCAGGCCTTGGCAAAGGCGGCATTGACGTCGACATACAGCTCGCGCGTCGGATCGTAGGAAACGTTCAGCAGGTTGGCGGCCGCTGCGGTCTGCGCCGCGCTCAGGGCGCCAAGTACGGCCAGGCTGATGGCCAGTTTGCGGATCATCTTGTATTGCTCCCGTCAGTGTCGTGAATGGGCGCGAGGCGCCTCTTGCCTTGCCCGCCTTGGGTGGCGGACTTGTGTCAGGAGCAAGACTACCGAGGGACCTATCTGAACGGAACGAATGGTTTCGCCGATGCTTCGCTGTTTTTTGCATAAGATCGGACGGAAATATGGGCATGCCTGCGGGCGCAGGCGCGGCGGGCGCAGGTGGCGCACGCAGGTGGCGCAATCGGCACGCACAAAAGAAAACGCCCGCACCGGCAAGCCGGTGCGGGCGAAGTTTCCATTCTGGAAACGGGTAGACAAGTCATGAAGAGCGCCCCCGCATCTCCATGACAGGACGAATCTTATCGGGCAGGCCGCTGGCGCGGCTTGACCAATATCAAGTGCGTGGCGATCCGGTCAGCCGCCGGACTGCCGGCTCAGCAGGTCGGCCATCTCGTCGGCATGCTCCTCTTCGACGGCGAGGATGCCCTCCATCATCCGGCGCGAGGTCGGGTCGCGCTCGCCCAGGAACCGGATGATTTCCCGGTAGCTGTCAATGGCGATACGCTCGGCAACCAGGTCTTCCTTGATCATTTCGGTCAGCGAGGTGCCCGCCACATATTCCGCGTGCGATCGGCTGGTGAGGCCGTCCGGGGCAAAGTCGGGCTCGCCGCCCAGCTGGACGATGCGCTCGGCAATCTGGTCAGCATGACCTTGTTCCTCGTTGGAATGGGCCAGGAATTCATCCGCCACGCTTTTCGAGTTCGGACCCTTGGCCATGTAGTAGTGTCGGCGATAGCGCAGCACGCAGACGATTTCGGTGGCCAGCGCAGCGTTGAGCAGCTTCAGCACGGTATCGCGATCCGCGGCATAGCCCGCGGTCACGGCGCCATCATCGATGTGCTTGCGGGCGCGCTCGCGCAATGTCTTGACGTCTGAGAGGAAAGGCTTGTCGGTCATTGAAGGGCTCCTTGGGGATGCGGCTGCGTCAGCGCAGCGCCTTGTAGGGAAACTCAACCCTTGTGCAACGCGAGAAGTGTGCCACTCGGCGGATAGCGCGGAACGGCGCGTCTGGCGACGACCCGTGGCATCGTGGCGTGAAAAAATTGCACGGGGCGGGACCGCCTTACACGCAATGCGCGATGGCAAGACAAAAAAAAACCCCTGCGTGGTATCGCAGGGGCCTGGCTATGATCGACTGCTTGTGTGCTCCGGCAGTCTATCGAGCCATGGGTAGCCTTAGTCCAGCTTCCGCCCGAACGTGAACTCGCCATCGACATAATCCACCGGCACCACATCCTTGGCGGCGAACTTGCCCTCCAGGATGGCCCGTGCCACCGGGTTCTCGATCTGCTGCTGGATCGCACGCTTGAGCGGGCGCGCGCCAAACACCGGGTCGTAGCCCGCGCTGGCGATCTTCTCCAGCGCCGTCTCGCTCACCTCCAGCGTCATATCCATGCGGGCCAGGCGGGCCTGCAGGCGATGCAGCTGGATGCGTGCGATCGACTCGATATGCTTCTGGTCCAGCGCGTGGAACACCACGACTTCATCGATCCGGTTCAGGAACTCCGGCCGGAAATGCGTGCGCACTTCCTGCCAGACCGCGCCCTTGATCGCTTCCTGCGGCTCGCCGGTCATCGACTGGATGATCTGCGACCCGAGGTTGGACGTCATCACGATCACCGTGTTCTTGAAGTCCACCGTGCGGCCCTGGCCATCGGTCAGGCGGCCGTCGTCCAGCACCTGCAGCAGCACGTTGAAGACGTCCGGGTGGGCCTTTTCGACTTCATCGAGCAGCACCACGCTGTACGGCTTGCGGCGCACGGCCTCGGTCAGGTAGCCGCCTTCCTCGTAGCCCACGTATCCCGGCGGCGCGCCGATCAGGCGGCTGACGCTGTGCTTCTCCATGAACTCGCTCATGTCGATGCGGATCAGGTGCTCTTCCGAATCGAACATGAACTCGGCCAGGGCCTTGCACAACTCGGTCTTGCCTACACCGGTCGGGCCCAGGAACAGGAACGAGCCATAGGGCCGGTTCTCGTCCGCCAGGCCGGCACGCGAACGGCGGATGGCGTCGGACACCAGCCGCACGGCTTCGTCCTGGCCCACCACGCGCGCATGCAGGCGGTCTTCCATCTTCAGCAGCTTCTCGCGCTCGCCCTGCATCATCTTCGATACCGGGATGCCGGTGGCGCGGCTCACCACTTCGGCGATTTCCTCGGCGCCCACCTGGGTGCGCAGCAGCTTGTTGGGCTGCTTCTGCTCGCTGGCCTCGGCGTCGGTCGCGGCCTTGAGCTTGCCTTCCAGGCCCGGCAGCTTGCCGTATTGCAGCTCGGCCACCTTGTCCAGCTTGCCTTCGCGCTGCAGCTTGGCGATCTCCAGCTTGACCTTCTCGATCTCTTCCTTGAGCGCGGCCGTGCCCTGCGCGGCGCCCTTCTCGGCCTTCCAGATCTCGTCCAGGTCGGCGTACTCCTTCTCCAGGCGCGCGATTTCCTGCTCGATCAGCTCCAGGCGCTTCATCGACGCCTCATCGGTCTCTTTCTTGACCGCCTCGCGCTCGATCTTCAGCTGGATGGTGCGGCGCTCGAGCTTGTCCATCGACTCCGGCTTGGAATCGATTTCCATCTTGATGCGCGCGGCCGCCTCGTCGATCAGGTCGATCGCCTTGTCGGGCAGGAAGCGGTCAGTGATATAGCGATGCGACAGCTCCGCCGCGGCGACGATGGCCGGGTCGGTGATCTCCACGCCGTGGTGCAGCTCATACTTTTCCTGCAGCCCGCGCAGGATGGCAATGGTGGCCTCAACGCTCGGCTCATCCACTAGCACTTTCTGGAAGCGGCGCTCCAGCGCGGCGTCCTTCTCGATGTACTTGCGGTACTCGTCCAGCGTGGTGGCGCCGATGCAATGCAGCTCGCCGCGCGCGAGCGCGGGCTTGAGCATGTTGCCCGCGTCGATCGCGCCCTCGGCCTTGCCGGCGCCGACCATGGTGTGGATCTCGTCGATGAAGACGATGGTCTGGCCCTCGTCCTTGGCGACGTCGTTCAGCACCGCCTTCAGACGTTCCTCGAACTCGCCGCGGTACTTGGCGCCGGCCAGCAGGCCGGCCATGTCCAGCACCAGCACGCGCTTGTTCTTCAGGCTCTCGGGCACTTCGCCGTTGACGATACGCTGCGCCAGGCCTTCGACGATCGCGGTCTTGCCCACGCCCGGCTCGCCGATCAGCACCGGGTTGTTCTTGGTGCGGCGCTGCAGGATCTGGATCGCGCGGCGGATCTCGTCGTCACGGCCGATCACGGGGTCGAGCTTGCCGATGCGGGCGCGCTCGGTCAGGTCGATGGTGTACTTCTTCAGTGCCTCGCGCTGGCCCTCGGCCTCTGCGCTGTTGACCGAATCGCCGCCGCGCACGGCCTGGATGGCCGACTCGAGCGACTTGCGGTTCAAGCCGTTTTCACGCGCGATGCGGCCGGCGTCGCCCTTGTCGTCGGCGACGGCCAGCAGGAACAGCTCGCTGGCGATGAACTGGTCGCCGCGCTTGATGGCTTCCTTCTCAGTGGCGTTGAGCAGGTTCACCAGGTCGCGGCCGATCTGGACCTCGCTGGTGCCCTGCACTTGCGGCAGGCGCTTGATGGCGGCGTCTAGCGCGCTCTGCAGGCCCTGCACGTTGACGCCGGCGCGCGCCAGCAGCGCCTTGGCGGCGCCGTCGTCCTGCGCCAGCAGCGCGCGCAGCAGGTGCTGCGGTTCGATGTATTGGTTGTCGTTGCCCAGTGCCAGGCTTTGCGCATCAGCCAGCGCTTCCTGGAACCGGGTGGTCAGCTTGTCAAGACGCATAAGGATTCCCTCTCTCGGATAAGGTCGTGTCCTGATGCGGGGGCCTCGGCGCCGGTCTTCGTTGCCGGAGCGCCCGTATGCCCTGCCGGACACTGGATGTCTTTCCGAAAGATAAGGCTTTGTCGCGACATTTCAAGGCCGCGCCGGTACGCAATGACCCCGATCCGCCGCTATGTCGGCAACCCCGGCTCCCACGCTCGCAAGTGCCGCAAGCGACACGCGGCTAGGCGGCGCGGCAGGCGCCCTTGTCCGCCAGGTTGCGCACCAGCACGAGTGATTCGCCCTGCACCACCACGCGCCCGTCCGCGCCCGTGACCACGCTGGCCAGGTTGACCAAGTCCTTGCCGGCGCGCAGCCGCACGATGCGCACGCATGCCGTCAGCGGCTCATCCAGCCGCGCGGCTGAAGCGAGGCGCAGCGACTGCTTCATCCACCCCGTGCCCCGTCCGGGCAGTTGCGTGCCGAGCAGGTCCGAGAACATGCCGGCCAGCAGCGGCAGCGGCACCACCGGCCCGCCAAACCCGCGCGCGCGGGCAAAGGCCGGATCGGCGTGATACGGGTTGGCGTCGCCGGTCAGGGTGATGTATTCGTCCAGGTCTGCCTGGGCGAAGGCGCGCGTCGCACGGGCTTCCTGACCAGGGCGCAGGCCGTAAAGGATGGCGTCGCCCGCCTCTGGCGCCTGTGCCGTCTCGCCGGGCAGCCAGGCCAGTGCGTCCGGCCCGGCATCCGGCAGCCAGAGCGATTCGCCCACGGCCGTAACGCGCGGCGCCTCGCCCGGCCCACCCGCGCTGCCAACGGTGGTGCCGTAGCGCGCCAGTCCGGCTGGCGCGTGCTGCGGCGCCAGCGCGATCTGCACCGTATCGCCAACGAAGGCCGGCGTCGGGAACATCAGCGTCTGCCCGACCGGCAACGCCGGCCCGGGCACCTGCCGCCAGGTGTGGGCGCACAGCAGCGAAAACAGGAACATGCCGTGCGCCACGGTGGCGCCGAAATGCGTGCCACGGGCAAAGGACGGATCGCAGTGGATCGGGTTGTCGTCGTGCGACAAGGCGGCGAAGCGGTCAAAGTCGCGCTGCGACAGCACGCGCGGCAGGGCATCGTTCATCAGTCAGGCACCTGTACGGTATTAGCGTTGACGGTAATCGCGTTGCCGGCCGCAGGCGATGCGGCGAACGGCGGCACGTTGGACGGCAGCAGCGTCGGCGCCGGCGTATTGAGGGTGCCCCCGCGCGGCGTGGTGCGCACCACCTGCGACGGCGGCAGCGCCTTGCCCGCGGTGAGGTTGTCGTAGACCGCATCCAGGGCCCGGTTCAGGTAGACGTGCAGCGGCACATAGCGGTTGCTGTAGCCCGGCACCAGGCCGATGAAGGCATCGAAGTGCTGGGCGTTCTCGACCTCCACGTATGACAGCTTGCTGGTCACCCCCTCCTGTTGCCGGTTCAGCCCGAGATACGGGCGCGAGGTATGGTTGACCGGCAGCAGCCCGTCGCTACGCCCGTGCACGATCACCGCCGGCTTGCCGCGCAGGTTGCCGTTGCGCAGCGTCAGCGCCTGGCCGGCTTGCAATGCGCGTGCCGCGGCGTCGGAGCCGGCCAGCAGGCTGCGCAGGCAGTTGGCGCCGTCGTAATTCAGGTCTGCCCGCAGCGTCAACGGTGAAACCGACGCCAGGTTCAGGTACGGGCCATGCTGCGGATCGAGGTCATTGATCAACTGGACCGGCGGCTGCGGCGGCACGCCGTTGCCGGTGGCGAACATCGACGCCAGCGCCGCGGGCGCGATTGCCGCGGGCTTCAGGTCGGTCAGCGTGCTGGCAAAGCTGTAGCCGCACAGCCGGTCGGTGACGCTGGCCTGCGCATACGCGTTGGCATAGTTGACCGAGATCGCGGCGGCGACGTCAAACACGGCCAGCGACGGGTGCAGATCGTCCGATTCCGCTTCCCAGCCAGCGGCACGCAGCGCCTGCAGCGCGCTGGCGCTCTGTTCGTCCGTGTTCGTGCCGCTCACCAGGCCCTTTTCCGCCAGCGTCTGGCAGCGGTTGGCAAAGAACGTCGCCGTGGCGGGGTTGGTGTAGAACGGCGCCTGGGTCAGCGCGGTGGCCCGCGCGGCGCAGTGCTGCAGCAGGTTGGCCGTGGTGGTGTAGTCGTACAGCGTGCGGCCCGAAGCCGCCACCGGCGTTGCGCCGCGTTGCACCACGATGCCGGTATTTGGCGGCATGTTCAGGTTGGGCTCGCCCACCGCCACGCCGTCGATCAGCCCGCCGGCATCCTGCTCGGCCGCCGCTACCGCGGCACCGCCGCCGTTGGACACGCTGGAGGCGATCACCACGATCCTGTCCTTGCCCAGGGTGCGCTGGCGGGTGCCGTTGGCCGACACGGCGCCAAAGCGGTCATTGATCGCCCAGATCGCAAATTCCACCGCCTGCAGCGTGAACTTGCCCCAGTCCTTCTCCGGGTTGCGCTGCGAATGCGCATGCTTGAACGCCAGCCGGTGCGGGTTGGCAGCGGTAAATTCCGCCAGCGAGGTGGCCCCCGCCGGCGCGGCAAACTCCGCGTTCTTGCCGGCCGCCGCGCGCGTGGCGCGGGTGCCGTCGATCAGCGGCACGGTGTCGGTATCCAGGTCATGCGGCGCGGCGCCGGTACCCTTGTCGGTATAGGCCACCGCGCAGCCGCGCTTCAGGCCCCACTCGCCAGTGGCGATGGCGCCATAGACGCCACGCGAACCGGATGAGGTGGCGGTGATCATGCACGGCTTCGACGTGTTGAACGACGCGGGGATCTGCACCAGCATGGTCACGTTCTGCTGGCCCGAGCCATCGTCCGAAAAGGCCAGGTACTCCACGCCGGCCACCTTGCCTTCGGAGCCGGTGACATTGCCCTGCGCGTCGACATTGGGGCCGTAGAGCGAGCCGTAGCCGCCGCTGGCGGTGGTGTCGACAATGGCACGATAGTTGGTATGGATCGCATAGCGCCGCAACTCCGCCGCGGTCGGCGCGGTGGGGTTGGCCGGCAGCGGCGCGGCGGCGCTGGCCAGGCCGTCCTTGCCCAGGCCCGCGGTCAGCAGGTCGTCGGTGGTGCCGTTGTAGCTGTTGATGGTGACCGTGCCGATATTCGCCGGCTTGGTATTGGGGTTGCTGCCGTTGCCGTTGTTGTTGTCATCGCCCGAACCGCAGGCGGCGGCCAGCATCGATGCGGCGGCCGCCAGCACCTTGAGCCTGAGACGGCGTCTCTGTTTCTGCTGCGGCGGGATCTGCGTGGAATGCATGTCAACCTCCTCCTGGCGCACCCGGATGGCCGGGGCTGTCGAGTTGTCTTCAGATCGAGGACTGCGGAGACTGCGAACTGCGGAAATCAAAAACACGGCAACGGCTGGCGCGGCCATGCACCTCAGCCAGAAAACTTTGCGCGCAGCTTGTGCTTTTCCACCTTGCCGGACGGCGTGCGCGGCAGCGCATCGAGAAAGCGTACATGGCGCGGCACCTTGTAGCCGGCCAGCTGCGCCTTGCAGTGGGCGATCACGGCATCGGCCTCCAGGGCTGCGCCCGGGCGCAGCACCACCAGCGCCATGCCGACCTCGCCCCAGCGCGCATCCGGCGCGCCGATCACGGCGGCCTCGGCCACGCCCGGCAGCTGGAACAGCACGCTCTCGACTTCGGCCGGATAGACGTTCTCGCCGCCGGAGATAAACATGTCCTTGGCCCGGTCGACGATGTAGTAGTCGCCGTCCTCGTCGCGGTAGGCGATATCGCCGGAATGGAGCCAGCCGTCGCGGATCGCGGCCGCGGTGGCCTCGGGCAGGTTCCAGTAGCCTGGCGTCACGCCGGGGCCCTTGATCAGCAGTTCGCCACGCTCGCCCGGGCCTACGTCCGCCCCAACCGCATCGACGATGCGCGTCAGCATCGACCCCACCGGCTTGCCGATGGTGCCGATCTTGCGGCGCGCGGTATCTTCGTCGCAGACAAAGACCGTGGGGCCGGTCTCGGTCATGCCGAAGCCGAAGCAGATGGTCACGCCCTTGGCCAGGTAGGCCTCCAGCAGCGGCCTGGGCACCGGCGAGCCCCCCGCCGACATATTGCGCACGCCGGCGAAGTCCGCCTGCGCGAAGCGCGGGTGCTGGCTCAGGAACAGGTACACCGCCGGCACCGCGAAGAACATGGTGATGCCCTCGCCGCTGGCGCGGTCGAGCTTGCCCAGCACCACCTGCGGCTCGAACTGCCGCATGATGTGCACCGTGCCGCCCGCGTGCAGCACCGGGTTGGCATACAGGTTCAGTCCGCCGGTGTGGAAGAACGGCAGCACGTTGAGGAACACGTCGTCGCGCGTGATCTTGTTGGCCAGCATCGCGTTGACGGCGTTGAAGTAGACCATGCCATAGGTCTGGATCACGCCCTTTGGCTTGCCGGTGGTGCCGGAGGTATAGAGCAGGTGCCAGACCTCGGACTCATCGCGGCACGGCATCTCGATGATGCGGCCGGAGGCGGCGTCGAGCACCGCCTCGTACTCGGTCCAGCCACCGGGAACGTCGGCGGCCTCGTCGTCGGCGAGGTGCAGCACCGCGCGCAGCGGGATCGCGCGCGCCAGCTCGGCGGCCACGGCCAGGAAGCCGTCGCCGGCCACCAGCACCTCGGGCGTGCAGTCCTGCAGGATCGGCAGCAACTCTGCCGCCGGCAGGCGCCAGTTCAGGCACACCATCACCATGCCGGCCTTGGCGCAGCCATACAGCATCTCGAAATAGTCCGAGCTGTTGTGCGCCAGCACCGCCACGCGCGTGCCCGGCGCCAGTTGCAGGTGGTCACGCAGGTATTCCGCGAAGCGGCTGGCGCGTTCGTTGAAGTGGCGATAGGTCACCTGGCGGCCGCTCTCCACGTCTACCAGCGCGACCTTGTCGGGGAAATGCTGCGCGTTCTTGTGCAGCCAGTCGATGACGTACATGCGCTAGCCTCCGCTCAGCTTGCCACATCCTGCACGGGCCCGGTGCCGCGCAGCCGCCCCACCACGCCCTGCGGGAAATAATAGACGCTCAGGATAAACAGCAAACCCAGCCACAGCAGCCACCGGTCCGGATGCAGCAGCGACGACAGCAGCGGCAGCGCGGCGGTGGTGTCGCTGGCCAGTTTCATCACGTCCTGCAGGTAGGTCTGCGCCACCAGGAACAGCACCGTGCCGATCACCGCGCCATAGAGCGTGCCCATGCCGCCGATCACCACGATCAGCAGGATGTCGACCATGATCTCGAACGACAGCGAGGTATCGGGCCCGTTATAGCGCAGCCAGATCGCCATCAGCACGCCGGCCAGCGTGGCGAACATCGCCGACAGCACCGTCGACACGGTACGGTACACCACGGTGCGGTAGCCGATCGCCTCGGCACGGAAATCGTTCTCTCGGATCGCCTGCAGCACCCGGCCAAAGGGCGAGTTGACGATGCGCAGCAGCACCAGAAACAGCACCACCGCGCCGGCGAACACCAGGTAGTAGCTGAGCAGCTTGCCGCTCAGCGGCACGCCCAGCCATTCGGCCTCGCCCAGCGTAAAGCCGGGACGCAGCACCTCCGGCACCTTGAAGGTCAGCCCGTCTTCGCCACCGGTCCATTCCGACAGTTGCGACACCAGCGTGGCGAAGGCGGTCGCCACCGCCAGCGTGATCATGGCAAAGAAGATGGCCCGCACCCGCAGCGAGAACAGCCCGATCAGGAAAGCCAGCAGCGCCGACACCGCCAGCGCGCCGACAGTGCCCACCAGCAGCGCCCCCCAGCCTGGTTCCATGCGCGACATGGCGATGGCCACGCCATAGCCGCCAATGCCGAAGAACATGGTGTGGGCGAAGGAAACGATGCCGGTATAGCCCAGCAGCAGGTCATAGCTGGCCACCAGCACCACGAAGATGCAGATCTTGGCCGCCATGTTGAGCGCACGCGCGCCGGGGAAGGCGAATGGGGCGCACGCCAGGGCCACCAGGATCAGCAGCAGGATCACGGTCAGCACGCGGCTGCGCGGCAGGTCGCCGGAGAGAAGTCGGATCATGATCGTTGCCCTCAGCGCCGCGCCACCGGAAACAGCCCCTGCGGGCGCCACAGCAGCACCAGCATCATCAGCAGGATGTTGGAGAACAGAGCCACCTTGGGGAACAGGAAACCGGTGTAGTTGGCCATCAGCCCCACCAGCAACGCGCCGACAAAGCAGCCGGTAGTCGATCCCAGCCCGCCGATGATGATGACGATAAAGATCAGCACATTCACCTGCGCGCCGATCGCCGCGGTGATGTTCTGCTGGTACAGCCCCCACAGCACCCCGCCCAGCCCCGCGAGCGCCGCGCCCGCGACGAACACGCTGATAAACAGGCGCCGCACGCGGTAGCCAAGCGCCTCGACCATCTCGCGGTTCTCCACGCCGGCGCGGATCAGCAGGCCGATGCGGGTGCGGTTGAGCAGCAGTAGCATCGCGATAAAGATCACCAGCCCCAGTGCCATCGCGATCAGCCGGTATTTCTCGATGGCGGCATCGCCCAGCAGCACCGCGCCGCGGAAGGTGGTGGGCACCTGCAGCGCAATGGTCTCAGGACCCCAGATCGCCTTGATCAGCTGCTCGGCCACGATCATGCCGCCCATCGTGATCAGGATCTGCTTCAGGTGCTGGCCGTAGACCGGGCGCACCACCACGCGCTCGAAGAACAGCCCGACCGCGCCGGCTGCGACCATCGCGGCTACGATCGCCAGTGCAAACACCGACAGGTTCAACGCCAGGCTGTCGGCCTCGACCCAGCCTGCCAGTGGCAGCAGGACCGAGGCGGCCACATAAGCACCCAGCGCGATGAAGGCGCCGTGGCCGAAGTTGAGCACATCCATCAGGCCGAACACCAGCGTCAGGCCGGACGAGACGACGAAGATGATCATGCCCATCGCCAGGCCGGCAATGGTCAGCGTCAGCCAGGTCGACGGGCTGCCGACCAGCGGATAGGCCAGCAGCATCAGCAGCGGCGCCAGCGCCAGCGGGGTCCAGTCGAGCCGGACCTTGGGCAGGTCCGTCGGTGCGGCGGCCGGCAATGTCGTTGAAGTGGTCATGTGTGTTGTCCCGCGTTACTGGTGCGCCGCCAGCGACAGCCCCAGCAGCTTCTGCTGCAGCAAGTCGTCTCCAGCCAGCGCCGCCATCGTGCCCGTGTGTACCGTGCGGCCATCGTCCATCACCGCCACCGTATCCCCCACCGACTTCGCCATATGGAAGTTCTGCTCCACCAGCAGGATCGACACCTCGGTCTGCTTGAGCTCGCGGAACACATGGATCATGTTCTGGATGATGGCCGGCGCCAGGCCCTTGGTGGGCTCGTCGACGATCAGCAGCTGGCGCGGCTCGATGATGGCGCGCGCCACCGACAGCATCTGCTTCTGCCCGCCCGACAGCACGCCGGCACGCTGCTGCCAGAAGGTCTTCAGCGCCGGGAACATGCGGAACACCCAGTCCAGCCGGCGCTCATCGATGGCGCCGGTGCGCGCTGCCAGGCGCATGTTCTCGGCCACGGTCAGGTCAGAGAACACGCTCATGTTCTCCGGCACGTAGGCAATGCCGGCCTGCGCGATCGCGGGCGTGCTGTGGCGCGTGATGTCGGTGCCGTCAAAGGTCACCGTGCCCGCGCTGGCCTGCCACAGGCCCATGATGGTGCGCAGCGCGGTGGTCTTGCCGGCGCCGTTGCGCCCCAGCAGCATGGTCACGCCGCCGCGCGGCACCTCGAAGCTCACGCCGTGCAGGATGTGGTACGGGCCGATATGGGTCTGCACGCCCTGCAGCCGCAGGATCGGCCCGGTTGCTTGTGCGTCAGCCATGGCTGCCCTCCTCTTCCGGCATGCCCAGGTAAGCCTGCTGCACCACCGGCGAGGCGATCACCTCGGCCGGGTCGCCGTCGGCCACCAGGGTGCCGTTGTGCAGCACGATGATGCGGTCGGCCAGCGAGCGCACCACGTCCATCTTGTGTTCGACAAGCAGCACGGTCTTGCTGCGGTCCTGGCGGATCTCGCGGATCAGGTCAAGGATCACCGGCACTTCATCCACGCTCATGCCCGCGGTGGGCTCATCAAACATGAACACGCGCGGCTGCAGCGCCAGCAGGATGCCGACCTCCAGCTTGCGCTGGTCGCCGTGCGGCAACGAGGCCACTGTCAACTGGCGCTTGCCGGCCAGCGCCACGCGCTCCAGGATCGCCATGGCCTGGGCCTGCACGTCGCGGTGGCTGGTCCACATCGAGAACAGATCGATGCCGCGCTGCTGGCGCGCCTGCACCGCCAGCCGCACGTTCTCCAGCACCGACAGCTGCGGAAACAGGCTGGTCAGCTGGAAGGCGCGGCCAATGCCGCGGCGCGTCTTCTGCGACACCGGCAGGCGCGTCACGTCCTCGCCATCCAGCAGGATCTGCCCCGCCGTGGGCGGCAACTGGCCCGAGACCAGGTTGAAATACGTGGTCTTGCCGGCGCCGTTGGGGCCGACGATGCAGGTCAGCTCGCCGGGCCGGAACGCGCACGACACCGCATTGACGGCCACGTGGCCGCCAAAGCGGATGGTCAGGCCGCGCGTTTCCAGCAGCGGCTGCGCCCCGGCGGCAGTCGCGCCGGCGTGCCCGGCGGCCGGCTGCGACGGCGCCGGCGCGGACCGGGCGAAAGAGGCTGGCGCGTTCATCAGCGGTGGTTGCGCACGGGCACGGCCATCTCTTCGGGCTTGATCTCGCGCACGAGTTCAGGCACGCCCCAGGCGAAGGCCGGATCCACCTTGATCTTGAAGTGGTACATTGACTGCATGGCCTGGTGGTCTTCCTTGCGGAAGGTCATCTTGCCCTTGGGCGTGTCGAACGACATGCCCTCCATCGCCGTGATCAGCTTCTCGGTGCCGGTCTCGCCGCTGGTCTTCTTCAGCGCCTCGACCAGCGCGATGCCCGCAGTCATGCCGCCGGCCGTGAAGAAATCGGGCGGCGCCTTGAACTTGCTGTAGTGGTTGGACACCAGCCACTCATTGGCCTTGTTCTTGGGGATGCCGAAGTAGTAGTACGTGGCCCCTTCCATGCCCGGGAAGTTCTTGTAGCTGGCCATCGCCGGCAGGATGTTGCCGCCGGTGGCAATCTCGATGCCGTAGCGCTTGGGATCGAGATTGGCGATCTTGAACGGGTTGCCGGCACCGGCCCAGATGATGAAGATCACCTTGCGGCCCGGCTTGTCCTTGAGCGAATCAAACAGCCGCTGCGCGCCGGCGGTGAAGTCCGTGGTGCTGGTCGGCAGGTATTCCTCATGCACGATCTTGGCGTTCTTCAGCGCGCCCTTGAAGGCCTTGACGCCGTCGCGGCCAAAAGCGTAGTCCTGCGCCAGCGTGGCGATCTGCACGCCCGGCTTGTCCAGCGCCACGGCGTTGGAAATTGCGTCCTGCGACGAATTGCGGCCGGTGCGGAAGATATAGCGGTTCCACTTGTCGCCGGTGATCGAGTCAGCCACCGCGGGCTCGACCAGCAGCACCTTCTTGTATTCCTCTGCCACCGGCAGCATCGCCAGCGCGGTGCCGGAAGAGGTGGGGCCGACCGCGATATCGGCGCGGTCGTCGCTGTAGGCAGCGGCCAGCTGGGCCTTGGCCACGTCCGGCTTGCCCTGGGTGTCTTTCTCGATCACCACCAGCTTGTTGCCGTTGACGGTCATGGTGCCGTTGGTGGCGTACTCCAGGCCCATCATCAGGCCGGTCTGGGTCTGCTTGGCGTAGGCCTCGAGCGCGCCGGTCTTGTCATAGACGTGCGCGATGCGGATGTCCTTGGCCAGCGCGGTGCCGGCGGCAAGCAGGCCGGCGGCCATGACCAGGGCACGTACGGCGAGTGGGTTGCGTTGCATTGCTGTCTCCTGTGTTCGGTCTCGTTTGTGTTTGTCTGGATGAAACCTGCTGCAACTGCTTTGGAATGCTGTACGGACTATTCGCGCGTGCGTCCTGCCAGGAAGCACCGCATGCCGTCGGCGGTCTCGGCACTGGCGATCTGGGCGACAAAGGCCGCGCGCTCTCGCTCAAGGCCGGCCGCCAGGGTGTCGGCGTCCCAGCGCAACAGCGCGCGCGTGCGGGCCACGCTGCCCGGCACCTTGCGCATGACGCCGCGCGCCAGCGTCACGGCATCGGCCTCGGCCGAACCCGGCGCGGCCAGCGCGGTGGCCAGGCCAAGTGCCTCTGCCTTCGGCGCGGCGACGATCGTATTGTTCAGCTGCCAGGCGCGCGCCTGCGGCGTGCCGACCAGCTGCGGCAGCATCGCGGTCCAGCCGCCGTCCGGGCTGAAGCCAACCACCGTGTAGTACGGCGCGATGCGCGCATCCCGCGCCAGCACCGCCATGTCGCACGCCAGCACCAGGCCCAGCGAGCCGCCCGTCAGCCAGCCCTCCACCGCCGCCACCACCGGGCAGCGCAGCGCTGCCAGTCGCAGGATCGAGCGGTTCAGCAGTGCCAGCAGCCGGTCGGCGTAGCTGGCTATCGCGTCGCCCTGCGCAGCGAATGCCGCGACGTCGCCGCCGGTGGAGAAATTTTTTCCGGCATGCGTCAGCACCACGGCATGGATCGCGGGGTCGACTTCAATCTCGTCCAGCGCGGCCAGCAGCGCTTCCAGCAACTCGGGCACCAGGCTGTTGTGCCGCTGCGGCCGGTTCAGGCGCAGCAATGCCACGCCATCGGCGCGCTCCCACTGCACCAGGGGTTCTGCGTGGGCGTTCATCGCGGCTGCAGGCCGTGCGAGATCAGGTCGAAGGCGGTGTCGACCACCTTCTCCATCGAAGGCGGGCGCTTCCAGCGCGCATAGCGCATGCCCAGGAAGTTGCTGATGCCAATCAGGCACCAGGCGCGCACCTCGGCGTCGCCGGGCACGATCTCGCCCTGCTCTTCGGCGCGCGTCAGGCGCCGGCTGTAAAGCTCGGCAAACACCTGGAAATAGCTGCTGTAGATGGTCTCGTCCACCGAGTACGAATCCAGCACGATCCGGTACAGGTTCTTGTGGCGCGACACGAATGAGAGAAATGCCTTCAGGCCCAGGCGCTCGGCTTCCATCTGGGTGGCCGCGGCGGCAACGTGCTTGCGCAGGTGGGCGCGCACCAGTTCCAGCATGTGCGCGACCAGTGCGCGGAAGATATCTTCCTTGTCCTTGAAATACAGGTAGAAGGTGCCCATCGCGACCTTGGCTTCCTGCGTGATCTCGGAGATCGACGCAGCGTAATAGCCTTTCTCACCGAACACCTTCTCGGCCGCGCGCAGCAGCGCCTCGCGCGTCTTCTGCCCGCGCGCGGTCTTGGGCGGGCAGATGCCGCCGGCGTGGCCGGGTTCGCGGATTGCGCCGGTTTCGGGCGGTGCGCCCGTGTCGGTCTGGGACATCTTGTCTCCGGTGGCGCTGCGCGCCTTGTCATTGGAATGCCAGCCGCTTCCTGCCATGCCGGCGCAGGCAGGCGCCTCCTCCGCGCCTGCCTGCGCCGGGAATCGCCACTCAGGCAAAACCTGATAGCTGATTCATGTTTCATCGTATAAATTGCCCACCATGGATGTCAATAGAGAGGCACCCTCACCCGGTGGCATCCAGGCCGCTGCCCTTTACCCTCCTGCCAGGAGAGAACCATCGTTGGACGCTCCCGATTCGGCACCTGCCGGCCCCACTCCGCCGCCCTTCGCCAGCCACCCGGCGCGTGGCGCCTTGCCAGGCTGGCGCGAAACCGGCCAGGGACGGCCGCTGCTGCTGCTGCACGGCTGGTCGGTCACCGGCGAGGCCTTCGACGGCCAGCGGGCGCTCGCACTGGCGGGATTCCGCGTGATCGCACCCGACCATGCCGGCCACGGCCTGTCGCGCGAACGCGACGGCACCACGATCACGGCGCTGGCGCGCGACGTCGCCGGACTGGTTGCGCACCTCGGGCTGACAGACGTGGTGGTGGCTGGCTGGTCGATGGGGGCGATGGTGGCATGGGCGCTGCTGCGAGACCATCCGGGTCTTCCGCTGGCAGCGGTCGGCAGCATCGACATGACACCCAGGCTGGTGACCGATCCGGCCTGGCCGCATGGCCTGCACGGCCACTATGAGATTGCGCACGCCGCGCAGATGGCGGCCCGCATCCGGGCCGACTGGCCCCGGCTGGCGCCGTCGGTTGCACTGGGAATGTGGTCGGCGGGAAGGCGCCCGGAAGGCACCGCAATGCAGCGCATCGCGCACATGGCGGACCAGTGCGATGTGGCGGCGCTTGCCGCGCTATGGGAAGACATGGCGCGCCAGGATTTCCGGGAGACACTGCGCGGCACCGGGCGGCCGCTGTTCCATTTGTACGGGGAAGCCAGCCGGCTCTATGCGCCCGCGGTGGGTGCCGCCACGCTCGCACTGCGGCCCGAGGCGGGATTCAGCGTGGTGGCCGGCGCCGGTCATAGCCCCCACATGGAGCGGCCGCAGGCGTTCAATGCCGCGCTGCTGGACCTGATCGCCAGGGCCGCGTCAGGCCAGCAAGCGGTAAGTCCAGAGGCCGAACGCGGTCAGCAGCAGTGAGCCGCCCAGGTGCAGCAGCAGGTGCAGCGCCGCCCAGCCGTAGTCGCCGGCAATCAGGTTCGCCAGCACCTCGCTGGAAAAGGTCGAGAACGTGGTCAGCCCGCCAAGGAAGCCGGTGATAGCCAGCAGGCGCCATTCCGGCGGCAGGCCCGCGTGCGTATCGAAGAATCCGACCGCCAGGCCGATCAGGTAGCCGCCCAGCAGGTTGGCCGCCAGCGTGCCATAGGGTAGCGCGGGATTGATCGCGTTCCACAGCACCGCGAAGCCCCAGCGCAGCCACGCACCGGCCGCGGCGCCCACGCCCACGGCGACAAAGCCGAGCGGCCCCATCAGGGCTGGCTCCCGCCCTGCTTCTCCGGTGGTGCGCCAGCATCGTCGCCGCTGGCATTGAACGATGCGATCCCCCAGCGCTGGAGGGCGGCTTCGTCAGTCACGCGGGCATCGACCCAGCGCGCGCCTTCCGGGGTGTCTTCCTTCTTCCAGAACGGCGCTTCGGACTTGAGGTAGTCCATGATGAACTCGCACGCGGCAAAGGCATTGCCGCGATGCGCCGACGCCACCGCGACCATCACGATCTGGTCCAGCGGCTGCATCGGGCCCACGCGGTGGATGATGGTCACGCCCAGCAGCGCCCAGCGCGCGCACGCAGCCGCCTCGATCTGCGCCAGCGCCTTCTCGGTCATACCCGGATAGTGCTCCAGCTCCATCGCGCTGACCGCGCTGCCGTCGCTGACATCGCGCACGGTGCCGATAAAGCTGGCCACCGCGCCGACCGCCGGATTGCCGGCTCGCAGCGCCGCGACTTCCGCGCCAAGATCGAAATCCTCACGCTGCACCCTGACGCTCATCTCAGCCTCCGGTCACTGGTGGGAAAAAGGCGACTTCGCAGCCGTCGGCAATCGCCGTATCGGGGCGCGCCACCGCATGGTCGACAGCCATGCGCAGCGCGCGCCCTTCAGCCAGGGTCTCGGCCCAGGCGCCGCCGCGCTGGCGCAGCCACTGGCGCAGCTCGCCCACGGTGCGCACGTCGGCCGGCACCTCGGCGCGCTCTTCGGTCACGCCCAGCTGCTCGCGCACGCTGGCAAAGAATCGGAGTTCAATGATCATCACTGCTTCTGTCCTGGTCGTGCTGGCCGGCTACGCGAGCAGGCCGTCAAACGGAATGAACTGCACGGTATCGCCGCGCGCGATCGCCTGGTTGGGCGGATTGTCGATCAGGCCGTCGCCCCAGACGGTCGAGGTCAGCACGCCCGAGCTCTGGTTGGGGAACAGGTCCAGGCCGCCCTCGGCATTGATGCGCGCGCGAAGGAACTCATTGCGGCGGTCGCCCTTGTTCAGTTCGAAATCCGCGCGCAGCGGCAGGCGCCGCGGCGTCACGCCGGCCACGCCCTGCAGGCGCAGGATGAACGGGCGCACGAACAGCAGGAAGGTCACGAAGCTGGACACCGGGTTGCCAGGCAAACCCAGGAAGAACGCCGGCTCGGCATCGTTGTTGACCTGCCCGAACGCCAGCGGCTTGCCCGGCTTGATCGCGATCTGCCACATGTCGAGCCGCCCTTCAGCCTCGACCGCGGGCTTGATATGGTCTTCCTCGCCGACCGAAACGCCGCCCGAGGTGATGATCAGGTCGTGTCCCTGCGCCGCGCGGCGCAGCGTCTCGCGCGTGGCGGCCAGCGTGTCGGGCACGATGCCGAAGTCGCTGACCTCGCAGCCCAGGTTTTCCAGCAGGCCGCGCAGTGTGAAGCGGTTGGAGTTGTAGATGGCGCCCGGCTTGAGCGGCTCGCCCGGCATCGCCAGTTCGTCACCGGTAAAGAACACCGCCACGCGCACGCGCCGCACCACGTCCAGCTTCGCCTGGCCGACCGATGCGGCCAACCCCAGCGCCTGCGGCGTCAGCCGCGTGCCGGCCGGCAGGATCACGCTGCCGGCTTCGATATCCTCGCCCGCGCGCCGCACCCATTCGCCGGGTTGCGGCACGTGGTTGACGATCACGTCCTCGCCCTCGACGGTGCATTGCTCCTGCATCACCACGGCGTCTGCGCCCCGCGGAATCAGCCCACCGGTGAAGATGCGCGCGGCGGTGCCGGGTTCCAGCGCGGTGCCGACATGGCCGGCGGGAATCCGTTGCGATACGCGCAGCCGCGTGCCGGCAGCGGGCACATCGGCCGCGCGCATGGCGTAGCCGTCCATCGAGGTGTTGTCGGCCGGCGGCACGCGCAGCGTGCTGGTCACGGGCGCGGCCAGCACGCGGCCGTTGGCGTCGAGCGTATCGATGGATTCAACCTGCGCCAGCGGACGGGCGGCGCCGAGCAGCGCGTCGAGCGCCTGGGCCATGGTCAGCATCGGGGGGCGGGAAGGTGCTGCGGCTTGGGTCATGGTGCGATGTGGGAAAGAGTTGGCCCACGAAAAACGGCCCGCGCATTGCCGGCACCCACTTGATTGGGGCAGGCAATCCGGGGGCCGAAGATCGGGCCCGCAGCCTGATTGTAGCGAGTTGGCGCGGGCCCGGCATGCGGCAGCGCCGCAGCGGGCTACACGCACCCGCGCGCTTACAGGCCGGTGTGGCCGGCGATGTAGGCCTTGACCTGCGCGGCGTCGGCGGGCATCACTTCAAAGCGCTGCGGCAGCCTCTCGATGCCCTCGAACCTGGCCGGGCGCTCCGGCTCGTGGCCGAGCGCTTCGCGGATGGTGTCGGCGAACTTGGCGGGCAGCGCGGTTTCCAGCACCACCATCGGCACACCGGCGCTGAGATGCTCGCGCGCCACCTTGACGCCATCGGCGGTGTGGGTATCGATGGTGATGCCGTAGCGCGACGACAGGTCGCGGATGGTGGCCAGCCGGTCCTGGTGCGTGCTGCGGCCCGAGACAAAGCCAAACTGGCGGATACGGTCGAATTCCGGCGTGCCCGACAGGTCGAAGCCGCCCTTCTCTTCCACGTCACGGAACAGCGCCGCCAGCTTGCCGGCGTCCTGGCCCAGCAGGTCGAACACGAAGCGCTCGAAGTTCGAGGCCTTGGAGATATCCATGCTCGGGCTCGACGTGTGGTACGTCTCGGCCGACTTGCGCACGCGGTAGGCGCCGGTGCGGAAGAACTCGTCGAGCACGTCGTTCTCGTTGGTGGCGACCACCAGCTTGTCGATCGGCAGGCCCATCATGCGCGCGATATGGCCGGCGCAGACGTTGCCGAAGTTGCCGGACGGCACGCAGAACGAGACCTTCTGGCCCGGGCCGCTGGTAGCCAGCAGCCAGCCCTTGAAGTAGTACACCACCTGGGCCACCACGCGCGCCCAGTTGATCGAGTTGACCGTGCCGATCTTCTGGCGCGCCTTGTAGTCGAGGTCGTTGGAGACCGCCTTGACGATGTCCTGGCAGTCGTCGAACACGCCTTCGACCGCCAAGTTGAAGATGTTGGCATCCTGCAGGCTGAACATCTGCGCGGTCTGGAACGCGCTCATCTTGCGGTGCGGGCTCAGCATGAACACGCGGATACCGCGCTTGCCGCGCATCGCGTACTCGGCGGCGCTGCCGGTATCGCCCGAGGTCGCGCCCAGGATGTTCAGCTCCTGCCCGGCGCGGCCCAGCGCGTACTCGAACAGGTTGCCGAGCAGCTGCATCGCCATGTCCTTGAAGGCCAGCGTCGGGCCGTTGGACAGGCCCAGCAGTTGCAGCTTGGTGCCGCCTTCCTCGCCCAGCGTGCGCAGGGGTGTGATGTCGGCGGTGTTGTCGCCCTCGCGTGCGTTGCAGTACACCTCGGCGGTATAGGTCTTGCGCGTCAGCGCGCGCAGGTCCTCGGCGGGAATATCGTCGCTGAACTTGCGCAGGATCTCGTAGGCCAGGTCGGCATACGACAGCTTGCGCCAGGATTCGAGCTCATCGGCCGTGACTTGCGGGTACTCGGTGGGCAGGTACAGCCCGCCGTCCGGCGCCAGGCCGCCCAGCAGGATCTCGGAGAAGGTTTGCGGCAGCTCATGGCCGCGGGTCGACTGGTATTTCATCTGAATCTGCCGGTCCGGCCCTTAGTTCAGTTCTTCCATGCGCAGGCGCGTCACGTCGGACAGCACGGTCTGCAGCGCCTCGATCTTGGCGATCGCCGCGTTGACGTGCTTCTCGCGCGTGATGTGGGTCAGGATGATGATGTCGGTCTGCGGCTCGCCTTCGCGCGATTCCTTCTGCAGCATGGCGTCGATCGAGATACCGCCTTCGGCCAGGATGCGGGTGATCTCGGCCAGCACGCCGGTCTCGTCGGCCACGCGCATGCGCAGGTAGTACGAGCTGTTGATCTCTTCGATCGGCAGCACCGGCACGCTCGACAGCTCATCCGGCTGGAACGCCAGGTGCGGCACGCGGTGGTTAGGGTCGGCGGTATGCAGGCGGGTCACGTCGACCAGGTCGGCGATCACGGCCGAGGCGGTCGGCTCGGCGCCGGCGCCCTTGCCGTAGTAGAGCGTCGCGCCCACGGCGTCGCCCTGCACCAGCACGGCGTTCATCGCGCCTTCCACATTGGCGATCAGGCGCGAGGCCGGCACCAGCGTCGGATGCACGCGCAGCTCGACACCGTCGTCGCGGCGGCGGGTGATGCCCAGCAGCTTGATGCGGTAGCCCAGTTCCTCGGCGTACTTGATGTCGACGGCCGAGAGCTTGGTGATGCCTTCCACGTGGGCCTTGTCGAACTGCACCGGCATGCCGAAGGCGATCGCGCTCATCAGCGTGACCTTGTGCGCGGCGTCGACGCCTTCGATGTCGAAGGTCGGGTCGGCTTCGGCATAGCCCAGCTGCTGCGCTTCCTTCAGGACCACGTCGAAATCGAGGCCCTTGTCGCGCATCTCGGACAGGATGAAGTTGGTGGTGCCGTTGATGATGCCGGCGATCCACTGGATGCGGTTGGCGGTCAGGCCTTCGCGCAGCGCCTTGATGATGGGGATGCCGCCGGCCACCGCGGCTTCGAAGGCGACGATCACGCCCTTCTTGCGCGCGGCTTCGAAGATCTCGTTGCCGTGCACGGCCAGCAGCGCCTTGTTGGCGGTGACCACGTGCTTGCCGTTCTCGATCGCCTTGAGCACCAGCTCGCGCGCGATGCCATAGCCGCCGATCAGTTCGATGACAATGTCGATGTCGGGGCGGCTGACCACCTCGTTGGCGTCGCTGACGATCTCCACTTCTCCGTTGGTCAATTCGCGCGCGCGTTCGGTGTTGAGATCGGCCACCACGGCAATCTCGATGCCGCGGCCGGCGCGGCGACGAATTTCTTCCTGATTGCGCTTGAGCACGTTGAACGTGCCGCTACCGACGGTACCGATGCCGAGCAGGCCAACTTTGATGGGGTTCATGGACAATCTTCTGAGTTGCTAAGGATGAATTGCGGCGCGGCCCGCGAAAATCAGGCCGCTGCCTTGCCGTGGCGTTTTCGGTACGCCTCGAGGAAGCGCGCGATGCGGCTGATGGCCTCGCGCAGGTCTTCCTCGTGCGGCAGGAACACGATGCGGAAATGGTCGGGCTTGGCCCAGTTGAAGCCCGAGCCCTGCACCAGCAGCACCTTGGACTCCTGCAGCAGTTCGTAGATGAACTCCTGGTCGTCCTGCACCGGGTACATCGACAGGTCGAGCTTGGGGAACAGGTACAGCGCCGCCTTGGGCTTGACGCAGGTCACGCCCGGAATCGCGGTGATCAGCTCGTAGGCCAGGTCGCGCTGGCGGCGCAGGCGCCCGCCTTCGTTGACCAGGTCGTTGATGCTCTGGTAGCCGCCCAGGGCGGTCTGGATCGCCCACTGGCCCGGCACGTTAGCGCACAGGCGCATCGACGACAGCATGTTCAGGCCTTCGATATAGTCGATGGCCGGGCGCTTGTCGCCCGACACCACCATCCAGCCGGCACGGTAGCCGCACGAGCGGTAGTTCTTCGACAGGCCGTTGAAGGTCACGGTCAGCACATCGGTCGAGAGCGAGGCGATCGAGGTGTGGGTGTAGCCGTCGTACAGGACCTTGTCGTAGATCTCGTCGGCATAGATGATCAGGCCGTGCTCGCGCGCGATGGCGACGATCTCGAGCAGCAGTTCGTCCGAATACAGCGCCCCGGTGGGGTTGTTCGGGTTGATGATGACGATGGCCTTAGTATGCGGCGTGATGCGGGCGCGGATATCGGCCGGATCGGGCATCCAGTCGTTGGACTCGTCGCAGATATAGTGCACCGGCGTGCCGCCCGAGAGGCTCACCGCAGCGGTCCATAGCGGGTAGTCCGGCGCCGGCACCAGCACTTCGTCGCCGGCATTGAGCAGCGCGTTGACGGCCATCACGATCAGTTCGGAGGCACCATTGCCCACATAAATATCGTCCAGGCCAACGCCTTCGATATTTTTTTGCTGGGTATAGTGCATGATCGCCTTGCGTGCGGCGAAAATACCCTTGGAATCAGAATAACCTGCCGAATTTGGCAGGTTTCGCATCATGTCCTGCTGAATCTCTTCCGGCGCATCAAAGCCGAACACGGCCAGGTTGCCGATATTCAGCTTGATGATCTTGTGCCCTTCTTCCTCCATCTGCTTGGCCTTTTCCAGCACCGGTCCGCGGATGTCGTAGCAAACGTTATTGAGTTTGTTGGATTTCTGGATGGGTTTCACGGCGATGTCGGGCAAGCGTAGCGTGCCGCGCAGGCGGCACCGGACTGGGAATCTGGGCGAATCTGAATTAATGCCGAAGCCCCGTGCGGAAGCCCCGCGCCGAGGCGCCGTCCGCTGCAATGCAACGCGAACGTGGCAGACAGGGAGGCAAAAGCTATAATTTATCGGATTATGACAGACTTCGGCAGGGATTCTTGCATTGCAGCGTGCGCTTGCCGCGCGTACGCCAGGCGCCTGCGCACTGTCGTCCATCTTGTCGTCCACACCGTACCCGCCCGGGGTGCCGGCCATCCGCCCCACGGGCCGGCCCGCCAGCCCGTGGCGGCCGCCGCAGAGGCCTCCAAGTGAAACTCCACGCCGACCAGCCCCAGTCGCTCAATACCGTCACGGCCTACGGGCCGGGATACATCGAGATCAACCTCGTCCGTCACACCAACTCGGTCCTGGTCATGCCCGAGGGCGAAGTACGGCCCTGGCCGGTCAGCCGCTTCGAAGACCTGGAGCCCGCGCATTTCGAGCAACTGGTGGAACTCGGCCCCGAAGTGGTGCTGCTCGGCACCGGCTTGCGGCTGCGCTTCCCGCACCCGCGCCTGACCGCATCGCTGTCGCGCCGTCATGTCGGGGTGGACGCCATGGACCTGCAGGCCGCCTGCCGCACCTACAACATCCTGATGGCAGAAGGGCGCAAGGTGGCGGCGGTGCTGTTGCTCGAACCCGAAGCCGCCTGACCTTTGCAAAAGTTGAGCCGGCGCCACGCTTGAAGTCCGGCAGGGCGCCCCAATCTGCCCCGCCAAGGTGGCAGCCCCCTCACCCGATTCTCCCGATCCCCTGCCCCCTCCCCCAGGAGCCACAAGCATGACCGTCAGTCTGAACAAGGCCGTACCCGACTTCAGCGCGCCGATGACCGGCGACGCCACCTTCCGCCTTGCCGACTACCGCGGCAAGACGGTGGTGCTGTACTTCTACCCGAAGGACAACACGCCGGGTTGCACCACGGAGGCCATGAACTTCCGCGACCAGTACGAGGATTTCCAGAAGGCCGGCGTGCAGGTGTTCGGCATCTCGCGCGACAGCATCCGCTCGCACGAGAACTTCAAGGCCAAGCTTGAACTGCCCTTCGAGCTGATCTCGGATGCCGACGAAGCCGTGTGCACGTTGTTCGATGTCATCAAGATGAAAAAGCTTTATGGCAAGGAGCACCGGGGCATCGAGCGCAGCACCTTCATCATCGACGGCAAGGGCATGCTGCGCCACGAGCTGCGCGGCATCAAGGTGCCGAACCATGTTGACGAAGTCCTGGAAATCGTGCGCGGGCTCTGAGGTATCGCGTCGGTATCGACCTTGCCTCGACACGGACGCCAAGCCGGACGTGCTGTGTCGCAACAAGCCGATGGCAAACCCAATTGCCAAACCCAAAACCTTCGGATACATTGGCCCGTAATGAGTTCAGATTCCGGATGCCACGCTGTTTCGACTCCCCGGCCCAGGCGGTTCGCGCCACAGGCCGGTAGCGGACCTGCCGTGTCGGCAGTCCACCAAAGAAGCTGCCGGATCCCAGCCGCCAACCCTGTTCAGCAGGCATGGCGGCTTTTTTGTTTGCAGCCGCGTCTGTCCTCATGCCTGTCCGCACCGGGAGCCTCGCGCATGCATGCCCCGGCCATCGGCCGCCACGCCGTCTCCGACGTATCGCGGCGTCGCGGCGCGGACACCCTCGCCCCCTTCTTGTCCCCCTGAAAGGAAAGCCAAGCATGCCGCTGCCTACCATGCCCGCCAAGCCTGCCCAATTGCTGGATCCGAGCGAGTTTGCTCCGGTCTCCGCGGTGCCCAAGGCCAAAGCCGCCACACAGGGCAAGAAACCTGTGCCGGCGCTCGAGCGTGTGGCATTGCTGGAAACCGGCGACACCGAGGTGCCTGAGGTCCAGGCCCGCGCCGCCGGTGGCACCCGCGCCCGCAGCACCGAGGCCCCGGCCGTGTCGACGCCTGCCGTCACTGCCGCGCCAGTCAGCCTGGTCAAGCCGTCCTCCGGCCCCACGCGCCGCGCCCGCAAGTCCGAAGGCCCGAGCAAGCTGTTCGTGCTCGACACCAACGTGCTGATGCACGACCCGGCCTCGCTCTTTCGCTTCGAGGAACACGACATCTATCTGCCGATGATGACGCTCGAAGAACTGGACAACCACAAGAAGGGCATGAGCGAAGTCGCGCGCAACGCGCGCATGGTCAGCCGCACGCTCGATTCGCTGGTGGGCGGCACCGACGGCGTGCTCGACGAAGGCCTGCCGCTGGCCAAGCTGGGTAACCGCGACGCGCAGGGCAAGCTGTTCTTCCAGACGCGCCTGAACGACATCAAGCTGCCTGAAGGCCTGCCGCAGGGCAAGGCCGACAACCAGATCCTGGGCGTGGTCAGCGCGCTGCAGCAGCAGTACCCCGAGCGCCAGGTCGTGCTGGTGTCGAAAGACATCAACATGCGCATCAAGGCACGCGCGCTGGGCCTGCCGGCCGAAGACTACTTCAACGACCAGGTCCTGGAAGACAAGGACCTGCTCTACGCCGGCGTACTGCAGCTGCCCGGCGACTTCTGGACCCGGCACGGCAAGGGCGTGGAAAGCTGGCAGGATCCGAAGTCCGGCGCCATGTTCTACCGGCTCACCGGCCCGCTGGTGCCGTCGTTCCTGGTCAACCAGTTCGTCTACCTGGAACCGGTCGACGGCAGCCTGCCGCTGTACGCGCAGGTCAAGGAGATCAATGGCAAGACCGCGCTGCTGCAGACGCTCAAGGACTACACGCACCACAAGAACAATGTGTGGAGCGTGACCGCCCGCAACCGCGAGCAGAACTTCGCGCTCAACCTGCTGATGAACCCGGACATCGACTTCGTCACGCTGCTTGGGCAGGCCGGCACCGGCAAGACCCTGCTGGCGCTGGCTGCCGGCCTGGAACAGGTGCTGGACCAGAAGCAGTACAACGAGATCATCGTCACGCGCGCCACGGTGCCGGTGGGCGAAGACATCGGCTTCCTGCCCGGCACCGAGGAAGAGAAGATGCAGCCGTGGATGGGCGCGTTCGACGACAACCTCGAGGTGCTGCAGAAGAGCGACGACAGCGCCGGCGACTGGGGCCGCGCCGCCACGCAGGAGCTGATCCGCTCGCGCATCAAGGTCAAGAGCATGAACTTCATGCGCGGGCGCACCTTCGTCAACAAGTTCGTCATCATCGACGAGGCTCAGAACCTGACGCCCAAGCAGATGAAGACGCTGGTGACGCGCGCCGGCCCGGGTACCAAGATCATCTGCCTGGGCAATATCGCGCAGATCGACACGCCGTACCTGACCGAGGGTTCGTCGGGCCTGACCTATGTAGTCGACCGCTTCAAGGGCTGGAGCCACAGCGGCCATATCACGCTGGCGCGCGGCGAACGCTCGCGCCTGGCCGATCACGCCGGCGACGTGCTCTGACACTGGCAGCCTGCGGCGCGCCCTGCCGGTGGCGGGGCGCGCCCGCAGTGCCTGAGCGCCGCCGTCAACGACAAGCACTTTGGGGCTATGATGGCCCATGTTTGCCGTTGCCCCGCATCCCCACTGGAGGCGTCGATGAATATCCAGCATCTGCCCCGCAGGCATGTGCCTGCCATCGCCCGCAGCCAGCACAGGCAGCGCCTTGCGCTGGCCGTGCTGGCTGCCGCCGGCATCGCGCTGGCCGCGAGCTGGCGCCCGGCCCATGCCGCCGAAGAAGAAATGGTGATCCGCACCATGGGCCCGGTCAGCTACGTCTGCGGCGGTGTCGCCGAGGACGAGCGCCAGGCGCTGGCCGCGAAGGAAAAGGACTTCAATATAGGCATCCTGTTCATCCAGGGTGCAAACGGTGAATTCCTGTCGGACGTGGCGGTCAGGCTGGTGCGCGACGAGCAGGAAGTCGCCAGCTTCAACGCCGCCGGCCCGCGCTGCCTGATACGTGCGCCCGAAGGCAGCTACAATATCGAGGCCAGTTACAAGGGCCAGGCCAAGTCCATCAAGGTCAGCACCGGTACGCGCAACGCCCAGCTACGCTGGTAGCGGCAAGGCTTCCGGTGCGCCGGCAGGCCGGCGACCAGAAACCCAGGATGCCATTGCGCCGTACCCGAATCTCTTCCCATCCATTGCGTGCGCAGGGCCTGCTTGCCCAGGTCCGGCTGCCGCTGCTCTGCGCCACCGCCCTGTTGCTGGCGGCCTGCGCAAGTTCCCCGCCTTCGCGCCATGCCGGCCTGCCGCGCACGCCGGGCAAGCCCATGATCGATCCCAGCGCCGGACTGGAAGAGATTTCGATCCAGGCGATGTCGCTGGTCGGCACACCCTATCGCTACGGCGGCAATACGCCAGACTCCGGCTTCGACTGCAGCGGGCTGGTGCGCTACGTGGTGTCGCGCGCGGCCAATGTGAACCTGCCGCGCACGACCGAGGCAATGGGCGCCCGCGGCAGCTCGCTGGACCGCAGCGAGGTGGCATCCGGCGACCTGGTGTTCTTCAACACCACCGGCCGCGCCAATTCGCACGTGGGCATCTACGTCGGACAGAACCGCTTTGTCCATGCGCCGTCTTCCGGCGGCACGGTCCGGCTGGAGGACATGGGCAAGCCCTACTGGGCCTCGCGCTACAACGGCGCGCGCCGCGTGGTGGCGGCGGCCAACCAGCCACCCGCGTCGGTGGCACCCCCGGCAGCGCCACCGCTGCCTGAGCCCGCGCCGGCCCCCGCACCGCTTCCGGTCGACGACGATCCCATCGCGGCCTTCGCCAACCAGTGAAACGCCCAAACAAAAAGCCAGGCATCAGCCTGGCTTTTTGCTGGTACGGCGGCCCCTGCCTTACAGGATATGCCGCCCGATCCACCATGCGATCGCCGCCATGAAGGCCGATGCCGGAATCGTCAGCACCCAGGCCCAGACGATATTGCCGGCCACGCCCCAGCGCACCGCCGACATCTTCTGCGCAGAGCCGACGCCGACGATGGCGCCGGTGATGGTATGCGTGGTCGATACCGGCACGCCCAGCGCCGAGGCAAAGAACAGCGTGATCGCCCCGCCCGTCTCGGCGCAGAAGCCGCCGACCGGCTTGAGCTTGGTGATCTTCTGGCCCATGGTGCGCACGATCCGCCAGCCGCCGAACAGCGTGCCCATGCCGATGGCCACGTAGCAGCTGACGATCACCCAGGTCGGCGGCTGGCCGCCGGCCACCACATGGCCGCTGGCGATCAGCAGCATCCAGATGATGCCGATGGTCTTCTGCGCGTCATTGCCCCCATGGCCCAGGCTGTACATCGATGCCGACACCAGCTGCAGGCGGCGGAACCAGCGGTCCACGCGCGACGGCGGCGTGCGAAAGAAGGTCCAGCCCACAATCACCATCATCAGCGAACCGAGGATAAAACCCAGCAGCGGCGAGATCAGGATAAAGGCCACGGTTTTCAGCAGGCCGCTGCCCACCAGCGCACCGGTGCCGGCCTTGGCCACCGCCGCGCCCACCAGTCCGCCGATCAGCGCGTGCGACGACGACGAAGGGATGCCGTAGTACCAGGTGATGACGTTCCAGGCGATCGCCCCGACCAGCGCCCCGAACACGACGTAATGGTCGACGATACTGACATCGATCGTGCCGGTGCCCACCGTGGCGGCCACCTTCAGATGGAAGATAAAGATCGCGACGACGTTGCACATCGCCGCCATCGCCACCGCGTGGTGCGGCTTGAGCACGCCCGTGGAAACCACGGTGGCGATCGAGTTGGCCGCGTCGTGGAAGCCGTTCATGAAGTCGAACAGCAGCGCGAGCGCCACCAGCAAGGCGATCACCCACAGGCTCATTTGTATGGTCTGCATGCCGATTGCCGCCTCAGGCGTTTTCCAGGACGATGCCTTCGATGATGTTGGCGACGTCCTCGCACTTGTCGGTGATCGTCTCGAGCTGTTCGTAGATGGCCTTCAGCTTGATCAGGCGCTTGACGTCGGTCTCGTCACGGAACAGCTTGGACATCGCCGAGCGCATCACGCGGTCGGCTTCAGACTCGAGCTGGTCGATCTGCTGCGCGGTCTTCAGGATGGTGCTGGCGTTGCCCATGTCCTCAAGCAGGCCCACCGCGATCTTGACCTGGTCGCAGCACTGCACGCAGATGGCCGCCAGGCGCAGCGCCTCGTCGGTCAGGTTGGTCACGTCGTACAGCGAGATGGTCTCGGCCACGTCTTCCATCAGGTCCAGGATGTCGTCCATGGTCGTGATGAGCTTGTGGATCTCGTCGCGGTCCAGCGGCGTGATGAAGGTCTTGTGCAGCAGGTCGATGGTGTCGTGCGTGATCCGGTCGGCCTTCTTTTCGGTGGCCTGGACGCGGCGCGCATGGGCCTCGGCGTTGGGCAAGTCGTTGACCAGTGCCTGGAGCTCATGGGCGGCGGTCACCGCGCAGTCGGCATGCTGGTTGAAATATTCGAAGAACTTGCCCTCCGTGGGCATGAATCGGCCGAACATGGAATGTTCCTTGTGGCAGCGTGGTGACGCTGCTGATTGTGTTGCAGGATTGAGCGGGCGCGTTGCATGACAGTCGCGGGTGGTGACTGTCATCAAAGCGCAATATTTTACAGGGTTACAGGGACATTGCCCGCGAATTTGGCGCAAACAAGACGGCGCCGCACAGACGATTGCAGGCTGGCTTGACTTCGTCAGGTGTCGTTGTCGAAGAAAGCCGGGCCGCCGCTGAAGTTGTCGAACTTCGTGAACTGGCCCAGGAAGGTCAGGCGCACCGTGCCGATCGGGCCGTTACGCTGCTTGCCGATAATGATCTCGGCCGTGCCCTTGTCCTGGGAGTCCGCGTTATAGACCTCGTCGCGGTAGATGAACAGGATCACGTCGGCATCCTGTTCGATAGCGCCGGATTCGCGCAGGTCGGACATCACCGGACGCTTGTTGGGGCGCTGTTCCAGGCTTCGGTTCAGCTGCGACAGTGCAATCACCGGGCAGTTGAGTTCCTTGGCCAGGCCCTTGAGCGAACGGGAAATTTCGGAAATTTCCGTGGCGCGGTTCTCGCCGCCGCCGGAACCTGACATCAGCTGAAGGTAATCGATGATGATCAGGCCAAGCTGCCCGCACTGGCGCGCCAGGCGCCGCGAACGGGCACGCAGCTCCATCGGGTTCAGCGCCGGCGTTTCGTCGATGAACAGCTGGGTGTCGTTCATGCGCTGGATCGCATGCGTCAGCCGCGGCCAGTCTTCATCCAGCAGGCGGCCCGTGCGCAGCCGGTGCTGGTCGAGGCGGCCGACCGAGCCGAGCATACGCATGGCCAGCTGGGTGCCCGCCATTTCCATCGAGAACACTGCCACCGGCAAGCCCTGCTCCACCGCCACGTGCTCGCCGATGTTCAGCGAGAACGCGGTCTTGCCCATCGACGGGCGGCCGGCCACGATGACCAGGTCGCCCGGCTGCATGCCGCTGGTCATCTTGTCCAGGTCGATGAAGCCGGTCGGGACGCCGGTGACGTCGGTGGTGGAATCGCGGTGATACAGCTCGTCGATGCGCTCGACCACCTGGGTCAGCAGCGGCTGGATTTCCTGGAAACCCTTCTGGCCGCGCGAGCCTTCTTCGGCAATCGCAAAGACCTTGGATTCGGCCTCATCCAGCAGTTCGCGCACCTCGCGGCCCTTGGGCGCAAACGCGGCCGAGGCGATATCGTCGGCCGCCGTCACCAGCTTGCGCAGCACCGAGCGCTCACGCACGATCTCGGCGTAGCGGCGGATATTGGCCGCGCTGGGCGTGTTCTGCGCCAGCGAATTCAGGTAGGCCAGCCCGCCCACCTCCTCGGCCTTGCCAGCCACCTGCAGCATTTCATAGACCGTGATCACGTCGGCCGGCTTGGTGGCCGAGATCAACCGGGCGATGCTCTGGAAGATCATCCGGTGGTCAAAACGGTAGAAATCCGCCTCGGAGATGAAGTCCGCAATGCGGTCCCAGGCGGCGTTGTCCAGCAGCAGGCCACCCAGCACCGATTGCTCGGCTTCGATGGAATGCGGCGGGACCTTGAGGTTCTCGAGTTGGGGGTCGGCGACAGGCGCGTTCATGGGGAGGGATTATACCGGCGGGTGGACGCACTTCGCCGTACATTTGGCGACCGGGCCTGCAATGACAAGCGAACAACAAAAAAGGCAGGAGCCAGGGCTCCTGCCTTTCTTGCTTGCAGTGCTTGCGGTGCTTCAGCCGGCGCAGCGCGCCGGCGAGGCGGCACGTCCTTAGACGCTCTCGCCCACGACCGACACGGTCACGTCGACCACGACGTCCGTGTGCAGCGCGACGCTGACCGGGTGGTCGCCCACCATCTTCAGCGGGCCGTTCGGCATGCGAACCTGGGCCTTTTCCAGCTTGAAGCCTTGGCCAGCCAGGGCTTCAGCGATGTCGGCGTTGGTCACGGAACCGAACAGGCGGCCGTCCACACCCGACTTCTGGCTGATCTGTACCGTCAGGCCGTTCAGCTTCTCGCCTTCGGCTTGCGCGGCGGCCAGCTTCTCGGCAGCGGCCTTTTCCAGCTCGGCGCGCTTGACTTCGAATTCGGCGATCGCGGTTTGCGTAGCGCGGCGGGCCTTCTTGCCCGGGATCAGGAAGTTACGGGCGTAACCGTCCTTCACCTTGACGATGTCACCCAGGTTGCCCAAGTTGACGACTTTTTCCAGCAGAATAATTTGCATCGCATTCTCTCCTTAACGGACCTAGGGCCTGATCAGTTCTTGTGCAGGTCGGTGTACGGCATCAGCGCGAGGAAACGCGCACGCTTGATGGCCGTATCCAGCTGACGCTGATAGTGAGCCTTAGTACCGGTCAGGCGGGCCGGCGTGATCTTGCCGTTGTCGCCGATGAAGTCCTTCAGGGTGTCCAGATCCTTGTAGTCGATCTGTTCCACGCCAGCCACGGTGAAGCGGCAGAAGCGCTTGCGCTTGAACAGCGGGTTCTGTTGCTGGAAGCGCTTCTTGTTCTTGTTGTCACGTTTGACGAATGCCATGATTCAATCCTTTTCGAATGCTTTACATCCAGTGATGTGAAAGACGAGAGCCTTGCTGTTGCGGTGCCTGCGGGCCAGGAATCCTTCACAGTCGAGCAGCGTGCCGAGCGGCAACCGCTCCAGACGCTGGCCAACCTGTCCGATCCCCATCGCTGCGATTGCAAACTCGACCTGCCGCGGCGTTTGCGCCTCGACGGCCTCGCCGCTGTACTGCAGGATGCAGTTCACGACGGGGACCCCGGCCGGGGTATAGCGCAGGGCATCGCGTTCCGCCAGGGTGGCGGCAAGCCGAAGCTGGTTCAACGCGGGGCCTCTTGCTGGTTGCAATCCATGCTGCCATGGCTGACGCTGTCAGCCATGGCACGCACCGCAGTCCGCACTCAGGCGGCCTGGCCTTCGGTGGTCGTTTGCGCGGCCTTGCGGGCTTCTTCGCGCTGCACTTCCTTCATCATCGGCGAAGGTGCGGTCTCGGCCTTCTTGGTCTGCACGATCAGGTGGCGCAGGACGGCGTCGTTGAACTTGAACGCGTGTTCCAGTTCAGCCAGCGTTTCCTTGCCGCATTCGATGTTCAGGCAAACGTAGTGAGCCTTGGCCAGCTTCTGGATCATGTAAGCCATCTGGCGACGGCCCCAGTCTTCCACGCGGTGAACGTTGCCGTTCTGCGAGGTCACGAGCTGCTTGTAGCGCTCGATCATGGCCGGCACTTGTTCGCTCTGGTCCGGGTGGACGATGAAGACGATTTCGTAATGACGCATTGACGCTCCTTTTGGATTAGCCACCCGGGCGTCACGAGTCCGGTGTGGCAAGGTTGAATAGCCTTACATTATAGCGCGCGTATCGGCAAGTGCGCAAGCCGCTGTTTACACAGGCAAATCAGGCGTTGGCAATCAAGGCCTGCAGCCTCGCCGGATCCCGCGCCAGCCCTGCGTCGGCTGCTAGCGCCATGGCCAGCAGCACGCGCGCCTTATAGGGATTGAGGTCCGTTGCGGAAACAAAAGCCCCATCCGCCGGGCTGAGCTGGGGCGGAATCGCCACATGGCCGGCCCCGGTGCGGGAACTGCGCACCACGGCCACACCCGCGGCAGCGGCATCGGCCAGCGCCTCGGCCAGCACCTCATGCACCGAGCCATTGCCAGCGGCAGCCACCACCAGTCCGGCGACGCCCGCGCGGACCAGCGCATCCACAGCCACCCTGCCCGGCTGGGCGTAGCTGGCCACGATCTCCACCACCGGCCACGCCGTCGGCATCGGCCCAATCACCCAGGCCGCGCGCGGCGCGCGCGCGAAGCGCACGTAGTCATCCTGCACGAAACCCAGCGGCCCGCAGGCCGAGACAAAGGCATCGACCGCCGACGTGTGGGCCTTGGCCACATCCCGCGCAGCGTGGATCTGCTGGTTCAGCACCACCAGCACACCCTTGCCGCGCGCATCGGGATGAGCGGCCACGCGCACCGCATCCAGCAGGTTCAGCGGGCCATCGGCCGACAGCGACGTCGATGGCCGCATTGCCGCCGTCATCACCACGGGCACCGGACACGATTGCGTCAGGTGCAGCGCCATCGCGGTTTCTTCCAGTGTATCGGTGCCGTGCGTGATCACGATGCCGGCCACGTCGGGCTGCGCGGACCAGTGCTCAACCCGCGCCGCCAGCGTTTGCCAGAGCATGAAGGTCATGTCTTTGCTGTCGACCTGGGCCACCTGCTCGGCTTCGATGCGGGCCGCCGACTGCAGCGCGGGCACCGCTGCCAGCAACGACGACACCGGCACGGTCGCCGCCTGGTAGCGAGCGCTGCTGGCGGAGTTGCCGGCCGCGCCAGCGATGGTGCCGCCGGTGGCAAGTACGACGATGCGAGGCAATTGGGTCATGGAGGCGTGCAAAGAAAGTGGGAAAACAGGAATGCCGATTGTAACGGGCGCGCCCCGCCTCGCCGCGGGCCCGCGCTGGCGATCCACAAATCCATCCATGCGACACGCCCCAAAAATTCTGCTTGCGCTCAGGCCGATACTGTATAAAATCACAGCATACTGTTTAAACATACAGTGCCTGGCCAGCCGGATGCAGGATAAAGGATCGACCGATCCCTTACCCGGAATCCCCGCGGCCCCGCACGGAATGGCGATCCCATGGCGACCCTGACACCCCGGCAGCAGCAGATTTTCGATCTGATCCGCAACACGATCCGCCGCACCGGCTTTCCGCCCACGCGCGCCGAAATCGCCGCAGAATTCGGCTTCTCATCGCCCAATGCCGCAGAAGAACACCTGAGGGCGCTGGCACGCAAGGGCGTGATCGAATTGACCCCGGGCGCCTCACGCGGCATCCGCCTGAAGGTGGCACGCAGCGATTCGGAAATGCCTGACCAGTTTTCGTTGCCGATGGCCGGCGTGATGCAGCTGACGCTGCCGCTGGTGGGCCGCGTTGCTGCCGGCAGCCCGATACTCGCCGCCGAGCATATCGACCGCCAGTACCAGGTCGACGCCTCGGTCTTCGACGAACGCCCCGATTACCTGCTGCGCGTGCGCGGCCTGAGCATGCGCGATGCCGGCATCCTCGATGGCGACCTGCTGGCCGTGCGCCGCGCCAGCGAAGCCGCCAACGGCAAGATCGTGGTGGCGCGCCTGGGTGATGACGTGACCGTCAAGCGCCTGCAGCGGCGCGGTGGCCATATCGAACTGATCGCAGAAAACCCGGACTTCACCAACATCATCGTGGAGCCTGGCGAGGAGTTCTCGCTGGAAGGCATCGCCGTCGGTCTGATCCGATCTTCCGGCTTCTAGCCGGGCACCGCAGGCAGCGAGCCTGCGCGGGCCCACCCGCTTCCATTGCTTTGCAGACGCCACCCGGCTTGCCGGGTGTTGACCCCGCTTTGCCCAAAAGAGGTGCCACCATGCCGCAAATCCACCAAGTCGCCGCCCGTCGCCCGGTCAAGCCCGTGCCGTTCCGCCAGAGCAAGGGCGTACGCGTCTACCAGGGTACGCAGCGCCGCACCATGGTCGGCAGCATGGCGGCGATCTGCCGCATGCTTGAACTCGAAACCGCCGAAAAGCTGGCTGCCTGAACCCTGCGGGCGCAGCCCGCGTAGCCGTGGGCCCCGCCCTCAGCTACGCACACACGCCTTGGCTTCGGCTTCCAGCTCCTGCGGCGTCAGCTGCGGGAACCACGTATCGCTCTTGCGCAGTTCCAGAGCCGTACCATCCGGCTTCGCCGTCAGCGAAATCAGATAGGCGTATCGGTATTCACCCCCAGACGTGGTCTGGCCGATGCGGATCTCAGTCTGGTTCTTCGCCGGATAGTTGATGACCGCGGCGTCATCGCCCAGATTGTTGCGCAGGCATTTCGCAACATCGCCCATCGTTGCTGGCGTGAACAAGCGCATGGGCGCACGCGCGCGAATGTCCTTTTCAGAAGTACCGGTGGCACACCCTGCCACCATGGCTGCCATCGCTACGCCAATCACTGCCGCTCGAACAGACATACCATCCCCGGGGAATGCAAAACGGCGCCCTCGCGAGGCGCCGTTCTGGAAAATGCTTTGGGGTGGCTGATGGGACTCGAACCCACGACGACAGGAATCACAATCCTGGACTCTACCAACTGAGCTACAGCCACCGTAGAAGTCATCAGCGCGTTACGTTGCTGATCGACGAAAACCAAGATTATACAAACAGTTTTCCGGGATGGCTAGTATCCGGCACAATTTTTTTTAGATAAAAGCTCAGGTTCGGGACGGGCTCCACTTTGCCTCAAGCAGCACTGCCTGCTTGATGGCCTCGACGGTCTCGGCTTCGGTATCGAACTGCCCCAACAGGCGGCGCGACTTGCCGTTCAGCACGGCTTCCTGCAACGCCTTGCCCGCGGCTTCCGAAGTGCCGGGGTGCCAGCAGTAGCGTGCCGTCCATTTGCCGTCCTGCAGTTGCTCGGCAACCCAGACCACCCTGAAGTCTTCATAGACAACACCGAACGGCGCTTCGTTTTCCACGTTTGCTCTTTCCACGCTGCCCCCCCCTGCCGGCATCGGTCCGCATGCCATGCCTTGTCTCGCCTGGGGCAAATGCGAGGGATCGTATCACGGCCGCCGACCAGGGCGCCCGGCCCGGCTGGCACCTTCGCGCATGCCGTCGATCGCTCGCGGAAATATGCTGTGCACAGCCCCTACCTCTGCAGGGTTCATGCCGCAAATGCGCGAAGCGATACTTGTGCCTGAGGGACATTGACCCCCCTCGACCTTCCCGTCAGGCGGCCCGCCCCATCGGGCCGCCTGCCTCTTTTTGGCCACCCTGCCCGCTCATTGCCGTGGCGCCAGCACCTGGCGATGGAACCTCGCGAGCGTATGCGAGCCCAATCGACGTCATCGACAAAATCGACACGTCAACGAACGCAGGGAACGGGAATGCAAATCAAGTGTAGATGGCCTGCGCGAATTCTTGCGCTGACAGTATTGGCGGCCTTGCTCGGCGGATGTGCTGGCGGCGGGGTCGACGGCAGGGAATCCAGCATCACGACATACGGCACGCTGGACGTAGGCATCAGCCATACGCGCTAGCCTGCCAGCGTGACCGATGGAACTCTTTACGAGGGCGACCGTCTAATTCCCTCGTCTGGCGCATGCAATGCGAGCGCGCAAAAAAAGAGTCCGCAGCGCGGACTCTTAAATTTAGCGATCTCAAATGCCCTGAAGGCGGTTGCACTGTAACTGTCATCCCGGCAATGCACCATACGGGTAAACGAAGAGCAACAAGCCTGGCGTAGCAGCAAGAAAGCGCCGACAAAAAAAAGCCCGCCGAAGCGGGCTAATAATCAGTTGAAGAAAGCCCTGTATTCGAGGGCAGGCACAGTGTATGGAAGTGCCCTGCCTCAGCGAATTAGGGGAATCCCTTTCCTGGCGCCGGTTTCCGGGCGATCAGGCATTGCAAGTGCGGCGCGCGGTACCCCCGCGCAGCCATGCACATTTTCACGATTTGAAGTTAGAACGCGGCCTCGGCAGTGCGCGCGCGGGCCACGCTCGCTTACGCGGCAAGTGGCTCTTGTGTCTGCGGCCGCAAGTGCGCGCGCGCCTCTTCGAACAATGCATTCACATCGGCACGCGTGCGTGCCGCATTCATGCGCTTGGCATCCGACAGCACGCGGCGCCAGCCGCGCCCGCCCGCAATTCCACGATGCAGGCCGAGCATGTGGCGCGTGACCGCACCCATATATCCACCCCGCTCCACCAGGTCGCCGATATAGCGCTGCATCGCCAGTTCGACGTCGAGCCGCGACGGCGTCGGCGCACTCGCATCGCCATAGAAGCGCGCATCCATTTCGGCCAATACATAGGGCTGATGGTATGCCTCGCGACCGATCATCACGCCATCGACGTGCTCGAGGTGGGCCGCCATCTCGTCATAGCTGACGATGCCGCCGTTGATCAGGATCTCAAGGCCCGGAAACTCCTGCTTCAGCTGGTACGCCACCTCATAGCGCAGCGGCGGAATCTCACGGTTTTCTTTCGGGCTCAGGCCCTTCAGGATCGCATTGCGCGCGTGGACGATAAACGTGCCGCAACCCGCCTCGGCCACCCGGCCGACGAAATCACGAACGAAATCGTAGTGCTCGATCTTGTCGATGCCGATGCGATGCTTGACGGTGACCGGGATGTCCACCGCTTCGCGCATCGCCTTGACGCAGTCGGCCACCAGTTGCGGCTCTGCCATCAGGCAGGCGCCGAAGGCCCCGCGCTGCACGCGCTCGGATGGGCAGCCGCAGTTCAGGTTGACTTCCGCATAGCCCCATTGCTGGCCCAGCTTGGCCGCCATGGCAAGATCGGCCGGCTCGCTGCCGCCCAACTGCAGCGCGACCGGGTGTTCGGCCGCATCGAAATCCAGATGGCGCGGGACGTCGCCATGCAGCAGCGCGCCGGTGGTCACCATCTCGGTGTACAGCCAGGTGTGGCGGCTGAGCTGGCGGTGGAACATGCGGCAGTGGCGGTCGGTCCAGTCCATCATCGGGGCTACAGATATTCTGCGAGCCCTTATATTTCCTTGTTTCCCGCCTGTGGCCTCAGTTTCCGGGGTGCCGTGAGTGCGTTCCATTTCCTGCCGATTCCGCCTATTTCGTCCAATTTTTCCGTCCCAAGCGCTACGATTTAGCACCATCTCAACTTTTGTAGCGCCGAGAATATGGGGACGATCACGCAGCGCGTGCGAAAGGACGGAAGTATAGGGTACACCGCGCAGGTTCGCCTGAGCCAAGGCAGCGCCGTCGTGTTCAACATGGCGCACCTGAGCCCGGTCTTCTCTATCGCCCAGCCGGCATGGGGGTACCCGCTCAACGAGCAAGCCATGGCGGATGCATGCAAGGTGCTCGGCAAGCTTGGAGGCATCAGTCGGTCGAAACGACAATAAGCCACGCAGGGATAGCCACCCTGAAGAAAATGACCGATGGCGATTCCGGTCAGCGCGCTATACTGTATATCCATACAGTACTCATCCATGCCCCCGCCATGTCGCCCGAACCTGCAAACTGCCCCATCTGCGGCGCTGCCGCTGAGCGCACTCGCGCCCCATCTCATGGCTACCTCTACCATTGCCCGAGCTGTGGCGCCTTTCTCATCACCAACAGCGCACTAGTCCGTAGGAAGGACATTCCGAGTTCCACCCGGGAAAATGTCCGGCTGTTGCGGGCTTATGGCCACCAGCCGCAGATCGAGGTTTCTCGGGACGGCGTGCGCGTCGTCGCCGGTCGGAGCTGAGCATGGGCAACAGCAAACGCGCGGCAGGCTGCCATCTTCCGGCCACACCCCCCAAGCCGTTCCCCGCTCCCGGCGCAAACGGCATCCTCGGTCGAGTTCAGGGGCACTACATTGCCGCTGGCCTGCAGACGCTGCCTCGTGCCACGCACGACGGGCCCAGCCACCATGAGGTCCTGGTCGAGGCTGGGCACCTCGGCACCGTCCGGCTTTTCATCGAGAAGGAGCTGGCCCGCCACAACCGACACAGCCACTACTACTGGTCGGCCTATCGGGCTGAGCCAGCTGAAGAGCAACAGCACGGCTAGGCCAACTACCCCCGGGAAACCCGCTCGCAAGCACGCTTCCGCAATCCGGGTAGCGGTGGCGTACTCGGCCAGTGCATTGTTGATGCGAGGGGCGTTGTCCAGTGCTCCACAACTTCCGGTGGTGCCGCCGGATTTGACTCAAATGGAGTAGCAGCGTGTGAAGCTGGCTGCCGGCCCGGTAGCGGCACTATGTGCAGCATGCCAAAGAGTTAGTTGGGCTCAGCCCATCAGGCTTACTCGTTCATCCGACAGAGCTCAGGATGCCTGACGGCCGACCGCGATCACGCTCGGGCGTCCTTTAGTGTCGTCGATGCGTGGAAGGATGCCCGAAGCAATGCTCTGCCTAACCGCGGCTTTCAGCTCAGCAACATCCCAACGCCCCTGTTCGATGGCGCCCAGCGCATCGCCAGCGACTGCGAATCGCCCGCCACAGGCAGCGCAACGGTAAATGCGGCTGCCATGCAGGGGATCTTGTCGGTCGAGCCAGCGTCGCGCCAACGCGGTGCATAGCAAGCAAGGTACGGCTTCGGTTGTACTCACAGCCTACCCTTGGTCGATTGCCCAACCCGCCTGAATGCCGGCCCAGCGTGTTGCAACCGATTTTCGGCTAGGGCGCGCATTATGGAATGCATGCCTCATCGCCCTACTCGGGTGGCCAGCGCAAAAAATGCGAAGACCGCCGGCATGCACTTGGCCAGTACCCCAAAGGCGATCAACTCCCTAAATAATGGCACCCGCAGCAGCCACGGGACCCATAGTTCAGGGGTCAGCATTAGGGACAGCAAGACATAAGTGGTCAATCCTGAGGCATATGGGCGCATGACCGTGTCCTCGTAGTCGCAGTAGTGTCGACTTAAGTTTCAATTGAGAAACATCCCTTTGGAGGGTAGAACTGTTCGCAAGACAACAGAACCAACCGGCGCAGCCGGGGGGCAGCGCCCCCCTAATTAGAGGGATGTCCAGAATGAGGGATAGCGTCATGCTGACGGAAGCGCGCGGATGCGACTCACGCGCTTCCACTTTCCGCCCTCGCCAACCCTGGCCGAGGGCTTTTCTTTGGTCGAACGGCACCTGATACCCGCCCCCGTTCGCCGCGCGGAGACTGGCCGCATCCCACCTGGAGATTAGGCGACGGGGGGGGCGGTGCCGCCGGAGAGATTCAAGCGGCCCGGTCAACGTTGGCATCTTTGCCTACGACTCTTCGAATAATTTGGTCGGGCAAACAATGACTAGCAGCAGTACCACAAATGCACGGAACCGGGGCGGATGCGCACGCCTTCGTAACCTGGCACGCCCACGGGAGTTACAGGCTACCGCGTCGAGGTTCGCAGCGCCCCGCCCCGGCAGTATCAGCGCGGCGCAGTCCGCTCGATCCAGCCTGCAAACGTCGTCAGAAATTTGCCGAGAAAGCCCTTGGTCGATTCATTGGCGATCGCGCCCTGCTCGTCAAGCAGCTTGTCGACGCCGCTGATATACGCCTCAGGCTGCTGCAGCATCGGGACATTGAGGAACACCATCGACTGGCGCAGGTGCTGGTTGGCACCGAAGCCACCGATAGCGCCGGGCGAAGCGCTGATGACGGCGCCAGGCTTGCCGTCCCAAACGCTGCTGCCGTAGGGCCGCGAGCCCACGTCGATGGCGTTCTTCAGCGGCGCGGGCACGGAGCGGTTGTATTCCGGGGTCACGAACAACACGGCGTCGGCGCGGCGGACGCGGTCGCGGAACGTGGTCCAGGCCTGGGTAGGTTTGTCGTCCAGGTCCTGGTTGTACAACTGCAGCTCGCCGATCTCGACAATCTCCAGCCTGAGCTGCGGCGGCGCCAGCGCGATCAGCGCCTTGGCCAGCTTACGGTTGTATGACTCCTTGCGCAGGCTTCCCACCAGTACAACGACATCACGAGGATTGCTCATTGCGACTCCTTTGACTGTGCGAACGGAATGACGCGGACGGCGCACGCGACCAGGGTTGGCCTGGCCCTGTGCGCCGGTCCAGCCGCAACTCTACCCGAGTCGGCGCCGGCGTGTCCTGCGCAGGAATCGTCAGGCAGCGATGCCCAGCGACGCCAGCGGATGCTCCCCGGCGCGCCACGGGCTTTCGAAGAACGACAGCACCTTCTCTCGGCCGACATCATCAAGCCGGGCGTGTTGCCAGTGCGGCTTGTGATCCTTGTCGACGGCGAGCGCGCGGATACCCTCGACACCATCGCCCTTACGGAACACGTAGTACATCATGTCCAGTTCCATGCGCAGCTCGTCTTCGAGCGACATGCTGCGCGCACGGCGGATCTGCTCCAGCGTCACGCACAGCATCAGCGGCGAGCGGCTGCGCAGCATGGCGGCGGTTTGCGCGGCCCAGTCACCCGCGGCGTCGCTGACGGCGGCAAGGATGTCCGGCATGGTGTTGCCCGCGAACAGGCTGTCGATCTGCGCCGACAACCCGCCCAGCGTGCTTTGCGCCGGCACGCAGTCATCGCGGTGCGCAGCGGTAAAGCCTTCGATGTGCGCCAGCACGGCGTCGCCGCTGGCAAACTGCTGTGTGCGCAGCGAATCGACCAGTTCGGCCAGCCGGTTGCCCGGCAGATAGGCGTCGGCCAGCCCGGCGTAGAGCGCGTCGGCGGCATGGATCACGGTGCCGGTCAGCCCCAGGTACTCGCCGATGCGGCCCGGCGTGCGCGCCAGGAACCAGCCGCCGCCCACATCCGGGAACAGTCCGATATTGGTTTCCGGCATCGCCATCTTGGTGCGATCGGTGACCAGGCGCAGCCGCGCCCCTTGCGAGATACCCATGCCGCCGCCCATCACCACGCCGTCCATCAGTGCGATATAGGGCTTGGCGTAGCGGTGGATCAGAAAGTTCAGCGCGTATTCCTCGACAAAGAACTGATCGAGCAGCGGATCGCCTTCGTGCACAGCCTTGTGGAAATAGCGGATATCGCCACCGGCGCAGAAGGCCTTGCCGCCGGCACCGGCGACCACCACTGCCACCACCTCGGGCGCGGCGGCCCAGGTCTGCAGCGCCTGGGTGATGGCGCGGATCATGTCGAGCGACAGGGCGTTGAGCGCCTGCGGGCGGTTCAGCGTCAGGTATCCGATGCCACCGCGTACCTCTGTCGTGACGAATTCAGTCATGTCGTACTCCTCCAATGCAACTCGCGATTTTACGCCAGTCGCATTGGCAAGCGCACCCCTGCGGGCAGCTTGCGGCGCATGCGCCCTGCACCATCAGGCCAGCCGGAACGTCGCCACCAGCGAGGTCAGGCGCTGCGCCTGGTCTTCGAGCGCCGCCGCCGCCGCTGCCGCCTGCTCCACCAGCGCCGCATTCTGCTGCGTCATGCTGTCCATCTGCGACACTGCAACGTTGACCTGCTCGATGCCATTGGACTGCTCGTCCGAGGCAGCGCTGATATCGCCGATGATGGCGCTGACGCGCTGCACCGCATCGACGATGTCCTGCATCGCCCGGCCGGCGTCATCGACCAGCCCCGAGCCTTCACGCACATTGGCCACCGAGGCGCCGATCAGCGCGCGGATCTCCTTCGATGCGCCGGCGCAGCGCTGCGCCAGGTCGCGCACATCGCCGGCCACCACGGCAAACCCGCGGCCGTGCTCGCCGGCACGCGCGGCTTCCACTGCCGCATTCAGCGCCAGGATATTGGTCTGGAACGCAACCTTCTCGATCACGTCGATGATGTCGACGATCTTGCCCGAGCTGGCATCGATCGATTGCATGGTGTTGACCACGCGCAACACGGCCTCGCTGCCGCGCTCGGCCAGGGTCGCGGCATCCGTTGCCAGCCCGCGGGCCTCGCGCGCGCTGTCGGCATTCTGGCGCACGGTACTGGTCAGTTCCTCCATGCTCGAGGCGGTCTCTTCCAGCGAAGCCGCCTGCTGCTCGGTGCGCTGCGACAAGTCGGCGTTGCCGCTGGCGATCTGCTTGCTGGCCGAGGCGATCGCGTCCGCGCCGCCGCGCACGTCGCCCACCATGGCCACCAGGCTGGCCTGCATCCGGCCCAGCATGCCGAGCATGCGCGCGGTCTCGTTGCGCGCTGACTCGTCGGCCAGCACCTCGCCGCCGGAGGCTGCGACGCTCAGGTCGCCACCCGCGATCTTCTCGAAACGCCCGATCGCCGTATCCAGGGGCTGGACGATCGAACCGCGCAGGCGCCATGCCACCACGGTGCTGAAGGCCAGGCCCACGGCCAGCACACATGCCGACAGCGTGAACAGGTTGCGGTAGCGTTGCTGCGACGCCTCGTAGACCTGCTTCGCGCTGGCGACCTGCAGCTTGTTCAGTTCGGTATTGACGGCGGTGAAGGCGATGTCGAGCCGCGGGATGGTTTCGAGCACGGCCTTCATCATGCCATCGCGGTCGCCGGCGTGCAGCGCGGCGATCATGGGCGTGACGCCCTGCTTGAAGAGCGCATCGCGCTTGGCGGTGACATCCTCCACCGCCCTGGCTTCGTCAGCTGAGCGCGGCAAGGCGAGATAGGCCTGCCAGGCTCTCTCGGAATCGCGCGCAAAGCCTTCCGCGGTCGCGGTGCGCGCCTTGGCATCGGTGGGGTCCGTGGCGAAGGTCGCCTGGTCCAGCAGTACGCGCACCAGCAACTGGTTCGAACGCGCTTCGGCCAGGTTGACCGCGGCCGACAGGTGCTGCCCATAGATCTGGTGCGTCGCCTCGTTGCTGCGCGACATGCCGAACCAGCCCACTGCGCCGACAATCAACAACAACAAGTTCGTGACGATAGTGAGGAACCACAATCTGGCTCCGATGGTAGTGTTCTTGAACATGAAGGCTCCGGGGGAAAGGGGAATCGGGGAAATCGGGAGCGCGCGCCGCGCTGCCGCCCTGTTCAACTACGGCGCGCTGGCTGCGTCCTTTACCGGTATTCACCGCCTTCACACGCGTGACAGAATTGCGTGGCAGTACGGCAATCCACCATGTGGCGGATGCGCCGCGAAACCCCCGCGCGGCGCCGTTTGGAGGAACCCCTCGTAGCAATTCCATGCGGAATATGCAAACTGGCGAGATGAACACTGAATCGCTCGATCCCGGACTCGTGCTGCTGGCCTTTGCGCCAGTGTTCCTGCTGACCATTGGCGCCGAGGCCCGGTACTGGGCCCGCCGCGACCCGACCGCCTACAGCCTGCGCGACACCGTATCCAACGCGGCACTGGCGCTGATGCACCAGGCGTCGGATGCGTTCTTCCTCTGGCTGATGATCCGCACGGTCTACACGTGGTGCTACCAGCACGGGCTGCACGCCATGCCGGAGACCATGTGGTCATTCGCGCTGTTGTTGCTGCTGCAGGACTTTCTCTATTACTGGTTCCACCGCGCCAGCCATCGCGTGCGCTGGCTGTGGGCTTCGCACGTGACGCACCATTCGTCGGAAGGCATGAATTTCTCGACAGCGTTCCGGCAGAGCCTGACGTATCCGCTCTCAGGCATGTGGCTGTTCTGGATTCCGCTGGCGTGGATCGGCTTCACGCCGGACTGGGTGATCCTGGCAGTAGGCCTGAACCTGACCTTCCAGTTCTTCGTGCATACGCGGCTGGGGCAACGCAGGCCGCTGATCGAGTCGCTGCTGAATACGCCATCGGTTCATCGCGTCCACCATGCGAAGAACCCGCAGTACATCGACCGCAACTACGCCGGTGTGCTGACGATCTGGGACCGCCTGTTCGGCACCTTCGTCCCCGAGCATGAGGCACCGGTGTACGGCATCACGCGCCAGGTGCGCACCCATAACCCGCTGACGCTGACTTTCCACGAATGGCGCGACATGTTCACCGATGCCTGGCGCGACCGCGACCCGCGCTACCTGTGGAAGCCGCCCGAGTGGCGCAGCCCGCGCGCACCGGCGCTCGAAGTCGTGCCTGGCGCGCAATAGCCATCGCCTTCACAAGTTTCCGAAGGAACCAGACTGTTGATTTCTGCGCAGAAAATACGAAATTGACCCGCCGCCGGCACCGGCATTTACTTCCATCCGGTGCCCGTGCCGATGCAGCGCGTTGCTGCGCATCGTAGCGATCCTCGACAGGGGCAGGCAAAGCACGCGATGTGGAGATCGCGGCAATGGCGTGCGCATGGTCGAGATTCACCGCCGTAACGACGGACCCGCTCGCGGTGGCCGCCGCCGCTCATTTGCTGCCCTGCCCTGCCTATGCGCAGAAGGCCATCTCAGGCGATGGCATCGCACAGATCGACCTGCGGCAGCCTGCGTCGTTCAGCACCTATACCGTCACCGGAGACCCGGCCTCCACGGACGTGGCATTTATCGGCAGCGCCTTCGTTGCGGATACCGATGCGGTCACCGACGGCGGTTCCGCCAGGTCCTATGTGTTCCGTAATCGCGGCACGATCCGCACCAGTGACACCAAGTGAGCGGGGGTCTTGCTCGGCTCCGCCGACGCGGGCAGCACGGTGGTCAATACCGGCCTGGTCGAAAGCGACAGCACTGGCGATGGCATCCGTATCCGCGGCATGGCGGGAGTAGTGCGAAACCAGGGCGGCGCCATCCACGGCGGCACCACCGGCGTGCTGCTGGAGCGCGGCGGCACGGTGACGAACCTGGCCGGCTCGGTGATTGGCGCCAGCAGCGGGCACGGCATCAGCGTCGTGAACGATGGCGGCAGCGTCGCCAATGCGGGTGCGATCTCGGGGGGGCTGATCGGCGTTCTGCTGGACAGCGGCGGCAACGTGGCCAATGGCTCGACGGACGGCGGCGCCACCGTCGCCACCGGTGCGGAGATCTCCGGCGGCACGTACGGGCTGTGGATCGGCGGCAGCGGCGGCAACGTGGTCAACTATGCAGGCAGCACGATAAGGGGTAACGGCAATGCAGGCGTCATGATAGCCGGCGCGTCCGGCACGGTCGACAACCGTGGCACCATCGACGGCCTGAAAGACGGCATCCGGCTGGAAAGCGGCGGCACGGTCATCAACCGCGGCATCGTGCGTGGCGGCACCACTGCCGGCATAGCGCTGGCCAACGGCGGCACGCAGGAACACCTGGGCGGCCAGATCGTGGCGCAGCGCGGCAGCGGCGTGCAGGCCGCCGGCGGCGCCATCATCGACAGCCACGCCACCATCGAGGGCGCGCCCAATGCGGTGCAAGCGCGCCAAGGGCAGCGTGCAGGGCTGGAGCATCGGCGCCTAAGGCACCTGGTACCAGAACGACGAGCACAAGCTCGGCGCTTATGTCGACACGTGGCTGCAGTACGGCTGGTTCGACAACAAGGTGGAAGGCGACGGCCTGCCGACGGTCGGCTATGGCGCCAACGGCTGGGCCATCTCCGGCGAGACCGGTTATGCGTTCCCGTTGCGTGGTGGATGGGTGGCGGAGCCGCAGGCCCAGCTCGTCTACGTGAAGTACGGCGCCGATGACGTCAGCGAGCCCAACGGCACGCGCATCACCGGCGCCGACTCCAGCGGCGCGGTCACGCGCGTGGGTGCGCCCCTGCACCGCACTTTCCTGCGTGTCGACGGCCGCAAGATACAGCCATACGCGACGCTGAACTGGTGGCACGCCGGCATCGACAGCAATATCTCGTTCAACCGCTTGCCGCTCGGCAGCCTGTACACGTCCAACCGCTTTGAGCTCAAGCTCGGCATCAACGCCGACATCGGCAAGCGCTGGAGCGGCTGGGCCAATGTGGCCGGCGCGTGGGGGGCACAAAGTTTCTATCAATACGCGCTGCGTGCCGGGGTGAAGTACGCATGGTAAGCAGGTGCCTCATTACCCCACCGCCAACAAAAAACCGCGCTCACGGGCGCGGTTTTTTGTTGGCACAGCCAGCGCTTATGCGCCTTCGCGCGAAGCGCGCTTGCGCTCGTGCTCCTTCAGGTGGCGCTTGCGCAGGCGGATGCTCTTGGGCGTGAGCTCGACCAGCTCGTCGTCGGCGATGAATTCCACCGCATACTCGAGCGACATCTGGATCGGCGGCACCAGGCGCACCGCTTCATCGGTACCCGAAGCGCGCACGTTGGTCAGCTGCTTGCCCTTGATCGGGTTGACCACCAGGTCGTTGTCGCGGCTGTGGATGCCGATGATCATGCCTTCGTACAGCGCATCGCCCGGCTTGACGAACATGCGGCCGCGGTCCTGCAGCTTCCACAGCGCGTAGGCCACGGCGTCGCCGTCGTCCTGCGAGATCAGCACGCCGTTGTGGCGCTCGCCCAGGCCGCCTTCGCGCACCGGTGCGTAGTCGTCGAAGATATGGCTGATCAGGCCGGTGCCGCGCGTCAGCGTCAGGAATTCGCCCTGGAAGCCGATCAGGCCGCGGGCCGGGATGCGGTATTCCAGACGCGTGCGGCCCTTGCCGTCCGAGGCCATGTCGAGCAGCTCGCCCTTGCGGCGGCCCAGCTCTTCCATCACGCCGCCCTGGTGGCTGTCTTCGACGTCCACGGTCAGCAGTTCGTACGGCTCGTTCTTGACGCCGTCGATTTCCTTGAACACCACGCGCGGACGCGACACGGCCAGCTCGTAGCCTTCGCGGCGCATGTTTTCCAGCAGGATGGTCAGGTGCAGTTCGCCGCGGCCAGACACTTCGAAGATGGTGTCGTCGCCGGTATCGGCCACGCGCAGCGCCACGTTGGACTTCAGTTCGCGGTCCAGGCGCTCGCGCAGCTGGCGGCTGGTCACGAACTTGCCTTCACGGCCGGCCAGCGGCGAGGTGTTGACGCAGAAATTCATGGTCAGCGTCGGCTCGTCCACCTTCAGCATCGGCAGCGCGTCCTGGGCGTCCGGCGCGCACACGGTGCAGCCGATACCCAGTTCTTCGATGCCGTTGATCAGCACGATGTCGCCGGCTTCGGCTTCCTGCACGATCTCGCGCTCCAGGCCCTGGAACTTCAGCACCTGGTTGATGCGGCCCTTGATCGGGTTGCCTTCCGGGCCGAACTTGACCACCACGTCCTGCAGCGGACGGGCGCGGCCACGCGAGATGCGGCCCACGCCGATCTTGCCGACGTAGCTGGAGTAGTCCAGCGAGATGATCTGCAGCTGCAGGGGGCCGTCCCGATCGTCGTCACGCACCGGCACCTTGTCCAGCACGGTTTCGAACAGCGGCTTCATGTCGCCGCCGCGCACGTCTTCGGTCAGGCCGGCAAAGCCGTTCAGGCCCGAGGCGTAGATCACCGGGAAGTCGAGCTGCTCGTCGGAGGCGCCCAGCTTGTCGAACAGGTCGAAGGTCTGGTTGATCACCCATTCCGGGCGCGCGCCCGGGCGGTCGATCTTGTTGACCACCACGATCGGCTTCAGGCCCAGCGCCAGCGCCTTGCGCGTGACGAAGCGGGTCTGGGGCATCGGGCCCTCGACTGCGTCGACCAGCAGCAGCACGCCGTCGACCATCGACAGCACGCGCTCCACTTCACCGCCGAAGTCGGCGTGGCCCGGGGTGTCGACGATATTGATATGGGTGCCGTTGTATTCGACGGCACAGTTCTTCGCGAGAATCGTGATCCCGCGTTCCTTTTCCAGGTCGTTCGAGTCCATCACCCGTTCGGCGACTTGCTGGTTGTCGCGGAAGGTGCCTGCCTGGCGCAGGAGCTGGTCGACCAGGGTGGTCTTGCCATGATCGACGTGGGCGATGATGGCGATATTTCGGATGGCGCGGGTCATTGCTGCGTCTCGCTTTGGAGAATCTGAGGTAACCCAACATTCTAGCATGTTGCAGCGCAAGACGCGTTGATCGGAACCGCCACTTACCGAATGAATATCATTGCGAAAAGTGGAATAACCAATTTCCGTTCTTGCGCATCATTAAACGTGAACATATATTTGTCACAGCAAAGATTGCAAAGGCAAAGATGTCACGGCTCCCTTCCACCGATCAGCCAGCCGAATCCACGGCCGGCCCGTTCGACCCCACCGAGTACCAGATGTGCGATAGCGTCGGCTACCTCATGCAACGCGCCAAGAACATGCTGGCGCATGGGGTCGAGCAGGAAGTGAGCAGTCTGGACATCACACAGGCCCAAGCCAGTTGCCTGATGATGCTGGCCACCGGCCGCGCCGCGACCGTAACTGACCTGGGCCGCGAACTGAATACCGACATGGGCTCGGTCACGCGCCTGCTCAGCCGCATGGAAAAGCGCGGGCTGATCGAACGCCGGCGCCGCGACGCCGACCGCCGCGTGGTCGACCTGTCGGTCACGCCACAGGGCCAGGAACTGGTGGAACGGCTGCCCGCCATCTTCTGCAAGGTACTTGCCCACCACTTCCGCGGTTTTTCCGAGGATGAGATCCAACTGCTGCGCAGCATGCTGCGGCGGATCATCGATAACAACAGCGGGTAGCGGGCTGTACGCCGGCCTCCGGCACACCAGATCGTCCGATCAACCGGACACCGTATCAGCCCGTAGAAACCGTAAGGCTCCGGCAGCGGAGCAACACCATGAAACAAGCTCTCTCCCCCCAATCCCCCCGGCGCGCCACCCCACGCACGCTGGCGCGCCGTGCCAGCGTGCTTGCGCTGACTGCCATGGCCGCGGCGGTGCTGGCCGGTTGCGCGGCACTCGGCAATTCGCACAGCACCCAGACCGTGGCCGACCCGGCCACGATGGCAACCTCGCAGACCCTGCCCGACGAACACGGCCAATGGCCCTCGCAGGACTGGGTCGCGCAGTTCAAGGACCCCCAGCTGAGCGCCCTGGTCGATGAGGCGGTCAAGGACAACCCGAGCCTGCAGGCCGCGTTCGCCCGCGTGGAAGCTTCGCGCGCCATGGCCGATGCCACCCGCAGCGCGCTCTATCCGCACCTGGAGTTCGAAGGCAGCCTGCTCCGCCAGCGCATCTCCGAGAAAGACCTGTTCGAAGGCACCCCGCTGGCGGGATCGTGGCAGAACCAGTCGCGCCTGCAGGTGGGCCTGTCCTATGACTTCGATTTCTGGGGCAAGAACCGCGATGCGCTGGAAGCGGCGCTCTCCGACGACCGCGCCGCCGAGGCTGAAAGCCAGGCCTCGCGCCTGATCCTGGCCACCTCGATCGCCCGCAACTACGCCCGCCTGGCGGCGCTGTACGCCCAGCGCGACGTGGCCGAGCGCGCCATCGCCCAGCGCGGCGACCTGACCGAGCTGTCACGCCAGCGCCTGGCCGCCGGCCTCGACACCCAGGTCGAGACCACGCAGGCGCGCGGCACGGTGGCTGCTTCGCGCACCGACCTGCAGCGCGTGGACGAGGAAATCGCCCTGGCGCGCAACCAGCTTGCAGCGCTGCTGGGCAAGGGCCCGGACCGGGGGCTGCAGATCCAGCCGCCGGTGCTGCTGGCGCAGGCCACGCCGACGCTGCCCGACAACCTGACCATCGGCCTGCTGGGCCGCCGGCCGGACCTGGTGGCGGCACGCTGGCGCGTGGAGGCGGCGTCCAAGGACATCAATGTCGCCAAGAAGGAGTTCCTGCCTGACGTCAGCCTGACCGCCTTTGCCGGGCTTGCCGCGCTGGATCCGTCCAACCTGCTGATGAGCGTCAGCCGCACCTTCGGCATCGGCCCGACTATCCGCCTGCCGATCTTCGAAGGCGGCAAGCTGCGCGCCAACCTGAAGGGCAAGTACGCCGGCTACGACATCGCCGTGGCCAACTACAACCAGGCCCTGGTCGATGCGCTGCGCGAGACCGCCGACACCATGACCAGCATCCGCAGCGTCGACAAGCAGATCCAGACCCAGCGCGAAGCCCTGGACCTGGCCGAGCACGCCTATGCACTGGCCACCACCCGCTACAAGGCCGGCCTGGGCACGCAACTGACCGTGCTGAACGCCGAAAGCAACGTGCTGCAGCAGCGCCGCCTGGCGACCGACCTGCAGGCACGGCGGCTGGACCTGCAGATGGGCCTGATGAAGGCGCTCGGCGGGGGCTACCAGGAGCCTGTGGAAGGCCACGAGAGCGCCGGCCACGACCCGGCGCAGCAACAGCACAACACCCAGGCGGGCGCTCGCGGCTGATCCGCGCACCCGGTGATCGAACACAAGATTATTCAGAAGACATCATGAGCAACAACCAGCAAGCGGCCGGCCCCAACACCCCCCAGCACCCTGCCCAGCAAGCGCCGGCCAGCACCAACAACAACGGCAAGCGCAAGCGCATGCTGCTGTCGCTGACTGCGGCAATCGTGGTCGCCGGCATCGGCTATGGCGTTTACTGGGGCATGTACGCCCGCCACTTTGAAAACACCGACGACGCCTATGTCGCCGGCAACGTGGTCCAGGTCACGCCGCTGGTGGGCGGCACCGTGGTGTCGATCGCCGCCGACGACACGCAACTGGTCACCGCCGGCCAGCCGCTGATCCAGCTTGACCGCGCCGATTCGCAAGTGGCGCTGGAACAGGCCGAAGCCCAGCTGGCCCAGGCCGTGCGCGAAGTGCGCACGCTGTACGTCAACAACGGCTCGCTCGCCGCCAACGTGGCGCTGCGCGAAGCCGACGTGGCCAAGGCCCGCGACGACCTGCGCCGCCGCCAGGCCATCGCCGGCTCGGGCGCGGTCTCGAATGAAGAGATCTCGCACGCGCAGTCCGCGCTCAAGGGTGCGGAGTCGGCGCTGCTGGCCGCGCGCGAGCAACTGGCGTCGAACAAGGTGCTGACCGACCAAACCACGGTGGAGAAGCACCCCAACGTGCAGCGCGCCGCCGCCAACCTGCGCTCGGCCTACCTGTCGTTCGCGCGCTCGGCCATGCCGGCGCCGGTGACCGGCTATGTTGCCAAGCGCTCGGTTCAGGTCGGCCAGCGCGTGGCCGCCGGCGCGCCGCTGATGGCCGTGGTGCCGCTGGACCAGGTCTGGGTCGACGCCAACTTCAAGGAAGTGCAGATCACGCATATGCGCATCGGCCAGCCCGTGACGCTGGAAGCCGACGTGTACGGCTCCAAGGTGGAATACCAGGGCAAGGTCGCCGGCTTCTCGGCCGGCACCGGCTCGGCTTTCTCGCTGCTGCCGGCGCAGAACGCCACCGGCAACTGGATCAAGGTGGTGCAGCGCCTGCCGGTGCGCATCGCGCTTGACCCGCAGCAGCTCAAGGACCACCCGCTGCGCGTGGGCCTGTCGATGACAGTCAAGGTCGACGTGCGCCGCGAGGAAGGCGCCGCCATGGCCGCCGCCGCGCCGGCCAAGCCGATGCAGACCGATGTCTATGAAAAGGTAGCGCAGGACGCCGACCAGCTGATCGCGCACATCATCGCCGCCAACAACGGCGGCCGCAGCACCGGCCTGCCCTCGGCCAGCGCCGCCAACGCCAAGCCCGCCAACACCTGATCATGGCCAACTCCCCCACCGCCGCGCAGTCCGACGGCAGCCAGGCGCCGGCGCGGCCGGTCCCGCCACTGGCGTCGCAGCAGCCGCGGCCGCTGACCGGCGGCAAGCTGGTGGTCGGCACCATCGCGCTGTCGCTGGCCACGTTCATGAACGTGCTGGACTCGTCGATCGCCAACGTGTCGATCCCGGCGATTTCAGGCGACCTGGGCGTCGCGCCCAACCAGGGCACATGGGTCATCACCTCGTTCGCGGTGGCCAATGCGATCTCGGTGCCGCTGACCGGCTGGCTGACCACGCGCTTCGGCGCGGTGCGGCTGTTCATCACCTCGATCCTGCTGTTCGTGCTGGCATCGTGGCTGTGCGGCGTCGCGCCCAACCTCGAGACGCTGCTGGCCGCACGGGTCCTGCAGGGCGCGGTGGCCGGGCCGATGATCCCGCTGTCGCAGTCGCTGCTGCTGTCGAGCTATCCGCCGCAGAAGAGCACCATGGCGCTGGCACTGTGGGGCATGACCACGCTGGTGGCGCCGATCATGGGGCCGCTGCTGGGCGGCTGGATCTCCGACAACATGACCTGGCCGTGGATCTTCTACATCAACGTGCCGGTGGGCATCATCACGGCCTATGTCACCTGGGCCATCTACAAGGACCGCGAGACCCCGACCAAGGTACTGCCGATCGACCGCATCGGCCTGGCGCTGCTGGTGATCTGGGTCGGCTCGATGCAGCTGATGCTCGACAAGGGCAAGGAGCTGGACTGGTTCCACTCGACCGAGATCGTGGTGCTGACGCTGGTGGCAATTGTCGGCTTCCTCTTCTTCCTGGCATGGGAAACCTATGAGAAGCACCCCGTCGTCGACATCAGCCTGTTCAAGGGCCGCAACTTCAGCTCCGGCGTGGTGGCGATCTCGGTGGCGTACGGGCTGTTCTTCGGCAACCTGGTGATCCTGCCGCTGTGGCTGCAGACCATCGTCGGCTATACCGCGACGGATGCGGGCATCGTGATGGCGCCGGTCGGGATCTTCGCGATCCTGCTGTCACCGGTGATCGGGCGCAACCTGCCGAAGATGGACGCGCGCTGGGTCGCCACCGCGGCCTTCATCACCTTCGGCATCGTCAGCCTGATGCGCTCGGGCTTCACCACGCAGGTGGATACCTGGACGCTGATGGTGCCCACGCTGATCCAGGGCGCGGCGATGGCGATGTTCTTCATCCCGCTGACGTCGATCATCCTGTCGGGCCAGCCGCCCGAGAAGATCCCGGCGGCCTCGGGCCTGTCGAACTTCGTGCGGATCACCTTCGGCGGCATCGGCGCCTCGATCTCGACCACCGTATGGGAAAACCGCTCGGCCCTGCACCACGCGCAGCTGGTGGAACAGGTCAACCCGTACAACTCGGCCTACCACGACCAGCTCAGCCACCTGATGCAGATGGGCATGAGCCAGGCCCAGGCAATGGGCGTGATCGAGCGCAACATCTCCCAGCAGGCTGCCATGCTCGGCGCCAACGATATCTTCTGGATCTCGGGGATGCTGTTCTTCGTGCTGATCGGCTTTGTCTGGCTGACGCGGCCGGCCAAGGGCGGTGGCGGGTCGGCTGATGCGATGGCGGCGCACTGACCCGACCTCTCCGGTTTTCAAGACTTGGCCCCTGATCGGGGCCATTTTTTTTGCTTCGCCGCCGGGTTGCTGCGCCGGGAATGCCCCCCTTGTGTTCCTGTCTTCGTGCTTCTATTATTTGTAAACCGAATTACGGAACCTACGTTCCGAAAACCGGAACCAAACAGGTAATAGAGATACGGAGCGTGGAGTGGCGGAGTGAGCATTCTTGAAGGCGTGGAAAGCGTGCTGGACCTGTTCGGGCATCACCGGCACGAGATCACTTTCAACGATGTCCTGGACGAACTGGGCCTTGCCAAGAGTTCGGCCTCGCGCCTGCTCGCCCAGATGGTGCGCTATCGCCTGCTGGAACTGCAGCCGTCCACGCGGCGCTACCGCCCTGGCGCGCTGCTGATCCGCGCAGCGCAGGCCGCTGCACAGGCGCATCCCTTCGACGAGCAATGCCGCGAGATCCTGGCCACTCTGTCCGAAGCCACCGGCTTCACCGCCTATCTGTCGATGCTGGACGGCACCGACACCGTCGTGCTGCAACGCCTGAACGGCAGCAACCCGGTGCAGGTGCTGTCGCCGCCCGGCGCACGCCGGCCGGCATTCACCACGGCGATGGGCCGGGTGCTGCTGTCGCGCCTGCCCGAGCCTGAATTCAGCGCGCGCTATGGCGCCGCCGGCGCCCGCAAGCTGCCGGATGCACCCGCCGGCTGTCCTGCCACGGTTGCCGAGCTGCGCGAACGCGTGGCGACGGCCGGCGCCGAGCGCAGCGCCATCGCCGTGAACGAAGGCATGCCGGGCATCGGCGCCGTGGCCACCACGCTGGCAGACCCGCTCTCAGGCGACGTGCGCGGACTGTGCCTGTCTTTCACCGCGATGCAGGTCAGCCAGGCCCAGGCCCAGGCGCTGCGCGCGACGCTGGTGCAGGCCGTGGCACCCGTGGGACAGCGCATCGGCGACCCACTGTGGCTCGACGCCGCCTCACTTATCTAGACTTTGCCGCAACGACCCATGGAACTCCTGTTACTCAGCAACTCCAGCAGCGACGCCGGCTACCTGGTCCACGCCCAGGAAGCGATCCGCGACCTGGCCGCCAGCCGCAAGACTGCCTGCTTTATCCCGTTCGCCGGCGTCACGCGCGACTGGGACACCTACGAGACGCTGGTCCGCGACGCCTTCGCGCCGGTCGGCATCGCGGTGCAATCACTACACCGTCTGGCCGAGCCGGCGGCAGCCGTGCGCACCATCGAGGCGGCCGAACTGATCGTCGTTGGCGGCGGCAACACGTTCCGCTTGCTGCAGTGCCTGCGCGAGCGCGGCTTGCTGGCGCCGATCTCGGCGCAGGTACGATCCGGTGCGGCGCGCTATATCGGCTGGAGCGCGGGCGCCAACCTGGCCTGCCCGACCATTCGCACCACCAACGACATGCCGGTGGCTGATCCAGGCGGCCTGGACGCCCTGGCGCTAGTCCCCTTCCAGATCAACCCGCACTACTTCAATCTGGTCGTGCCCGGCTTCCGCGGCGAAACGCGCGACCAGCGCCTGGCCGAATTCACCGTGCTGCAGCCCGACATGCCGGTGCTGGGCCTGCCCGAAGGCAACTGGGTACGGGTCTCGGACGATCGCTTCGAAATGGGCGGCACCCATGCCGCGCGATGGTTCAGGGGCGCGGAGATTGCCGACGTGCAGCCCGGCGCGCTTTCACTGCCGCGCTGAATTTGCTGGCCTGAGCCCAAGCGTACGGAACCCCTCCCCAGCCCCAGGAAGTCAAGCAAGATGTCTATCAAGCAGGTTATTGAATCGATCGAGCTGCTGTCGGCAGCGAATGTCGACGGCGCAGCTGTCGCCTCACTGCTGCGCTCGCGCGGCCTGGACGATGTCACCGTCACGCGCGTGGAAAAGAACGGCCTCTACACCGATTTCCTCGCCTGCACGGTACCCGGACAGAACCCGGATGCACCCGCGCTTGGCGTAGTGGGCCGGCTGGGCGGCGTCGGCGCGCGCCCGGCCGTGACGGGCCTGGTATCCGATGCCGACGGCGCCATCGTGGCCGTCGCCAGCGCCCTGAAGCTGGCCGACATGGCCGCCACCGGCGACGTGCTGGCCGGGCCGGTGCGCATCCACACCCATATCTGCCCGCACGCCGCCACGCGGCCGCACCATCCGGTGCCGATGATGAAATCGCCCTTTGCGATGCGCACGATGATGTCGCATGAGGTGCACCAGCGGATGGCGGCGATCCTGTCGGTCGACACCACGCGCGGCAACCGCTTCGTCAACCGCCGCGGCGTGGCGCTGACACCCGTGGCCAAGGAAGGCTGGCTGCTGCGCCTGCCGGAACGGATGCTGGACCTGATGGGATGGGTCAGCGGCGAACTGCCGATGGTGTTGCCGTTGACCACCCAGGACATCACGCCGTATGAAAACGGCCTGTGGCATGTCAACTCGATCATGCAGCCGGCCATCGTGACCCCTGCCCCGGTCGTGGGCGTGGCGCTGACCGCGCAGACCACTGTGCCAGGCTGCGCGACCGGCGTCACCAACGCCTTCGACATCGACGTGGCGACGCGCTTCTGCATCGAGGTGGCGAAGCAGTTCGGCCAGGGCCAATGCGACTTCTACGACGCGGCCGAGTGGGCCGAGCTGCAGCGCCGCTATGGCTCGCTGGCCCATCTGCAGACCGTGGGCACCGAGGCATGAACACGCCTGCCGCACGCCAGCCACGCGTGGCCTTCGTCACCATCGGGCAGGCGCCCAGGACAGATGTGGTCCCGCAGATGATTGCCGACCTGGGCCTGCCGGCCACGGTGGAAGAGTTCGGCATCCTGGACGCGCTGGGCCCGCAGGACATTGCCGCGCTGGCGCCCGCGCCCGGCGAGTACCGCTTTGCCAGCCGGCTGCGTGACGGCACGCAGGCGGTGATGGGCAAGCCGGTGGCCGAGGCGATGCTGGCCCGGCTGATGACCTCGCTGGACGACGGCCGCTTCGACGCCCTGGTGCCACTGTGCACCGGCACCGCCCTGCCGCCGATGCAGACCCTGGTCATCGAACCGCAGCAGGTGGTGGACCACCTGACCGTGGCGCTGGCGCAGGGCTGCAAGCGGCTCGGCATCGTGTTGCCGCTGGAAGCCCAGGTGAGCGGCTTCCACCTGATCCAGCCGGTGTCCTGCGAACTGCGCGTCACGCATGCCTCGCCTTATACGGACACAAGCACCGGCCGCTTCGCGCAGGCGGGCGAGACACTGCGCGGCTGCGACCTGGTGGTGATGCACTGCATGGGCTACACCGAAGCCATGCGGGCTGAGGTGGCGCGCCATGCCGGCGCCCCGGTGCTGCTCTCCAACCGCATGGTGGCAAGGCTGCTGGGGCAGGTACTGGCGGGTGCCGCGGCCTGAATCAGGGCAGGAAGCGAACGCATTTTCGGGTAAGGGCGAGCCCGCTGACAAATTGCCCATGACACTGCTGGAGTGGAAGTAACAATGGAAAAGGTGGCGAAGTGGATGGGGCCGCTGGTGCGCGGCATGATGTGGATGAGCGTGGGCGCGGCGGTGATCCCGGGCGCGCAGGCGCAGGAGTGGAAGCCGGTCAAGCCGGTGCGCCTGCTGGTGGGTTTTGCGCCCGGCGGTTCGGCAGATCTGCTGGCGCGCCTGGTGCAGGCCCCGCTGTCGGAAAGCCTGGGGGTGCCGGTGGTGGTCGAGAACGTGCCGGGTGCGGGTGGCAATATCGCCGCCGACAAGCTGGCCAAGGCCCCGGCCGACGGCTACACCATTGGCATGGGCGCCGCCGGCGCGATGGCGGTGACCCACCTGCTCAACCCCAAGGGCACGCCATACAAGGCGGATGATTTCACGCCCATCGCCATGCTGGCCACCCAGCCGAATGTCGTGATCATCAATCCGGCCCTGCCGGTCAAGACCATGGCGGACTTCGTCGCCTACGTCAAAAAGACGCCGCAGGTCACTTACGGCACAGCCGGCGTCGGAACGTCGAATCACCTGATTGCCGAAACCATGCTGCACCGCCTTGGCATCGACATGGTCCATGCGCCGTACAAGGGTGCCACCCCGGTGATCACCGACCTGATGGGCGGGCATATCGCCATGACGGTCGACAACATCACCACCGCGGCGACGCTGGCCAAGACCGGCAAGGTCAAGGCGCTGGCGGTCACCGGCAGCAAGCGCTCGCCCTTGTTGCCGGAGGTGCCAACGCTTGCCGAGAGCGGCCTGAAGGACTTCAACATGCCCACCTGGCAAGGCATCTTCGGGCCGAAGGACCTGCCGAAGGCGATCGTGGTCCGCTACAACCAGGCGCTGCTCAAGGCCCTGGCGAACCCGGAAGTCAGGAAGAAAATGGCTGAATTCGGCTCCGAGCCCGTGGGCGATACACCGGAGCATTTCGCCGGCTTCCTCACCCAGGATCGCAAGCTGTGGGCCGATGTCATCAAGACGGCCAGGATCACGCTAGAGTAATTGCTGACGGGGCTGCCGCTTACGCCCCTCACGCAATTTACAGCTTGACCAGCCGCTCCGGCCGCAACGCGCCTTCGCGCATGCGCGCCACGCCCAGCAGCCGGGCCGGCTCGCCGGCATAGACGCGCGCCAGCGCATCCTCGGCCAGCCCGGTGCCGGCCGGCAGGTCGCGCTGGGCAATGCGCTGGCCCTGCAGGAAGCGCGCTGCAGCGGCCTCGTCCAGATGCACCGGCGCACACTTCTGCAGCAAGGCGTCCACAGGTGCCAGCATGGTCGGGCGCTGCGCGTCGTCGTGCTGTTCGATCTGTTCCAGCGTCACCGCGCCGTCCAGCGTCAGGTCGCCCACGGCGATGCGGCGCAGTCCGGTCAGGTGCGCGCCACAGCCCAGCGCTTCGCCGATGTCCTCGGCCAGCGTGCGGATATAGGTGCCCTTGCTGCACGTCACCCGCATCGTGAACGACGGGGCATTGGGCAAGGCGCAGTCCAGCAGCGCAATCGAACGGATGGTGACGCGGCGCGCCGCGCGCTCCACGGTCTGGCCGGCGCGCGCGTATTCATACAGCGGGCGGCCGTCCTTCTTCAGCGCCGAATGCATCGGCGGCACCTGTTCGATCTCGCCGAGGAAGCTTGCCAGCGCCTGCTCCACCGCGGCGCGGTCGCAGGTGACCTCGCGCACGTCGAGCAGTTCGCCTTCGGCGTCGCCCGTGCTCGAGCGCGCGCCCAGCCGCACTACGGCGTCATAGGTCTTGTCCGCTTCCAGCAGGTCTTGCGAAAACTTGGTGGCCTCGCCGAAGCACAGCGGCAGCAGCCCCGTGGCAAGCGGGTCCAGCGTGCCGGTATGGCCTGCCTTGGCCGCGCGCAAGAGGCGCTTGGCGCGCACCAGCGCGTCGTTGGACGACAGGCCCAGCGGCTTGTCGAGCAGCAGCACACCATGGACCTCGCGGCGCGGCAGGCGCGGCGGACGGTTGGCGTTGGAATCGGTCATCGGGAGAAAGCGGGAGGCGGGACGGCGATGCGGCGCGGATGGCGGCAATGTAAATCGTGCGGCCGCGAAACCCATGCCAGGGAGGCATGGGCGCCGGCTTCAGTCGTCTTTCGAACGCGTGGCGTTCGCTTCGTTGATCAGCTTGGACATCTCGATCGCATGTTCGACCGAGGTATCGTGGAAGAAGCGCAGCGTCGGCACGGTATGGATGTGCAGGCGCTTGTACAGCAGCGAGTGCAGGTAGCCGGCCTTTTCGTTCAGGATGGCTTCCGCCTCTGCGGCTTCTGCGCCCAGCACGGTGAAGTACACCTTGGCGTGCGCATAGTCAGGCGTCAGCGCGACCGACTGCAGCGTGACCAGGCCGAGGCGCGGGTCGCGCAGTTCGCGCTGGATCATCTCGGCCAGGTCCTTCTGGATCTGGTCGGAGATGCGGAGATTGCGGGAGGAGATGCTGCCTTTCTTGGCCATTCAATACTGTCTAGTCGAGATGACAACGGCAGGCCGAAGCCTGCCGTTGCTTGCGACGCCTTACAGCGTACGCGCCACCTCTGTGATTTCGTACACCTCGAGCTGGTCGCCTTCCTGAACATCATTGAAGTTCTTGATCGACAGACCGCACTCAAAGCCTTGCTTGACTTCCTTGACGTCGTCCTTGAAGCGCTTGAGCGAATCCAGCTCGCCGTCGTGGATGACCACGTTGTTGCGCAGCACGCGCACCAGCGAGTTGCGCTTGACCAGGCCGTCGGTAACCATACAGCCGGCCACCGCACCGATCTTCGGCACGCGGAACACCTGGCGCACCTCGACCTGGCCGATGGTGGTCTCGCGCTTCTCCGGCGCCAGCATGCCCGACATCGCCGCCTTGATCTCGTCTACCGCATCGTAAATGATGTTGTAGTAGCGGATATCGATGCCGTTGTGCTCGGCCAGCTTGCGCGCACCAGCGTCGGCACGCACGTTGAAGCCGATGATGACCGCCTTCGAAGCCGTCGCCAGGTTGACGTCGGACTCGGAGATGCCACCCACGCCGCCATGCACGATCTGCACGCGCACTTCGGCGGTCGACAGCTTCTGCAGCGACTGCACCAGCGCTTCCTGCGAACCCTGCACGTCGGCCTTGACGATCAACGGCAGCGTCTGCACTTCGCCTTCGGCCATCTGCTCGAGCATGTTCTCCAGCTTGGCGGCCTGTTGCTTGGCCAGCTTCACGTCGCGGAACTTGCCCTGGCGGAACAGCGCGATTTCACGTGCCTTGCGCTCGTCCGGCAGCACCAGCACTTCTTCACCGGCGGCAGGCACTTCCGACAGACCCTGGATTTCCACCGGGATCGACGGGCCGGCTTCCTTGGTCGGCTTGCCGTTCTCGTCCAGCATGGCACGCACGCGGCCGTAGGCGCTGCCAGCCAGGACCACATCGCCACGCTTGAGCGTGCCGCTGCTGACCAGGATGGTTGCGATCGGGCCCTTGCCCTTGTCGAGCTGGGCTTCCACCACCAGGCCCTTGGCCGGGGCATCCACCGGCGCCGTCAGTTCCAGCACTTCGGCTTGCAGGAGCACTTGCTCGAGCAGGTCTTCCACACCGGTACCCATCTTGGCGGAAACCGGCACGAACGGCGAATCGCCGCCGTATTCTTCCGGCACCACCTGCTCGGCCACCAGTTCCTGCTTGACGCGGTCCGGGTTGGCATCGGGCTTGTCGATCTTGTTGATCGCCACGACGATCGGCACACCGGCAGCCTTGGCATGCGCGATGGCTTCCTTGGTCTGCGGCATCACGCCGTCGTCGGCGGCCACCACCAGGATCACGATATCGGTCGCCTTGGCACCGCGGGCACGCATGGCCGTGAAGGCCTCGTGACCCGGGGTATCCAGGAACGTAATCACGCCGCGGTCGGTTTCCACATGGTAGGCACCGATGTGCTGCGTAATCCCGCCGGCTTCGCCCGCTGCCACCTTGGTGCGGCGGATGTAGTCCAGCAGCGAGGTCTTGCCGTGGTCGACGTGACCCATCACGGTCACCACCGGCGGACGCGGCAGCAACTCGGCGTCGGTGTGTTCCTCACCACCCACCACCAGCAGCGCTTCCGGATCGTCCAGCTTGGCGGCATACGCCTTGTGGCCCATTTCTTCCACCACGATCATGGCGGTTTCCTGGTCCAGCACCTGGTTGATGGTCACCATCTGGCCGAGCTTCATCATCTGCTTGATGACCTCGGACGCCTTGACGGCCATCTTGTGCGCCAGGTCGGCCACGGAGACGGTTTCCGGCACGTGCACTTCACGCACGACCGGCTCGGTCGGCGCCTGGAAGCTGCTGCGGCTGTCGTCATGCTGCTGCTGCCTGCCGCCGCGGCCACGCGGGCCACCGCGCCAGCCGCCCACGCCACCCGACGTATCGCCACGGGTCTTCAGGCCGCTGCCCTTCTTGCGGCTGCTGTCGTCCTGCCAGCCCGCCTTTACGACCTTGCCCTTCTTGTCGGCGGTTGCCGTGGTCGTGGTCGTGGTGACCGGCTTCTTTTCGTCCTTCTTCGCTTCCGTGGTCGCACCGGCCGGCTTCACCGGCTTGTGCAGCGTACCGGTCTGCTCGGCCTTCTTCTCTTCAGCCTTGCGCTCGGACGGCGCCTTCAGCACGCGCGGCGGGGCGTTCAGCATCTGCTGGATCGCGCGGGCCTCGGCTTCGGCAGCCTCGCGGCGCTTGCGCGCAGCGACTTCCTGCTCGGCGCGGGCCTTGTCGGCAGCAGCCTTGGCCTCGTCGGCAGCCTTCTGCGCCTCGGCGCGTTCGGCGGTTACGCGTGCCTTCTCGTCCTCTGCCTTCTTGCGCGAGGAATCCTCGTTGGCCTCGGTCACGGCGCGCGATGCGGCAGCCTCTTCCTCCGCCTTGCGGGCGGCGAGTTCGGCCTGGCGGCGCTGTTCAGCCTCCAGCGCTTCCTGGCGGGCGCGGCGCTCGGCTTCTTCACGCTCGGCTGCCTCGCGGGCGGCCTTGGCTTCAGCTTCCTGGCGCGCCAGCAGTTCAGCCTGTTGGCGTTCATCCTCGTCGCGGCGTGCTTCCTCGACAGCATCGGCGACAGGCGCCTGGGCTTCGGCCCCGTCGGCCTGGGTATCGGGCGCAGCTTCGTCGCGCTTGATCAGCACGCGCTTCTTGCGCACTTCCACCTGGACCGTGCGGGTCTTGCCGGTGCCATCCGACTGGCGGATCTCGGAGGTTTCGCGCTTGGTCAGTGTGATCTTCTTGCGGGAGCTGTCGTCGGCCTGGCCGTGCGAACGCTTCAGATAGTCCAGCAGCCTGGTCTTATCCGATTCCGTGATGATGTCTTCTGGCGTCGCTTTGCCCACCCCAGCCGCCTGCAATTGTTCCAGCAGGGCAGCTGCGCTGCGACTCAGTTCTGCGGCCAGTTGGGCAACTGTTGTGCTTGCCATTCAAACCCTTTCAATGCTTGGTTTCTACGTCGGGACAAATCGTTGCGGAAAGCGCGCCCGGGCCAAGTGTAGGCCGGCCCGGGCGTGTCCCTCAGTTGAACCAATGTTCCCGTGCTTTCATGATCAGCGACTTGGCTTCTTCCTCGCTGACACCGGTCATCTCGACCAGCTCGTCCACGGCCAGTTCGGCCAGGTCGTCACGCGTATGGATATCGCCTTCGGCCAGCTTGCCGATCAATTCCGGGTTGAGGCCGTCGAGCGAGCGCAGGTCCTGCGACACCTCTTCCACCTTTTCTTCCCGGGCCAGTTCCATCGTCAGGAGCGCATCACGCGCGCGATTGCGCAGCTCGTTGACGGTGTCTTCGTCAAAGGCCTCGATCTCCATCATTTCACTGATGGGGACATAAGCCACTTCTTCCAGCGTGGAGAAGCCTTCCTCGATCAGGATGTCGGCAACTTCCTCGTCCACGTCCAACTTGGCCATGAACAGCTTGCGCACGACATCGCTCTCTTCGGCCTGCTTCTGCGCCGATTCTTCCTGCGTCATGATGTTGATCTGCCAGCCGGTCAGCTCGGACGCCAGGCGCACGTTCTGACCACTGCGGCCGATGGCGACGGCGAGGTTTTCCTCGTCGACCACCACGTCCATGCTGTGCTTCTCTTCATCCACCACGATCGACTGCACCTGCGCCGGCGCCAGCGCGCCGATCACAAATTGCGCCGGGTCTTCCGACCACAGCACGATGTCCACGGCCTCGCCGCCGATCTCGTTACGCACCGCGGTGACGCGCGTGCCACGCACGCCCACGCAGGTGCCGATCGGGTCGATGCGCTTGTCATGCGCGACCACGGCGATCTTGGCGCGCACGCCCGGATCACGGGCAGCCGCCTTGATCTCCAGCAGGCCCTCTTCCATTTCCGGCACTTCGTTCTCGAAGAGCTTGATCAGGAACTCGGGCGCGGTGCGCGACAGTTCAATCTGCGGGCCGCGCGCGGCGCGGTCCACATTCAGGATATACGCACGCACGCGGTCACCGGTGCGCAGGTTTTCCTTGGGGATGATCTGGTCGCGGGCCAGCAGCGCTTCCACGCGGCCGGACTCGACGATCAGGCCCTTCTTGTCGGCGCGCTTGACCGTGCCGGTCATGATCTTCTCGCCGCGATCCAGGTAGTCGTTCAGGATCTGCTCGCGCTCGGCGTCGCGGATGCGCTGCAGGATTACCTGCTTGGCAGCCTGAGCACCGATGCGGCCGAACTCGACCGACTCGATCTGCTGCTCGATAAAATCACCCAGCTCGATGCTGGGGGTTTCATCGCGGGCTTCGAACAGCAGGATCTGCTTGTCCGGCTCTTGCAGGCCCAGCTCGTCGGGAACGACCAGCCAGCGGCGGAAGGTTTCATGCTCGCCCGACTCGCGATCGATCGCGACACGGATATCCACGTCTTCCTCGAAACGCTTCTTGGTGGCCGAGGCGAGCGCCGCCTCCAGGGCACCGAATACCACATCCTTGTCGACGTTCTTCTCACGCGCAAGCGCATCGACGAGCAACAGAACTTCGCGGCTCATTGCTTGTTCCCTTTTCTTTGATTTCCTTTGAAGTCGATCACCGGCACCAGGCGTGCCTTGTCGACATCGGATACGGCAAATTCCAGCAGCGCCGGGCCATCTTTGCCCTCGAACTCCAGGCCAATCTTCTCCTCGCCCGCCGCGCCGGTGGGCTCGCGCAGGATGCCTGTGAAGTTCTTCTGTCCGTTGACGGGCAGGCGCAGCGTCACGCGCACCTCCTCGCCGGCAAAGCGAACGTAGTCGGCCAGCTTCTTCAGCGGCCGGTCCAGTCCGGGCGACGAAACCTCGAGGCGTTCATAGTCGACGTTCTCGACTGTGAACACGTGGGTGAGCTGGCGGCTCACCTTTTCACAATCCTCGATGGCAATGCCGGTTTCAGGCTGATCGATATAGACACGCAGCAATCCGGCCGGGGCACGCTCGAGCTCGACCAGCTCATATCCCATGCCGCTTAGGGTGGTTTCGATCAAATCTGCCAGATGCACTGTTATCCCGAGTAATGGCCATCAACACCGTGGCAGGCAAACCCGCCGGTGCCGTCCGGGACGACCCTGCTGCAGCCCTGCCTGTCCGCCATCCCCCCGCTCCAGCGGAGAGAACCGAAAAACGGGCGAACCAAAAAAAAATGGGCGCAATGCCCATCATTCGCCCATCCTCGACGAGGATGGCTTTTTGAATAGACTTGAATTATACGCGGATTATGTCGAAAAGGCAAAAGCCAGACATTTCCGCGCACTGAACCCGGCGCCGGCGGGCATTCAGCCCGCCATGCGCCGCAATCAGCGCTTATCGGTTGCCGCCGCGGTTGCCACCACGGTTGCCGCCGCCACCGCCACTGCCTCCGCGCGGGGAACGGTTACCGCCCGGTTTCGACGCCTTCGGCATCACATTGCCGTTGGCTTCGCCACCGCCACGACGCGGCTTGCCCTGACCCTGGCCGCCCAGACCGCCCTGGCCACCCTGACCGCGCATGCCACCCATGCCGCCCATGCCGGCGCCACCGCGCCCCTGGCGTGCGCCAGTGCCGCGCCCGCCACCCAGGTTGGCCGCGTGCGAGGTCAGCAACGTGGGCCCGTGGCTGATATAGCCCATCGAGGTCCTCATCGGATCCGGCTGGCTGCTGCGGCCGCCGCCACCGCCCCGGGCACCGCCCTGGTCGAAGCGCGGCAGGCCATCCATACCCGTGGGCATCGGCATGCCGGCAATCGCGGCTTCGGTGCGCTGCTTGCGCCCGCCCACCTTGGTAGCGCCCTTGGGGGCCTGCTCGCCCTTGCCGGGCACCTTCAGGCCGACACCGGCCATCAGCGCCTTGACGTCATTGGGCTCGACTTCCTGCCAGCGGCCGCGCTTGAGGCCGCGCGGCAGCAGGAACTGGCCGTAGCGGGTGCGGATCAGGCGCGACACGGTCAGCCCGACCGCCTCGAACATGCGGCGCACTTCACGGTTGCGGCCCTCGGTCAGGGCCACGTGGTACCACTGGTTGACACCTTCGCCACCGCCGTCGGCAATGCGCAGGAAGTTGGCTTCGCCGTCATCGAGCTTGATGCCGTGCAGCAGGCGCTGACGGTCGGCCTCGGCCAGCTCGCCCAGCGTGCGCACCGCGTACTCGCGCTCCACGCCGTAGCGCGGGTGCATGAAGCGGTTGGCAATGTCACCCGACGTGGTGAAGATCAGCAGACCTTCGGTATTGAAGTCCAGGCGGCCCACCGCGACCCACTTGCCGCTCTTGATGCGCGGCAGGCTGTCGAACACGGTCGGACGGCCTTCCGGATCGGACTGGCTGACGATCTCGCCGGCGGGCTTGTGGTACAGCAGCACGCGCGGCGGCTTGGTCGACACCTTGCGGTGGATCAGCTTGCCGTTCACGCGGACCTGGTCCGCCGGCAGGATGCGCTGGCCGATATGGGCCGGCAGGCCGTTGACCGAAACGCGGCCCTGCAGGATCAGTTCTTCCATCTCGCGGCGCGAGCCCAGCCCGCCCTCGGCCAGCACCTTGTGCAGCTTGGGCGCGTCGTCGTCAGCCGACAGCTCGCGCACCGGCTTGGCCTTGGTGCGCGGGATGACGGTGTCTTCAGTGTCGTACTGCTCGGAGATCACGAAGCGGAACAGGTCTTCGCTGCTCGCCGCGGTCTTGTCCCCGCCGCCCTGGCCCTTGCGGGGCGCCTGCGGCTTGCCGCCATCCTTGCGGCGGCCCTGCTGCCGCGCGCCGGCGCCCTGCGCCTCGCCCGGCGCCGCCGCCTTGCCTGAGCGCTGGACCGGCTTGCGCTTGCGGCCGGGCTGCTCGGGCTTGTCGGTGCCTTCGGCCCTGGCCGCGCGGTCCACCTTGTCTGCCTTGCTGGTGCCCTGGCCGCCCTGGCTGCCCTGGCCGCCCTCGCCCTGCCCCGTCTTGCGCTTGCCGCGGCCGCGCTGGCCACCGCGCGCGCCGCCCGCCGCCTGGGCGGCGCCCGCTTCACCGGCATCGGCCTGGCCGCCGGCGCTGGCGCCTTCGGCGCCCTCGCCGCGGTCCTGCGTTGCCTGGCGGCGCGATGCGACCAGGTTCCTCAGCCCGCGGCGCAGCCCCTTGCGGCGGGGCGCGGCTTCGCTGCCCGATCCGGGTTCTGCGGCGCCGGTGTCGGCGGGTGCGCCCGCATTGCGGGTGTCTTGCTCAACGGAATCAGACAAGATATTCACTATCGGATGTTGCATGTTGTTCAGTTCGGCACGCGCTCGTCGTGCTCGCTCGGGTGCGGCGGGGTGCCGTTGTCCGGCAAATCGCCCCGCGCCCCGTCCGGATTGGGTGCGGCTGGTTCGGTGGAAGCGGCCTCGGCGGCATCGTCGGCTGCAGCTTGCAGCGGTTGCACGTCAAAGCCATTGGCGCCTTGGTCGACCGGGTCGGTCGTCTCGGCTTCGTTCGCGACGGATGCTTCGGCCACATCCGCTGCCTGCGCGGCGGGGTCGGCAAATGCTTCCTCGTCGGCACTGGCTGCCTTGTTTGCAGCCAGATCTTCAAAATTGATGGCCTGTTGTTCCAGCAGGGTTGCCTGCGCCTGCGCCTGGGCGTCTTCCAGCGGCGGCAGCTCATCCAGCGTACGCAGCCCAAGATCGTCCAGGAATGCCTTGGTCGTCGCATACAGCGCCGGCCTGCCCGGCACGTCGCGGTGTCCGATCACCTCGATCCAGCTGCGGTCCTCAAGCTTCTTGACCACTTCCGTGCTGACCGTTACGCCGCGGATTTCCTCGATATCGCCGCGGGTCACCGGCTGCCGGTAGGCAATGATCGCCAGTGTTTCCATCACGGCGCGCGAATATTTTGGCGGCTTTTCGGGATTCAGCCGATCGAGGTATTCACGCATTTCCGGCCGGCTCTGGAAGCGCCAGCCGCTGGCCAGGGCCACCAGTTCCACGCCGCGCGGCCGCCAGTCCTGGCGCAGTTCCTCAAGCAGCACGCGGATGGTGTCTGCGCCGACGTCGTCGTCAAACAGCCGCCGCAGGTCATTGACGCGCAACGGTTCCTGCGCGCAGATCAGCGCCGTCTCGAGGACGATCTTCGCCTCTTGGGTATTCATGTTGATGGTGTGCAGCCTGTCTTTGCACCTGCTCCCGGACGGATCCGGGGCATCGGAGATTTTGGATACAGCGGTACGAAAGCCACCGCCATCTCATTGCGCAGCTAGCCGGATACCTGCTGCATCCAAGCCGTGCACTTCCCTATCTTTGCATCGAGTTGCCGGGTCGTTCCGGCAGGAGATCGTTCGCGTGCCGTTATGGATCGGCCAGCAAACCTCTTGCGTAGCGCGCCCGCACATATCGGACGTCGCTGTCAGCGAACTGAAGGCCTCGGACGCAAGAAAAACGGGTATCGGGAGCAAGGCCGGCATCGCCAACACCGCAGTGCCAGCCGGACTTTTGAACCAGATCTTTTGAACCGGATGGACTGCGGGGACGGGACGGGCATCGAAAACCTTCCGCTTCCCCTGCCCTGAACGCGCCTTCTGGTAGGAAGGCCGCCTGGCGCTGCTCGCCCGCTGCTTACCGCGGCTCATTCTATGCCGCGCGATACCGCAATGTTGGCGATTGTATGGCATTCCCGCCCCCGCCTGCAACCATCATCCGTTGCCCGGGCGGCGCCGGCGCCTCAGAACACCAGGCAGAATCCATGCTCGGCCAGCGAATGTGGCAGCAGCACCGCTCGCGCAATGCCAAGGGCGCCGAACGCCATCACCGCCAGGCCGGCCCCCAAGCGCACGCCGGGACGTCGCGACAGCGTACGCAAGTAGCCCGCGAGGCCGGACAGCACCAGCAGATTAGGCAATGTGCCGAGCCCGAACACGCCCATCACGAGTGCGCCGGACGCCGCGTTGCCCGCCAGCAGCGCCAGCGTAAGCGCCCCATAGACCATGCCGCACGGCACCAGCCCCCACGCCAGGCCCACGCCATAACGCCGCGCCAGTCCGCTTCGCGCCCGCACAAACGCCGGCATGGCGCCTGCCAGGCCACCCAGCCGCCGCGCCACCGTTGCGCCGGCGCGCGCCGCCAGCCGCTCCAGCCAGTCGACGGTAAAAGTGTTGCCGCGCAGCAACCGCCAGCCCGACCACAGCAGCATGACGCTGCCCGCGCCGAACAGCCAGCGCTGCACCGGCAGGTAATCCTGCTTCCATGCCGAGGCACCGAGCGCGCCTAGCGCGGCACCAAGAAGCATATAGGTCGAGATCCGGCCCAAGTGCATAGTCAGCAACTCGGCCAGCCAGGCGGCGCGGCTGGGCACCAGACTGATCGTCACCGTCGCGCCGCGGCGTTGTTCCACGGCCAGCGCCACGCCGCCGCACATGGCAGCGCAGTGGACTCCGCCCAGCAAAGCCAGCAGAAAAACGCTGATCAGCACGCCAAATGTCAATTCTTACTCCCTACCGCATCACATCGCACGGTAAAATGTCCTAATCGCGCCCTCGCTGCCATTTCTAGCAGGTTCCAATTGCTCACCTCCATTCCCATTACCGAGATGTCGCCCCGCTGCTCCACCTGTGCAATGGGGCAGCTGTGCCTTCCGGTCGGCATGTCGCAGCAAGACCTCGCCAAGATGGACACGCTGGTACAGGAACGCATCCGCGTGCACAAGGGTGAAACCTTGTATCGCATGGGCGATCCGCTCACCGCGGTCTACGCCGTGCGCTTTGGCACGCTCAAGACCCACGTCACCACTGAAGACGGCCGCTCGCAGATTACCGGCTTCCACCTGCCCGGCGAAATCGTCGGTCTCGACGGGCTGGGCGAGATGCAGCATGCCTCCGATGCCGCCGCCCTGGAAGATACCGAAGTCTGCGTGGTCCGCATGAGCGAACTGCAGTCCCTCTCGGTCGACCTGCCATCGCTGCAGCAGCAGTTCCTGCGCCTGATGGGCAAGGAAATCACGCACGACCAGCTGATGCTGGTCACGCTGGGCTCGATGCGCGCCGAGGAACGCCTTGCCGCCTTCCTGATCAACCTCTCTGAGCGCCTGTCGGCGCGCGGCTATTCGGCGTCCGAGTTCGTGATGCGCATGAGCCGCGAAGAAATCGGCAGCTACCTGGGCCTGAAGCTCGAAACCGTCAGCCGCCTGTTCTCTCGCTTTGCCGAAGCCGGCCTGATCCAGATTCGCCAGCGCCACGTCAAGCTGGTGGACATCGACGGCATCAAGCAACTCTACAGCCGCTCCTGCTAAGCGGCCAAGCGCTGCCAGTGCCGCATCCGGCCATGGCAGCGCAGACCTCACGCCAGTCCGCTCATTCCAGTTCGTCGGTATCGCTGAGCCGCGTCGGCATGGTGTAGAGCGTCAGTCCGCTGGACAACGCGCAGAACACCCAGGCCATCAGGAAGCCGATGGTGTAGACCGATTCGCGGGACGCTTCGATCGGCTGGCCGAAGAAGTTCAGGTCACCGGGATCCACCACCGAAAACACCGTCGCGGTCGCAAAGCCAGCCATCAGGAACGCCGGCCAGAGTACCCACATCAGCCAGCGCAACCTCATGGCTGCCTCGCTGCGGCAGCCTTGGGCGGCGCGGCATCGGCCTTCTCCACCACCAGGCCATGGCGCGTTGCACCCTGCACCGGCATGTCCGGATGCGTGGACGCCAGCCAGATCGTCACGCCGCACGCCACCATCGCCACCAGCGGGCCGCTCATCAATAGCCACGGCCACGGCTCCTTCCACCACGGATTGCCTTGCTGACTCATCTTGCCCCCTTCATCTTGACGACTAAGTCCGCGTCTGCCTAGCTTCACAAATCGCGCGGCACGATGAAACTGGTGGATTGCCGGATTTCGGCCTGCCCCCGCTCCGTGCCTTCGCTCGTCACTGTCACGTTGATCTTGTGCGTGCCCCGCGCCGCGGCCTCGATCGGCACGCGGATCCGGATCGGCAGCAACCGGTTGGACGTCGGCGCCAACGATTCGGCCTGCTTGTCGTACTCCACCTTCAGGTTCTTCAGCTCGTCGCTGTCGGCGCGCACGCTGATCTTCATCGGCGCTTCGGTGGTGTTGATCAGCTGCAGGCGATAGACGTTCTCGATCCAGCGGCCTTCCACTTCACGGCCGAGCGCACCACGGTCGCGGATGATGTCGACCTTCAGCGGCGTGCGCAGCGCGATCGACGCCATGAAGCCGCCCAGCAGCACCACCCAGATCACGGAATAGATGATGACGCGCGGACGCAGCAGGCGCTTGCGCGATGCCGCTGCGGACAAGGCCTTGCGCATCGCGTTTTCCGAGGTATACCGGATCAGGCCGCGCGGATAGTCCATCTTGTCCATGACCTGGTTGCAGGCGTCGATGCAGGCGCCGCAGCCGATGCACTCGTACTGCAGGCCGTCGCGGATATCGATGCCTGTCGGGCACACCTGTACGCAGATGCTGCAGTTGACGCAGTCGCCAAGCCCCGCCTTGTAGTGATCGGTCTTGCGCGACCGGCTGCCGCGCGGCTCGCCGCGGCCGACGTCGTAGGTCACGACATAGGTATCGCGATCCACCATCACGCTCTGGAAGCGCGCATACGGGCACATGTACTTGCACACCTGCTCGCGCATGAAGCCCGCATTGCCCCAGGTGGCGAACGCGTAAAACAGCATCCAGAACGACTGCCACGGCCCCAGCGACAGGCTGAGCACCTCGCCGCCCAGACGGCGGATCGGCGCGAAATAGCCGATGAAGGTAAAGCCGGTCCAGAGCGCAATCAGCACCCACAGGAAGTGCTTGGTCGCCTTGAGACGGAACTTGCGCAGGCTCCACGGATCGCCATCGAGCCGGATGCGGGCGATGCGGTCGCCTTCGACCCGCCGCTCGATCCACATGAAGATCTCGGTATAGACCGTCTGCGGACAGGCATAGCCGCAGAACAGCCGCCCCGCGATCGCCGTGAACAGGAACAGCGCCAGCGCCGAGATCACCAGCAGCACCGCCAGGTAGATCACATCCTGTGGCCACAGCACCAGCCCGAAGATGTAGAACTTGCGCGCGCCAAGGTCGAACAGCACGGCCTGGCGGCCGTTCCATTGGAGCCAGGGCGTGCCGTAGTAGATCAGCTGGGTCAGGATCACCAGCCAGACCCGCCAGCTGGAGAAGGCGCCCGTCACCGAGCGCGGGTAGATTTTGCGGCGGACCTCGTAGAGCGTTTCGTCAGAGGTCTCGCCCGGCGCAGCGGCCGACCGTTGCAGGTCGGCCGCCCGGGCCATTTCTTCGGTCCCGGGTGCATTCATGGGCATGCTCTCCCGCGAGCCACCAGCGCCCGCTCACATGAGTCGTCGGTCATTGCCCGGCTCCACTCCCGATGTTGGACAAACCCCAGATATAGGCCGTCAGCATCCGGATGCGTTCAGGCGTCAGGATCTCCTCATGCGCGGGCATTTTGTTGTTGTGGCCCTTCAGGATGGCGTCGACGATGCTGCCTTCCGAGCTGCCATACAGCCAGACGTTGTCCGACAGGTTGGGCGCACCGAGCGCCTGGTTGCCCTTGCCGCCGGCGCCGTGGCATGCCACGCAGGTCGTCTTGAAGGTGCCCTCGCCACGCGACGCACGGATCGGGTCCGACGACAGCCCCGACAGCGAGCGCACGTATTGCGCCACGTCGCCCGCCTGCTTGGCGTCGATGGTCGCGGCAAACGGCGGCATCACGCCATTGCGGCCCTTGGTGATGGTCTGCTGGATGGTGTCGGGTTCGCCGCCATAGAGCCAGTCGTTGTCCGTCAGGTTCGGGAAGCCGCGGCTGCCGCGCGCGTCCGAACCATGGCACTGTGCGCAGTAGTTCAGGAACAGGCGCTGGCCGATCTCGCGCGCCTGCGGATCCGCCGCCACCTGCTTGACGTCCATCTTCAGGTACTTGGCGTAGATCTCGTTCTGCATCTTCTCCTGCGCCGCGCGGTGCGCGGCAAGTTCGCCCTGCGTGGAGAACTTCAGCACGCCGGCATACGAACCCAGCCCCGGGTACAGCACCAGGTAGGCCAGGCTGAAGATGCAGGCCAGCAGGAACATCCACATCCACCAGCGCGGCAGCGGGTTGTTCAGCTCGCGCAGGTCACCGTCCCAGACATGGCCGGTGTCTTCAGTGCCGCCGGCGGTCTTGGTGACCTTGCGTTGCGAGAACAGCAGCCACACGCACCAGACGATGCCGACGAGCGCGATGGCGGCAATGTAATAACTCCAGAATTCGGAAATGAAATCGCTCATGGCTAGGTGTTCCGGCTCGATGTTGTCGTAGTTTCGTCAGGCAGCGCGAACGGCAGCATGGCGGATTCCCGGTTGGCGGCCTGCCGGCCGGCGGACCAGGCCCACCAGCAGATCCCCAGGAAGACGACCATCGACACGACGGTCGCAAAGGCAGTGATCATGGCCATGGCTTACTCCTTGGGTGCCGCGGCCGCGGCGGAATCCACGCGGACGTTGCGGCGGTTGGTGCCCAGGCCTTGCAGGTAGGCAACCAGCGCATCTTCTTCGGTCTTGCCCTTGAGCTCGTCCGGTGCCTTGGCGATCTCGGCATCCGTGTACGGCACGCCCAGGCGCACCAGCGCGTGCATGCGGGCCTGGATATCGTTGGTGGGCAGCTCGGCCTTTTCCAGCCACGGGTACGATGGCATCACCGATTCCGGCACCACATCGCGCGGATTGCGCAGGTGGATACGCTGCCAGTCATCCGAGTAGCGCCCGCCCACGCGCGCCAGGTCAGGACCGGTGCGTTTGGAGCCCCACAGGAACGGGTGGTCGTAGACCGACTCGCCCGCCGTGGAGAAGTGGCCGTAGCGCTCGGTCTCGGCCTGCAGCGTGCGGACCTGCTGCGAGTGGCAGCCGACGCAGCCTTCACGGATATAGATATCGCGGCCCATCAGCCGCAGCGGCGAATACGGGGTGATGCCCGGATCCGGCTCGGTGGTGGAGTGCTGGAAGAACAGCGGCACGATCTGGACCAGACCCGCAATGCTGACCACGAGGATCGTGCAGATGATCAGCCAGCCGATGTTCTTCTCCAGCGTTTCGTGGGAAAAGAAGCGTTGTTTGTCGGACATCTTTCTATCCTGGATTGATCAGTGGGCAGAGGCAGGGATGCTGGCCGGGATCGGCGCATCCACGGCGGGCTTGCCGACGATGGTCTTGAGCACGTTGTAGGCCATCAGCAGCATGCCGGACAGGAAGCACAGGCCACCCAGCAAGCGAATCAGGTAGAACGGGTACTTGGCCTTGACCGCTTCGACGAAGGCATAGGTCAGCGTGCCGTCAGGCTGCGTGGCACGCCACATCAGGCCTTCCATCACCCCGGCGATCCACATCGAGGCGATATACAGCACCACGCCGATGGTCGCGATCCAGAAGTGCCACTCGATCAGCCGGACGCTGTACATCTGCTTCTCGCCGAACAGGCGCGGGATCAGGTAGTAGAGCGAGCCGATCGAGATCATCGCGACCCAGCCCAGCGCGCCCGAGTGCACGTGCCCGATGGTCCAGTCCGTGTAGTGCGAGAGCGCGTTGACGGTCTTGATCGACATCATCGAGCCTTCGAACGTGGCCATGCCGTAGAACGACAGCGCCACCACCAGGAACTTCAGGATGGGGTCGGTGCGCAGCTTGTGCCAGGCCCCCGACAGGGTCATGATGCCGTTGATCATGCCGCCCCACGACGGCGCCAGCAGGATCAGCGAGAACACCATGCCCAGCGACTGCGCCCAGTCCGGCAGCGCGGTGTACTGAAGGTGGTGCGGGCCGGCCCACATGTAGGTGAAGTTCAGCGCCCAGAAGTGAACGATGGACAGGCGGTAGGAGTAGATCGGGCGCTCGGCCTGCTTGGGAATGAAGTAGTACATCATCCCCAGGAAGCTGGTGGTCAGGAAGAAGCCCACGGCGTTATGGCCGTACCACCACTGGATCATCGCGTCCTGCACGCCGGCATAGGCCGAGTAGGACTTCCACAGCGACACCGGCATCTCGATGTTGTTGACGATATGCAGCAGCGCGATGGTCAGGATGTAGGCGCCGAAGAACCAGTTGGCGACGTAGATATGCCGGGTCTTGCGCTTGACGATGGTGCCGAAGAACACGATCGCGTAGGCCACCCAGACCGCGGTGATCAGCAGGTCGATCGGCCATTCCAGTTCGGCGTATTCCTTGGAGCTGGTGATCCCCAGCGGCAGCGTGATGGCGGCGGCGACGATGACCAGTTGCCAGCCCCAGAACGTGAACGCGGCCAGCGGGCCGCAGAACAGGCGCGCCTGGCAGGTGCGCTGGACCACGTAGTACGAGGTCGCGAACAGCGCGCTGCCGCCGAAGGCGAAGATCACCGCATTGGTATGCAGCGGCCGCAGCCGGCCAAACGACAGCCAGGGTGTGTTGAAGTTGAGTTCGGGCCAGATCAGCTGTGCTGCCAGCAGCACGCCGACGGCCATGCCGACGATCCCCCAGACTACCGTCATGACAGCGAACTGTCTTACGACGCCGTAATTGAAGGTGTCGACGCGTGAAGACGCGGCAGTGACATCCATTCAGACCCCCAAAGCTTAGAGAAGAGAAAAAACCTACTGACAGTGTGACTTTAGAAAAACCATGCTGCGTGTGCGTTGATCTTTATCAAGTCGCTCAGGGCATGCATGGAACCTGCGTGCGGGGCCCCGGTCGGAGGGCGCGTCGCCCGGCGGGTTCAGGGCTTGTCGTTGTCCAGCAGGATCGATTCGGCGGGCCGGTCCAGGTCGTCGTACTGCCCGGCATGTAGGGCCCACCACAGCGCGCCCGCGATGACCACGACAAGCACCAGGCTCATCGGCACCAGCAGGTAAAGCGTTTCCATCAGTCAGACTCCCTTGTGCCGCGGCTTGCCGGCGCTCAGCAGGCGCCAGGCATTGGCCACCACCAGCAACGACGACAACGACATGCCGATGCCGGCCATCCAGGCCGTGACCAGCCCCGTCGCTGCGAGCGGGATGGCCACCACGTTGTAGAAGAAGGCCCAGCCCAGGTTCTGGCGCACCACCCGGCGCGTCTGGCGCGACACCGCCAACGCGGTGGCAATCTCGGCCACGCCGCCGTGCGTCAGCACCGCGTCCGCGCCGGCCTGGGCCAGGGGCGCGCCGCTGCCGATGGCGATCGACACCTGGGCCTGCGCCAGCACCGGCGCATCGTTGATGCCATCGCCCACGGCCAGCACCACCGCCCCGCCCTGCTGCAGCCGCGCTACATAGTCGCGCTTGCCTTCCGGGGTGACCGCGCCGGCCACGCAAGCTATGCCGAAGTGCGATGCCCACCAGTGGACCGCATCGGCGTGATCGCCCGATACCAGGTGGCAGCGCACGCCCAGTTCGTGCAGCCGCGCGAGCAGCTGCGGCGTCTGCGCCCGCTCGACATCGGCCAGGACGAAGCGCGCCAGCGGGCCCGCTGGCGCGCCCAGCCACACCACGGTGGCGCCAGGATGATCTGCGTCGCTGCGCCCGGTGTCCGGCGCCTGGCCGCTGTCGGGCCCCAGCGCCGCGACAAAGTCGGCGCGGCCAAGCCGCAGGCGTCGGCCATCGACGATCGCCTCGAGGCCCTGGCCCGGGATGTTGCGCATGTCGGACACCTGGAGCGGCATGCCGGCGCTGCCCTGTGCCGCGGCCACCAGTGCGCGCGCGATCGGATGTTCACCACCGCGCTCCATCGCGGCGGCCAGTGCCAGGCATCGGACCCGGTCGGCGTCAGCCAGCGGCTCGACCGCGGCCACGGCAAAGCGGCCTTCGGTCAGCGTGCCGGTCTTGTCGAGTACCACGTCGGTGACACGCGCCAGCGTCTCCAGCGCGTGGCCGCGTGTCAGCAGCACGCCGCGGCGCGACAGCGCCGCACCGGCCGCGGCCAGTGCGGCCGGCGTGGCCAGCGACAAGGCGCACGGGCAACTGACCACCAACACTGCAATCGTCACCAGCAAGGCGCGCGACGGATCAATCCAGACGCCCCACACCAGCCCGGTCAGCGCCGCCAGCACCAGCAGCGTCGCCACGAACCAGCCTGCGACGCGGTCGGCCAGCGTGGCCAGGCGCGGCTTTTCAGCCAGCGCGCGGTCCAGCACGGCGACGATCTCGGCCAGGCGGGTGCCGGCGCCGACGCGCGTGATCCGCAGTTCGAGCGGGCTTGCCGTATTGAAGCTGCCGGCCAGCACGGTCTCGCCTGCGGCGCGGCGCACCGGGCGGCTCTCGCCGGTCAGCATGGATTCATCGAGTTCGCTCGCGCCCGCCTCCACCGCGCCATCGGCAGGAACGATCTCGCCGGCCTTGACGCGGATGAGATCGCCCGCGCGCAGGCGCGCGACCGGGACACGCTCGCCGGCGGCACCGGTGGCGGCCAGCCGCTCGCAGGTGGCCGGCAACTGGCGCGCCAGCATCTCGGCGCCGCTGCGCGAGGCCTGGCGCACGCGCAGTTCCAGGTAGCGGGCCAGCAGCAGGAAGGCGACGAACATCGTCACCGAATCGAAATACACCTCGCCCACGCCGCGCACCGTGGCCAGCGCGCTGGCGGCGAAGCCGGCGCCGATGCCAATCGCCACCGGCACGTCCATGCCCATATGGCGCTGGCGCAGGCTGCGCCAGGCACCGGCAAAGATCGGCGAGGCGGCATAGAGCACAACCGGCAGCGTCAGGGCGAAGCTGGCCCAGCGCATCAGTTGAAGCTGGCCAGGGTCGATGGTGGCCTCATGGGTGTAGATCGGCCACGCATACATCATGACCTGCATCATGCCCAGCATGGCCACGGCCATGCGCATCAGCAGCCCGCGGCGCGCGCGGCGGTCCTGCTGGTCGGTGCGCGAGACCTCAAACGGCCAGGCCATGTAGCCGATGCCGGCCAGCGCGGCCAGCAACCCCGCCACCGTCTGGGCGCCATCGCGCCAGCGCACTACCACGCGCCGCGTGGCGACATTGGCGACCGCGGACTCCACGCCCGGCTGGCGACTCAGGTGCTGTTCGATCAGCCACGCGCAGGCGGCGCAGCGGATGTTCTCGGGCGCCAGCGTGATCTCGGCGCGGCCGCCGTCAAGCGGGCGGACAAACTGGGAGCGCAGCTCAGGAGTGTCGTAGGCGGCCCAGATCGGCTCGGCCTCGCGCCGGGCGTCGTCGTCGATGGGGCGGGCGAAGCGGGCTTCATCCCCATACAGGTGGGCAAAGCCGGCCGCATGGAGGGTCTGCGCCAGTGCCTGGCAACCGCCGCAGCAGAACACCCGGCGGCTGCCGTCCAGCTCGGCGGCAAGCGGCTCGGTATCCGTGACAGGCAGGCCGCAATGGAAGCAGGCCAGCCGCGCACCGGCGCCGGACGCACCCGGGCCCGCGGCGTCACGGAGCGCGGCCGGCGGGTACGGTGCCAGCAAGCTGGCAGAAGGACTGGTGACTGGGGGCGACGACATGGGGACCTTTTTCTACCCAATGGAGGGTATATGCGGGTCCTCGAATCGACCTTGATATAGGTCAATGCGGCCCGGCTATTGTCGCGCCGGGCCGGAAAACAACGCTCAGGTGAGCGTGGTATCCATGGTGCGGCGCTCGGATTCCAGGTATTCGCGCGATTGCATCTCGATGATGCGCGATACGGTCCGATGGAACTCATTGGCCATCTGGCCTTCGGTGTAGAGTTCGTCCGCGGGCACTTCCGCCGACATCAGCAGCTTGACCTTGTGGTCGTAGAAGACATCGATCAGCCAGGTGAAGCGGCGTGCCTCGGACGACATGCGCGGCGTCATGCGCGGCACGTCGGACAGGATCACGGTATGGAACTGGGACGCCAGTTCCAGGTAGTCGTTCTGCGAGCGCGGGCCGCCGCACAGCGTGGCAAAGTCGAACCACACCACGCCGTTGGCCTTGCGCAGCGCACGCAGCTCGCGGTGCTCGATATGCAGCAGCGGCGACTCGTCGGCCACGCCAGCGATCGAGGTGAAGGCGTCGCGCAGCGCGGAACTCGCCTTGGCGCCGAGCGGCGTGTGGTACGCCTGCACCTGCTCCAGCGCGCGCTTGCGATAGTCGATGCCAGCGTCGACGTTGAGCACGTCGAGCTTCTGCTGCAGCAGCGCGATGGCCGGCAGCACGCGGTCTCGGTGCAGGCCATCCGGATACAGCAGGTCCGGGCGGTAGTTGGAAGTCATCACGAACTGCACGCCGTTCTCGAACATCTGCTGCAGCAGGCGATGCAGGATCATCGCGTCGGCGACGTCGCTGACGTGGAACTCATCGAAGCAGATCAGCCGGAAGCGGCGCGCGATGCGTTTGGCCAGCTCATCCAGCGGATCGGGACGGCCGCGCAGCTCTTCGAGCTGGCGATGAACCTCGCGCATGAACTCGTGGAAATGCAGCCGAGTCTTGCGCACCACCGGCACGCAGGTATAGAAGCTGTCCATCAGGAAGGACTTGCCGCGCCCCACCCCACCCCACAAGTAGACGCCCTTGGGCACGTCGGGACGGACCAGCAGCTTCTTCAGGGCATTGTTGCGGCGGCTCTTGTAGGCCACCCATTCGTCGTAGCACTGCTGCAGCCGGGCCACGGCGCGCAATTGCGCTTCGTCGGACTGGTAGCCGCGCTCCTTCAGTTCCTTCTCGTAGTACTCGGTGACGTTCATGCTGACGGGTTCCTGCGGCACGGGCCGCAAGTGAAAACGGCGCGCCGCGGATGCGGCGCGCCGGTACTCAGGCAATGCGAAGCATGCGCCTTACATATTAAGCTGACGCTTGTCGACGGCCAGCGCGGCTTCGCGCATGACTTCCGACATCGACGGGTGCGGATGGCAGACGCGGCCGATATCCTCGCTGGCGGCCTTGAACTCCATCGCCACCACGGCTTCGGCGATCAGGTCCGAGGCGTTGGCGGCGACGATGTGCACGCCCAGGATCTCATCGGTCTTGGCGTCGGCCAGCATCTTGACGAAGCCGTCGGCGTGGCCCATGCCCAGCGCACGGCCGTTGGCCATGAACGGGAACTGGCCGGCCTTGTACTCGCGGCCTTCGGCCTTGAGCTGGGCTTCGGTCTTGCCTACCCATGCGATTTCCGGGAAGGTGTAGATCACCCACGGAACGCAGTTGTAGTCGATGTGCGGCTTCTGGCCGGCGATGCGCTCGGCCACGGCCACGCCTTCGTCCTCGGCCTTGTGCGCCAGCATCGGGCCGCGCACCACGTCGCCGATGGCCCACAGGCCCGGCACCTTGGTGGCGCAGTGGTCGTCCACCTCGATGAAGCCGCGCTGGTCCGCGGCCAGGCCGACGGCGTCCAGGCCCAGGTTGTCGGTATTGGGCACGCGGCCGACCGACACGATCAGGCGATCGACTTCCAGGGTCTGGGCCTTGCCGTCTTTGTCGGTGTACTTGACGGTCACGCCGTTCTTGCTGGTCGTCACTTCGTTGACGTTCACGCCGAGGCTGAACTTCAGGCCCTGCTTGGTCAGCTGCTTCTGCGCCTCCTTGGCCACGCCTTCGTCGGCGGCGCCCAGGAATGCGGGCAGCGCTTCCAGCACGGTCACATCGGAACCCAGGCGGCGCCACACCGAGCCCAGCTCCAGGCCGATCACGCCGGCGCCGATCACGCCCAGCTTCTTCGGCACTGCGGGGAACTTGAGCGCGCCCTCGTTATCGCTGACCAGGTCGTTGTCGACCTTGATGCCCGGCAGGTGGCGAGCCTTCGAGCCAGTGGCGATGATGACCTGCTTGGCGGTCACGACTTCACCGGCAACGTCGACCTGGAAGCCTTCGGCGGTCTTGCCGACGAACTTGCCGTAGCCCTTGAGCAGCGTCACCTTGTTCTTGCGGAACAGGAACTCGATGCCCTTGGTCATCTTGCCGACGATGTCGTCCTTGCGCTTGAGCATCTTGGCCACGTCGACCTTGACGTCGCCCACGGTGATGCCGTGGTCGCCCAGGTGGTGCTGGACGTTCTCGAACTCTTCCGAGGAAGCCAGCAGCGCCTTGGAGGGGATGCAGCCCACGTTCAGGCAGGTGCCGCCCAGGCGGGCTTCGCCCTTGGGATCGTCATACGGATTGCCTTCGCAGCAGGCCACGTTCAGGCCCAGCTGGCCGGCACGGATGGCGGCAATGTAGCCGCCGGGGCCGGCGCCGATCACCAGCACGTCGAATTGTTTGCTCATGGGAATTCCTTTGTGGGCGCCGGCGACAGCTTGTGCCGGCGCGCCTTCATCACGGGGGAAGCGCGCCCCGCGCACGGCAGACGTGCGCGGGGGGACCGTTTTTTACAGGTCCAGCAGCAGGCGGGCCGGATCTTCCAGCGCGTCCTTCATGGCGACCAGGCCCAGGACAGCTTCACGGCCGTCGATGATGCGGTGGTCATACGACATCGCCAGGTAGTTCATCGGGCGGATCACGATCTGGCCGTCTTCCACCACCGGGCGGTCCTTGGTGGCGTGCACGCCCAGGATGGCCGATTGCGGCGGGTTGATGATCGGGGTCGACAGCATCGAGCCGAACACGCCGCCGTTGGAGATCGAGAACGTACCGCCGGTCAGTTCTTCCAGCGACAGCTTGCCGTCACGGGCCTTGACGCCGAACTCGGCAATCTTCTTCTCGATGTCGGCCAGGCTCATCTGGTCGGCATTGCGCAGGATGGGCACCACCAGGCCGCGCGGCGAGCCCACCGCGATGCCGATGTCGAAGTAGCCGTGGTAGACGATGTCGTTGCCGTCGATCGAAGCGTTGATCAGCGGGAACTTTTTCAGCGCGTGCACCGCGGCCTTGACGAAGAACGACATGAAGCCCAGCTTGACGCCGTGTTCCTTCTCGAAGCGGTCCTTGTACTTGTTGCGCAGGTCCATCACCGGCTTCATGTTCACTTCATTGAAGGTGGTGAGGATGGCGTTGGTCGATTGCGATTGCAGCAGGCGCTCGGCGATACGGGCGCGCAGGCGGCTCATCGGCACACGCTCTTCCGGGCGGTCGCCCAGCGCGGCGAAGTCAACCGGGGCCGAAACCTGCTGCAGCGCCGGCTTGGCGGCGGCCGGAGCCGGAGCAGCCTTGGCGGCCGGGGCGGCCGGAGCAGCAGCAGCGGCCAGCGCGTCACCCTTGGTGATGCGGCCGTCCTTGCCGGTGCCGGCAACCTGGCCAGCCGACAGGCCGGCTTCTGCCATCAGCTTGGCAGCCGACGGCATCGCCACACCACCTGCGGCTGCCGGAGCGGCGGCAGCAGCGGCCGGTGCCGGGGCAGCGGCGGCAGGTGCCGGAGCGGCAGCAGCCGGTGCGGCGGCGCCAGCGGTGGCTTCGGTGTCGATCTTCGCGATGATCTCATCGGCCACGACGGTGTCGCCGTCGTTCTTGACGATAATCGACAGGACGCCTGCCGACGGGGCCGGCACTTCCAGCACGACCTTGTCGGTTTCAATCTCGATCAGGATTTCGTCCTGTGCAACAGCCTCGCCCGGCTTCTTCTTCCAGTTGAGCATGGTCGCTTCGGCGACCGATTCGGAGAGCTGCGGAACCTTGACGTCAACGATAGCCATGGTTGTGAATTCCTCGTGTTATGCGTGTTGTCTTTATGCTGGCTATGCCACGGCGGCCGTCTGCGCGCGCCGCCGTGGCTGCCGCTTGATTACTTGGTCAGAACAAAGCCCTTGAGCTTGGCGAAGGCAGCATCCAGCAGCGCCTTCTGTTGCTCGTTGTGCTTTGCGTAGTAGCCCACTGCCGGCGAAGCCGAAGCGGGACGACCGGCATAACCGAGCTTCTGGCCATCCGTCATGTTTTCCATGATGTAGTGCTGCACGAAGAACCAGGCACCCTGGTTCTGCGGCTCGTCCTGGCACCACACGATTTCGGTGGCGTTCGGATACTTCTTGAGCTCTGCTGCCACGGCCTTGTGCGGGAACGGATACAGCTGTTCCAGGCGGATGACCGCCGTATCGTTGGCCTCGCGTTCCTTGCGCGTGTTGACCAGGTCGTAGTAGACCTTGCCCGAGCACATGATGATGCGCTTGACCTTACTGGCGTTGAGCTCTTCGTGGTCAGGGATGACCGTCTCGAAGTGGCCCTTGGCCAGGTCCGACAGCGGCGACACGGCGTCCTTGTTACGCAGCAGCGACTTCGGCGTCATGATCACCAGCGGCTTGCGGAACAGACGGATCATCTGGCGGCGCAGCAGGTGGAAGATCTGGGCCGGCGTGGTCGGCTGGCAGACCTGCATGTTGTGGTCCGCGCAAAGCTGCAGGAAGCGCTCGATACGGGCCGAGCTGTGTTCCGGGCCCTGGCCTTCGTAGCCGTGCGGCAGCATCAGGGTCAGGCCCGAGGCACGGCCCCACTTCACTTCACCCGACGAGATGAACTGGTCGATCACCACCTGGGCGCCGTTGACGAAGTCGCCGAACTGGGCTTCCCAGATCACCAGCGCGTTCGGTTCGGCGGCCGAGTAGCCGTATTCGAAGCCGAGCACGGCTTCTTCGGACAGCACCGAGTCGATCACCGTGAACGGTGCCTGGTTTTCCGACACGTTCTGCAGCGGCACATAGCTGCCGGCATCCCAGCGCTCGCGGGCCTGGTCGTGCAGCACGGCGTGGCGGTGGGTGAAGGTGCCGCGGCCGGCGTCCTGACCGGTGATGCGCACGGGATAGCCCGACGACACCAGCGAGGCGAAGGCCAGGTGCTCACCCATGCCCCAGTCCAGCGGCTGGTCGCCGCGGCCCATGTTGGCGCGGTCCTTGACGACCTTTTCCACCAGCGGGTGCAGCTTCAGCGTCTCAGGCGTGGTGGTGATGCGTTCGGCCAGGCGCTTCAGTTCGGTCACCGGCACGGCAGTGTCGGCGGCGTCGGTCCACTTGCGGTTCAGGAACGGCATCCAGTCCACGGCGAACTTGTTCTTGAAGTTCGACAGGACAGGGTCGGCGGTGTGCTTGCCGGCGTCCATCGCGGCGCGGTATTCCTTGACCTTCTCGTCGCCGAACTCGGCCGGGACCAGGTTCTGCGCGGCCAGCTTGTCGGCGTACAGCCTGCGCGTGCCGGGGTGCTGGGCGATCTTCTTGTACATCAGCGGCTGCGTGACCGCCGGGGTGTCCTGCTCGTTGTGGCCCAGCTTGCGGAAGCAGATGATGTCGACCACGACATCCTTCTTGAACTCCATGCGGAAGTCCACGGCCAGCTGCATGGCGTACACCACGGCTTCGGGATCGTCGCCGTTCACGTGCAGCACCGGGGCCTCGATCATCTTGACCACGTCCGTGCAGTACAGCGTCGAACGCGCGTCGCGCGGGTCGGAGGTGGTGAAGCCGATCTGGTTGTTGATGACGATGTGCATCGAGCCGCCCGTGCCGTAGCCGCGGGTCTGCGCGAGGTTCAGCGTCTCCATCACCACGCCCTGGCCGGCAAAGGCCGCGTCGCCGTGCACCTGCACCGGCAGCACTTCCTTGTGGCCGACTTCGCCGCGGCGTTCCTGGCGGGCCTTGGCCGAGCCTTCGACCACCGGGTTGACGATTTCGAGGTGCGACGGGTTGAACGCCAGCGACAGGTGGACCGGGCCGCCTTCGGTCGAGACATCGCTCGAGAAGCCCTTGTGGTACTTGACGTCACCGGCCGGCAGGTCGTCGACGTGCTTGCCTTCGAATTCGGCGAACAGGTCGGCGGGCATCTTGCCCAGGGTGTTGACCAGCACGTTTAGGCGGCCGCGGTGGGCCATACCGATCACGATTTCCTGCACGCCCTTGCTGCCGGCGTGCTGGATCAGCTCGTCCATGGCGGCGATGAAGCTTTCGCCGCCTTCGAGCGAGAAGCGCTTCTGGCCGACGTACTTGGTGTGCAGGAAGCGCTCCAGGCCTTCAGCCGCGGTCAGGCGGTCCAGGATGTGCTTCTTCTTTTCCAGCGTGAACACCGGCTTGGAACGCGTGGTTTCCAGGCGCTCCTGCCACCAGCGCTTCTGCGCCTGGTCGCTCACGTACATGAATTCGAAACCGATGGTGCCGCAGTAGGTTTCGCGCAGGTTGTTGAGCAGCTCGCGCAGGCTCATCGACTCCTTGCCAAAGTAGGTGTTGCTGGCATTGAAGACGATGTCGAGGTCGGCTTCGGAGAAACCGTAGAACGCCGGGTCCAGATCCGGCAGGGGCGGACGCTCCTGGCGCTTGAGCGGATCCAGGTCGGCCCAGTGCGAACCGATGTTGCGGTAGGCGGCGATCAGCTGGGTGGCAGCGACGCGCTTGCGGCCCATGTCGGAATCGGCCGAGGCAACGATGGTCTTGATGGGGCCTTGCTTGGCGCGCTCGGCGAACGAGGCAACGATGGGGGCGTGGGGGATATCCCGGGCGCTAGTGCCGTCGACCGCAGGAACATTCTGCATGGCGTCGAAATACGCGCGCCAATTGTCGGGAACCGAGGCGGGGTTCTGGAGGTAGGCTTCGTACAGTTCTTCGACATACGGGGCGTTACCGCCGAAGAGGTACGAGTTGCTCTGGTACTGCTGCATCATGGGACGCTCACTATTCTCCGGGAATGCCGGAGTTCAGCGGGTTATTCAACCTTCCGCGACACGGCTTGACCGGTTAGCGGATCGCAAACAACTCTTGGGAGCCCAACTGAGGCGCCTACGCAAACGGCACCGCACGGGTGCCGCATGTGATGGCTTTCTCACAAGGCCCGAAAGGGCAAGTTGTGCGGGGAAGGACCTAAAGTCTTCACGGCGGTAAGAATAGCATGAATTGCCCTGGATCAATGTGGACTTTTCGCGATACGAAACAGCCACCCGCGACAATTCGATGCGCAATCAGCAAATTAACAACATCCGCACAACAATTTGCATCAAGGCGCGATCTGGTCGACGGCGTCGGTGATCAGCCCGTCCAGGCCCCAGGCCAGCAACTGCTCGGCACGCTCCGGGTCATTGACCGTGTAGCTGAGGACCTTGAAGCCGGCAGCATGCGCGTCGGCAATCACCTTGGCATTGAGCACACGGTGGTTGGCATCCAGCGCCACGCAATCGAGCTCGCGCAGCCGGTCCAGCCAGTCCACCGGCAGCTTGTCGAGCAGCAGCGCCCTCGGCAGGTCCGGCGCTACCCGGCGCGCCGCCGCCAGCGAGTCTTCGGAGAAGGACGACAGCAACGGGGGCACTGGCGCGCCGCGCCACAGGCTCTGTGCGTCCAGCGCCACGGCTGCGCCGGTCAACGTCTCCCGGCCCGGAACGGGCTTGATCTCGATATTGATGCAATACCCGTTGGCACAGGTGTAGCGTGCGATCGCCCTGAGTGTCGGCACGGGTTCGCCCGCAAAGGTGGCGCTGTGCCAGCTGCCGGCGTCCAGCTGCGCCACTTCGCCCAGGGTCAGGCTGTCCACCCGACCGCTGCCGGAGGTGGTGCGGTCCAGCGTGGCGTCATGCATCAGCACCGGCTTGCCGTCAGCCGTCAGCTTCACGTCGAATTCGAACATCCGGTAACCGAAGGACGCGCCGTGGCGAAAGGCCGCCAGCGTATTCTCCGGCGCCAGCTTGCCCGCGCCACGGTGCGCGATATGGCGCGGATACGGCCAGTTGTCGGTGGTCACCGCGCCTGGCCAGGTTGTCTGTTCGTCTGCCATGATCAGGCCTCGATGCGCTTGCCCGTGTCGGGCGCAAAGAAATGCAGGTGCTCTGCCGACGACGTCACCGGCAGGCGGTCGCCGGCGCGCACGTGCGCATGGCTGTCCAGCCGCACCACCACCGCCTGTCCGCCGAGCGAACCATAGGCGAAGGAATCCGCGCCGAGCGCCTCGACCACGCGCACATCGACTTCGGCGATGGCCTCATGCGCGGCGCACGGCTCGATATGCTCCGGGCGCAGTCCCAGCAGTGCCTGCTCCGGCAGGTGCAGCCCCATCGGCAGGTGCCCCAGCGTGGCCTTGGCGGCCTCGCCCTCCTTCGCCACCACGCGCATCTGCGCGCTGGTGTCGCCGCCGGCGTTGCGTGCCACCGGGATCAGGTTCATCGGCGGCGAGCCGATAAAGCCCGCCACGAAGGTGCTGGCCGGACGCGAATAGACGTCCAGCGGCGTGCCGATCTGCTCGACGCGTCCGGCGTTGAGCACCATCATGCGGTCGGCCAGCGTCATCGCCTCGACCTGGTCGTGCGTGACGTACAGGCTGGTGGTGCCCAGGCGCCGGTGCAGCTCCTTCAGTTCCAGCCGCATCTGCACGCGCAGCTTGGCGTCCAGGTTGGACAACGGCTCATCGAACAGGAACACCGCCGGCTCGCGCACGATGGCGCGGCCCATGGCCACGCGCTGGCGCTGCCCGCCCGACAGCTGGCGCGGTTTGCGGTCCAGCAGCGGCGCCAGCTCCAGGATGCCGGCGGCATGGTTCACCCGCTGCGCGATCTCGGCCTTGGCCATGCCGCGGATCTTCAGGCCGTAGGCCATGTTGTCGTACACGCTCATATGCGGATAGAGCGCGTAGTTCTGGAACACCATGGCGATGTCCCGCTCGGCCGGCTCCAGACTATTGACGACCTTGTCGCCGATATGGATCTCGCCGCCGGTGATGGTTTCCAGCCCCGCCACCATGCGCAGCAGCGTGGACTTGCCGCAGCCCGAGGGGCCGACGATAACGATGAACTCGCCGTCGGCGATCTCCATGTCGATGCCGTGCACCACCTTGACGTTGCCGGCGTAGGTTTTCTGTACGTTGCGTAGCGACAGTTTTGCCATTGCTGTTGTCCTGCGTGCGCGCGTGGCGCGCCACGCCTTATTTTTCCGTTTCGACCAGGCCCTTGACGAACCACTTCTGCATCAGCACCACCACCACTGCGGGCGGGATCATCGCCAGCATCACCGTGGCCATCACCAGGTTCCAGTCAGTGGCGGCATCGCCCGAGCGCGAGATCATCTGCGTCACGCCCACCACCACCGGCGTCATCGACTTCTGCGTGGTGATCAGCAGCGGCCACAGGTACTGGTTCCAGCCGTAGATGAACTGGATCACGAAGAGCGCGGCGATGCTGGTGCGCGACAGCGGCAGCACCACGTCCCAGAAGAAGCGCAGTGGCCCGGCGCCGTCGATGCGCGCGGCCTCGGCCAGTTCGTCCGGAATGGTCAGGAAGAACTGGCGGAACAGGAAGGTGGCGGTGGCCGACGCGATGATCGGGATGGTCAGGCCGAAGTAGCTGTCGAGCATGCCGAGGTCCGACACCACCTTGTAGGTCGGCAGGATCCGCACCTCCACCGGCAGCATCAGCGTGATGAAGATCAGCCAGAAGAAGGTCTTGCGCAGCGGGAACTTGAAATAGACGATGGCAAAGGCCGAGATGATCGAGATGGCGATCTTCCCGAGCGCAATGCCCAGCGCCATGATCAGGCTGTTCTTCATCATGGTCGAGACCGGCGATGCGGCCTCGCCCACGCCCTGGAACAGCACGGTGCGATAGTTCTCGATCAGGTGGCTGCCGGGGATCAGCGTCATCGGTGCGTCCAGCACCTCTTCCGCGGTCAGCGTGGACGCGACGAAGGTCAGGTACACCGGGAACACCACGATCACGATGCCCAGGATCAGCACGGCGTGGCTCAGGAAATCAAGGAAGGGGCGACGTTCTACCATGTGCTGTCTCCGTCAGTACTGGACCTTGCGTTCCACGTAGCGGAACTGCACCACGGTCAGCGCAATCACGATCACCATCAGCACCACCGACTGCGCGGCCGAGCCCCCGATGTCCATGCCGCGGAAGCCGTCATGGAAGACCTTGTAGACCAGCGTGTTGGTCGAATTGAACGGGCCGCCGTGGGTGACCGCGTCGATGATCGCGAAGGTATCGAAGAACGCGTAGACCACGTTGATCACCATCAGGAAGAAGGTGGTCGGCGACAGCAGCGGGAACACGATCGACCAGAATCGGCGCCACGGGCCGGCGCCGTCGATGGCGGCGGCCTCGATCAGCGAGCGCGGGATGCTCTGCAGCCCGGCCAGGAAGAACAGGAAATTGTAGCTGATCTGCTTCCAGGCGGCGGCCAGCACCACCAGCAGCAATGCCTGGTCGCCGTTGAGCAGGAAGTTCCATTCCACGCCGAGCTTGCGCAGCGCAAAGGAGACCACGCCCAGCGTCGGGTTGAACATGAACATCCACAACACGCCGGCCACGGCCGGCGCCACCGCATACGGCCAGATCAGCAGCGTCTTGTAGCCGACGGCGCCGCGGATGATGCGGTCGGCAAAATAGGCCAGCAGGAGCGCGGTAGTCAGGCCCACCACGGTCACGCCCACGGCAAAGATGGCGGTGGTCTGGAACGACTCCACGTACAGCGGGTCGTTCCACAGCATGCGGAAGTTGTCCAGGCCGACGAACTCCAGGTTGATGCCGAAGGCATCCTGCTGCAGCATCGACTGGTACAACGCCTGCCCGGCGGGCAGGAAGAAGAAGATCAGCGTGATTGCGATCTGCGGCAAGACCAGCAGATATGGCAGCCACGGCGAACGGAAAACGACGCGTTTTTCCATAAACGGATTCCGGCGAATGCTGCGGGTCGCGGCATCGGACTAGGTACGGAGTTGCGGGCGGTCCCGATCGGTGCGACGGGGCCGTCCACAATGCAAGCGGGCGGAGGTTTCGCCACCGCCCGCTTGTCACATCAGCTTGCTGGCAATACCGGCTTACTCGCGGGCTGTCTTCTGGAAGCGCTCCAGCAGATCATTGCCGCGGGCCACGGCCGAGTCCAGCGCCGCCTTGGGCTCCTTCTTGCCGGCCCAGACGGCTTCCAGCTCTTCGTCCACCACGGTGCGGATCTGCACCATATTGCCCAGGCGCACGCCGCGCGACTTGTCTGTGGTCTTGACCACCATCTGCTGCACCGACACATCGGCACCCGGGTTCTTGTCGTAGTAGCCCGACTTCTTCGTCATCTCGTAGGCGGCCATCGTCACCGGCAGGTAGCCGGTGGCCTGGTGCCAGTCAGACTGGATCTCGGGGCGCGACAGGAAATTGAAGAACTTGGCCACGCCCTTGTACTCGTCGGGCTTCTTGCCGCCCATCACCCACAGCGAAGCGCCGCCGATGATGGTGTTCTGCGGGGCACCCTGCACCTCCGGGTAATACGGCAGTTGCGCCACCGCGAACGCGAACTTGGCGTTCTTGCGGATATTGGCCAGCGATGCCGACGAGCCGGTGAACATCGCGCACTCGCCGTTGTAGAACTTGGCCTGCGACTCGGCCTTGCGCCCGCCGTAGCTGAAGTAGCCCTTCTTCACCATGTCCTGCAGGTTGGTGATGTGCTTGACGTGCAGCGGGCTGTTGAAGAGCAGGCGCGTATCGGTGCCGCCGAAGCCGTTGTTCTTGGTCGCGTACAGGGTGTTGTGCCAGGCCGAGAAGCTCTCCAGGTGGACCCAGCCCTGCCAGTCGGTGGTATAGGCGCAGTTGCTGCCCGAGGCCTTGAGCTTGGCCGAGTACTGCATCACCTCGGGCCAGGTCTTGGGCGGCTTTTCCGGATCCAGGCCGGCCTTCTTGAAGGCGTCCTTGTTGTAGTAGAACACCGTGGTCGAGCTGTTGAACGGGAACGACAGCATCTCGCCCTTGGACGAGGTGTAGTAGCCCGCCACCGCCGGGATATAGGCCTTCTGGTCGAACTTCTCGCCGGCGTCCTTCATCACCGCCGAGACCGGCTTGATCGCACCCTTCGCGCTCATCATGGTAGCGGTGCCGACCTCGAACACTTGCAGGATCGCCGGCGCGCCACCGGCGCGGAACGCGGCGATGCCCGCGGCCATGGTCTCGTCGTAGTTGCCCTTGTTGACCGGCACGATCTTGTAGTCGGACTGGCTGGCGTTGAACTTGTTGGCGATCTCGTTCACCTTGTCGTTCAGCGCGCCCTGCATGGCGTGCCACCACTGGATTTCTACGGCGGCGTGGGCGCTGCCGGCCCCGGTCAGGGCTGCCAGCGCTGCGAGTTTGAGCACGGTACGGGAAAAGGACATCGGTGGCTCTCCTTTGGTCTGTCTGTTCCGGTCGGTCGAAAATCCGACAGCATGTGATTCTTTTATGACAGCGGCATGTTACGCCTGTCGCACCTGCGCAAGCAAATCAGCAGATTCACCAGTATGGCCAGTACTGTGAGTTTTGCAGTGCAATAAGAGCAATTAGCGCCAGATCCACGGTTACAATGGCCCGCCATGCAATCCCTGAACAAGCTCTCTAAAACGGCGTTGCGCAACGTGCGCGGCGTGCTGACCGACATCGACGGCACCCTGACCACCGACGGCCGCCTGCCGGCCTCGACCTACTTGGCGCTCGACGGCCTGCACCGCGCGGGCCTGCACGTGATCCCGGTCACCGGGCGCTGCATCGCCTGGGCCGAGATCCTGACCCGGCTTTGGCCGGTCGACGCCATCATCGGCGAGAACGGTGCGTTCTACGCGCACCTGCACAAGGGCCGCCTGCAGACCCGTTTCCTGGACGATGCCCCCACGCGCGCACGCAACCTGGAGCGCATCCACGCGCTGGGCCAGCGCATCGTGCGCGAAGTGCCGGGCTGCGCGCTGGCCTCGGACCAGGCCTGGCATGCCGCCGACCTGGCCATCGACCATGCCGAGGATGTCGCGCCGTTGCCTGAAGACGCCGTGGCCCGCATCGCCGCCATCATGCGCGAGGCCGGCATGACCGCCACCGTCAGCTCGATCCATGTCAACGGCTGGTTCGGCCTGCACGACAAGCTGTCGATGAGCAAGCTGTGCGTGGCCGAACTGCTGGGCGAAGACGTGGACGCGCGCCGCGACGAATGGCTTTTTATCGGCGACTCGGCCAACGATGCCAGCATGTTCGCCCACTTTCCGCTGTCGGTTGGCGTGGCCAATGTGCGCGACATCCTGCCGCAGCTGCCGGTGCCGCCGGCCTATATCACCGCAGCGGCCGGTGGCGAGGGCTTTGCCGAGATGGCGCAGCGGCTGGTCGAAGCGCGCGGCTAAATACGTCACGCAAAACAAAAAACCGGCCGGGAAAGTCCCGGCCGGTTTTTTTGTCGCCTGCCCTGCCCTGGCTCAGTCGAACCCCAGCTCCTGCAGCTTGCGCGTGATGGTATTGCGCCCGATCCCGAGCCGGGTCGCCGCCTCGACGCGGCGCCCGCGCGTGACACCCAGCGCGGCCTCCAGCACCGCCTTCTCGAAGCGGCGCGTCAGCACATCCATGACCTCCGGCTGGCCGGCTTCGAGCATCGCCCGTGCCTCGCCAGCAAGCAGGCCTTCCCAGCCGGCCGAGGCCGGGGCCGGGACCACCGTCGCCACGGACGCGGGCCGGACCGCGGTGGCCGTGTCGGCCTCTGCCACCGTCGCCGCGTACCCGCCGTAGTCGGCCAGGTCAGGCGCGCTTTCATACTCGGGCGCGCGCACTTCGGCAACGCGCTCAGGCCGCGCCGCATTGACCGGCTCGCTGGCGCCGGCCTCCAGCATCTCGCGCGGCAGGTCCTTGACCTCGATGGTCTGCGCCGGCGCCATCACGGTCAGCCAGTTGCACAGGTTTTCCAGCTGGCGCACGTTGCCGGGGAACGGCAGCGTGCTGACATAGACCAGCGCTTCGTCAGACATGCGCTTGGGCTCGACGCCCAGTTCCTTGGCGCTCTTCTGCAGGAAATGACGCGCCAGCAGCGTGATGTCCTCCGGGCGTTCGCGCAGCGGCGGCAGGCGCAGCCGGATCACGTTCAGGCGGTGGAACAAGTCCTCGCGGAACAGCCCTTCCTTGACGCGCAGCTCCAGATTCTGGTGCGTGGCGGCAATCACGCGCACATTGGCGCGCAAGGGGTTGTGGCCGCCGACGCGATAGAAATTGCCATCGGACAGCACGCGCAGCAGGCGCGTCTGCAGGTCGAACGGCATGTCGCCGATTTCATCCAGGAACAGCGTGCCGCCCTCGGCCTGCTCGAAGCGGCCGCGCCGCATGGTCTGCGCGCCGGTGAACGCGCCGCGCTCATGGCCGAACAGCTCGGATTCGAGCAGGTCCTTGGGGATGGCTGCGGTATTGAGCGCGATAAAGGGCCCGTTGGCGCGCGGGCTGTGCTTGTGCAGCGCGCGTGCGACCAGTTCCTTGCCGGTGCCGGACTCGCCGGTGATCATCACCGTCACGTTGGACTGCGAGAGCCGGCCGATGGCGCGGAACACGTCCTGCATCGCCGGCGCCTGGCCGAGGATCTCGGGCGCATCGACCAGGCGGTCGTCCAATTCTTCCTCGCGCAGACTTTCTTCCAGCGCGCGGCGGATCAGCTCGACCGCCTTGTCGACATCGAAAGGCTTGGCCAGGTATTCGAAGGCGCCGCCCTGGAACGCAGCCACGGCGCTGTCCAGGTCCGAGTAGGCCGTCATCACGATGACCGGCAGGCCCGGATGCCGCGCCTTGATGGCCTGCAGCAGGTCCAGGCCCGATCCTCCGGGCATGCGGATATCCGATATCAGCACCTGCGGCTGGTCGTCTTCCAGCGCGGCCAGCGCATCCCGCACATTGGTGAAGCTGCGCGAGAGCAGGCTTTCACGGGCAAGGGCCTTTTCCAGGACCCAGCGGATTGATTGATCGTCGTCGACTATCCAGATCGGCTTCATGTGCGTCGCTTGTCTGCTCGGTGTCATTTGGTCTTCCGCATGCCCGGCCACGGCGGGTGCACCATCGCTCGCGGACGCCAGCAAAAGCTAGTGCAGTGGCAGCAGGATGCGGAAGTCGGTACAGCCCGGCCTGCTCTCGCATTCGATCAAGCCCTCGTGCTGCTGCACGAAGGTTTGAGCGAGTGTGAGACCGAGTCCGCTGCCGCCATCCCTGCCCGATACCAGCGGATAGAAGATGCGTTCGCGGATGTCTTCGGGGATTCCCGGGCCGTTGTCGATGACATGCAAGTCCAATGCCAGCTTGAACAGACGCTTGGCAATCGTGACCTGGCGCGCCACGCGCGTGCGCAGCACGATCTGCGCATCGCCGCGCGCCATGCGGTCGGCCAGCGCCTGCGCGGCGTTGTGCACGATGTTGAGCACGGCCTGGATCAGTTGCTCCATGTCACCCTGCAGCTCGGGCAGGCTGGCGTCGTAGTCGCGCACGATCTCCAGCCCGTTGGGAAACTCCGCCAGCACCACCGAGCGCACGCGCTCCAGCACTTCGTGGATATTCAGGCTCGATACGATATGCGGATGCCGGTGCGGCTCCAGCAGCCGGTCCACCAGCGTCTGCAGCCGGTCCGATTCCTTGATGATGACCTGCGTGTATTCGCGCAGCGAGCGCTCCGGCAGCTCGAACTCCAGCAGCTGCGCCGCGCCGCGGATGCCGCCCAGCGGGTTCTTGATCTCGTGGGCTAGGTTGCGGATCAGTTCCTTGTTGGCCGAGGTCAGGTCCAGGATGCGCTCTTCGCGTTCGCTGCGCACCTTCTGTTCATTGGGCAGGATCTCCACCACCACGGTGTCGCCCACCGCTTCCAGCACGGCGATCACCACGTGCACATGGGCCGGCTCCTGCAGCGGCGGGTGCAGGATCAGGTCCTGCCGGCGTACGTCGAACTGCCGCGTGACCACCGTGTCGATCATGCTGTGCAGCTCATCGGAACGCCCGAACAGGTCAGGCAGCGTCAGCTCCACCATGCCCTTGCGCGACACGCCGAAGGTGGCTTCAGCCGCCGGGTTCGCAAAGACCACGCGCAGCCCCGGCTGCCGCACCAGCAGCACCGGGTTGGCCACCACGTCCAGGCCGGCATGGAGCGCCACGGCGCCCATGGTCAGCACCTGGGCGCTGCCTTCGGCCGGTGCCGCGTCGGCCGCTGGCGATTCGCCACGGGCGCCGTCGGCACCGCTGACCTTGCGTGACACTCCGCGAATCAGGCGACGCATAAGACTAGTCCTTCAAATTGCCAAGCTCGCGTCGCAGCGACGCCGCATTGGCCTCGCTGCGGGCGATGTCGTCGCGCAGCGCCGCCGTGCGATCGAGGTATTTCTGATAGTTGCGCTCATTGCCCTGGCGCTCCGGCTGACCGTTGTTGTACTCGGCGCGCAGCCCCTGCAGCTTGGCCTCTTCGGCCTGCAGCTCCTGCGCGAGCACCGCGCGGCGCTCGCCGTCGCGGCTCTTCTGCGTGGCGCTGTCCACGCGCGGGAAGCTGGTGCCACCAGCCGCCGCGCCGGCCGCGCTGCCAGCGCCCTTGGCCGGCGCAGCGATGCGCCCGCCCGGGACCGTCACCACCTCCGGCAGGTTCAGCTTCTTGCAGCCCTTGCCGGCGTTGCCATTGCGATACTCGGGCACGCCATTGGGCCCGGTGCAGACATAGACGTCCGAGGACTGCGCGGAAGACTGCCCGGCCCATGTGCCCAGCGTCAGCGCCACGGCACTCACCAGAACAGGGAATCCGATACGAAATTGGTGCAGAGATCGGGGCAAGGTCAGGGTCCGGCGAGCCGTGCGTGAAGAGGCGTCCATGAACATGGCGTTAGGTTTGAACGGGGGTGGAACACGATTCCCCATTCTAGCGAGCAAAGCAGAAAGGGGCAGCCGAAGCCGCCCCTTTCTAGTGCAACTGTTGCCCGGTCACAACCTGCGTCATTCCCGGGCAAGGGCCGCTTACAGCGAGTAGTACATCTCGAACTCGACCGGGTGCGTCGTCATGCGGAAACGCGTGACTTCTTCCATCTTCAGTTCGATGTAGGCATCGATCATCGAGTTCGAGAACACGCCGCCGCGGGTCAGGAACTCGCGGTCGTTGTCCAGGTACTCAAGCGCCTGGTCCAGGCTCGAGCACACGGTCGGGATCTTTGCATCCTCTTCCGGCGGCAGGTCGTACAGGTTCTTGTCGGCAGCTTCGCCCGGGTGGATCTTGTTCATCACGCCGTCCAGGCCGGCCATCAGCAGCGCCGAGAAGCCCAGGTACGGGTTCATCAGCGGATCCGGGAAGCGGGTCTCGATGCGGCGGCCCTTCGGGTTGGCGACATACGGGATGCGGATCGAAGCCGAGCGATTGCGGGCCGAGTAGGCCAGCTTCACCGGAGCCTCGAAGCCCGGCACCAGGCGCTTGTACGAGTTCGTGCCCGGGTTGGTGATGGCGTTCAGGGCGCGGGCGTGCTTGATGATGCCGCCGATGTAGTACAGCGCGAATTCCGACAGGCCGGCGTAGCCGTTGCCCGCGAACAGGTTCTGGCCGTCCTTCCACACGGACTGGTGCACGTGCATGCCCGAACCGTTGTCGCCAACGATCGGCTTCGGCATGAAGGTGGCGGTCTTGCCGTAGGTGTGGGCGACGTTCTGGATCACGTACTTCTGCATCTGGGTCCAGTCGGCGCGCTGCACCAGCGTGCTGAAACGGGTGCCGATTTCGTTCTGGCCCTGGCCAGCCACTTCGTGGTGGTGGACCTCAACGGGGATGCCCAGCGATTCCAGGATCAGGCACATTTCCGAACGCATGTCCTGGAAGGTGTCGATCGGGGCGACCGGGAAGTAGCCGCCCTTCTTGCCCGGACGGTGGCCGCTGTTGCCGTGCTCGAATTCCTTGGCCGACGACCACGGGGCTTCTTCGGAGTGGATCTTCACGAAGCAGCCTTGCATGTCGACGTTCCAGGTCACGCCGTCGAAGATGAAGAACTCGGGTTCCGGGCCAAAGAAGGCGGTGTCGCCCAGGCCGGTGCTCTTCAGGTAGGCTTCGGCGCGCTTGGCGATGGAACGCGGGTCGCGGTCATAGCCCTTGCCGTCCGACGGCTCGACCACGTCGCAGGACAGCACCAGCGTCGGCTCTTCGTAGAACGGGTCGATGTGGGCCGTGTTCGAATCGGGCATCAGCAGCATGTCCGAAGCTTCGATACCCTTCCAGCCGGCAATCGACGAACCATCGAAGGCGTGGCCGCTTTCGAACTTGTCTTCATCGAAGTGCGACACGGGCACGGACACGTGTTGCTCCTTGCCTTTGGTATCGGTGAAACGGAAATCGACGAACTTGACGTCGTTTTCCTTCACAAGCTTCATCACGTCTGCAACGCTGTGGGCCATGCCAATCTCCTGGATATTCGGCGGAAGTCTGAGAAAGCCAATTCTTGGGCCTGTCGTCACCGGCGCCGATGCATACTCTGCCGCGCCGTCCCGACCAGCCACGAAAGGACGAGGAATGTTAGCAGAAAGCGTGCCATGCAAACGCCCCACTGCCACCGGCAGCCCGAAAAATGTGCAACGTCGGCGAACCGCGCACCGCGGCGGCGTCAGTGTCCGGTCGTGCAAGCAGCTGCTCCGCTGCCGAGTGGCGCACCGGTTACACGCACTTTTGTGTAGCGCCTCCTAATGAAACACCATAATGGTGCATTCAGCAAGACGCCGCACTGTAACAGTGCGTGCGCACCAAAAAGAGTCATCGGGCGCCCCGACAGCCGGCAATCAGGTTTCGAACCGGCCCGGCGCTATAGAATAGTGTGTTGCGGTCTTGCCGCCTCCATTTCATTCCTCAAATTTGTCACGCAGATGACCACCCGAGACGATCTCCTCCAGGCCGCCCGCCAGCGCCAGCAACAGAACCAGCTCCCGTATTTCGGCGCGCTGTCGCCGCAGGAAGCCTTTGCGCTGCTGCAGAACGATCCTTCCGCCGTGCTGGTCGACGTGCGCACCCAGGCCGAGCTGGATTGGGTCGGTGGCGTAGACGTGCCCGACGCGCAGTTCGCCCACGTCGAATGGATGTCCTATCCGGGCGGCGCGCAGAATGCCCGCTTTGTCGAAGAGCTGAGGGCACGCGTGCCGGCCGACGTGCCGGTGCTGTTCCTGTGCCGCAGCGCGGCGCGCTCCAAGCACGCCGCGCGCGTGGCCACTGAAGCCGGCTACCACTTCGCCATGGATGTGCTGGAAGGCTTCGAGGGCAACCGCGATGACCACCACCACCGCAAGACTGTTGAAGGCTGGTGCGTGCGCGGACTGCCGTGGCACGGCGCCTGATCGCGGTCGGGCCAGAATGAGAGAAGGGGCAGCCAAGGCTGCCCCTTCTTCTTTTTGCGACCCGTGGCGCCTTAAGCCTGCGCCGCTTCGCGCGGCGGCTGCTCCACGGTCTCGAACCCCATCGCCTGCACGCCTTCGAGCAGCATCGCATAGGCCGGCGCCAGCAGATCGGCCGGGCCCTTGACCCCCAGGTCGATATGGCGGCGCGCGAAGCGGTCGCCGCGCTGCACGTCGCCGACCGACGGCAGGCTGAACACGCGGATGCCCGGATGCGCCGCTTCGACCTTCTCCATCAGCGGCGTCAGCGTGGACTCCGGCGCTTCGAACACGTAGAAGGCCCGCTCCTGCTGCTGCACCTGGTGGAACAGGTGCGCATAGTCGTGGTCCAGCACCCATTCCATCATAGGCCATGCCATCACCGGAAATCCCGGCATGAAGTGGTGGTGACCGACCGAAAAGCCCGGGATGCGGTTGTAGCTGTTGGGGATGATGCGCGCGCCCTCGGGGAACTCGCCCATCTTGAAGCGGTGCTGGTTTTCCGGCAGGTTCAGGTCGGCCTTGACCGGGTCTCCGCCGGCGGTCTCGGCAATGCGCAGCGCGATCAGCTCGCGCGCCTCGGGATGCAGCACCAGCGGCACGCCCAGCGCCGCGGCCACGCACTGGCGGGTGTGATCGTCCGGCGTGGCGCCGATGCCGCCGGTGCAGAACACCACGTCCGGGCCGGCCAGCGTGCGCCGCAGCGTGGCGGTGATGCGGGCGCGGTCGTCGCCGACGTATTCGGCCCAGTCCAGCGCCAGGCCGCGCGCGCCCAGCAGTTCGATGGTGCGGCGCAGATGCTTGTCTTCACGCCGCCCCGACAGGATCTCGTCGCCAATGACGATCAGGCCAAAACCCATATTGCCCTCGCTTCAGGAATTTTCGATGCGGCGTACGTCGGTCGGCGCCAGGTCGATGACGTCGCCGTCAGGCGCCGGCTTGCCCGGCTGAGGCGCCGGCGGCTGGGCCGGCACCGCCGCGCGCTCGGCCCGCAGCTGCGCCAGCGCGCGCAGGCAGAAGTGGCCGAACCACAGCGCCGAGAAGATAAAGATCAGCACATAGAGCCACAGCGTGCCGGCCAGCACGAACGGGAACAGGAAGATCACTGCCGCCGACGACACCCACAGCAGCGTCGGCGCCGAGCCCAGCAGCCCGACCGCCACCCCGATCACCAGCAGCGGCGTGCGATGACGCCGCACCAGCGTCTTGCGCTCTTCGGCGCTGGCGTGGTCGGCGAGCGCGTCATACGTCATCACGCGGTAGGTCAGCCAGCCCCACAGCACCGGCGGGATCAGCGCAAAGAACGGCGGGATCAGCCACAGCGGCAGCGTCACCAGCACCAGCACCAGGAACACCAGCGTGCTGCCCAGCGACTGGAACACGCTGCCCAGGATGCTGCCGCCATGGGCCTTGGCCAGGTCCGGGTAGCTGCGCTCCAGGTGGCGCACCACCGCCGGCACCGAGAACACGCCGATAAACATCAGCATCGAGGCAATCACCAGCGGGATCGCCAACGCCGCCACGAACAGCGGCGCCACGATGGCGCGCATCGATTGCAGGCCGAACCAGTCGAGCGCGCTGTAGATCCAGCTGGTCAGGATGGAGGTTTCCAGGAAGCTGCGCGTGGCGCCCATGATGGGGTCCCAGCCCCACCAGAGCAGGCCGCCCCACAGCAGCGTGGCCAGGACGAAAGGCAGCACGGTCAGCATCAGCATGCGGGGATGCAGCTGGCTGACCAGCGCGCGGCCAAACGAGCGGAAGATATCGTTCATGCAGTCGAAGGCAAACAGGAGGAAAGGCGCCGGGCGCGGCAGAAGTCCGACTGGGCCGGACCGGCGGCAACCCGAAACACTAGCATACGCCACTTGCCGCCGCGGCGGACTGCCTCCAGACCCGCTGGTTCAGCGCAGCCGCAGCAGCCGCTTGATGCCGTACCACTGATGCGCCAGGAAGCCCGCACCGTAGTCGTGGCCCTTGCCCAGCGGCGGCGGCAGCTGGTCGCGGATGCCGGTCGGATGGTAGGTCTCGGTGAAGACCGCGGTGCCGAACAGCATGTCCCACCACGGGAAGATCACGCCGTAGTTGCAGCCGCCCAGCCTGGACGGTGCGCCTTCGGCCTCATGGCCGATGCCCACGGCGTGGTGGGTGCGGTGAAAGCGCGGCGAGATCAGCAGCCGCTCGCCGATGGCGCCGAAGTTCAGCCGCACATTGGCATGCTGCAGGCTCTGCAGCAGCTGCGACAACGCCACCAGCAGCACGTACTGCGACGGCTCCACGCCCACGCCCAGCGCCACCAGCGCGAACACCAGATCGCGCAGCATGTCGTCCAGCAGGTGGTTGCGGTTGTCGCTCCACAGCGTCATCTGGCGCTGGCTGTGGTGCACCGCATGCAGGTGCCACCACCAGCGGAACGAATGCGACAGCCGGTGGTACCAGTAGTCGAGGATGTCGAACAGCAGCAGGTAGACAAAGAAGCTGACCAGCGGCACCGAGGTCACGCCCGGCCACCAGTCTTCCACATTGATGCGGTGCCAGCCCATCAGCCGCAGGTCGCCTTCCAGGGCGTCGGTCAGCGGCGCCAGCAGGAAGAACATGGCCAGCCGGAACAGCCCGAGCCGGTGGATCACCGTGTAGAAGATATCGGTGCGGATGGCGGCGCGGTCGGATACCGGCTCGACCGGGCGCCATTTCTCCAGCGGCCCCAGGATCAATGCCATCACCACGATCTGCACCAGGCCCACCAGCAGCCATTCGGTGCCGGTGAAGGCTTCCTCGGCATAGCGGCCAAACCCGAGGTCGTAGACCACGGGCAGCACCACGTCCTGGAACAGCGTGCCCTCAACCTGGCCGATCCAGCCGTTCAGCGTCTCCCACATTACCGCCTGCCCTCCTTTTGTCCCACCGCCTGCGGCATGGCGATCCAGTCGCGGTAGGCCGGGTGCTCGCGCAGCGTCGCGAAACAGAATCCCTTGCGCTCAAGACCGGCGAGCAGCGGCTCCAGCACGCCAGGCGCCCACGGATCCTTGCGCGACCAGATGCCCAGGTGCGCCATGGTGATATCGCCGTCGCGCAGGTTGGCCAGCGCGCGCTCCAGCAGCGCCGCGTTGGGATAGCGGTCGGACGACAGCTCATCGCCCAGGAACCCCGCCGGCGCCCAGCCGACGTGGCGGAAGCCGCACTGCTCGGCCCATTGCACCGTCTGCGGTGCGGTGCGCCCGCCCGGGGCGCGCCACAGCGGCACCATGGCGGCGCCGGTCATGGCATGGAAAGCGTCGGCGCTGCGCCGCAGCTCCTGGCAGAAGCCGACCGCGTCCATGGCCATGTCCTTGCCCGCCTGCGCGCCGAACTGCGGCCGCATGGTCACATGGCCGGCGCGCACGCTGCGCAGGTAGACATGGTCGAAGGTATGCGTGCCGAAGGCGTGGCCGTCGGCCACCAGCGTCTTCCAGTATGGCGCCCAGGCTGGGTCCAGCGAGCTGTCCTGGCGCACGGTCGGCTCATTGGCCAGGAAGAAGGTGGCGCGGATATGGTGGCGGCGCAGCGTGTCGGCGATCAGCTGCGCCTGGCTCATGCTGCCGGTGTCGAAGGTCAGGTAGAGCGTGCCGGCCGGGCACGCCTTGGCGGCAGGCTGGGCGGCATCAGCCGCCTGCAGCGCGGACGGCAGGCCGCAGGCAAGCGCCAGCGCGGCCAGCAGCTTGCCCAGCCGTCCGGATCGCGATGCCCTGGTGTCGTCCATGGTCCCTGCCCTGCCTGGTCAATACAGCGGCGCGCGCGTGCGGAAATAGATGCCGTGCGGCGAGCGCCCGACGCGCACGGTCTTGACCAGCTTGCGGCTGGCCACGTCGACCAGGCCGACCGAGCGCGCCCAGCGGAAGGTTACCCACAGCGTCTTGCCGTCGGCGGTCAGCTCCATGTCGTCCGGGCCCGGCGGCAGGCCGGTGATATCGCCGACCTTGGTCAGCGTCTGCTGGTCGATGATGCTGATGCTGCCGGTGACCCGGTTGCTGAGGAACAGATGGCGCTTGTCGCCGACCGCGCGGAAGTTGTGCGCGCCCTTGCCGGTCTGGATCTGCTTGACCACCGTGCGCGTGCGCCAGTCGATCACGGCCACGTAGTCGGCCCCGGTCATGCCGACCAGCAGGTATTTCTGGTCCGGCGTGACCCAGATGCCCGCCGGCGCCGAGCCGGTTTCCATGCGCCACATCACGTTCTGCGTGACCAGGTCGATGGCTACCACCTCATTGGAGTCCTGCAGCGTGATGAAGGCGATGCGGCTGTCGGCGGTAAAGGCGATATGGCTCGGGGTCTTGGCCAGCGGGAACTGCTTGGCCAGCTTCAGCGCCTTGCCGTCCCAGCGGTAGAGGTCGACACGGTCGAGCCGGTTGCCGGTGGCGACAAACCACTTCTGATCCGGCGAGAAGCCGATCTGGTACGGGTCGTCGACATTGGGCACGCGCTGCTGGACCTTGCCCGAGACCGGGTCCAGGAACACCAGGTCATTGCCGACCGCGTTGGCAATGATCAGCGACTTGTCGTCTGGCGTGGCGATCAGGTGGTGCGGTTCCTTGCCGATCGGGAAGGTCTCCAGCACCTTCTGGGTATCCTTGTCGATCAGCGTGACGGTTGCATCACCCGAATTCAGAATCACCACCACTTCCGCCGATGCCGGTGCGGCCAGCAGGCCCAGCGCCAGGGCGCCCACCGTGAAACCACCAGCTACAACACGACGCAATGCGAACTGCAGCGCAAACATAAAACCCGCCAGAAGAAGACTGAACCGGCGATTCTAACGGTTGAGCATGAGAATCCGCTGACAGCCCGACTGATGCCCATCAAGATTTTGGCAGATTGTTGCGCCGGAGCGACCATTTGCGGTTCGCCCCGGCATTCCGCCCCGCGCCGGCGCTCAGCGCTGCATCGATTCCCACACTTTCTGCAGCCGCTTGACCGACATCGGCACCGGTGTACGCAGCTCCTGGGCGAACAGCGCGATGCGCAGCTCCTCCAGCATCCAGCGGAATTCCTCCAGCCGCGCGTCCTCGCCGCCGCGGCCCTGGGTGCGCAGCTGCTTTTCGGCCCGCTGCCACTGCTGCACCAGCGGCGCCATCTCCTGCGTGCGCTGCGTGTCGCGCGCCGGGTCGCCCTTGAGCTTGTCCACCCGCATGGCGATGCCCTTCAGGTAGCGCGGGAAATGGACCAGCTGCGTGTACGGGGTCTCGTCGACAAAGCGCTTGCCCATCAGCCGCCCGAGCTGCGCTTCCATGTCCGCATGGGGCCCGGCGAACGGCTTGGCCTGCAGCAGCTTGCGCGGCAGCCCGGCGTACTCGGCCAGGATGGTCCCCACCAGCCGCGCGATCTCCTGCGCCAGCAGCGACAGCCGGGTGCGGCCCTCGTCCTTGCGCGCATTGAACTCGGCCTCGTTGCGCGGCAGCGGCGCCTGCATGCAGGCACGCTCCAGCGCCAGCATCACGATCTGCTCGCGCAGCATCTCCTGCGTGCCCAGCGTCATGTACTGCATCGCCATCTGCTGCAGGCCCGGGATGTTCTTCTCGATGAACTTGACCTGCTCGCGCAGCTGCAGCGCAAACAGCCGGCGCAGCCCCAGGTGGTGGACGCGGGCGGCTTCCTGCGGGTCGTCGAAGACTTCCACGTCGCAGTGCGTGCCGCGGTCGACCAGCGCGGGGTAGCCGAACAGGGTCTGGCTGCCCTTGCGGATCTCCAGCAGCTCGGGCAGCTCACCGAAGGTCCACCCGGTCAGGCCCTCGTACTTGCCGGGCTCGGCCGCGGCCAGCGGCGCCGCCTGCTCCGGGGCCAGGGTTGCCGCCTGTGCCGCGGCTTGCGCGGCCACCCGCTGGAACGACTGCTGCGCCTGCCCGCCCAGCTCGGCGCGCAACTGGGCCAGGTTGCGGCCCATCTCAAGCTGGCGGCCGTGCTCGTCGACCACCTTGAAGTTCATCGTATGGTGCGCGGGCAGCGTTTCCAGCTTGAAGTCGGCCCGCTTGACCATGGTGCCGGTCTGCTCGCGGATATCGGCAATCAGCACATCCAGCAGCTCGCCCTCGCCAAGCGGCTGGCGCGCGACAAAGCCCGCGGCATACTCCGGCAGCGGTACACAGTGGCGGCGCAGCTTCTGCGGCAGCGACTTGAGCAGCAGGTGCACCTTCTCCCTGATCATGCCCGGCACCAGCCAGTCGGCGCGCTCCTGGCGCACCTGGTTGAGTGCGTACAGCGGCACGGTCAGGGTCACGCCGTCGCGGTGGCTGCCTGGCTCGAAGTGGTAGGTCAGCCCCATGCCCACCCCGGCCACGTTCATGGTCTTGGGGAACAGGTCGGTGGTGATGCCGGCCGCCTCGTGCCGCATCAGCTCGTCGCGGTTCAGGTACAGCAGCTTGCGGTCCCTGACGCTCTCGGCCTGGTACCACTGCTCGAAGGTGGCCTGCTGGCAGATGTCGGCGGGAATCGCGCGATCGTAGAAGGCGTAGATCAGTTCGTCGTCGACCAGCACGTCCTGGCGGCGCGACTTGTGCTCCAGGTTCTCGATCTCGCGCACCAGGCGCTGGTTGTGCGCATAGAACGGCAGGCGCGTATCGAACTCGCCCTCGACAAGCGCGCGGCGGATAAAGATCTCGCGCGCTTCCTGCGGGTTCATCGGGCCGTAATGCACGCGGCGGTGCTGGTAGACCACCAGCCCGTACAGCGTGGCGCGTTCCAGCGCCAGTACCTGGCCCGCCTTCTTTTCCCAGTGCGGATCGCTCCAGCTGACCTTGAGCAGGTGGCGGCCCACCTGTTCCAGCCATTCCGGCTCGATGCGCGCCAGCGTGCGCGCGAACAGCCGGCTGGTCTCGACCAGCTCGGCCGCGACAATCCAGCGCCCGACCTTGCGCGCGATCAGCGAGCCCGGCCACAGGTGGAACTTGATGCCGCGCGCGCCCAGGTATTCGCGGCCCTTGCCGTCGCCATCCTCGATGCGGCAGCCGACATTGCCCAGCAGGCCAGTCAGCAGCGCCTTGTGCACCTGCTCATAGGTGGGCTCGCTGTCATTCAAGCGCCAGCCCTGCTCGGTCACCGTGGTCAGCAGCTGCGAATGCACGTCGCGCCACTCGCGCAGCCGCAGGTGCGACAGGAAGTGGGCGCGGCACTGGTCCTGCAGCTGGCGGTTGGACTTCTTGTGCGCGACCGCATCCTCGAACCACTTCCACAGCCTGACCCAGCCCAGGAACTCGGACTTCTCGTCCATGAACTTGCGATGCGCCTGATCGGCGGCTTCCTGCGCCTCCTGCGGGCGGTCGCGCGGGTCCTGCACCGACAGCGCGCTGGCGATGACCAGCACCTCGCGCAGGCACTGGTGCTCGCGCGCGGCCAGGATCATGCGCGCCACGCGCGGGTCCAGCGGCAGCTTGGCCAGCTGGCGCCCGGTGCCGGTAAGCTGGTTGGCGTCGTCGACCGCGCCCAGTTCCTGCAGCAGCTGGTAGCCGTCCGCGACGGCGCGGCCCAGCGGCGGCTCGATAAACGGGAACGACTCGATCTCGGTCAGCCGCAGCGCCTTCATGCGCAGGATCACCGCGGCCAGCGACGAGCGCAGGATCTCGGGGTCGGTAAAGCGCGGACGGCCGGTGAAATCGGACTCCTCATACAGCCGGATGCACACGCCGTTGGCAACCCGACCGCAACGGCCGGCGCGCTGGTTGGCAGCGGCCTGCGAGATCGACTCGACCTGCAGTTGCTCGACCTTGTTGCGGTACGAGTAGCGCTTGACCCGCGCCAGCCCGGTATCGACCACGTAGCGGATGCCCGGCACCGTCAGCGAGGTTTCGGCGACGTTGGTCGCCAGCACGATGCGCCGTGCGTTGGACGGCTTGAACACCCGCTCCTGCTCCTGCACCGACAGCCGCGCAAACAGCGGCAGGATCTCGGTATGCGGCGGGTGGTGCTTGCGCAGCGCCTCGGCGGCTTCGCGGATCTCGCGCTCGCCGGGCAGGAAGACCAGCACATCGCCGGGGCCGACGCGGCACAGCTCGTCGACGGCCTCGACAATGCCATCGTACAGGTCGCGCTCGCGTGCCTGCGGGCTGCGCGGCGCGCCGGCGGGCACGTCCTCGGTGATCGGACGGTAGCGCACTTCCACCGGGTACAAGCGGCCGCTGACCTCGATCACCGGCGCCGGCTTGTCGCCCGCGGCGAAATGCTGGGCAAAGCGCTGGGCATCGATGGTGGCCGAGGTGATGATCACCTTCAGGTCCGGGCGCTTTGGCAGGATCTGGCGCAGGTAGCCGATCAGGAAGTCGATGTTCAGGCTGCGCTCGTGCGCCTCATCGATGATCAGCGTGTCATAGGCGCGCAGCAGCGGATCGTTCTGGGTCTCGGCCAGCAGGATGCCGTCGGTCATCAGCTTGACCGACGCCCCCGACGACATGGTGTCATTGAAACGCACCTGGTAGCCCACGTGCTCGCCCAGCGGCGTGCCGATTTCCTGCGCGATGCGCTTGGCGGTCGAGGTCGCGGCGATGCGCCGCGGCTGGGTGTGGCCGATCAGCCCCCCACCCTCGCGCCCCGGGCCGCGCCCGATCGACAGGCAGATCTTGGGCAGCTGGGTGGTCTTGCCCGAGCCGGTCTCGCCCGAGACGATCACCACCTGGTTGGCCAGCAGCGCCGCGGCGATCTCGTCGCGACGGCCGGAGACCGGCAGGGCCTCCGGGAAGGTGATGGGCGGCAGCGGGTTGACCGGCCTTGGCGCACGCGGCGGCCGCGGCTCGCGGGGACCGCGTGGCGGGCGCTGCCCGGCCTCACCGGCCGGCCGGGCAGCGGCTGGCTGCGGACGGACGTCCGACTTCCTGACCGGGCCTGGGGCCGGCCGGGACTGGGTTGGGGAGGCGGACTGACCGGCACCGGCGCGCTGGCTCGGCGCGGCGGGTGGTTTAGGCTTGACGGGGCGTTGTTCTGACATTGGCCGGGATTATAATCCGCGGGATGAACGCCAGAACCGACGCGCCGCAGACGGCGCCTGCCTCCTCACCCGCCGCCCCCGTGCCGGCGGAGCCGCCTGCGGCTGAATTCCCCGCGCCTGCCCCGACCTCCCCCGTGCCCGCCGTCCCGGCGCCCACGGCGGCCGACCCCGAGCGCAGCGGCCCCGACCACCAGCAGTTCGTCGACTGGCTGCGCATGGTGGCGCCGTATATCCATGCCTTCCGCGGCAAGACCTTTGTGATCGCCTTCGCCGGCGAACTGGTCAAGTCGGGCGTGCTCAATGCGCTGGTCAACGATGTCGCGCTGCTGCACGCCATGGGCATGCAGATCGTGCTGGTGCACGGCTCGCGCCCGCAGGTGGAAGAACAGCTGGCGCTGCGCCATGTCGAGTCACAGTTCGTCGATGGCGTGCGCGTCACCGACAACGCCGCGCTCGAATGTGCCAAGGAGGCCGCCGGCGAGCTGCGCCTGGACATCGAGGCCGCCTTCAGCCAGGGCCTGCCCAATACGCCGATGGCCGGCGCCCAGCTGTCGGTGATCTCCGGCAACTTTGTGACTGCCCGCCCGGTCGGCATCGTCAACGGCACCGACTACCAGCACACCGGCCTGGTGCGCAAGATCGACGCCGAGTCCGTGCGCATGTCGCTGTCGCACGGCAAGGTGGTGCTGCTGTCGCCGCTGGGCTTCTCGCCCACCGGCCAGGCCTTCAACCTGTCGATGGAAGACGTGGCCAGCGCCACCGCCACCGCGCTCAAGGCCGACAAGCTGATCTTCATCACCGAAGTGCCGGGCGTGCCCGACCCGGTCGGCAAGATGATGCAGGAAATGTCGCTGCGCACCGCGGTCGAGCGCCTGCAGAACAAGCACCTGCCGCCGGACGTGGCCAACTACCTGCAGCACCTGGTCAAGGCGCTCAAGGGCGGCGTGCCGCGTGCACACCTGATCCCCTATTCGCTCGACGGCGCGGTGCTGCTGGAACTGTTCCTGCACGACGGCGTCGGCACCATGCTGTCCGACACCGACCTGGAAAGCCTGCGCGAAGCCACGCTCGATGACGTCGGCGGCATCGTCCAGCTGATCGCCCCGCTGGAGCAGGACGGCACGCTGGTGCCGCGCGGACGCCACCTGATCGAGCGCGATATCTCCAACTTCTCGGTGATCGAGCACGACGGCGTGCTGTTCGGCTGCGCGGCGCTCTACGACTACCCGCGCGAGAACATGGGCGAGATGGCCTGCCTGACGGTGTCGCAGGAAGCCCAGGGCACCGGCGACGGCGAGCGCCTGCTCAAGCGCATCGAGCGCCGCGCCCGCGCGCTCGGCCTGGAGAAGCTGTTCGTGCTCACCACCCGCACCGAACACTGGTTCCTGAAGCGCGGTTTCGTCCACGCCAACGTCGACGACCTGCCCGAGGACAAGCGCAAGCTCTACAACTGGCAGCGCAAGTCCATGGTGCTGATGAAAAAACTGTGACGCCGTAGGGGCAATTGCCGCCGCGCCGCGGCTGGCGGCCCCGCTTGGCTACAATAGCGCCAGCGCCTCAGCACCTGACAAACAAACCAAGGAGTCCCCATGGCCCGCATGGTCCAATGCATCAAGCTGAACAAGGAAGCCGAAGGCCTCGACTTCCCGCCGCTGCCCGGCGAACTGGGCAAGAAGATCTGGCAAAGCGTGTCGAAGGAAGCCTGGGCTGGCTGGCTCAAGCACCAGACCATGCTGATCAACGAAAACCGCCTGAACATGGCCGATGCGCGCGCGCGCCAGTACCTGCTCAAGCAGACCGAGAAGTACTTCTTCGGCGAAGGCGCCGACCAGGCCCAGGGCTACGTGCCGCCGCAGTCCTGAACCGGACCGGCCAATGACAAAAGGGGTGCCTCAGGCACCCCTTTTGCTTGGTAGCGGACGACTTTGCTCAGTAGTCCGTGCGCTGCACGCCGTCGCCGGTGCCCAGCAGCAGCACATCCGCGCCGCGCAGCGCGAACAGGCCCACCGTGACCACGCCCGGCACCTGGTTGACGGCCTGCTCCAGGCCGCGCGGGTCTTCGATCTTCAGGCCGACCACGTCCAGGATCACATTGCCGTTGTCGGTCTTGTAGATGCCGCCTTCCTTGGTCATGCGCAGGCGCGGCTGGCCACCCAGGGCCTGCAGCTTGCGCGCCACCGCGGCACGTGCCATCGGGATCACCTCGACCGGCAGCGGGAAGGTGCCCATGGTCTGGACCAGCTTGCTGCCGTCGGCGATGCAAACAAAGCGCTTCGCGACCGAGGCCACGATCTTCTCGCGCGTGAGCGCCCCGCCGCCGCCCTTGATCATGGCGCCGCTGGCGTCGATCTCGTCGGCGCCGTCGACATACACCGGGATCTCGTCGACCTCGTTCAGGTCCAGCACCTTGAAGCCGTGCTGCTGCAGGCGGCGCGTGGACGCCTCGGAGCTCGACACCGCACCGGCGAAGCGCTCCTTGAATGCCGCCACGGCGTCAATGAAGAGATTGGCGGTGGAGCCAGTGCCCACGCCGAGCACTGCTCCTTCGGGCACTTCCTGCTTCACGTAGTCGGCGGCAGCTTGCGCGACCAGCGCCTTGAGTTCATCCTGAGTCATGACAACAGCCAGATTGCGTTGGGGGAAACGCGTAGTGTAGCGGATTGCGGCGGCAGGTCACGCGGGCGACGGTACAATGGATCAGGCCGGGGTGGCGGGTGCGCGACCCGTGTGCGACCTGCGCCCCCCCTGATGCCCGCGAATGATTTTGCAGACGCTCAAGCAGACCAACTAGCGACCATGAACCAGCTCGAACAACTCAGGCAGTTCACCACGGTGGTGGCCGATACCGGCGACTTCCAGCTGATGAAGCAGTACACCCCGCAGGACGCGACCACCAATCCGTCGCTGATCCTGAAGGCGGTGCAGAAACCCGAATACCGCCACCTGCTGGAGCAGGCCGTGCGTGACCACCACGGCAACGGCGGCGTCGATGCGGTGATGGACGCCGTGCTGATCGCCTTCGGCTGCGAGATCCTGGCGATCGTGCCGGGCCGCGTGTCGACCGAAGTCGATGCGCGCCTGTCCTTCGACACCGAGGCCAGCGTGGCCAAGGCGCGCCACCTGATCCAGCTGTACGAGCAGCGCGGCATCGCGCGCGAGCGCGTGCTGATCAAGATCGCCTCCACCTGGGAAGGCATCCGCGCGGCCGAGATCCTGCAGCGCGACGGCATCCGCTGCAACATGACGCTGCTGTTCTCGCTGGTGCAGGCGGTGGCGTGCGCCGAGGCCGGCGCGCAGCTGATCTCGCCCTTCGTCGGCCGCATCTTCGACTGGTACAAGAAGCAGGCCGGCGAGCAATGGGACGCGGCCGCCAACGGCGGCGACAACGACCCCGGCGTGCGCTCGGTGCGCCAGATCTACGACTACTACAAGAAGTTCGGCTACCCGACCGAGGTGATGGGCGCCAGCTTCCGCAGCACCGCGCAGATCCTGTCGCTGGCCGGCTGCGACCTGCTGACCATCAGCCCCGAGCTGCTCGAGCAGCTGGCCGCCGGCCAGGGTCCGGTGACGCACAAGCTGTCGGTGGACCAGGCCCAGGCCGCCAATATCGCCCGCATCGCGGCCGACGAGGCGTCCTTCCGCTGGCAGTTGAATGAGGATGCGATGGCGACGGAAAAGCTGGCCGAAGGCATCCGCCTGTTTGCGGCGGATGCGGTCAAGCTGGAGAAGCTGATCGGCGGGATTGCAAAATAAGCGCCAGTTCAGCGCAAGACAGGCCCGGGCGGCAACGCCCGGGCCCGAGGCTCAGCCGGCCGATGGCGCCAGCTGCGGCCACAGCAGCGGCAGGCACGCACCCGCCGCGGCGGACAGCACGATATCCGCGGTCTGGTCCAGCGCCGATGGCTGCAGATTGACCACGATCACCGGCGCGCCATGCTCGCGCGCCAGGCCCGGCAACCCCGCCGCCGGATAGACCAGCCCCGAGGTGCCGACCACCAGGCACAGGTCGCAGTGTTGCGCCGCATGCTCGGCGCGGTAGCGCGCCACGCGCGGCAGGTCCTCGCCGAACCACACCACGCCCGGACGCATCAGCGCGCCGCACAGGTTACAGCGCGGCGGCATGCCCGGCAGCGCGGTCGCCTCGTTGCAGCGTCCGCACCCGTCCAGCCATTTGTTGGCGAACAGGTTCCCGTGCAGTTCGATCACGCCCGCGCTGCCGGCGCGCTGGTGCAGGCCGTCAACGTTCTGCGTGACCAGCGTGAAAGGTTTCTGCGCAGCCAGCGCGACCAGCGCATGGTGCGCCGGGTTGGGATGCACGGCTGCGACCAGCTCGCGCCGGTGCACGTACCACTCCCAGACCAGAGCGGGCTGGCGGCGGTAGGCGTCCTCGCTGGCCAGCTCTTCCGGGTCGAACTGTTCCCACAGCCCGGTCATCGCGTCGCGGAAGGTCGGCACGCCGGATTCGGCGGAAATGCCGGCGCCGGTCAGCACGAAGATATTGCCGGCGGCCGCGATCAGCCGGCGTGCTTCCTCAAGCCCCGGCATTTCAAGGAGACCGGAATCAGCGGCCATGGACTTATCGCGGCAGGCGCCGCTGGCGCACGGCTTCGTATAGGCATACACCGCTGGCGACCGAGACATTCAGGCTTTCCACGCCACCCGCCATCGGGATGCCGACCAGCTCGTCGCAGGTTTCGCGCGTGAGGCGACGCATGCCCTCGCCTTCGGCGCCCATCACGATCGCGGTCGGGCCCTTGAAGTCGATGTCATACAGCGATTTTTCGGTGCCGTCGGCGGTGCCGATGACCCAGATGCCGCGTTCCTGCAGTTCACGCAGGGTGCGGGCCAGGTTGGTGACGGTGATATAGGGCACGGTCTCGGCGGCGCCGCTGGCGACCTTGGCCACGGTGGCATTGAGGCCGACGCTGCGGTCCTTGGGGGCGATCACGGCATGCGCGCCGGCGCCGTCGGCCACGCGCAGGCAGGCGCCCAGGTTGTGGGGGTCGGTGACGCCGTCCAGCACCAGCAGCAGCGGCGTGCCTTCGATGCCGTCGAGCAGTTCATCCAGGTTCAGCGCCAGTGCCACGTCTTCGGCACGTGCCACCACGCCCTGGTGGCGGTCGGTGCCGGCCATGCCGCGCAGGCGCTCGGCATCGACCGGGTGCAGGCGCACGCCCAGGCTTTCGGCCAGGCGCACGAAGTCCTGCATGCGCCGGTCGCGGCGGGCGGATTCGATATAGACATCGGTCACGCCCTTGGCATCTTGGCGCAGGCGTGCGGTGACGGCGTGAAAGCCGATCAGGAGTTTGTTTTTAGCCATGGCGCGATTGTACTCGCCCTCTCGCCCCCGGCAGCCAGCCGGGCGGCGAGAGGCGGCGGCATGGCGGCCGCCGCGGGCTTCAGCGCTTGCGCGGGGTGCGCGGGCTCTTGGCCGGCGTCTTGCCCGCCGGCTTGGCCTGGTGCGACTTGGAGGCCGGCTTGCGCGGCTTCTCCAGGTGCGAGGGCTTGGGCTTGGCCGCGTGCTTGGCCGGCTTGCCGCCGGTCTTCACATGCGGCCTGAGCGGCGTGATCACCGCCTCGAACACCGGCTGCTCCTCGATCACACGGTCCAGCGTCTCGTCGAATGACTCTTCCGGCTTGGACGAGCCGCCCAGCAGCGCCGCCAGCTGGCGGCCCTTCTTGCGTGCCGGCACCGCATGGGCGGCAGGCACGCGCGGCTGGGTCTCGGTGCCCCCCGCGCGGGCGCGCAGGGTTTTCGCCGACGGCTCCTGCACCAGGCGGAAGTCGATCTTGCGCGCATCCAGGTCCACGCGCGAGACCTGCACGCGCACGCGGTCGGTCAGGCGGTAGCGGATGCCGGTGCGCTCGCCGCGCAGCTCGTTGCGGGCCTCGTCGTACTGGAAGTAGTCGCTGCCCAGCTCGGTCACGTGGACCAGGCCTTCCACATACAGCTCGTCGAGCTGCACGAAGATGCCGAACGAGGTCACGGCGCTGATGGTGCCCGCGTAGTCGCTGCCCAGCTTGTCGCGCATGAAGTAGCACTTGAGCCAGGCCTCGACATCGCGCGAAGCCTCGTCCGCGCGGCGCTCATTGGCCGAGCAGTGCAGGCCGAGCTCGTCCCAGATGGCCTCGTTGCGCTTGGCGCGCGCCGCGGTCAGTTCTGCCTTCTGCTCGGCGTCCTTGGCCTGCAGCCGGCGCGCCTTGGGCGAGATCGCGGTATTCAGCTCGGTCCCGTGCGCAAACGCCGGCTGGTACTTGGTATGCGCCAGCACCGCCTTGATCGCGCGGTGCACCAGCAGGTCGGGGTAGCGGCGGATCGGGCTGGTGAAGTGCGCGTAGGCCTCGTACGCCAGGCCGAAGTGGCCGATATTGTCCGGGCTGTAGACCGCCTGCTGCATCGAGCGCAGCAGCATGGTCTGCAGCATCGGCGCGTCGGGACGGGACTTGATCTTGTCCATCACCTCGGCGTAGTCCGATGCCTGCGGCTTGTCGCCGCCGCCCAGCGACAGGCCGGCGGTGCGCAGGAAGTCGCGCAGGTTCTTCAGCTTCTCTTCGCTGGGGCCCGCGTGGATGCGGTACAGCGCCGGGTGCTTGAAGCGTTCGAGGAAGTCGGCCGCGCATACGTTGGCGGTCAGCATGCACTCTTCGATCAGCCGGTGCGCGTCGTTGCGCGTGCGCGGCAGGATCTGCTCGATCTTGCCCTGCGCGTTGCAGACGATATAAGTCTCGGTGGTGTCGAAGTCGATCGCGCCGCGCGCGCGCCGTGCCTTGAGCAGGACCTGGAACAGCTCATACAGGTTCTGTAGGTGCGGCACCAGCTCGCTGCGCTTGTGCGCCTCGGGGCCCTTGGTGTTGGACAGCACCGACCAGACCTCGTTGTAGGTCAGGCGCGCGGCCGAATGCATCACGGCCGGGTAGAACTGATAGCCCTTGAGTTCGCCCTTGGCGGTGATCACGGCATCGCACACCATGCACAGCCGGTCCACGAGCGGATTGAGCGAGCACAGCCCATTGGACAGCTTCTCCGGCAGCATCGGGATCACGCGGCGCGGGAAGTAGACCGAGGTGGCCCGGTCCAGCGCATCCGCGTCCAGCGGCGTGCCGGGGCGCACATAGTGCGACACATCGGCGATCGCCACGATCAGGCGCCAGCCCTTGGCGCGACCGATCTTGACCGGCTCGCAATAGACCGCATCGTCGAAGTCGCGTGCGTCTTCGCCGTCGATGGTCACCAGGGGGATGTCGCGCAGGTCGATGCGGTGGTCCAGGTCGGCCTGGCGCACCTCGTCGGGCAGCGCGGCGGCTTCCTGGGCGGCGGCCGGCGCGAACGCATGCGGCACGCCGTACTTGCGCACGGCGATCTCGATCTCCATGCCGGGATCGTCGATGTCCCCTAGCACCTCCACCACGCGGCCCACCGGCTGCACGTAGCGGTCGGGGAATTCGATCAGCTCGACGCTGACCACCTGCCCCACCCGTGCCTTGCCCTGCGCCTTGGGCGGGATCAGGATGTCCTGGCTGATGCGCTTGTCTTCAGGCGCCACCACCAGCACGCCGCCTTCACTGAGCAGACGGCCGATGACAAAACGGTTGGCGCGCTCGATGATCTCGACGATCTGCCCTTCGGGGCGCCCGCGCCGGTCGTAGCCGACCACGCGCACCTGCGCGCGGTCGTTGTGCATGGCCTTCTGCAGTTCGCGCTCGGGCAGGAAGATGTCGTCTTCGCCGTCGTCGCGGATCAGGAAGCCAAAGCCGTCGCGGTGGCCCTGCACCCGGCCGGTGACGAAGTTCGGCTGATGGGCCAGTTCATAGCGGCCCTTGCGGTTCAGCTCGATCTGGCCGTCGCGCTCCATGGCCGCCAGGCGCTTCTGAAAACCGTCATGCTCTTTGCGCGTGACGGAGAGGGCCTTGGCAATATCGCCGGCCGACTGGGGGGATCCCGACGTTCTCAACACGCCCAGGATTTCTTCCCGGCTGGGGATCGGATAGTTGTTCTGATTCAATTTTTTCTGGAAACTATTTGACAAAATTCTCGCGCCCTCTATAATGAGCGCTTCGGTTGTTTCGACACTTGCCCAGGTGGCGGAATTGGTAGACGCACTAGGTTCAGGTCCTAGCGGTGGCAACACTGTGGAGGTTCGAGTCCTCTCCTGGGCACCAGATCACCGGAAAACCCGCAGCGCTTTCAAGCCCTGCGGGTTTTTTGTTTTTGACGCCTGTTTCGCGCATCAGATCCGGCAACTTGCACTCCTTGCTTGGCGGCCATGCCGCGATGTCATAACTGCGAGCGTACGGGTTTTTTCCCGTCCGTGAAACCGCGCACCGTACCCCGCGCGGCAGCCGAACCACAACGGTACGGCAATGTCGAGGAGTGTAACAGCTTCAGTGGCGATTCCGGCATTCCACCGGCCATTGGCTGCCACATCGGCGTATCACCTCCTTCCCTCCCCGTACTCCTGCCACTTTGTACCCTGCCCGTGCTTGACATGCCCGACAATGTGTAACTATCATGGTTTCACATTGCACCTGACATCCTGAGCACAAGCGTTGAGCACAAGCAGCCGGTTCGCCGTGGCAGTCCACATCCTGACCCTGCTCGCCAGTTCGGCCGAGCCGGTGCCGTCGTCGCTGATCGCCGGCAGCGTGGGCACCAACCCGGCGCTGATCCGGCGGCTGGTCGGCCAACTGGCTGAAGCCGGGCTGGTGGCGACCACCATGGGCAGCACCGGCGGCGCCACGCTGGCGCGACCGGCCGCGTCGATCACGCTGCTCGACGTGTTCCGCGTAGTGGAAACCACCGCGCTGATCACGCTCCACCAGAGCGCGCCCAATCCGGCCTGCCCGGTCGGGCGCGAGATCACCGGTGCGCTGCGCAAGGTCGCAGACCGTGCGCAGGCGGCCATGGACGATACCCTTGCCGGCATCACCATCGCCAGCATGCTCGCCGATGTCGAAGGCAGCAACCAGCGCCGCAAGCGCTGATTTTTTTTGCCCCGATGTGTAACCACGATGGTTTCATATCAAACCTGACCGAAAGAAGGAGTGACCATGAAGATCGCAATCATCGGCGCCACCGGCCGCGTTGGCACGCGCCTCACCGACGAAGCCCTGCGCCGCGGCCACCAGGTGACCGCCATTGCGCGCCACGCCAGCAAACTGCCCGCTCGCGACGGCGTGACCACCAGGGACGTCGACGCAACCGACAGCGCCGCACTGGCCGCGGCGCTGGCCGGCAACGACGTGGTCATCAGCAGCGCGCGCTTCGCGCAACTGAACGCGCAGCAGGTGACCTCGGCCGTGCGCCAGGCCGGCGTGCCGCGCCTGCTGGTGGTGGGTGGTGCCGGCAGCCTCTGTGTCGCGCCGGGGGTGCAGTTGGTCGACACCCCGAATTTCCCCGACGCCTACAAGCCCGAGGCCCTCGCAGGCCGCGACTTTCTCAACGCGCTCCGTGGCGAACAGCAGATCAAATGGACCTTCCTGTCGCCCTCGGCACTGTTCGAGCCGGGCGAGCGCATTGGCAAGTTCCGTGTTGGCGAGGAAACCCTGCTGAGCGACGCAGCAGGCAAGAGCTGGATCTCGATGGAAGACTATGCCATCGCGATGCTCGATGAGATCGAAAAGCCGGCGCATTCGCGCCAGCGTTTCACGGTCGGCTATTAAGCCGGCCGCCGGGGCCCACCGGTAGCGGCAGGCCCCGGCGCAAGCACATCAGGCCTGCGCGCCGTCGTCCTGGCTGGCACGCTTGCCGCGCTTGAGCCAGGCGGCCAGGTTGTGCGGGCGCAGCGTGTCGTACTCTTCGAACGGCTGGTGGATCCAGGGGTTCGACGGCAGGAAGGTCACATGGTAGTCCGGCTCGACCTTCGAGCACGCCTTGTACCACAGCACGGCCGAACGTACCTCGGTCACGGCCGGATAGCGCTCCTTCAGGTGGCGGCCCACGCGCTCCAGCGTGATGCCCGAATCCACCAGGTCGTCGACCAGCAGCACCCTGCCCGTCAGCTCGCCGCGGGTCATGGTGATGTACTGCGCGATGTCCAGGTTGCCCTGCTGCGTGCCCGCGGCCTCGCGGTAGCTGCTGGTGGCCAGGATGGCCAGCGGCACGTCGAAGATGCGCGACATCTGGTCGCCGACGCGCAGCCCGCCGCGCGCCAGGCACAGGATCTTGTCGAACTTCCAGCCCGACTCATGCACGTTCAGCGACAGGCGTGCGATCAGGCGATGGTATTCATCCCAGGAGACCCACAGGTTCTCGTCATCGTTCGTTGGCAGGTTCATCTTTTTACGCTTTGTATCGTCGGGTCGGTTGACCTATATGGCTCGGCCCGCTTGCGCGGGCCGATTTATTTCTGGCGGGCCGCAGCGCTCGTGGCGCCGCTGCCTTGTGGCGTGCTACTGCCGGGTCAGGCCTTGTACGGATGACGCAGCAGGATGGTCTCGTCGCGATCCGGGCCGGTCGAGATCATGTCGATCGGAATGCCGACCACTTCTTCCACGCGCTTTAGGTAGATGCGGGCCTGCTCGGGCAGCGCGTCCCACGTCTTCACGCCGAAGGTCGACTCGTTCCAGCCGGGGAATTCCTCGTAGACCGGCACGCAACGCGCCACGGCGTCAGAGCCGCGCGGCAGGATGTCGACGGTCTTGCCATCGAGCTCGTAGCCCACGCACAGTTTGATGGTTTCCAGGCCATCGAGCACGTCCAGCTTGGTCATGCACAGGCCGGACACGCCGTTGATCTGCACCGAGCGCTTGAGCGCGGCGGCATCAAGCCAGCCGGTGCGGCGCGGACGGCCGGTGACCGAACCGAATTCCTTGCCGACGTTGGCCAGGCGCACGCCGACCGGGTCCTGGCGCGACGGGTTGTCGTTGTCGTACAGCTCGCTCGGGAACGGGCCCGCGCCCACGCGCGTGCAGTAGGCCTTGGTGATACCCAGGATGTAGTTCAGGCGGCCCGGACCGACACCGGCGCCCGCTGCGGCCGCACCGGCCACGCAGTTGCTCGAGGTCACGAACGGATAGGTGCCGTGGTCCACGTCCAGCAGCGTGCCTTGCGCGCCTTCGAACATCAGGTTGCCGCCGGCGGCATTGACCGCGTACAGCTCGGCCGACACGTCGGCCACCATCGGCGCCAGGCGCGGCGCGTAGGCCAGCGCTTCGTCCAGGGTCTGCTGGAAGTCCACGGCTTCGGCGCCCAGGTACTGGGTCAGCATGAAGTTGTGGTAGTCCAGGTTCTCGCGCAGGCGTTCGGCGAACTGCTGCGGATCGAACAGGTCCTGCACGCGCAGCGCGCGGCGGGCCACCTTGTCTTCATAGGCCGGGCCGATGCCGCGGCCGGTGGTGCCGATCTTGGCGGCGCCACGGCGGGCTTCGCGCGCCTTGTCGATGGCAACGTGGTACGGCAGGATCAGCGTGGCGGCCTCGGAAATGCGCAGGCGGTTCTGCACCTGCAGGCCGGCGCCTTCGAGTTCTTCGATTTCACGGAACAAAGCTTCGGGCGACAGCACCACACCGTTGCCGATGTAGCAGACCGTGCCGTCACGCATGATCCCGGACGGGATCAGACGGAGAATGGTCTTCTTGCCACCGATGATCAGCGTGTGGCCAGCGTTGTGGCCACCCTGGAACCGCACCACGCCCTTTGCCTGGTCGGTAAGCCAATCGACGATTTTTCCTTTGCCTTCGTCACCCCATTGGGTGCCGATCACGACGACATTGCGTCCCTGGCCTACTGCGGATGCGGACATATTGCTTTGGTCAATAGGTTAAAAACGTATTCTACTCTTGTTGCCGGGCGATTCTCGATTTTTGGGCACGCCCGGCGCCCAAGCGTCAGCGCGGCACCACGGCCCAGCCGGCGTCCTGGCGCACCAACTGCCGGTCGCAGTTGAACTCATCGAGCTCGTGGGTATGGCCGGGCAGCGACTGGATCACGATCTCGCCGGCCGCACGCAGCGTGGAAATCGCGGCCCGGAGTGCCGGATCCGCATCCCAGGGCGCAAAAATCGCCTGGGCGCGCACTTCCACGGGCGACAGCGCCGCCACTTCACGCAGGTCCAGCGAGAAACCCGTGGCCGGGCGCGCACGGCCGAAGGCCTCGCCCACCTTGTCATAACGGCCGCCACGCGCCACGTAATTGGGCAGGCCGGCAACATAGGCCGCGAACATCACACCGCTGTGATAGTGGTAACCGCGCAAATCCGACAGGTCGATATTCACGCTGGCACCGCGCACCTGCACCGCCAGTGCCGCCAGTTCATCCAGCGCGCGGCCGATGGCCGGGCTGGCCGGCAGCGTCGCGCGGGCGCGCTCGATCACGTCCACGCCGCCGTACAGCGTAGGCAGCGCCAGCAGCGCATCGCGCTCGGTCTGCGGCATGCCTGCGGTCAGTTCGCGCAGGGCCGGCACATCCTTGGTTTCCAGCGCGGCAAAGAGCGCGTCCTCGATCTTGCGGATCGACGGCAGGCCCGCCAGCAGCGCTTCCAGGATGCCGGCATGGCACAGGTCGATGCGGACATCCGACAGCCCCGCCGCCTGCAGCGCGGCCAGCATCAGGTCCTGGATCTCGACGTCGGCTTCCAGGCCGGCATGGCCATAGATCTCGGCGCCGATCTGGATCGGCTCGCGCGTGGCGTGGAAACCCGCCGGGCGCGCATGCAGCACGTTGCCCGCGTAGCACAGGCGGGTCACGCCCGGGCGGTTCAGCAGGTGCGCGTCGATGCGCGCGACCTGCGGCGTGATATCGGCACGCAGGCCCATGGTGCGGCCCGACAACTGGTCCACCAGCTTGAGCGTGCGCAGGTCCAGGTCATGGCCGGTGCCGGTCAGCAGCGACTCCAGGTATTCCAGCATCGGTGGCATCACCATCTCATAGCCGTAGGTGCGGAACAGGTCCAGCATGCGGCGGCGCAGTTCTTCGATCTTGCGCGCTTCCGACGGCAGCACGTCGGCAATGTTTTCTGGCAGCAGCCAATGGTTGGACATAGTGAATCTCTTCTCAGTCAATCTCGTCTCTGTCATTCGGTTTGCCTCGAGGCAATGCCCCCAAGGCGCCCGTGCCTGACCAGGAACTTCATTGCAGGCGCCGCGCGCCCGCGCCATCACTCAGCGAGGATGGCTCCAGCCGGACAAAACCCCGGCAAGCCGGGGTTTCGTCAATTCGCCACACGGACAAGCGACGGTGCTAGCGCTTGCCCCCGGATCCGCCCGAGGCGGCCGCGGCGGCACCGCCGCTGGAACGCATGTAGCGGAAGAACTCGGAGGTGGGCTCAAGCACCAGCACGTCGCGCTTGTCGCGGAAGGTGTTGCGGTAAGCCTCCATGCTGCGCCAGAACTGCGCGAACTGCGGATCGCGGCCAAACGCGTCGGCATAGATCTGCGAGGCCTTGGCATCGCCCTGGCCCTTGATCACCTGGGCGTCGCGATAGGCCTCGGCCAGCACCACTTCGCGCTGACGGTCGGCATCGGCGCGGATCTTCTCGCCCTCGGCAGCACCGGTGGAGCGCAGCTCGTTGGCCACGCGCTTGCGCTCGGCCTCCATGCGCCGGTACACCGATTCGCTGATCGCGGGCAGCAGGTCAACGCGCTTGAGGCGCACGTCCAGGATCTCCACACCCACCGACTTGGCGTATTCGCTCATGCCGTTGCGGATGGCCTGCATCACCTGCTCGCGCTCGCCGGCAACCACGTCGGCCACGGTGCGCTTGCCGAACTCCTCGCGCGCCACCGAGTCGATGCGCTGGGTCATGCGGTCCTGCGCACCGCGCACGTTGCCGCCGAAGGCGACAAAGAACTTGCGCGGATCGGTGATGCGCCATTTGACGAACCAGTCCACCACCATGCTCTTCTTCTCGGCGGTCAGGAAACGCTCGCTGGCGGCCCCGTCGATGGTCTGCAGGCGGCGGTCCATGAACACCACGTTCTGGAACGGCGGCGGCAGCTTGAAGTGCAGGCCGGGCTCACGCACTACCTGCTTGATCTCGCCGAAGGCGAACACCACGGCGTACTGGCGCTGGTCGACCACGAACAGCATGGACGAGACCACGGCCAGCAGGATGAAAAAGCCAATCGCGAAGGAAATCAGTCGGTTCATGACGGTCTCCTCAGCGCGAGTCGCGGTCGCGGTTGCGCAGCGATTCGCGCGAACGGATATCCGTCGATGCATCCGGCGCGGGTGCCGGCGTGCTCGCGGCACCCGGCTGGCCCGGTTGCGGCGCGGCGCGGCCATCGGCCTGCGCCATCAGCTTGTCCAGCGGCAGGTAGAGGAGATTGTTGCCCTGGCGCGCGTCCACCAGCACCTTGGTCGAATTGCTGTAGATCTGCTGCATGGTTTCCAGATAGATGCGGTCACGCGTCACCTGCGGCGACTTGGCGTACTCGGTCTGCACCGAACGGAAGCGCGAGGCATCGCCCTCGGCCTGCGCCACCACGCGGGAGCGGTAGGCTTCGGACTCTTCCTTCAGGCGCGCCGCGGTACCCTTGGCGCGCGGGAGGATGTCATTGGCATAGGCCTGGCCTTCGCTGATCGCGCGCTCGCGGTCCTGGCTGGCCTTGTTGACGTCGTCGAACGCGGCCTGCACCTGCTCGGGCGGCTGCACGCTCTGCACGTTCACGGACAGCACACGGATGCCGGTCTTGTACGCGGTCAGGATGGCCTGGATCGACTTGGCCAGTTGCTGCGCGATCTGTTCGCGGCTCTCGTACAGCACCGCGTCCATCTTGTTGCGGCCGACGATCTCTCGCACCGAGGTCTCGGCGGCCTGCGTCACCAGCTCTTCATCGCCTCCGCGGTCGGTCTTGTTGAAGAACAGGAATTCGCTGGCGTCCTGGATCACGTATTGCACCGTAAAGCGCACGTCGATGATGTTCTCGTCCTGCGTCAGCATTGACGAGTCTTTCAGGTTGCTGTCCTTGATCGACGTGGAGCGCCCCACCTCGACCGAACGCACGGCCGACAGGTTGACGACCTCGGCCGACTGGACCGGCCAGGGCATGCGCCAGTTGATGCCGGGGCCTGTGGCGTACTTGAACTTGCCGAACTGCAGGATCACCGCAGTCTGGCCTTCCTGCACCATGAAGAAGCCGCTGGCCAGCCAGATGCCGACCACCGCTGCCACGATCACGCCAGCACCCACGCCCGAGCCTTTGCCCGGCGTGCGCGGGCCGCCAAAGCCCTGGTTGCCGCCGCCGTTGTCCTTGCGGCCGAGCAGGCCGTTCAGGCGGCGGTTGAAGTCGCGCCACAGCTCGTCCAGGTCGGGCGGGCCGCCGTCCTGCTGCGGACGCTGGTTCTGCTGGCGGTTGTCGTCGCGACCGTCCTTCTTGTCGTCGTCGTCCTGACCGTTGCGACCCCAGCGCGGATCGTTCAGCGAGAAGATGGCGCGCAGGCGCTGCCAGCCCGCGCGCAGCGCGAAGCGGCCGCCTGGTGTCAGGCTCGAATCAGCATTCCGGGGAAACTGGGGCATGAAGTGCACGGGTCCGGGGAAGTTTGTAACAGGGGGATTCTAGCAGTCATCCGCGCCACTTTTGGCCAATTCGCGCAATCCCGGCGGCAATCGCACCGGAGTTGGGCATAAGCTCCGGCGAACTGGCGGCGAATTGACCGCGAATTGACGGGTTAAAGCCTGCCCGAATCCCCCGCATCGGGGTCGTCGCTGCCGTCAGCCACGCCGCCATCATCGGCACTGTCGTAATGCGGCACGTCGGCCAGGCGCGGATCATAGGGTTGCGGCTCGGGCGGGCGGCTGGCCAGCCATTGCGCCACCTCGACCACGGCCTCGCGCAGCGCATCCAGGCCGAGCCCCTCGCGCGCGCTCAGGAACACGCGGGTGGGGATACCGTCCTCGTCGCGCTCCAGGCGCGGGCCCTGCTCCAACAGCTCGGGCGCGGCATCGATCTTGTTCATCACCACGATCTGCGGGATGTCCAGCGCGTTGATTTCCGCCAGCACGCGGTTGACCTGCTCGATCTGCTCATGGCGCACCGGGCTCGATGCATCCACCACATGCAGCAGCAGGTCGGCATGCACGGTCTCGTCGAGCGTGGCGCGGAACGCCGCCACCAGTTGCGTGGGCAGGTCGCGGATAAAGCCGACCGTGTCGGACAGCACCACGTTGCCCAGGCCATCCAGGAACAGCCGGCGCGAGGTGGTGTCGAGCGTGGCGAACAGCTGGTCGGCCGCATAGGCGCCAGCCTTGGTCAGCGCGTTGAACAGCGTCGACTTGCCCGCGTTGGTATAGCCCACCAGCGAAATGCTGAGCGTGTCATTGCGCGCGCGGGCGCGCCGCTGCGTGCTGTGCTGGCGCTGCAGCCGCGACAGATCCGACTTGAGCCGCTTGGCGCGCTCGTCCAGCATGCGCCGGTCCAGCTCGAGCTGGCGCTCGCCAGGGCCGCCGCGCATGCCGATGCCGCCCTTCTGCCGCTCCAGGTGGCTCCACGCCCGGACCAGCCGCGACGCGCGGTACTGGACCTGCGCCAGCTCCACCTGCACCTTGCCGACGTGGCTCTGCGCGCGCTGCCCGAAGATGTCCAGGATCAGGCCGGTGCGGTCGATCACGTGGCGGTTCAGGAAGCGTTCCAGGTTGCGCTGCTGCGCCGGGCTCAGGGCGTGGTTGAACACGACCACGTCGGCATCCAGCGCGTCGGCGGCCTCTTTCAGCTCCTCGGCCTTGCCCGAGCCGATGAACAGCGCCGGATCCGGCCGCGAGCGGCGGCCCGTCAGCGTATGCACCGGCAGCGAGCCGGCGGTAGAGGTCAGCAGCGCCAGTTCACTGAGGCTTTCCTGGAAATCATGCTTGCCGAAGTCGACGCCGACGAGAATGGCGCGCGAGGGGGCGGTATTGGAAGTGGCTCTGGGGTCCAAGGGAGGGCGCGAAAGCGCAGGGAAAAACGGGTTCAGGGGGAAGGCGGGCGGATGTCGGACTCTGTCCTGGCCCCTGCCGGGACAGGCCGCCGCATGATGCGGAACGTGGCGGCAGCGGCGGCTGCGTAGGCAACGGCCGGGCCGCGCGGCACCGGGCGCGATGGCGCACCGGCGCCGGGCATCGGTGCGGCGCCGCGGGGCGCCCGCACGATGCCCGCAAGGAGATCAGGCCTCGGCGGCGTCATCCACGCGGAAATTGACCGCGCGCGCAGGAACGACAGTGGAAATCGCATGCTTGTAGACCATCTGCGTCACGGTGTTGCGCAGCAGGACGACATACTGGTCGAACGATTCGATATTGCCTTGCAGCTTGATGCCATTGACGAGGTAGATGGAAACCGGCACGTGCTCTTTGCGCAGCGCGTTCAGGAACGGGTCTTGTAGCAGTTGCCCTTTGTTGCTCATGGCACACTCCAAATTTATAGGTTTAGTAATGAATGATGGGGATGGAAGTCCCCGGTTCAAGTCAGTCGGCGCAAAAACGCGCCAGAAAAAAGATCAAAAACGGTACCAAGTCGGCGTCAATGCACAGGGAACCCCCTGCTACCGCAAATTTAGCCGCAGTTCCAAACGAACGCAAACGAAAACTTGCCCCGCCAGGGATCCGATTCCGGACTCAATCCTTCGAGTCCGCATACGGATTTTTGTTCGTACGAAATTCGATGCGAAGAGGGGTGCCCTTGAGCTTGAATGCCGTACGGAAACGATTCTCCAGGTAGCGCCGGTAGGTTTCCGCAACGCCCGACAGTGCATTGCCGTGGATCACGATAATGGGCGGATTCGAGCCGCCCTGGTGCGCGTAGCGCAGCTTGGGCCGCGATGCGCCGACCCGCTTGGGCTGCTGGAATTCCACCGCTTCCTGCAGCACACGCGTGAGCTGCGGCGTCGGCAGCTTGACCATCGCCGCGGCGAACGCGTCATCGACCGAACGCATCAGCGCGCCAATGCCGGTACGCTCGCGCGCCGAGACAAAATGGAAATTCGCGAAGCTCAGGAATTGCAGCTTGCGTTCCAGGTCGTGCTTGATGCGGTCGCGGGTATGGCCGTCGAGCCCATCCCATTTATTGACGCCCACCACCAGCGCGCGGCCCGACTCCACGATAAAGCCGGCGATGTGCGCGTCCTGCTCGGAAATATCCTGTTGCGCATCGAGCAGCAGGATCACCACGTTGGCATCGGCGATCGACTGCAGCGTCTTGACCACCGAGAACTTCTCGATCGCCTCGAACACCTTGCCGCGCCGGCGCAAGCCCGCCGTGTCGATCAGCGTGTAGGGCTTGCCGCCGCGCTCGAACTCCACGTAGATGGCATCCCGGGTGGTGCCGGGCATGTCGAACGCGATCACGCGCTCTTCACCGATCAGCGTGTTGACCAGCGTGGATTTCCCCACATTGGGGCGCCCGACGATGGCAATCTTGACGCCCTTGCCTTCGTCCGAAATCTCTTCGGCCAGCTCGGGGCGCTCCTGGACCGCGAGCTCGATGGCCTCGTCGACCAGTTCGCTCACGCCATCGCCGTGGGCAGCGGAGATCGCGTAAGGATCACCCATGCCCAGCTCATAGAAATCGGCCGCCACCGAGGTGTACTTCATGCCCTCGGCCTTGTTGACCGCCAGCATGATGCGCCGGCCGGTCTTGCGCAGGTAGTCGGCAATGGCGCGGTCCTGCGGCGCCAGGCCCAGGCGGCCGTCGACGATGAAGATCACCACGTCGGCCTCGACCACGGCCTGCTTGGTCTGCTTGGCCATCTCGGCGACGATGCCTTCCTTGACCACCGGCTCAAAGCCGCCGGTATCGATGGCAATGAACGGACGTTCGCCGATGCGCCCTTCCCCGTAATGGCGGTCGCGCGTCAGGCCCGGCAGGTCGGCGACAAGGGCGTCGCGCGATCGGGTCATGCGGTTGAATAGCGTCGACTTGCCCACATTGGGGCGGCCGACAAGTGCGATAACTGGTTTCATGCAATAAACGGAAACGGGGGCCGGCACGCCGCCCCCCGGTAGCTCCGGAGTCAATGGATCCGACGGCACGCCGCGCCACCTGGGCGCGGTCTGCCGCTTGTCCTGTCGGGCGCGGCGCCGGGTCAACGGACCCGCTGCAATTGCCGCGCTAAGGATCATGCTACCGGATTCGGCGCTGGCCGTACCGACAGGTGTACGGTCGCGCGCATTGGATACCTGTCAGCCAGGCTGGAAACCGTAGACGTCGCCGTCGCGGGTCTGGATTACCATGGTCTGCCCCGCCATCACGGGCGCGGCAGTGATGGCACTCCCATCGGTCTTCATGCGTGCGATGACCTGGCCGTCTTCGCGCGACAGGAAGTGTACATAACCTTCAAAGTCACCCATTACCACCGAGCGGCCCAGGGCCAGCGGCGCGCCCAGGCGACGGTTGCGCAGGTCGTTGTTCTTCCAGCGCTCGTTGCCGTTCTGGCGGTCGAACGCATGCACGACCGACTGCTCGTCGCTGGCGTAAATCGCATTGTCATCCTGCGCCGGGCCGCTCGGCGACGAGAAGTCCTTGCCCCACTGCGGCTGGCCGCTGGCCAGCTCCAGGCAGGCCACCCGGCCCTGGAAGGTAGTGGCGCAGACCTGGCGCCCGCTCACCATCGGCAGGCCGGTGACGTCGTTCAGGCGCTCGATCTCCGACACGCCCTTCGGGTACGAGACCGCGCTCTCCCAGCGCAACACGCCGTTGCCCGGCGTCAGCACGCCCAGCTTGCCGCCAGGGAAACCCATCACGATGCCGTCGCCGGCAAACACCATCCCCATCGACGCACGCAGGTTCAGCGGCGTCTGCGAGCGCTGGTAGATCCAGCGGCGCTCGCCGGTCTCGGCGTCCAGGCCGAATACGCGCGTGTCGGTGGTGCGCACCACCACTAGGCCGTTGCCGACCAGCGGCGCCGACAGCACCTCGCCGTTGACCTGCTTCTTCCAGATCTGCTTGCCGCTGGCGTCAAAGGCATAGATGGCGCCCTTCTCGCCGGCGACCGCCGTCACCGAGCCATCGCTGCCCGGGCCCGAGGTCAGGTCTAGGTCGGCCTTGGCCTTCCACAGCACGCGCCCGCTGGCGCCTTCCAGCGCCATCACGTTGCCGTTGTTGGAAGACACGTAGACGTTGTTGCCCGCCGCGGCCGGCTGCATCGAATAGGGGCCGCTCTTGCCCACGTCGGCCTTCCAGGCCTGGCGCACCGACAGCGTGCCCGAGACCGGCTTGAGCTCGGCGGGCGGGTGCTTGTTTTCCTTGCTGAACAGCGAGCAGCCGCCCAGTGTGGCCAGGCAGGCAACCGCCACCAGCGCACGGGTCATTGCGCGGGCGGGCTGGCGATGTACGGCACGGGAAAGCACTGACGTCATAGGGTTACGGTCCTGTTTATACGATCCGCTGGATATGCGGTGTTTGCACGCGTTCGGGAGCGGCCGGATCAGGCCGTGCCCAGCGCATCGAGCTTGAACTGGATAATCTGGCGCATCGCCGGCTCGTCCTGGCCCAGCTTGTCCAGCGCCTTGCGATAGGCCGTGCGCGCATCGTCGCGCTTGTCCTGCGCGGCCAGCAGGTCGCCGCGGCGGTCGGCATACAGCGCCACGAACGCTGCCGGCGGTTCATCCTTGAGCAGCGCCAGACCCTTGTCGTAGGCCTTCTCGTCGAGCAGCACGCCGGCCAGGCGCACGCGCGCCAGGTGCGAGTAGGCTTCGTCGCCGTGGTCGATGGCCCACTGCAACTGACTCTTGGCCGCGGCCAGGTCGCCCGCATCGTACAGCACGCGGCTTGCTACCAGCGCGCTCATCTGGCCATAGGCGGTGCGGCCGTACTTGTCTTCCAGGTCGGTCGCGGCGCGCTTGATGCGCTCGATGTCGCGCGCATCGGCGGCCTTGAGCACCTGCTCATACAGCACCGCGGCCTCGCCGGCCTGCCTGCGTTCCCAGTACTTCCAGCCGTTCCAGCCGGCAAACGCCAGCAGCGCGACGATCAGCACCCAGGTCAGCGCATTGCCGTACTGGCGCCACCAGGCCTTCAGATTCTCAAGCTGTTCCTGTTCTTCTAGATCGTAAGCCATGTCGAGGCAATCACCTGCGTTGGGTTGGGTACTCGTGTACTGGGGTGTTCCGGCTGGCCAGCGTGCGATTTATTCGCTGGCGCCGACCATTGCGTCGATCAGGTAATCGACCAGGCCTTCGGCCGGCACGGTGGCCTGTTGCCCACCGCCTTCGGCCTGCTCGCGCTGGCGAAGTTCCTTGACTTGGACCACTCCGGCGGCCACTTCGTCCTCGCCAATGATAACGGCATAGGCCGCGCCGCTTGTGTCGGCGCGCTTCATCTGCGATTTGAAGCTGCCGCCCTTGCCGTCGGGGCTGGCGTGCAGCACCACGTCCAGGCCCGCGTCGCGCAGCCGTTCCGCGGCGATCATCGCCTGCTGCGCGGCGGCTTCGCCCTGGTGCACCAGGTAGACGTCGCAGCCCGCCGCATCGGGCACCACGCCTTCTTCGCGGATCAGCTCGATGATGCGTTCGATGCCCATGGCCCAGCCGCACGCGGGCGCGGACTTCCCACCCATCTGCGCGATCAGCGGGTCATAGCGCCCGCCGCCGGCGATGGTGCCTTGTGCGCCCAGCTTGTCGGTGATCCACTCAAACACCGTCAGGTTGTAGTAGTCCAGGCCACGCACCAGGCGCGGGTTGATCTTGAACGGGATGTTGTTGGCCTTGAGCAGGCGCTGCACGCCCTCGAAGTGCGCCAGCGACTCTTCGCCCAGGAAGTCGATCAGCTTGGGCGCGTTGGCCGCCATCTCCTGCAGCGCTGGGTTCTTGGTGTCCAGCACGCGCAGCGGGTTGGTGTACAGGCGGCGCTTGCTGTCGTCGTCCAGGATGTCCTGGAAGCCTTCCAGGTACTTGATCAGCTGTTCGCGGTGCGCGGCGCGTTCATGGGCCTGCCCCAGCGAATTGAGCTCCAGGCGCACGCCTACCAGGCCCAGGTCGTCCCACAGGCGCTGGCACATCAGGATGATTTCCGCATCCACGTCCGGGCCGGCAAAGCCCAGCGCCTCGGCGCCGAGCTGGTGGAACTGGCGGTAGCGGCCGCGCTGCGGGCGCTCGTGGCGGAACATCGGGCCGGTGTACCACAGGCGCTTGGGGCCGTCGTACAGCAGGTTGTGCTCGATGGTGGCGCGCACGGCCGCGGCGGTGCCTTCCGGGCGCAGCGTGAGCTGCTCGCCGTTGAGCGAATCGGTGAAGGAGTACATCTCCTTCTCGACGATGTCGGTGACCTCGCCGATGCCGCGCACGAACAGCTGCGTATGCTCGACGATCGGCGTGCGGATCTGCTGGTAGCCGTAGGCGCGCAGCATGGCGCGTGCGGCATTCTCGAAATGCTCCCACAGCGGCGCGTCCGCCGGCAGCATGTCGTTCATGCCCTTCACGCCCTGCAGGGCCTTGGCGGGGCGCACCTTCGGTTCGGTCTTGGCACCGCCTTCGGCGGCCACATTCTCGGATTGCGTCATTCTGTTCTAGTCAGTCTGCTGGCACCCGGCCGGTCCGGCTCAGGCTGCCACTTCTTTGTCGGCCCGCGCAGCGCCCGGGCCGTAATGCGTGCGAACGTATTCATCTACGATCGCCTGGAACTCTTCTGCAATGCGCTCGCCGCGCAGCGTCTTCACCTTGACGCCGTCGACGAACACCGGCGCCGCCGGCGATTCACCCGAGCCCGGCAACGAGATGCCGATGTTGGCGTGCTTGCTCTCGCCCGGGCCGTTGACGATACAGCCCATCACGGCCACATCCATTTCCTCGACGCCCGGGTAGGCGGTCTTCCAGTGCGGCATCTGCTCGCGCAGGTAGGTCTGGATGCTGGCCGCCAGCTCCTGGAACACCGTGCTGGTGGTGCGCCCGCAGCCCGGGCACGCAATCACCATCGGGGTGAAGTTGCGCAGGCCCATGGTCTGCAGGATTTCCTGCCCCACGTACACTTCCTTTTCGCGCGGCGCGCCGGGTTCCGGCGTCAGCGAGATGCGGATGGTGTCGCCGATGCCTTCCTGCAGCAGCACCGACAGCGCCGCGGTCGAGGCCACGATGCCCTTGCTGCCCATGCCGGCCTCGGTCAGCCCGAGGTGCAGCGCGTAGTCGCAGCGGCGTGCCAGCTCGCGGTAGACCGCGACCAGTTCCTGCACCTGCGACACCTTGCACGACAGGATGATCTGGTCGCCCGGCAGGCCGATTTCCTCGGCCTTCTTCGCCGAATCGATGGCCGAGGTGATCAACGCCTCGATCATCACGCTCTGCGCCGGCCACGGCTCGGCGCGCCCGGCGTTTTCGTCCATGATCCGTGCCAGCAGGTCCTGGTCCAGGCTGCCCCAGTTCACACCGATGCGCACCGGCTTGCTGTAGCGGCACGCCATCTCGATCATCTGCGCGAACTGCGTGTCGCGCTTGGCGCCCTGGCCGACATTGCCGGGGTTGATCCGGTACTTGGACAGCGCCTCGGCACAGGCCGGATAGTCCTGCAGCAGCTTGTGGCCGTTGTAGTGGAAGTCGCCCACCAGCGGCACATCCACGCCCATGCGGTCGAGCTGCTCGCGGATCGACGGCACCGCGGCGGCCGCCTCGGGCGTGTTCACCGTGATGCGCACGATTTCCGAACCCGCGCGCGCCAGTTCCTTGACCTGGATCGCGGTGCCGATGGCATCGACCGTATCCGTATTGGTCATCGACTGCACGCGCACCGGCGCACCGCCGCCAATGGTCACGACATTGTCGCCCCACGCGACGCGCGCCTGGCGCGTCTGGCGGCGCGGCAGCGGACCGGGCAGGACCGGGAGACAGAGCTGTTGGTTCATAGCGTTACCACCTTGCAAAGACGCATCTTGCCGCACCTTGCGCCCGCGTCAGGGCAGCGTCAGGCGCGCCACGTTGTTGCGGTTGGCTGCCTTCAGGTCGACCGGCGTGCCATTGCGCGTCAGCGACTCGACGCCCTTGACGTTGCCGATCACCACCTTGTACGGGGCCGTGCCGCCACCGGCCATGGTCTGGCCAGCCTTGGCGGTACCGCCCATGACGATCTTGCCGCTATTGTCCCGGATCTCATACCAGGTATCGGCGGCAAAGCGGATCTGCAGTTCGCCCTCGCCTGCTGGCGCAGCCGGTGCCGTGGCAGCGGCAGGCGCGGAAGCGGCGGCGGCTGCGGGCAACACCGCAGCCGCGGGGGCTGCCGCGGCACTGGCCGGAGCGGTTTCGGCAGACGGCGCCGGCGAGTCGCTGGCGGCCATGACCGGCGGCAGCGCCGCCGTCACGGTGCCGGCTTCCGTGCTCTGGATCACGGCAGGCGCTTCAGCCGTTACGGTCTCGGCAGCGCTGCTGCGCGCTTCGATCCATGCGCGGATATGGTCAAGCCCGAACCAGCCGCCCGCGGCCACCAACACGGCCACCAGCGCCAGCCAGACCCAGCGGCCGCCGCTGCCGCCCGAGCGGAAGCGGTTGCGGTCGTCGAAGGCCGCATTGATGCCACCCTCGCGCTGCCGGGCAATTTCCGCCACCTGCGCCACCGGGCGCGGCTGGAAGCGTGCCAGCAGCGGGTCGATGTCGACATGCAGCATGCGGGCATAGGCACGCATCACGCCCTTGGCGAAGGTCACGTCGGGCAGTGCCTGCAGGTTGCCGGCCTCGATCGCGCGTAGCTTGCCTGCAGCCACCTTCAGCCGTGCGCTGACGTCTTCCACCGACATCCGCTGCGCCTCGCGCTCGCGCGCCAGCGCTGCGCCGATCTCGCGTGCGGCGGCTTCGCGTTCTCCTTCGTGCGCGCCCCCGCCGACTTGTTGCGTCGGTACGGCCTGGCCTGCGGCGCGGTCGTGCTCACTCATCCCATGCTCCTTGTTCGTAGGCGGTCAACTCACGCGAGTCGGGGAAGCGGCTGCGCAGTTGCGCCCCAAGCGCATCCTGCGTGCGGCTGTCGCCCTGACGGTGGGCAATGCGCGCTCCCAGCCAGAGGGATTGCGCATTGACGAATTGGCTGCTGTTGACGCGCTGGACATACTGCCGGGCCTGCGCGAAGTCGCCGCGCCGGTAGAAAACCAGCGCGAGGTTGGTGTTGGCCACCGGGTTGTTGCGGTCGTAGCCGAGCGCGGCCTTCAGGTTCTTTTCCGCTTCGGCGCTGTGGCCCTGGCGCAGCTCGCACGCACCCAGGCTGATCAGCGGCTTGGCGGGGCCGCCTGCGGACGGCGCCGACATCGCGCGCTGCAGCATCGGCACGGCCTCGCCGTAGCGCCCTTCCTGGCACAGGAACCAGCCGTAGTTGTTGAGCAGGTCGCCGTCGTTGGCACGCATCGACACTGCCGTGCGGAAGCTGTCATCAGCCAGCGTCCGCTCATTCATATTCATGTAGATCAGCGCGCGCACATGGTAGGCGTCGGCGAGCGCCGGATCGATGGCAATGGCCTGCTTGATCTCGTCAAGGGCGACCGTGTTCTGGCCGGCCTCCAGATAGTTGGTGGCCAGCTGCAGCCGGATGCCGGCGCGGCGCCTTGCATCGGTCTGGTCGGAAGCGGTCTGGGGATCCTGCGCCGGCGCATGCGGCAACTGGCAGCCGGACAACATCAGCAGCCCCAGCAGGGCCGCAGCGATCAGACGGATCATGCAGGGCGAACCTCCCGAGGCTGGCCGGAAGCAGTGACCGGCACCAGTGGCGTGATCTTGCCGAACTTGCCGCGCTCGGCCAGGCGGGTGCGGTCCTTGACTTCCCCGGCCAACTGGCCGCAGGCGGCGTCGATATCGTCGCCGCGGGTCTTGCGGATGGTGGTCACGATGCCTGCATCCATCAGCACCTGCGCAAAGCGCCGGATCTGATCGTTGTTGGAACGCTTCAGGCCCGATTCGGGGAACGGATTGAACGGGATCAGGTTGAACTTGCACGGCACGTCGGCCACAAGCTTCAGCAGTTCCCGCGCATGCTCGACGCCGTCGTTGACGCCATCCAGCATGCAGTATTCGAAAGTAATGAAATCGCGCGGCGCGAATTCCAGATAGCGGCGGCATGCCGCCATCAGTTCGGCCAGCGGGTACTTCTTGTTCAGCGGCACCAGCACGTCGCGCAGGGCGTCGTTGGACGCGTGCAGCGACACGGCGAGAGCCACCGGGAGATCCTTGGACAGCCGGTCCATCATCGGCACCACGCCGGAGGTGGACAGCGTCACGCGGCGGCGCGACAGGCCGTATGCGTTGTCGTCGAGCATCAGGCGCATGGCCGGCACGACGGCGTCGTAGTTCAGCAGTGGCTCGCCCATGCCCATCATCACCACGTTGGAGATGACGCGGTCATCCTTGGGGCCGCGGCCCAGTTGTTCGCGCATGGCGAACTCTGCCATCCACAGCTGGCCGATGATTTCACCGGTGCTGAGGTTGCGCGAAAAACCTTGCTTGCCGGTGGAACAGAACCGGCAGTTGACGGCGCATCCTGCCTGCGAGGAAACGCACAGCGTGCCACGCGTTTCCTCGGGGATGTAGACCGTTTCAACCGCGTTGCCCTGGCCGACGTCGAGCAGCCACTTGCGCGTGCCGTCGGCCGACAGGTTGTCGGTGATGGCGGCAGGCGCGCGGATCTCGGCCCGCGTCGCGAGCTTTTCGCGCAGCGACTTGGCGAGATCCGACATGGCGTCGAAGCGGCTGGCACCGTAGTGGTGGATCCAGCGTTGCAGTTGCCGCGCACGGAACGGCTTCTCGCCGAGCTCGCCGCAATAAGCGGTGAGCGCGTCCGCGTCGAGGTCGAGCAGGTTGACGAGAGCGTTCATGACGGCAAACTCAGCTTCGGTGTCAGTCTAGTCCTGGCAGCAGCGCCGGACAATCAGCGGCTGTAGACGTTCATGCCCGGGAAGAAGAATGCCACTTCCACGGCAGCCGTTTCAACAGCGTCCGAGCCGTGCACGGCGTTGGCGTCGATGCTGTCGGCGAAATCGGCACGGATGGTGCCCTTCTCGGCCTTCTTCGGGTCGGTGGCGCCCATCAGGTCGCGGTGCTTGGCGATGGCGTTCTCGCCTTCCAGGGCCTGGATAATGACCGGGCCGGAAATCATGAAGTCCACCAGGTCCTTGAAGAACGGACGCTCCTTGTGGACAGCGTAGAACTGCTCGGCTTCGCCGCGCGACAGGTGCACCATCTTGGCAGCAACGATCTTCAGGCCGGCGGCCTCGAAACGGGCGTAGATCTGGCCAATCACGTTCTTGGCCACGGCATCCGGCTTGATAATCGACAGGGTGCGTTCGATCGCCATGAAAAACTCCGAAAAATGAAGGGGTTACAAATGGATTAAACGTGGGATTCTAGCACGAAGACTATGACCCTTTCGAGGGTCTTCCCTGCTCTGGCGTGTGTCGAGCCACCCTTGCCGCACAACCCGGCACCAAGTAGATCAAAGGGCACATTACAACCTTGTCATGCCAGGAACACGCCGCCCCGGCTAACATCCAATGTGAGCGGCACCGAACGGGCGCAAAGCATGTGCGAGGTGACTCCTGGGTTACCCCGCCCTTGCAATTCGATCTCCCAGGTGCCACATTGACGATGGTTCCGTCCGGGTTCCATACGAATCTTCGCATCCGAAGCCTCGCAGCCCCGGCGCCTCACCGTTTTGAGACAGGAGTCACCATGGATAACAAGCTGAACACCTACGGTTTCGGCAACAGTGCGTCGACCGTCACTGACGTCGTCGTTCGCAACCGGGTCTTGCGCAACACTTACTGGCTGCTGGCCCTCTCGATGATCCCCACCGTGCTCGGCGCGTGGATCGGCGTGGCCACCGGCTTCAGCTTCATGGCGGGCAGCCCCGGCCTGTCGCTGATCCTGTTCCTGGGCATCGCGTTCGGGTTCTTCTACGGCATCGAGAAGACCAAGAACAGCAGCATGGGCGTGGTTCTGCTGCTGGCCTTCACCTTCTTCATGGGCCTGATGCTGTCGCGCCTGATCGGCGCGACGCTGCAGTTCTCGAACGGGCCGGCGCTGATCATGTATGCCTTTGGCGGCACGGCGGCGGTGTTCGGCACGATGGCCACCATCGCCACGGTCAGCAAGCGTGATTTCTCCGGCCTGGGCAAATTCCTGTTCGTCGGCGTGGTCCTGCTGATCCTGGCCAGCGTCGCCAATATCTGGCTGCAACTGCCCTCGCTGATGATCACGGTGTCGGTGATCGCCATCGGCATCTTCTCGGCGTACATCCTGTTCGATGTGCAGCGCGTGGTGAACGGCGGCGAAACCAACTACATCACCGCCACGCTGGCGATCTACCTGGACGTGTACAACGTCTTCGTCAACCTGCTGGCGCTGCTGGGCATCTTCGGCGGCAGCCGCGACTGACGGCAACCTCCCCTGCAGCATGAAAAAACCGGCCTGATGGCCGGTTTTTCTTTGGTGCGCCCGCCGCGATCAGCCGCGATCGAACACCGCGATCGACTCCACGTGCGAGGTATGCGGGAACATGTTGACCACGCCCGCGCCAGCGAGCCGGTAGCCCGCCTCGTGCACCAGCAGGCCGGCGTCGCGCGCCAGTGTGGCGGGACTGCACGAGACATAGACGATGCGCTGCGGCAGCACATCGCTGCCCTGCTGCGCCAGTTCGCCCAGCGCCTTGCACACGGCCAGCGCGCCTTCGCGCGGCGGATCGACCAGCCAGCGGTCGAAGCGGCCCAGCGCGGCAATGTCCTCGGCCGTGACTTCAAACAGGTTGCGGCATGCAAACTCGGTCCTGGCCGCCAGCCCGTTGTATTCGGCGTTGGCCAGCGCACGCGTAGTCAGCACCTCGCTGCCTTCGATGCCCATCACCGACTTGCCCTGCGTGGCCAGCGGCAGCGTGAAGTTGCCGATGCCGCAGAACAGGTCGAGCAGGCGGTCCTGCGGCTGCGCGTCCAGCAAACGCAGCGCGCGGCCGATCAGCACGCGGTTGATCTGGTGGTTCACCTGGGTGAAGTCGGTCGGCTTGAACGGCATGCGGATGCCGAATTCCGGCAGCGTATAGGCCAGCTCGGCATCGGCCGGGTAGAACGGATAGACCGTATCCGGGCCCTTGGGCTGGAGCCAGAACTGCACCTGGTGCTGGTCGGCGAAGGCGCGCAGCAGGTCCTTGTCGGCATCGGTCAACGGCTCCAGGATGCGCAGCACCAGCGCGGTGACTTCCTGCCCCACGGCCAGCTCGATCTGCGGCATGCGGTCGCGGATCGACAGGCCGCCAACCAGCTCGCGCAGCGGCACCAGCATGGCCGACACATGCGGCGGCAGGATCTCGCAACGGGTCATGTCGGCCACATAGCTGCTCTTGCGCTCATGGAAGCCGACCAGCACCCCGCCCTTCTTGGCCACGTAGCGCACGGTCAGGCGCGCGCGGTAGCGATAGCCCCAGTCCGGGCCGGCGATCGGGCGGAACACCACGTCGGGCTTCACCTTGGACAGGTGCCACAGGTTGTCTTCCAGCACGCGCTGCTTGATCGCCAGCTGGGCGCGGGAATCCAGATGCTGCATCGAGCACCCGCCGCAGACCCCGAAATGCTGGCAGCCGGGCTTCACGCGCATCACCGATTCCTGCCGGACCTCGACCAGATGGGCCTGCTCGTAGCTGGGCTTGCGGCGAAAGCTGCGGTAGCTGACGGTCTCGCCGGGCAGCGCGCCCTCGACGAAGATCACCTTGCCGGGCGTGCCGTCCTCGTTCACCAGGCGGCCAACGCCGCGGGCCTCCATGTCGAGGCTGTCGATCGACACCACGGGATCGGCCGCGGGGGCACCAGCGTCGGCGCGGACACGGGACTCTTTTGCGGCGGGAGCAGCACCTTGATCGGCAACAGCGGCCGGGGCTGCCGGCGTTTCTTGTGGGGAGGACACGGCTTGGGACACCAGACGAAACCTGACGTATTGTTTTGCGAAAGCGGGATTGTATGCCAGACCGGGCCCGCACCGGTGGCAGCAGCCTGACGATACAACGGAGACAGCAAATGGAACTGATTTCCTGGAATATCCAGTGGGGCCGAGGCGCCGACGGTCATGTCGACCTGGGGCGCCAGGTCAACACCTTGCGCGGCATTGCCGACGCCGACGTCATCTGCCTGCAGGAGGTCACGCGCGGGTTCGGCGAACTGCGCGGCAGCCCGGGTGAAGACCAGGTGGCGGAGTTGACCGCCTTGCTGCCCGGCTACCACCTGCTCTACGCGCCAGGTGTCGACCGCCGCACCGCCACCGGAGGGCGCAAGCAGTTCGGCAACCTGATCGCCACGCGCCTGCCGGTGCGCGAAGTCTTCCGCCATGCCTTGCCCTGGCCGGCGGACCCGCAGGTCGCCTCGATGCCGCGCGTGGCGCTGGAAGCCACCGTCGAAGTCGGGGGCACCCGGCCGCTGCGCGTGATCTGCACGCACCTGGAGTATTACTCATCACACCAGCGCGCCGCGCAGGCCGAAGCCTTGCGCACCTGGCACGCCGAAGCCTGCGACCATGCGCGCCGCCCCGGCCGCAGCGAGAAATGGCCGGGCCCGTTCACGCCCGAGCCGCGCCCGGCCGAGGCCGTCCTGTGCGGCGACTTCAACAGCAAACCCGACGATATCGCCTACCGCCGCGTGCTCGAGCCCTTTGACGATGCCACGCCGCCCTGGCGCGATGCCTGGCTTCACATGCACCCAGGCCAGCCGCACGCGCCGACCTGCGCCCTGTACGACAAGGAGCAATGGCCGGAGGCGCCGTTCGCCTGCGATTTCATGTTCGTGACGGAGAATCTCGCCGGGCGTATCCGGCGCTGCGAGGTCGATGCCGATACGGCCGACTCGGACCACCAGCCGATCCTGCTGTCGCTGGATCTGTGAATCCGTGTCGGCGCGTCTGCGGCGTCCTCAGTCTTCGAGGTCTTCGGCTTCGGGCGTGAGACGCTGCAGCCGGAATGCCTGCAGGTATTCCATCCACTGCTCGCCGGGCAGCTCGGCCAATGATTCCTGGACGAATTCCATCTCGACGTCGAACTCGCGCGGCGACATGCCGCCGCGCATCAGCTGGAAGCGGCAGTACATCAGGTAGGTGTTGACGACGTCGGTCTCGCAGTAGGCGCGGATCTCGTCGAGCTGGCCGGCCTGGAACGCCTGCCAGACCTTGCTGCCGTCCATCCCCATCTTGCCTGGGAAGCCGCACAGCTTGGCTAGGTCATCCAGCGGCGCGCTGGCGCGGGGCTGGTACATGGCCAGCAGGTCCATCAGGTCCAGGTGCCGCATGTGGTAGCGGCTGATGTAGTTGTTCCACTTGAAGTCGCGGCTGTCGTCGTCGCGGCCCTCGCCCATTTCCCAGTAGCGCGGCGCGGTGACACCGTTGACCAGGCCGCGGTAGTGCAGCACCGGCAGGTCGAAGCCGCCGCCGTTCCATGAAACCAGTTGCGGACTGTAGCGCGCGATCAGTTCATAGAACTTCTGGATCAGCGTGGCCTCGCCGTCTTCCGGCGTACCCAGCGAGCCGACGTGGAACACCGCCGAGCCATCGCGGTGCGTGCGGCGCAGCACGCAGGAAATCGCGGCGATGCGTTGCAGGTAGTGCGGGAGAAAATCGCTGCCGGTCTTTTCGCGGCGGGCGGCAAACGCATGCTCGGCGACTTCGGCGTCGCTCATCGCATCGGGATGGTCATGCAAACGGCGCAGGCCGGCAACATCGGGAATGGTCTCGATGTCGAATACCAGCACAGGGGTCATAGAACGGCGTCCTTCCTGACACCTTGCGAAGCGAAATGCCGCTTGAGCTTGACCAGCGCCTCCTGCTGGATCTGGCGCACGCGCTCGCGCGTGAGGCCCATTTCCTCGGCGAGCTCTTCCAGCGTGGCGGGCTCGATATGGTTGAGGCCGAAGCGGCGCTCCACCACATAGCGATGCTTTTCCGACAGGCGCGCCAGCCAGAGCTTCATCAGCCCTTCCAGCTCGCGGTGGGCCACCTCCTGGTCGGGGGCGGCGTTGTGCTCGTCGGAGAGGAAATCCAGGAGGCTCGAGCCGGGATCGAGATCGAACGGCGTATCGAGCGAGGTGGTATGTTCGTTGAGTGCCAGGACGTCCTGCACTTCGTCCGGCGTCTTGCCCAGCAGGTGGGCGATGTCTTCCAGGCTGGCGTCGCGCCCGTCGGTGCCGCCCTTCTCCAGATGGCGCTTGGCGCGCAGCACCTGGTTGAGTTCGCGGATCACGTGAACCGGCAGGCGGACCGTGCGCGCCTGGTTCATGATGGCGCGCTCGATGCTCTGGCGGATCCACCAGGTCGCGTACGTCGAGAAGCGGAAACCGCGCGACGGATCGAATTTTTCAATCGCGTGCATCAGGCCCAGGTTGCCTTCCTCGATCAGGTCGAGCAGCGGCACGCCGCGATTGAGGTAGCCCTTGGCGATGCTGACCACCAGCCGCAGGTTGCGCTCGATCATGACCTGGCGCGCGGCAAAGTCGCCGTCCTTGGCCAGCGTGGAGAAATGCAGTTCTTCCGGCGCGGACAAGAGCGGCTTGATGCTGATGCGGTTCAGGTAGTGCTGGACGGTATCCGCGGCCAGCTCGGTATGCAGCACGGTGCGGAAATCATCATGCTCGGGGGCGGCGCCGTCGGTGCCATTTTCCGCGCTCTCTTCTTCCTCGTCTTCCGACTCGTCCTCTTCGTCGTCGCGCACGATGCGCTCGTTGTCGTCGGCGAGCAGGTCGGCCTCGCGCAGGCCCACCGAAGCGGACGTGGCGATGGGCTCGTCGGTCACGGGAATCAGTTCGGCGGCGAGATCAGGCTCGAAGCCTTCGGCATCGGCGCGCGCGTCGGGATGTGCCACACCAGCCTTCACTTCCGGCTGCTTGGGACGGCGAGCCCTGCTGACGGTTCCGGAGGAGACAGTTTTCTGGCGTGGCATGAACCCTCACTGTGGCGGCAGGTACCGCATCGGATCAACCGGTTTTCCGTTCTTGCGAACTTCGAAGTGAAGCTTTACCCGGTCGGTATCGCTGTTGCCCATCTCCGCAATCTTCTGGCCCTTTCGGACCGCGGATTGCTCAGCCACGAGCACCTTGTCGTTGTGCCCGTAAGCAGTAAGAAATGTCTCATTGTGTTTGATGATGACAAGATTCCCGTAGCCGCGCAAGGGGCCAACGTGAATCACCCGGCCATCGTCCGCGGCCAGCACCGCATCGCCCTTCTTGCCCGCAATATCGATGCCTTTATTGCCCTTGTCGTCGAATTTCCCGACCGTCTGGCCGGTTGCCGGCCAGGCCAGCTTCATCGCGCCATCGGCGACCGGTGCCGCGGCCGCGGCGGGCGCGGCGGGCGTTGCCGCGGGCGCCGAAGCGGCCGCAGCCGGGGCCACCGGCGTGGCGGCCGGGCGGGCCTGGTCTATCGGCTGCGCCTGCACCGTGCCCGGCGCCACCGGCATGGTGGCCACGCCAGGCGCAGTGTTGACGTCGGCACCCGGCGGCACGATGCGCAGCAGCTGGCCGACCTCGATCTGGTTCACATTGCTCAGATTGTTCCACGTTGCCACATCGCGATACGACTGGCCGTTCTCCAGCGCGATACGGTAAAGGGTATCACCTCGCTTGACCCGATAGTATCCGGGGGGCGCCGGTTCCAGCGTCGCGGCCGTGGTACCGGAAGTGGAGGTACGGTCAACCACGGGTGCCGGCATCGGCGAATTGGCGCAGGCGGCCAGCAGGGCCGTCAGCGCCGAGGCCGCAAAAAGTTGTCCGGCGCGTGCGAAATATTGCGATTTCACGATGTTGTGCATAGTTCGACTCAGATGGTGCCCGATTTTAAGGGCACAAAGAAAACGGCTTCAAGCGCGGTTCTGTGAAAGCGATGGCGGTTGCGCCGCTCGATCAGCAACAGCTGCTGCGTGACGGTCTGGCCCGGCACGCCCGCCGGCGGCATCACCGCCACCGGGGCGATCAGGCGCCCGCCGATGGCCAGTTGCTCAAGCAGCGCCTCGGGCACCTCCATGCCGGCCGCGGCCAGGATGATGGCCGAAAACGGCGCCGCCTGGGGCAGCCCCAACATGCCGTCGCCGTAGTGCAGGCGCAGGTTGGGCACGCGCAGCGGCCGCAGGTTCGCCTTGGCCTGCTCGTGCAGCGGGCGGATGCGCTCGATCGAGAAGACTTCGCGCGCCACCTGGCTCAGCACCGCGGCCTGATAGCCGCAGCCGGTGCCGATCTCGAGCACGCGCTCCAGCGGCGCGTCGGCGGCCAGGCCCTCACGCAGCAGCTCGATCATGCGCGCCACCACCGACGGCTTGGAAATGGTCTGCTGATGGCCGATCGGCAGCGCGGCGTCCTCATACGCCTGCGATGCCAGTCCCGGCTCGACGAACAGGTGGCGTGGCACGGTGGCGATGGCCGACAGCACGCGCTCGTCGCGGATGCCCGCGGCACGCAGCCGCGCCGCCAGCGCCACGCGCGCGCGCGCCGAGGCCATGCCGCCGCCGCCTGCGGTGGCCGCCGAGGCGCGTTGCTCGACCGCACTTGCAGGCACCGGCGCGGGCGCCGGTGCGGCGGTGCGTGGCAGGCGCGGCTTGGCCGGCTTGGCTGGCGTGGGCGTGGGCGCGGCCGGCCGCGGCGTGCCCACGGCAGGCATGCCGGCAGTGCGGGCCGGTGCGGGCTTGCGCTCGACTACGGCATCGAGCGGCAGCGGAAACTTGTTGCGACGGGGCGTGGAACTCATCGGGGGCGCGACACTGCGGATCGGTGGCCTACTTCAACCACTGGTCGAGCGCGTCGAGCTGCCCGCGGTGCGTCAGGTCGAGCTGCAACGGCGTGAGCGAGACGTAGCCCGCCGCAGTTGCATGGAAATCGGTGCCCTCGCTGGCATCGCGCGCATCGCCCGCCGGGCCGATCCAGTAGTTGGTGTCGCCGCGCGGATTGACCTGCGTGATCACCGGCTGCGACGGATGACGCTTGCCCAGGCGCGTGGCGCGGTAGCCCTTGATATGTTCGAACGGCAGGTTCGGGATATTGACGTTGAGCAGGAACGGCTCGGCCGGCGGCGTGCCGATGATGCGCTCCACCACGGTGCGCGCCACGCGTGCCGCGGCGTCCAGGTGCTCCCAGCCCTTGTCCACCTGCGAGAAGGCGATCGACGGAATGCCCAGCAGGTAGCCCTCGATGGCGGCGGCGACGGTGCCGGAGTACAGCACGTCTTCGCCCATGTTCTGTCCCTGGTTGATGCCGGACACCACCAGGTCGGGTTTTTCTTCCAGCAGGCCCGTCAGCGCGATATGCACGCAATCGGTCGGCGTTCCGTTGACGAAGCGAAAACCTTTTTGCACGCCTTCGCGCGCTTCGTAGATCGACAGCGGCCGCTGCAGGGTCAGGGAGTTGGAGGCACCGCTATGGTTCTGCTCCGGCGCGATGACCGTGATCCGGCCCAGCGGCGCGAGCGCGGCATGCAAAACGGCCAGTCCCGGCGCGAGATAACCGTCGTCGTTGGCGAGAAGGATATGCATGGCGCGATTGTACCTGAGCGCGCGCGCGCAAGCGGCCCGCGCGCCGCCCTGAAAGCACGTTTCTGGCGCTGTATGCAGGCCGCAAATAACCACCTCCATCGCTTGGGCATGGAACAGAACGACCGTGCTATTTCTGCGCTACACTTGCCCTGCCCGCCCGCATAAGCTTGACTGGCGTGAAATGCCACCAACATCACCGGAGACAAGATGAAAGCCGTACTGTGCAAAGCCTGGGGCCCGCCCGATTCGCTGACCATCGAAACCCTGCCCGACCTGGTGCCGGCCAAGGGCGAAGTGGTCATCGACGTCAAGGCGGCCGCCGTCAACTTCCCGGATGTGCTCATCATCCAGAACAAATACCAGGCCAAGCCTGCCCTGCCGTTCAGCCCGGGCTCGGAGCTGGCCGGCGTGGTCAATGCGGTAGGCGAAGGCGTCACCCACGTCAAGCCGGGCGATAAGGTGATCGCCTACCTGGGCAACGGCGCGTTCGCCAGCCAGGCCAAGGCGCCGGCGGCGTCGGTGGTGCCGATGCCGCCCGGCATCGACTTCGAGACCGCGGCGGCTTTCACGCTGACCTACGGCACCTCGCACCACGCGGTCATCGACCGGGGCGAGCTGAAGGCCGGCCAGACCATGCTGGTGCTGGGCGCGGCCGGCGGCGTGGGCCTGGCGGCGATCGAGATCGGCAAGGCCATCGGCGCGCGCGTGATCGCCGCCGCCTCGACCGACGAGAAACTGGCGGTGTGCAAGGAGCATGGCGCCGATGCGCTGATCAACTACAGCACCGAAGACCTGCGCGAGCGCATCAAGGCACTGACCGACGGCAAGGGCCCGGACGTGATCTACGACCCGGTGGGCGGCATCTATGCCGAACCGGCCTTCCGTTCGATCGGCTGGCGCGGCCGCTACCTGGTGGTGGGATTTGCCAATGGCGAGATCCCAAAGCTGCCGCTGAACCTGGCGCTGCTCAAGGGTGCGTCGCTGGTGGGCGTGTTCTGGGGCGACTTCGTTCGGCGCGAGCCCAAGGCCAACCAGGCCAATATGGCGCAGATGCTGGGCTGGATGAAGGAAGGCAAGATCCGCCCGCATATCTCGGCGCGCTATCCGCTGGAGCAGGCCCCGCAGGCGCTCAAGGACATGGAAGCGCGCAAGGTCACTGGCAAGATCGTGATCGTGCCCTGAGCGGCACGCACGCCGGCGGCGCGCCCTGCCCGCCGGTAAAAGAGGGGCGCAAGGCGTGCGGCTACGCCCTGCGCCCGGCTGAGGCAACGTGCCTCAAGCTGCCAGCCGCCCTGGATGGCGCACACCCATGCGCCAGGCGGCGGGCAGTTCCCAACAGGCCGGTGCGGCCATTCAGGCCACTCAGGCCGCCCCTTCCTCAGAAGCGATGCTGCAGGCCGGCCATGACGCCGGTCTGGTTGTTGGCGAAGCCGACCAGGTCGCGCGAGACGCTGACGTTCTGCCCGTTGCGCGCATCGGCATAGCCCACCGACAGGTAGGCCGCCGTGCGCTTGGACAGCGCGTACTGGCCGCGCAGCGAGAACAGGATCGGGTCGGCATTGTTGCCGCCCTTGATGTTCTGCTTGTAGACCGCACCGTACAGCGTGAAGGCCGGCGTGAAGTCATAGCTGGCGCCGCCCCAGTACATGTCGCTGCGGTCCGTTGCCGCGCCGGTGGTGAAGGTGCGCTTGTAGTTGCGGTAGCCGGCAAACAGCTTCAGGTCGCCGAAATCATAGCTGGCGCCGGCATGGATGCCCTGGATGTAGTCGGTGCTGTCGGCCGGCGTGGTGCTGCTGCCGGCGCCGTTCTGGCGGTCCCAGGTGGCGGCCGCGGCAAAGTTGCCGGCGCTGTAGCCCACCCCCAGCGCGTACTTGGACGAGCTCTTGAAGTCCCCCGCCACTTCGCCCATGGCCACGGTCGCGCCCAGCTTCAGGCCGCCGAAGCTGCCGTCATAGCGGACCGCGTTCGAGGCGCGCGAGAACAGGCCGTCCTTGCGGCCGCCGGTCGCGGTCGATGAGGTGGCCCACGAATAGGCTGGCGCGTAGCCCATCGGGTCGAACGGCAGCATGAAGTCGTAGGTCGTGGTGAAGGTGCGGCCCAGCACCACCTGGCCGTAGCGGCTTGCCAGGCCCACCGTGGCACGGCGGTCGAACAGCGTGTTGTCGGTGTCCAGCTTGCCGGTGTCGATGGCGATGCCGCTTTCCAGGGCGAAGATCGCCTTCAGGCCGCCGCCCAGGTCTTCGCTGCCGCGGATGCCCCAGCGCGAGGTGTTCTTGCCGCCCGAGGTCAGCTTGACCGCCGAGCCGTCCGGGCCCGCGTGGCTGACATATTCGATGCCGGCGTCCACCAGGCCATACATGGTCACGCTCGATTGGGCGGATGCCGACCCGGCTGCAGCCAGACCCATCGCTGCAAATGCCATTGCCGTACGCTTCATGCTATCTCCTTGCTTGTGCTTGTTGTGTGAATCGTTAGCCGGCCAGATGGTAGGGGACGCGCACTTTCAGTTCGCTTTCGGAATGCAGGCTTTTCGCAGGCGCGGCGCCGCAGCGGGGTTGGTGGTTTCCCTAGCTTCTAAGCCGGCACACTTCCCTGTATCTGTCTGGCCTCGGCCGTTCCGGCCGTTTTTCCGTATTGCCGCCTGACTGCCCTGCCCCATGCGTATCCTGCTTGCCGAAGACAATGTGATGCTGGCCAATTCCCTGAGCCAGGCCCTGGGCCAGGCCGGCTTCACGGTCGACTGCATGCACGACGGCCGCAGCGCCGACAACCTGCTCAGCACGCAGGACTACGCGCTGCTGATCCTGGACCTGGGCCTGCCCGGACTGGATGGCCTGGAAGTGCTGCGCCGCCTGCGCCAGCGCCGCAACCCGCTGCCGGTGCTGATCCTGACCGCGCACGGCTCAGTCGAAGACCGCGTGCGCGGCCTGGACCTGGGCGCCGACGACTACCTGGCCAAGCCCTTCGACCTGTCCGAACTGGAAGCGCGCGCCCGCGCGCTGATCCGCCGTGCTCACGGGCATGAGAGCACGCAGATCGCCTGCGGCCCGCTGCACTACGACAGCGTCAGCCGTGCCGTCCTGCTGCACGGCGAGCTGCTCCCGCTGACCGGGCGCGAGCGCGCCGTGTTGGAGGTGCTGCTGCTGCGCGATGGCCGCGCGGTGAACAAGGCGGCGCTGTCGGAGAAGATCTTCGGCATCGACGAATCGGTCAACCCGGATGCGATCGAGATCTACGTGCACCGGCTGCGCAAGAAGCTCGACGGCAGCGGCGTGGCCATCGTCACGCTGCGCGGGCTGGGCTACCTGCTCGAAGCGCGGCCGGTGGCATGAAGCGCCCACGACAGGCGCCCAGCCTGCGCCTGCAGCTGTCGCTATGGCTGCTGCTGCCGCTGATGGGCCTGCTCGCCTTCGATGCGTGGCTGACCTATGAGCGCGCCATGTCGGCCGCGCATATCGCCTTCGACCGCACGCTGGAGGCGTCGCTGCGCGCGATGCGCGAAGGCATCCGCCTGCGCGAGGGGCGGCTCCAGGTCGACGTGCCCAACCTGGCACTGGAACTCTTCGACGACCAGGCCGGCCCGCGCATCTTCTACCGCATCCGCGACGAGGACGGTGCCACCGTGACCGGCTACGACGACCTGCCGATGCCGGCCGAGGCACCGCTGCGGCTGTACCGCACCGAGTTCTACGACACCGTCTTCCGCGAGCACCCGCTGCGCATGGCGGCCCAGGCGCTGCCGGTGCACGACGTGGGCTCGGCACGCACGCGGCTGGTGTGGGTGCTGGTGGGCGAGACCATCGAGCCGCGCCAGCTGCTGGCGCGCGACATCCTGATCGGCTCGCTGCTGCAGGAACTGATGCTGGTGACGCTGGCGCTGGGCATCGTCTGGCTCGGCGTGCGGCGCGGGCTGCGGCCGCTGAACCGGCTGTCGGACACGGTGGCGCGACGCGGCACGCAGCTCGACCCGATCGAGCAGAAGGACCTGCCCGCCGAGATGAAACCGCTGGTGCAGGCGCTGAACCAGTACATGGACCGGCTCCACGGCATGGTGCAGGCGCGCAAGCGCTTCTTCGCCGATGCCGCGCACCAGCTCAAGACGCCGCTGGCGATCATCCAGGCGCAGTCCGAGCTGGCGCTGCGCGAGCGCGACGGCGAACGCGTGCGCGAGCATATGCGGGTGCTGCACGGCACCGTGCGCCATGCCTCCAAGGGCGTGCAGCAGCTGCTGTCGCTGTCGCGACTGGAGCCTGATGCGGGTTATATGCCCAAGCTCAGGCCGCTGCGACTCGATGCGCTGGCGCAAGGCGTGGCACTGGACTGGGCGCCGGTGGCGCGTGGCAGCGAGGTCGACCTGGGCTTCGAGCAGGAAGAGCCGGTGGAGGTCGCCGGGCAGGCCGAGCTGCTGCAGGAATTGACGGGCAACCTGATCGACAATGCGATCCGCTATGCGGGACATGGCGCAGTGGTCACGGTGCGCGTGGCGCTGGACGGCGGCGTGCCGTGGCTGCAGGTGATCGATAACGGCCCCGGCATCGCGCCGGCAGAGCGCGATGCGGTGTTCCGGCGCTTCTATCGCGGCGAGAGCGGGCGGGACGTGGAAGGCACCGGGCTGGGGCTGTCGATCGTGCGCGAGATCGCGCGGCTGCATGGTGCAGCGGTGGTGCTGGGGGATACGCCGGGAGGCGGGCTGACCGTATCGGTCTGCTTTGATACGCCTGAGGCAGGCGCCGCAGACTGAGCGCTGCCGGCAAAGCAAAAGGGCGGCCGCAGCCGCCCTTCCCTTCGCTTCGGCACTTCAGTTCAAAGCTTCTCCGTCTCCCCGCTCTGCGGCTGCCACTTCATCAGCCGCTTCTCACCCCTGCCGACCATCCAGTCCAGCACCAGCGCAAACGCCGTCAGCACCACGATGCCGGCAAACACGGTATTGATGTCGAAGGTGCCTTCGGCCTGCAGGATCAGGTAGCCAACGCCGCGCGCCGAGCCCAGGTATTCGCCCACCACCGCGCCCACGAAGGCCAGGCCCACCGAGGTATGCAACGACGAGAACACCCAGCTGGTGGCGCTGGGCAGGTAGACATGGCGCAGCAGCTGCTTCTGGTTGGCGCCCAGCATGCGCGCGTTGGCCAGCACCACCGGGCTCACTTCCTTGACGCCCTGGTAGACGTTGAAGAAGACGATAAAGAACACCAGCGTCACCGCCAGCGCCACCTTCGACCAGATGCCCAGGCCGAACCAGACCGCGAAGATCGGTGCCAGGATCACGCGCGGCATCGAATTCATGGCCTTGACGTAGGGGTCGAGGATGGCGGAGGTCAGCGGGCTCAGCGCCAGCCACAGGCCCACGCCCAGCCCCGCCACCGTGCCGATGCCGAAGGCCAGCACGGTTTCGATCAGCGTTACGCCCAGGTGCAGGTAGATATCGCGCTCGACGATAAACCAGCTCCAGATGCGCTGCGCCACCATCAGCGGCTCACCAAAGAAAAAGGCAACCTGCTGCGAGCGCGTGGCCATATGCCACACGCCGAGGATCACTACTAGGACGAGCAGCTGCCAGACGCGCAGCATGCCCTTGGAGTCGTTACGGAATGCCATCGTGAATTCAGGTCTTGTTGTGATGGGAAGGCTCAGGCCACCTTGAGCTGCTGGGCATAGCCCTTGAGCACTTCTTCGCGCAGCACGTCCCAGATCGCGGCGTGCAGTTCGACAAAGCGCGGATGGTTGCGGATCTCGGCCACGTCGCGCGGGCGCGGCAGGTCGATGGCAAACTCGCCGATCGGGTGTGTGCCCGGGCCGGCCGACAGCACCACCACGCGGTCGCTCATGGCAATGGCCTCGTCCAGGTCGTGGGTGATGAAGAGCACGGCCTTGCGCTTGGCGGCCCACAGCTCCAGCACCTCGTTCTCCATCAGCTGGCGGGTCTGGATATCCAGCGCCGAGAACGGTTCGTCCATCAGGATGATGTCCGGGTCCAGCACCAGCGTCTGCGCCAGCGCGACACGCTTACGCATGCCGCCCGAGAGCTGGTGCGGGTAGCGGTCGCCAAAGCCGCCGAGGCCCACGCGGCGCAGCCATTCCTCGCCCTGCTGCACGGCCTCGGCGCGCGCCACGCCGCGGAACTCCAGGCCGGCGACGACGTTATCCAGCGCGCTGCGCCAGGGCATCAGCGCCTCGGTCTGGAACATATAGCCGGCGCGCCGGTTGATGCCGCGCAGGGGTTCGCCGAACACGCGCACCTCGCCGCTGGAGGGTTCCAGCAGGCCGGCGCCAACGTTCAGCAACGTGGACTTGCCGCAGCCGGTGGGGCCGACCACGGAGACGAATTCGCCGGGCTGGATCGACAGCGTGACGTCCTGGACCGCGGTATAGCGCTGGCTGCGGTCATCGCGCGAGACAAAGGTGCAGGTGACCTTGTCGAGGGAAAGTGCGGGAGTGCTCATGGTGAACCGTCTCGGTCCCGCCGTGGCGGCGCCGGGGGGCGCGGTGCGGGCGGGTGATGATGGATTGGCCGTCAAGGTTTCAAAGCAAAGGCCCGCTGCGGACAGCGGGCCGATGGCATCGACGGCGAGGGTCTTACTTGTACTTGGCGTTGGCCTTCTGCACGAAAGCGTTGGTGTAGGTCTCTTCCAGCTTGACCGGCTTGCCCTTGAGCTCGGCGTCGAACTGGCTCAGCGCGTTGAACGCGGTGCGCGGGCCGTCGGCCGGCATGGTGCCGTCCGGCGAGATCGCTTCCTTGACCTTGTCCCACGCGGCCAGGTACAGCGCGCGGTCACCCAGCAGGTAGCTTTCCGGCACGGTCTTGACGATGTCCGACGGGCCCGCCTTCTGCAGCCACTTGAGCGCGCGCACCATGGCATTGGTCAGCGCCTGCGTGGTGTTGGGGTTCTGCTGGATAAACGCCTGCGACGCATACAGGCAGCCCGACGGCATGTTGCCGCCGAACACGGCCTGGGTGTCCTTGAGCGTACGGGTGTCCGAGGCGATGCGCACTTCGTTCTTCTGCGTCAGCATCGACACCACCGGGTCCAGGTTGGCCATCGCATCGATCTGGCCCGAACGCATCGCCGCCACCGCGCCGGCGCTGGCGCCCACACCGATGAACGACACGTCGGACGGCTTCAGTCCGGCCTTGGCCAGCACGAAGTTGGCCATCATGTTGGTCGACGAGCCCGGCGCGGTCACGCCGATCTTCTTGCCCTTCAGGTCGGCGATCGACTTGAAGTTGGGCATGGTCTTGTTCGACACCACCAGCACGATCTGCGGGGCGCGGCCCTGCAGCACGAATTCCTGGTAGCGCTGGCCCTTGGCCTGCAGGTTGATGGTGTGCTCGTAGGCGCCCGAGACCACGTCGGCGCTGCCGCCCACCACGGCCTGCAGCGCCTTGGCGCCGCCGGCGAAGTCGACAATCTCGACGTCCAGCCCTTCTTCCTTGAAGTAGCCGAGGCGCTCGGCAATGGTCAGCGGCAGGTAGTAGAACAGGTTCTTGCCGCCCACCGCGATGGTGACCTTGGTCTTCTCGGGCTTGCCCTGCGCCTGCGCCTGGCCGAAGGTGAACCAGCCGGCCAGGAACAGCGCCAGCGCGATCAGGAATTGCTTCCAGAATTTTTTGTTATACATGCGAGATCTCCTACCCGTGTGGACTGGCGCTGCGGCAACATGCGCTCGAAGGGGGCGCGCCGCGGTGCGGCAAATTGCGATGCTACCGGACGGTGCGATGCACCGCATCGGTATCAACACCTAGCAAACCCGCCAGCTTAGCGCCCTTACCTTTCGATCACCTTGCCTCAGCCCTCGCCATCATTCCGCGTGGATGTCGGCGGACTTGATCACCTTGCCCCAGCGCGCCAGCTCCGCCTTCTGGTACTGCCCCAGTTGCTGCGGGTTCATGTACTTGGCCTCGGCGCCCAGGTCCTCGGCCTTCTTGCGGAAGGCTTCGGTGCGCATGATCTTCTCGATCTCGCCGGTCAGCTTGTCGATCACCGGCTTGGGCGTGCCGGCCGGCGCGTACATCGCAAACCACGACGACACGTCCAGGTCGGGGTAGCCAGCCTCGGGCGCCGACGGCACGTCCTTCAGGCTGGGCAGGCGGGTCTTGCTGGTCACTACCAGCGGACGCAGCTTGCCGGCGGCGATATGGGCCATCAGCGGCGGCGGCGTGGTGATGGTCAGGTCCACCGAGCCGCCCAGCAGGTCGGTCATGGCCGGGCCGGTGCCCTTGTAGGGCACGTGCGTGATTCTCGTGCCGGCCATCTGGTTCAGCAGCTCGGTCGAGACGTGCTGCAGCGAGCCGTTGCCCGACGAGGCGTAGTTGAGCTTGTCCGGATTGGCCTTGGCGTAGGCCACCAGTTCCTTCAGCGACTTGACCGGCAGGCTCGGACGCACCACCAGCACCTGCGGCGCCGACAGGATATTAGCCACCGGCGCAAAGTCCTTGACCGGGTCCCACGACAGGTTCTTGACCAGCAGCGGCGTGATCACGTGGAAGCCCGAGTACTGCAGCATCAGCGTGTAGCCGTCCGGCTTGGCCCGCGCCACCAGTTGCGCGGCGATGCTGCCGTTGCCGCCGGGACGGTTGTCCACCACCACCGGCTGGCCGAGCGCCTTGGACAGCGGTTCCGCAATCATGCGCGCCGCGATGTCGGTGGTGCCACCGGCCGCGGCCGATACCACCAGCGTCACCGGACGGGTGGGATAGGTACCGTGCTGCGCCAGGGCGACAGGCGCGAACCATGCCACACCGAGTGCCGCCAGCGTGGCGGCTACGGCCTTGCGCCGTGCGGGCATGGCGGACTTGCGTTGAAGGGCTTGCTTCATGAGGGTCTCCGTTATCTGTTGGATGTGTTGTTTTTGTCTGGGTGCCGGCTATGCCTGCCCGGCGAAATGCTCTGCCATCCAGGCCGGCGGCTGGTGCGTGCGCAGGCGCGGGCCGGCGCTCAGCAGCTGGCTGTGGATGTCGCGCCCGACCAGCGCCGGCATGCCGGCTACCACGTCGAGCAGCGCGCCCAGGTCGACGCCGGTCTCGACGCCCATGCAGTCGAACATATGGACCAGGTCTTCGGTGCTGACGTTGCCGCTGGCACCGGGGGCGTAAGGGCAGCCGCCCAGGCCGCCGGCGGCCGCGTCGAAGCGCGTCACGCCGGTCTGCCAGGCTGCCAGGGCATTGGCCAGGCCCATGCCGCGGGTGTTGTGCAGGTGGATGGTCAGGCCGGTATCGGGCAGCGTGGCCTGGAAGGCCTCGCACAGCGCCGCGACCTGGTTCGGGTAGGCCATGCCGGTGGTGTCGCACAGCGTGATGCCGGCCGCGCCGGCCTCGGCAAAGCGGGTGGCCAGTGCCATCACCGCGCCGGTATCGACCTCGCCCTCGAACGGGCAGCCGAACACCGTCGACAGCGACACGTTGACCGGCACACCGGCGGCGCCCGCCGCCTCGATCATCGCCAGCAATTGCGCTTGCGACTGCTCGCGCGTCATGCGCAGGTTGGCGCGATTGTGCGTCTCGCTGGCCGACATCACCAGGTTGACCTCATCCGGCTGGCACGACAGCGCACGCTCCAGCCCGCGCAGGTTGGGCACCAGCGCGGTATAGCGCACGCCCGGGTGGCGCCGCATGCGGTGCATCAGTGTCTCGGCGTCGGCCAGCGCCGGGATGGCGCGGGCCGAGGTGAACGACGTGGCTTCGATGCGGGCAAAGCCGCAGGCCGACAGCGCGTCGAGGAAGGCGACCTTGGCGTCGGTCGGCACCACCACCGGCTCGATCTGCAGGCCGTCGCGCGGCGCGACTTCATTGATCTCGACGCGTGCCGGGCCGCGCAGGTTGGCGGCGGCGCTCATGCGATCACCTTGCGCGCGCGCAGGTCGGCGATGGCGGCGTCATCGAAGCCAGCCTGCTTCAGCACCGCATCGGTATGCTCGCCCAGCGTCGGCGCGCGGTCATGGATTTCCCCCGGGCTGGCCGACAGCTTGGGCACTACGCCCGGCACTTCCACCGTGAGCCCGCCGGCCGAGGTCACCGACTCGATCACGCCACGGGCGCGGTAGTGCGGGTCTTCGGCGATGTCCTTGACGGTATAGATGCGGCCAGACGGCACCTGCGCGTCGCGCAGCACCGCCAGCGCCGAGTCCACCGTCTGCGTGCGGGTCCAGTCCGCGATGGCGGCATCGATTTCGTCCACGCGCTTCACGCGGCCATCGTTCTGCGCCAGCGCCGGATCGTCGGCCAGGTCGGGCCGGCCGATGGCCAGCATCATGCGCTTGAAGATGGCGTCGCCATTGGCCGCCACCAGCACGTATTCGCCGCTGGCGCAGGGGTAGGCATTGGACGGCGCGATCCCCGGCAACGCGCCGCCAGCGGGCTGGCGCACCGCGCCGAAGGCCGAGTATTCCGGCAGCAGGCTTTCGCTCAGGTTGAACAGCGACTCGTACAGCGCCACGTCGATGACCTGGCCTTCGCCGCCGCGCGCGTCGCGCTGATACAGCGCCAGCAGCACGCCCATGGCGCCGTGCAGGCCGGCGATGGTGTCGCCCAGCGACAGCCCGGCGCGCACCGGCGCGCGGCCAGGCTCGCCGGTCAGGTGGCGCAGGCCGGCCATGGCTTCGGCCACGGCGGCAAAGCCGGGCTCATCCTTCTTCGGGCCGGTCTGGCCGTAGCCCGACACGCGCAGCATGATCAGGCGCGGGTTGTCGGCATGCAGCACATCCCAGCCCAGGCCCCACTTCTCCATGGTGCCAGGGCGGAAGTTCTCGATCAGCACGTCGGCCTCGGCGGCCAGCTTGCGCACCAGTGCCTGGCCTTCCGGCTGGCGCAGGTCGATGCAGATCGACTCCTTGTTGCGCGACTGGGCCTCCCACCAGACCGAGGTGCCTTCATGCAGCATGCGCCATTTGCGCAGCGGGTCGCCCTGCCCCGGCGGCTCCACCTTGATGATGTGGGCACCAAAGTCGGCCAGGGTCTTGGCGGCAAAGGGGCCGGCGATGAGTTGTCCGAGTTCGAGGACGCGAATGCCCTCGAGGATCTGTTGCGCCATGGGGTGTCTCCGTGCGATGCGGTGTTTTGTTGCAGTGCGGCAAGCCCAATGACTGGCTTGTCATACATTGCGTTCGAACGGAGTGTGCCCCAGCAGGGGCCCACCAGGAATCGGCAATCGGAGAAGCGGGCTTTCTCGGAACGCGAAAGGCTCCGGAGGCGCCTCAGCACAGGGGCGTCAGAACGGCGCCCGGTCCCCGCACAGGTGGCTGATCAGCAGCCGCGCCGACACCGTCAGCCCGGCCGGGTCGCGCAGCCCGATCAGCAGCGAGCGGCGCGCCCAGGCGTCCTGCAGCGACACCAGCGACAGCCCCATCGACTTGACATGCGGCTCGGCCGCGATGCGCGGCAGCACGCCCACGCCCAGGCCGGCCATCACCATGCGGCACATGGCATCGAAGCTGCGCACCTGGATGCGCAGCCGGAACGGCCGGTCCAGCCGGCTGCTCTCTTCCAGCAGGCGGGCGGCCAGCGAGGTTTCCTGCGGCAGGCTGACGAAGTCGAATTCCAGCGTATCGGCGTAGTGCACCGGGCCGCGCGCGGCCAGCGGATGGTTGGGCGGCGTGATGATGACCAGCTCGTCCTGCCGGTACTCGATCGTCATCAGCCCGGCCGCGGGGGTGCGGTCGGCAAAGATGCCCACGTCGGCGCGGTTCTCGATCAGCGCGGCGACGATGTCGCGGCTGTTCTGTTCTTCCAGCTCGATGCGGATGGTGGGATGGCGCTGCATGAACGACGCCAGGTCGTCGGGCAGGAACTGCGTGATCGCCGAAGTGTTGGCGCACACCCGCACCTGCCCGCGCACGCCCGAGGCGTAGTCCGACATCACGCCGGCCATGCGTTCGACGTCCTGCAGGATGGTCAGCGCATGGTGGAAGCAGGCCTGGCCGGCCTCGGTCAGCTGCACGCCGGCGGCATGGCGGAAGAACAGCGGCGCGCCGACCGCGGTTTCCAGGTCTGAGATGCGCTTGCTGGCGGCGGCCACGGCCAGGTGCGACTGGCGCGCGCCGGCCGAGATGCTGCCCTGCCGGGCCACGGCGACGAACAAGCCAAGCGTGACGAGATCGAAGCGGGCCAGGTTCATGGGGCAGGCAGGTAGGCGGAGGAATCCGGTGATCGGCGCGCGGGCACGTGGGCGTTCCGGCCCCGCGCGATCGGGCTCAGAGGTTGCGGCGGTCCATCACCGCGCGGGCGATGGTGCCGGCATCGACGTATTCCAACTCGCCGCCCACCGGCACGCCGCGCGCCAGGCGCGACACCTTGAGGCCGCGCGCCTTGAGCATTTCGCCGATGTAGTGCGCGGTGGCCTCGCCTTCGCTGGTGAAGTTGGTGGCGACGATGACCTCGCCGACCGGGCCGCCCAGCTCAGGCTCGGTGGCGCGCGCGAGCAGCCTGTCCAGGTGGATCTCGCGCGGGCCGATGCCATCCAGCGGCGAGAGCCGGCCCATCAGCACGAAGTACTTGCCGCGGTAGGTCAGGGTCTGCTCGATCATGACCTGGTCGGCCGGGGTTTCCACCACGCACAGCAGCGAGGCGTCGCGGCGGTCGTCCAGGCAGGTCGCGCAGATCTCCTGCTCGGTGAAGGTGTTGCAGCGCTGGCAATGGCGGATATGGTCCGCCGCGCCGCGCAGTGCATCGCCCAGCTTGCGCGCGCCCTCGCGGTCGTGCTGCAGCAGGTGGTAGGCCATGCGCTGGGCGGACTTGGGCCCGACGCCGGGCAGCACCCGCAGCGCTTCGACCAGTGCCTGCAGCGAGGTCGGGGACGATGCCTTCACAGTGGCGTTCAGAACGGCAGCTTGAAGCCCGGGGGCAGCGGCAGGCCCGAGGTCATCGAGCCCATCTTTTCCTGCGAGGTGGCTTCGGCCTTGCGCACGGCGTCATTGAAGGCGGCGGCGACCAGGTCTTCCAGCAGGTCCTTGTCTTCGCCCTCGGCCAGCAGGCTAGGGTCGATGGTGACGCGCTTGACGTCGTTCTTGCAGGTCATGACCACCTTGACGAGACCGGCGCCGGACTGGCCCTCGACCTCGATCAGGGCCAGCTGCTCCTGCATCTTCTTCATGTTTTCCTGCATCTGCTGGGCTTGCTTCATCAGCCCGGCGAGTTGACCTTTCATCATGATGGAATGCTCCTGGATTCGGTAAGAAATTCGGCAAAGTAGTTCGGTAAAGCAAACGCAGGCCGCGGATCAGGCGGCGCGCGGCTGGATCGAGCCCGGCACGATCTGGCCGCCAAAATCGCGCAGCAGGCCCTGTACAAAGGGATCGGCCTCGATCACTGCCTCGGCCTGGCGCTGGCGCTCGGCGCGCGCCTCGGCATCGGCGGCCGCCGCGGTGATGGAAACCCCGCCCACCTCGCAGACCACGCGCACCGGCACGCCAAAGTGGTCGCACAGCGCCTGCTGCAGCCGCTCGGACACGCCGTTCTCGCCCAGGGCCGCGACCGGGATGCGCAGGTGGAAGGTGCGCCCGACCACCTGGGTCAGTTCGCTCTGGTAGGCCAGCTGCTGTGCCAGGCCCTTCAAGGGCAGGCCAGCGGCCAGCACCGGCCATTCGCCGGTGAAGGCCGGCGGGGTGCCATCCTCGCCCGCCGCAGGCGGTCGCGGGGCGACGAATTTGGCGGACTCTGCCGGCGCCGTGGCTGACGGCACGGGAGCGGCCTCGCGCGCCGGCTCGGCCTCGCGCGCGGGTGCCCGGCCCGGCCGGGCCGGGCCGTTGCGCGGCGCGGCGGCAGGCGGTGCCGGTTCGTTGAAACCGCTGTCGCGGTAGCCAGGATCGCTGTCATAGGGGCCTATGACCGGCAGGTCAGGCGGCAGCTCTTCCCACGGCGGCACGTCGCTGCCACCCGCCAACTCCCAGGGCGGCACGGATTCCGGCTCCACCTGGCGCGCCGCGGGCTGCGCGGCGGGCCGTGCCGGCGCTGCCGGAGACTGGACTGGCGGCTGCATGGGCGCCTTCGCAACCGGTGCCGGCGGGCGGCTTACGGCTGCGGCGCCGGGCGCGCGCAAGGGTTGGGCCGGCGGGCGCTGCGCGGCAGCCGGCGCTGGCGGCATGGCCGGCGGCGGCGCCTTGCGGCCGCCACCACGAGCAGCGGAACCCTGGCGGGCAGCGGCCAGCGCGGCGGCGGCGGGCGACATGGCCCCGTTGCCGGCGGCTGCGGCCGGGCGCGCTGGCGCTGCTTCAGGGGATGCAGCAACTGTGGCAGGCGCTGCCGCAGCTTCGGCCATGGGCGCAGGCTGTACCGCCCGTGCGGGCACAGAGGCAGGGACAGGCGCCGCCGCAGTACCGGCATTGGCCTGCGCGGCGGCGTTGGCACCAGCCGCCGCATAGCGGGTATCAACGGGCGGGGCGGTCTCCAGCACGGCAGCGCCGCGCTGACGCGCAGGCGCGGCACCACCGCCCTGCCCTTGCGTCGTGGCGGGTTCAGACGACGGCCGGAACGCCAGCATGCGCAGCAGCGTCATGGTGAAGCCGGCGTACTCGTCCGGCGCGAGCGCCAGCTCGCTGCGGCCGAGGTTGGCGATCTGGTAGAACAGCTGCACTTCCTGCGCGTCGAACACGCCGGCCAGGCGCCGCACCTCATCGGCTTCGGGCCATTCGTCCTGCACCGAGGCCGGCACGGCCTGCGCCAGCGCCACCTTGTGCAGCAGCGAGCCCAGGTCCTGCAGCGCGCCGGCAAACGACAGGCTGCGGTCGGCCATGGCATCGGCAATCGCCAGCATGGCGGCGCCGTCCTCGGCGGCCAGCGCATCGAGCAGCTGCACCAGGTAGCCCTGGTCGATCGCGCCCAGCATGCCGCGCACCGCGTCTTCCGACACCTGGCCCGCGCTGTAGGCGATGGCTTGGTCGGTCAGAGACAGCGCGTCGCGCATCGAGCCGTGCGCGGCCTGGGCCAGTAGCCGCAGCGCGTTGCCGTCGTGGGCAATGCCTTCCTGCGCCAGGATATGGTCCAGGTGCGAGACGATATGCCCCGGCGGCATCTGCTTGAGGTTGAACTGCAGGCAGCGCGACAGCACCGTGACCGGGATCTTCTGCGGATCGGTGGTGGCGAGGATGAACTTGACGTGCCCGGGTGGCTCCTCCAGCGTCTTCAGCATGGCGTTGAAGGCGTGGTTGGTCAGCATGTGCACTTCGTCGATCATGTAGACCTTGAAGCGCCCGGAGGTCGGGGCGTAGACCGCCTTGTCCAGCAACTGCGCCATCTCGTCGACGCCGCGGTTGGAGGCGGCGTCCATCTCGATGTAGTCGACGAAGCGGCCGCTGTCGATCTCCTGGCAGGCCTTGCACTGCCCACACGGCTGGGCGGTGATGCCGCCGTTGCCGTCAGGGCCGATGCAGTTCAGGGCCTTGGCCAGGATCCGCGACAGCGTGGTCTTGCCGACCCCGCGCGTGCCGGTGAACAGGTAGGCATGGTGCAGCCGCTGCTGTTCCAGCGCGTGCGTGAGCGCGCGGACCACGTGCTCCTGGCCGACCAGCGTGGTGAAATCCCTGGGGCGCCATTTGCGCGCTAGAACTTGATAACTCATGGCGGCGATTGTAGCAAAAGGCGGCCCCCCTCCGGCCGCCGCCGCCCCGACCTCGCGGTCTTTATTCGCCACGCGCCGCGCGGGCCGGCTCCGGTGGCCGCAACCCGCCCGCGGCGGGGCTCAGCCGCACTCGCCCACGTAGCCGCAATTGGCGCATTTGGCGCAGCCGTCGACCTTGTGCAGGGCGTGCGCGCCACACTCCGGGCACGGCTTGCCGGTGCCGACACCGGGGGTGCCGGGGGCCCGGGCCTGGCTGGCGAGATCGGCCCCGGCATCCAGCGCCTGCCCCCCACCCTCGCGCTGGGCGAGCCTGGCGGCCAGCGCCGCTACCGGCACCTGGCCGCCCTCGGCATCCAGGAAGCCGCGCTTGATCAGGATGCGCTGCAGCGCGTAGCTGAGCGCGGCCACTTCGGAGTCATGGAAGCGCGGCACCTCGGTGCCGTCCTGGCGCACCAGCGTGCCGTAGCGCACCGTGCCCTTGTCCCACACCACGTTGCGCATGTCCGCCAGCGCCTTGGCCACCGAGCCGCCCGAGCGCGCCACCATCGACAACAGCCGCATGGTGGAGGTAATCCACTGCTGGCCCTCGCTGCGCTGCCCCGCCGGCATGAAGAACTCCACCGGACGCTCGATCTCCACCGGCTTTCCGTCGGCCACGCCGGCGACGCGCATGAAGTTGACGGTCAGGTAAACGGTCTTGTGGCCTTCGTAGGTCAGGTATTCGACCTTGGACGTCACCCCCTCCAGGTCGCCCACCGGCCGGCTGCCGAAGGGGCGCACCAACGGATTGTCGTCGGCCACGGCAGCGGGCGCCGCCGCCGGCGCCTCTACTGACAGCACGGCCCCCAGCACCGAATTGGGGCGATAGGTCGCCAGCCCCTTCAGGCCGGCCTTCCACGCCTCCAGGTACAGGTTGCGGAAGGCTTCGTACGGATAATCCTCTGGTACGTTGACGGTCTTGCTGATGCTGGTGTCGATATACGGCTGCACCGCCTCCAGCATCCGCATATGGTCCAGCGCCGACATCTGCAGCGCGGTGACGAAGGCGTCCGGCAACTGGGCCATGTCGGCCCCCATGTGACGGTAAAGCCGCCAGGCATGGTCCGCCACCTCGAAGCTGCGGTAGCTGTTGTCCGGCATCCGCTTCTTGCGGTTGTAGGTCCACGAGAAGGCGGGCTCGATGCCGTTGGAGGCATTATCGGCAAAGGCCAGCGTGATCGTGCCGGTGGGTGCGATCGACAGCAGGTGCGAATTGCGCAGCCCATTGCGCGCAATGGCATCGCGCAAGCGTTCGGGCAGCCGCCCGGCAAATCCGCTCTGCAGGTAGGCATTGGCATCGAACAAGGGGAAGGCGCCCTTCTCCACCGCCAGTTCGGTCGACGCCAGGTAGGCATCGTCGCGCATGCGTTCCGAGATCCGCGCCGCCAGTTGCCGCGCCGGCTCGGCGTCATAGCGCAGGCCCAGCATCACCAGCGCGCTGCCCAGCCCCAGGAAGCCCAGCCCGACGCGGCGCTTGGCGTGGGCCTCGGCCTGCTGTTCAGGCAACGGCCAGAAGGTCACGTCGAGCACGTTGTCGAGCATGCGCGTGGCCACGCGCACCACCTCGGCAAAGGCATCGAAATCGAATTCGGCCTGCGGCGAGAACGGCTGGCGCACGAAGCGCGTCAGGTTGATCGAGCCCAGGCAGCAGCAGCCATAGGACGGCAGCGGCTGCTCGGCGCAGGGGTTGGTGGCCTCGATGCGCTCGCAGTAATAAAGGTTGTTGTCGGCGTTGATCTGCGACAGGAACAGGATGCCCGGCTCGGCATGGTCGTAGGTGGCCTGCATGACCTGGTCCCACAGGTTGCGCGCCGGCACACGCCGGTACACCCACTGGCCGTCGTCGCGGCGATAGGCGCCCGCGGCGATCATGTCGGCGCCCGGCTCGGCCTCATGCACCAGTTCGACCTCGCCGTCGGCCTGCACGGCCTGCATGAAGGCGTCAGTGACGCCGATGGAGATATTGAAGTTGCTGAGGTCGCCCTTGTCCTTGGCGTGGATAAAGCTCTCGATATCGGGATGGTCGCAGCGCAGCACGCCCATCTGCGCACCGCGGCGCGCGCCGGCGGATTCCACGGTGGCGCAGGATGCGTCGAACACCTTCATGAACGACACCGGCCCCGAGGCGCGCGAATGCGTGGCCCGCACAAGCGCGCCGGCGGGGCGGATCGCGGAGAAGTCATAGCCCACGCCGCCGCCGCGGCGCATGGTCTCGGCGGCCTGCGCCACCGCCGTGTAGATGCTGGGGCGGCCCTCGCGCGGCTCCGACACCGAATCGCCCACCGGCTGCACGAAGCAGTTGATCAGCGTGGCCTGGATGCCGGTGCCCGCCGCCGAATTGATGCGCCCGGCCGGCACGAAGCCGTTTTCCTGCGCCCACAGGAAGCGCGCGCTCCAGGCCTCGCGCTGGTCCTCGGGTTCGGCCTGCGCCAGCGCGCGCGCCACGCGTTGCCTGACATCGGCAATGCTGCGCTCTTCGCCCTTGGCGTATTTCTCGATCAGGACTTCGGTGGAGATTTCCTGCGGCGCCAGGGCGCCGCGAATGATCTGGTCGTTTGCGTTCATGTATTGGCTCACCACGGTCTGGGTCGGTGAATGGTCGGGCCGCCGCGGCCCGCGTTCCCTGCGCCAGATCAAGCCGACGCATTTGCCGCGGGCAATGACCCACCATTGCAAAGGGCATTCAACGCAATTTCTCCGCGGTATCGCGGTCTGGGGTACAATGCCGCTCGGACGGGCCTCCTCGCATGGTGGCGCGGTCAACCTGGTCAGGTCGGGAACGAAGCAGCCACAGCCGTTTTCCGCCAGTGCCGAGGGTCAGGCTCGTCCACCTCCCACCCCATCCTGCCGTACCCCTCCCGCTATATCCGCACGCACGAGTCGCTTGCAGCGCAGTCCCTGTCACTTTAGTACAGCCGAGCCGCGATCGCGCGCGCCGCACACCCCATTTTGCGCCGATTCTGGCACCCTGTCCGGGTGCCACGCCAGCCGTCAGAACAGCGAGCCCTGCTGCGGCATCGGCGGCGCCAGGCGCTCGGCGGGAATCCATTCGCCGTCTGCAGTGGCCACGCCGGCCTCGATACGCTTGCCCGGGAACATCGGCGCAATCGCGGCCGCATAGCGGCCCAGTTGCGCGCGGTAGGCGGCATGCTCCTGCGGCAGGAGCCGCAGCTTGTAGTCGACGATCACCACGCGGTCGTCGAATTCCACCAGCCGGTCGATACGCAGCAGCCGGCCGCGCGCGTCATAGAGTTCGACTTCATTGCGCGCGCTGCGGACGTCCCCTGCCCCCAGCAACGGCGCCAGCGCCGGTGCGCGCAGCATCGCAGCCACCGCCTCCAGCGCTTCTGCCACCTGTTGCCGCCACGCCTGCCGTGCCGGCCCGGTGTGCGCGCCCGTCAGCGGGAACCAGCGCAATACGGTGTCGATCCCCGGCACGCCGGCAAAGGCGTCGGGATAGCGCGTCAGGCGTTCCAGCAAGGCATGCACCAGCTCGCCGTGGCGGGCGGCCGCGGCGTTGAAGACGATGCCGTCGGACTCGTCTTCGGCTTCTGCCTCGCCCTCTTCTTCAAACCCGATCTCCTGGCGCGCATCCACTGCATCGCGATAGCGCAGCCGGAAGTCGGTAAAGCGCACCGGCTCGCTCAGGCGCGCGGGCATCGGGGCCTGGTCCTGCGCATCGGCCAGCTCGCCCGGATAGGCCGGCACCATCTCGCCAACGCCTGCAGCCTGCAGCCGCACATACCAGCTGCCGGCGATCTCTGCATTGCCCTCGCCCGAACCGCTGCGGTTGGCCCGGCCCTTGACCCCGCTGACCAGCAGGCCCTGCTGCGCGCGCGTCATGGCCACGTACAGCAGGTTCCAGTTCTCGCGCTCGCCCAGCGCCGCCTCCGACTCGAACATCGGCGCCCGCGCCAGCCCGCGCTCGCTGCGCTTACCGTAGGCGGAGAAATGCCGAGGCACCGGCGACGACGGCGGCCAGTCGACCAGGATGCCGCCCCGGTCCGCGGCCGGCTCGCTGTGATTGGCATCGAGCAGCACCACGAACGGCGCCTCCAGGCCCTTGGCTGCATGCACGGTCAGGATATGGACTGCGTCGAGGCCGGCAAACGCCGGATCGTCCTCGGCCGGCTCCACGTCTTCGGCGCTCTCGCCCATGCCGCCTTCGTCGGGGCTTTCGCCCTCATCCCCGCGGCGGATTTCCTGCAGCTCGTCGATAAACTTCGGCAGGCTCGGATAGCGCCCGCCGTCGAGGTCCAGCGACAGCTTCAGGAAGGCATCGAGGTTGGCCAGCACCTGTTCGCGGATATCCGGCGGCGCGGCCTCGGCATAGCGGCGCCGCACTTCGCCGCCGTGGAAGATCTGGTCGATCAGGTCATGCACCGGCTGGTGCGGCGCGACGCGCAGCCACTGGCGCAAGCGCTGCACGCCTTCGCGCAGCGCATCGGATACGTGTTCGGGCAGGCCGCCTGACTCGATGCGTGCCCACCAGCTGCCCTCGCCTTCGATCCGGGCCAGCGCCAGCAGGTCGTCGTCAGTCGCCCCCACCAGCGGGCTCTTCAGCACGTGCGCGAGATCCAGGTCCGATTCCGGCGTCATCAGGAACGCCAGCAACGCTGACAGGTCCAGCGCCTCGAGCGTGGCCAGCAGGCCGCCGCGGCGCGGGCTCAGGCACGGGATGCCGGCCTCGCGCAGCGCGCGCTCATAGTCAGCCAGATGGGTCTTGCGGCGCACCAGCAGATGCATGTCGCTCCAGCGTGCGGGGCGCTGCTCGCCGCCTTCATGGACCGGCACGGTGTCGCGCACCAGGCGCAGCCACGCGGCCACGCGCCGGCCTTCTTCCAGGCGCAGCGAATCGCCGGCCTGCCGGCGAGGTTGCAGCAGCGTGTCGCGATGGGCCGAGGCGGCTTGCGCCGGTTCGTCTTCGGCGGCGCCGTCCACGGCTTCAGCGGCCTTGTCGTCGGCCTTGTCCTCGGGCTCCACCAGCGGCAGCAGCCAGACCGGTCCGTTGCCGCCGGCCAGTGCCGTGGTCTGGGTCGCGTACAGCGGATAGCGGCCCTCGGCGCGCGCGCTGTCGAACACGGCGTTGACCCAGTCCAGCACTTCGGCACGGTTGCGCCGGGTGCGGTTGGTGCGCAGCACGGTGGCGCCGAACGCATCGCGCAGCATCTCGCCGGCCGCGCCGAACAACCGTGCATCGGCGCGCCGGAAGCGGTAGATCGACTGCTTGGGATCGCCCACCAGGAACACCGTCGGCCGCTCGCCCAGGCCCGCGTAGCCGGCCAGCCAGCCCTGCAGGATGCGCCACTGCAGCGGGTTGGTGTCCTGGAACTCGTCGAGCAGCAGATGGCGGTAACGCGCGTCGAGCCGCACCTGCAGGTAGGTGGCGGTCTCTTCGTCCGACATCAGGCGCGCGGCCTGCCATTCCAGGTCAGCGAAGTCCATCGCGCGCTGCTCGTCCTTGTGCCGCTGGTAGCGCGTCAGCAAGGCATCGCCGATGCAGAACAGCGCTCGGTTGATCGCCAGCACCGCAGCTTCGCAACAACGCGCGCTGATGTCGTCAAGCATGGCGCAGATCGATGCATGCTCGTCCAGCAACGCATCGACCATGCCTTCGCCGCCGGCGGCCTTGACCAGCGCCGCGGTGCGCCGCAGCGAACGCGGGCCGCCGGTGGTGGTGAAGAACGCGGCGCGCAACTGCGCGAACACCCGTTCGGCGGGCTTGCCGGGCGCCGCGCCCGCTTCGCGCCACGCGGTGATCGCCATCAGCGCATCGGTGATGCGGGCGGCGTGGGTCTGCTCGGTCTTGCCGGCCGCGCCCAGGCGCAGCGCCAGCGACTCGCAGGCATCGCGCCAGCCTTCGTCGGCCAGCGCCTGCAGCAGCACGTCCCCCTGGGCGTCTTCGCCCAGGCAGTCGGACAGCGCCTGCAGCGGGTCGCCGCCCTCCTGCATCGCCCACCATTCGCTGCGGGCATGGAACATCGCGTCCAGCAGCGCGCGTGCCTGGAAGTCGCCCACGGTATCGACCAGCGTTTCCCAGGCTTCGCGCAAATCGGTGTATTGCGGCGTCGCCAGCGCGCGCCAGACCGGGGCCCAGGCTTCGCGCTTCATGCGCAGCGCATCTTCGCGCAGCGCCGCGCCCGGCACGATGCCGGAGGCCAGCGGTGCACCACGCAGCAGCGTGCCGAACCAGCCGTGGAAGGTATCGATGGCCATGCGCCCGGGCGCGGCCAGCACCTGCGCGTGCAGGCGCCGCGCACGCGGCAGCGCCTCACGCGCGGCGTCGGGCGTCAGGCCACGCTGCACCAGCGCGGCGATCACGTCGTCGTCGCTGTCGCGCGACAGCTGTGCCAGCACTTCCAGCAGGCGGTCGCGCATTTCTTCGGCGGCCTTGCGCGTGAAGGTGATGGCCAGGATCTCGTGCGGCGCGGCACCGGCCAGCAGCAAGCGCACCAGCCGCGCCACCAGCAGCCAGGTCTTGCCGCTCCCGGCGCAGGCTTCCACCACGACGGAGCGTGCCGGATCGCAGGCGGCGCGCGTGAACTCGGCCTCGGAGACGGGCTCGCCGTCGCGCTGGTAAGGCTGGACGTGGTGCGGATCGTGAGGCGTCATGATGTCAGCGCCGGCACGGCGGTGGATTCCCAGAAGCCCTTGCGGCACAGGCCGCGGGCAGTGCAATACAGGCAGGCGGAGGCATCGCCGAAGGCCGGCAGCCTGGCGCCCTGGCGCAGGCGCATGACGTCGTCGCGCATCTGCCGTTCCAGCCAGATGACGGCGGCTTCGAAATCGGGCAGGCCGACTTCGCGCTGCGCCGCCGGTGCGCCCTCGCGCGCGCCTTCGAGCGATACCCAACTGCCTGCTGCCGCATCGGCGCGCAGCAGGCCGTAGAACGGCAGCTGGCAGTCTTCCTCGACCTCGGCCAGCTTGCGCTTGAGGCGGGTGGCGCTCTGCGTCTTGTAGTCGAGCACGGCATGCGCCCCGCCCGGGCCCTGGTCAAGCCGGTCGATGCGCCCCGTCAGGCGCAGCGGCTGGCCGTCGGGCATCGGCAGGTCCATGCCGGCGTCGAGCTCGCCGCCGCGCCAGAACCAGCCCTCGGCCTCGCGCGCGGATTGCCAGGCGACGTACGACGGCATCACCTCGCGCCAGCGCCGGTAGTAGGCAATGGCATTGCCGTCCTCGGCCATCAGCGCGCCGAACACGTCATCGGAAATCTCGGCCAGGCGGGCCAGGCGCTGGTCTTCGGCCAGCGTCTCGCCGCGCTCGCGGCGCGCCTGCAGGTCCTTGTGGTAGCGCAGCAGCACGTGGTGCAGGTGTTCGCCGATCTCGCGTTTTTCCAGCTCGTCGCTGACTGTCTCCAGCCCGGCCAGGCCCAGCATGCGGCCGGCGAAGAACTGGTAGGGGCAGCGGCGCAGCATGTTGTAGGCCTGCGCGCTCCAGCGCACCGGCACCAGCGCGGGCTCTGCCGCCGGCGCCGGCATGCCCTGCGGATCGGCAAAGGTCTCGTGCGCCTGCGGTGCGGCGACGGCTTCGATGCTGACGCCCGCGCGCGCGCAGCACGCCGCCAGCCGCTCGATCCAGCCCGACACATGATGCGGCTCGCCGCGGCTGCCGTAGCGTTGCCAGGTCAGCACCACGTCGTCGTTGTTCAGCAGCACCTCGGCCAGGTCGCGCGCCTGTTGCGCAAAGCGGGCCTCGCGGTCTTCCAGGTCCAGCTCGCGCCGCATCTGGTTGGAGAAGAACATCAGCTCGGCGGCGCTGGAGGGCAGTTGCGCGTCATCGCAGCCGACGATCACCACGCCCTCGAAGCGGCGCATGCGCGCGCCGTTCAGCGGCAGGATGGTGATGCGCGCCGGGCCGCTGGCCGAGGGCTCCTTGTAGGCGACCGATTCCAGCAGCGCCGACAGCATCGCGCGGAATTCACCCTGCGACAGCGTGGCATGGCCGCCGGTCTCGTCCAGCGGCAACTCCTGCAGCCGCGCCAGTGCATCGAGCAGCTGGCTGCCGGCATCGTCCGCGGCCAGCGCCGCGCGCATGCCGAGGCCGTCGAGCATGCCGTCGAGCCGTTCCAGCCAGGTTGCCAGCGGATGCTGCGCCAGGCCGCGCGGCCAGCGCGCGGCTTCGTCGGCGAGCACGGCGATGAGCGCGTGCGCGGCGCGGCGCGGCGCTTCAGCGGCATCCTCATCTTCCGCGGCAGCTTGCTGCGCGTCGGTCGGTGCGTGACCGAACAGCTGACGCAGGCGCGCCCAGCCGCCGGTGATGCCCTCGCGCCGCACTTGGCGCTCAAGCAGCGCGATGGCCACGCCGCGCCCGGCAGCGTCCGGCAGGCAAAATGGGCTCTTGAGCAGGTCCAGCAGCGCGGCGGTGTCGCCATCGCGCACCAGCAGGTCGAACCAGCGCATCAGCGCGGCGGCGGCGCGCGTGGTGGAAAGCTTCCAGCCGGTCTCGTCGCGCACCGGTGCGCCGGCGCGCGCCAGCAAGGCGCGGGCGCGCCGCGCCACCACGCGGTCGTGCGCGACCAGCGCCACCTGGCGGCGGCCTTCATTGAGCCACTGCACCAGTTGCGCGGCTGCCGCGGCGGCTTCATCCTCGAAGCGCGCGCTGCCGACCACGCGGATCGCCGGACGCTGCGGCGGCAGCGCAGGCATGGCCGGCGGAGGGGCGACGCCTTCGGCATCGTCGGCGATCCTCGCTTCCGGCCACAGCGCCAGCAGCGTCTGGTACCAGTCGGCATCGCTCTCGCCCTGCCCGGTCCAGTCATAGCCGACCTGCAGCACCGGCACCAGCTCGGCGGCATCGCGCAGGAACGCGGCCTCAAGCGGCGTGGGCGGGGTCGGGGCAATCCATATCACCGGGCCGCGCAGCTGCTGCGACAGCTCGCGCAAGGCGCGGCGCCGCGCCGGCAGCGGATCGTCCGGGCCGGACAGCGCCTGCCAGAATGCCAGCACGATGCGCGCCTCTTCGCCGAGGAAGCGCTCAGACAGATGCGAATAGGTCCGTTCCAGCGCGCCCTGCAGCAGACCGGCGCGATCGTCGCCGTCGATCTCGTCATCGTCGCGGATGGCGGCGTCTTCGAGCCAGCGCGCGTTGAGCTCGTCGCAGATCGACAGCAGCGTCTGCGACAGGCCCCATGCGGCGGTCTCGTTCTGGGCGCCGAAGGCGCGGCGCAGCCAGTCCTGCCCGCGCACCGCCTGCTGCACGGCCAGCAGGCGTGCGGCAGGGCTGCGCACCGGGGCGCCCTCTGGCGGCAGGTCGAGCAGCCAGTGGCCCAGCGTCAGCACGCGCGGTAGCAGCCGCGGGCGGCCCGCCGCGCGGGCGGCGGCGTCCAGTGCCTGGCGCACGCCTGGGATCTGCGCGGCGGTGGGCACCACCACGTGCGCGCCCGCCTCCGGCGCGCCGCAGCGGTCGAGGAAATACCAGGCAGCAGTGGCCGCCTGGTCGAGGAAATCAGGGCCAGGGCGAAAACGTAGCGACGTCATGGGCGCGTGGGGCACAGCCCGGAATGGCTGCGCGAACTGCGTCGGTCGGCGAAAGCGTCAGGATGCAACGGAAACAATACGGGCGCCGCCGGCCTGAGCGGCTGGCGGCAAGTGCGATGCGGGACAGGCGGAGCCGGCTCAGTCCGAACCGCTTTCCAGCCTGGCGCGGATCTCGCGCGCGGTCTCGAGCAGGCCCTCATAGCCGGAGCGCGCATGCTCGGGCAGGTTCGGGTCGCCCACCAGGGTACCGAGGGTCTCGATGATGCTGTAGACCAAGCCGCGTGCGGCACCGCTGGCGATGCTGTTGGTCTCCACGGCGCTGCTGATATGGTCCAGCGCATCGCTCAGGTGGTCCACGTCCGGCGCCTGGCCGGGCTCGGGCTGCGAAGGCTTGCGGGGATCGGTGTTCATGTCGATGACCTAGTCAGTGGCGCAGGATGCAAGATTGGCCCGCTGGCGCCGCCCGCGAACCGCTTTCTATTCTACGCGCACGCCACTCGCATCCGGCACCCGCGACGCACGCATAAGTGCATTTTATGACACACCCTTTCGTGTGCCGCGAGCGATTGCCCGAATCTCTCGGCGCCATAGAAAATAAGCATTTCAATGAATCCCCCGATTGCAGCAGAATCATTTCCGTGCCGGCGCCCTTTCGAGTGTTGCCAGGCCGGTCTTGAAAATCGGCAAACTGGTAACATATCGGCAGCACCGGGCGCGGCAGCGGCCCCCACAGCCTGTTTGCGGCTGCGGAGGCGGCCCGACGGGTCCGCGCAATCTCGTGTAAGGTAACGGTTCGGCCCTCCGAAGTCTCCAGCCTTCAACATAAACAGAGCGAAACCAGAGGTTTTCCGCCATGAGCGAACAAATCAAGTATGTGAGCGACGCCTCCTTCGACGCTGACGTCCTCCAGTCCGACAAACCCGTCCTGCTCGATTTCTGGGCGGAATGGTGCGGCCCCTGCAAGATGATCGCGCCGATCCTGGACGAAGTCGCCAAGGACTACGGCGACAAGCTGCAGATCGCCAAGATCAATGTCGATGAAAACCAGCAGGTGCCGGCCAAGTTCGGCATCCGCGGCATCCCGACGCTGATCCTGTTCAAGAACGGCGCGGTCGCGGCCCAGAAGGTCGGCGCGCTGTCCAAGTCGCAACTGACCGCCTTCCTCGACGGCAACCTGTAAGCTGCGCGCCGGGACCTGACCCACGGTCCCGGTTTTGCCACGATCCGACGTGCGTGCGCCACATCCTGGCGCGCCGGTCGGATTGTGCTAAGATGCCACCAACAACTCCCCGAGCGTTCGCTCATTTCCCCCCTTCCCTTTAGGTCTCGCCCGTCCGGGCCCATCTGTACCCCTCGTCTATGCACCTGACAGAACTCAAATCGCTTCACGTGTCTGCGCTTCTCGAAATGGCGGCTACGCTCGAGATCGACAACGCACAACGGATGCGCAAACAGGAACTGATGTTTGCGATCCTGAAGAAGCGCGCCAAGATGGGCGAAACCATCTTTGGAGACGGCACGCTCGAGGTGCTGCCCGACGGCTTCGGCTTCCTGCGCTCGCCCGAAACCTCGTATCTGGCCAGCACGGATGACATCTACATCAGCCCGTCCCAGATCCGCCGTTTCAACCTGCACACCGGCGATTCGATCGAGGGTGAAGTGCGTACGCCCAAGGACGGCGAACGCTACTTTGCACTGGTCAAGGTGGACAAGGTCAACGGGCAGCCGCCTGAAGCGGTCAAGAACCGCATCATGTTCGAGAACCTGACGCCGCTGCACCCGAACCGGCCGCTCACGCTCGAACGCGATATCAAGGCTGAAGAAAACATCACCGGCCGCATCATCGACATGATCGCGCCGATCGGCCGCGGCCAGCGCGCGCTGCTGGTGGCATCGCCCAAGTCCGGCAAGACCGTGATGCTGCAGCACATCGCCCACGCGATTGCCAACAATCATCCGGAAGCCGACCTGTTCGTGCTGCTGATCGACGAGCGCCCGGAAGAAGTGACCGAGATGATGCGCTCGGTGCGCGGCGAAGTGGTTGCGTCGACCTTCGACGAACCGGCCATCCGCCACGTCCAGGTTGCCGAAATGGTGATCGAGAAGGCTAAGCGCCTGGTTGAACTGAAGCGCGACGTGGTGATCCTGCTGGACTCCATCACCCGCCTGGCGCGTGCCTACAACACCGTGGTGCCGGCCTCGGGCAAGGTGCTGACCGGTGGTGTGGACGCCAACGCGCTGCAGCGCCCGAAGCGCTTCTTCGGTGCCGCGCGCAACCTGGAAGAAGGCGGTTCGCTGACCATCATCGCCACCGCGCTGATCGAAACCGGCAGCCGCATGGACGACGTGATCTATGAAGAGTTCAAGGGCACCGGCAACATGGAAGTGCACCTGGAACGCCGCCTGGCCGAGAAGCGCGTCTACCCGTCGATCAACCTGAACAAGTCGGGCACGCGCCGCGAAGAGCTGCTGATCAAGCCGGAAATCCTGCAGAAGATCTGGATCCTGCGCAAGTTCATCTCCGACATGGATGAAGTGCAGGCGATGGAATTCATCATGGACAAGATGAAGGCCACCAAGAACAACGCCGAGTTTTTCGATATGATGCGCAGAGGCGGCTGAGCCCTCGCTGCAGCATCGCCGCAAGGCGGACAGGAAGGCGTGCCCCGGCACGCCTTTTTTGTTGCCCGACCTTTTGTTGCCGGACCATTTCACAGCGCACGGCGCTACGCCCATGCTCGGCAAACTGACCTCATTCCTGCGCACCCGCTCGCTGGCCCGCAAGCTGGAGCACTACGCCATCCCCGACGCGCTGTGGACGCGCACGGTCGCCACGCTGCCGTTCGTGCAGCGCTACGGCAGCGAAGACCTGGCGGCGCTGCGCGAGCTGGCCACGCTGTTCATCGCCGACAAGGAATACTCCACCGCGCACGACCTGCCGCTGGCCGACGACATGGTGGTCAGTGTTGCCGTGCAGGCCTGCGTGCCGATCCTGAAGCTGGGGCTGCCCTGGTACCGGGGCTGGCACGGCATCGTGCTCTACCCGGGCGAGTTCATCATCCGCCGGACCGTGCAGGACGAGATCGGCCTGGTGCACGGCGTGGTCGAGGAAGCCACCGGCGAGGCCTGGGAGCACGGGCCGGTGATCCTGTCATGGCCCGACGTGCACACCCCCGGGGCCGGCATCGACAGCGACCACGAACTGCCGGCCGATACCTACAACGTGGTCATCCACGAATTCGCCCACAAGCTGGACATGCTCGACGGCGAACCCGATGGCGTGCCGCCCTTCTCGCGCGTGCTGCACCCGGACATCGACGCGGAAGCCTGGGCCGAGACCTTCCTGACCGAGTACGACCGTTTTGCCGAGGCCTGGGACGCGCGCGACGAGGCCGACTGGGAGCATCCGGAGCGGCTGCCACCGGCGCTGCGCATCATCGACCCGTATGGGACCGAGGCGCCGAGCGAGTTCTTTGCCGTGACGTCAGAGGCTTTTTTTGTCGAGCCGACCGGGCTTGCGCGACACTGGCCGGTTGTATACCAATCGCTGGCCGCCTTCTATCGCCAGAACCCGGCCTCCATGTGATGTTTTTGCCGCAATTCTGCGCAATACTTTCTGTGCCGCACGTGGCGCAGGCTCTTCCCCAAGTATTTGTTTTTCTGCCATAATCCCGGTTTGCCCGTTACCGGCAAGTGGTTCGTTCGTCGCCGCGCCATGCACGCTCTCGCCCTCGGCAGAGAACAGCGGATTGCAACGGACTGGCTACCCAACCAGAAAGGACTCATCATGAAAGAAGGCATTCACCCGAATTATCGCGAAGTCGTGTTCCAGGACATGTCCAGCGACTTCAGCTTCATCACCCGCTCGACCATCCAGACCAAGGACAAGATCGTGAAGGACGGCAAGGAATACCCGCTGGCCAAGATCGAAGTCTCGTCGGAATCGCACCCGTTCTACACCGGCACCCAGAAGATCATGGACACGGCCGGCCGCGTGGAAAAGTTCCGCCAAAAGTTCGGCAACAAGCTGGGCAAGGCTGCGAAGTAATCGCTTTCAGCGAACCCCGCTTCGCAAGGCCTGCGGACAGATGCTCCGGGGCCTGTGCGAAACAGCAAAGAGGCAGCATCGGCTGCCTCTTTGCTTTTGTGCCGGACCATGACCGGTACCGCCGCATTCATTGGATTTACCCCACACCCCGTGAGGCTTCCACGCCATGCCACGGCCCGCGTGGCCGCCGCATGCGCGATACTGTGGCCTTCGCGCCATTGCGCCACGGCCCGACCTGAGCATCGATGCGTCAAGCCAATACCTCACCCGTCCAGTTGACCGCTGCCGCGACCGGCGCCCTGCCGCGCGCGCTGCTGCTGGCGATCTGCATCATCTATGGCCTGGTCGGCCTGTTCGGCCGCGATCCGTGGAAGAACGAGGACGCTGCCGGCTTTGGCGTCATGTGGCAGCTGGCCACCGGCAACCTGCACGACTGGCTGATGCCGAATATCGTCGGCCGCCCGTACAGCGAGGACGGCCCGCTGGTGTTCTGGATCGGCGCGCTGATGATTCGCGGCTTCGGCAACTGGCTGAGCGCGGCCGACGCCGCCCGGCTGGCCACGGCACTGTTCTTCTTCGCGACCTGCGCCTGCATCTGGTACACCACCTACCTGCTGGGCCGGCGCGACGAGGTCCAGCCATTTGCCTATGCCTTCGGCGGCCAGCCCAACGCGCGCGATTACGGCCGCACGCTGGCCGACGGCGCGCTGCTGATCTTCCTGGCCTGCGTGGGCCTGGCCGTGCGCGGGCACGAGACCACGCCGCAGGTCGGCCAGGTCGCCTTTATCGCTCTGGCCCTGTACGGCATGGTGCGCAGCCTCGACAAGCCAATCCAGGGCAGCCTGATCTATGGCGCCGCGCTGGGCGGGCTGGCGCTAGCCAGCGGGCCCATGCTGCCGCTGGCGCTGCTGGGCGGCAGCGCGGTCTGCGCGCTGGTGTGCAAGCCGCTGCCGTGGCGGCGCCTGGCCGCCATCGGCATTCCGCTGGCGCTGCTGACAGTGTCGGCGTGGCTGGCGGCCGCCTACTTCGGCGCAGCCGACCGCGACGAGGCGGTGACCTTTATCCGCGAATGGTCGCGCTATGACCGCCGCAGCTACGGTTCGCCCAATATGGCGACCTTCGGCTTCAATATGCGCAACCTGTTCCTGTACACGTGGCCGGTCTGGCCGATCGCGGGCTGGGCCTGGATCGCGTGGACCGGCATGCGCCGCGCACCCCATGTGGCGACGCCGCTGGCGCTGCTGCTGCCGGTGCTGGTGCTGCTGTTCCTGCAGCGCAGCGCCGGCGACGTGCAGTTCATCCTGCTGCTGCCGCCGATGGCCGTGCTGGCCGCATTCGCGCTGCCCACGCTGGCGCGCGGCGTGATCAACGCGATCGACTGGTTCGCGCTGCTGTTCTTCACCATCTTCGGCGGCACGGTCTGGTTCATGTGGATCGCCAAGACCACCGGCTGGCCGCCGCGCATCGCGCGCAATGTCTTCCGCCAGCTGCCCGGCTACCAGCATGAGTTCACCATCGCCGCGGTGGTGTTCGCGCTGGCGGCCACGGTCGCGTGGGTGCTCATCGTGCGCTGGCGGCTGTCGCGCGCGCCCAAGCAGATCTGGCGCCCGGTGGTGATTTCCGCCGCCGGCACCACCCTGATGTGGGTCATGGCAATGACGCTGTGGCTGCCCTCGATCAACTACGGCAAGACCTACCGCGACGTGGCCCAGGCCGCGGCGATGGCGCTGCCGCCTGCCTATCAGTGCGTCCAGCCGATCCGCATGGGCGATGCGCAGCTGGCATCGTTTGCCTATTTCGGCCATATCCGCTTTGGCGGCCCCAACGACGGCTGCGACGTGCTGCTGCGCCATGACTCGGTCGACTATGGCGAGCCGGGCAGTATCTCGCATTTCGAGTGGCGGCTGATCTGGGAAGGCCGCCGTCCCGCGGACCGCGACGAGCGCTTCCGCATGTATCGGCTGGTCGATACCGCGCGCGCCGTCCATCCGCGCCCCGACCTGCCGCGGCGCCGCCTGCCGCGCCAGCCCTGAGCCCTTTCCGGCGTCACCACCACCGCAGCGCCTGTCGCGCCATCGAACCATTCCGGCCGCGGCGGCTGCGGGGCTGACCATCCAGCCCTGACCAAGCCTGCCGAGCCCTGAATGACCCTGTTCCAAGATCTTCGCCGTATCGCCGGCCTGGCCGGCCCAGTGCTGGCCGGCCAGCTTGCCGTTATCGCCTTTGGCGTCATCGATACCGTGATGGCCGGGCGCGCTTCGGCGACCGACCTGGCCGCCGTGGGCCTGGGCGGCTCGATCTACGTCACCATCTATATCAGCCTGATGGGCGTATTGCAGGCGCTGTCGCCCATCGCCGGGCAGCTATATGGCGCCGGCCGCATCGAGGCGATCGGCGCCGAGGTCCGGCAGGCCGCATGGCTGGGCGCCGCACTGGCGATTCCGGGCGTGCTGCTGCTGGCCTTCCCGGCCCCGCTGCTCGCTTTCGCCAAGGCACCGCCCGAACTGGTGGAGAAAGCCACCGCCTACCTGCATTTCGGTGCCTTCGGGCTGCCGGCGGCGCTGGGTTTCCGCATCTACTCGGCGCTGAACAATGCGCTGTCACGCCCGGTCATGGTGACGGTGCTGCAGATTGGCGGGCTGGCGCTGAAGGTGCCGCTCAATGCCTGGTTCATCCACGGCGGCCTGGGCGTGCCGGCCTTGGGCGGCCCCGGCTGCGGCCTGGCCTCGACGCTGATCAGCTGGGCCTGGTGCATCGCCGGGCTGCTGATCCTGCGCTACGGCAGCGCCTATCACCCGCTGCGGATCTTCAGTACCTGGAGCTGGCCGGCTGCTGGCCCGCTGCGCGCGCTGCTGCGGCTGGGCCTGCCGATGGGCCTGACCTACCTGATCGAGATCACCTCGTTCACGCTGATGTCGATCTTCATCACGCGCCTGGGCACGGTGACGCTGGCCGGGCACCAGATCATCGCCAACCTGGGCGCGGTGGCATACATGCTGCCGCTGTCGCTGGGGATTGCCACTTCGACGCTGGTGGCACAGCATCTCGGCGCGCGCGACCTGGCCGGCGCCAGCCGCCTTGCCTGGCGCGGTATCCGCATAGCGGTGACGCTGGCGGTGCTGACCGGTGCCCTGCTGTGGCTGCTGCGCAAGCCGGTGCTGCATGCCTACGCGAGCGATCCCGCGGTGGTCGCGGCAGCGCTGCCGCTGGTGCTGTTCGTGGCGTTCTACCAGGCCTTCGACGCCGTGCAGGTGATGACGGCGTTTATCCTGCGCGCGTACAAGATCGCGCTGATTCCGACGCTGATCTACGCCGGCTCGCTGTGGGGCATCGGACTGGGCGGGGGTTATGTGCTGGGCTTCGGGCTGATCGAGGGCATGCCCGCCTTCACGCGCGGCGCCAGCGGCTTCTGGCTGGCCAACAGCATCAGCCTGGCGATTGCAGGCGTGCTGCTGGTGCGGTATTTCAGCCGGGTCAGCAAGGATCCGGAAAACTGACTCTGACACTGGCCGCTCGCAAGGGCGGTGGCCCGCAATTTCAGTAGCCGAAAAAGAAAAACGCCCGCTTGCGCGGGCGTTCTAATTTGGCGGAGTGGACGGGACTCGAACCCGCGACCCCCGGCGTGACAGGCCGGTATTCTAACCGACTGAACTACCACTCCATAGTCGGTGCCGACTGGAGCCTTGGCTCCGGACGACTGGCTGGGCGTTTGATTACGCCCTGCTGTTTTGGCGTCCCCTAGGGGATTCGAACCCCTGTACTCACCGTGAAAGGGTGATGTCCTAGGCCTCTAGACGAAGGGGACAGAAACTTGTTTTACAACGCGTTTTCTGTCTTGCGCTGGAAAGCGCACCATTATAGCGGGCTTTTTCGCGCCTGGGAAGCTTCTTTTCAGACGCTTCCCAAATTCTGGTGGAGCTAAGCGGGATCGAACCGCTGACCTCTTGCATGCCATGCAAGCGCTCTCCCAGCTGAGCTATAGCCCCGTAATCCGGTACTGCTGGACGGTTACTGCTGGAACCACCTTCGCTGTCTGCCGCTTACCGCAGCATTTGCAGCGAAGACAGGATTATATAGCGAATTTCGCAACGAATGCAACATTTTTTATTGCGTTTGCAGCGATTAACGACATAATCCCTCACCCAAAGAAAAACCCGCATGGTGCAAACCATGCGGGTCTAGTTTTGGCGGAGTGGACGGGACTCGAACCCGCGACCCCCGGCGTGACAGGCCGGTATTCTAACCGACTGAACTACCACTCCTTAGTCGGCTGCCGTTTCAAGCTGATGCTTGAGACGACATGCTGGACGTCTGATTACGCCCTGCTGTTATGGCGTCCCCTAGGGGATTCGAACCCCTGTACTCACCGTGAAAGGGTGATGTCCTAGGCCTCTAGACGAAGGGGACAGAAACTTGTCTTTCAACACGTTCCGTCTGGCGCCATCCGAAAAAACCTGGATGACACCTAAATCTTGGTGGAGCTAAGCGGGATCGAACCGCTGACCTCTTGCATGCCATGCAAGCGCTCTCCCAGCTGAGCTATAGCCCCATGGTACTGCCATTTACTGCAACTTGCTGCGTTTTCGCCTGATTTAACTACCGTTTCAAGCGAAGCCAAGATTATATATCAACCACTAATCTTTGCAAGCTCCCGTTTCAGCTTTTTTTCGCTTTCCCGTCACTTCAAAAATCAGTTCGGAGATTGCGAAGATCCTTGCGGATCAGCCAGCCCGCTTGGTCAGGGACCGCGCTGCAGGGAGAAAGAGATTATGCGCAAGTCCGGCCCGGAGCGCAAGCCCCCGGCGCGGACTTTTTCACGACTTTTTATGCAGCCGCCGCCAGGCGGCGCAGCACCGTGTCACGGCCGAACAGTTCCAGCACCGCGTCGATGCCCGGCGTCTGCAGCTGGCCGGCCACCAGCAGGCGCACGGGCATGGCCAGCTTGGGCATCTTCAGGCCGAACTCGGCCAGCACCGCCTTGAAGGTGGCGTTGATGGCTTCGCGCTTCCATTCCGGCAGCGCGGCCAGCTGAGTGGCCAGCGCTGCCAGCGCGGGCTGGATCTCCGGGGTCAGGTGCTCGGCCTTGAGTGCGGCATCCGCCTGCGGCTCGCCGCGATAGAACAGCAGCGCCGCCTGCGCGACTTCCTTCAGCGTATTGGCGCGGTCCTTCACCAGCGCCACCACGCCGGCCAAGTCCGCCCCTTCCACCTTGCCGCCGAGCGCCTCGATGAACGGCTGCGTCAGCGTGGCCAGGCGCTGGTTGTCGCCGACCTTGATGTAGTGGTTGTTCAGCCAGGCCAGCTTCTCGGGGTTGTACTGGGCGGGCGACTTGCCCAGGTGCTCCAGGTCGAACCATTCAACGAACTGCTCGCGCGAGAAGATCTCGGCGTCGCCGTGGGCCCAGCCCAGGCGCGCCAGGTAGTTCAGCACGGCTTCGGGCAGGTAGCCCTCGTCGCGGTAGCCGGTCACGGCCATGGCGCCATGGCGCTTGCTCATCTTCTCGCCCTGCTCGTTGAGCACGGTCGGCAGGTGGGCGTAGACCGGCGGCGTGCCGCCCAGCGCGCGGATGATGTTGATCTGGCGCGGGGTGTTGTTGACGTGGTCGTCGCCGCGGATCACGTGCGTGATCTTCATGTCGAGGTCGTCCACCACCACGCAAAAGTTATAGGTAGGCGTGCCGTCCGGGCGCGCGATCACCAGGTCGTCGAGCTCGTCGTTGGAGATCTCGATGCGGCCCTTGACCGCGTCGTCCCACACTACGCTGCCGCCGATCGGGTTCTTGAAGCGGATCACCGGATCGACGCCCGCCGGCGGCTCGGGCAGGACCTTGCCCGGCTCGGGACGCCAGAAGCCGTTGTAGCGCGGCTTCTCGCCGCGCTCGCGCTGGGCTTCGCGCAGCGCGTCCAGTTCTTCGGTGCTCATGTAGCAGCGGTAGGCCAGGTCGGACTCGACCATCTGCGCCACCACCTCGCGATAGCGGTCCATGCGCTTCATCTGGTAGAACGGGCCTTCGTCGATATCCATCTCCAGCCAGGCCATGCTTTCCAGGATCACGTCAACCGCTTCCTGCGACGAACGCTCAACGTCGGTGTCTTCGATGCGCAGGATGAAGTCGCCCTGCATGCGGCGGGCGAAGGCCCAGGGATAGAGCGCTGAGCGGATATTGCCGAGGTGGATAAAACCGGTCGGGCTCGGCGCAAAGCGGGTGCGGACGCGTTGGGTCATGGTCAGGGGCAGAAACAAGAAAGCCCGCGCGCAGCGGCGCGCAGGCTGGTGTATGTGCAGGCCTTGCATTATACCAACGCGCATCCCTCGCCTCGCCCGGCGTGCCGGCGCCGCGCGGAATCATTTATGCTTGCGCCGGTCTGAGGTGATGCCGGTGATTCAGGCAAGGCGATGCCAGCCCCCATGGAGGAGCGCCCGCATCACATCCCTGTATCCGCCGGTCCTACCTGGTTACTGATCCCGCTTCATGCAACGACGTCATTTCCTCGGCATCTCCGCGGCCGCCCTGCTGGCGGGCTGCTCGTTCGGCCCGCATCCCGCGCCGCCGCTCGCCACCACCCCGCCCGCACCACGGCCCGTCAAGATTGGCCTGGCGCTGGGCGGCGGCGCGGCACGCGGCTTTGCCCATATCGGCGTGATCAAGGCGCTCGAAGCGCAAGGCATCCATGCCGACCTGGTCACTGGCACCAGCGCCGGCGCAGTCGTGGCGGCGCTTTACGCCAGCGGACTGAATGGCTTCCAGCTGAACAAGCTGGCGCTGACCATGGACGAAGCCGCCATCGCCGACTGGGCCCTGCCCTTCGGCACCCGCTTCGGCGGCTGGCTCAAGGGCGAGGCGCTGCAGAACTACATCAACCGGCTGGTGCAGAACCGGACGATCGAGGCCATGAAGCTGCCGCTGGGCATTGTCGCCACGGACCTCAAGAGCGGCGAGAAGATCCTGTTCCGCCGCGGCAACACGGGCCAGGCCGTGCGCGCGTCGAGCAGCGTGCCCGGCGTGTTCCAGCCGGTGTCGATCCAGGGGCACGACTATGTCGACGGCGGCTTGGTCGAGCCGGTGCCGGTGGATTCCGCGCGCAGCATGGGCGCGGACTTTGTCATCGCGGTCAATATCTCGGCCGACCCGTCGGCGCAGAAGAACGCCGGCCAGAGCGGCGTGCTGCTGCAGACCACCGCGATCATGGGCCAGTCGATCAACAAGATGGCACTGGCGCGCGCCGACGTGGTGATCCGCCCCGAGCTGCCCGATATGGGCGGCAGCGACTTCAACGCCCGCAACCGGGCCATACTGGCCGGCGAACAGGCCACCACGGCGGTGATGGCAACGCTGCGGCAGCAGCTGGAACAGGCCCGCCTGACGCCGGCCGGAACGGTCGCAGCGCAATAACCCGGGAGGCCACGCCTCGCCAACGCAAAAAGGACTGCCGCAGCAGTCCTTTTTGCTTGAAGCGCGCCGAAGCCTCAGCCGCCGTACAGCGATGCGCGGGCGACCTTGGGGTCGTAGCGCTTGAGCGTCTCGACCATGTCGCCGAGGCCATCGGCACCGCCCTCCTTGCCATCCTCGATGCGGCGGGCGCCGTTGTAGCGGGTCACCCAGTAAGCTGCACGCATGTCGTCGACACGGATCTTGCTGCCCGTGGACGGGGCATGCACGAACTTGTTGTCGCCGATATAGATGCCGACGTGCGAGAAGGTCTGACGCATGGTGTTAAAGAACACCAGGTCGCCCGGACGCAGGTCGGTGGCCGCCACGGTGGTGCCGACACGGCTGATTTCGACAGAGCGGCGCGGCAGCATGAAGCCGAAGGTGTCCTGGAATACGTAGCGGACAAAGCCGCTGCAGTCCAGGCCGGATTCGGGGCTGTTGCCGCCGAAGCGGTAACGCACGCCAATCAGGCCCAGCGCATTCATGACCAGGTCGCCAGCCTTGCTGGCAACATTGCTGGTGGAATTCACCACCGACGACAGCAAGCCGCGCTTGCCTTCCGTATGCGAGTCCGCAGCGTGGGCCGAGGCATCGATACGGGCGTCGGCATCCTTGAATACCGTATCCGCCAGCACTCCATTCGACACAGCCGCACCGCAGGCAATGGCAATTCCGACGGCGGCACGCGCCAGGGAATGAAGTACCGATCGCTGCATTGGTTCTCCCGTTGATCGTTCCAAAGCAAGCCCCGGCACAAGTCCGGGGCGGGCTGGGTATCTGTGAAATTCGCGTGAACTTCGCGAGGAATTCTTGTGAACCTGCGGGGTGAACCCTATGCAACATCCGGACCAGGCTTACCTGGCCTGTCTTGCACCGCAAACGTGCCGTGCACGATCCAATGCGTCGGACGGACCACCCCCAAAACTAGTTCTCGCGGGATGGTAAAGGGTTGTCATTCACATGTCAAAGTTCGTTACAAATTCGCCGGATTTGACTGGCGAATCAACGATATAGGCGGGATTTCGCATCTTGTTTGTCGGATTAGTCCGAGCAACCGGATGCTAGCCAGGCGGGGCCGCGGCGTTGATGCGCCGCACATTTTCGGGTCAGGCCGCGCCGACCTGCGCCGCCGCCATCAGCTTGCGCGTATAGGGGTGCTGGGGTGCGCCCAGCACCGCTTCGGTGTCGCCGGCCTCGACCACCTCCCCCGCCTTCATCACGAAAACCCGATGCGCCATGGCACGGATCACCGCCAGGTCATGGCTGATGAACAGGTAGGTGAGGTTGTACTTGTGCTGCAGCTGGGACAGCAGCGCCAGCACCTGCTGCTGGATCGACACGTCCAGGGCCGAGGTGGGCTCGTCCAGCACCAGGATCTGCGGCTTGAGGATCAGCACCCGGGCAATGGCGATGCGCTGCCGCTGCCCGCCCGAGAATTCATGTGGATAGCGGCCCAGCGCGGTACGGTCCAGGCCGACCTCGCGCAGGGCTTCGATCACGCGCTGGCGCGTGCCCTCGCGCGACAGGCCGGGCTGGTGCAGCGCTAGGCCTTCGCCGACGATCTGCTCGATGGTCATGCGTGGCGCCAGCGAGCCGAACGGGTCCTGAAACACCACCTGCATGCGCGCGCGCAACTGGCGGCGATCGTCGCGCGTGGCGGTGTCGAAGCTGCGGCCCAGGAAATGGATGGTGCCGCCGCTCTTGCGCTGCAGCGCGAGCACGGTATGCGCCAGCGTGGTCTTGCCCGAACCGGACTCGCCGACGATGCCGACGGTCTCGCCCTCGCGCAGCTGGAAGTCCACGTCCTTGACCGCCGCGAACTGGTCCTTGCCGAACCAGCCGGCCAGCCCGCGGCGCTTGCGCGCGTAGTTGACGCTCAGCTTGCGCGCTTCCAGCAGCACCGGCGCCAGCGGCACCAGCGGCAGCACCTCGCGCCTGGGGCGGCTGTCGATCAGCTTGCGGGTGTAGGGGTGCTGGGGGGCGGCAAACACCTGCGCGGTCTCGCCGGTCTCGACCAGCACGCCCTTCTCCATCACGCCCACGCGCTGGGCAAAGGAACGCACCAGGTTGAGGTCATGGGTGATCAGCATCACCGCCATGCCGAACTCGGCCTGCAGGTCGCGCAGCAGGTCCATGATCTGGGCGCGGATGGTCACGTCCAGCGCCGTGGTCGGCTCGTCGGCCAGCAGCAGCTTGGGGCGACAGGCCAGCGCCATGGCGATCATGGCGCGCTGGCGCTGGCCGCCCGAGAGCTGGTGCGGAAAGCTGTCGAAGCGGTGCGCGGCGTCGCTGATGCCGGTGCGCTCCAGCAGCGCGATGGCGCGCTCGCGCGCGGCGCGGCGGTCCAGGCCCTCGTGCAGCGCCAGAGTCTCGACGATCTGGTTGCCGATGGTGTACAGCGGGTTGAGCGCCGTCATCGGCTCCTGGAAGATCATCGCGATCTCGGCGCCGCGGATGCCGCGCATCTCGCGGTCCGACACCGCCAGCAGGTCCTTGCCCTCGAAGCGGATGGCGCCGTCGTAGTAGGCGTCCTCCACCAGCCGCAGCATCGCCAGCGCGGTCACGGTCTTGCCCGAGCCCGACTCGCCCACCAGCGCGTAGCGCTCGCCCGCGCGCAGGTCGAAGCTGACTTCGCGCACGGCACGGGTGGCGTGCTCGCCGTGGCCGAAGGTGACAGAAAGCTTGTCGACGCACATCAGCGTGGAACCGGGTGCCGGCGCCGCGGCCGGCGCCACGGCCGGCTGGATCACGGGAGACACCGCGGTCATGGCGTGGCCTCCGGTGCTGCCCCGGTTGGCGCGCCGGCCGGGATCTTGGGTTCGACCCGGCCGCGCAGCGCCGCCAGGCCCAGGCGGGTATCGAAGGCATCGCGCAGCGCGTCGCCCATGAAGGTCAGCAGCAGCAGCGTGACCACCAGCACCGCGAAGGTCGACAGCGAAATCCACCACGCATCCAGGTTGGCCTTGCCCTGCGCCAGCAGTTCGCCCAGGCTGGGCGTGGTGGGCGGCACGCCCATGCCGAGGAAATCCAGGCTGGTCAGCGCCAGGATGGCGGCGCTCATGCGGAACGGCAGGAAGGTGATCACCGGGGTCAGGCTGTTGGGCAGGATATGGCGCCACATGATCTGCACATTGGACAGGCCCAGCGCGCGCGCCGCCTTGACGTAGTCGAGCGAGCGGTTGCGGTAGAACTCGGCGCGCACGTAGTCGGACAGGCCCATCCAGCCGAACAGCGACAGCAGGATGATCAGCAGCGCCAGGCTGGGCTCGAAGATCGAGGCAAAGATGATCAGCAGATACAGCTCCGGCATCGAGCTCCAGATCTCGATGGCACGCTGCGAGAACAGGTCGAAGCGCCCGCCGAAAAAGCCCATCAGCGCCCCGGTCAGCGTGCCCACCAGCACCCCGATCACGGTCAGCGCCATGCCGAACAGCACCGACACGCGGAAGCCGTACAGCAGCCGGGCCAGGATGTCGCGGCCGCGGTCGTCGGTACCCAGCCAGTTCTCTGCCGACGGCGGCGCCGGGTTGGGCTCCTTGGCAAAGTAGTTGAGCGAGTCGTACGAATAATGATTCAGCGGGAACACCGCGAAGTTGCCGTTGGTGGTGATGCGGTCGCGGATATACGGATCGAGGTAGTCCGCGGGCGTGGCGAAATCGCCGTCGAAGGTGGTTTCCGGGTAGACCTTGACGATGGGGAAATACCACTCGCCCTTGTAGTGCACCACCAGCGGCCGGTTGCTGGACAGCAGCTCGGCGCCCAGGCTCAGCACGAAGATGACCACGAAGATCACCAGGCTCCAGTAGCCGCGCCTGTTGCGGCGAAAGCGCTGCCAGGCGCGCTGGCGCGGCGAGGGCGAATGCGGCAGCCCGTTGGGGGCCGCGTGCGTGAACAGTTTCATCGGTGCAAGCCCTCGAAATGGATGCGCGGGTCCACCAGCACGTAGCAGACATCGGAGATCAGGCGCGTGACCAGCCCGATCAGCGTGAACAGGTAGAGCGTGCCCAGCACCACCGGATAGTCGCGCCGCAGCACCGCCTCATAGGACAGCAAGCCCAGCCCGTCCAGCGAGAACAGCGTTTCGATCAGCAGCGAGCCGGTGAAGAAGGCACCGATGAACGCGGCCGGGAAACCCGTCACCAGCGGGATCAGCGCGTTGCGGAACACATGCTTCCACAGCACGCGGCGCTCGCCCAGGCCCTTGGCGCGTGCGGTCAGCACGTATTGCTTGCGGATTTCCTCGAGGAAGGCATTTTTGGTCAGCATGGTGACCACCGCGAAGCTGCCCACCACCGATGCCGTGATCGGCAGCACCAGGTGCCACAGGTAGTCCATCACCTTGCCCATCAGCGAGAGCTGCTCCCAGTTGTCGGAGGTCAGACCGCGCAGCGGGAACCACTGCACGAAGGTGCCGCCGCCGAACAGCACCAGCAACAGCACGCCCAGCACGAAGCCGGGGATGGCATAACCCACCAGCACGATGATGCTGGTCACGACGTCAAAGCGGCTGCCCGCGCGGATGGCCTTGGAGATGCCCAGCGGCACCGATATCAGGTAGGTCAGGAAGAAGGTCCACAAACCCAGGCTGACCGACACCGGCAGCTTGGACTTGACCAGCTCCCACACGCTGCGGTGCTGGAAATAGCTCTGGCCCAGGTCGAACCGGGCAAAGCGCTTGAGCATCAGGAAGTAGCGCTCCAGCGGCGGCTTGTCGAAGCCGTATAGGGCCTGGATCTCCTTGATCTTCTCGGGGTCGACGCCGCGGCGCCCGCGGTATTCGGCACCGCCGCCGCTGGCTTCGCCGGCGCCGCCCCGCCCTTTCAGTTCCATCATCATCTGTTCGACCGGGCCGCCCGGCACGAACTGGATCACCACGAAGGTCAGCGTGATGACCCCGATCAGCGTCGGGATCATCAGCAGAATGCGCTTGAGCAGGTAGGCAAGCATCAGCCGGTCCTCATCCTTGTCTTGGTCGCGGCGGGGCGCGTCAGCGCGCCTGCGCCTGCAGGTCCGTGCGCCACCAGTGGCTCAGGATCCAGCCTTCGGCCGTGTAGTAATACGGAAGGCGCTCCGGGTAGGCCAGCGTCTTGCGGTATGACACCCGGTGCGATGCGCTGTACCAGTTCGGCACGATGTAGTAGCCATGCATCAGCACCCGGTCCAGCGCCCGCCCGGCGGTGACCAGCTCCTGCCGGGTATGGGAGTGCAGCACGTTGTCCACCAGCTTGTCGACCACGGGCGACTTCAGCCCGAACAGGTTGTCCGAGCCCGGCGTGCCGGCCGCCTCGCTGGAGAAGCGGTCGCGCAGTTCGTTGCCGGGGCTTTGCGAGTCCGGGAAGCGGATCGACACCATGTCGAAGTCAAAATCCTCCAGCCGCTTCTGGTACAAGGCAAAGTCCGTGGTGCGCTGGTTCACCTGGATGCCGAGCTTCTCCAGGTTGCGCACATAGGTGGTGATGACGCGGCTCATGGCGCCGCCATCGTCAAGGAACTCGAACACCAGCGTCTCGCCCTTGGCGTTGCGCAGTGCGCCATCCGTATAGGTCCAGCCGGCCTGGGCCAGCAGGCGTCGTGCCTCGCGCAGGTTGTCGCGCAGCGAACGCGGCGCCGCGGTGCTGGGCTGGACCACGTCCGGGCCGAACACCTCTGGCGGCAATTCCGCGCGCAGCGGCTCAAGCAGCGCCATCTCGCCCGGGCCGGGGCGGCCGTCGAAGGTGGCGCTGGCGGCCAGTTCGCTGTTGGAAAACCAGCTGTCCAGCCGCTTGTAGGCGCCGTAGAACAACTGCCGGTTCAGCCATTCGAAGTCGAGCGCAAGGATCAGGGCCTGGCGCACGCGCACGTCCTGGAACACCGGCTTGCGCATATTCATCACGAAGCCCTGCATGCCGGCACCGTTGCGGTGCGGGAACTCGGTCTTCAGCAGCTCGCCGTTGCGAAAACGGGTGCCCTGGTAGCTCTTGGCCCAGTTCTTGGCCTTGTATTCGACGATGGCGTCGAACTCCCCTGCCTTGAAGGCCTCGAGCTTGGCGGTCTCGTCCTTGTATAGGCGGTAGGCCACGCGCGCGAAATTGAAGGTGCCGCGGCGCACCGCGAGATCCTTGCCCCAGTACTTCGGGTCGCGCTGGAAGATGATGCCGCGGCCGGCGTCATAGCGCTCGATCAGGTAGGGGCCGCTGGTGACCGGCGGCTCGAAGGTCAGCTTCTCGAACGGGACCTTGGCCGTCCATTTCTTCGAGAACACCGGCAGCGAGCCGACGATCAGCGGCAGTTCGCGGTTGCGCTGCTTGAATTCGAAACGCACCGTGCGCTCGCCGGCGACGATCACCGCCTTCACATCGGTACACATGCTGCGGTAGCCCGGGCTCGAGGCCTTGCTCATCAGCATGTCATAAGAATATTTGACATCCGACGCCAGCACCGGGTCGCCATTGGTGAAGCGCGCCTGTGGCCGGATGGTGAACGTGACCGACAATTCGTCCGGCGCTACCGTGATGTCCTCGGCGAGCAAGCCATAGGCGCTGGCGCTCTCGTCGGCGCTGCTGATCAGCAGCGACTCGAACATCAGCGCGTTCAGGCCGGGCGCTGACGTGCCCTTCAGCGTGAACGGATTGAACTTGTCGAAACTGGTGCGCCGGTCGGGATTGGCGAGTGTCAGCGTGCCGCCGGCGGGTGCATCGGGGTTGGCATAGTCGAATTGCCGGAAATCCGCCTGGTACTTCAGGTCCCCGTGCAGCGCGAAGCCATGCGCCGCCAGCGCCGGACTGGATAAGAGAGAGACCCCCGTCGCCAGCGCCATCGCCAGCCCGCTTGCGACCCAACCGCGCAGTACCGCATCCCGCCGGAAGCACTGCCATGCCGCCTGAAGCGGCCAACGTGCTTGAATAGGCATCCCGTTGGATTCCTCCACTATGACCTGTGGGGGCCCGGCATTCTGCGGCCGGGCCAAGTATGAGACAATTTTACATGCGTCGGGGGTGGCGCCAGCCATCCGGACATTCCCTCTGCGCGGCGCAATAAAAACGGCCGCAGGACAGCAAAGGCACGCGCACGGCCGCACGGCGGACGCACGAAGCGTGCCTGATACACCACCTTGGAGAATTTATGGGATTTCTGGCAGGTAAGCGGATCCTGATCACCGGCTTGCTCTCTAACCGGTCGATCGCCTATGGCATCGCATCGGCGTGCAAACGCGAAGGTGCCGAACTGGCCTTCACCTATGTCGGCGAACGGTTCAAGGACCGGATCAGCGACTTTGCCAAGGAATTCGGCACTGACCTGGTATTCGAGTGCGACGTCGGCAGCGACGAGCAGATCGCCGCGACCTTCGCCGCGCTGGGCCAGCGCTGGGAGAAGTTCGACGGGCTGGTGCACTCGATCGGCTTCGCGCCGCGCGACGCCATCGCCGGTGATTTCCTGGAAGGCCTGTCGCGCGAAGGTTTCCGCATCGCCCACGACATTTCCGCATACAGCTTCCCGGCGCTGGCCAAGGCCGCGCTGCCGCTGCTGTCGGACAAGGCCTCGTTGCTGACGCTGACCTACCTGGGTGCCGAGCGCGTGGTCCCCAACTACAACACCATGGGCCTGGCCAAGGCCTCGCTGGAAGCCAGCGTGCGCTACCTGGCCTCGTCGGTCGGCCCGCGCGGCATCCGCGCCAACGGCATCTCCGCCGGCCCGATCAAGACCCTGGCCGCCTCGGGCATCAAGGGCTTCGGCAAGCTGCTCGGCCACTTCGAAGACGTCGCGCCGCTGCGCCGCAACGTCACCATCGAAGAAGTCGGCAACGTGGCCGCCTTCCTGCTGTCCGACCTGGCCAGTGGCGTGACCGGTGAGATCACCTATGTCGACGGCGGCTTCAACGTGGTCGGCGCAAGCGTCGCGGACGCAGAGTAAGCCAGTCCCGCCAGCGGGGATGAAAAAGGGGTGCCCGATGAGGCACCCCTTTTTTGTTCCTTGCGGACCTGTGCGCGGACCAGGTCCGCCTGCATCACGCCTGCGCCGCGGCGGGCGCGCCCTGCCGGCCCATGCTCAGCATCGACCACGCATAGACCACCAGGCCGCCCAGCGCCAGCAGCAGGCCCACCCAGCCGGTGGACTCCCAGCCGTAGCCGGCGGCGATGGTCACCCCGCCCAGCCACGCACCGAGCGCGTTGGCCATGTTGAAGGCCGAGTGGTTGAGGGCCGCGGCCAGCGTCTGCGCGTCGCCGGCGACATCCATCAGCCGGATCTGCAAGGCGGGGCCCAGCGCCACCGTGGTGCCCACCAGCAGCACATTGATGGCCCCCAGCCAGGGATGCGACGCGGTAAAGGTGAAGGCGCCCAGCACCAGCGCCGCCCACACCAGCACGCCGCCGATGGTCGGCATCAAGGCCTTGTCGGCCAGCTTCGCGCCGGCAAGGTTGCCCGCCACCGTGCCGATGCCGAACAGGGCCAGCACCACCGGGATACCCGCCGCCGGCATATGCGCCAGCTCCAGCATGGTCGGCTTGATATAGCTGAACACCGAGAACATGCCGCCAAAGCCGATCGCGCCGATGCCCAGTGTCAGCCACACCTGCTTGTGCTTGAGTGCCGACAGCTCGCGCAGCGGGCTGGCACGCCGGTCGGCCGGCACGAACGGCACCCAGCGCCATACCAGCAGCGCCGTCAGCGCGCCGAGGGCACCGACGATCAGGAAGGCCGAGCGCCAGCCCAGCCAGGTGCCGACCGTGGCCGCGATCGGCACACCTACCAGCGTGGCAATGGTCAGGCCCAGCATCACAAGCCCCACCGCCTGTGCGCGCCGCTCGCGCGGGACCAGGCTGGCGGCCACCAGCGCCGCCACGCCGAAGTAGGTGCCATGCGGAAAGCCCGTGAGCAGGCGCGCCACCATCATCGACAGATAGGAAGGTGCCAGCGCGCTGGCAATATTCCCGGCGGCAAACACCGCCATCAGCGCGATCAGCAGGTTGCGCCGCGGCCAGCGCGCGCCCAGCACCGCCAGCAGCGGCGCGCCGATGACCACGCCCAGCGCATAGGCGCTGATCAGGTGGCCGGCTTGCGGGATGGAAATGGCGAGGTCGCTGGCGGCATCGGGCAGCAAACCCATAATGACGAACTCGCCGGTGCCGATGCCGAAGCTGCCGACGCCAAGCGCCAGCAGCGGCAGGCGGCCGGATGAATGGTGATCGCGGGAAGAAAAGGAAGTATCTGCGCCGCGGACGGGATCCGCGGCGGAATGTGCATGTGGGGCGGCCATGTACAGGATTGCAGGATGTTCAACAAAATGCCGCCCGCTGACGGGTGAGGTCAGTGCCCTCGCCTCTGATCGATCCAGCGTGCTCCTGTGCGGCGCGCAGGCTGTATTGTGCGGCAAAACCGCAAATCTTGCCCGCACCGGCCTGACTGGCCGGCGTTGCGTTGGCTTACCTGGTCACGTGGACCAGCCGGTGCCACCAGTACCGAAGCGAATGCTTCGCGATGCCGAACACCGGCTTGTGGTGGATGCCCACCCGGATGATGTAGCCGTAGACCCCGACCAACACGGCCAGGAACACAAGGGACCAGATGATCCCTGTGCTGTCAGTCTCAGTCATTTCTTCTTCTTGGCGACCTCATCGTGTCCGCGAAACTGGACCGTGCTGAAGGGTGAGGCCGGCACCGATGGCTTCTTCGGTTGCTTGGGTTTCTTGGCTTCGCGGCTGCTGCGTAGTTGACTCTTGGCCATGATGGGCTCCTGAATGGCTTGCCTGGAGATAATGGCAACCCCAGCATACGCGCTAAATCGCCGGCAAAAGAAATATCTTTCGCCAAGAACGCGGGTCATGCGCTGCAGCAGCCAGCGCAGACAGATGCCCGGCTGACGGGAAACGGGTGCATACTAGGGCTGGCAGCACCGGCTGGCGCCAGCAAGCCCAACATGCACGGCGTACCGTGACCGGACAGGAGTTTGCAATGGCACTGAACTTTCCCAATCCCAGCCGCAGCTACGATGCGGCGCGGCACTGCGTTTGTTTCTGGGGCTATGACAACGCGCGCGAAGTGGCATTCCAGGTCACTGACGACATTCTTCTGCGCCTGAGCCACCAGGGTACCGCGGAAGAATCCGCCCTTCTCGCCACCTTCGACCATCATCGGGACCAGATCCTCCAATTGGCCAGGGACCTGTACAACCCCGGGGAACGTACCACCTACACGATTTCCTGACTGGAAAACGCAGCGCGGCGATGGGGCCAGGCCTGTGCCTGCCTCCCCGCCGCGCTACGTTGTCCTGCCCGCTATGCTTGCGCCAGATCAGTTCAACCCGCCCGGATTCTGGGCCGTGTTGTGTTGCTTCGTCTTGGCCGCCCAGAACGCGCCAATCTGCCTCTCGGTTACCTCGCCCTTCTTCTTGGCGTCGATCTGGTCAAACTGTTTGTACACCTCCGGCATACCCGCCTGCGCCTCCTCACGGGTCAGCTTGCCATCGTGATTGGCGTCCGCAGCCTTGAACTTCTCCGAGAACTTCACCTTGGCTTCCTTGGCATTCATCGGCGGCTGCTGTTGCTGCGCACCAATGGTTCCGGAGGCGAGGCAAGCCGCCAGCGCCAGGCTGGCAATCGAAAGCTGTCGCGCAATCATCTGAGTCTCCCTGGATAGTTGGATGGCGAGTGCAGCCAGCCTGATGGTCGTCCGCAACGGGCCAGTTTTCGCAGAGGTCGGGATACAGCGATTGCCCGAACCCCGCCCGAGATCATCGTCGGCTTTCAGGGATTAGGGAATTCAGAAATTTCAGCATCCGATATTAAAACCCTCCCAGGAATGTGACGTGTGCCGCGGCGCGACATCTCCCGTGGCCGAGCTGATGCCTACAACACCTCCACTCCTATGGCCCTTCGTCCTGCCGCAGCCCGGCAAGGTTGTGCTTGATCACGTCCAGCACCGCCGCGGTCATCACCGAAGTGGAGACGCCGAACATCAGGATGCCGTTGGCCGCCTCGAGCGGCCCCAGCAGGCGCCGGGGTTCGGACATGACGATATCTCCATAGCCCAGGGTGGCGAAATTCACGCCAGAGTGATACAGCGCGGTGGCGTAATCGTTGAACTCGCCCAGCAGCATGAACAGGACTGCCCAGATTGCCATCTGCACGAAATTGCCGAGCAACGTCAGCATCATCACGACCGACAACAATAGGATCTCCTGCCACAGCGATTCTCGGGCTTGCCGCGCATGCCTGAAGCGCACGTAGTAGCGCAGGCAGATAGCGACGAAGACCGCCTGCAGCAGCAGGCAGAGCAGCATCACGGGAAGGCCGATCAGCAGGTTGCTCAGCACGACCGGCCTCTTTAGCGGGCGTGCCGTCGTGCGCTGCGCGGCTGGTCGAGCAACTCGATCATCAGCCAGGCATACAGCGTGACGCCGATAAACAGGCCCATGCGCACGGCGAAGGCGGTATAGACATCCTTCCCGGCCGCGCTGTCCTGCACCGACTGGCCCAGCAGGATGATCAGCGTCACGAGAGTGTTCACCCAGAAGCTTGGCGGGTACCGCGACGGGCTGAGACCATACAGCTTGCGCGTCACCAGCAGGCCGAACAGCAGCATCCACAGGAAGTACATCCACAAATGCACGAACAGGCTGAGCGCGCACCAGAACAGGATGGCCAGCACGCCGCCGAACAAGGTCGAGCCAAGCAGTTCGCGCCCGGCGCCGCGTGCCGTGGTGGTGCAGCTTTGCCGGCCAAGGGTGACCGCTTTCATGATGATCGGGATGTACGCGGCCGGGTCGTTCAGCGCCAGCAGGAAGGCCGGCATCACCACCAGCGCAGCGCGCAGCGCAATCCAGGCGGCCTGGTCATCCGGAAGGGCCTTGGCCGCGGGCGGCGCCTGCGCGCCGGCCGGTTCGGGAAACAGCCAGTGGCCAAGTGCCAGCACCACGACCGCGACGAGCAGTCCCTTGACCAGGGCACCGATGACCGTGACCGCCAGACCGAAATCGAAGGTGCCCGCCGCCGAGATCATGGTCAGGCCAATCACCAGGAAGGTCGAGACCAGGTTGTTGCCGCCGCGCAGTCCGTAGCGAAACGCGAGGAACAGGCACAGGCCGATCATCAGCACGCCGCTGACCGGGTAGTAGCGCAGCAAGGGGATCAGCAGCAGGCCGGTGCCAGTAGTCAGCATCACGACCAGCACCAGGCCCAGCCCGGCCTTGGCTGACATCGGCTGGTTGACGCTGGCCAGCAGGAACACGCCGAGCACCGGCGCGAGCATGGGGACCGGCAGGCCCAGGCCGAAGCTGGCCGCCAGGCACAGCGCGGTGCCGCACGCCACGCGCAGCGAACGCTGGGCGCGTGGATCGCGCGCGGGCAACGGCAGCGCCGGGCGGTCAGTAGACATAGGAAAGCCAGCTCATCAGGTACAGGAATACGCGGCCGAGCGGATTGAGCGGGTTGCCCTGGGTGGGAAACGCCATGACCTCGGCCTGCCCGCCCACGCGAATACCGCGCATCGAGGCGAGTTCGCCATGGGCAAGCTCGACCACCACCGGGAAGCGTTGCGCCGGACGCAGCCAGTCCCGGCTGTTCTGCACCGTCGGCAAGCTGCCCGGCGGCGTGCTCGGGCCGACGTTGACGCCATAGCCGACACTGCGCACACGACCTTCGAAGATCCTGCCCGGCAGCGCATCCAGCACGATGGCAACCGGCGTGCCGGGCTCGACACGGCCCAGGTTGTTCTCGGTCATCTCCGCGCTGATCCACAGATCGTGGATCGCGATCAGCGTCATGACCGGGTTGCCGGCCGCGGCAAACTGGCCGGCATCGGTGCGCAGGTCGGTGACCAGCCCGGCGGCGCGCGCCCGCACCTGCGTATTGGCAAGATCCAGTGCGGCCTTTTCCAGGGCCGTGGCGGCGCTGCGCAGCTTGGCGTTCTCTTCCTCGCTGCCCCCCTGCTGTTCGCGCGCACGCTGGACCTCGGCCTTGGCGGCGGCGACCTGGCTGACAGCCTGCTCGAGGCTGGCCCGCGCCACCTCCAGACGGCGCAGGGAAATGGTGCCGGGGTCATCGCTGTACAGGCGCTCCAGGCGGCTGCTGTCCTGGCGCGCCTTGAGTTCGTTGGCGCGTGCTGCGCGCAGCGATGCCTGCGCCGATTCGATGCCCGCGGTGCTGGCGCCGATCTGCCGGCGTGTCGACTCCAGATCGGCGCGGGCGCGGTCCACGGCGATCTTGTAGTGCTGGGGATCCACCTCGAACAGGACAGTGCCTGCCGCAACGTCCTGGTTGTTGCGCACATGCACCTTGGTCACGCGCCCGGACACTTCCGCCGCGACCGGCACCACGAAGGCCTGTACCCGCGCCTGTTGCGTGTACGGGGTCAGGCGGTCGGCCAGCAGGTACCAGACCAGGCTGATGACGATCAGCAGGATCACCCAGCGCACGCCCTTCCTTGCCGGGTCGGCGGCGGGCGGCGGTGCACCGGGCGCTGGGGCTGCGGGGGGTTGCGGGGCGTCGCTCATCGGCTCTCGTTCAGGGAGATCTACCTCTGCTTCACAGGGAGGCTGGCACCGGCGGACGGTGGGCCTGGCTCATCCAGCAGCGTCCCCCAGTCGGTGCGTTGCTGCATCTGCTGACGGGTGGCCGGATCCACCAGTGGCTGCTCGCTGTGCCAGCCGCCGCCAAGCGCCTTGTACAAGGCGATCAGGTTGCTGACGGCATTGCTGCGGTTGACCAGGTAGGTGTCCTGCTGGGTGGCCAGCGCACGCTGGGAATCCAGTACGCGCTGGAAGTCCGAGTAGCCTTCGCGGTAGAGCGCGTTGGCCAGCGTCAGCGAACGCCTGGCGGCCAGCGCGGTGTCGCGCAGGATCTGCTCGCGTTCCAGCGCCTTGATCAGCGCACTGGCGGCATCGTCGGCCTCGCGCGCGGCCTGCCGCACGGCATCCTGGTAGGCGACGATCAGCTGCTGCAGGCGGGCGTCCTGCACGCGCACGGTGTTCTTGATGCGGCCGTAGTCGAACACGTTCCAGCGCAGGCTGGGGCCGCCGATCAGGGCCAGGCTGTTGGGCGTGCCGGCCAGCGTGCTGGCGGACCAGACAATGCTGCCCAGCAGCGTCAGCGACGGATAGAGATCGGCTTCGGCCACGCCGATCAGCGCCGATTGCGCGGCAATCTGCAGCTCGGCGGCGCGGATATCCGGACGGCGCAACAGCAGGCTGGCGGGCACGTCCTGCAGTACCGCGCGATCGATCAGTGGAATCACCCCTTCCTTGCCTGCCAGCTCCGGCAGTTCCGGCAACGGGCCCGGCGGGCGGCCTATCAGCACCGCCAGGGCATTGCGGGTGCGCATGATCTGGCTTTCAAATTCAGGGATGCTGCTCAGGGTGCCCAGGTACTGCGTCTTCGCTTGCTGCAGGTCGAGCTCGTCGGTCTCGCCGCTCTTGAACAGCCGCTCGGTGATTTCAAGGCTGCGCTTTTGCAGCGCCGCGTTTTCGCGGGCGATGCGCAGCCGTGCCTCGGCCGTGCGCAGCGCAAAGTAGGTGTCAGCCACCTGGGCACGCAGCAGCACCAGCACATCGTCGCGGTTGGCGCGGGCGGCAAAATAGGCTGCATCGGCGGATTCGATGGCGCGGCTGAAGCGGCCCCAGAAATCAAGTTCCCAGCCGATGTCGAAGCCCGCGCTGTATTGCCAGAAGCGGCTATTCTGCGGGTTGAGGCCTCCGGCCTGCCGGCGATCCGTGTACAGGGCATCGGCACTGGCCTGCTGCAGTTGCGGGAATCGCCCGCTCTGGGCAATGCCCAGTTGGGCCCGCGCTTCCATCACGCGCAGGCCGGCAATCCGCAGGCTGGCATTGTGCGCGTCGGCTTCGGCGATCAGGCGTTCGAGGGTCGGGTCGGCAAAGACCTGCCACCACTCGCGGATGTCGGGCTGGGCCCGCTGCCCGGTCGCCTGCTCAAGCGCCGGGCTGTGCCACTGCTGCATCCAGGGTTCATGCTGCGGCTGGAAATCCGGCCCCAGGCGCGCGCAGCCGCCAAGGCAGCAGGCGCCGGCCAGCAATGCGCGCAACGGAGGATTCCAGCGCGACATGGGCGGCCCGGACCACTTCAGGTCTGTTGCTGGTTGCCGGGATCCGCGTGCGGCGGCGGGTCTTCCACCCATTGCCAGAACAGCTGATACCCGACCGCGAGCACCACCGGGCCGATGAACAGGCCGATCACGCCGCCGGTCACCATGCCGCCCAGGGCACCGATCAGCACCACCGGCATCGGCACATCGACGCCACGCCCGAGCAGCAGTGGCTTGAGCACGTTGTCGGCCAGTCCCGCCACGAAGACATAGATGGCGAAGACAATAGTGGCAACGCTGGCACCTTCCGTGGCAAAGACATAGATGATCACTGGCACGGTGATCAGCGTGGCCGGCAACTGCGCGATGCCCAGCAGCAGCACGGCCATGGCCAGCACGCCCGCGGCAGGAACCCCCTTGATCACAAAGCCTATGCCGATCAGCAGCATCTGGATGAAGGCGATGCCGACCACCCCCTGCGCCACCGCGCGGATGGTCGCCGTGCATAGCGTGGCGATGCGCGGGCCCCGCTCCGGGCCGAAAATGCGCGAGGCAATCTGCACGGCGCTACGGTTGCCGGCCTCGCCGTAGGCCATGAAGATGCCCCCGATAATCAGCGCGAAGACGAAGATCAGCAGCCCCTTGCCGATGCCGGCGGCTGCGGCCAGCACGGCCAGGCTGATTTCCTTGATCTGAGGCGCCAGCGTCTGCACCAAGCTGGCCAGGTCCGAGGCGGCATACAGCCAGAGGTCATACAGGCGCTGGCCAACCAGCGGCCAGCTGGCGACCGACTCATGCGGTGGCGGAATATGAATGCCTTCGCTCTTGACGATGGCGATCGCATTCTCCATCGAATCGACCATGGCGGCACCCAGCAGGTAGGCTGGCAGCGCAATGATGGCGATGGCGGCCAGCACGATCAGCGTGGCGGCGCGGCCGTCCTTGTTGCCCAGCCTGCGCCTGAGCCTGACCTGCAGCGGGTAGATGGTCACCGCCAGGATCACGGACCAGACAATGAGATCGAGGAAGGGGCGGAATATCTGGAAGCAGAAGATTGCCAGCACCGCGATCAGCCCGGCGCGGATCAGCACATCAAGTAGTCCGCGGGACAGCGCTCTCTCTGAAGTGGGCGTGGGCAACATCGCTGGTCTCCCTGCAGATCACCGCAAAAGTACCGGATCGGCAACCTCATCGCCGCGCATTCGCCAAGCCAGGTTACGTACCGATCTCTTGGACAGGTGAAATCCAGTCTAGACGAGTGACGGGGCCGGGACAACCTCAAAACGTACGCCTATCGCTACATTGGCCGTCTAGTATTGGGGGAGTTGCAGGGCGCCGCCCCCCGGTCTGGTTCGTCCTGCATTCGCCGCGGAGGACCTATGGCCAGATTGCCGACCTCAGCCTTGGCCGTCATTTCGATGCTGCTGCTTGCCGCCTGCGCCTCCCGGCCAGTCAATCCGCCGATCGCGCACGCGGACCAGAGTACCGGCTATCGATTCTTCACGCGGCCCCAGTATTCGGCGGACAACGAGAACCTGGTCATCCTTGCCTTCTCAGGGGGCGGTACGCGCGCGGCAGCGTTCTCGTATGGCGTGCTTGAGTTCCTGCGCAATACCGAAGTCGTCGGACCCAAGGGCAACCGGTCACGCCTGCTCGACCATGTCAGCGTCATCACCGGCGTGTCAGGTGGCAGCTTCACTGCCCTCGCCTACGGCCTGTATGGCGACAAACTGTTTGATCTCTACGAACAGAGCTTCCTCAAACGCGACGTGCAGGGCGAGATCACGTTCCGGACGCTGAATCCGGCGTATTGGCCGTCGTTGTGGTCGAGCGGATGGGGCCGCTCTGAACTGGCCGCCGACCTGTATGACGAAATCCTTTTCCATGGGGCAACCTTTGGCGACCTCCATCGGGGCAAGGGTCCGTTCATCATTGCCTCGGCCACGGACATCTCGACGGGCGCACGCCTGCCATTCACGCAGACCACCTTCGACGTACTCTGCTCCGACCTCAATGCGCTGCGCCTGTCCCGTGCCGCCGCGGCATCGTCGGCGGTTCCTGTGGTCCTGACGCCCATCACGCTCAACAACTACGGGGGCAATTGCGGCTATGTGCCTCCCGACTGGATCAAGCCATTTATCGATGCCAGCGACCCACCCCGGCCGGCCGCTCGCGCAACCCGGCACCTGAAGGAAGAAGCGGAATACGGGGACAGCGTCAACCGGCCCTATATCCATGTCGTGGACGGCGGCGTCTCCGACAACCTGGGCATGCGCAGCGTGCTGGACTCCCTGGAGGTCCTGGAGTCCCTGCACCTGAACGGCCAGCCCTCACCCCTGGACCATACCCGCAGGATCGTTGTCTTTGTCGTCAATTCGCTGTCCACGCCCCGGACGACATGGGACAAGTCAGAGTCTGCGCCGGGCACGCTGGAGATTCTGGTGAAAGCCACCGGCGTGCCAATCGACCACTATTCCTATGAGGCGACCGAACTGTTGAAGGACAATCAGGCCCGGTGGCAAGCCATGCGCCGGCTGCGGGAGTCGCGCGCCTTTGCCACGAACAAGGATGTCGCCGTCACTGCGGCGTTGCGCACGCCGGACGCGACCATCTATGCCATCGATGTGTCGTTTGCCCGACTGACGGACAAGGCGGAACTGGATTACCTGAATGAGCTGGCGACGTCGTTCTCGCTGCCGGCCGAAGCCGTCGACCGCCTGCGCGCCGCCGCGGGAAAGATCATCCTGGAGTCGCCCGATTTCCAGCACTTGCTGAAAGACGTCGGTGCCAGGATCGTGACAGGCCAGGTGCCCGGGAATCGCCCGGCGGGGACGAGTCAGTAACCTGGTTCGATGGGATGGCCCCTGGGGGCTGGCGCGTCCTAGAGGACTCGAACCTCTGACCGCTCGCTTAGAAGGCGAGTGCTCTATCCAACTGAGCTAAGGACGCGAAGGCGTGCATTCTACCGCAGCACCGCTGCGCAGTGACAAGCGGCGCAGGTCAGGATGCGGCGCGCGGCTGTGCGCGCGTGATGTAGTGGCCATCGACAGCGCCGCCATCGGTGCCCGCCTCGCTGCCGGCCGGATGCAGGGACACGCAGTTGCGCCCTTTCAGCTTGGCGTCGTATAGAGCACGGTCGGCGCGGCGCATCAGCGCATCGGCGCCTTCGCCCGGCTGCCGCGCCGCCAGGCCGATGCTGACGGTATAGGCAATCGGGTCGGGCTCGGACGGGCATGGCGTGGCGCGCACCGCCGTGGCCAGCCGCAGGCAGGCAAGCCGGCCCTGCTCCAGCGCCGTATCCGGCATCAGGATGGCAAATTCCTCGCCGCCCAGGCGCCCCGCCACATCGAACTGGCCGAAACTCTTGCGCAGCAGTCCGGCGAAATGCCGCAGCACGCTGTCGCCCGCCAGGTGGCCGTAGACATCGTTGATCGCCTTGAAGTGATCGAGGTCGACAAAGGCCACCGTCAGGGGCTTGCGCTGCCGTTCGGCGCGCAGGCAGGCTGCCTCCAGCTCCTCCCAGAACGCGCCGCGCAGCAGCACATCGGTCAGGTCGTCATGGCGCGCGCGCCGCTCCAGCATGCGGCGCAGCCGGTTGTGCGCCATCAGCGCAAAACTGACCGACACGCCCACCAGTGCAAAGACGTTGAGCATGGCGAGCTCGCCGTCCCACGGCATCGGCCGCGGCCAGGCGCCGCCCTGCATGACTGCCGCCAGCGGCAGCGCCACGGTCCATGCGTTGATGGCTGCCGCGGCGATGACGATCAATACCAGCGACAACGCCGCCAGCCGGCCGGTGCCGCGCGTGGCCGGCACCGACGGCATGGCGCTGCGGGCCAGGTCCAGCAGCAGTGCGATATGGCACATCGTCAGCAGCGGTGCCATCTCCGGCACCAGCACCGGCACGGCAAGATACTGCGGCGCCAGGTCGTGCCAGGCCACCGCCGCTGCGGCCGCCAGGTTCAGCGCCAGCAACGGCACGGCGCGGCCGGGCCGGGCCGCGAAGTGCCGCGCGCCCACGACCATGACCGAGAGCGCCGCCAACAGCGCCAGGTCGCTCGATTCCAGCACCAGCCAAAGCGGGCGCAGTTCCTGCACCGCCGCCAGGGCCGCGGCCATTGCCGCCAGCACACTCCCCAGCGCCCACGACGTCAGGCCGCTGCGATCCATGCCCGCCGAGCGGCGCAACACCACGCAAACCACAGCCATCTGCAGGGCAAACAACCCTGCGATGAGCACAACTATGTGCGACTGAAACATCTTCATTCCCGTCCAAGGCGACCAGCGGTGCACCGCATGGCGCCGCTGTTACCTGCTCTTTACCGGCCCTGTGTCGGACCGTTGTTATCAATGCCGCATACCCGGTTTCAGGACGCCTGGCGCCGCCAGCCGGCAGACGCAAACAGGCCGAGGCGCCCGCCGCGGGCGGGAGCGCCGTTCTTGTTGTGGTGATCAGGTCAGTCCGGAAGGAAATAGGCAAACCGGGCGTTCCCAAAAGCACGCCGGTCGGACTGGTGCGGTTTGCGGATTATCCCAGCGCGCAAACCCAAGTCAAGCCAAAGCGCCCCCGCCAGAAGGGGGAGCAGGCCGGCAAGGTTGAGTGCGCCAGAGCGGGCATCATCACATTAGATTGACCGCAAGCCCAGAGCCCAGCTACAATCGCGGGCTTCGGAGCGTAGCGCAGCCTGGTAGCGCATCTGATTTGGGATCAGAGGGTCGTAGGTTCGAATCCTATCGCTCCGACCAGAAATATGTAATGGAATCAGCGGCTTGGGCGGCAACGTCTAAGCCGCTTTTTTCATTCCCTAACGGCTTTCCTAATTAATTCCTGGCCGCTCCCTAATATCCAGTGGTCGGCGTGCCCTATACAGCACTGATTTAACGCACAGTGGTTCGGGCCCATGCCGCCCCTTCGGCAGAGCAACTCTGACCGATTGCATCCACACTCGCTCGCCCCTCCCAAATTCATGTCCCGGGCATCCGTTCCAAGGGTGTCGATACCTGGCGCATACGGCACCATGGCCATAACAACGCCTGCCAGAGGCTATGAGGCGCGTCGCCTGAACCGAGCCCCACATCAACGAACTCGTCGCGCCCAGGCCGGCGTAGCGTGCCGAAGAGGATGTCCCAGAGGGGGAAGAGATTGGAGAAATTCTTATTGCGGTCACGCTCGTGCCGAGAGTGGTGCAGGCGATGATATTGCGGATGCTGGATTAGCAAAGCGAACCTGGGTGAATAGCGCAGATTCATGTGTGCGGCATGGTTATTGATGAGAAAGATGATCGCAGCAGCCGCCCCTACGCTCGGCGGGACCTTAAAGAGAACACCGACAAGCGGAAACAGGCAAGCCGCCCTGAGCAGCGGCTCGACCCAAAAATGACGGTACGTCAGCGTTACGTCGAAATGCTCGGCGCTGTGGTGCAGCTCATGCATCTTCCATAACACCGGGAACGTATGCTGGGCCCGGTGGATGAGGTACTCCAGCAGATCGGTCGTCAACAGGACCGCGAGCAACGCTAAGCACCACCCTGCGATACTGTCCTCAAAGGAGATCCAACCCGCGCCCAGCGTGCGAGTCAGCGTCAGCGGGACTTCCAGCAGCAGCGGCTGCAGTGCGGAATTCAGGACCAGCATCACGATCCCATAGCGAACGTTGAACCAGGCAGGCCCGGACGCTCGCGGCCTGGCGGGCGTCACACGCCTTTCCAGCGAGACCATGATCAGCAGCGTCACGCACATCGGAGCCACGCTTAACAGGGCGCGGATTGAGATGTCTTCGAGGAAGCGCACGAGTTCCGCGCTCATATCCCCCCTCCACTATTTATTTCTGCAAGCGTAATTCTCCGACCCACGAAGCCATATCAGGCAGAGGTATGTTTCGGACGTGAACGGTCGCCTCGGCCGTGTTGCGGTCGCACGCCAAATACTTGGCAATTCACTATTGATTTTGCTGCTTTAGTGCTGGATTAAAGTCCAGTGCGCCATGCGGCGCCGGGCGCCCATACAAAAGCCCCTCCCAGCGCTGCCGGCCTGGCAAGATCTGTTCTCACCACCGCAGCAAGTCCGGCCAGATCAGCGCGCCCGCGAACAGCATCAGCATCACCGCGACAATGACCAGCCCCCGGCTTGGGCCCGCATGGCCGGTCTCAACCTTTGGCATCCATGACTGGCCTGCGCCGGCCGGGACCGCAGGTGACGGCGGCGGCACGGGTGGCGCAGGCATGCTGATCGCAACACGCGGCACGAAGTCGGCCTCGGCCAGCAGGAAGCCCATGGGCGTGGCCTGGCCGGCAGCACCCATGTGCTGGAACAGCAGCTTGGACAGCGCCAGACAATCATCCAGCGCAACCTGTGGGCGGGGCCGAAATATGTGCAGGTGCGCGCACAGTGTATCAAGCTTGTGGTTGGGGGCGTGGAAGTACTGGGCCCAGCGAACCTGGCGCACCGAGCAGCGCCAGCGCTTGTGCTGGATGTCGGGAAGCACTTTTCCCAGCATCCGCGCGTTGAATTCGGCGCCGTGGGCGACCAGCACATCCGCGTCGTCAATGATGGCGCGGATGGTATCGACGTCAAAGCGCCGCCCGCGCAGCATCTCGGCGGTCAATCCGTGCGTGCCGGTGGCAGCTTCGCTGATCGGCACGGTGGGCTCCTGCGAGCCGTAATAGTCAGTGATCTCCCGCAATAGCGTGCCAGCCCGCGGCGCCACTTCGACAAGCAGCAGGCCGATGCTGACGGGCTCGTCCGCTGGCGTGAGCCCAGTGGTTTCGGTACTGACGATTGCGACCCGCATGGGCTCGGTACTCCGGTGTAGCCGTCCGCAGGCATGGTTGGCGGCGGCCGCTCTGATCGTTTGCCTCTAGGTTAGTGCGAGCGCGTTAGACGTCATATCAACCAGATGGGCTAACCGAAAGCGCCAGCCGGGAGGATGCCGGCTGCTACCACCCCTCCCTCATCTCCACCTCCTGGTTCAGGCAGGCTGCTGCTCCGTCTCGCCACGCCGTCGCTCGAGATTGCAATAGACGTCGGCCGCCACCAACCCGAAGAGCGCATGGGCGAACAGGCTTTCCCAGCCGCGGGCCTCGTCGAACCAGTTGAAGTAGGCGCCCAGCAGATAGAAATTGACCAGGTAGACCACCACGCCAAACACGATCCCGACCACCGAGGCCAACCACAGGCTGGAATCGAAACGGAATGACGACAGGATTATTGCCAGCACCGCCGCCAGGATGATCGACAGCGCGAAGTGCACCGTCCCCGCCGAAAGCACGACGGTCCAGTTGAAGGCATCAGCAGACAGCGCTTCACGCCCGAGGATGATTGCCGCGACCATCTTCACGGTGCCCCAGGCGCCCTGGTACAGCAGGAAGCGCGCCGTCAGCAGCTCCAGCACCATGTAGACCGCGCCGGCAATCAGCCCCGCCACCACGGCTGCCCGCCAGTCCGGCCGGCAGCGAACGTAGCGGTGCGATTCCAGATGGAGTTCCATGGCAGTCTCCTTGCGAGATCCGGCCCGGCAAGGCCGTACGAGTTAGTTCTAGCTCATATGGGGCAAATACCAAGCCGGCCAGACCACATTAAGATACCTCTACGGCACATCTATTGCCGACCTGCCCGGCGCGGTGCAACCGCCGTGGCCGGCCGTCCGGCGCAACGTGCTGGCCATGCTGCAACTGCGTACGTGATACAATGTCAAAGTAGCCCCCGGGGTGTCCGTGCATCCCTGTAACCGGGCGTTCTCACCAGCGCGCTCTCGCGAGCGAACAGCAGCCGCCGGCGCGGGCCTTCCGCGACGACACCAAACTGGCGAACCACCGGGTACAACCTGCCCGCCTGCTCCGCAAAGCACACGGCCTCCCCGGCCGTCAGCGGCCAGGCTCGCCCAAGCCATCCGCGCCCATTGGGCGATACCGCTGACAGGACCGAGCATCAGGCGCCGCGCGCCGCAGTCCGCGTGAGCTTGCCCCGAACAACCCAAGGCGCACTTCGCCACAATCGGCGCAATGTGCCGCGGTTCCGCGCCGTGACGGGCGAACCGAACAGGATTTTTGAAATCGCAACCATGCAGCCTTCACGGGCTGTCGGAAAGGAAGACAGATTGGCTAAGGAAGAACTCATTGAATTTGGCGGCGTGGTGTCGGAAGCCCTGCCTGACAACCGCTATCGTGTCACGCTGGAAAACGGCGTCGAAATCTGGGCATACGCTTCGGGCAAGATGCAGAAGCACCGCATCCGCATCCTGGCCGGCGACCGTGTCACCCTGGAAATGTCGCCCTATGACCTGACCAAGGGACGCATCAACTTCCGCCACAAGTCCTGAGTTTCTGCGCGGCCCCGGCGATACCGCATGCGCGGCTGTCGCCCGCGCCGCGGCCGTTGTGCGCCGACGCGCTGTCACGCCGCTGACACCGCGCCCGGACACACTTGCGGGCTGCCCGACAGGCAGCCCGCTTCCGTTTACGCGCTGCGTGCAGCCTGGCCTGCGCCACCGGCGCGGGCCCGCTGGCGCTTGCGCCGCTCGGGCCGCTTCACCATACTCGAAGCACGCTCATTGCCCCGCCCGACATGAACCTGATCCTGTGGCGCCACGCCGAAGCCGAAGACCTCCCCGACGCGCTCAGCCTGAGCCGCCATGCCGACCTGCAGCGCCCGCTCACACGCCGCGGCCGCAAGCAGGCGGAGGTATCCGCCAAATGGCTGCGCGCGCATCTGCCGGCCGACACCCGCGTGCTGTGCAGCCCCGCGCTGCGCACCCGTGAAACGGCGGCCGCGCTGACTGCCAAGGCGGAGATCATTGATGCCCTTGCGCCCGGCGCCGACGTCAGCGCGGTGCTTGCCGCGGTCGAGTGGCCGGAACGCCCCGAGCATGTGGTGGTGGTCGGGCACCAGCCCTGGATTGGCCGCGTCGCCAGCCTGCTGCTGGCCGGCTCGGAAATGAACTGGAGCGTGCGCAAGAGCGGCATCTGGTGGCTGACCGGCCGCACCCGCGAAAGCGAGGCGCAGACCGTGCTGCGCGCCGTCATCAACCCCGAATTCCTCTGAGCCTTGCCTTCCGGCATGCCTGGTACCGCCTGACGGCACCTGACCCATCCTGTCCCGTCAAAATCAGAAATGGCTGATGGCGGGCGGAATCTCCCGTTACCAGAGTGGCCTTGGCGCCTCTTCCGGTGCCGAAAGCAGGTGTCACGGAGATTCCCCATGAATGGGCCGGCCAATCGTCATATTGCTGGCGAGGAACGCAACTCACACCCCTGACCCGTCGCCCGAAACTGCCCAACCGTCCGCCCTGGCAGGAGACGTCACGGAACGGTCATCCCCGGGTCACGGCACTGTCACCCGCCCTCACTACATTGCATCGCAACAGTTTCGTCACCAAAAGGACATACTGATGCGAGATCTGCCGACGCCCACCCAGCCGCTTTTTGACTCTCTGCCCAATGGCCTTGGTAGCCAGACGGCGCGGAGCCGTCTTCATCGCCAATCAGATACACCGGCACATGAATCGCCTGTTCTCAGCGTGGCGTGGGCGCGCCACCAGGACGAAGTAGTCGAAGCCCAGCGCCTGCGCTACAAGGTCTTTGCCGAGGAAATGGGCGCGCGCCTGACGTCTTCCGTGCCGGAGTTGGACATCGACATGTTCGATGCCTACTGCGACCACCTGATCGTGCGCGACATGGCCACGCTGCGCGTGGTGGGCACCTACCGCGTGCTGCCGCCGCACCAGGCCAAGCGCCTGGGCTGCCTGTACGCGGAATCGGAATTCGACCTGGTGCGCCTGGCCCACCTGCGCCCCAAGATGCTGGAACTGGGCCGCTCCTGCGTGCACCGCGACTACCGTTCGGGCAGCGTCATCATGGCGCTGTGGGGCGGCCTGGGCGAGTACCTGCAGCGCTGGGGCATCGAATCGATGCTGGGCTGCGCCAGCGTGCCGATGAACGACGGCGGCCACTACGCGGCCAGCCTCCACCGGCTGTTCAGCGAACGCTCGCTGGCACCGATCGAATACCATGCCTTCCCGCGCGTGCCGCTGCCGGTCGAGGACCTGAACCAGCAGCTGGACGTCGAGCCGCCCGCGCTGATCAAGGGCTACTTGCGCCTGGGCGCAAAGATCTGCGGCCAGCCGGCCTGGGATCCGGACTTCAACGTGGCGGACTTCCTGACGCTGCTGCGCGTGAACGACATGAACCCGCGCTACGCCCGCCACTTCCTCGGCCTGAACAACGCCGCCTGAGCGGCGCCTGGCCCTGTCAGCGGCCGCCGCCCCTGGCGGCCGCCCTCCGCGCTGCGCTCAGTCGTAGATGACCTTGTAGCGCTTGCCGGTCCGTTGCCATTCGTCAGCCTCCTGCGCGAGGCTGTATTCGATCAGCGGATTGGCCTCGATCCAAGCCTGCGGCAGGCGCACGGTGAAGCCTTCGTCCAGCGCTTCGGCCAGCTGGCTCACACGGATATCGGGCAAGGCCACGTCCGAGCGGCGCCGGCACAGCACAAAGGCCAGGCGCAGGCTGAACAGCATGCGCCAGTCGACGAACCTGCCGCTGCCCGACAGCTTGCCGAGCTTGCCGGCATGGCCCAGCAACAGCGTCGCCAGCCGCGCCTGGTCGGTCTTGGAAAAGCCCGGCATGTCGGCATGAGTGGCGATATAGGCCGAATGCTTGTGGTAGCCGCTGTGCGAGATCGTCATGCCGATCTCATGCAGGCTGGCGGCCCAGCCCAGCAGCGCCAGGTTGTCCTCGCGCCGTTCGTTGGCTGGCTCCGGGAACTGTGACAACAGCGTCTGCGCGGCGCGGCGCACGCGGCTGGACTGGGCCCGGTCTACGCCGTAGCGGCGCATGAACTGGTCCACCGTGACGGTGCGCATGTCCTCATGGTGGCTGCGTCCGAGCAGGTCGTACAGCACGCCCAGCCGCAGCGCGCCGTCGGTGACATCCATGCGCTCGATATCGAGTTCGGCAAACACGCCCAGCATGATCGACAAGCCGCCCGGCAGCACCGGGATGCGGTCCGCCTTGAGGCCGGTCAGCTTGACGCGGTTGGTATTCTCGGCCTTGATCAGCGCGCGCTTGAGGCGCTCCAGCCCCTCGCGCGTGATACCGTGCTCGGCGGTGCTGTCGTTCATGCCATTGAGTTCGATCAGCTCGGCCAGCGCGCGCGCCGTGCCCGACGAGCCGACCGCCTGCTCCCAGCCCGCGGCGCGGTACTGGCGTACCAGCACCTGGATCTCGCGGCGCGCGGCCAGCTCGGCCTGCTTCATCGCATATTCATCGACGTTGCCGCTGGGGAAGAACTGGCGGCTGTGCGATACGCAGCCGATATACAGGCTCTCCATCAGCTTGGACTGGTAGCCGTTGCCGATGATGAACTCGGTCGAGCCGCCGCCGATATCGACCACCAGGCGGTTGCCCTGGCAGGCCGGAGCGTCGTGCGAGGCCCCGAGGTAGATCAGCCGCGCCTCTTCGCGCCCGGCGATCACTTCGATCGGGAAGCCCAGCGCGCTTTCAGCCTCGATCAGGAACTCGGACGCGTTCTTGGCCACGCGCAGCGTATTGGTGGCGACGGCGCGCACCTGGTTGGGCGCGAACTCGCGCAGCCGGTCGCCGAAGCGCCGCAGCGCATCGATGCCGCGGCGCCGCGCGGGCTGGTCCAGGTATTTGTCGGGCGTCAGGCCGGCGGCCAGGCGGACCGGCTCGCGCAGCGCGTCGACCTGGAAGATCTGGCTGGCCGGGCCATTGGCGGTGGGGGTTTCGTCCACCCGCCCGATCATCAGGCGGAAGCTGTTCGAACCCATGTCGACGGCAGCCAGCAGGCGTGGGGTGTTGTTCATCGTGTGCTAGGAGGGCTGGTTCGCGTTGGCGTTGCGTGGCGCGGCAGGTGCACTCTGGTGCCTTGGCCTGCCGGCGTTCGCGCCCGGGAAAAATATGTCCTGGTCATGTCTGCATCATGACAAAATCAAACTGTCATAAAAGTGACACGTTTTTATGAAAAAGTCGCCACATTACCAAAAGAAGGTCATGCTCATGTCGACGACTCCGTCCAGTACGCTGCTCAACCGCGAACTGGGCATCCTGGAATTCAATGCCCGCGTGCTGGCACAGGCGGCGGACCCGAAAGTCCCGCTGCTGGAGCGGCTGAAATTCATCTGCATCGTGTCCAGCAACCTGGACGAGTTCTTTGAAATCCGCATGGCGGGCCTGAAGGAACAGCTGCGCGACAACGCTTCGGGCCTGACGCCGGACGGCCTGTCATTCCAGCAGACCTACCAGCTTGTCACCGAGCGCACGCAACGGCTTGTGGCTTCGCAGTATGACATGCTGCAGAACACCATTTTTCCACTACTTGAAAAAGAGGGGGTCTTTTTCCACCTGACCACCACCTGGACCGACGCCCAGCGCGAATGGGCGCGCGAGTTCTTCCAGCGCGAACTGGGGCCGGTGCTGACCCCGATTGCGCTGGATCCCGCCCATCCCTTTCCCCGCGTGCTCAACAAGAGCCTGAACTTCGTGGTGGAATTGTCCGGCAAGGACGCGTTCGGCCGCGACGCCGACCTGGCCATCGTGCAGGCGCCGCGCGCGCTGCCGCGCGTGGTGAAGATGCCGGAGAAGCTGTCGGGCTACCCGTACGGCTTCGTGATGCTGTCATCCTTCATGCAGGGCTTCGTGCATGAGTTGTTCCCGGCCATTGCCGTGCACGGTTGCTACCAGTTCCGCGTCACGCGCAACTCCGACCTGTTCGTCTCGGAAGACGAGATCACCGACCTGCGCGAGGCGCTGCAGGGCGAACTGCCCACGCGCCATTTCGGCGACACGGTGCGCCTGGAAGTCTCTTCGGACACGCCGGCACCGCTGGCGCGCCGGCTGCTGCTGGAATCGGGCCTCGCCGAGCAGGACCTGTACCGCGTTTCCGGCCCGGTGAACCTGGTGCGGCTGATGCAGATCCCCGACATGGTGGACCGGCCCGCGCTGAAGTTTGCGCCGTATGTGCCCGCCCCGGTCAAGGCCTTCTCCGCCGGCACGTCGATGTTCGACGTGATGCGACAGCAGGACGTGCTGCTGCACCACCCGTACGAGAGCTTCAGTTCTGTGCTCGACCTGCTGCAGCTGGCAGCGGCCGACCCCAACGTGGTCGCGATCAAGCAGACGGTCTATCGCACCGGCAATGAGTCGCTGGTCATGGAAGCGCTGATGACCGCCGCGCGCAACGGCAAGGAAGTCACGGTGGTGGTGGAGCTGCTGGCACGCTTTGACGAGGAGACCAACATCAACTGGGCCGAGCGCCTGGAATCCGCGGGCGCACACGTGATCTACGGCGTGGTCGGCCACAAGTGCCACGCCAAGATGCTGCTGATCGTTCGGCGCGAGCCCACCGGCCCCAAGGTCAAGCAGGTCAAGCTGCGGCGCTACGCCCACCTCGGCACCGGCAACTACCATCCGCGCACCGCCCGCCTCTACACCGACTTCGGCCTGCTGACGGCCAACGAGGAGATCTGCGAAGACGTGCACCACGTGTTCCAGCTGCTGACCGGCACCGCCGGCACCATCCGGCTGAACCACCTGTGGCAGTCGCCCTTCACCATGCAGAGCAACCTGGTCGACCATATCCGCGCCGAAGCCCGCAACGCGCGCGCCGGCAAGCCCGCGCGCATCATCGCCAAGATGAACGCGCTGCTGGAGCCGTCGATCATCGACGAGCTGTACAAGGCCTCGCGCGCGGGAGTGAGGATCGACCTGATCGTGCGCGGCGTGTGCGCGCTGATGCCGGGCGTGCCGGGCATGTCCGAGAACATCTCGGTGCGCTCGATCATCGGCCGCTTCCTGGAACACCACCGGGTCTACTATTTCCACGCCGGCGGCGAAGAGGTGCTGTACCTGTCCAGCGCCGACTGGATGGACCGCAACCTGTTCCGCCGCGTCGAAGTTGCCTTCCCGGTGCTGGACAAGGCGCTGAAGGCGCGCGTCATCAAGGAAAGCCTGCAGGTACACCTGCGCGACAACGCCTCGGCATGGATCATGCAGCCGGACGGCAACTATGCGCGCACGCAGACGCGCTCGAAGCGTCCGCATGTGAGCCAGAACGATATGCTGGTGATGTTCGGCGGCACACCCTGAGCGGGCTCTATGCTTCCCTGAGGCATGGCATGCAAAACCCCGCCGCGGCGGGGTTTTCCTTTACGGGTCAGGCGGCGCGGCGCGAGGTGTCCGGCGACTGCGGCGGCGCGGTCGGGCCGGTGCCTGGCGTTGGCATGTCCGCACCCTCCCCAGCCGAACGCAGGCTGCGCTCAAGCGGAAAGATCACGCGGAACACGCTGCCCCGGCCCTCCTCGCTGGTCACGCGCAAGTCCGCATGGTGGCGTGACAGCACGTGCTTGACGATGGCCAGCCCCAGCCCGGTGCCGCCGGTGTCGCGCGAGCGGCTGCGGTCCACGCGGTAGAAGCGCTCGGTCAGCCGGGGAATATGCTCGGGCGCAATGCCCAGGCCGGTATCGGCCACGGAGAACACGGCATGGCCCTCTTCCCAGGCCAGGCGCATGGTGATACGCCCGCCATCCGGCGTGTAGCGCACCGCGTTCGACACCAGGTTGCCCAGCGCCGAGAGCAGTTCGGTTTCCGCGCCGCGCACCCCCACGGTCGGGTCGATATCGGCCGAGACCTGGTGCCGTCCCTGCGAGAGCGCCTCGGCGTCGTGGCTCAGGTGCGCCACCATGGCACGGATCGGCACGATGTCATTGCCGGGCGGCTGCGCATCGCTTTCCAGCTTGGCCAGCGCCAGCAGGTCTTCGACGATGCTCTGCATGCGCACCGACTGCGCCAGCATCATGTCGATGTAGCGGCGCCGGTCGTCCTCCGACACCGGCAGGTCACGCACGGTCTCCAGGAAGCCGGTCAGCACCGTCAGCGGCGTCTTCAGTTCGTGCGACACGTTGGCAACGAAGTCGCGCCGCATCGCCTCGGTGTTTTCGAGCTTGGTGATGTCCTGGGTGATCACCAGCTTGCGGTTGTCGCCATAGGGCAGGATCTGCACCGCGATCACGCTGTGCTTGTGTTCGCCCATGTCGCGCATCACCAGCGGATCGTCGAAACGCTGCCGGGTCAGGTAGTGGACGAACTCGGGGCGGCGGATCAGGTGGGTGATGCGCTGGCGCACGTCGCGCCGCGCGTTCAGGCCGAAATGCTGCTCTGCCACGTCGTTGCACCACTCGATCTGGTCGGCGTCGTCCAGCATCAGCACTCCGTTGGGCGAAGCCTGGATGGCCTGGATAAAGCGCGTGTGCTGCTGCTCGACCTGCAGCACCTGGGTGCGCCAGCGCTTGACGAGCCGGTGCAGCCGGTAATACACCTCGCCCCAAAGCCCGAGTGCACTGGGGATCTCGCCGTAGACCGGCGCATCGAGCACCTTCCACAGGCGGTTGATCTGGTACAGGTAGTAGAACAGCAGCCCGAGCAGCGATACGCACGCCAGCGCCAGCGCCGGCACCGGGCCCACGGCCAGGTAGACACCGGCGGACAGCACCAGCAGGCTGATCAGGATGGCCACGGAACGGGCCCAGATGACATTCATGCGCAGGCTTCAGGCTCGCAGCCATGGAAGGCTGCAGGGTTGCGACGGAGTGTGCCACGAATTCGCCGCGCCCTGCCAGCAGCGTGGGCCATCCTGGCCGGACGGTACGTCAGCCGCCCGGCCATGCCCGGCGCGTCAGGCGCCGGGCGTGCGCGCCAGGCGGTAGCCACTGCCGCGCACGGTTTCGATCATATTGCTGTAGCCGCCGGGGGTGAGCGCGGCGCGCAGGCGCTTGATATGGACATCGACGGTGCGCTCCTCGACAAAGACATGGTCGCCCCAGACCTGGTCGAGCAGTTGCGAGCGGCTGTGCACGCGCTCCGGATGTGTCATCAGGAAGTGCAGCAGGCGGAACTCGGTCGGACCCAGGTCCAGCTTGATCGCGCCGCTGTCGTCCTGGCCGGTGACGCGGTGCGTGGCCGGGTCCAGGCGCAGGCCGTTGATGGCCACCACGTCGTCGGTCAGCTGCGGTGCGCGGCGGCGCAGCACGGCCTTGATCCGCGCCAGCAGTTCCTTGGGCGAGAACGGCTTGGTGACGTAGTCGTCGGCGCCGGCCTCAAGCCCCATCACCTTGTCCTGCTCATCGCCGCGGGCAGTCAGCATGATGATGGGGATCTGGCGGGTGCGGTCGTTGGCCCGCAACTCCTTGGCGAAGTTCGCGCCCGACTTGCCCGGGAGCATCCAGTCGAGCAGCACCAGGTCGGGCAGCACATCGCTCATCAGCGACAGCGCCTGCTCGGCGTTGTAGGCCCGGATCGGATAGTGCCCCGCGTGCTGCAGGTTTACCGCGATCAGTTCGGCGATCGCCGGTTCGTCTTCGACAACGAGAATACTGCTTGGCATGTGTATTGTTCTCCGTGGGCGGCTGAGTTCAGCTCAGCGCTTCGCGCTCCATGTCCTCGCGCGAGACATGGCGGACGTCCGTCCCCTTGACAATGTAAATGATAAATTCCGCGATGTTCTTGGCGTGATCGCCAATGCGCTCCACCGCCTTGGCGATAAACAGGAAATCCAGCGCGACCGAGATCGTACGCGGGTCTTCCATCATGTACGTGATCAGCTTGCGCACGAAGCCGCGGAATTCCTCGTCGATGGCCTTGTCGTCCTTGACGATGCGCGCCGCCGCCACGGTGTCCAGGCGCGCAAAGGCGTCCAGCGCCTGGCGCAGCAGCGAAATCGCCATCTCGCCCGAGAGCTTGACCTCGGCGTAGTTGATGCTGTGCGCCGACGCGTCTTCCATGATGTGCTTGGTACGCTTGGCGATCTTCTCGGCTTCGTCGCCGGCGCGCTCCAGGTTGGTGATGGTCTTGGAGATGGCCATCACCAGGCGCAGGTCGCGCGCGGTCGGCTGGCGCCTGGCGATGATGTTGCCGCAGTCGGCATCGATCTCGACTTCCAGCGCGTTGAGCTGGATCTCCCGGGCGATGACCTGGTCCGCGGTCTCGCCGTCGAAGTCGGTCAGCGCGCGCATGGCGAGTTCGATCTGCGACTCGACCAGGCCGCCCATCTGCAGCAGCTTGGTGTTGATCGCGTTGAGGTCAGCGTCGAACTGGGTCGACAGGTGCTTGTCTGGCATGGGATTCTCCTGGCCGCTTATGGATATGCTACGCCCTGCGGTGACGATCAGCCGAACCGGCCGGTAATGTAGTCTTCCGTTTCCTTGCGGTGCGGCTTGATGAAGATCTTCTCGGTCTCGCCGAACTCGATCAGCTCGCCCAGGTACATGTAGGCGGTGTAGTCGGAGCAGCGCGCCGCCTGCTGCATGTTATGGGTGACGATCACGACCGTGTACTCGTCCTTCAGTTCCGCGATCAGCTCTTCGATGCGGCCAGTGGAGATCGGGTCCAGCGCCGAGCACGGCTCGTCCAGCAGCAGCACTTCGGGGCGGATGGCAATGCCGCGCGCGATGCACAGGCGCTGCTGCTGGCCGCCGGACAGGCCGTAGCCCGACTGGTGCAGCTTGTCCTTGGCTTCGTTCCACAGCGCCGCCTTGGTCAGCGCCCATTCCACGCGGTCGTCCATCTCCGAGCGCGACAGCTTCTCGAACAGGCGCACGCCGAAGGCGATGTTGTCGTAGATCGACATCGGGAACGGCGTCGGCTTCTGGAACACCATGCCGACCTTGGCGCGCAGCAGCGCGATGTCCTGGCGGGCGGTCAGCAGGTTTTCGCCGTCCATGTTGATCTCACCCTCGGCGCGCTGTTCGGGGTACAGCGCATACATCTTGTTGAAGGTGCGCAGCAGCGTCGACTTGCCGCAGCCCGATGGCCCGATGAAGGCCGTGACCTTGCGGTCCGGGATCGACATGTTGATGTCTTTCAGCGCATGGAACTGGCTGTAGTAGAAGTTCAGGTTGCGCACGTCGATCTTGGCGCGTACCGAATCGGGAATGTCGATGACGGTGGAGGTCATTGCGTTTCTCGCTTGCAGTCTTTGGGGCGGGACGGATTACCGGCCGCGCCGCTTATTTCTTGAACAGGATGCGCGCCAGGATATTCAATGCCAGCACGCCGAGCGTAATCAGGAACACACCCGCCCAGGCCAGCTGCTGCCATTCGGTGAACGGACTCATGGCAAAGCGGAAGATCGTCACCGGCAGGTTGGCCATCGGCTTGTTCAGGTCGCTGGTCCAGAACTGGTTGGACAGCGCGGTGAACAGCAGCGGCGCGGTCTCGCCGGCGATACGCGCGACGGCCAGCAACACCCCGGTCACAATCCCGGCGTAGGATGACTTCACGGTGATCGACAGCACCATCTTCCACTTGGGCGTGCCGAGTGCGAAGGCAGCCTCGCGCAGCGCGTTGGGCACCAGGTTCAGCATGTTCTCGGTGGTGCGCACCACGATCGGCACCTGCAGCAGCGCCAGCGCACAGATCCCGGCCCAGCCCGAGAAGTGGCCCATGCGGGTCACCACCAGCGCGTAGACAAAGAGGCCGATCACGATCGACGGCGCCGACAGCAGGATGTCGTTGATAAAGCGGATAAGGCTGGCCAGCGGCGAGCTCTTGCCGTACTCGGCCAGGTAGATGCCGGCCAGGATGCCCAGCGGCGTACCGAACAGCGTGGCCATGCCGACCATCACGAAGCTGCCGAAGATGGCGTTGGCCAGGCCGCCGCCGGCTGTATTGGGCGCTGGCGTCATCTGCGTGAACAGGTCCAGCGACAGGCCGCCCACGCCCAGCGTGACGGTGGTCCACAGGATCCACGCCAGCCAGAACAGGCCGAAGCCCATCGCCGCCAGCGAGGCGGTCAGTGCGTACAGGTTGGTGCGGCGGCGGCGCGCCTGCAGCCGGGTGCGGATGGCATCCGCGTCGGGGCGGACCGCCGGGATCGATACGGTAGACACGGCTTGACTCACGCTCATTTGGTTCCCTCATTCTTTGCCAGTCGCAGCAGCAGCAGCTTGGACAGCGCCAGCACCACGAAGGTAATGAAGAACAGGATGAGGCCCAGTTCCATCAGCGCGGCGGTGTGCAGGCCGGCGCCGGCTTCGGCGAACTCGTTGGCCAATGCCGAGGTGATGCTGTTGCCCGGCGAGAACAGCGAGGCGCTGTCCAGCAGGTTGGTATTGCCGATCACGAAGGTGACGGCCATGGTCTCGCCCAGTGCACGGCCCAGGCCCAGCATCACGCCGCCGATGACGCCGGCGCGGGTGTAGGGCAGCACCACGTTCCACATCACCTCCCAGGTGGTGCAGCCCACGCCGTAGGCGGATTCCTTGAGCAGTACCGGGGTGACTTCAAACACGTCGCGCATCACCGAGGCGATGTACGGGATGATCATGATCGCCAGAATCACGCCCGCACACAGCAGGCCGATGCCCAGCGGCGCTCCCTGGAACAGCTTGCCGACCACCGGCAGCTGGCCGACCGTGGCGGCCAGGGGCTTCTGGAAATACTCGCCGAAGATCGGTGCGAACACGAGCAGGCCCCACATGCCGTAGACGATCGACGGCACTGCGGCGAGCAGTTCGATGGCGGTGCCCAGCGGGCGGCGCAGCCAGGCGGGCGACAGTTCGGTCAGGAACAGCGCGATGCCGAAGCTGACCGGCACCGCGATGATCAGCGCGATCAGCGAGGTCACGATGGTGCCGTAGATGGGCACCAGCGCACCATAGACATCGGCGGGAGGATCCCACTCCGCGGTCCACAGGAAGCGCGCGCCGAAAGTCTGGATCGACGGCCAGGCGCTGATCGCGAGCGAGACGATGATGCCGCCCAGCAGCAGCAGCGTCACGATCGCGGCGCCTCGCGTCAGGCCGCCGAACAGGATGTCGCCCATGCGGCTCGGGGGCTGGACGTTGCGGATCTCGGAGGGGGTAGTCGCCATGTCGGGAATTCAGGGTGGATCGCCGCTCCCGCCTGGGCGGGAGCCCGGTGTCCGGGCCAGTTGCGGGCAGCCCGGCCACCGGCCCCGCACTCACGCGGGGCCAGCGATGCCGTCAGGATCAGTACAGCGCCTTGCCCGAGGCGTCCTTGACGCTGGTCTTCCAGGTCGAACGGATCTGGTTCACAACGTTTTCCGGCAGCGGCACGTAGTCGAGGTCGGCAGCCATGTTGGCGCCGCTCTTGTAGGCCCAGTCGAAGAACTTCAGCACTTCGGCGCCCTGCGCGGCCTTTTCCTGGTTCTTGTGGACCAGGATGAAGGTGGCGCCGGCGATCGGCCAGGCTTCCTTGCCCGACTGGTTGGTCAGGATCTGGTAGTAGCTCTTGCTCCAGTCCGCACCGGCGGCGGCGGCCTTGAAGGCGTCGTCACCCGGCTTGACCACGGCACCCGACGCGTTCTTCATGTTCAGGTGGGTCATCTTGTTCTGCTTGGCGTAGGCGTACTCGACATAGCCGATCGCGCCATTCAGGCGCTGCACGAAGGCGGCCACGCCCTCGTTGCCCTTGCCGCCGGTGCCGCCGCCCGGCCAGTTGACCGTGGTGCCTTCGCCCACCGCGCTCTTCCATTCCGGGCTGACCTTGGACAGGTAGTTGGTGAAGATGAAGGTCGTGCCCGAACCGTCGGCGCGGCGCACCGGCAGGATGTCCTGGCTCGGCAGCTTGGCTTGCGGGTTCAGCGCCTTGATCGCGGGGTCATCCCACTTCTTGATCTTGCCCAGGTAGATATTGGCCAGCACTTCGCCCGTGATGGTCAGTTCGCCCGGCTTCACGCCCTGCAGGTTGATCACCGGCACCACGCCGCCGATCACGGTCGGGAACTGGACCAGGCCCTGCTTGTTCAGGTCCTCGTCCTTCAGCGGCGCGTCCGAGGCACCGAAATCGACCGTCTTGGCCCCGATCTGCTTGATCCCGCCCGACGAGCCGATGGATTGATAGTTGACCTTGTTACCCGTTGCTTTTTGGTATGCGTCGGCCCACTTGGAATACACGGGCGCCGGGAAAGAAGCGCCTGCACCGGTAATTTCCGCCGCGAACGCAGTACCCGCCACCACCATCGAAACGATGCCTGCCACGGCAGTCTTGACCAGCTTCATATGTCCTCCAGAGAACATTGGTTGGGAATGACAAATTTTTGACAAGACGAACTCTATGCTCCCTGTATGACAATTCCGTGACATCTTCAAATCTTCTTGGAACCGGCCTCCAGCAAGGGATCGCCGCTGCCATCCGGCTGTCATGCCGGCCCAATATTACGGCGGTTAATTGCGATATCTGGCAAAAAAACGCCGGGACTAGCCCGGCGTTCCTGGTCAAGGTGCGGCGTATCAGGCGCCCAAGGCATCCGCCAGCCGCCTGGCCGCGCGCTCGGCCATTTCGGCCTGCTCGGCCTCGACCATCACGCGCACCACCGGTTCGGTGCCGGAGGCACGGATCAGCACCCGGCCGCGTCCTTCCAGCTCAGGCTCGACCGCCGCGCGCGCGGCCTGTAGGCCGGCATGCGACTGCCAGTCGAAGCCCTTCTGCACGCGCACATTGATCAGCGTCTGCGGGAACAGCCGTACGCCCTCCAGCAACTGCGCCAGGGTCTTGCCGCTGCGGCGCAGCGCGGCCAGCACCTGCAGCGCCGACACGATGCCGTCGCCGGTGCTGTGGCGGTCCAGGCACAACAGGTGGCCGGAACCCTCGCCGCCCAGCGTCCAGCTGCGCTTGTTTAACTCTTCGAGCACATAGCGGTCGCCCACCTTGGCGCGCACGAATTCCACGCCCTGGCGCTTGAGCGCCAGCTCGACCGCCATATTGGTCATCAGCGTGCCCACGGCACCGGGCACCGCCTGGCCGGCGGCCTGGCGGTCGCGCACGATCAGATACAGTAGTTCGTCGCCGTTGTAGAGACGGCCGTCGGCATCCACCACCTGCAAGCGGTCGGCGTCGCCGTCAAAGGCCAGGCCCAGGTCGGCGCCATGGGCCTTGACAGCCTCAATCAGCTTGCCCGGCGCGGTGGCGCCGTAGCCGTCGTTGATATTGCGGCCGTCCGGCTGGTTGCCGATCGAAATCACGTCGGCGCCCAGTTCATGGAACACGTGCGGCGCGATGTGGTAGGCCGCGCCATGGGCGCAGTCGACCACCAGCTTCAGGCCGTACAGGTCCTGCTCGTGCGGGAAGGTGCTCTTGCAGAACTCGATATAGCGCCCGGGGGCATCGTTGATGCGGCGCGCGCGGCCCAGGTCATCGGATGGCGCGCACACCATCGGCTCTTCGATGGCAGCCTCGATCTCCGCCTCGACCTCGTCGGGCAACTTGTCGCCGTCGGCCGAAAAGAACTTGATGCCGTTGTCGTAATAGGGATTGTGGCTGGCCGAGATCACCACGCCGGCGGACAGCCGCAGCGCCCGCGTCAGGTAGGCGATGCCCGGCGTCGGCAGCGGGCCGGTCAGCAGCACGTGCACGCCAGCCGAGGTAAAGCCGGCCTCCAGCGCCGCTTCCAGCATATAGCCGGAAATGCGCGTGTCCTTGCCGATCAGCACGGTCGGCTTGCCTTGCCCGGTCTTGGCGCCGTGGGCCAGCACCTTGCCGGCAGCATGGCCCAGCCGCATCACGAAGTCCGGCGTGATCGGCGCCTCGCCGACCCTGCCCCGCACGCCATCTGTCCCGAAATACTTGCGTGTCATTCGCTGATTCCCTTTCTGTACTCTGATCGTTGTTCTGTCCGCAGTGGCCGCGGCCGGTTCAGGCCGCGCCAACGGACTCGTTGCGCACCGCCCACCAGGTCTTCACGGCATCCACCGTCTGCTCCACATCATGCACGCGCACGATAAATGCTCCGCGCTCCAGCGCACACACCGCGGCGGCAATGCTGGCCGCAACACGCTGCTGCGGCGGCCGGCCACCGAGGACGGCGCCCAGCGTGGACTTGCGCGAAATGCCCGCCAGCACCGGCAGGCCCTCCAGCGCCAGCCGCGGCAATTGGCCGAGCAGGCGCAGATTATGATCGGGTGTCTTTCCGAAGCCAAACCCCGGATCGAGGGATATGCGCGCGTCGTCGATGCCGGCAGCGCGCAGCACGGCAATGCGCTCGGCAAGGAACCCGGCCACCTCGGCGACCACGTCGTCGTAGTGCGGGTCTTCCTGCATGGTCTGCGGATCGCGCTGCATATGCATCACGCACAGGCCCGCCTGCCCCGCCGCCACGGCCTCGACCGCGCCCGGCATGCGGAAACCCCAGATATCGTTGATGAGATCGGCTCCGGCCGCAAGTGCGGCGCGCATGACCTCGGGCTTGTAGGTATCGATCGACAGCGGCTTGCCGCAGTTGCGCAGCGCTTCCACCACGGGGATCACGCGTGCCAGTTCGTCCTCAAGCGGCAGCGCGGCCGAGCCCGGGCGGCTCGACTCGCCACCGATATCGATGATGTCCACCCCCTCCTGGATCATCTGCTCCGCGTGGCGCAGCGCCGCATCGCGGCTGGCGTGCTGGCCGCCGTCGGAGAACGAATCTGGCGTGACATTGAGAATGCCCATGACCAGCGGGCGCTGGTCCAACGCATAGCGGAAACGTCCGCACTGGAAGTACCGGGTCTGAGGAGTCTGCTGCAAGGTCGGAATACTTGAGGAAAGTCTGTGCGCGAACCCGTCGCGCAAAAGGAAAAGCCGGTGCACCAGGCACCGGCTTCGGATACAGCCACTACACAGCCACCACCACTACGTCGTCAGCCAGACGAAGTCGCGGGATCAGGCCGTGGCAGGCGCGTTGGTCGGCGCCACCGGCGAGCCGCCCGAAGGCGTGCTGCCGCCACCATTCTGGCCCGACGCACTGCGCGGCGGACGCGGCGGCTTGCCGGCCATGATGTCATTGACCTGGTCGGCATCGATGGTTTCCCACTCCATCAGCGCGTTGGTCATGGCTTCGACCTTGTCGCGGTTCTCTTCGAGCAGGCGCTTGGCCAGCGCGTATTGCTCGTCGATGATGCGGCGGATCTCGGCGTCGACCTTCTGCTGCGTGGCTTCCGACACGGTCTTGGACGACAGCTTGCCGAACATGCCATCCTGCTCGGTATCCACGTAGACCATGGCGCCGAGCGAATCGCTCATGCCGAAGCGGGTCACCATGTCGCGGGCGATCTTGGTGGCGCGCTCGAAGTCGTTGGACGCACCGGTGCTCATGGCGTTGAGGAAGACCTCTTCCGCCGCACGGCCGCCGAAGAGGATAGCAACCTCTTCCAGCATGCTGTCCTTGTACTTCGAATACTTGTCATGCTCCGGCAGCTGCCAGGTCACGCCCAGCGCCCAGCCACGCGGCATGATCGTGACCTTGTGCACCGGGTCGGCCTTGGGCAGCAGCTTGGCCACCACCGCATGGCCCGACTCGTGGTAAGCCGTGGCACGGCGCTCTTCCTCGCGCATGACCGTCGACTTGCGCTCCGGACCCATGTAGATCTTGTCCTTGGCGTCCTCGAAGTCCTGCATGTCGACCACGCGCTTGCTGCGGCGGGCGGCAAACAGCGCGGCCTCGTTGACCAGGTTGGCCAGGTCGGCGCCCGAGAAGCCCGGGGTACCACGCGCGATCACCGAGGCGTCGACGTCGTTGCCGATCGGCACCTTGCGCATATGGACCTTCAGGATCTGCTCGCGGCCGCGGATGTCCGGCAGGCCCACATAGACCTGGCGGTCGAAACGGCCCGGACGCAGCAGCGCCTTGTCCAGCACGTCGGCACGGTTGGTCGCGGCGATCACGATCACGCCCGAGTTGGCCTCGAAGCCATCCATCTCGACCAGCATCTGGTTCAGGGTCTGCTCGCGCTCGTCGTTGCCGCCGCCCATGCCGGCGCCACGATGGCGGCCGACCGCGTCGATTTCATCGATGAACACGATGCAGGGGGCCTGCTTCTTGGCGTTCTCGAACATGTCGCGCACACGGGCCGCGCCCACGCCGACGAACATTTCAACGAAGTCGGAACCCGAGATGCTGAAGAACGGCACCTTGGCCTCGCCGGCGATGGCACGTGCCAGCAGCGTCTTGCCGGTACCCGGAGGGCCAACCAGCAGCACGCCGCGCGGGATGCGCCCGCCCAGCTTCTGGAACTTTTGCGGGTCCTTCAGGAAGTCGACCAGTTCGACCACTTCTTCCTTTGACTCATCGCAGCCGGCCACGTCCTGGAACGTGACGGCGTTCTGGTTTTCATCGATCAGGCGCGCACGCGACTTGCCGAATGAGAAAGCGCCGCCTTTGCCGCCACCCTGCATCTGACGCATCATGTAGAACCAGAACACGATGATCAGCAGGGTCGGCCCGAGGTAATACAGGGCCTGGACCAGCACGTTGGGTTCGTCGTCCGCCTTGCCGGTCACCTGGACGCCGTACTTCATCAGGTCGCCGACCATCCAGATGTTGCCCGGCGAGATGATGGTGTACTTGGCGCCCTCCTTAGGCGAGACCACCAGGTTGCGGCCCTGCACGTCGACACGCGACACCTTGCCGTTCTTGGCGTCATCCATGAACTGCGAATAGGTGACGCTGTCCTGCGCACGGGGCTTGTCGAACTGCTTGAAGACGGTAAACAGCACCAGCGCGATCACTAGCCAGATTGCCGCCTTTTGAAACAGGTTGTTATTCAAGGCCGAACTCCTTTGCAATTGCCTTGCCAACGGATAGCTGCATTGTAATGCAGCGCCCGCCCTCGGGGGGAAACAGAGAAACTATGATGCCGATAGCACCGGGTGGGGCACTTTCCACGCTTCTTTTTTCGCCCTGGCTTGTATCGAGACCGGTCAATCCACTGCCTTGAGGTAGCGCCCAAGGATAAAGGTTTCGGAAGACTTGTCGCGAGACGCCTTGGGCTTGCGTTTCGCAACCACTTTGAAATGCCGCTTGAACTTCTCCACGATCTGGCTGTAGCCGCTCCCGTGGAAGCACTTTACCAGCAATGCCCCCTCCGGCTTAAGGTGGGCCTGCGCAAATTCCAGCGCCAGGTCGCACAGGTACTCGATCCGTGCTGCATCAGCGAAGGCTACACCGGACAAATTGGGGGCCATGTCGGACAAAACAAGGTCAATCTTGTTACCGCCGGAGGCGTCCAGCACCACGCTTTCCAGTTCGCGGAAGACCGATTCCTCGCGGAAGTCACCCTGGATGAAAGTGACGTCGGCGACAGGTTCCATCGGCAGCAGGTCGATCGCGACCACGGCGCCATCGATCCTGCCGTCCTTGGCCCTGGGCGAGTCCGCCAGCTTGTTGCGGGCGTACTGGCTCCAGCTGCCGGGCGCCGCGCCCAGGTCGACGATCACCTGTCCCGGGCGGATCAGCTTGTCCTGCTCGTCGATCTCCTTGAGCTTGTAGGCCGCGCGGGCGCGATAGCCCTCGCGCTGCGCCATTTTCACGTACGGATCGTTGATGTGGTCGTGCAGCCACGAATGATTGAACTTGTTTTTTGCCATGCCAGTTACCAGCCTGTTCCCTGCCCCCGCCCGCCGGTCAATGCCATCCGCGAAGGTTTTCCTACTGTTTTGATGATTTTGCTGCCCGACAGTGCCGGATTGACGGATAATACGCGCCAATCCGCATCCCGACCGCCAGCTCGCCTTATCAGCGGCCGGCTTGCCGCCCCCCGGGGCGGCCGTCGGCAGCCTGTCCTTGCCCGACCCGCCGTGTCACGACCGGCGCGGGCTGCAGCGCCCGATTTCCAGCGCCCAGCGCTCTATCACTATTTCAAGCGCCTAATAATCAGCGCCAACCTATGCCCGCTCTACAACTAGTCCCTGCCCAGCGCTCTGACCTGCGCTCCCGTGCCCATGCCCTGAACCCGGTCGTGATGGTCGGCGCCGAAGGCCTGACCCGTGCCGTACTGGCCGAGATCGACCGCAGCCTGGCCGCCCACGACCTGATCAAGATCCGCGTGTTCGGCGACGATCGCGATGCGCGCATCGCCATCTACGAGGAAATCTGCGACCAGCTCAGCGCCGTGCCGATCCAGCATATCGGCAAGCTGCTGGTGGTCTGGCGTCCGGGCGAAGCGCGCCTGAAGGAAAACCAGGCCGAAGACCTGGGCCGCCACACCCCCGCCCGCCGTGGTGGTGCGGCCCCGCGCACGGTGACGGTCAAGAAGCCCAGCGCTGCGCCGAACCGCCGTCCGACCCGCAAGGAAGTCACGGTGCTTGGCAACGAGCGCGTCACCGCCGGCGGCAATGTGAAGCGTTCGCGCGCACGCCCGACCAGCCAGAAGAAGAAGGCGCTGGGCTAAACACTGCCAGCTGAAGCATGACGGGGTCGCCGCCAGGCGCCCCCGATGCCGGCACGCCACGCCTGTGGCCGTGCCGGCGGCCGGTCTCACTCCCCGGCCGAACGCGGCGCCGAAGCGCGCCACACCAGCACCAGCGCCAGCAGGCTTTGCAGCAGGTAGAAGGCGCTCGACACGCCGTGCAGCATGCCGAACTGCGCCTTGTAAGGCGATTCCGAAACGCCGACACCCAGCGCCAGCGCCTTTTCCTTCAGGCCGGCCATGAACGGCTGGGTGCCGAAGTAGCCCGCCAGCACGCAGCACAGCATGCCCAGCACCAGCCAGCGCAGGCCGCGATAGCGGTGGGCGCCGCGCCGGATCATCACGTTGCACAGCACCAGCTGCAACACACCGATGGTGACCCCGACGATGGCTTCAGTATGGAACAGGTGCCCGGCGATCATGCCCGCCGTCTCGCGGCTGGGCAGCACCGAAAACAGCGTCGGCGCCACCATGTAGCCGACGGTCCAGAGGCTGCCCGCCCACACCACCGTCAGCAGCAGGAATATGCGGTGCGGCAGCGGCGGCAGATTGTTATAGGAATTGGAGAACACGTGCCGGTCTTTCCGGGGGCCGGGCCAGGTGCAAGCCTGCCGGCCGGGCCGGCGTCAGATATAGCGTACGGTAATGACTTCGTACTCGCGCTCGCCGCCAGGGGCCAGCACGGTTGCGACGTCGCCTTCGAACTTGCCGATCAGCGCACGCGCGATGGGCGAGCTGACCGAGATCTTGCCGACGTCAATGTCGGCCTCGTCATCGCCCACGATCTGGTAGCTGACGGGACTGCCGGACTCCAGGTCCTCCAGGTCAACGGTCGCGCCAAAGACGATGCGGCCGTCGGTGTCCAGCTGGGTCGGGTCGATGACCTGCGCGGCCGACAGCTTGGCCTCCACTTCCAGGATGCGGCCTTCGATAAAGGCCTGCTTCTCCTTGGCGGCGTCGTATTCGGCGTTTTCAGACAGGTCGCCCTGTGCGCGGGCTTCCGAGATTGCATTGATCACCGCCGGACGCTCGACAGCCTTCAGGCGCTGCAGTTCCTCCTTCAGGAGCTCTGCGCCACGCTTGGTAATCGGAATGGTGCTCATGTCTTCGTTCAACAAAAAAATGAGCCGCAGCGGAGCTGGAGCCATCCCTGGCCAATGCTGCCAGGGCACTTCCGCTCAACCGCGGCTTTCAGACAGGACCGAATGCGGGCACGCCGCATCGATCGACGAATTTGACGTAGTTTAGGCCAGGAAGCCCGCCGGCAGCAACTCCGGCGGGCTTCCTGGCCTTGACCGGGCGCAATGCGCCCGGCCAGTGGCGATGTGCCGCTTGCCTTACGTACGGGGCTTCAGGCCAGCGAGGCGTGCAGGCTCTGCAGGTCGTAGACCTCCAGGCTCTGCATGTGCTTCAGGCCCTCCACCGCGGCGCGGGCGCCGGCGATGGTGGTGTAGTAAGGAATGCGGTGGGCCAGCGCCGAGGTACGGATCGAGCGCGAATCGGCAATCGCGGTGCGGGTCTCGTCCACGGTGGTGAACACCAGCGCCAGTTCGCCGTTCTTGATCATGTCCACGATATGCGGACGGCCGTCCTTGACCTTGTTGACCGTCTTGACCGGGATACCGGCGGCCTCGATGGCCGACGCGGTGCCGCGGGTGGCGACGATCGGGTAGCCCATGTCGTGCAGCATGCGGGCCACGCCGACTGCGCGCGGCTTGTCGCTGTCCTTCACGGTGATCAGCACGGTGCCCTTCTCCGGCAGGCGCGAACCCGCGGCCAGCTGGCTCTTGAACAGCGCCTCGCCGAAGGCCTTGCCCACGCCCATCACTTCGCCGGTCGAACGCATTTCAGGTCCGAGGACCGGATCGACGCCCGGGAACTTGTTGAACGGGAACACCGCTTCCTTGACGCTGTAGTACGGCGGGATGACTTCCTCGCCGATGCCCTGCTCGTCCAGCGACTGGCCGGCCATGCAGCGCGCGGCGATCTTGGCCAGCTGCAAGCCGGTGGCCTTGGATACGTACGGCACGGTACGCGAGGCGCGCGGGTTCACTTCCAGCACGTAGACGGTATCGACGCCGTCGTTCTGCTGGATCGCGAACTGCACGTTCATCAGGCCGACCACGTTCAGGGCGCGGGCCATGGCGGCGGTCTGGCGCTTCAGTTCGGCCACGGTCTCGGCCGACAGCGAGTACGGCGGCAGCGAGCAGGCGGAGTCGCCCGAGTGCACGCCAGCCTGCTCGATGTGCTCCATCACGCCGCCGATGAAGACGCGCTTGCCGTCGGAGATCGCATCGACGTCGCACTCGATGGCGTCGTTCAGGAAGCGGTCCAGCAGCACCGGGGAATCGTTCGAGACCTTGACGGCCTCGCGCATGTAGCGCTCGAGGTCGCGCGGCTCATGCACGATTTCCATGGCGCGGCCGCCCAGCACGTACGACGGGCGCACCACCAGCGGGTAGCCGATCTCTTCGGCCAGGCGCAGCGCTTCGTCCTCGGCACGCGCGGTGCGGTTGGGCGGCTGGCGCAGGCCCAGCTCCTGCAGCAGCTTCTGGAAGCGCTCGCGGTCTTCGGCCGCGTCGATCATGTCGGGGCTGGTGCCGATGATGGGCACGCCGTTGGCTTCCAGGTCCAACGCCAGCTTCAACGGGGTCTGGCCGCCGTACTGCACGATCACGCCGACGGGCTTTTCCTTGTCGACGATTTCCAGCACGTCTTCCAGCGTCAGCGGCTCGAAGTACAGGCGGTCCGAGGTGTCATAGTCGGTCGACACGGTTTCCGGGTTGCAGTTGACCATGATGGTCTCGTACCCGTCTTCGCGCAGCGCCAGAGCGGCGTGCACGCAGCAGTAGTCGAACTCGATGCCCTGGCCGATCCGGTTTGGGCCGCCGCCCAGCACCATGATCTTCTTCTTGTCGGTCGGCTGCGCTTCGCACTCGCCATGCTCGGCCTCGTAGGTCGAGTACATGTAGGCGGTGTTGGTGGCGAACTCGGCCGCGCAGGTGTCCACGCGCTTGTAGACCGGGCGCACGTTCTGGGCGATGCGCGCCTCGCGCACGGCCTTGGCATCGGTCTTCAGCAGCTTGGCCAGGCGGCGATCGGAGAAGCCCTTCTGCTTCAGGAAGCGCAGCTCGGCGGTCGACAGGCTGTCCAGCGTGCGCGCCTTGACCAGGCCTTCGGTCTTGATGATGTCTTCGATCTGGGCCAGGAACCAGGGGTCGATGTCGGTCTCGGCATAGACCTCTTCCAGCGACATGCCCAGGCGGAACGCGTCGCCCACGTACCAGATGCGGTCGGGGCCGGCTTCGCCGATTTCCTCGACAACCTCATCACGGTCCGACGACTTTTCATCCAGGCCGTCCACGCCCACTTCCAGGCCGCGCAGTGCCTTCTGGAACGATTCCTGGAAGGTGCGGCCCATGGCCATCACCTCACCCACCGACTTCATCTGAGTGGTCAGGTGGCTGTCAGCCTGCGGGAATTTCTCAAACGCGAAGCGCGGCACCTTGGTGACCACGTAGTCGATCGACGGCTCGAACGAAGCCGGGGTCGCGCCGCCGGTGATCTCGTTCTTCAGCTCGTCCAGCGTGTAGCCCACGGCCAGCTTGGCCGCGACCTTGGCGATCGGGAAGCCGGTGGCCTTGGACGCCAGCGCCGACGAACGCGACACGCGCGGGTTCATCTCGATGACGATCATGCGACCGTCCTTCGGGTTGATCGAGAACTGCACGTTGGAACCGCCGGTGTCGACGCCGATTTCGCGCAGCACGGCCAGCGACGCGTTGCGCAGGATCTGGTATTCCTTGTCGGTCAGGGTCTGGGCCGGGGCCACGGTGATCGAGTCGCCGGTGTGGATGCCCATCGGGTCCAGGTTCTCGATCGAGCAGATGATGATGCAGTTGTCCTTCTTGTCGCGGACCACTTCCATCTCATACTCTTTCCAGCCCAGCAGCGACTCTTCGATCAGCAGCTCGCGCGTCGGCGACAGATCCAAGCCGCGCTTGCAGATCTCTTCGAACTCTTCGCGGTTGTAGGCAATGCCGCCGCCGCTGCCGCCCAGCGTGAACGACGGGCGGATCACGATCGGGTAGCCGCCGCTGCCGGTTTCCTGGGCAATGCGCGACTGCACGGCCATGGCTTCGTCCATCGAGTGGGCGATGCCCGACTTGGCCGAACCCAGACCGATCTTGGTCATGGCGTCCTTGAACTTCTGGCGGTCCTCGGCCTTGTCGATGGCTTCCGGCGAAGCGCCGATCAGTTCGACCTTGTACTTCTCCAGCACGCCGTGGCGATACAGGTCCAGCGCGCAGTTCAGCGCGGTCTGGCCGCCCATGGTCGGCAGGATCGCGTCCGGGCGCTCCTTCTCGATGATGCGCTCGACCACTTCCCAGGTGATCGGCTCGATGTAGGTCACATCGGCCGTGTTGGGATCGGTCATGATGGTCGCCGGGTTCGAATTGACCAGGATGACCTTGAAGCCTTCCTCGCGCAGCGCCTTGCAGGCCTGGGCGCCGGAGTAGTCGAACTCGCACGCCTGGCCGATGATGATGGGGCCCGCGCCGATGATCAGGATGCTCTTGATGTCTGTGCGTTTTGGCATTGCACGCTCTCTTTGTTGGCCGGCCCGCTTGCATGCGGGCCGCGCCGGTAATCAGGGAATCCGTCCGGATTCGAAAAGGTCAGCTTGTCCGCCGCCGCGCCTAGTTCATGGTGGCCGTCGCCAGCTTGGCGCCGAAACCGATGAACATCGCCCCCACCCCGCTCGACATGCCGGCCGACAGGCGCCGGCGGCGCCGGAATGCGTCGGCCAGCTTCGCGCCCACGAAGATGATCGTGGTCAGGTAGGCGAAGCTGCAGATCTGGCAGACCAGCCCCAGCACGCCGAACGACAGCACCGGGTAAGCGAAAGCCGGATCGACGAACTGGATGAAGAACGAGATGAAGAACAGGATCGCCTTCGGGTTCAGCAGGCTGATCAGGAGCGCCTTGCGGAACGGATCGGACTGGTCGGCCGTGCCCGCCGGCACGGTCGCGGCCGCGGCCGCATCGCCGCGCGCGGCCCAGTTGCGCACCGCGCCGCGCAGCATGTTGAAGCCGATCCACGCCAGGTAGGCCGCGCCGATGTACTTCACCACGTAGAACAACGCCGGGCTGGCCTTGAGCAGCGAGGCCACGCCCGCTGCCGACAGCACCATCAGCACGAAGTCACCCAGGAACACCCCGCATGCGCCCTTGTAGCCGGCACGCACGCCGCGCTGCGCCGCCACCGACAGCACATACATCGAGTTCGGCCCGGGCAGCAGCACGATAAAAATCGTGCCCAGCACATAGGTCCAGAAATCGGTGATGCCGAAGGCGGTATGTATGAAGGCGTTCATGGGATGTCCCTGAGGTCTGCGCTGTTCTTCTTGCCCGCTTACTTGCGCGCGTCCGTCATCAGCTTGATGAAGCGGTCGAACAGGTAAGCCACGTCGTTCGGGCCGGGCGAGGCTTCCGGGTGACCCTGGAAGCAGAAGGCCGGCTTGTCGGTCAGCGTGAAACCCTGCAGCGAACCGTCGAACAGCGACTTGTGCGTCACGCGCACGTTCGACGGCAGCGTGTCCGCGTCCACCGCGAAACCGTGGTTCTGCGACGTGATCACCACGCGGCCGTCGTCCAGGTCCTTGACCGGGTGGTTGGCGCCATGGTGGCCGAACTTCATCTTCAGGGTCTTGGCGCCGACCGCCAGGGCCATGATCTGGTGGCCCAGGCAGATGCCGAAGGTCGGGATGCCGCGCTCGATGAACTCGCGCGTGGCGGCGATGGCGTAGTCGCACGGCTCGGGGTCGCCGGGGCCGTTGGACAGGAACACGCCGTCCGGATTCAGCGCCAGCGCGTCGGCGGCACTCGCCTGCGCGGGCAGCACCGTCACCTTGCAGCCGCGCTCGGCCAGCATGCGCAGGATGTTGTACTTGACGCCGTAGTCATAGGCGACCACGTGGAACTGCGGCTTGTCCTGCTTGCCGTAGCCTTCGCCCAGCTTCCACTCGGTCTGGGTCCACTCGTACGGCTCCTTGACCGAAACCACCTTGGCCAGGTCCATGCCGGCCAGGCCGGGGAACGAGCGGGCCAGGTCGATGGCCTTCTGGACATTGTCTTCGCCGGCCAGGATGCAGCCGTTCTGGGCACCCTTTTCGCGCAGGATACGCGTCAGCTTGCGCGTATCGATGCCGGCGATGGCCACCACCTTTTCCTGCTTCAGGTAGTGGGCAAGGGTGTGCTCCTTGCGGAAGTTCGAGGCCAGGATCGGCAGATCCTTGATGATCAGGCCGGCGGCATGGACTTTCGTGGCTTCGACATCCTCAGGATTGACCCCGTAGTTACCGATATGCGGATACGTCAGCGTGACGATCTGCCGCGAGTAACTCGGGTCGGTGAGGATTTCCTGGTAACCGGTGATGGCGGTGTTGAACACCACTTCACCGATGGTATGGCCGGAAGCGCCAATGGAATAGCCACGAAAGACCGTGCCGTCTGCTAGCGCGAGAATGGCGGACGGAAAAGACGGTAACACGGGTAGGCTCCTGCTGGACTCACCCCGTGACCGACCAATCGACGCCTCGTGCCTCCCAGGCTGGATCCGTGACGGCGGCAGCGGCATTGCGCCGATGCGGTCGGATCCGGTCGCGACCTGCTTCTTGCGTCACATTGAATGCGGACAGCAAAGGCGGCGCGGATGGGGGCGGCGGAAGGTGGAAAGCGGTAGGCGCTAGGGTGAAGGGTTCTGAAAGCGAAACTTTCGAATTATATCCCGCGCCACCCATTTTCTCAAGTTTTCAAGGACTTGCACGCGGCAGCGGGCGGCGCCACCACGCCACCACGCCGCCGGCCGCCGTCCCGGCCTGTGCCTGCTACGTTACGCCTGCGGCGGCACGACCGCCGTGACCTCGATTTCCACCTTGGCGCGCGGCTCCACCAGGTCCGCGACCTCGACCGCCGTCATCGCCGGGAAGTGGCGGCCGATGATGGCCCGGTAGTGCTGGCCGATCGCCCCGTAGGCGCCGACATATTCCGCCTTGTCCTTCACATACCAGGTCATGCGCACGATATGCTCGGGCAGCGCGTCGCCGGCCGCCAGCACGGCAACCACGTTGCGCAGCGCCTGCGCCACCTGCAGGCCGAAGTCGTCGGTCTCGAATTCACATTTGCCGGTCCAGCCGATCTGGCCGCTGACAAAGAGGAGGCGGCTGCCGACCTGCATTTCGGTCATGGTGCCGTTGGCGTAGCCACGCGGGGGCGCCCAGTCGGGCGGCTGCAGGATGTTCATGATGCGTTTTCCTGTTGATATCTGTATGAGTGGATGGAATTCCGGGATTCAAGCCGTCGCGACCAGGTAGGACGACATGGCCTCGCGCACGGCATCGGGCAACGGCTGCGGAGCAATCGAGCCGGTATCGACGCAGACCAGCCGCTGCGTCACTTCCATGCGGGTATCGTCATGCGGGCCGGCGAAGCGGATCGCGAGGGTAAAGCTGGACTGACCCAGCTTCAGCACGCGCAGCTCCCGTGTCAGCACCTCGCCCAGCCGGCTCGGCGCCAGGAAGCGGCACTCCAGCTCGGCGGTCGGCACGCCCGCGTGGCCCTCGCCATGCATGGCATCGAAGGGCCAGCCCAACGCCTCGCTAAACCAGTCTTCGATCAGATCGTTGAGCATCTCGAAATAGCGCGGGTAGAACACGATGCCCGCGGCGTCGCAGTGCTTGAAGCGCACCAGGACGGTGCTGCGGAACACGGGGCTCATGGCTTCCCCGCCTGGTTAGTGCCGCCATTGCCACCGCCATTGCCCTGCTCCGCCATCTGCCGCAGCCGGAAGCGCTGCAGCTTGCCGGTCTCGGTGCGCGGCAGCGCCGGCACGAACACAATGCGGCGCGGATACTTGTAGGGTGCGATCTGGCGCTTCACGTAGTCCTGCAGCGCGGTGCGGGTAGCGTCGTCCGCCGCCACGCCCTCGCGCAGCACCACATAGGCCATCACCACCTGGCCGCGCCCGTCGTCGGGCGCACCGACCACACCGCATTCGGCCACTGCCTCGTGCTGCATGAGTGCGCTTTCCACCTCCGGCCCGGCGATGTTGTAGCCGGCCGAGATGATCATGTCGTCCGAACGCGCCTGGTAGAAGTAGTAGCCGTCCTCGTCGACGAAGAAGGTATCGCCCGGCAGGTTCCAGCCCGCCTTCACATAGTTGGACTGGCGCGGATCGTCCAGGTAGCGGCAGCCGGTCGGCCCCTGCACCGCCAGCTTGCCGACCTGTCCCGGCGGCAGGGGCTGCATGTTCTCGTCGACGATCTGCGCGACATAGCCCGGCACCACCCGCCCGATCGCGCCCGGCCTGACCTCGGCGCCGGCGCTGGAGATAAAGATATGCATCATCTCCGTGCCGCCGATGCCGTCGGTCATCTCGATGCCGGTGGCCGCCTTCCAGCTCTGGCGCGTGGCGTCCGGCAGGGCTTCGCCGGCCGACACGCTCTTCTTCAGGCTGGACAGGTCATAGCGCGGCGCCAGCGTTGCCATCTGCCGGTAGAAGGTGGGCGCGGTAAAGACGATGGTGGCGCGGAAATCCTGGATCAACCCGAGCAGCGTCTCTGGCGTCAGCTTCTCGGCCAGCACGGCGCTGGCGCCGATGCGCAGCGGGAAACACAGCATGCCGCCCAGCCCGAAGGTGAACGCGATCGGCGGCGTGCCGCAGAACACGTCGTCGGGCTGCGGGCACAGCACGTGGCGCGGGAACAGGTCGCACATGGCCAGCACGTCGCGATGGAAGTGCATGGTGCCCTTGGGCTGGCCGGTGGTGCCGCTGGTAAAGGCGATCAGGCAGACATCGTCGCTGGCGGTGTCGCAGGCCGCGAAGGCATCCGGCTTGCCCGCCAGCGCCGCCTCCAGCGAACCCTCGCCTTCACCGTTGAAGTACAGCGTGCGCGCCAGGCTCGGGCAGTGGAATTCGCCGCCCTCCTGCTGGTTGGCTTCGAGCTCCTCGCGCAGCCGCGCATCGCACAGCGCGGCGCCGACCTGGGCCTTGTCGATGATCTGCTTCAGCTCCTTGGCGCGCAGCAGCGGCATGGTCGGCACCGCGACCAGGCCAGCCTTGAGCGTGGCCAGCCAGCTGGCGGCCATCATCAGGTTGTTGGGTCCGCGCAGCAGCACGCGGCTGCCGGGCACCAGTTGCATGTCCTCGACCAGCACATGGGCGATGCGGTTCACCAGCGCCGCCAGCTGCGCATACGTGACCGTCTCTATCTGTCCGTCGCGGCGATGGCGGATGGCGATGCGCTCGCCGCGGCCTTCGCGCACGTGGCGGTCTAGCAGCTCCACCGCGGCATTCATCCGCTCCGGGTAGTCGGTATCGGCATTGAAGCGGAACACCGGCCACATTTCGGGCGGCGGCAGGCGGTCGCGCGCGAAGGTATCGAGGTGGGCTGTGGTCGCCATGGCTTGTCTCCTGTCTGCTCTGTATCGGTACGGCAGTTCGTGGGTAGCTCGCGGGCGCGTCAGGCTTTGCGCCCGGCCAGCGTCTCGCGTGCAATGATCAGCTTCTGCACTTCGGTGGCGCCTTCATAGATACGCAGCGAGCGGATCTCGCGGTACAGGCTTTCCACCCGCGTGCCGACCTTGACGCCCAGGCCGCCGAACATCTGCACCGCACGGTCGATCACCTGCTGCGCGTTCTCGGTCGCCACCATCTTGGCCATGGCCGCCTCGCGCGTGGTGCGCTGGCCCTTGACATCGCGCAGCCAGGCCGCGCGGTAGGTCAGCAGCGCCGCGGCATCGATCGCGGTGGCCATGTCGCCGATGGCGGCCTGGGTCAGCTGCAGGTCGGCCAGCACGCCGCCGAACATCGGACGCGCGCAGGCGCGCGCCAGTGCATCGTCCAGCGCGGCGCGGCCAAAGCCCAGCGCCGCCGCCGCAACCGAGGCACGGAAGATGTCGAGCGTCATCATCGCCACCTTGAAGCCCTGCCCCGCTTCGCCCAGCCGGTTGCCCACGGGCACGCGGCAGTTGTCGAAACGCAGCGTGGCGAGCGGGTGCGGCGCCATCACGTCGATGCGCTCGGCGATGGTCAGGCCTGGCGTATCCGCATCCACCACGAAGGCGGAGATGCCGCGCGCGCCCGGCGCCTCGCCGGTGCGCACGAACACGCAGTAGAAGTCGGCAATGCCGCCGTTGGAAATCCAGGTCTTGGCGCCGTCGATCACATAGTGGCTGCCGTCGTCCGACAGCCGTGCGCTGCACTGCATGGCGGCCACATCGGAACCGGCCTCCGGCTCGGACAGTGCAAACGCGGCAATCGCCTCGCCGCGGGCCACGCGCGGCAGGTAATGCGCGCGCAGCGCAGCGCTGCCGGCCAGCGAGATCGCGCCCGAGCCCAGCCCCTGCATGGCAAAGGCAAAATCGGCCAGGCCGTCATGGCGCGCCAGGGTTTCGCGCAGCAGGCACAGCGAGCGTGAATCCAGCGCCGGCAGCGCGCCGCCGTGCGCGGCCGGCACGCAATAGCGCAGCCAGCCGGCCTCGCCCAGCTGGCGCACCAGCGCGCGGCAGGCGGCGTCGGTATCGCTGTGGTCGACATGGAGGTGTTGCGCGCACCAGGCGTCCAGTTCGCGCTCCAGTGTGCGGTGCGCGTCGTCGAACAGCGGCAGGTCGAGATAGGTCTTGTCGGACATGGCGCTTCAGTCCCCTTCGAACACCGGCTTGGTCTTGGCGACGAAGGCCTCGTAGGCGCGGCGGAAGTCGCGCGTCTGCATGCAGATGGCCTGGGCTTCGGCCTCGGCCTCGATGGCCTCGTCGAGCCCCATGTTCCATTCCTGGTGCAGCAGCTTCTTGGTCACGCCGTGGGCAAAGGTCGGGCCAGCGGCCAGTTGCGCGGCCAGCGCATGGGCCTGGGCCAGCACCGCTTCGGACGGATGCAGCGCATTGAAGAAGCCCCACTGCAGGCCCTCTTCCGCGCTCATCGAGCGGCCGGTGTAGAGCAGTTCGCTGGCACGCCCCTGCCCGATCACGCGCGGCAGCAGCGTGCACGCGCCCATGTCGGCGCCGGCCAGGCCGACGCGCGTGAACAGGAACGCGGTCTTGGCCTGCGCCGTGCCCAGGCGCATGTCGGAAGCCAGCGCCATCATCGCGCCGGCGCCGGCGCAGATGCCGTCGACCGCGCTGACTACCGGCTGCGGGCAGGCGCGCATGGCCTTGACCAGGTCGCCGGTCATGCGCGTGAAGTCGAGCAGCTCAGGCATGGTCATGCGCGTGAGAGGCCCGATGATCTCGTGCACGTCGCCGCCCGAGCAGTAGTTGCCGCCGGCGCCCGTCACCACCACCGCCTTGATGTCGCTGGCATAGCACAGGCCGCGGAACAGGTCGCGCAGCTCGGCATAGGAATCGAAAGTCAGCGGGTTCTTGCGCTCCGGCCGGTTCAGCGTCACGGTGCCGACCTTGCCGTCGCCGGACACCGACCACAGGAAGTGCTTCGGCTGGTAGCCGGCAAAGCTGCGCTTGTGGTGGCGCATGTCGAGTGCGATCTCTGTCATGGGTTTCTCTCGTTGTCTGTTGCAGTCGGTGAGGTTCAGCCCGCCATCACTTCGCCGCCGGCGACGGGGATCGCCTGGCCGGTGATCGCGGCCGCGGATGGCTGGCACAGCCAGGCCACCGCGTCGGCCACTTCCTCGGGCTGCACCAGCCGCCGTTGCGGATTGCGTGCGGCCAGCTCGGCGCGCGCCTGTTCCTCGGTACGGCCGGTCTTGCCGACGATATTGGCCACCGCGTCGCGCACGATGTCGGTTTCGGTATAGCCCGGGCAGACCGCATTGACGGTCACGCCCTTGGCCGCGGTTTCCAGCGCCAGCGCGCGCGTCAGGCCGATCACCCCATGCTTGGCCGCGCAATAGGCGCTGACATAGCCGTAGCCGATCAGGCCGGCCGTGCTCGCCACATTGACGATGCGGCCCCAGCCCGCATCGAGCATCGCCGGCAGCGCCGCCTGCGTGCACAGGAAGGTGCCGGTCAGGTTCACATCCAGCATGCGCTGCCACAGCCCGGCATCGGTCTTCAGGAACGGTGCGCTGTGCGCCTGGCCGGCATTGTTGACCAGCATCGACACCGGGCCGGCCTGCTCGGCGGCGGCGGCAAAGGCGCGCGCCACGCTGCCGGCATCGGCGATATCGGCCGTGACAAGGGAGACCACGGCGCCTGCGGGAGCAAGCTTACGCAGCGCTTGCACGGTCGCCTGCAACGCGCCGGCATCGCGGCCCAGCAGCGTCACGCTGGCGCCGTCGGCCAGCAGCCGGCGCGCGATGGCCGCGCCGATGCCGCGCCCGCCGCCGGTGACCAGTGCGTGGCGCCCTGACAGTGAACCCGTGCTGCGCGTCATCCCTGCTTCTCCTGCGCCGCGGCGCGTTCCAGGTTGGTTTCCAGTTGCCGCTTGCCGGCCTGGTACTGCTTGGGCCAGGCGATATCGCGATAGCCGATGCGCGCCGCTTCCTGCAGCGTCCAGGCCGGGTTGGCCAGGTGCGGCCGCGCGATCGCGCACAGGTCGGCACGGCCCGCGGCGATGATCGAGTCGACGTGGTCGGCCTCGAAGATCGCGCCCACGGCAATGGTGGCGATGCCGGCCTCGTTGCGGATGCGGTCGGCAAACGGGGTCTGGTACATGCGGCCGTAGACCGGCGCCTGGTCCGGGCTGACCTGGCCCGACGAGCAGTCGATCATGTCGGCGCCGGCGGCCTTGAAGGCGCGTGCGATCTCGATCGCGTCGTCGGGGGTGATGCCGCCTTCGACCCAGTCGTGCGCCGAGATGCGCACCGACATCGGCTTGTGTTCCGGCCACACCGCACGCACCGCGGCAAACACCTCGAGCGGGTAGCGCAGCCGCGCGGCCAGCGAACCGCCGTATTCATCTTCCCGCGTATTGGTCAGCGGCGAGATAAAGCTCGACAGCAGGTAGCCGTGCGCGCAGTGCAGCTCCAGCCAGTCGAAGCCGGCCTCGGCGGCGCGGCGCGCGCTGGCGACGAAGTCATCGCGCACACGCTCCATGTCTGCGCGCGTCATCTCGCGCGGGGTCTGCGACTCGCCCGGCAGGTAAGGCAGCGGCGAGGCCGAGATCACCGGCCAGTTGCCTTCCGGCAGCGGATGGTCCATTGCCTCCCAGCCGAGCTGCGTCGAGCCCTTGCGGCCCGAGTGGCCGATCTGCATGGCGATGCGGGCATCGCTGTTAGCATGCACGAAGTCGACGATGCGGCGCCAGGCGTCGCGCTGTGCGTCGTTCCACAAACCCGGGCATCCCGGCGTGATGCGCGCATCGGGCGACACGCAGGTCATCTCCGCCACCACCATGCCGGCGCCGCCCAGCGCGCGCGAACCCAGGTGGACCAGGTGGAAGTCGCCGGGCACGCCGTCGGTGCACGAATACATCGCCATCGGCGACACCACCACGCGGTTCTTCAGCGTGACGCCGCGCATGCGGAACGGCGTGAACATCGGCGGCAGCGGCAGGTGCTCGCGCAGTTGCAGGCTCTCCGGTTGCACGCCGGCCTGCCGCGCCAGCCAGTGCTCGAACTGCGCCACGTAGTCCGCATCGCGCACGCGCAGGTTCTCATGCGAGATGCGCTGCGAGCGCGTCAGCAGGGAATAGGCGAACTGCTCCGGCGGCAGGCTGCCCGCGTAGCGCTCGACGTTCTCGAACCATTCGGTCGAGTTGCGCGCCGCGTTCTGGATCTTCAGCACTTCCACGCCGCGCGTGGCTTCGTAGCGCGACAGTGCATCGGGCAGGCCGTCATGACCCCTGCCACGGATCTCTTCGGCGAGGTCAATGGCATCTTCCAACGCCAGCTTGGTGCCCGAACCGATCGAGAAATGCGCGGTGTGCGCGGCATCGCCCATCAGCACCACCGGCACGCGGCGGCCGTCGGGCAAGGTGTTCCAATGCACCCATTGGCGGCAGATCACGCGGGGGAAGCGGATCCAGATCGCCGAGCCGCGCAGGTGCGCCGCATTGGTGATCAGCTTGTTGCCGTCGAGGTAGCGCGCGAACAGGCGCTCGCAGTAGGCCACGCCCTCTTCCTGGCTCATCTGCTCGATGCCCGCCGCACGCCAGACTGACTCCGGGGCCTCGACAATAAAGGTCGAGGTGGTGTCGTCAAAGCGGTAGGCGTGCGCCTGGAACCAGCCGTGCTCGGTCTTCTCGAAGGCAAAGGTGAAGGCGTCGAACAGCTTGTGCGTGCCCATCCAGACAAAGCGGCACTGGCGCGTGTCGATGTCAGGCTGGAACGTGTCGGCGTAGCGGGTGCGGATGCGGCTGTTCAGGCCGTCCGAGGCGATCACCAGGTCGGCCTGGTATTGCATCGCCAGCGCCTGGTCGTCGGACACGTCGGTCTCGAACACCAGCTTCACGCCCAGCGCCTCGCAGCGCGCCTGCAGGATATTGAGCAGGCGCTTGCGGCCGATGCCGATAAAGCCATGGCCGCCGGAGCGGATGGTGCGCCCGCCGATATGGATGTCGATATCGTCCCAGTGATTGAAGGCCGCGTTGATCTCGGCGGCGCTGACCGGGTCGGCTTCCTTCAGGTTGTCCATGGTGGCGTCAGAGAACACCACGCCCCAGCCGAAGGTGTCGTAGGGCCGGTTGCGCTCGACCACGATGACCTCGTTGGCCGGATCCTGCAGCTTCATCAGCAGGCCGAAGTACAGGCCCGCCGGGCCACCACCAATACAAAGCACTCGCATCTGTCGCCTCCTGCCGGCTGCGCCGGGCACCTTTGCCAGGATCACACCGCCATCTAGATGATGTCTAAATATTTTATGCTTCAAATATTAGACTGCATCACGGCCGATGGCAAGGGTGGGATGCGGAGTGCCCCGCAAGGCACCCACAGCGCCACGCCCTCAACCCGCCGTCTAGCCTTTCAGCGCTGCCTGCAACTGTTCCAGCGCACCCGGGTCCTCGATCGTGGTCAGGTCGCCCGGGTCGCGCCCTTCGGCCACTGCCTGCATGGCGCGCCGCAGCAACTTGCCGGAGCGGGTCTTGGGCAGCGCATTGACAAAGAATACGCGCGCCGGCCGCGCCACGGCACCCAGTTGCTGCTCCACCGTCTTCATCAACTCGCCTTCCAATGCCAGCCGCGCTTCGGCCGTGGCCGTGCGCGCCGGATCGCGGGCGATGCAGAATGCCATCGCCACCTGCCCCTTGAGCGCGTCCTGCACGCCCACCACCGCCACCTCGGCCACGGCGGAGTTGGACGACAGGCTTTCCTCGATCTCGCGGGTGCCCAGCCGGTGGCCGGCCACGTTGATCACGTCATCGGTGCGGCCCAGGATAAAGACGTAGCCGTCGGCGTCGCGCACGCCCCAGTCGAAGGTGGAATAGCACAGCCGGTTCGGCACCGCCTGCCAGTAAGTGCGCACGAAGCGGTCGTCATCGCCCCACACGGTGCTCATGCATCCGGGCGGCAACGGGCCATCGATGGCGACCACACCCTTCTGGTTAGGCGGGCATTCCGCGCCGGTGTTCTCGTCGACGATTTTCAGGTCATAGCCATAGGCCGGCACGCCGGGCGAGCCCAGCTTAGGCGGCAGCGCCTCGATGCCGCGCTGGATCGCGAGGATCGGCCAGCCGGATTCGGTCTGCCAGTAGTTGTCGACCACCGGCTTGCCCAGGCCGTCCTGGATCCAGCGCGCGGTGGGCTCGTCCAGCGGCTCGCCGGCCAGGAACAGCAGGCGCAGGCTGGACAGGTCGTAGCGGGTCAGCCAGGCCGGGTCCTGCTTCTTCAGCACGCGGATCGCGGTCGGCGCGCTGAACATCAGGTTGACCTTGTATTGCTCCACCAGCCGCCACAGGATGCCGCCGTCCGGGCGGATCGGCGTGCCTTCATACATCAGCGTGGCCATGCCGGCCAACAGCGGGCCATAGACGATATAGCTGTGCCCCACCACCCAGCCGATGTCCGATGCGGTGAACATGGTGTCGCCGGGCTTGCCGCAGAAGATGTACTCCATCGACGTGGCCAGCGCCACCGCGTAGCCGCCGGTATCGCGCTGCACGCCCTTGGGCTTGCCAGTGGTGCCGGAGGTGTAGAGCACGTACGACGGCTCGCTCGATTCCAGCCACACGCACGGCACCTGCACGCCGGCCACGCGCTCGCGCCAGGCGGCATAGTCCTCGTCGCGGCCCTCGGTACGGGGCATTTGCGCCAGTTGCCGGTCCACCAGCAGCACCTTCCCGGGCTGGTGCGACGAGAGTCGGATGGCCTCGTCCAGCAGCGGCTTGTAGGGCACCACCTTGCCGGCGCGCGAGCCGGCGTCGGCGCTGACCACCACGCGCGGCCGGGCATCCTCGATGCGCGCGGCCAGGCTGACCGAGGCAAAGCCGCCGAACACCACCGAATGGATCGCGCCGATGCGCGCGCACGCCAGCATGGCAAAGGCGGCTTCCGGGATCATCGGCATGTAGATCAGCACGCGGTCGCCCTTCTGCACGCCCAGGCCCTGCAGGGTCGCAGCCATGCGGCTGACCTCGTCGTGCAGCTCGGCGTAGGTATAGGTGCGGGCCTGGTCGGTCTCGGTCGAGACCCAGTGCAGCGCCGGCTGGCTGGCGCGGGCCGCCAGGTGGCGGTCGACCGCGTTGTGGCACAGGTTGGTGCGCCCGCCGACGAACCAGCGCGTAAAGGGCGCGCGGCTGTTGTCGAGCACCTGGACGAACGGGGTTTCCCAGTCGATGCGCGCCGCCTGTTCAGCCCAGAACCCCTCGGGGTCGGCCAGCGAACGGGCATGCACGGCATGGCTTGCCGTCATGTCTGTCTCCTCCGCGTCTGCGGTCATTGTGATGATGACCGTAGTTTGCCACCGGCGCGGGTGCGCGTGGACACAGATTCGGAGAGGGGTGGGCGCCGGGGCCTGGCACATGAAAAAAAAGGGGCGTGCCGACGGCATCGCCCCTTCTTGCGCCGTGCGCCGGACCAGCCGGCGCCCGCATTTGTCAGCGAGCCTTGGCCCCCTTGGTGCCGGCCTTGGCCGACGCCTTGACGGTCGGCCCCGGCTTGGACTCGCGCGCCGCGCGCGCCGGCGCCGCCTTGGCTGCCGTGTGCCGCGACGAGGCCTCGACGGTGATGCGCTTGCGCGGCTCCGCCTTGCCCTTGGCCGAGGTCCGCACGATGCCGCCCTTGCTGCTTCGCTCGGCGCGCTCGGAATGCTCCGCGCGCTCGGCACGGTCAGCCTGTTCGGCCCGCGCCGCCCGCACCGCGCCGGCGCCGCGCACCGGCACCATCAGCACCAGGCTCTGCCCGGCGACCAGCTTGGTGCCGGAGAGCTTGTTCCACGACTGCACCTGTCCCGCCGAGACGCCATAGCGCCGCGCCACCGAGGCCACGGTGTCCCGCCGGCTGGCACGCACCACCACGCGGCGCGCATCCGGCAAATCAGGCTCCATCGCCAGCATGGCGCTGTCGGCCAGGGTCGCGCTGATATCCTGGTCGTGGCGGCCCGAGCGCGGAATCATCACGGTCGAGCCTGCCTTCAGGCGCATGCCCTTCGGGATGCTGTTGATCTCGCGCAGCGTATCGGCGTCGACATTCAGCCGTGCCGCCAGCGCTTCGATGCGCTCGCGGCTGTCCACCGTCACCGCCGACCAGCTCGACAACCCGCCGCGGTAGGTGTTCAGGTTGTACTGGAAGCGCTCGGCGTTATCGAACGGCAGCAGGATCTGCGGGTTGGACGCGCCCAGGATCACCGGCCGATTGAACGACGGGTTGAGCGCCTTGAACTCCTCCACCGACATGTCCGCCAGCTTTGCCGCCAGGTTCACGTCAATATCGCGCGAGGTGGTCACCGTGACAAAGTACGGATGGTCCGGGATCTCGGGCAGCTTGACGTTATACGCGGCCGGGTTGGCGATGATGTTCTTGACCGCCTGCAGCTTCGGCACGTAGTAGCGCGTCTCATTCGGCATGGGCAGGCTGGCGTAGTCGGTCGGCAGCCCGCGCGCCTGGTTGCGCGCAATCGCGCGCGACACCGCGCCCTCGCCCCAGTTGTACGCCGCCAGCGCCAGGTGCCAGTCGCCGAACATGTCATAAAGCCGCGCCAGGTAGTCCAGCGCGGCATCAGTCGAGGCCAGCACGTCACGGCGCTCGTCGCGGAACATGTTCTGCTTCAGGTTGTACGACCTGCCGGTGCTCGGGATGAACTGCCACATGCCCGCTGCCTTGGCAGTGGACTGGGCCTGCGGATTGAACGCGCTCTCGACGAACGGCAGCAGCGCCAGCTCGGTCGGCATCTTGCGCCGTTCCAGCTCTTCTACGATGTGGTACAGGTAGCGGCTTGAGCGCCCGACCATCCGCTCCATGTATTCCGGCCGCTGCGCATACCACTGGGTGCGGTCATCGACCAGCGTACCCTCCAGGTCCTGCATGGCAAAGCCGCGCCGGATGCGGTCCCAGATGTCGTTGGACGGGCCGCGCAGCCAGTCCAGGCCACCTTGGTCGACATTGATCGTGGAAGCGGAAGAAAGCGCCGATTTGTCGCTGAGCGAATTGAGCGGGTCCTGGCGCTTGGCGGTCTGGGCGGTCGCGGCGCCATAGGCGCCATCAGGCGGCGTGGGGGTGCTGGCGCACGCTGCAAGCAGCGCGGCGCACGCGACCACCGCCAGTAATCGACCAATTTTCATTAAGTTCTCGAATCGCGACGCCAAAAGGATGCGTGATGCTAAAAAAAACCGCGTATCGCGTCAATCAGATTTTCCATATAGCCAATCTCCGACGGGCAGCCGGAAAGCCTTGCGGCGCAAGGCCCGGCAGGCCGGGCAGCGCTCAGCGGAAATTGTCCTTCCAGCCGCGCAGCGCACCGAACGCCTGCGCATCGCCCGTGGCGGCCCCGCCCTGCGCCGCCACTGCCGCCCGTACCGCCGGCTCGCGCGAGCGCAGGAAGGGATTGACCTCGCGCTCATGGGCGATGGTGGTCGGCAGCGTCGGCCGGTCCGCCGCGCGCAGCGCGTCAACCCGCTGCTCCCACGCCGCCAGCGCGGCATTGGCCGGCTCCACCGCCCGCGCAAAGCGCACATTGCTGCGCGTATATTCGTGCGCGCAATAGACGCGGGTATCACCCGGCAGCGCCGCCAGCTTGTCGAGCGAGTCCAGCATCTGCGCCGGCGTGCCTTCGAACAGACGCCCGCAGCCACTGGCGAACAGGGTATCGCCGCAGAAGACCGCCGGGCCGGCTTCGCCCAGGTCACCCACATAGGCGATATGGCCGGCGGTGTGCCCGGGCACGTCCAGCACGCGCAGCGTCAGCGCCGGCGTCTGCAGCGTCACGACATCGCCTTCGCGCAGAGCCTGGGTGCGCCCGCCGATGCGTTCGCCAGCCGGCCCCAGCACCGGCATCGGCGCGCCCGACGGCGTGCGCGGGTGCGCCGCCAGCAGCTCGGCCACCCCGCCCTGGTGATCGCCGTGGTGATGGGTGATTACAATAGCGCCCAGAGCCAGACCGTTTCGCGCCAGGAAGCGCTCCACCGGCGCGGCCTCGCCGGGATCGACCACGGCGGCGTGACGCCCGTCGTGGATGGCCCAGATATAGTTATCCTGGAACGCCGGGATCGGCTCAACCTTCAACATGCGCATGCTCCTATGTCCAATCGTCCCAATCATTCGATTGTAAGCTGGGAAGACTGGCTGGCCTCGCCGCCCGGTGAGTACATGCTGCGCTGGGAGGCGCAGCAGTACGACCGGACCGTGACCGACATCTTCGGCTACCACGCGGTTCAGATGGGCCTGCCCTATATTGACACCCTGCGCGAGAACCGGATGCCGTTCTCGGCGCTGGCGCTGGACCCTTCCAGCGGACCGCACGGGCCGCGTGCCGCACATCCCGACGCGCGCCAGCTGCTGTGCCGCTTCGACGAGCTGCCGTTCGACACCCAGAGCATCGACCTGGTCACCCTGCCCCACATCCTGGAATTCGCCGAAGACCCGCACGAAGTGCTGCGCGAGGTCTCGCGGGTGCTGATGCCCGAGGGGCGCGTGGTGGTCACCTGCTTCAACCCGATGAGCCTGTGGGGCGCGCGCCAGGGCATGAACCGGCTCGGCGCCACGCCCTTCCTGCCGACGGACGCGCAGCAGATCGGCTTTGTGCGCATCAAGGACTGGCTCAAGCTGCTCGGCTTCGATATCATCCGCGGCCGCTTTGGCTGCTACTGCCCGCCCTACCGCACCGACCGCTGGCTGCAGCGCGCCGCCTTCATGGAAAAGGCCGGCGACCGCTGGTGGCCGATCTTCGGCGCGGTCTATATGATCTCGGCGATCAAGCGCGTGCGCAATATCCGCCTGGTCGGCCCGGCCTGGAAGAGCAAGCCGGCACTGGCCCCGGTGTCATCGCCCGTGGCCACACCCACCGGCACGCACGGCAAGACCCCCGGCAAAGAGCGCTGACGCGGTCTAGCGCCCTTCTCCTGCCCCCTTCAATGCGCCACCCGCCCGGCGGGTGGCCACCATGGAATCACATGCAAGAAGTCACGATCTACTCCGACGGCGCCTGCAAGGGCAATCCCGGCCGCGGCGGCTGGGGCGCGGTGCTCATCGCCGGCACCAGCGAGAAAGAACTGTTCGGCGGCGAGCCCAACACCACCAACAACCGCATGGAAATGACCGCCGTGATCGAAGCGCTGCGCGCGCTCAAGCGGCCCTGCGTCGTGCGTGTCTATACCGACTCGCAGTATGTCCAGAAGGGCATCAGCGAATGGCTGCCCGGCTGGAAGGCCCGCGGCTGGAAGACCGCCGACAAGAAGCCGGTCAAGAACGCCGACCTGTGGCAGGAGCTGGACACCCTGGCGCAGCCGCACCAGATCTCCTGGCACTGGGTGCGCGGCCACAACGGCCACCCCGGCAACGAACGTGCCGACGCGCTGGCCAACCGCGGCGTCGAATCGATCGGCCGCTGATCCCTTTCGCTAACAAGAAACCGCGGAGCGCCCGCGCCGCTCCGCTAGAATGCCCGCCATGCGACAAATCGTTCTCGACACCGAAACCACCGGCCTGAGTGCCGCCACCGGCGACCGCCTGATCGAAATCGGCTGCGTCGAGCTGATGAACCGCCGCCTGACGGGGCGCCACCTGCACTTCTACGTCAACCCGGAACGCGATATCGACGAGGGCGCGATCGCCGTGCACGGCATCACGGTCGAGTTCCTGGCCGACAAGCCCCGCTTTGCAGAAGTCGTCAACGACATCCGCGAGTTCGTCCAGGATGCCGAGCTGATCATCCACAACGCGCCGTTCGACCTGGGTTTCCTCGACATGGAATTCCAGCTGCTGGGCCTGCCGCCGTTCCGCCAGCATGCCGGCAATGTGATCGATACCCTGCGCGAAGCCCGCCAGATGTTCCCCGGCAAGCGCAACTCGCTCGACGCCCTGTGCGACCGCCTGGGCATCAGCAACGCCCACCGCACGCTGCACGGCGCCCTGCTGGATGCCGAGCTGCTGGCCGAGGTCTACCTGGCCATGACGCGCGGCCAGGATTCGCTGGTGATCGACATGCACGACAGCACGGCGGGCGCAGGCGGCGCCATCGCCAGCGCCGACCTGTCGCGCCTGGCCCTGCCGGTGCTGCGCGCCACCGATGAAGAACAACAGGCCCACCTCGCCCTGCTCAAGGGGTTGGACAAGGCCAGCGGCGGCAAGACTGTGTGGCAGGAGGCCCCGGCGGAAGCACCCGGAAGCCTGGCTGCCTGACAAAAAAGTTCAAAAAGGGCTTTACAAGATACAGAGACCTCTGCATAATCTCATTTCTCTGCTGCACGACGGCAACGACGACGCAGACAGGGGTGGTTAGCTCAGCGGTAGAGCACTGCCTTCACACGGCAGGGGTCACAGGTTCAATCCCTGTACCACCCACCAGACAAATGGCGAGCAACTGCCTAAGTTGCCAGGAAACCCAGACAGCGCAAGCTCTCTGGGTTTTTTGTTGTCCGGCGTTTGCCCAGGTTTTCTACCCTCCCCGGAAAACCGTGGTTCACGACGCCAATCAAGGCAGGCTGGCCTGGCATATTTGCGCCTGGCGCGCATACTTGTCCACAGAACGACAGGCCTGGCAGGCACAGTCGCCCTCGCCCCCACCGGGCCATCCCTATCGCCCATCCGATCATCGACGCAGCTTTCGGGAGTCCGCCATGCCCGATTCACCCAGGACGACGATCCATGCCGGCGCGACCGTGCCACCGGAGGATGCGCAGACACGGGAGCCGGTGCTGGACGTGGTCGACCGCGTCTCCGAGATGTGCTTCGGCCTGTTCATGGCGCTCACTTTTGTCGGCGCGGTGTCGAGCGGCACGGGCGGCCCGGATGCCAGCCGCACCATGATGCATGCCGCGCTGGGCTGCAACCTGGCCTGGGGCATGGTGGACGCGGTCATGTTCCTGATCCGTACGCTGGCAAGCCGCGGCCAGCGGATCTCCCTGGCGCTTGCCGTCAGGAATGCTAGCGACCGGGCCACTGCGATCGGCCTGATTCGCGATGCGCTGCCTCGCGCAACGAAGTCGCTGGTCACCGACAAGGAACTGGAAGCCATGCGGGCACGGCTTGCCGCCGCCCCGGCGCTGCCGCCCCGCCCCCGCCTGAACATGGCCGACCTGCTGGGTGCCGTGCGCATCTTCTTTATCGTTGTGCTGACCACGTTTCCGGTCGCACTGCCGTTCGTACTGCTGGACAACGTCAGACTGGCGCTGCTGATCTCGCGCGGGCTAACCCTGGCCATGCTGTTCGTCGCCGGGTGGGCGCTGGGCCACTATGCCGGCTTTGGCGGCTGGGTCACTGGCGCAGCCATGACGGCGCTGGGCGTCGTCATGACCATCGCCATCATCGCGCTGGGCGGCTGAGATGCGAGGCGCGATCCTGCTGCTTGCCACCGCCCTTGGCGCGGGCGCGGTACAGGCACAGGAGCCGCCCCAGCCCGCGCCGGATGCCGCCGGGCAGGCGGCCGGCTCACCCTGGACCTTCTCGGCAACAGGCTACTGGAACATGCCGCGCCAGAGCGGCGACTACCTCTCCGGCATCTTCATCGCGGAAAGGAAGCAGCTTCACCTCGAGGCAAGAAGCAACTACGAGGCAGTCCATTCGCAGTCAGCCTTCATCGGCTGGACCTTCTCGGGCGGCGAAACCATCCAGTTCAAGGCGACACCCATCGTTGGCTTCGTGGGGGGCTCCACCCACGGCCTGATCGGCGGGATCGAGGCCAGCGTGGCAGTGAGCAAGTTCGACTACTACATCGAAGCCGAATACCTGGACGCGCGCGGCGAGGAACCGGGCTATCTCTACGCCTGGAGTGAACTTGGCTTCCGCCCGGTCGAATGGCTGAGGCTGGGCCTGGTCGCGCAACGCACCCGGATCTACGGGAGAGACCGCGAACTCCAGCGAGGCGGCTTTTTCCAGGTCACGGTGCGCAGGTTCACGGCGGGCTTCTACTGGTTCAACCCGGGCTCGACGGACCAGGTCGCGATCCTTTCGCTGGGCGTGAGCTTCTAGGCCACAGCCACGTCGCGACGCAACCTTTCCGTTGCCAGCGACAAGGCTTATCTCATTTCCGGCCACTCACCTGCCGGCTACCTTGACTGCTCCGACCTGCACCGGAGCACGCCTTGCCATCCGCCTGCCTCCCCACCGCGACCGAAACAGAACCCGCCCTGCCCTGGACCGGCCGCAACCCGGTCAGTGCCGGCTGGTTCGAGATGCGCCCGGCGCGCGTGCCGCGCGATGCGCGGCCGGTCTATGACGAAGACCTGGATTGCATCATCGGCTACCACCGCAGCTTTGCCTCGGTGGCGTCCACCTATGACCTGGCGGGCGCGGTCGTGGCGCTCGATGCATGCGTGGGTGCAGATGGCGCGGGGCGCGCACCGCTGCTGGTTGCCGGCACGCTGTGGCAGCCGCGTGTGCGCGGCATGACGCGCAGCGGCGCCGAGGGCGAAGGACTGGCAGCGCCCGCGACAACGCTGGCGCGGCTGCGCGGGCGCTTCATCGCACTGGCCCGGCAGCCGCTGCACTTCACGCTGGCCGCGCTGGCGGACACGAGCCGCGGTTCGTGCCGCTGCATATCCTGCGGCTGGCGATGCGCTGCGGCTCGCTGCGGCAGCGGACACGGCACGCTTTGTCGCGCCGATCACCCGGCGGGGCGTGCGGACCGCGCTGGAATTGACGCCGCGGCGACCATACCGTGCTGCGCGTGCGCACCTGGCCCATCGCTGCTTAGCCGTGCCAGGCCCCTGCGTCTGCAACGACCGTGGCAAAGCGGTCATTCAACGCGGCCAGCGTGCTGCGGTGAAGATCGGCCGCAGGTACCGCGGGGCCGCCGAGCGGGTCAGGCAGGTCGCGCGTGGCGCAGGCAGCGGCCACCACGGTGCTGCGATAACCGTGGTCGAGCGCCGAGCGCACCGTGGCGCTGACACACATATGCGTCTGGAAGCCGGCCACGATCAGCTCCTTGCGGCCGAGCCTGGCTAGCTCGTCGGCCAGGGTGGTGTCGGCGAAGCTGTTGGGCAAGCCCTTGGTGACGGTAATCTCACCGGCCTGCGGCCCCACCCCTTCGATGAAGGCGGCATACGGCCCGGTCGGATCGAACGCCTTGCTGCCCGGCCGCCCGTGATGCGCGACATGGATCACCGGCGTGCCGTGGCTGCGCGCCAGCGCCAGCAACTGCGCGCAGGCAGCCACGGCCGCGGGCATGCCGACCAGCGGCAGGCGGCCGTCGACGTATTCGCGTTGATGGTCGATCAGGATCAGGACGGCGGCATCCCAGGCGGAAGGGGTGCGGCTGGCGCCGGCCAGGTCAAGCAGCGTAGTCGGTGTAGTCATTGGCGTTTTGGGCTGGAAGGAATCAGGAACCGCGAGACGGGCCTGCCACATCGCGGGCCATCCCGCATGCTAATGCCAAGCCGGAATCCGTGCATGAGTGCGCGTGGCGATCTCGCCACCGGCCACGCCCTTCCCTGTAGCGCGGCAGGCACGTTACGCGTACAGCCGGGCACGCGGTTGCAAACAGTTGCGAATTTCATCTTGACATCTGCTAATCTTGATTTCACGTCCCGGACAGGAATCTCGGGTCGGCAACACGATGCGGCCGGGACGGGAATACGGGTCAGTGCGCACAAGAAATAAGTCAATCATGCAGCACTCTTTGAAGTACCGGATGGCGTTCGCCACGGCGGGTGTGGTGACGCTGATCATCGTGCTGCGCGCGCTCTACGCGCAGTACTACGCCTACGACGGCCTGAAGACCCTGCAGCAGACGCAGCAGGACACGCTGGTCAAGATGGTGGCCGAGCAACTCGATGAAAAACTGCAGGGCCGGGCCGCCGTCCTGCGGCGCGTGGCGCGCCAGCTCTCCCCCATGCTTTCGGCAAAGCCGGCCGAGCTGCGCCGGGCCGTGGAAGGCCTGGTGGAAATGCCCGAGGCCTTCAACGCCGTCTTCCTGGCCGCGCCCGACGGGCACCTGGTGTTCAGCACCGCCGTGCCGGATGGCGTGCGCCTGCGCGTGGACGATCGCGATTACTTCCGCGATATCCAGCAGGGCCAGGCGTTCGCGGTGTCGGACCTGATCCAGGGCAAGCAGACCAATGCCCCCGGCGTGGTGCTGGCAGTGCCGCTGCACGGGCCGGGTGGCGAGTTGCGCGGCGTGCTTGGGGGCGTCCTGAACCTCGCGGACAGCAACTTCCTGCGCGAGCTTGCGCACAGCCGCGTGGGCACCACCGGCAGCTTCTGCCTGGTTTCCGCCGGCACCAATCCCCGCTATGCAATGCATCCGGACGTTGCCCGCGTGCTGAGCCCCGCACGCGCGCTCGGCGAAGCCTGCGGCGCCGACCACGCCCCCGCCTTCCTGGAAATCCTGACGCCGACGCAGCCGATCGTGGCGCGCTACCTGCTGGCATCCAACGGCTGGGAGGTGGTGGCGGTCCTGCCGGCAGCCGAAGCCTACGCGCCGCTGGTCGCGGTGCGCCAACGGACCCTGGTCATCGGCGCCATCACCATGCTGCTTGCCGCCGCGATGATGTGGCTGGTCATGCGCCGGCTGCTTGAACCGCTGCAGCGGCTGCACCGCGCCGTGCGCCAGATCGGCACCAACCCGGCAGCGGTGGCGGACCTGCCCGCCGGCCGTGCCGACGAGATCGGCGAACTGGCCGTGACCTTCGCCGAGGTGGTGGCGCAGTTGTCGGAGCGCGAAGCCGCGCTGAAAGCGGCCAAGGACCGCGCCGCCGAAAGCGAGAAGCGCATCGAGGCGATCGCCAATCATGTGCCGGACTTTGTCTCGTTCATCGACATGCAGCAGCGCTATGTCTTCGTCAACCAGGCCTATGCGCAGCGGTATGGCGTGCCGGCGCAGCAGATCGTGGGGCTGTCGCTGCGCGAACTGTGGGGCACCCAGGAATACCTGGCCTGCCAGCCGTACCTGGAACAAGCCCGGGCCGGGCAGTCAGTTACCTTTACGCGGGAAAGCGCCGACGGCACCGAATGCATGGAGATCACCTACCAGCCGGCCTGGAACGATGCCCAGGACACCGTCATTGGCCTGCACATGTTCGGGCGCAACGTCACCCATGAGCGCGAAAAACTGCGCAGCCTGGAAGCGCAGACCATCTCCGACTACCTCACCGGCCTGCTCAACCGCAAGGGTTTCGACCGGCGCCTGGCCGAATGCATGGCCCGCGCCAGCGCCGACGGGCGCTCGCTGGCGCTGCTGCTGGTGGACCTGGACGACTTCAAGGGCGTCAACGACAGTTTTGGCCATCCGGTGGGCGACAAGTTGCTGGTCGCCTTTGCGCAGCGGCTGCGCGCCTGCGTGCGCAAGGGCGACGCGGTCGCGCGCATCGGCGGCGATGAGTTTGCTGTGATCCTGGACGGCGTTGCCGACCGCCAGGCCATGGCGTCCATCGCCAACACCGTCGTGCAGGACGCGCGCTTGCCCTTCGTGATCGACGGTCACACGCTGGCGGCCTCGGCCAGCGTCGGCTCGGCCATCCATGACGCGCGCCACACCATGACCGCGAGCGAGTTGTTCATGCACGCCGACATGGCGCTGTACGAGGCCAAGCGGCATGGCAAGGCGCGTTATGCGGTGCAGGCGGCGGCAGAGGCCCAATCGGAAACATCGGACTTGACCACGTAAGGCATTCAACCGTCGCCGGCAGCATCAACGCTTCGGCGCCTCAGCGCACCTTCCCCTCCTTCCACGCCTGCAGCAGCTTGTCGTAAGGAATGGTCTCGCCCTTCGGCTTTTCGTCGGCCAGCTTCTTCCACGGCGCATGGTCGTTCGACAGCCACTTGCCCGGATCTCCCTTCGGGTTGAGCTTGGGCGCGCAGTTGCTCATGCCCGCGCGTTGCAGCCGCGCCATGACCTGGTCCATCTCTTCGGCCAGCGTGTCCATGGCGGCTTGCGGCGTCTTCTCGCCGGTCACCGCGGTGGCCACGTTCTTCCACCACAGCTGGGCCAGCTTCGGATAGTCGGGCACGTTGGTGCCGGTCGGCGTCCAGGCCACGCGCGCGGGGCTGCGGTAGAACTCGACCAGCCCACCGTACTTGGCCGCGTTCTTGGTCAGGTAGTCGTGGTGGATGTCGCTGTCGCGGATAAAGGTCAGCCCGGTCAGCGACTTCTTCAGCGAGACCGTCTTGGACGTGACGAACTGCGCGTACAACCAGGCGGCCGCCAGCTTGTTGGGGTCGGTGTTCTTGAAGAAGGTCCACGAGCCCACGTCCTGGTAGCCGTTCTGCATGCCCTGCTTCCAGTACGGGCCGTACGGCGACGGCGCCATGCGCCACTTGGGCGAGCCGTCGGCGTTGACCACCGGCAGCCCCTTCTTAGTCATGTCCGCGGTGAAAGCGGTGTACCAGAAGATCTGCTGCGCCACCTGGCCTTGCGCGGGGACCGGGCCGGCCTCGGAGAAGGTCATGCCCATCGCCTGCGGCGGCGCGTACTTCTTCATCCAGTCGATGTACTTGGTCAGCGCATAGACCGCCGCCGGGCTGTTGGTGGCACCGCCGCGCGACACCGAGGCGCCGACCGGCGTGCACTTGTCCTCGGCGACGCGGATGCCCCACTCGTCCACCGGCATGCCGTTGGGCAGGCCCTTGTCGGCGGTGCCGGCCATCGACAGCCAGGCGTCGGTGAAGCGCCAGCCCAGCGACGGGTCCTTCTTGCCGTAGTCCATGTGCCCATAGACCTTCTTGCCGTCGAGCTCCTTCACGTCGTTGGTGAAGAAGTTGGCGATGTCCTCATAGGCCGACCAGTTGGTCGGCACGCCCAGGTCATAGCCGTACTTGGCCTTGAACTTGTCCTGCAGGTCCTTGCGCGCAAACCAGTCGGCGCGGAACCAGTACAGGTTGGCAAACTGCTGGTCGGGCAGCTGGTACAGCTTGCCGTCCGGCGCGGTGGTGAACTTGGTGCCGATAAAGTCCTTCACGTCCAGGCCGGGGTTGGTCCATTCCTTGCCGGCGCCGTTCATGTAGTCGGTCAGCGGCAGGATCGAGCCGTAGCGGTAATGCGTGCCGATCAGGTCCGAGTCAGAGATCCAGCCATCGTAGATCGACTTGCCGGACTGCATCGAGGTCTGCAGCTTCTCGACCACGTCGCCTTCCTGGATTAGGTCGTGCTTGACCTTGATGCCGGTGATCTCCTCGAACGCCTTAGCCAGCGTCTTGGATTCGTACTCGTGCGTGGTGATGGTTTCAGACACGACGCTGATCTGCGTGACACCCTTGGCCCTGAGCTTGGCGGCGGCATCGATGAACCACTTCATTTCGGCCTGCTGCTTGTCCTTGGCCAGCGACGAGGGCTGGAACTCATTGTCGATCCACTTCTTCGCTTCCGCCTCGCCTGCCCAGGTGGACCCGCAAGCCAGCGCAGCCGCGCAGGCAAGGGCTGACATCCCCAACTTCACGTGCACTTTCATTGGTGTCTCCTCAAGAATTCCCCTCCCCGGCTATGGTCCTGGTGGCGGCCCCGGGGCAGGGATAAGCCGCAAACCCTCCATCCAACCGTGATGCCTCCGATCCCCGGCTAGCCCTTGCGCATGATCAGCGCCAGCACCAGCATCGATACACCGAAGCTGATCCAGACCGACGGCTCTTCGGACAGCGACAGCCACGCGGTGACCTTCTCGCCCAGTCCTACCCACGCCAGGTTGACCCAGGCGGCGCACATCAGCCCGATAAACAGCCGGTCGCCACGCGTGGTCGCGATCCGCAGGAAGCCCTTGCGCAGCACCGAAGGCGCGCGTATTTCCCAGATAGTCATGCTGATCAGCATGACCACGATGCAGCCGAAGAACACCGCTACCGGCGTCGTCCAGACCATCCAGCTCAGCATTGCGCCGTCTCCTTGTGTTGTGATCAGGGTTGCGCCGTGCGCTTACACGCGGCCCATCGCGAAGCCCTTCGCGATGTAGTGCCGCACGAACCAGATCACGATGCCGCCGGGCACGATGGTCAGCACGCCGGCCGCGGCCAGCACGCCCCAGTCCATGCCCGATGCCGACACCGTGCGCGTCATGGTGGCGACGATGGGCTTGGCGTTGACCGAGGTCAGCGTGCGCGCCAGCAGCAGCTCCACCCAGCTGAACATGAAGCAGAAGAACGCCGCCACGCCCACGCCGGCCTTGATCAGCGGCAGGAAGATGGTCAGGAAGAAGCGCGGGAACGAGTAGCCATCGACATACGCGGTCTCGTCGATCTCGCGCGGCACGCCCGACATGAAGCCTTCCAGGATCCACACCGCCAGCGGCACGTTGAAGACCAGATGCGCCAGCGCCACGCCAAGGTGGGTATCCATCAGCCCGATGGTGCTGTAGAGCTGGAAGAACGGCAGCAGGAACACCGCGGGCGGTGTCATGCGGTTGGTCAGCAGCCAGAAGAACACATGCTTGTCGCCGATGAACTGGTAGCGCGAAAAGGCATAGGCCGCCGGCAGCGCCACGCTGATCGAGATCACCGTGTTCATCGCCACGTAGATCATCGAGTTGACGTAGCCCGAATACCACGACGGGTCGGTGAAGATGGTCTTGTAATGCTGCAGCGTGAATTCCGCGGGCCACAGCGACAGCGTGGAGACGATCTCCTCGTTGGTCTTGAACGACATGTTCACCATCCAGTAGATCGGCACGATGGCAAACAGCAGGTAGACCAGCAGGAAGCCCGCGCGCCACCAGGTGGCGCGGTTGGCGGGGGTGCGCAATTCAGCCATGGGGCATGTCCTCGCTGCCGGCGGTGCCCGCGCGCTGCATCCAGTTATAGAGGATGAAGCACATGAGCAGGATGATCAGGAAATAGACGATGGAAAACGCCGCCGCCGGGCCCAGGTCGAACTGGCCCACGGCCTTCTGCGTCAGGTACTGCGACAGGAAGGTGGTGGCATTGCCCGGGCCGCCGCCGGTCAGCACGAAGGGCTCGGTATAGATCATGAAGCTGTCCATGAAGCGCAGCAGCACCGCGATCATCAGCACGCCTCGCAGCTTGGGCAGTTGGATATAGCGGAACACCGCCAGGCGCGAGGCGCCGTCGATCTGCGCGGCCTGGTAGTAGGCGTCGGGAATGGCGCGCAGGCCGGCGTAGCAGAGCAGCGCCACCAGCGGCGTCCAGTGCCAGACGTCCATCACCAGCACCGTGACCCAGGCATCGAAGGCGCTGCCGGTGTAGTTGTAGTCGAAGCCCATCGCCGCCAGCGCGGCTCCCAGCAGGCCGATATCGGTGCGCCCGAAGATCTGCCAGATGGTGCCGACCACGTTCCACGGGATCAGCAGCGACAACGCGATGATCACCAGCACCGCCGATGCCTTCCAGCCCCTGGCCGGCATCGACAAAGCCAGCAGGATGCCCAGCGGGATCTCCACCAGCAGCACCGCCAGCGAGAAACCGAGCTGGCGCAGCAGCGCGTCGTGCAGCTCGCCGTCGCGCAGCACAGTGCGGAACCACTCAGTGCCGACAAACACGCGCCGCTCGGGCGAGATGATGTCCTGCACCGAGTAGTTGACGATGGTCATCAGCGGCAGGATGGCGGAGAACGCCACGCACGCCACCACCGGCAACACCAGCAGCCAGGCCTTCTGGTTGACGGGCTTCATTGGACCAGTTCCTCGTTGACGTAGTAGCAGGTATGGCGGTTGAACACCGACAGCCAGGCGGTGTCGCCCGGGCGCAGATCGGCTGCCTCGATACCCAGCCGCGCGCGCAGCGTGCCGGCCAGTGCGCCCGCCTCCTGCACGCCGCCAGTCAGAAGCCAGTAAGTGCCGATATCCTGCGCGCGCTCGACCCGCACCGGCACCGCCTGCGCGTCGCTCTCCGGCGCCAGGCGCAGATACTCGGGCCGCACGCCGATGCGGAAGCTGCCGGCCTCGCGCAACGCCGCTTCGACTGACGGCGACAACCCCGGCATGTAGCGGCGCCCGGCCAGCTCGACCGCGCCGTCGCGCCACTGCCCGGTCAGGAAATTCATGCCCGGCGAGCCGATGAAATGCCCGACGAAGGTATGCGCGGGCCGCTCGAACAGCGCATCGGCCGGCCCCACCTGCACCGCCTTGCCGCGCGACATCACCACCACCTGGTCGGCAAAGGTCAGCGCCTCGGTCTGGTCGTGCGTCACGTAGATCAGTGTCAGGCGGAACTCGTGATGGATTTCCTTGAGCTTGCGCCGCAGCTGCCATTTGAGCTGCGGGTCGATCACCGTCAGCGGCTCGTCGAAGAGAATGGCCGACACGTCCTGGCGCACCAGCCCGCGCCCCAGCGAGATCTTCTGCTTGGCGTCCGCGGCCAGGCCGCTGGCGCGGCGATCGAGCGTGGCCGACAGGTCCAGCATCTCGGCCACGCGCCCCACCCGCTCGCGCACCTGGGCTTCCGGCACGCCGCGGTTGCGCAGCGGGAAGGCCAGGTTCTCGCCGACGGTCATGGTGTCGTAGATCACCGGGAACTGGAACACCTGGGCGATATTGCGCGCCTGCGGCGTGGCAGCGGTCACGTCGCGGCCGTCGAAGGCGATGGTGCCTTGCGAGGGCCGCAGCAGCCCGGAAATGCAGTTCAGCAGCGTGGTCTTGCCGCAGCCGGACGGGCCCAGCAGCGCATAGGCGCCGCCGTCTTCGAACGTGAATTGCAGCGGCAGCAGCGCGTAGTCCTCGTCGGTACGCGGATTCGGCACATAGGAGTGCGCCAGGTCCAAGTCGATGCGCGCCATCTCAGCCCCCTGCCCCGGCAGCCGCGGCCGCGCCGCCGGGCACGTCCGCGGCCAGCCCGCCCGGCCGGCGCGGCGCGTGGATGCGGCGCCCGTCGGCGTCGAACAGGTAGATCTGCTCGGGCAGCAGATGGAGCGACAGCGGCTCGCCCAGCGCCAGGTCGAGCACGCCGGCGAACTGCGCCACCAGGTTGCCCACCGGGGTATCGGCGTGGACAAAGGTGTCCGAGCCTGACAACTCGGCCAGCGCCACGCGCCCGGGCACCGCCACCGCACCCGGCTCACCGGCCAGGCGCAATGCCGACGCGCGCACCCCCACCGTGACCGGGCCGTCGTGCCCGCCCGCGCCGGGCACCGGCACGGAGATATCGCCGGCCAGCGTGAGCCAGCCGCCCTGCAGCCTGCCCTCGACCAGGTTCATCGGCGGATCGTTGAACGCACGCGCCACGCGCAGCGAATCGGGATAGTGGAAGACCTGGGGTGTCGGGCCGTACTGCAGCAGTTCGCCGGCGTCCAGCACCGCGGTATGCCCGCCCAGCAGCAGCGCTTCGCCGGGCTCTGTGGTGGCATAGATCACGGTGGCGTCGCCATGCGCGAACAGCTGCGCCAGTTCCTCGCGCAGTTCTTCGCGCAGCTTGTAGTCAAGGTTGACCAGCGGCTCGTCCAGCAGCATCAGCGGCGCCTCCTTGGCCAGCGCGCGCGCCAGTGCCACGCGCTGCTGCTGCCCGCCGGAGAGCTCGGACGGATAGCGGTCCAGCAGGTGGTCGATATGCAGCCGCCCGGCCAACTCGCGCACGCGCGCGGCAATCTCTGCGGCCGGCGCCTTGCGCCGCAGTCGCAGCGGCGAGGCGATGTTGTCGAACACCTTGAGCGACGGGTAGTTGATGAACTGCTGGTAGACCATCGATACATTGCGCTCGCGCACCGGCATGCCGGTCACGTCGTGGCCGTCGACCAGCACGCGGCCGGCGCTGGGCCGGTCCAGCCCGGCCATCACCCGCATCAGCGACGTCTTGCCCGCTTGCGTGGCGCCCAGCAGGATGGTCACCGCGCCCGGAACCGGCACGAGTGTCATCGGATAGAGATACGCCTGCGAACCTGCCTGCTGTGCGACGCCTTCCAAACGTAGCTGCATCCGGTCTCCATGTTCGATATGCTTCCCGCATCACAGCTTTGGCGCGATGCAGGCGCACAAGTCTTGGCTTTGCGTTCGTTTTAGCAACAAAACGAACGTAAAACAATAGTGCACTGCATCATTTGTTTTCGTTTCTGTTTGAACTAGAATCCCGGCATGACCCTGAATCCCCGCCAGACGGCCCTGCTCGAAGAAGTCCGCACCCAGGGCTTTGCCTCCATCGACGAACTTGCGCGCAAGTTCGGCGTCACGCTCCAGACGGTACGCCGCGACGTCAACCTGCTGGCCGAGAACGGCATGCTGGCGCGCTTCCATGGCGGGGTGCGGGTGGAGGGCTCCACCACCGAGAACATCGCCTACCGGCAGCGGCAGGTGCTCAATGCCGAGGGCAAGGCGCGCATCGCGCGCGCGGTGGCCGCCGTGGTGCCCGAGGGCTGCTCGCTGATCCTGAACATCGGCACCACGGTGGAAGAGATAGCGCGCGAGTTGATGCACCACCGCGGGCTGCGCGTGATCACCAACAACCTGAACGTGGCCAATATCCTTGCCGACAACCCCGATTGCGAGGTCATCGTCGCCGGCGGCGTGCTGCGCTCACGCGACCGCGGCATCGTGGGCGAGGCCACGGTGGAGTTCATCCGCCAGTTCAAGGTCGATATCGGGCTGATCGGCATCTCGGGCATCGAGACCGACGGCACACTGCGCGACTACGACTTCCGCGAGGTCAAGGTGGCGCGGACCATCATCGAACATTCACGCGAGGTGTGGCTGGCAGCGGACGCCAGCAAGTTCAACCGCCAGGCGATGGTGGAACTGGCGCACGTGTCGCAGGTCGACCGGCTCTTTACCGATGAGCCGCTGGCAGCGCCGTTCGACCAGATCGTTGCCGACAGTGGGGTGAAGTGTGTGGTGGCGGAGCGGGACTGACCCGCTGGCCCGGCATCCCCGCGCCGGCGGGGATGCGGCCGCCGTGAAGCGGCAGGATTCCCGCGGGCGCGGGAACCGGGGGACGGCGAGCTTACTTGAACACCACGGTCTTGTGGCCGTTCAGCAGGATACGGTGTTCGGCATGCCACTTGACCGCGCGCGCCAGTGCCACGCATTCCACGTCGCGGCCGACGGCGGTCAATTGCTCCGGGTCCATGCTGTGGTCCACGCGCTCGATCTCCTGCTCGATGATCGGGCCTTCGTCCAGGGCGGCGGTGACGTAGTGCGCGGTCGCCCCGATCAGCTTCACGCCGCGCTCATGCGCCTGGTAGTACGGCTTGGCGCCCTTGAAGCTGGGCAGGAACGAGTGGTGGATATTGATCGCGCGGCCGGCCAGCTTGCGGCACAGGTCGTCGGACAGCACCTGCATGTAGCGCGCCAGCACCACCAGGTCGATCTTCTGCTCCTGCACCACGTCGAAGACGCGCGCTTCCTGCGCGGCCTTCTGCTCGGCCGAGGCGTTCATCAGCGGCAAGTGGAAGAACGGCACGTCGTAAGACGCCGCCAGCTGGTAGAAGTCGCGGTGGTTCGAGACGATGGCCGCGATCTCGACCGGCAAGCCGCCCACCTTGGCGCGGAACAGCAGGTCATTCAGGCAGTGGCCGATCTTGGACACCATGATCATCACGCGCGGCTTGACGGCGGCGTCGTTCAGTTCCCACTGCATGCCGAACTGGTCGCCCACCGGCGCGAACGCGGCCTTCAGCGTGTCCAGGTCCGGGCCGCCGGCGGCCGGCGTGAAATGCACGCGCATGAAGAAGCGGCCGGTGTACTCGTCACCGTACTGGTCGGAATCGACGATATTGCAGCCGTGCTGGAACAGCAGGCCCGAGACGGCATGGACGATGCCCGGCTGGTCGGGGCACGAGAGGGTCAGGATGAATCCGGTGTTGCTCATGGTGTGTTGTTCTGTCGGAATGGCGCGGCGCAAGGCCGGGAAAATCAGGTCAGCGAGGTCGGCAAGACCGGCACAGGCGGAACCCGCGGCGACGGCTCAGGCGCGCTGGTCAGGACCGAGCCAGCCGCGCCGCCCAAGGGCATCCAGCGTCACCAGTGTCGCATCGACCGTCATGGCGCCGGCCGACATGATAGCAAGCAATGCGACCACATCGACGCACCGGTGCTCGCTGACCTCGCCATCCTGGTTGCGCGGCGTGAAGCCGGGCGGCAGCAGCAGGTCGTAGACGCAGACCTGCTCCCACTGTACGCCTTCGGGCAGGTCGCGCAGCACCTCGATCACGCCGTGGGCCTGCGCGCCCTGCGCCAGCGCGGGCGGGATGCCGGATTCTTCCTCGCATTCGCGCACCAGCGTCGCCAGCGGATCGCTGCCGTGCGGCATGCCGCCGGCAACCAGGTTGTCCCACATGCCGGGGTCGACCGACTTGGCCGGGCTGCGCCGCGAGATCCACAGCGCGGGACCGCCATCCACATCGCCATCGACAATACCGTTCATGTGCGAGGCAAAGGTCAGCAGCCCGAGAAAGCGCGCCGCCGCGCGTTCCACCACGCCGAGTGCGGGCGCGTCCAGCGCGGGCGTGACCGCGAACAGTTCATCGCGCCAGCCGCGCACGTGGCCGGCATCGGCCAGCTGGCGGGCCAGCGCCTGCAGCGCGGCGCTGCGCGCGTCAAAGTCATTGCGCCCGGGCAGCAGTTCAACCGCCGTGGTGCCATCGGCCAGGCGCTCGTCCGGGCCGAGGATGGCGCCCATGCCACGCAGGATTGCCGCATGGGCGCGCGGCAGCCAGCCAACCTGCTGGCCGGCCACCATCAGGCGCAGCTTGGCGGCGGCATCGAAGCCGCTGCGCGCCGCCAGCGAGGCGGCAATCTGCGCGGCGAGGTTGCCCGCGGGGTCCGCGGGCGGCAACGAAGACGTTTCAGCCATCAGGAATCCATGCGCCGGCCGGGCCGGCGCGCTTTGTCATTGTCAGGATTGAACGCATGAACCAGCCAGCCGCGCAGGCCCAGCGCCCTGCATCGTCCCAGCTTCCCACCGAGCCGCAATATGTGCTGGCGCTCGACCAGGGCACCAGCAGCTCGCGGGCCATCCTGTTCGACCATGCCGGCAATGTGGTGCGACTCGCGCAGCGCGAGTTCCGCCAATATTACCCACATCCCGGCCATGTCGAGCACGACCCTTACGAGATCTGGCAATCGCAGCTGGCGGTGGCGCACGCGGTGCTGGCCGATGCCGGCATCTCTGCCTCGCAGGTGCGCGCCATCGGCATCACCAACCAGCGCGAGACCACTGTGCTGTGGGACCGCAAGACCGGCGAGCCGGTCGGGCGCGCGCTGGTCTGGCAGGACCGCCGCACCGCGCCCATGTGCGAGGCACTGCAGGCCGCCGGCCACGGCGAACTGTTCCTCGACAAGACCTGCCTGATCATCGATGCCTACTTCTCCGGCACCAAGCTGCGCTGGATGCTCGACAACATCGAAGGCGCGCGCGAACGCGCCCAGCGCGGCGAACTGGCCTTCGGCACCGTCGACAGCTGGCTGATCTGGCAGCTGACCGACGGCGCGCGCCATGTCACTGATGTGTCAAATGCCTCGCGCACGATGCTGTTCAATATCCACAGCTTCGAGTGGGACGACGCGCTGCTGGCGCTGCTCGACATCCCGCACGCGCTGCTGCCCGAGGTGGTGGCGTCCAGCGGCGAGGTGGCGCGCACCTCGGCGCGGCTCTTCGGCATGCAGATCCCCATTGCCGGCATCGCCGGCGACCAGCAGGCCGCCACCTTCGGCCAGGCCTGCCTGTCGCCGGGCATGGCCAAGAACACCTACGGCACCGGCTGCTTCCTGCTGATGAATACCGGCTCGCAGCCGGTCACGTCGCACAACCGGCTGCTGACCACGATCGGCTGGCAGATCCGCGGCCAGACGCAATATTGCCTGGAAGGCGGCGTGTTCATGGGCGGCGCCACCATCCAGTGGCTGCGCGACGGCCTGAAGATCATCAACAGCGCGCCCGAGGTCGAGCCGCTCGCGCGCCAGTGCGACGACACCGGCGGCGTGGTGCTGGTGCCCGCCTTTGCCGGCCTGGGCGCGCCGCACTGGGACCCCTTTGCACGCGGCACGCTGGTCGGCATGACGCGCGGCACGGGCCGGCCGCAGATCGCGCGCGCCGCGCTGGAATCGATCGCGCTGCAGAGCGTCGATGTGCTGGAAGCCATGCAGAAGGACGCCGGCATCTCGCTGGCCGAGCTGCGCGTGGACGGCGGCGCCTCGCGCAGCGACCTGCTGATGCAGATGCAGGCCGACCTGCTCGGCACCCCCGTGGTCCGCCCGCGCGTGACCGAAACCACCGCGCTGGGCGCCGCCTACCTGGCGGGCCTGGCCACCGGCTACTGGAGCGATCCGGCAGAGATCGCGCAGCAATGGCAGGTGGAGCGGCGCTTTGAGCCGAACCTGTCGGCTGACGCGCGCGGCCACCGGCTGGCGCGCTGGCATCGCGCCGTCGATCGCGCGCGCGACTGGGCGCGCGAGGACCAAGCCAACGGCAGCCACGCCTGAGCGCCGGCCCACCCCGAACATACTCCCCAAAAAATGCGTCATGCAGAGAGTCTCCACCCCGATCCAGCCCCCCGACCGCGCCGCCCTGCTCGCCACCCTGGAGCGCGAGCCGCGCTGGGATGTGATCGTCATCGGCGGCGGCGCCACCGGCCTGGGCACCGCAGTCGATGCCGCCTCGCGCGGCTACCGCACGCTGCTGGTCGAAGCCGCGGATTTTGCCAAGGGCACCTCCAGCAAGGCCACCAAGCTGGTCCATGGCGGCGTGCGCTACCTGGCCCAGGGCAATATCAGCCTAGTGCGCGAGGCCCTGCACGAGCGTGGCCTGCTGGCGCGCAACGCGCCGCACCTGGTGTGGCCGCTGGGCTTCGTGGTGCCGGCCTACCAGCTGTTCGACCAGCCCTTCTACGGCATCGGCCTCAAGGTCTACGACATGCTGGCCGGCGACCTCAACCTGGCCGGCAGCCGCTGGCTGAATCACCGCGAGGTGCTGGCTGCGGCGCCCAACCTGGCCGAGCACGTCGGCGGGCGTCCGCTGCGCGGCGGCAACCTGTATTTCGACGGCCAGTTCGACGATGCGCGGCTGGCGGTGGCGCTGATGCGTACCCTGTTCGACGTGGGCGGCACCGCGGTCAACTACATGCGCGTGACCGGGCTGAGCCAGCAAGGCGGCGTGATCAGCGGCGTGACCGTGCAGGATGCGCTGGGCGATGCCACCTTCCACCTGCGCGCCGACTGCGTGATCAACGCCACCGGCGTGTGGGTCGATGCGATCCGGCAAATGGAGGACGGCCACGCGCGCGCCATGGTCGCGCCCAGCCAGGGCGTGCACCTGACGCTGCCGCGCAGCTTCCTGCCGGGCGAGCGCGCCATCCTGATCCCCAAGACCGACGACGGCCGGGTGCTGTTCGTGGTGCCATGGAACGGCCACACCATTGTCGGCACCACCGACACGCCGCGCCGCGACCTGCCGCTGGAGCCCGACGCCGGAGCCGACGACGTCGATTTCATCCTGGAAACCGCGTCGCGCTACCTTGCCAGGGACCCGACCCGTGCCGACGTCACCAGCGTCTGGGCCGGCCTGCGGCCGCTGGTGCGGGCCACCGGCGAGGCCTCGACCGCGTCGCTGTCGCGCGAGCATACGATCCTGGTTTCCAAGGCCGGGCTGATCACCGTCACCGGCGGCAAGTGGACCACTTACCGCAAGATGGCCGAAGACGTGATCGAGACCGCGATCCAGCGCCAGATGGTGCGCGCGGCCCCGTGCGTGACCGCCGAGCTGCCCCTGCACGGCGCGGCGGGGCTGCCGGCCGGGCTGCCGCCGCCGGATTCAGGCTCGCCGGACCGCTACTACGGCAATGAGCTGGACCTGCTGCGCGCGCTGCCCGGATATGACCGGATGCTGGCACCGGCGTCGGGCCTGACCGAGGCGCACGTGCGCTTTGCGGCCCGGCACGAACTGGCGCGCCGGGTCGAGGACGTGTTGGCCCGCCGCAACCGCGCGCTGTTCCTGGACGCGCGCGCCGCCGTGGATGCCGCGCCGGCCGTGGCCGCGATCCTGGCCGAGGAACTCGGCGAGAGCGAGGCTTGGCAGGCGCGCGAAATCGAGAGCTTCCGCACGCTCGCCGCCGGCTACATGCTCGGCTGACCCGGACGCCGGCGCAACCGCCGCCGGCGCCGTCCATCTCAACTGGCTGACACACCACCTATTGACCAAGGCAAACCCATGACCACTCGCCCGATCCTGTCCTGCGCCCGCGCCGTGGCCCTGCTCGCAACCGTCGGCGCCTGCGCCGCGGCGCACGCCGCCCGCGCGCCCGGCATCGAGGGCGTGCGCTTCCCGGACGTGCGCACCGTGCGCTACCAGTGCGACGGCGGCAAGACGCTTTCCGTGCGCTATTTCAACAGCCCGGACAACCAGGCGGCGGTGTTCCGCATCGAAGGCAAGCCGGTGCTGGCGGTCAGCACCGTGTCGGCCTCCGGCGCGCGTTATGTCGGCGGCCGCTACGAATGGTGGACCAAGGGCGAGGAAGGCACGCTGCGCGACCTGATGCAGGCCGAAAACGCCGCGCCAGCGCTGGCCAACTGCCACGCAAAGCCCTAAGCGCCACGTCACCGTTTGAGGTGGCGGCGTTCCGGGCGATAATGCGGGGATTGAATCAGGGAGAACACCATGGACGAGATTGAAGATCTGTCCGATCTGCCGATGCCCCGCTTTATCTGGGGCTTCGCTGTTATCGCAGGCAAAGGCGGCGAGGTCATGCACGACGAGTTCGAGTATCTGACCCACACCCGCAGCCCGCGCTTCACCTGCCGCGTAGTCGAGCTAGAAGACATGCCGGCGGAAAGCGAGGAAGACGCCATCGATGGCCGCATCGTCCATGATGACGATCCGAGCCGGATGTTCTATATCACCGATGCCGGCATGGCGCTGGTCAATTTCCAGCTGTTCGACAAGATGCCGGACAAGCAGAAATTCAAGCGCATCTGCGACGAAGCCATCGCCAACTGGATGCTGCGCCGCGAATTCCTTGACGAAGAAGAAGAGGACTGACCCGCTCGTGACCTGATGGGGTCAGACAGGTGGCCGCGGGCGCGGCCACCATGTTTCAGCTCTCGGCCTGCTCCGGCGGCAACGCGCCCGCCAGCAGTTCATTGAGCAGCCCGGTCATGCCACCGGGGTGATCCACGGCAAGCGCCTGCAGGCGCTTGACCAGCGTGCCGTCCAGCTTGCACGCAAAGGGCACCAGACCTTGCTCCTGGTCCAGCCGGCGCTGTTCGCGCCGGTCCGGGCGCGCAGCGCCGCCGGGAATACCCCGCCCCGCCGTAGCCTGCTTCAGGCTGTTGGCGATCTTCAGGCCCTTGTTTTTTTCCAGGTCCGTTTTCTTCACGGCATTATCCGAAAGTCTGTAGAGGCCGGTATTGTACGCACCCGCGGCACCCACCGGCCGCAAGGCGACCGGCGCCGCTATTCGTTGCCGACTTCGATCAGTTCGGCGGCCACCCGCTGGATTTCCGCATAGACCGGAATGGCCTCCATCGGCCCGGTGCAGCCCACGGCCGTGGCCTGGCTGGCATCGGCGCCAGGCGGCAGGAACACAAAGGCCATGCCGGGCTGCCAGCCGGGATGCTTGCGCAGGCTGTCATTGAGGATGTCGAGATACTGCGCGCGCGTGAAAACGTGCTTTGCCATTGCTACCTCCGGTATCCGCTGCCGATGCGCCGCGCGGGCGCGGTTGTCATGGCGGCGATCGTAGCATGGCAAGGCCGCCCGGCGTCACCGTGCGGCGCCGGGCGGCTGGCGCATCAGCACTCGCCCTTCTTGGCGTGGCCGGGCGGGCAGTGATAGCCCTTGTCCTTGTGGCCCTTGTCCTTGTACCCGCCCTGGTCCCAGCGCCCCGGCACCAGCACCCAGCCGTCGCGCGACTGGATCCAGCGCGGCGACTCATAGATATAGCCGGGGCGTTCACGTTCCCAGCGCCCCTTCTTCCAGGCGTGCTTGTGGTAGTGGTCATCCCAGTCCCAGTAGCCCGGCACCCAGACATAGCCTGAGCGCGGCGTGGGCACGACCTCGTAGATCGGGGCCGGCGGTGGTACGCCGATGGCAACGTTGACCGACACCTGGGCCATCGACCCCGCACTGAACGTCAGGCCGGAACCCAGCAGGGCCGCCAGCAGGAGGGCCCTGGCCGGCCGGAGCGCGCGATGTGTCATGGGAGTCCTTTCTAGTGGAGGAACATGCCCACAGTCTAGCGCGCACCGATCCCGGCGCATTGTAAGAAACGGTATCCGTTGATCACAAAGATGCCGGCGCGCAACACTGGCCCCAGCCTAGTGGTCTTCGGCCATCGCCTTGAGCTGGGCCTCGCCCGCTACCCGCGCGGCATCCGAGGTGGTGAAGGTGTCGTCCGAGACGATGGCGCGCCGGATCTGCTGCGCGCCGAAGTCCACCAGCGCGATGACCCACACATAGCGCCCCGCCTGGGGCGCCGTTTGCACAAAGGCCTTCAGGTTGTTCCGCGATTCACTTGCCATGATCCATCTCCTGGTGAGACGTGCCGCAGCACAGGTGTCTGGGGAACTCTAGCACATGGCTGGCCCGCTCACCGGGCTGCGGCCTCCGTGGCGAAGTCACGCAATTCGCGCGCCCGCGCGGCCGTCATCCGGGCCATGCAGGTCGCCCCGGCCACGCGCGCGGCGGTGCCGCCGGCCGGATTGGCCATATAGGCGCAATTGGCCTGGCGGAACTCCAGCCAGACACGCTGCGCCACCCGCAACTGGCCGGTGCGCGGCGCTTCCAGCCGCCGCAGCAAGGCTTGATAGGCGCTGTTCAGCGCCACGTCCTGGACCCGTGTTTCGGCCGCGGCGCACCCGAGCATGTCGGCAGTCGACATGGCCTTGGCCATGCAGCGTTCATATTCAGCGCTCAGGCCATTGCTTTGCTCAGCGCGGGCCGGTGCGCCCGCCACGGCAAGACCAAGGACGGCAAGACATGCGATGACGCGCATAACGGCTCTCCCTTTGCCTGGTGGTGACGCGACGATGCTGGGCCATGCCGGGGCATCGGGCCGCTCAGGCCAGCCAGCGCCCCAGCGTGGCCACGGCGATATTGACCAGCCCGAGCACCAGGTTGGTCCCGACCGCCTGCCGGATGCGGTTCAGCGCGGCACCGGCGGCCGGCCAGTCCTGGGCCTCCACGGCCCGGCCCAGCACGCGATACGGCCCAAACCACACGTAGCAGAAAATCACCGTCATGACGAGGCCGATGCCCATCATCAGGTGCCAGTTGCGTGGGGAAGCGGACATGCCCACTGCGGCCATCATCGCCGCGCCGCTCAGCAGGATCGCGATCACCGCCGCCCACACCCACGGGAAGAAGCGGGCAAACACGCCGCGCCAGAGCCGCAGCCGCGGCGGCGGCTCCAGCACGGTGCCGGCCACGGGCCGCAGGCACAGGTAGGCAAAGAACATGCCGCCCACCCAGACGGCAACGCCGGCAACGTGCAGGAAGCGGAAAAGCGGGTCGGAAATCATGGCGGCAAGCGGCGGCGAGGCGCGCGTTGGGGACGATGGCCCCATTCTAAGTGTTGTGTCCGCCACGGCGAAGCGCTGCGCGCGTTCCAGCCTGACTTCAGGAAAACAACGAAAAACCGTTAAACATTCCGTATCACGCCGCGTCGCAAACTGGCCCCACGGAATCATGCCCGCACAAGCGCGTTCCGGGGCCGAGCCCACCCGCGGCTAACGCTTGACCGCCCGGAACCGGCCCCCGGACAATAACCGCGGCTGCGGCCAGCCCGCCACCCACACCGGCCGTACCGAACCTCCTGCCCCAGACCATGGCTCCTGCCCCAGCCAGCGCCCTTCCCGGTGCCGATTCCGCCCGACGTCCCCCGCTGCTGCGCCGCGCCCTGCCGGCCCTGCTCGCCGTGACGCTGGCGGTGCTGCCAGCCATGCTGCCGCCGGCGGTGACGGCGCAGCCCGCGCCGCAGCGCACCGACCTGGTCGCGCGCGTGGTCTTCAGCCTGCTGGGGTATGCACGCTGGCCGGTCGAGCGCGACCCCGTGCGACTGTGCGTGGACAGCACCAGCCACTATTCCGCACGGCTGATGGAAGGCGGCACGCTCGCCAACGGCCGGTCGGTGCGCACGCGCCAGGTCGACGTGCTGGCCGACATGCTGCATCCGGCCTGCGATGCCCTCTACGTCGGCGCCATGAACGAAGCCCGCCGCAAGCGCCTGTCGGGCGAACTGACCGGCCGCCCGGTACTGGTGATCGCCGAAGAAGACTTCGAGTGCGAGGTCGGCAGCATGTTCTGCCTGAACATCCGCGACCAGCAGGTCTCGTTCCGCGTCAACCTTGACACGCTCGCGCGCAGCGGCGTGCATGTGCACCCCGGCGTGCTGCAGCTGGGCCGCCGCAAGGGAGCGCCGTCATGAGCGCGCACCAGCCGGCGCGCGGCAACGGCGCCCGCCCCACCCTCTACAGCGTGCTGCGCCGGATCCACCTGGGCGTGGCGCTGATCGCGGTATTCACTGCCGGGGTCTCGCTGACCGCCCTTGGCCTGACCGCACTGCGCGTCTATGCCGAACACAACGTGCGGCTGGTGGCCCGCTCGATCGCCTACACGCTGGAAGCGCCGGTCGTATTCCGCGACCAGGCGGCCACCGGCGAGACACTGGCGGCCATCGCCGCGTCCGAGGACATCGCGCGCGCCACCGTCTACGACCACGACAACCACGTGCTGGCCGAATGGCAGCGCCCCGGCCAGGCGCCACTGACCGGCTTGCGCCACGTGCTGAGCGAGTGGCTGAGCATGGGCGTCGTGGAACAACCGATCCTGCACCAGACGCAACCGGTCGGCATGCTGCGCGTCAGTGGCAACGCCCGCAACCTGCTGCATTTCCTGCTGCAGGGCGCGCTCGGCCTGCTTGGCTGCCTGCTGCTGACCGCCGTCGGCGCCCACTACCTGGCCAGCCGGCTGCTGGTGCAGATCGTCGAGCCGCTGCGCAACCTGATGCGCGTGGCGCACGCGGTGCGCTCCAAGCGCGATTTCGCGCAGCGCACGCCGCCAGCCAGCATCGCGGAACTCAATGCCCTCAGCGAGGACTTCAACGGCCTGCTGGACGAACTGCAGACCTGGCAGAACCAGATGCAGCACGAGAACCGCTCGCTCGCCCACCGCGCCAACCACGATGCGCTGACCGGCCTGCTCAACCGCGCCGCCTTCGTCGAAGCGCTGGAGCACGCCGTGCGCCATGCCGCGGCCAACGACGAGTACGCGGCCGTGCTGTACCTGGACAGTGACGATTTCAAGAACATCAACGACCGCCACGGCCATGCTGCCGGCGACGCCGTGCTGGTGGCCGTGGCCCAGCGCATCCGCACCAGCCTGCGCGCCAGCGACACCGTGGCGCGCATCGGCGGCGACGAATTCGCCGTGCTGGCCGCAGCGCTGCGCGCGCCGCGCGACGCCATCCATATCGCCGAGCATATCCTGCAGGCGATGTCCGCCCCGATCGACCTGCCCGACGGCAGCACGGTGCAGGCGTCGCTCAGCATCGGCCTGGCCGTTTTCCCTGTCCACGCACAAGGCAGCCAGGCGCTGCTGCACGCGGCCGACGCCGCCATGTACGGCGCCAAGCGGCGCTCCGGCGGCACCTGGCAAAGCGCCGAGCCGCGCCTGGACGTCACGCAGTGAGAACCCCCATGCCCGAACGCCCGACCCTGCCCTGCTGGAAGTCCCTGTGGAAACTCTGGGTCGCCGCCATCGTGCTGACGGGGCTGTCGCTGGCCGGCTGCCAGACCGCGCCGCCAGCCACCGGGTTGTCTCCGGCCCAGGTCGCGGTGCTGAAGCAGGAAGGTTTCGCGCTGACCGATGAAGGCTGGGAACTCGGCCTGTCAGACAAGCTGCTGTTCGGATTCAATGAGGACCTGATCGACGCTGAGCGCGCCGCCAATGTGCAGCGCCTCGGGCGGGCGCTGAAGGGCGCGGGCATCGAGCGCCTGCGCGTGGATGGCCACACCGACGAAGCGGGCTCGGCCGAATACAACCAGTCGCTGTCAGTGCGGCGCGCCGAAGCCGTGGCAAGGCTGCTGGCGGGCGCCGGCTTTGCGCCGGAAAGCATCGAAGTTCGCGGACGCGGCAAGAGCCGCCCGGTGGCCGACAACCGCACCGCCGCCGGACGCGCCGAAAACCGGCGCGTCGCCATCGTCGTATCGGTCGACTAGGACGGCGGCCGGCGCTTCAGTCCCCGAACGGATTGGGCGCGCGGTTCTCCGGCGCTTCGCTCAGGTCGAACTCGTCGCGAACCTTGTCGACCACCGCGCGGATGCTGGCCTCGTAGCCGGACGCATTGCCGAAGCCCGTCATATTCCAGTTGCGCCCGCGGGCATCGCGCGCGTGCGGCACAGGCGCCGGCACCCGGACCTTGGCGCCGTCCTCGCCGATTTCATAGATTTGCTGGATGCGCCGGCTAACCTCGTCCTGCAGGGCACGCCGGCCACGCTCACGCTTGGCCATGGCTGACTCCTCGATGATTCCCGAGGCATCCTAGCACGCACGCAAATCCGCTCAAAGCGCAGCCTTGGCAGCCTGGTACGCAGCGTAAAGCCGGGCAAAGACCGGCCCTGGCACGCCCTTGCCAATGGCGCGGCCATCGATGGTCACCACCGGCAGCAGCTCCTTGCTGGCCGACGACAGCAGCACCTCATCGGCGGCGAACACCTCTTCCCTCGCGATGCGGCGCGCCTCCAGCGCAATCCCCATCGCGGCACAGACCTCTTCCATGAACCCGTAGCGGATGCCTTCCAGGATCAGGTTGTCCTTGGGCGACGCCATCACGCGGCCTTCGCGCACCACCCACACATTGGACGCCGACGCCTCGGTCAGCCAGCCATCCCGGAACTGGATCGCCTCGATCACGCCGTGCTCCACCGCATGCTGCGCCGCCAGCACGTTGCCCAGCAGCGACGTCGACTTGATCTGGCAGTTCAGCCAGCGCCGGTCCTCCATCGTCACGCACGCCACGCCCTGCTCAAGCATCTGCGCCGACGGCAACGCCATCGGGTTGGTCATGATCAGCACCGTCGGCACGACCTCCTTCGGAAACGCATGCGTGCGCCTGGCGACGCCGCGCGACACCTGGATGTAGACCAGCTGGTCCGACAGGCCGTTGGCCTGGACCACCTCTCCGACCAGCTTCAGCCACTGCCCGGCGCTGTACGGATCGGGAATCCCGATGCCCTCCAGGCTGCGGTGCAGGCGGGCCAGATGCTGGTCCCCGCGGAATGGCTTGCCGTTGTAGTAAGGGATGACTTCGTAGATGCCATCGCCAAAGATGAAGCCGCGGTCGAGGACGGGGATGCGGGCTTCGGAGAGGGGGATCAGGGTGCCGTTGAGGTGGACGATGGGGTCGGACATGGGGGCAAGTGCCAGAGATCGAAAGAGATGCCTGATTCTTTCACGAGCAGGCAGGCAGGTTCATGCAATTTGCGCATGAGGTTGGCTACCCATGCCATGTCGGCGCCGGCGCGCAGGCTCAGGCTGGCGGCAGCGCTTTCGACAACAGCACAGTCGTAAAGCCGCTGTCCCAGCTCTCGTCAGGATAGAAATCGATCTCGGCATAACCATGGCGCCGGTAGAACGCGCGGCTTTGCACGTTGAACGTGTCCGTCTCCAGCCTCGCCTCGCGATGCCCGGCGCGGGCAATCTCGCCTTCGGCGTGGGCCAGCAACGCCCCGCCCAGCCCCATGCGTTGCCATGTCCGCCCGACATGTAGGGCCCAGATAAAGTTGTTTTCCCAGTCCACCATGGCCGCGGGCACGCCATCCACGCAGGCTACGCGGAATGCCTGCAGGCGCGCTTCGACGTAGCTTCGGGTCTTGCCTTGCCGTTCAAAGGCGGCTGCCGCAGCGGCTGTCAGTTGCGGCTTCCAGGTGCCGAGGTAGGTGTCGGTCAGGATGTCTTCCACCGCTTGCGCGTCTGCGGGCAAGACGGGGCGGATTTCGAGTTGGAAGGTGAGTTTGGTCATGGCCGAGAGGATACCGGGCACCGGATACATGGCGGAAGCCCTCTCACGGACACAGAACTTTGGCGGACAGAACAACTGGATCGGCACGCCCAGCCAATCCGGCGCGCCGGGATGGAAGCCATGCCTTCGTGGCGGTGACGGGCATGGCCATGTCGCCCTGCGGCAACACCTCTATTTAGAGGGATGCGCGATACAAGGTCCTATACGACCATCCTCACGGGCGATCCCGCGACTCGCCCACTACTACTTCAGCCCTCGCCTACCCTGGCCGAGGGCTTTTCTTTGAGCTCGTCAGGCATTACGAAGCCACCGGAGACTGGAAACAAAAAAGCCGCCCAGACGGGCGGCTTCGCTTTGCACAGTGTTCTGGCGGAGAGAGGGGCCGCCATCCTTCAGTCCAACACATTCCAGTGTCTTCCAAAAATTGTCCAATAATTCAATAGGTTGTGCCAACCTTCTATCCAATTTAATCTAGCACCTTCCAACCCCTTCCAGCATCCGCTGATGGGCTGAATGATGGGCTAGAAATCGATGCTGACCGACAAACAAGCAAGGGCACTCAAGCCGGACGATAAGCCGGTCTTCGACGGGAAAATAACTGGACTGCTGTTGACGCCGACAAAGTCCGGCTGCAAATGGACACTGCGCTTCACCAGTCCGCTGACCGGGAAGCGGCGCGACGCCGGCCTTGGTACGTATCCTGAGACGTCGATTGCCGAAGCCCGCGAAAAAGCGCTCGCCATGCGCAAACTCATCGACAATGGTGAGGACCCCATTGACCAGCGCAACCGGGAGCGCGAAGCGGCCGCCGTCGCCGCAGCTGCCCTTACGTTCGAGAAAGCTGCACGACAGGTCCACGAAGAACTCAAACCGGGCTGGAAGAACGAGAAGCATGCCGCACAGTGGATCAGCACGCTTGAGACTTATGTATTTCCCAAACTCGGGAACCGCAAACTCGACGCGATCAGTCCTGGAGATTGCGCGGACGTGCTCCGCCCGATCTGGCTGACGAAGGCCGAAACAGCCAGCCGCACTCGACAAAGAATGCATGCGGTCATGCAATGGGCATGGGCGCACGGTCACATCTCAGCGAACCCGGTCAGCGTCATCGATCACATCCTTCCCAAGCAATCCGCCAAGCCCGAGCACCAGCCCGCCATGCCCTGGCGGCAAATTCCGAAATTCGTCACCGCGCATCTGGCCGAACATGAGCCGGGTGACAGTACACGCGCCGCTTTGCTATTCCTGATTCTGACCGCGACACGCAGCGGCGAGGTGCGCGGCGCGACTTGGGATGAACTTGACCTTCACGCAGGCGTCTGGAACATCCCCGCTGCCCGCATGAAGGCCAAAGAGCCGCATCGGGTTCCGCTGTCGGAGAAGGCACTGACACTTGTTAAGACGCTGAAGCAGAGCCAATTGCACGACACCCTGGTCTTTCCGTCGCCACGAGAGAAAATGCTGAGCGACATGACGCTTACCGCCCTGCTTCGCCGCATCAAGGCAGAGAGTGACACGCCCGACCGCTTCGCGACGGCTCACGGCTTCCGCTCAAGCTTCCGAGACTGGGCGAGCGAGAACGGATATGCGCGCGACCTGGCCGAACGCGCGCTCGCCCATACCGTAGCAAACAAGGTGGAGGCGGCCTACCATCGCACAGACTTACTTGAGCAACGGCGTCCAATGATGGAGAAATGGGCGGAGCATGTCCTGACTCAGAAAAAAAAGCCAATGCCTATGCGGACCCGGCCTCGCCACCTGACCATACAACCCTAGCAATGGACCAAGTAGAAATGCAGTCCTAGGGTCACTTGGCATTACTCAGCCCAATTGCCCTATGTAGGTCGGCGCATTGGCTCGCGGACTCGCAATGGCGAGCATAAAGCACGCCTCGAGAAGGTGCGCCCCCGCTTGCACCCAACAAATTTGTTGGGTAGAATTCGGGAATGCCTTCGAATGCCCTTATCACCAACGACCGCAACGCACGCGAGGTTTCAGGCCTTATCGATGAAATTTTGCACGCGACTTCCTCCGCGCAAACGCTCGCGGCAGTCGTCGACGGCCTATCACCTGACGTGGTCGATAGCATCCGCCGGGCACTAATTACTGAACGCCAAGAGCTTTCCGGTATGTTGTCGGCGTACCAGGAAGCAAAACGAGGCAACCTCGAGCCTCTTAAGCAACGCGCAAGCGGTGACCTCGGCGACATGCTAATCGTCGCACGCATCGCGAAAGGCTGGTCCCAAAAAGAACTCGCCAGGCAGATTGGCCTGAGAGAACAGGCAGTTCAGCGCTATGAGGCTGAACGCTACCGCTCAATCAGCCTTGCAGGCTTTATTAGGGTGGCCAAAGCGCTCGGCCTCACGATTGCGGCGGATGTTCTGTCGCCAGCCGACGCCCCTTGGTTGTCTCTCCCCTCGCTAGACGTTTCGGCTGCCGAGGCCCAGAAGGTCCTCAAGCATGCTCGGGAAAACGGCTGGCTCGAAGACGGCGGCACCGATGAAAGCGCGTTGAGCCAACTCAAGCGGTACATCTCCGAACACGTCGGCACGCACGGCAAGCCATCGTTGTTCCGAACTGGCTTGACAGTCGAAAACTACGCTGATGACTGGTCATTGCTGTGCTGGAAAGCACAGGTTACACGCCAAGCCAAGTCCCTAATAGACGCACACAAGATCAAATACCGCCCCTTGGACGTTTCATGGCTGAAGGAATTGCCCAAACTCAGCACGCAAGCCGACGGACCGCTTCGTGCGAAGGAGTTGCTCCTCCATCACGGCATTGTTCTGCTTGCCGAACGCAACGTACCGGGGATGAAGGTCGATGGCGCGGCGTTCCTTGTCGAAGATATCCCGGTAATCGGGCTAACGCTTCGCAGGGATGCACTGGACAACTTCTGGTTCACCTTGCTGCACGAGGTTGCGCACGTAGTGCTTCACTACCGAACGGGCTTGGCCGCCGGCTTCTTTGACGACATCGAAACAAGGGATATCGATGCCATGGAAGCGGAAGCCGACCGTTTTGCCGGAAGCCTCCTCATCCCTCAAGACATTTGGCTGCGCTCGCCCGCTCGGATCGCGAAAGCAGCCGATACAATTGAACGATTCGCAAAACAACTAGGCATTTCCCCCGCAGTCGTTTTTGGCCGCATCAGGATGGAGCGGCAAAACTACGCGATTTTTTCGGACAAGATTGGCCTGGGTCAGGTTCGCAAGCAGTTTTTCCAACAGTAGTCGGAGGTTCTGAATGCAAGAAGTCTCGAAGATTTTGTACTGCCCGGCCCTGCGCCTGAAGTCTGGAGAACTGGCAGGTGTGAAGGAGCTTGACGATGCCGTGGCGCGTTATGTGCTTCCCCGCTTCGTCGTACCCCCTCTGTCCGATCGCGACGACGAAAAACAGTACGAACTCTTCGATTCTGACTACAGCGTTCCCGATGTCGGCGGCATGCTGAGCCGTCACTGGGTACGCCGCCCGGCATTCATTGACATTTCGTATTTGATCAAGGAGTGCGGCGCCGCGAAAAGCTCTGCGTGGTTGCCGCCAATTTTCGCTCGAGCAGCGTCGCTTAGTGTCCGGGCCATTCCCCTTATCCGCCTCAGCGACCTCGACCCACATCTCATCGAAGCCTTTAAGAAGGCCCTGCCGTCTGCAGAAAAACTGAAGCTGGGCATTAGCGTACTCTCTGGCGACCTGGTTGATCCGCAGTTTGCGGACAAGGTTCATGCCCTTCTGAAGGACCTCTCCTTGGAGTTCGGCGATTGCGCGGTGATCGCCGACTTCACGGACGCTGATTTCTCTGAAGTCGAACTCGTCAGCCCGATTATCACGTTTGCCATGGAGGCTTTACAGGATCTAGGCGCCTGGCAATTGATCATCTTCCAAGGTACGTATTACCCCGAGAAGAACCCCGCCGTCGCCGGACAGACAGTCACCTGGCCGCGCAACGAATGGCACGCCTGGCATGGCGCCGTGAAATTCGATGCCGCCACGGCAGAGTATCTGATCTTCGGAGATTTTGCCGCTGACTCCGCAAAGATGAATTTTGCGAAAGGCCGTGCAGCCCCGATTCGCCACTATCGCTATACAACGCCGAGTGACTGGCTCATCGTCCGCGGCGCAGATGGCGGCACTGCCGAAACGATTATGACCGATGTCTGCACCCGGATTGCTAATAGCGGCCTATTCGCCGGCGCCACTTTTTCGCGGGCGGACAAGTACATCCGTGACACCGCTTCTGGCCAACCCAATCCTGGTAATCCCACAACTTGGCGTCAGGTGAACACCACGCACCACATCACGCGCGTGGTGGTAGACGTCGCCAAGGTTAGGGGCATCACCATCGCGCCTCTGCCGTCTACCCCCGTCTGGTACCAGAACGCCTTGTTTGGCTGACGGCGCTGGTAAGGAGATTCCTGGCGATTCTGCGATTCCCACTCTGGCGAGCAATAGCAGCGGGATCGCGCTGCCGCACGGCTCCACGGGATGAGATGCGCCGTTTCCCGGCGAAAATCGGCTATGGTCTTGAAGTCCGGCGCCAGACGGCCCGTGAAGATGGTAACGGCTCGGACGGCCGACACGGTCGGTCATTGGAATACGGCATGCAGGCTAATCGAGCGAGGGCACGGCGCTCTGGAGACCGTCAAAAGGTCAGTGAACGCCCTGCTCTCAAATCCCTTCAACGTCTATACCGTGTTCAGCCAACCAAGCCTTGCGTTGTGCAAAATCAGGCATGGCGCGCTCGACGCGAAGCCAGAACGCTGGGGTGTGGTGACGTTCGTGCAAGTGAGCGATCTCATGCACCACAATGTATTCAGCAATGCGCGGTGGCAACAAGATCGACTTCCAGTGAAAATACAACCAATCACCTTTACCGCAGGAACCCCAGCGGTACCCCAAGTCCTGGACTTTGATGCCAGCCGACTGGACTTCCATCCGAGACTGATATTCGTCGACTCGGCCCGCTAGCCAGGTCGTCGCGCGCTCGCTGTACCAGCGAATGAAATGTTCCCGTGCGCGTGGCAGCGCATCACGGCACAAAGCGAAGCGTCCGTTGAGAAGCTTCAACGGCACATCCTGTTCTTCCATCAGCTTCAACCGGTAGCTGCGCCCAAGATACAAGAAGCCCTCACCACCCACAAATTCCTTGCGTGGTACGGGACGTTGCAGCCGGTCCTTGTATGCCAGCTTGGTGTAGATCCAGAAACGTTTCTCGACGACGAATTCACGCAGTTGTGCCTCGTCCACATCCGGTGGCGCGCACAGCACTAATTCTCCAGTGCGTTCCACAGTGATTTGCATCGTCTTGCGTCGCGCGCTGCGCCGCACCGTGAATTGCAGATCATCGACAGTAAGACCACGGCCCGGCTCCAAGGCCGAGGTGTCAGTCCGCAAATCGATCGGTGTCACCAGCACCGGCATCGCCTCAGACCTGCACTAGCTTGTCGTGGTTGGCGCGGGCCTGTTCCATCAACCGGTCAGCCAGCACCCCAGCCTTGTCCGCATCCACAAGCCTCGGTCGCAGGCGCATCAGGTGATCGAACAACTGTCCATTTAGCTCGTCCTGCGCCGAGCGCTTGTGTGGACTCCAAATGTTCCGGTTGTTCTGCAGTTCCTGCATCAGTAGGTCCAACAACTCCACGGTCACATCCTTCAGTCGCAGCAGTTCAACATCCGTCGGCGTAGCGCCGGCACAGACCACATCCAGCAATGTCCTGAGAAACGGTGCGCAATGCTCGGGCAGGTCGCTAGGCGCATCAGCAGTAGCAGCCTTGCCCGTGCGCAGATCGTCGATGATCTTTTGCAATTGCACAATGACTTCGTTCCATTGCTGGTCAAGCGTTTTGAGAATGTCGTTGAGCCGCTCCGAGAGCTTGCGGAAGAGTACCGGGTCTTCATCAACGTGTTTGCGAATATGCGAACGAATCGCATGTTCCATCTCTGAGGCTTTGGCGCGGTCATTGGCCTCGCGTGACAGATGCCTGTCAAACTCGGCATCGGTTAGCTGAATCGGCGGGATCTTGGGATCGATACCCAACGAAATCACGTGGTCGTCGATTAGTCTGCGAACCTTAGCGCCAACGTCCCTACCCAGTGCCGGCGTGTCCCTGTAGCGGTTGCGGGCCCGGGCGTAAATGTAAGCAAGCCGCTTCGCGTCTCCGGAATATGGAAGACCTTCGGGACGCGGTAGCACCGTGTCCAATGACCCTAGGAAGGCCTTGAGCTTGACCGCAAACTCCGCGCGCAATTTTTCGTTGCCCAGCGCGTTGATGCAGGCTTCTGAGTCATCCAGCGACTCCACGCCCTGCTTCCGGAATAGATCGATCAGACGCAGATGCCGGTCGCGTAGCACCGGCACCTCGTCCCTCAGGCTAGCGAGTGCGCCTTCGACATCCTCGTCAGCATAGGCAGCAAGGGCTTCCTTCAAGTGCTGCGCCACGCCGTAGTAGTCCACTACGATGCCACAGCGCTTGCCGAAACCGGTGCGATTGACGCGGGCAATGGCCTGCAAGAGTTCCGCTTCTCGGATTGGCCGGTCCAGGTACATCACGCCCTCGATGGGTGCGTCGAAGCCAGTCAGCAACATCGACTTCACCACCAGGAAGGCAAGTGGGTCGGTTTTCTCTGCCTTGGTGTGAAGCAGGGGTTGTTTGAAGCGCTTGATCAATTGCGCCTGCGCTGCACCGTCGGTCCACGGTTTCCAGGCCGGGTCATCATTGTTGCCGCCCGAGATGATCGGGGCGAACTCGAGCCGAGACAACGATACGCGGTAGCGCCATGCCTGGACCACGGCTCGCATCTTAGGCGGGCGCTGGCACAAATCCTCGTCATCTAGCGCCTTGTCTTCCAACGAAAGAGCCTCAGCTTCCGCGAGCAGCTCGTCGCGAGCCTTTCTGAGTGCGTCGAAATAGCGAATCGCCGCCAGCCGGCTGTAGGCCACTACCTGGGCCTTGTAGCCATTGGGCAGGATGTTGGTGACGTAGTGTCGGATAATGTCGCGCGCCTTGTCGGCAATGAGCGCCGGGGCTTCGAAAATATGCCCTTTGGTCGCGTACTTCTGCTTGATCGCCTCGAGCTCTTCCGCCGTGTGCTGGCGAAACAGATCCTCGAACAGCTCATCGAGGCTTGCGCCGTCCTTGATCGCACCGTTGGCGGTCCGCCCCTCATACAGCACGGGCACCGTGGCGCCGTCGGCCACCGCCTCCTTGATCGTGTATCGGTCAATGAACTCGCCGAAGATCTCGTGGGTGCGCTTCTTCTCGCCCATGACGATCGGGGTTCCAGTGAAGCCGATCCGCGCGCAATTTGGCAGTCCCGCCAGCAGGCTCGCGTGGAGATCGCCGGCCTGGGTGCGGTGCGCCTCATCAACTAGCACAAGGATGGCCTCGTCCTCGTTTAGGACCTCGAAATTCGCTCCCGACTTGTAGACGGGCTTCAGCTCCTCCACCTTAGACAAATCGTCCGCAGACTCGCGCGAATCGCCCTGCAATTCGCCATTTCGGTACTTCTGGATGGTGGCGAAAACGAGCGCTGGACCACGGCGCCGGGCGAGTGCCTTCACCCCATCTGTGCTTTCTGCCACCTCAACTGTTTCGCCGGTCAGCGTGGCGGTGACGGACAGCTGGCTTTGAAGATCCTTGCGGTCGGTGACGACGATAATCTTGAAGCGGCGCAGATCTCGATCGGCGCGCATCTTGCGCACCAGGAACACCATGGTGAGTGATTTTCCCGAGCCCTGCGTATGCCAGATGATGCCTCCACGCTGATCGTGATCGCCGTGCTGCAACCGGGTCGGGCCGTTCTTGAGCCGCGCGAGCGCGCGGTTCACGGCGCGGTACTGTTGGTAACGGCAGACCGTCTTGATTGTCTGCCCGCCGGCCTGCATGAACAGCGTGAAGTTCTTTACCACATCAAGCAGATGGGCAGGGGTGAGTAAGCCCGCAATTAGGCGTTCTTGCTCGGAAAGCATGTGCTTTCCGAGCGCCCGTGCGGTATCAATTTCACTGCCTGAACCGTCCGGGCCAATCACAGTCTTCCACTGCACGTAATGCTCGAAGGCGGCGCCCACGCAGCCGAACCGGGCTTCATCGAAACAGGTTGCGATCAAGAGCTGGTTGGTTGCGAACAACGCCTCATTGCCCTCGCTGTCATCGACCTCGAAGGCGACCTTGCGCTGATTGCTGTAGCGGCGCAATTGATCGATCGCCTCGGTCAGCGGCTCGGCTATAGATGGGCTCTTGCATTCCACAACCACCAGAGGCAGGCCGTTCACCAGCAACACAAGGTCTGGCACGATGAAGGCCTTGGCCGAGCTGAAGCCAGGCGGGCAATCCACCCGGTATTGGTTGACCACCGTGAAGCGGTTATTGGCAGGTACGTCCCAATCTATAAAACGGATTGTCTGTCCGCGCCCGCCGTCCCAGCCGGGCAAGCCCTCGACGGTGATGCCCTTGATCATGAGCTCGGCGAGCTTCTCATTGACCTCCATCAGCTTGTGCACACCGGGCCGGGTAACTGCGGCCACCGCTTCGGACAGTCGCCCGTCGTCCAGCCAGGGTCCACTATCAGGCCCAGGGTTCAGCACCCGCAGCCGCTCGCGCAGCACGCCGTCCTGGATGACATCGGAAAAGCTTGATCGGCCCGTGGCGCCCGGATCGTCAAGGCTGCCTTCGACATGCGTCCAGCCCTGTGCGACGAGCTGGGCGACGAAAGGCTTTTCGACGTCCTCCAGTTCCCAGCCCATCAGGCAACCTCTTCCGTCTCGTGCTGCACTTGTTGTGTCTTTAGCAAGGGCGTGACGCGGACACGGCCAGTGAGGAGGTCGTCCATCAGGCCGGACTTACTCGCTATTAGCTTCTCCCTTTCAAGCATCTCACGCCGGATACGGCTTTCGAGACTTGAAACTCGGTCAGCAATGAGTTGTTGTTCCTCCAAGGGCGGCAGCGGAATCTCAAATTCCTTAACTTCTGCAACATTGAGATGTGGGTTAGTGGTACCCGAAGTCAAAGTCGCGATCCTGTCCTTCACTGCCCCGGAATAAATCTGCGCAAGAAGGAACTCAGCAATCAATCTTCCCTGCTTAGGGCGAAGCAGCATTACACGCTGGCCGAGACAAATCCTCATCCCGTTGGGGATAACGAATGCCTCGCCGACGGGGGCTTCACGCGTGAAAATCACGTCTCCTGGCGCAGGCTCAAGCCGGAGTATGCGCTCGCAATACTCACGTTCTGAGACTCTGGAAGCTGACGCTTCCAGAAATGTGCCGTCCTTTATGTGCATCGTGCGAGCAACCAACACTCCATCATCCCGAAAATCCGGTGTCGAGTGAGGGCAATCCACAATGGCGCAACACACACCACTAATGCGCTCGACGCTCCACCCCTTTGGAATCCAGCCCAGCGCCGACTCCTTGTAGTGATGGGGCGCTTCGGCTTGCGGTGGGCGCAGTTCGCCGTTGGTGTCAATGCCTCGCGTCAGCAGATCGTAGAGCAGACCCTGCTTGACCGCCTTGAGCTTCGCGATGATCGCCTCCGTTTCATGGATAGCGGTATCGAGAGTATCGAGGATTTCGGCAATAAGTCGCTTTTCGGCTGGGGCCGGCATCGGCACCTCAATAGACCCGAACTCCGAGCCGGAGATTTCGAGGAAGGTCGTGCCGGAAGCGCGTCGCACTAGTTCCGGTAGCACTTTCTCGAAGAGATGAAAGTAGAAATCCGAATCAGCTGGCTGTTGGAAGACGATGGACTTGAAGCCCTGGTTGGTCGCCATTGGCACGGTATTGATGACCCGTGCGCCAAGCGTGGCGCGAGTCGTCACCATCAGCGCCCCAGTTGGCAGCAGGTTGGCTCCGCTGCTTGCTAGCCCTGTGGAGCTGATGTGCTCGTTGGTGTCGTGAAGGTACTTGGTTGCGTTCCCGCTCACCTCTCCCGGAGTCACCCACGGTATGGTTCCACGCCAGAACGATGGAACATTGCGGGAGGGTGTTCCGCCACCTACGACCGTACCGAGCTGCCGAATTTCTTTGCGTTCCCAACCCAATGGCAGGTGCTGAAGGAAACGTTCGTACACGTGCAACGACTGCATCGTAGTCTGATCAGACATACTTAAGTTCCTTCAGAAATCCCTCCAACGCCTTCGCTGCCGCGTTGCGGTTTTCTTCGATTTCATTAAGCGTCACGCGGTACTTGTTCCACCAGTTCTCAAAGGCGGCAACGATCTGCTTGCGGTGCGCCACGATATAGCGCTCAATAATCGCTTGCATGTCGTTGTGCAGGATGGTCAGCAGCAGCGAGGCAGCGGCCTCCGGTGTGAGACCGTCAACTGCAGCGTCGAGATGGATGGTGAAGCTTTCCATCTTTGCCTTGAGATGCTTCTTCACCACCGCCAGCTCCTTCTTCCACGCCTTGAGCTGGGCCTCGTCCACGGCGTTTTCCTCGTCCACCTCATCGACAGCATTCACCGACGCTCCGTCGCCCTCCTCGTCATCGGCGCCTTTGGGGCTGGCCGCTTTGATCTGAGCGTCAAGTTCCACCCTCTTCGCCTCCAACTCAGTGATGGCACCGACGAAGTCACCCATCAGAAACTTGACCAGCTTGTGCTCCAGCGGACTTTCCTTGGTCGCCTTGTCCTCCAGCGCGGTAATGATGCTGGTCCGCCAGGCGTCCGCCACGCCCTTGGCATCACGCGCCATCAGCGTCAGGAAGTCGTACTTGGTGTGGTACCAGAAGCCAGCGATGATGCCGCGCACCTGAAATGGATCGAGCAAGCCAATCGCCTCCAGCGTCTCGCTGAAGCTCGCAAGCAGATCGCTGCGCAGGGCCACAAGGCTGGCTGGGTTCTCTATCTGACCCGCTAGCGCGGTAATGCGCGCGCTATGGGATTGCCACCATTGTTCGAACGCATTGCGTATTGCAGCCTCTTTCGCCTTAAGACCGGCATTGCCCGCAATGGCCGGCTGGATATCCTGCTGGCGGGTCAAGGCGGGACTGAAGTGATAGTAACGGTCATCATGCTCGACGAGCAGGTCCATCGGGTCCAGGCCTTGCGCCTCGAAAAGCCTCGCCATGCTTTGCGCATGCACCTCGGACTTGGGCACGCCGCCGACCAAGTGGGCACGCACGTCATGCGGCTCGGGATGCGGCGCATTGTCGGCATAACGGCGGATGTTGAGGTTATAGTCGTTGGCACGCAGTGTCGCGATGTCCACGATAGCTGAAAATCCGGGCACAGCCTTGAATTCATCGAAGGTGGTGACGATCTTCTCGATGTGCTCGGGCAGCAGATAGTTTTGCGCCCGGCCCTCGAAGAACTCACGATCGGCGTTGATGAACAACACTTTTCCCTGCCTCTCAGCCGGCTTTCCACTGATGCGCTGGGCGCCATTCTGATCGCGTTGGCGCAACACCAGGATACAGGCAGGGATACCAGTGCCATAGAACAGGTTCGGGGCAACGCCGATCACCGCCTCGACAAGATCCTCTTCGAGGATACGGGCGCGGATGGTCCTTTCTTCCCCTCCCCGGAATAGCACACCATGCGGCATAACGGTCGCGACTACGCCGCCGTCGCGAGTCACGGCGAGCATGTGCTGCAAGAACATGAGATCCGCCTTCTTGGCGCCTAGAGGAACCTGCCCGTATTTGAACCGATCAGGGAATTTCGGCGCCCACGCTGGCGTACCGTCCGGATTCTTCTCGGTATTTCCCCAAGGCAGCGAAAAAGGGGGGTTAGTGATTACACGGTCGAAGTGCATCAACTCCCCGCCTTCAACGTGTTGCGGCTCAGCCAGCGTGTCGTCGTTACGGAGGTCTGCGGTGCTGATGCCGTGCAGCAGCATATTCATCTTGGCGATAGACCATACCGTACCGTTGAACTCCTGCCCGAACAGGTTGGCCTTACGCCCATCCTCTCCATGCTCGTCGATGTATTCCTTGGCGGCAATCAGCATGCCAGCTGAACCGCAGCATGGATCGAAGATGTCGTGCTTTAGCTCCGGCTTGACGAGCCGGACCATCATCCGCACAACCGAACGGGGTGTGTAGAACTCACCGCCTTTCTTGCCGGCAGAATCGGCGAATTCGCCGATCAGGTATTCGTACGCCGCACCGAGCAAATCGGGAAACTCAAAGTCCTCATTGCGCAGCCGAAGCTTGCCGAAGTGCGTAATAAGCTGCCTCAGCTTGATATCGGGGATCTTGCTCTGGCCTACCTTGCGGGTGAAGTCGATGTGCTCCAGCACCTCGTACAGACTAGTATTTGCCGTCTCTATGCCGGTCAGCGCCTTATTCAGATAGTCGCCGACATTCTGGTGCGCATCGTTCAACAGGTAATCGTAGCGCGACTGGGGCGGGACCCAGAAGGAGTCCTCCTTGATGTACCAACGAGAGAGTTCGGCAGACTGGCGAGCCTCTACCTGGCTTTTGCCGGCCTCCATTTCGAGACGGATGACTTCCTCCCGGCGCTGGTCGAACACATCAGAACAGCGCTTGAGGAACAACATCCCAAAAATGTATTCCTTGAACTCGGAGGCATCCATCTTGCCGCGCAGGATGTCGGCGGCTTTGAACAGGTGACGTTCCAGTTGTGGCAGCGTCAAAGGCATATGTGAATTCCTAAATTTATGCTTGTTCGTCTGCCCAGAGTGACGTCGGGCAGGCGGTGTTTTGTCCGAGGTTCGTGTGCCCTTGCTGATCGATGCGAAGTGGCGAGTTCGCCACTGAATCGGGATTCCGCCAGTCATTTTACTTTGTGTGGCGGGGATATTTCAGCCTCCTGCACCGCCATCGACACCCAGCACAGCCGCATGAGCGCACGCCTTCCTTGTCGTTCTGCGTCTTCGGAAGACTTGCCGCTCTCCCGCGACAGGGATTCAGAAAGTTTCAATCACATATAACCCACCTGAGCGCGGCCCGTTACCGCCGCCGCTCATCAAGATCCGGTCCCGTCCCGGCCGCCTCAGCTTGGCCAAATCCGTGCCCATCCCGCTTCAGGCGCCACGCCGGGCATCACGTTGGGCCGCCCGGATCGCCCCCCGAAACTTTCTCTCGCCCCTTCGCAGGAGGCTCATGGACACCCCTACCGACCTTGTTAAAAGCATCAGCATCGAGAACCTCGCCAATCAACGCCTATCCGTTGTCGAGCGCGTCCGCGCCTCACTTGACCTGCTGGCGGAAGCCGAACGGATCGCCCGCCTTGCCCACCTGGGCTTTCCGAGGCTCGTGATCGACAACAGCCATTCGCGGCGCGGCACGCCGGTTGTGACCGGCGAGTATGCCAACCGCGCCGACGCGGAGCAGGCGATCCTGCGAACGATCGACACGCAGGGCTGGCAGTACCTGCTGGCCGAATCGGGCCTGCGCACTTTCATGGACGCTCGCGCCCGCGAGCAGTGGAATCGGCAGATTGCAGAGGGCGATGTGCCCGAGCTGACCGCCGCCAACATCGAAGCCACGTTCAGCCAGCTCTATCGGGCGAGCGGCGAGATGTTCGAGCGCGGCGTGATAGCGTGTTTTCAACGACTATCGTGGGATTACAAGACCAACCAGCCGTTCCGGTTCGGCAAGCGCCTTATTGTCACCTACCTGTTCAGTCACGGCTCGCCCAACCATCGCATCACCGACGAGCTGGACGATCTGCTGCGCGTCATGCGCGTACTGGACGGTCAGCCCGAGGCAGATCACCGACACGGTGCCTATCACCTCATCACCGAGGCATGGCGTGCCCGCCTCACCGAAGCGCAAAACGACTACCTGCACGTGCGCTGGTTCCGCAACGGCAATGGGCACCTGACCTTCAAACGGCTGGATCTGGTAGACGAGATGAACCAGATCCTCGCCATGCACTACCCGAACGCGCTCGCTTCTGAAGCGCGTTAGCACCCCAGTTGTTCTCCGACGCATTCCGCGTCCCCAGTCTTCCCCTTGTCGTTCCCCAGCACCGCATCCGGCTCGATCGGAGGGCGGCACTCAACCATTCAATTTTGCAAGGAAGACATTCCAGATGACATCCTCTATCTGCCCCCAATGCGGCTCCACCCGCATCGAAGCCCGCGAGCTTGGCAAGAAGGCGGGCAGCGCCATCGGCGCAGTCGCAGGCGCCGCCAGCGGTGCCGCAGCCATCCTGTCCGGCGCGGAAGCCGGCGCAACCGTAGGCGCACTGGCCGGCCCAGCTGGCGCGTTGCTTGGCGGCTTGGCCGGCGCGCTGATGGGCGGCCTTTTCGGCGGTGCGGCCGGTTGTGCAGCGGGCTCGGCCGTAGGCGAAGCGCTTGACGAGAGCATCCTCGGCAACCGCCAGTGCCTCGATTGCCATTACACCTTTACCGCCCCTGCTCCGGCCCAGTAACCCGAGGCGCTGTGGTTCGCCATGTTGGCAACCCACGCCGTTCTCCCCCTGTCTCGCAGTTTCCCTGTTACCCAATTCCCATCGATCTTGCCCGGCATTGTCCGGGCGTTATGCCCTTGTTTCGGGCAGAAAGGATTCACCATGCATCTCGTCCAATCAATGGCTTATGTCAACGCCACCCCTTGGCACGGACTGGGCAACCAGCTCGCCCCCCATCAACCCCTCGAAATCTGGGCCGAACGCGCCGGCATGAACTGGCGTATTGAAGAGTCCGAAGTCCGCTTTGTGTCTGGCAACGCTGGCCTGGGGGCCATCCACGCCTTCCCTGAACAGAAGGTGCTGTACCGCTCGGACACCAAGACACCGTTGTCGGTCGTCTCGTCGCGCTATCAGGTTGTGCAGCCCGCAGAGATCTTGGAGTTTTACCGCGATCTGACCGAGGTCGGTGGCTACGAACTGGAGACTGCGGGTGTACTCAAGGAAGGCCGCAAGCTCTGGGCGCTCGCGAGGACCGGCCAGAGCGCCACGCTCAAGGGCCGCGACAAGGTGAACGGCTACCTGCTCCTCGCCACCGCCTGCGATGGGACGCTCGCCACTACCGCGCAGTTCACGTCGGTGCGGGTGGTCTGCAACAACACGCTATCCATTGCGCTAGGCGACAGTGCGGGCGCGGTCAAGGTGCCGCACCGCAGCCAGTTCGATGCTCAGGCGGTGAAGCGCCAGCTCGGCATTGCCATCTCGTCGTGGGACGGATTCATGGCCCGCATGAAGGCGCTCGCCGAATACCGGGTCAAGGACGACGCCGCCGAAGCATTCTTCCAGCGCGTGCTGACCTATCCCACGGGAAATGTCACGGATCGGCCCACTGCTACCCTCAACGACAGCGCCATTAAGACCGTGCAACAACTCTATACCGGACGCGGCAAAGGCGCGTTGCTGGCCTCGGCGGACGGGACAGCCTGGGGCCTCGTCAACAGCATCACCGAGTTCGTCGATCACCACCGCCGGGCACGCAGCGATGACCACCGTCGCGACGCGGCCTGGTTTGGTGCAGGCGCATCGCTCAAGCAGAAGGCGTGGGACGAGGCGATGAAGCTCGTCGCATGATCGTTCTGCCGCTTCTACGTCATAGCCGCCCGGCCGGGATATCCCGCCGGGCGTTTTCTATTCAGGAGGTAGGTATGTCTCAGACGCTAACGACCGAGCGCATCCGGAATCGTCCGGCGCTGCGCCTCGTGGACACCAAGGGATTGAGCCGTAACGACTGGCTGGCCGTGCGCAAGACCGGCATCGGCGGCTCAGATGCCGCCGCAGCAGTTGGTCTCAACCCTTATCAGAGCCAATTGGAACTATGGCTGGAGAAGACTGGGCGTGACGCCGGCCTGGTCAAGCCCGACCCCATGGACACCACAGAGCCCGTCTATTGGGGCACGCTGCTGGAGCCCATCGTGGCAGCGGCGTACACACAGCAGACCGGGCGCCGGGTGCGCAAGGTTAACGCCGTGCTGCGCCATCCCACGGTGCCTTTCATGCTCGCCAATCTGGACCGGGAGGTCATCGCGGAACCGGATGTGCAGATCCTCGAATGCAAGACGGCGGGCGAGTTCGGGGCACGTCTGTGGCGCGACGGCGTGCCGGAGTATGTGCAATTGCAGGTACAGCACCAGTTGGCGGTCACTGGCAAACAGGCGGCCGACGTCGCTGTGCTGCTGTGCGGCCACCAACTGGCCGTGCATCGAATTTCACGGGACGAGGCATTGATCGGCCAGTTGATCATGCTGGAAGCCAAATTCTGGACCTATGTCACTACCGACACGCCCCCGCCAGCGGACGGCTCGGAATCGGCCGACGCTGCGCTGCGCTGTCTGTATCCCCAGGACAGCGGCCAGACCGTGGATTTCATTCAAGACCGGCAATTGAGCGCCACCTTCGCAGACCTGGTAGCGGTGCGAGCCGATATCGCCATGCGCGAACAGCAGGAGGCTCGCCTCAAGCAGACGATCCAGCAGGCGATGGGAGAAGCTTCCCGAGCGCTCTTCGAGACAGGGGAAGTCACCTTCAAACGTAGCAAGGACGGTTCGGGCATCGACTTGAAGCGGTTGCTGGCCGACCACCCGGAACTTCAGGCGCCATACGCCACCACCAAGCCCGGCTCGCGCCGATTTCTGATTCACGCACAAGAGGACAACCCATGATCAAAGGATTCGCCATCACACCGCCCGTCATCGGGCGCATCTCCATCGGCCGTGTGGTCGAGAAGAACGGCAAGCGTCTACCGGAGAAAGACGATCAGTTCACGCTAACCACCCAGGTGCAGAGCCGTGACGGTTGGATGCTACACCCGCTCAACGAATCGCTGCGCAAGGCGACGTCCGGCAAACTGCGCACGATCCCGATACGCCTGCTCTTTAATGATCCAAACCTGAATCTGCGCGCTGAATATTGCCTGTTCGACCGGGAAACCGGGCGACCCGCCTGCGTCGGAAACGGGGAGCAGTGCCGGCGCATTGAACGGGATGGCATCGTCAGTCTGCCCTGCCCGTCGCCTGACGGCTGCCAATTCGGCGGCCACGGCGGCTGCAAGCCGTATGGGCGGCTGAACGTGATCATCGGCGACGAGGACGAGATGGGCTCGTTCATCTTTCGCACCACGTCCTACAATTCCATTCGGACGCTCGCGGCAAGGCTGCACTACTTCAGTGCCGTGTCGGGCAACCTGCTGGCTTGCCTGCCGCTGGAACTGAAGCTGCGCGGCAAGTCCACCACGCAGAGCTACAGGTCGGCCATCTATTACGTCGACCTTGGGGTCCGGTCGGGCAGTACGCTGGAGGAGACGCTGACACAGGCGCGGGAGCTGGACGCCCGACGCAAAGCAGCCGGGTTCGACCAGGTGGCCTTGGACGCGGCGGCCCGCCTTGGCTTTGCGAACGGGGCCTTCGAGGATAGCCCGGAAGAGGCAACGGCAGTCGCGGAGGAGTTCTATCCCGAAGCATCATGCCGCGGTCCGGAGCCAGGCGACTCCGGGCAATCCGAAGCAGCCGGTCCGCCCACGCTGCGCCACAAGCTTGAGCGCAAGGCGGCGCTGCTGGGCGGGGCGGCTGCATGAACCGGCCGTCTCACTGGGTGCTACTGCTCGCAGTGGGCACGACGGTCACCGCGATCTGCCTTTCTGCCCTGGCCGGCTGGCAGCGTGGGGGCGCGCTTTCGGAGCGGCTTGTGTGGATGACGATCGGCATTGTGCTGGTCGTCAGCACACACCTGCTGCCTTCGTTGGTTCGGGATTCGCCGCCTCTCATGCGCGCGGTAGCCGCCGTGCTGTGGGTCACATGCCTGACGGCAGCTTGTTACGGCCATGCGACGTTCTTCCTTCTAGCCCAGCGGCATGCGGGGGAGATACGGGCCGCGGCCGTGGCACCGGGTGCGGCTCCAGTTCCGGCCGGCCGCAGTCTGACAGTCGTCATGACCGACCGGGCGAGCGTCACACGGCAGCTTGCGCTCGCGACCTCCCTGCGTTGTGCGCGCGACTGTGCGGGACTGGAGGCCCGTCGTGCGACGCTCGCCGCCAGACTCGAAGCGCTGAATGCTGAAGCCGACGAGGTCAGGCGTCGGCAAGCTGCGGACGACCGAGCAACTGCCCTGCGTGACGCCCTGACGACCGATCCTGTCACGGCGCGACTGACCGCGTTTTTCGGCACGACTGCCACGCGCATCGATCTGCTGTCCAGCCTGGCATTCGCGGCAATACTGGAAGGAGTGGCCTGCCTACTGTGGACAGTCGCGCTGCTGCCGCGTCCGCCGACTCATCGCCGGGCATCCGTCGCGCCGAGTCACACGCCGACGCCGGTGAGTCACGCGGTCGTCACCGATAGTCACAGTCCAGCAAGCCAGCCAGGCTCACCGTTACCCGGCGTGGAGTCATCCGATGCCGACGTGACGCGGCTCGTGCAGGACGTCGCGGCCGGTCGCGTGCGCCCGACCGTGGCCGACATCCGCCGCCACCTCGGCTGCTCTCAGGCACGAGCCACGGCGCTGCGCCGCCAACTCGCTGCAGTCAGCCTGGCGGCATAAACCGGGCATCCCGCCCGGCTGCCTCTCATTTCTTTCCCATTTGACATGCCCGCATTCGGTCTCTCCGAAGGCCTTCGCTCGTCCCTTAACCTGGAGAACATCATGACGAATTCCCATGTGCCCCCGCCGACCGTGCCGCGCCTGCCGCTCGGCCGTCTGCTGGCAACACCCGGTGCAGTCGACGCCTTACTGGCTACGGAAGTGTCGATCTACCTGCTGTTGAACCGGCACGCCCGCGGCGCCTGGGGCGACGTGTCCGCTGAGAATCGCCTGCAAAACAGCCTGGCGGTCCTTGCCCATCATCGCGTGCTTTCCTGTTACCTGCTGCCCAACGGGCAAAAGGTCTGGATCATTACCGAGTGGGACCGCTCGGCAACCACTGTGCTACTGCCGGACGAATACTGATGGACGTGCTGATCCAGAAACTGCATCCGGGCTTGCGCCTGGGCCAGCAGCTTGCCTTGGCGGATTCCGGCGCACCACTTTTCAGCCGACAAGGAGACTGGGCTGGCGGCAGCACGTTGCATTGCACTGCCATGGCACTCGCGCTGCTGGGCAAGCTATCCAATCCGGTCCAAGTCTGGCGGCATGCAGACGGTCCCGAGGCCACGTTCTGGGATCGCGCCTGGCCCCAATACCTGCATGGTCAGACGCTGTCCGAGTTGGCGAGCTTCATCTGGGAGTTGAATATCGGCGTGCGTCCGGTCACGGCCGAGGGAAGACCGGCGGCGGTGTTGTGCTTCTGTGCACGGGAACTGGCGAGGGGCTGGCCGGTAGTCGTCGGCTGGCGCAGCCAGCATCCGCAACCGGCGCACGCCGCGCTGGCGGTCGGGGTCGAGGGGCGACGGCGCGCTCAAGGCTTCTCGCCCCATGCCCTTGTTGCTGCTTGACCCGGCCGAGGCGGAACCAGGGCTTGCCGCCTCCAATGCACGTCTGGAGTTCGCCAAGCCGGGCAGTCGGCCGGCCTATGTCACCGCTGGTGGAAGGTGCCCTATCGCGATCGAGGGCGCCATCTCGATCCGGCGGTCGGGCGGGGCGACGTAGCTACCGCAGCCGGCTGCGCTTGATCTCGGGGGGTGTCGCGGTATTTGCCCTGCGCTCGCCGCTTGGCGCACGCGGGATCTGCGTCATTGGCGCGAACAGTTCCGCCAGGCTGATCCCGATCGCATGGCAAATGTCTGCCAATGTCTCTACGGACGGGTTGGCCACGCCGCGCTCGATGGCTGAGATGTAGGTGCGGTCGACCTGCGCCTCGAAAGCCAACGTTTCCTGCGACTTGTCGGCGGCATGCCGGCACTGCTTGATGCGTTTGCCCAACGCCACCGAAATCGGGGCCGGACGGACAGAGGAGGAGTCGGAGCGATTGACAGTCATGGCGTGCAGGATGCCCACCTGAAGACTGATTCACGACGCTGTAAATACGTCACTTCACGATGTGTTTACTCTACAATCCGCCGCTAACATGCCGATATGCCCCATTGGGGAAATTTTCTTTTGCCCTTTTTTGTAGAGTAGACACAACAAAATCCAAGGAGGGCGCGCCGCAAACAACAAGGTTATACAACCCACAATTCGCCGCGGGCGAAGACAGGAACATCACACATATGCCCAAATCTCTGAAAGTGAAAATCCAAGGCGACCGGCGTCTTAGCGCAACGGGCCTCTTGACGGCGGCTGCCATGAGCGCGTCACTGTTGTCCGCCTGTGGCGGGGGCGGTAGTGACTCGGCTACCAATCCGAGCACACCTGCCGGCCCGACGCAGCCCACTCCGAACCTGACTGGCAAAGCCATCGACGGCTATCTAGTTGGCGCTAAGGTCTGTCTTGATGTCGACGCCAGCGGAAGCTGCGACGCGGGCGAGCCGAGCACCACCACGGACGAGAGCGGCGGCTTCGGCCTGGTGGCAGATGCTGCTGCAATCGGTAAGACGTTGTTGGTTGTGGTCGACACGAATACGAAAGACAAATCCCGCCCCGGTTTTAGCTTCCCGGCTGGATTCGTTCTGTCCACGGTGGTCGATGGCATGACCGGCCAGCACGTGACCCCGATTACCACCATGGTGCAAGCCCAGGTGCAGAGCGGTAAGAGCCAGGCCGCGGCCGAGCAGGCGGTGGCGTCGCTGCTGGGCGGCAAGGTCAACCTTAAGGACGACTATATTGCGAATGGCGACAGCAACACCAGCGCATTCGCGGCCCAAGTCGTGGATAAGGTGGTGGAATTCGCAAAGGCCGACCGTGGCGACACCGACACGGTGCGGGCGGTGATGAATGCCATCGTGACCAAGGGTGGTGTGACTCCCGTCACGCAGGCTGATGTCGACGCAGCGCGCGCCAAGCCAGTCTATACCGCCGACGTCGATGCCCAGGCGCTGTTGGCCGAACCGCTGTACACGTACGCCGGCACTCTCGGGGACTTTACTAGCACGCCGCCCAAGCCTGTGCTCGTCCGGCAGGCCTGGACCCGTAACGGCCAAGGGCTGCAGGCGAGCATGGAGGAACTCAGTCTGCAAGCGTCAGGCTGGATCCCCTCGCCAACCGGCGCCAGAGCGCTGGGCGGGATTTACGGTGCCTACGCCCTCAAAGCCGATGGCAATTGGTCGGCATTCATCCCGGCAGCAGTGCTGGACGGCGCCTACAACGTGCTGGCGACCCAAGGCAACGTCATCACCGGTACGGATGCCAATACCGGGATTGGTACTAGGCTGGAGTTCCGCCGCGCGGTGCTAGACAGCAAGGCGTTCGTCAATGTCATGCCTCCATCCACCTCTGGCGACATGCTTGCCGCAATGACCGGTGGATTTGGTGGTAGCACCACGGGTTATGCCGTGATCCGCTCCGAAGACAGGGACATGGTGACGATACCGGCTTCGAGCCAATGTGGCAGCCCCAATCCGATGGTCGAAGACGGCGTGCAGCAATGCCCGCTACTGGGCACGCCGACCAACCAGTACACGTCGGTGCTTGACGTACTGACCGCGCCACCGGTGCCGTTTTTGCTACCGGGGCTCGGTTACCTGCGCTTCGGGCCGAACGGTCAACTGGTCGTGTATGACGGTCGTGACGCCAGCAAGACCCTGCTCGACAGCAACAAGGTCAGCTGGTCACTGTACGCGCGCAATCAGAACGTCATGGTCCTCAACGTCAAGTACGGAGACATCGCTGCGTACGCAGACTCGGCGTCGTACGGGATGCCGGGGATGCTGGACGCTCGGTACGACAGAGATCAGAGCTATCGCGACGTGCTGCAGTTGGGGGCGAAGTTCGTGATCGCCCTTCACAACGGCCATCTGCGCTACGGCCTTCTGGTCCCAGCCGGCGTCGAGACGTCGACGGCGCTGCTCAAGCAGCCCGCTTTCGACCAACTCATTGAAGTCGTCAAGCAGGCGCTGGCGACCACCTGGTAAACGTCCCGGCCGGTTCCACCCGGTAACCGGCGTGGCCTACGCCATGCCAGGTGCAAGTGTGTTTCGCGGCAGAAGCGAGGCCGGCATTCCAAATTGGGATGCCGGCTTTTTCATATCGGTGGGTGCGCGGGCGCTCCCCTACGCACCCAATTTCGTCCACGTTCAACCTTTCCATTTTCTACATCATGAAACTTCATCACTGTCTAACAATTCTGGCTGTCGCACCGGTGCTGCTCGTATCGGCCTGTGGCAAGAACGGGATCCTGGACTCTCGCAATGCGACGATCGCCAACGGTAAGGTCTATGCGGGCAATGCGAACGAGCCGTTCTCCGGAGGCCTGACAAACGTCCCGGCCAGAGTCCTGCTGACAGCGCAATCGGGTTTCCAGCTGGCAAGCAAGCTTGCCGGCATTGCTCTTTCCGACGCCATTTCCGCGGACGACGGCAATGCACGGTCAGTGCTTCGCGAATCAGGCGCCGCGGCACTGCTAGCTGGAGCGTTATGCAACGCGCAAATTCGGGACGGCCTGCCTGACGGCAAAGCCGTTTGCAAGGAGCCTCAATCCGAAATCGTTCGAATCGAAATGTCGTTCAAACATGGCGCACTGGACGACTCATTGCACCTCTATGGTGGGAAGAGCAACAACGGTCTGCTCATGGAGGTGACCTTCCGAAAAGGGCAGCCAGACGGTAGCCAGCAGGTCTATAGCTGGATCAACCACAAGCGCATTCACACCTTTCCCTGGGACGACGGCGTCCCCTCCGGCACCGAAGAAGGGTTCGACGCGAATACCGGTGCGCTCGTCAAGCGCGCAACGTTCGTGGACGGCAAGTACGAAGGTGAAGTCCTCCACTACGCACCCGATGGCAAGCAGGTCACGATCAAGGCGACCTACGCACAAGGCAAGCTCAACGGGCCATACAAGGAATGGGACGCAAACGGTGCACTAACGGCCGATAAGACTTACGCCAACGGCATTGAAGTCGGCACTGATGGATCGAGCTTCGGTGCGTGCGTGAACGAATGGGACGACGCCTATCGGACGGTGCCAGGACACAGCGCCTTTCCGCCGGAGGAATTGCACCAGCAGTGGGAAGCATCATGCCGTGCAGGTAAGCACCCCGTCTGAGTACAGATCGCCCAAGCGGGAAGGCAGCGTGCGCCTGCATATTCGCGGCCATACTAGGGCGCTACGCGGCCCGACTGAAACCTGTAAGTGCTTGTCAGCAGGACAAACATTTGCGGTAAAGACATCCATCCTGCTCCGCGTCGCCAGGTTCCCATGCCCTTTACCCCGCTTTTGGCGGGGTAAAGGGCAAGATTACGGCCCATTCTTTTTTGGATTTTTTTGCCGTTCTACCGAATGGACTGAGGTTCCCCCAACGGACCCACCCCGGACAGCCAGCCGCTAAGGTCAGTGTCCGGAATCGGAATTCAAGCGGACAAGCCAAAGCTCGGTGTCGCTAGTTACCGCCGATGCTAATCGTCAGTGGACAGCGACGCTCCTTTGAGGGTGGCGCGGTTCGCCCGAGAAATGAAGCGGTCAGTTTCCCCCGTCTTGCCCCAGCTCTACCCTCCGAAAAAGGCCTCTCAAGAGTAGCGTGACAGCCTCGTCAACATGAACTGTTCTAGCGAGAATTGCGTTCTCTTCAGTTGTAAGGCCATTCTGAAGTCTCTCCGGGCCAAAGGCGGCAAACCTGGCGCGCTCCGCCCATTGAAATGGGGACTGTTGTCGAGGTGCTACTAGGCCAAGATCTTCCGCGATGTCGCGAGCACAGCCTCCGAAGCCCCCTAGTATGAAAAGGGGCTTGCCAGCCTCCAAGCTGCAAAGTGCCTCCTCACCAATGCCAGGCATTCGCCCTTTGAACCCGTCAACGCGGCCACCCAACACAATTCGCGCGTTACTGACATCTGTCATCTTGCGGCGCATAGCACTTAACCCGGTGGACCATTCGTCCTCAGTAGCCGCATGAACAGGTGCCGCCTCACGCGTCGCCAACGCAATCTCGTTACCTTGTACGTCCAAGCAATGAAATTCTGCCAAGCCAGCGAGATTGCTGGCCCGCTCTTGTATCGCTTCGGCCGGCATGCTGCAGTGTACCGGCCACGACAAGTAATTCACTACACCAGCACGATGGTCACCTATGTCGGCATCCCGACGATGGCGAGCAACCAACTCGAGGAGCAATTCCGTGAAGCCCTGATCCCTCAAATCTCCGCCATAGGCAAGGCGCGCGCCCATTGCCAGTAGATGGCGTGCTACTTCTGCCATTGCGTCGCGCAAGTGCTCCTCGGCGAGGCCCAATACCGGCATATCAGCGCTCTCCGAAATAGAGATCGCAACCGTCATTTGGCTCAGAGGCTCCTGATAGCTCATTCCAACACTCCAGACTGGGCCGTCCATTCGGTCATGGTCCGCAGGCGGATTCCCGGTGCGATAGTCTCGAAGAGTCGCTGTTCCTCGGATCCTAACGGCGGGTCGGGATAGACTAACGTCGTGTTTTCGCTCCTATGTTCCCCAAGCACGGCCAAGGAAATTAGCTCCGGCGGTCTCGGGAGGAATACCGCGTTCTCTGTAAGGCAGTCGGACACCACTTTGACTTTGCAGCGCCAGAGAAAATCCTTCAACACTTCGTCCAGTAAACGTGCGATCACTTGATCGACGCGATCAACCTTCGCTGGATCCATCCGAACCACAGGAACGTTGCCCAGATATGGAAAGCCACGCTCGTCAGTATCTGAAATACAGTTGGCAACCACCAGCGGCACACTCCACCGCTTAGCTTCAATAATTTCGCGGCGGCACCATTCACGCGACGAGAAGCTGTCGGTATATATGGCCACGACTGCGCTAACCCGCACTTGGCTCAATATGACTCTGTCGAAGGGAATGCCAGGGGGGATGTCTTTGACATCAAAGAAGGATGCAAGCCCGCCACCATCAACTAGCTTTTGACGTACGAGTTGTGCGATCCGCTCACCGTCATTGTCGCGCTTCGAATGGCTGAGGAAGATCTGTACCTTCCTCAGGTACTTTTCCAAGGCCCCCTCATTCTCATCTGGTCGGCGTAGCTGTTCGAGATATGATCTCAGCATCCGGCAGAATTGATAGGTCAAATCTGATGTCAGGCGATGCAAGCGCTGCTCTGCATCAAGCCCCCCCCATTTATCCCAACGCACCGCCTGCTCCATGACACCAGTACGAACGAGCGCACCGTCAATGGCAACCGGGAATATGCGGGCTCTCAGCCCCGCCGTCTCGGTTCGGACAGCCAAGTCCTTTACCCATCCCAGATAAGCAGCATCCGCTGCAAGATGCTCATCAAACAGCACAATGATTGCAGCAGTCTCTCCCTCGTCAAGGTCGATCGCCATGGGTGCTGACGTTGAAGGATCAGGCGCACTTCGATACAGAACACTTAGCCCAGTACCACCCGCTACATTCTCGTAAAGCTGCCGGCGGTAGTGGTCATAGAGCCGCTTAGCTATTGCCGTACCCTCTTCAAAGGCGGGATGCCAAGCAACATAGACGACCAGGAACGGGCGAGTGGAAATGGGCACTTGTGGATCCTTAACCGCTATGAGGTCTTCGGTCAACTAGAAAGCTAAACCGAAAACAGGCTAGCTTGTCTCTCTGCGGTATCGCCGCATTCGTAGGCGATACCATACGCTTCGGCAATACCGCGACGAAAATCAACAACACCGCCGTAGCTGGGATGCCGGACAACTTTCACTTCTACACCGAACTGGCTCGCGTAGTGGGCCGCATCCTGCCCGATCGATATAATCTGTTTCACACCAAGCCAGGTGAATAAGGATGCGTTCAGCTCATCCACGACCCTGAGTTCACGTGCCGTGAACCGTCGGTTTGTCATTGGGCTCGCAGCCTCATGGGGATGAAATGGAAAGACGTTCCACAGCAACGGAGGCCTAGGCACCTTGCGTATAGCGGCCCAAATCTCCGCTGCAGTCCGCTCAGCCACCGCTGTACCGCGCGTTGCCCGGGATAGGTCGGCGCCGGGGAACAACTCTTGCAGTTCGCCGAGATGATATTCATCAGTCAACGCGAGGCCGGTGCGCCTCCCGCCTCGATAGCCGAGATCTCGGCCCATCCAAACGGTATCGACACCGAGGACGAAGGCAGCATCAAGGTAGGTCCGCAGGTTCTTGCGGCGCGTAGACGCTCCATCATGTCGATCATGAATTGGGCACGTATCCGAGTACGGGTTGAAGACGTTCTCAAGCGAGATTCTTGCTAGGTCTCTCACAAATGAGTTCGGAGTCATATTGGGCTTCTTGAGGGGGCTCGAATGATAACGTGTGATCATCCATATTCACAATCACAGTGCCACCGCGGTGTTCTTCCTTCCGCATTTCGCGGAAGACACGAAAGCCATCTAGTATCGCACGCTCCCACTGCCACAATGGGCAGGCGTCAACCTCATATCCACTCACCATGCTCTGGACCTGTTTGAGCAGCCCATAGTCGAGCTTGCCAGCAGGCACGTCTTCGTAGAAGTCTCGTTTCTTCGCGTGATTAAAGATCCATGTCGCGATGCCTTCCTCGATGATCATCGCCCTAGCACCGTCTTCGTTCTCATCGACGGGCTGATCGGACTTTCGCTTATGCTTCAGCAGAGCCCTGATGACTGGAGACCAGCCCAGATGTGCAGCGTAAGCGAGGTGGAAGACGTCATGAAAGCGGTAGTCATCCGGTTCATTGCTGTTGTCCGTTAGACGGTCTCCGATGTATACGCCTCGAAGCCGCTGAACGACATAAGTGCCCCGTGCGGTAGCCCGTTCGACAAATTCCATCGGAAGTCGCCTGGGCAAGCGCTCATGTTCCGGATATTTGCTGTCGAACAGCGGCACATACTTAGGCTCGTTACCGGGCCACCGACCGTAAACCTTTACCAGATTGTCCCTGGCAACATCTTCAAGCTTCAGCATGAAGGACGCACAGGACAACGCGAGCATCGCCAGTAGTTGCCCCAACGAATCGGTCACCGTCGACTGCTCAAGGACAAGCTGACGGCCGCCATGACTGACCATTTCACCCGCCATCCGAGCTAGATCCCCAAGGAGTTCCCTGCGACGCGCCCCCAGATCAGTGCCATATGACGCGATAAGACCATCAATTTGCCTGAAGTTGGAGATTCCCTGCCGATCGCGAGGATCATCAGCAAAGTACTTGCATACACATCCCAGGCAACACCGGCCAACGGATACAGGGTCAACTTTTTTCGCAGTCGCAAGGGCAAACAGATACCACAGGGCATCTCCTATCTCCTCCCCCGCCACCTCAGTCTCAGACTCCCGCAGTTGGTCGCGGCTTACCTTCTTGACTGCCGCAAGAAGCCCGCCAACTTCGCCAAAGAAGCCAAATGCAAGCTTCGTCTCTCCGTCTTGGACTTCCGCGAAGCGATCTGTCTGATTAGCTTTTTCTGCATACTCAGCCAGGGTTAGCGGAGGTTTCTGAACGTATGCGTTGGCCATGGGAGATATCCATTTGACGCCGGCATCTTAGTTGACTGGTCTTGCCCAGGTCGACTGGGGTTTTTGCCACTTAGCCGGTGCAGCGAGAAAGCCTTGTTCGCCAAGCGATTCAAACCAAGCAACAAACGCCTGAACGAACTCGTCGGGGAATTTGGTCTTGTAGCCGCGATTCAGACGGATCGTATGACCATCGAAATCTAAAAAACGATCCGGTATTGGAAGTGCCTTATTTCCCCAATAGGCAAAACGTCGACCAACTAGGACACCAAGTGACTTGGTATCGTTGGCGATGTTTCTGGGATTGGCGCCATTGTTCAGGCTATGATGAGAATCGACTTGCAGCCAAGCCCCTCTCGCGTCTCGTCGATAAATGTTGTCGCCGAACAGCTGCTTTACGCTACCAAACCTCGATGGCTTCTTACTCTGAAACCGTGGGTCTTCCCAATATGCGTCGTAGGTTAGCACTTCATCTACTCGCATGACATAGGTAAGACTTGGAACGCGGGAATCCGCCACGGAAGCGATACCGGCTACCCAGTCACCGACCATGGCCCGCTGGCGGATTTCAGGCTTGCAGGTTGCCAGCGTACATACTCCACCAAATGGGTTAGGTGCAAATCCAAAATCACGCGCAACAACATACGAGAAGAGGCGCACGATGCAACCTTCAGCAGGAGTAGCGTGGAAGCGGTCGGGCCTGCTGCGGCTCGCAATCTGGTGTCTCGCGATTGTTTATCTTGCCCTCGATCGCGTCTTTGACTCGCTCCCCCTGCCAGCCCACGATAGCATCTGCATAGCGGTCGAGTGCCTCGGGTACATCGCACTGGGCTTCACCGTGATCCCATACTCCGACAATTCTCTTGTCCATACGCTGGGCGCATTCAATTTCCCACGTCACCCAGTCGCTATCCTTCGTCTCAGGGGAAATGAGTACAACAAAGACCGATGCCCACTCAATCCTAGGGGCGAGGATGCTTGACTTGATGTAGTCGGGATTTGATGCCCCGTTCGGCTTGTCGCTGTTGATTGAGCCGTCGCGCACCTCCATACCTGCTCGTCCCAACAGGTCCTTCAGCGGTCCAAGCCTATGATCGTCCTCATGTACGTGGCTAATGAAAACATGCTTACGACCTTCCGCCATGCTTCCCCCGGAAAAGGTAATCTGGTGGCGAAAAGTGTAACACGTTGTTTCGGAAAGTTAGGTGCGCCTGCGCCACACTTCGACAGGCCGGTTGACAAAATGGCAACGCATTGGACCCCATGAACACTCGTCGCGACTCAACGTCATTCCCGTTGCTCGTTGAATCGCCCGCGCCCAGAGCGGTCGGTTCATTCTGCTCAGCGCTTGAAGGCCCGCCTTATAGCCCAGATCGGCTGCTGGGAAGCAGGGCCTGCCTGATTGTTGGAAGAGGACCCGCAAATGGCAGTGGTAGTTGTAGCCGAGGCGTCAGCAACATGCCTGGGATCGTGGTGTCGGGCGCCTGGTCATTCCGATGCAGGCCTAAGCATGAGCGCCCGGACCGGCCACCTCGAATCATGCCGCTATTTCCAGCGTCGCCGCGATACCAAGCCTTCCTGCCCCACAAAAGCATCGGAGAAAGCGCCATCTCCCGAATGACTGCGCGGCGCGGCAGTGTCGGGCAACACCGCGTTTTCCACGTTCGCCGATGGACCGGGCTTACCGCCCCCGGAAGCCCTCGAGCCGTTCGCTGACCGCCGTTTTCTGACTCGTGTCAATGCCGAATCGAAGCTGTCCGGCGTGAAACGCCAGCCTGCCTCCACCAGAACATCTCGCACCTGCGAGCGATCGTACCCACGCGCAAGTAGGGCTTCCACTTCGTCGGTAACGGCCGCCAGCCGCGCCGTCATGGACTTCTGACTGCAATCGAGCGCCCGCCCTCGCAAACGTTGAATCAGTTCGCCGTCCGAGGCCGAAGCGGCCGAGTGCCCCATATCCGCAGGTCCCTTGCTTGCGCGATCCATCCGATCTGCACTCCCCTTGCCTAGTAAGAGCACACATTATGCACGGGAAGTGCACGGACAATGCACGCAAAGCACACGGGCCATGCACGCCCCCACAGCGACTTACTCGGTGCGCGACGTACTAGCGCCCACCCCGGTCTGATCGAACGACTCAGCATCGAACGAATCCGCCAGCGCGCTACCTGCGGGATCACCATCGAGCTTCGGCTTCACGGTACGTGGACGGCCCGCCTTTTTCTTTTCCTTGACCCGACTCGTGCCGAACGCGTGGCTGTCGCCGTACTTGATCTTCAGGAACTGATCTGCCTTGGTCATGTAGCGGATGTTGGCGCGCAGTGCCTCGCGCTTCTCGTCCTCGTCCCAGTTGATCGCACCCGTACCCACGCCGTGACCGTACTTCTGATGGAAGACCTTGTTGGCGTTGCTGTTCCAGTACTGGCCCTTGCCGCCCGTCAGCTTCACCCAGTACTCGCCGATCTGCTTGGCGATGTACACGTCGCGGCACGAATCTGCTGCGTTATAGAAAATCAGGAGGTGCAGGTGTAGGCCGGACTCATCCCCCTCTTCGAGCTTCCAGATATAGTCATCGATGCCGCGCAGCAGTTTGTTGCTGTCGCGGTTGTTGAAGAACTTCTTGCGATACGCCTGGATCTCCTCGAAGGTGATGTCCAGTCGGTAGTCACTCTGAAAGCCGAAGTGCAGCATCAACACGAGCGTGCGTGACTTGTTCGCGAACACTTGTTGCTCGATCGCTAGACCCGTTGCCTCGTTACGCTCTGCATTGCGCACGCGCGAACGCAGGCGCTCGTCAAACGCCAACGAAGCAACGATATCGCTGACGTGGTTGCGCACGTCGTTGAAGATCTCCGCGTGCGTCTTGCGCATGTCAGGATCGATCGTGTTGGGCTTACGGAACTGGAATTCCAGTGGCAGACCCACTGCCTCAATTGCCTCGATAACCGCCTGCACATGGGGGCTGTAAACAAAACGCCACGACCGAACGCAATGCCTCAAAAAGGCGCTGAGGGCGTCGAAGTACCCACGGGCCTCCGTCCTTGCCGTAGGCGCAACGATCTTGCCACGCTCCCCTGCCTGGATCTCGAATCCCACGCTGTGCTTGTCGAGCTCGATATCGCGCGCCATGCCCTCCATGGCTACAAGGCGACGCCTGTTAGCCCCGAATCCCCCGCGCACCTCGGGTGCATCCTCGCAGCCGTCGAACAAGGCTGTGTTCCGCGCCAAATCCGAGTACTCGTAGCATTTGTTGTAGTTGTCGTTTTCAGATGACATCATTGTTCACCTATCTATGTCGCTGAGCAGCTCAGCGCATCACAAGCACCGCTCACGCATCGGCTGCCCATCGCCTGTCTTTATCACTTTACGGCCCCATACACTTCCCATGCAGGAGCATAAATCGTTAATGACCAGTCAATGTGCTTAATGCGCTTGCATGCATTATCAGCAGCACTGCTAGCCATTGTGTCGCTGTTACTACCATCACTAGCATTACATAGGTTCCATAAATCTTGCCCTCCCAATTTAAACCATTCACACGAACTCTATAATTAAAACCACTTTGCTAACCAGCGAAATTCTCCTTCCTTGGGATATACCAATTTATGCCCGAATCAGGCGGTTGAAACATCCCCTGCCGATGGCAGGAACATCCTGAGCCGGTCAGCATCCGATAAGAGGCCCGGTCACCCCGCTACGGGTGGGAACGGAAGCGCCTATGGTCGCAAGTTGTGGGGTTTTGGACGTAAGTTGTATGTGCGGGTCGCAGTTTGTATCGAACTCCCCTGATCAAGTCATCACTTCGGGCTGCGTTGAGCACGGCTCACGCCGGCTCGGCACACTGAAAGGCTTCCGCGGCTCCTTTTATGTCAATCGATTGTTCCGTTGTCTGATCGCGCTTATCGAACTGCCACCGTATAATGCACCGCGGCGGCGGATCGATGAGCCCCTGTGCCGCGAACAAGGCAACGCACCATGAGTGATTCGTCACGACAACATCGCAGCACAGATTCCCAAAATCTAGCTGCTTGGTATAAGCAGCTACAAACACCTCACATTACCGATCGTAGTTACACTTCCCGCCGGATTGAGCCAGACCTCGGCATAATCTCGCGAATCCGGCCGCGCATTTACCGCTGATCACCCTCTAATGGCCAGGATCGATCAGATCGAGATGACGCGCAGCGGCGCTCGTATGAGCATCGAACTTGCACGCTAATTGCGGGAAAGAGCGCGGTCAATTACGAAAGAAATTGGAAAACCAAAGGACGTCTTCCATTTCCGTCCGAGCCGATCCAAGTGTGTCCAATCAAATTTTTTTTGGTTGCGAAAATACAACACAGCCAACACAATAGCGGCATTGCGCAATCCGATCGAAGCCGTAATGTGCTAGCCGGTCTATCGCTACTACTGGAGTGTTTGGTCACAGATCGACGACGTGGTCGGCCCGGCTTTTGCAGTGAGTTCCGTCGAGGCCCGCGCCAAAGGGAGGCAAATGACCGGCGCTTACACCGACGGAGCGCCACGGCTCGCTCAAATCTCGCCACAAACGACGGATATAAAGCGGTTGCGGTCGGTGATGGCGCACCCTCAACTCACCACGGTCTCAACCACTTTATTCGAAGGCCAGTGATGGCGGTCGGTGTGCTACGCTTTGGCCCCTCGATTCGGCGCACAACGCTGCAGTCCCGCTCGGGCCACGGCGAGGCAGCACTCATGACACTGTCACCAGGAAGATTGCATGCACATTGAACGTGTTGTGCTGGAGAATTTTCGCTGCTTCGGTCCTCAGCGGACCCAGGTTGTCCTTGATACCGGTCTCGTCGCATTTGTTGGGGACAACGGCACTGGCAAGACGGCGCTAATGCAGGCATTGCAGCGCATGTTCGGCGTGACGGCAGAGCAACGGCGCCTGCGCAAGCAAGACTTCCATGTCCCCTGCGACGAGGCCGACCGGCCGGCAGCCCGCACTCTGGTGATTGAGGCCATCGTTGCGTTTCCCGAGCTTGATGCCGACGATGACAACCCTGCTGTGCCGGCGTTCTTCAAGAACATGGCAGCCGAGGAAAACGGTAACCTTAAGGTCCGCCTGAGGCTGCAGGCGACGTGGTCAGACGATGGCACTCTCGACGGCGCGATCGAAGAGTCCTACTGCGCAGTCCAGACCTTTGGCGCTTTCGAGGAGAGCGACCTGCAGCAGCTGCGCGGGCTCGACCGCTCCCGCATCCAGCTCATCTACATCCCGGCGACGAGGGACGGTGCATCGCAGGTCACAGCGTTTGTCCGCGGCCGGCTCTGGCGGGCGATCAACTGGTCCCAGGCGGTCAAGGATTCGCTGACTGGCGCGGGCGATGAAGTCAATCAGGCGTTCTCCGCTGAAGCGGCCGTGTCTAGCATCAGCACCGCGGTGACCCAACGCTGGCAGCAGCTTCATTCGGCTGGCACCGATGCAACGCCGATCTTCCGGCCGGTCGACACCCGCTGGCAGGAGTTCATTCGCCGCGTCGAGGTCGTGTTCCATCCCACCGAGGACGGGCATGACCGGGCGCTCGAAGACCTCAGCGACGGACAGCGGTCGCTGTTCCACATGGCCATGGCCGCCGCGACATTGGACATCGAGGCTCGGCTCGCAGGCGACGACGCGCCGGAGGGCTTCACCGAGGCTGGCGTCCCGCTGCCGGCGCTGACCATCGTGGCGCTGGAGGAGCCTGAGAACAACTTGGCTCCGTTCTACCTATCCCGCATCATCAAGCAGGTGCAGGAAATCGCAGCTGGCAGCAATGCCCAGGCCATCGTCTCAAGCCACTCCCCCAGCATCCTCGCTCGGGTCAATCCCTCGGATGTGCGGCACTTCCGCCTAAACCTGCACAACCGTTGCTCGGAGGTGCGGCAGATCAGCCTGCCGGCTGGCGATGAAGACGCGTCGAAGTTCATCCGGGAGGCTGTGTGGGCCTATCCGGAGCTGTACTTTGCGCGCTACGTGATCCTCTGCGAAGGCGCCACGGAGGAAGTTGTGCTACCTCTGCTGGCCAAGGCCATGGACTTTCCCATCGATCGGTCATTCGTCGCGGTCGTGCCGCTGGGCGGTCGCCACGTCAACCACCTGTGGCGGCTGCTAACCGATCTCCAGGTGCCGTATGCCACCCTGCTAGACCTCGACTGGGGACGCAGCGGCGGCGGCTATGGTCGGATCAAGACGATGTGCGAACAGCTGCTAAGCATCGGTTACACGCCCCAGGAAGTCTTCGGGGACATTCTGCGGCCGGGCGGCCCAGAACAGAACCTTGCCGAGATCGCGGCGTCAAATCAAGCGGACATCGCTGGCCTACGCCGGTGGGCAACATGGCTGGAGAGGTTCCGCGTCTATTTCTCCGACCCGCTCGACCTGGACTTCACCATGCTGACCGCCTATCCAGCGGCCTATCGGGTACTTGACGCGGGGATGCGAGGCCCAGCCGGCAGAGGCGATCCGCGAGAAGCCGTGCTTGGCGATGACGGTGCTCCGGCCTTCTACGACGCCACAGCGGATGATGCGCTACGTTGGTATCGATATCTCTTCCTAGGACGCGGCAAGCCCAGCACGCACGTCAGGGTTTTGAGCCGCCTCACGCAGATGGACCTGGCGGCCACGATGCCCCCGCCCCTGCAGCGCATACTAGCAAACGTCCGGGACGTCCTTGAGCGGGCGGCCCAATGACCTGGCGGCCCGTAACGCCCGAGGCGTGGCGTCCTCGCGGCATTCCGAACCTCGAGCCCAACGCTTGGACGGCCCTGCGCCGGGCAGAGTCAACCTCGGTGGTCGCCGGCCCTGGCGCAGGCAAATCCGAATTTCTGGCGCAGCGCGCGGCCTACCTGCTGGAGACGGGGTTGTGCAAAGCGCCGCAGCAGATCCTCGCGATCTCCTTCAAGACGGACGCCGCGGCAAACCTTGCAGCGCGCGTGCGCAAGCGCTGCCCGCCCGAACTGGCCGACCGGTTTGTCTCGCTCACATTCGACGCGTTCACCAAGAGCCTGGTCGACCGCTTTCATTCGGCCATCCCTCCACATTGGCGTCCCACTCGGCCCTACGACATCGGCTTTCCGACTCGGCGTATGGTGGAGGAAGAGTTGAACCGCATCCGTCGCATAGCGCAGCCGGCCTGGCAGGCCAGGGTCGCGGCGTTTTCTCCGGCCACCTTCGAAGCGCAGGACATCGGAAGCCGTCGTCTCGAGGCGGATGCTCACCAGCAGTTCACGACGGCGGAAGAGTTCGCCATCTATCACTGGCTGCACCAGCAGCTGTTCGGCACCGAAGTATCCAAGTTGACGTTCGTCACGTTGAATCGCTTGGCCGAGCTGATTGTGCGTGCGAACTCCCGGATCGCTCGCGCGCTGCGCATGACCTATCCCTACGTGTTCGTGGACGAGTTTCAGGACACTTCTTTCGCTCAATACGACTTCCTGCTCTCCACGTTTGGCCAGCGAGGGACTGTCCTCACCGCGGTGGGCGACCACAAGCAGCGCATCATGGGCTGGGCCGGCGCGCGTCAGGACACCTTCGAGCGGTTCGAGGCCGACTTCGGAGCACAGCGGGTGAATTTGCTCTTCAACTTCAGGTCATCGCCGGAGCTGGTGCGCGTTCAGCACTTTGTCGCGCAGGCGCTGGACCCGCGATCGCCACAGATCCAGTCTCAAGCAACAAGCCAACTGGACAGGGATGTCGTGCAGGTGTGGAAGTCCAGTTCCACGGCTGCCGAAAGACAGCGCCTCGCACAGTGGATTGTGGCAGACATGGCCGCGCGCCAGAAGCAGCCCCGCGACTACGTGCTCCTCGTGCGTCAACGTCCTGACCAGTTCGAGCAGGAACTTCAGCCGACGTTCGTGGCAGCTGGACTCAGCATTCGCAACGAGAATCGGACCATTGGCCGGACCAATGTTCAGGACTTGATGGTTGACGAGGCGGCTTCCGTAGCTCTGGCTGCGTTGCGACTAGCGACCGGGCAGCGCAGCGCTGGGGCCTGGTCGGTGCTCTCCCGCGCCGTCTATGCGATTCGAGGGGCAAACGAGGACGACGAACTCCTGCGGGATCGAGCCGATCGCGACATCCAGAACTTCCTCGGCATGCTCGAGCAGGACATCCGCGGCCAAGCTCCCTCAACTGAGTTGGCGATGGAAATCACGCAGCGGATCTTCGGATTTCTGGATGTGGTTGCGATCAAGGGCGCCTTTGCGGCATACATGCGCAACGACTTGCTCGAAATCATGATCGAGGGCTTCTCGCTGCACCTACAGCAGGCGGCCGCGGCGACAACCAACTGGCCGGACTGCATCGACCGGTACGTCGGCACGTTTGACATCCCTTTGATGACGGTGCACAAGAGCAAAGGGCTGGAGTATGACACCGTCTTCTTCGTCGGCCTCGACGATCAATCATGGTGGAGTCACACGCCTCGCAACCCCGAGGGCATCGCAACGTTCTTCGTGGCCTTGTCGCGCGCCAAGCAACGCGCAATCTTCCTATTCTGTGAACACCGCGGCGCCCGTGAGCGCGTCTCTGAGTTGTACGAAATGTTGACCGACGCCGGCGTAGAGGAAGTCGATGTCAACTGAGCAGTAGGACCGCCTGCCAGCGCTTGGCTGGCTTTCCGGTTCAGCGGCAGGGCATTGAATTGCAAATGCGGATGTCAGTTAGGCTGGTTCCAGCGATGCAGCGGATATGCGCCGCCCAGAACGTCGCCCGCCTGATCCCGGCATGATCCGCCCCTCATTGACGGACCGCCAGTGCATCCGCTAGAGGGCACGCGTAGTACACCTGGCGTACTACGCATGCCGCAACCCTCACACACGGCCTATAGAAGCTTGCGCCAGAACCCAAGCCTTGACCGCGTCCTCATCCCAACCAACTGCGCCGCCGTTCGCTCCAAGCGGGAAGGAGCGGGGGAAGGTCGGATCGTACTGTGCGGAGCGCAGGTCCATACGGTTGTAGATTGAGCTACGCCCAAGGCCAGTCAGCTCCATGACACGACGCAACCGTGCGACCTTGCCTATCGATTGGCGCTCAACAGCACGAGGAACTCCTGTCGTATGGTCTGCACCACCGGCGCTTTCCGGCCTAGGCTCTTGGCGGGGCCGCCCGCTTGCCGTGGTGCCGGTGGGCATCCCCACAATCTTCGGCATCGCATGGAAGGGCTCTGTTATCCCCCGAGTTTGCTCCGCCCGCGGCATAGGAGCCGAGGCACCTTCGTGCCCCGGCACAGCCCGTCGCTGTATATGCCACGTATCCGATTGCGCATCGTTGCCATCGTGCGCGAGGCCACACCGTTCCAGGTACGCGATCGCCTGAGCGCGCGGAATATAGCCGCCCATGGTAAGTACGGAAACTGGGACATGTCGGCTGTCAACGGCGACCATCCTCCCACCAGCAAATTCGTCCCGTAGTGCCCTCCGGTGACGCGCCAGCACCATCGCTTGCTTGGCCTTACGCCGCTCCATGTCCACCGCCGTCAGCAGAACCGGCTCCCATGCCGGCCGCTTCTCCAGACGACGATACGCGTCCAGAAACTCCCCAGACTCATCGTCCGACATTGGATAGCGCAGAGGAGGCAACTGCGGAAGTAGCCCCACAAGCCAGCGCCGCTCGCTGTCGGTCAAGGCAAACGGTAACCAAATTTCTTCGACTTCTGATTGCCAAGGGTCTAGCCAGACGGTCGAGACACCAGCTGCGTCAGTACCCTGAGCCTGGTTTAACTGGTCGATCGCACGTCCCGCCTCGTCAGTCGGCGCCACATATCGCGATTTGGTCCCACGCCGATCCTCCTGAGATTGAGGCGCGACAAAGCCGTGCTTTGCTCTCGTCCCGACCACACAGTCGATCCCCTCAATTGGTCTCTCGTCGGCCGGGCAAATAGCCCGGGCTATCGCCTGACAAAAGTCCGAATATTCGATCAAGGGATCGGATGGCAGCTCGACGCGGACTCGCACATGTTCCTCTTGGTACTGGTAGTCAATGCCCGAGAGTATACGAGCGAAGGGATTGCATAGTTACACATCAGAACTGCAGCAGGCCGTGTTGGCGAAGGGCTTGACGACGCCCCTCATCCCCGATGCCGTCCAAGTACACTCAGCACTACCCTGCGCTTAACGATGGGCCAAGTGATGGGCTGAAAAACAAAAAGCCCTGTAAGTCATTGAACTTACAGGGCTTTTGTGTTCATTCTGGCGGAGAGAGGGGGATTCGAACCCCCGATAGGCTATTAACCTATACACGCTTTCCAGGCGTGCGACTTAAACCACTCATCCATCTCTCCGGGAAGTCCGAGATTATAGCAGAGTTGCCCGGCGAATCCAGTGCTTCGTCGCCGTATCTCGCCTTACTTGACAACCCCATCCGCCCTATCCCTTGCGCAGGTAGCTCACCAGCCGGTCGATCACCGGCGCATTGCGTGGCGTTAGCAGGCTGACGATGATGGCCACGGCGAAGCCGGCCGGCACGCCGAAGGCGCCGGAGGCGATCGGGTCGACGCCGAACCAGCGGTTGCCGAAGATGCCGGTCATGCGGGTGAAGAACGGGTAGTTGACGATGATGTAGTAGACCGCCATGCCCAGCCCGGCGGCCATGCCGGCGACGGCGCCGGCGGCGGTGGTGCGGCGCCAGAAGATGCCGAGGACCAGTACCGGGAAGAAACTGGAGGCAGCCAGCGAGAACGCGGCGCCGACCAGGAACAGGATATTGCCCGGGCGCAGCGATGTGACATAAGAGGCAAAAAGCGCCACGCCCAGCAACACGATCTTGGCGGTGGTGACGCGGCGCTGGTGGCTCGCCTGGCGGTCGACCATGTGATAGAAGACGTCGTGCGAGAGCGCATTGGCGATGGTCAGCAGCAGGCCGTCGGCAGTGGACAGCGCCGCGGCCAGGGCGCCGGCGGCGATCAGGCCGGAGATCACGTATGGCAGGCCGGCGATTTCCGGGGCGGCCAGCACGATCATGTCGGGCTGGAGCAGGATCTCGGCCCATTGCACGATGCCGTCGCCGTTGACATCGCGGATGCCGAACACTGGTGGATCGACCTTGCGCCATTGCACCACCCACTGCGGCAATTCGGCGTAGGAGGTGCCCACCAGGTGCTGGAAGAACTCGTATTTCACCAGCGCAGCCAGCGTGGGCGCGGACACGTACAGCAAGGCGATGAAGAACACGGCCCAGGCCACGGAGTTGCGCGTTTCCTTGACCGACGGCGTGGTGTAGAGCCGCGTCAGGATGTGCGGCAGGCTGGCGGTGCCGACCATCAGGCAGAACACCAGCAAGACAAAATTCAGCCGCTTGGTCTTGCGTTCCTGCTCCGATGCCGCGGGATAGGGCTCGGTCGATGACAGCGAATGGCGGCTGCGGGCCAGTGCGTCGGCCCGCTGCTGGTTCCATTGTTGCTGTGCCGCAGCGGGGTCGCGCGGGAATTCCAGCCGTTCGCGCTCCAGCGACTTGATCTCGCGCAGCGGGGCATTGCGCGTGCGCAGGTCCTGCAGGCGCGCGTCGAGCGCGTCGCGCTCCTGGGCAAAGGAATCGGGCAGTCGGGCGATGCGCTCCTGCAGCAGGATGGCCTGCTGCCGGTAGTACTCGCGCACGGCCTGCTCGGCCGGCTCGCGCTCCAGCTGCTGCTCGCGCGCGTCGAGTTGCGACAGCAGCGTGCCGTAGCTGAGCTGCGGCAGCGCTTCGTGGTGATGCTTCCAGGCGATCATCGATACCGTGACCAGGAAGGCCACGATCATCATGATGTACTGCGCCACCTGCGTCCATGTGACCGCGCGCATGCCGCCAAGGAACGAGCACACCAGGATGCCGGCCAGCCCGAAGAAGATGCCGACGGCAAACTCCACGCCGATAAAGCGGGTCACCACCAGCCCCACGCCCTGGATCTGCGCCACCAGGTAGACGAAGGAGCAGAGCGAAGCCGCCAGCACCGCGATCGCGCGCACTGGCAGGTTGCCGCCCGGCTTGCCGTTGCCGTAGCGCGCTGCGAGGAAATCCGGAATGGTGTAGCCGCCGTACTTGCGCAGGTACGGCGCCAGCAGGAAGGCCACCAGGCAGTAGCCGCCGGTCCAGCCCATCACATAGGCCAGCCCTTCGTAGCCCGAGGCAAACAGGATGCCGGCCAGGCCGATGAAGGACGCCGCGCTCATCCAGTCGGCGGCAATCGCCATGCCGTTGAACAGCGCCGGCACGCGCCGCGAGGCTACGTAATACTCGTTCAGGTCAGAGGTGCGGCAGATCAGCCCGATGCAGGCATAGATCGCGATGGTGATGAAGAGGAAGACGTAGCCGAGCCACAGCGCATCGGCATTGGAGCGTTCCAGCAGCCCCATCATGCCGACGAAGCCGAACAACCCCAGCGTGAACAGGCCGTAGTACAGCAGCAACCGTCGGCGAAAGCGCGACTGGGCTTCAGGCATAGGGGACGGTCCGTGGTCGGTGGGGGGCTATCGTAACAAACCCGCCGGCGCGGGAACGCGGCGGCGGGTTCAAGGGCTCGATCGGGCCGAAGCTAGACGATCACTGCGCCTGCTTGAGCTGCTCCAGGATGGCCGGATTCTCCAGCGTCGAGGTGTCCTGCGTGATCTCCTCTCCCTTGGCCAGCGACCGCAGCAGGCGCCGCATGATCTTGCCCGAGCGCGTCTTGGGCAGGTTGTCGCCGAAGCGGATGTCCTTGGGCTTGGCGATCGGACCGATCTCCTTGCCGACCCAGTTGCGCAGCTCGGTGGCGATCTTGACGGCCTCTTCGCCAGTCGGACGCGAACGCTTGAGCACGACGAAGGCGCAGATGGCCTCGCCGGTCATGTCGTCGGGGCGGCCCACCACGGCCGCTTCGGCCACCAGCGGGTTGGACACCAGTGCCGACTCGATCTCCATCGTGCCCATGCGGTGGCCCGACACGTTCAGCACGTCGTCGATGCGGCCCATGATGGTGAAGTAGCCGGTGTCCTTGTCGCGGATCGAGCCATCGCCGGCCAGGTAGAGCTTGCCGCCGAGCTCTTCGGGGAAGTAGCTCTTCCTGAAGCGCTCCGGATCGCCCCAGATGGTGCGGATCATGGCCGGCCACGGGCGCTTGACCACCAGGATGCCGCCGTTGCCGTTGGGCACGTCATGGCCGGTCTCGTCGACGATGGCGGCCATGATGCCCGGCAGCGGCAGCGTGCACGAGCCCGGCACTAGCGGCGTCGCGCCCGGCAGCGGCGTGATCATGTGGCCGCCGGTCTCGGTCTGCCAGAAGGTGTCGACGATCGGGCAGCGCTCGTTGCCGATGTTCTTGTAGTACCACATCCACGCTTCCGGATTGATCGGCTCGCCCACGGTGCCCAGCAGGCGCAGGCTGGACAGGTCATATTGCTTCGGGTGGATCTTGTCGTCGGCCTCGGCGGCCTTGATCAGCGAGCGGATCGCGGTGGGCGCGGTGTAGAAGATGCTGACCTTGTGGCGCGCGATCATGTCCCAGAAGCGGCCGGCGTTCGGGTAGGTCGGCACGCCCTCGAACACCACCTGGGTGGCGCCGGCGGCGAGCGGGCCGTAGGCGATATAGGTGTGGCCGGTGACCCAGCCGATGTCGGCGGTACACCAGAACAGGTCGTCGGGCTTGATGTCGAAGCTCCACTTCATCGTCATCAGCGCCCACAGCAGGTAACCGCCGGTGCTGTGCTGCACGCCCTTGGGCTTGCCGGTGGAGCCGGACGTGTAGAGCACGAACAGCGGGTGTTCAGCGCTGACCGGCTCGGCCTCGCAGGTATCCGGCTGGCCGGCGCTGACGTCTTCCATCCAGCGGTCGCGGCCTTCGGTCCAGGCAACCTTGCCGCCGGTGCGGCGGTAGACGATCACGTTCCTGACGGCCTCGCAGCCGCCCAGCGCCAGCGCATCGTCGGCAATCGCCTTCAGCGGCAGGGCCTTGCCGCCGCGCATCTGCTCGTCGGCGGTAATCAGCGCCACCGCGCCCACGTCCACCAGCCGCTCCTGCAGCGACTTGGCCGAGAAGCCGCCGAACACGACCGAGTGCGTGGCGCCCAGGCGCGCGCAGGCCTGCATCGCGACCACGCCTTCGACCGACATCGGCATGTAGATCACCACGCGGTCGCCCTTCTTGATGCCGAGCGCCTTCAGGCCGTTGGCAAAGCGGCACACCTTGCCGTGCAGCTCGCGGTAGGTGACGCGGGTCACGGTGCCGTCGTCGGCCTCGAACACGATCGCGACCTTGTCCGCATTGCCGTTCTGCAGGTTGCGGTCCAGGCAGTTGTAAGAGGCGTTGAGCTCGCCGTCTTCGAACCACTTGTAGAACGGTGCGTTGCTTTCGTCCAGCACCTTGGTGAAGGGCTTGTTCCAGTGCAGCAACTCGCGCGCATGGCGCGCCCAGAAGCCTTCATAGTCGCGCTCGGCTTCGTCGCACAGGGCGCGGTAGGCCTCCATGCTGGGGATCGCGGCCTGGCTGGCGAAGCCTTCAGGCGGGTTGAACACGCGATGCTCTTGCATCACCGATTCGATGGCGGACATAGGCTTGTCTCCTGATTTTGGAATGGCTTTGGCTGCCAAGTTACGCCCGACGGCTTACTTAAACCTGACGGTGGGCCCAGGGGTGTGCCTGCAACTTGTTGCAATGCAGCGGGAAAAGTCCCCGCACGCGTTGCGAAAGTGCAGCCTTCTCCATTAGGCTAGCACAGCTATAATGCCGCGAGTTCCATACCTGAATGCGGCGCTTACCCTTGCCGCTCCCGCCGGCTCAGCATCTGCCGCGCCAAAGCGCCGCGGCGCCCTGCCGGACGACCAAGGCCGTACCCGTGCCCGCCAATCCTTCAGCATTCTCCCCGGTCTACGCCCTCTTCCTGATCGCCTCGATGGCGCTGGTCGGCAGCAATGTCGGACTCGGCAAATCGATCATCGCGCATGTGCCGGTGCTGCTGTTCGCGCTGCTGCGCTTTATCATCGCCATCGTCTGCCTGGCGCCGTGGTACCGGCCCGCGCGCATGCGCCTGGTCTCGCGCAGGGAATGGCTGAACCTGTTCCTGCAGGCGTTCTTCGGCACCTTCCTGTTTACGCTGCTAATGCTCAATGGCGTGCGGCTGACCAGCGCCATGGCTGCCGGCGTGATCACCAGCACCATTCCCGCCACGGTGGCGATCCTGTCGTGGCTGCTGCTGCGCGAGCGGCTGTCGCGGCGCACGGTGGCGTCGGTGCTGCTGGCGATGACCGGCATCGCGGTGCTGAACATCGCCCGGGGCGATGCGCACGGTGCCGGCAGCGGCAGCCAGGCATGGCTGGGCAACCTGATGATCCTGGGCGCGATCGAGATCTGCGCCTACACGCACCTGATCGGCGGGCTGCTGATGCTGCCGCTGGGGCTGGTCCCGCTGCTGAGCTTCGATGCCGCCACGGTGCCGGCGCAGACCTGGCTGATGCTGCTGTGGTATGCGCTCTCAGCCAGCGTGTTCTCGTTCTGGCTGTGGATGAAGGGCATCCGCCATGTGCCGGCGCAGCTGGCGGGGGTGTTCACCTCGGTGCTGCCGGTGGCGGCTGCCACCTACGGCATCGTCTTCCTGGGCGAGCAGCCGGGCTGGCCCCATGGGGTGGCGCTGGCGTGCGTGCTGGCCGGGATCGTGCTGGCCAGCTGGCCGGGGCGGATCGCGCGCGGCGCGTGGCGCGGCAAGGCGGCCGGCGCCGATCCTGGCGCCGCGGGTTGAGCCACGCCGGCGACGAACGGTAACGGTATTCGGCTACGGTCGGTAACGCCGCCCAGTCATCGGCGCTTGGTACAATCCACGCCGATTTTCAACTCGCCGACACCGCCCGCCAATGGCCTCCAATCCCATCACCGCCAAGCCGCAGACCCTGCGGCCGATCCCGAGCATCATCTTCGCGTCGCGCTGGCTGCAGTTGCCGCTTTACCTGGGCCTGATCGTTGCCCAGGGCGTCTATGTCTACCACTTCCTGGTTGAAGTCTGGCACCTGCTGGCGCATGTGACCGAGTTCGACGAGAGCAAGATCATGCTGGTGGTGCTGGGCCTGATCGACGTGGTGATGATTTCCAACCTGCTGATCATGGTGATCGTGGGCGGCTATGAGACCTTCGTCTCGCGGCTGGGCATCGACAACCACCCGGACGAGCCGGAATGGCTGGACCACGTCAACGCCGGCGTGCTCAAGGTCAAGCTGTCGATGGCGCTGATCGGGATTTCGTCGATCCACCTGCTCAAGACCTTCATCGATGCCGAGCAGCGCACGACGCATACCATCATGTGGCAGGTGGCCATCCATATTGCCTTCCTGCTGTCGGCGGTCGCCATGGCCTGGGTGGATCGGATGGTGACACATCCGGTCGGCGCACATGATAAGCATTAATCACATTAACGCGCCATCGGACACCTAGTCCCAGCCAGACCGCGGCCATGTGCCGCGGTTTTTGCTTTTGGGCCCGCCCCCACGCAACTAGCGGCGCTTGCCGCACATTATCGGCTGTGGACGGATGTATGCAGCCGGGCAGACCGCCGCGGCTCAGTGTATGATTTGCGGCTGTGTTTCACCGCTGCCCACCCCCACAAAATGACTGTCATCAAGCAAGAAGACCTCATCCAGAGCGTCGCCGACTCCCTGCAGTACATCAGCTACTACCACCCGATGGACTACATCACCAGCCTGGGCCGCGCCTATGAGCTGGAGCAGAGCCCGGCGGCCAAGGACGCGATCGCGCAGATCCTGACCAACAGCCGCATGTGCGCCGAGGGCAAGCGCCCGATCTGCCAGGACACCGGCATCGTCACGATCTTCGTCAAGGTGGGGATGGACGTGCGCTGGGACGGCGCCACCATGGGCCTGACCGACATGATCAACGAGGGTGTGCGCCGCGGCTACACGCACCCCGACAACGTGCTGCGCGCGTCGATCGTCAGCCCGCCCGAAGGCGGCCGCAAGAACACCAAGGACAACACCCCGGCGGTGATCCACTACGAAGTGGTGCCGGGCAACACCGTCGACATCCAGGTCGCGGCCAAGGGCGGCGGCTCGGAGAACAAGTCCAAGTTCGTGATGCTGAACCCGTCGGACTCGATCGTCGACTGGGTGCTGAAGACCGTGCCGACCATGGGCGCCGGCTGGTGCCCGCCGGGCATGCTGGGCATCGGCATCGGCGGCACCGCCGAGAAGGCCATGGTGATGGCCAAGGAATCGCTGATGGAGTCCATCGACATCCAGGACATCATCGCCCGCGGCCCGAAGGACTGGGTCGAGGAACTGCGCGTCGAGCTGTACGAGAAGGTCAACGCGCTCGGCATCGGCGCGCAGGGCCTGGGCGGCCTGGCCACCGTGCTGGACGTCAAGATCATGGCCTGCCCGACGCACGCCGCGTCCAAACCGGTCGCGATGATCCCCAACTGCGCCGCCACCCGCCACGTGCACTTCACGCTGGACGGCAGCGGCCCGGCCAAGCTGGAAGCGCCTGACCTGTCGCAATGGCCGAAGGTCGAGTGGGCACCGAACACCGAGACCTCCAAGCGCGTCGACCTGAACACGCTGACGCCGGAAGAAGTCGCCTCGTGGAAGCCGGGCCAGACCCTGCTGCTCAACGGCAAGATGCTGACCGGCCGCGACGCCGCGCACAAGCGCATCGCCGACATGCTGGCCAAGGGCGAGAAGCTGCCGGTGGACTTCAAGAACCGCGTGATCTACTACGTCGGCCCGGTCGATCCGGTGCGCGACGAGGCCGTTGGCCCGGCCGGCCCCACCACCGCCACGCGCATGGACAAGTTCACCGAGATGATGCTGGCCGAAACCGGCCTGATCTCGATGATCGGCAAGGCCGAGCGCGGCCCGGTGGCGATCGAGGCCATCAAGAAGCACAAGTCGGCCTACCTGATGGCCGTGGGCGGCGCCGCCTACCTGGTGGCCAAGGCGATCAAGGAGGCCAAGGTGGTCGGCTTCGAAGACCTCGGCATGGAAGCGATCTACGAGTTCGACGTCAAGGACATGCCGGTGACGGTTGCGGTGGACAGCGAAGGCACCTCGGTGCACAAGACTGGCCCGGCCGAATGGCAAGCCAAGATCGGCAAGATCCCGGTCGCTGCGCTGTAAGCAAGGCAACGCGGTAGAATCTGCCGTCGCGCTCGAAGAAAGCCGGGTTCCGACCCGGCTTTTTTCTGCCCAATTTTCTGTTGCCCTCCCCTCCCGTGAACCCCGCACCCATCGGCGTCTTCGATTCCGGCCTCGGCGGCCTGTCCGTGCTGCGCGAGATCCGCGCGCTGCTGCCCCATGAATCGCTGCTGTACCTGGCGGATTCAAAATACGCGCCCTATGGCGAGAAGCCCGAGGCCTTTGTCGAGGCGCGCACGCTGCAGGCCTGCGAATGGCTGCTCGGCCAGGGTTGCAAGGCGCTGGTGATCGCCTGCAATACCGCCACCATGCATGCGGTGCAGGCGCTGCGCGAGCGGCTGACGGTGCCGATCATCGGCGTCGAGCCGGGCCTGAAGCCCGCCGCCGCGGCCAGCCGCAGCAAGGTCGTAGGCGTGCTGGCCACCGCCAATACGCTCAAGAGCGCCAAGTTCGCACGGCTGCTGGCATCGCTGGAAGGCGAAAGCCACTTCCTGTGCGAGGCGGGCCTGGGACTGGTGTCGCTGATCGAGCAAGGCGAGACCGACGGCCCGGCCGTGCGCCAGCGCCTGGACGCCTACCTGACGCCCATGCTGGAGGCCGGCGCCGACACGCTGGTGCTGGGCTGCACCCACTACCCTTTTCTCTCCCGCACGATCCGGGCGATGGTTGGCGACCAGCTGGCACTGGTCGACACCGGCAGCGCCATTGCGCGCCAGCTGGCGCGCAAGCTGGCCGAACACAAGCTCGCCGCCGCGCCAGATGGCACCCCTCACGACCGCTTTGCCTCCACCAAGGACGCCGCGCACCTGCGTGCGATGGCAGCCACGCTGCTGCAGGTGGAAGCGGATGCGGAAACGGTGGTGATCGAGCCGGCGCCGGCGCTCTGACCGGCGCCCTTAGAACCCATTTCATAATGAAGAAGGGGCGCATGCGTCCCCTTCTTCATTATGAAATGGGTTCTTACTGCAGGAAGCCCAGTGGCCGGTGCTCCCGCACCTCGGGCTTGATCGCGTGTTCCTGGCGCAGCTGTGCCAGGAACTCATCCGGCGTCAGCGCCTCGCCCAACAGCACGCACTGGCGCTTGACCGTGGCGAAGTCGCCCGGCGTCAGGCAATCCATCATATCCAGCTCACGGCGCATGCTGTCGGTCAGGCCGGCGGCGTCGCCGTCAAGCGCCTCGTCGACAAACATCGCCACGCGCTGCGCGGGCTTGAGGGCCAGGAAGCGGATCTTGAACGAGAAGCGGCGCAGCGCGGCCTCGTCGATGCGATCGAACAGGTTGGTGGTGCAGATAAAGATGCCGTTGAAGCGCTCCATGCCCTGCAGCATCTCGTTGACCTCGGAGATCTCATAGTTGCGCACCGCCTGCTGGCGGCTCTGCATGAAGCTGTCGGCCTCGTCCAGCAGCAGCACCGCCCCATCCTCTTCGGCGCGCGCAAACATGGCGGCGATCTGCTGCTCGGTCTCGCCCACATATTTGCTCATCAGGTCGGAGGCGCGGCGGATCATCAGCGGCAGGTCCAGCTCGGCCGCGATATGCTCGGCCAGCGCGGTCTTGCCGGTGCCGGGCGGGCCGTAGAAGCACAGCGTGCCGCGCTGGCGCACGCGCAGCGCGTCGACGATCTTGACCACCTCGTAGCGGGTTTCCAGGTGCAGGTTTTCCAGCCGGTAGTGCGTGACCACCGGCCGCGCCTCGGCCTCGGGGCGCAGCCCCATGGCGCGGTCGGCGTGTTCCAGCTGGCGCAGGATCAGCGCTTCCACCGGCTCTTCCACGTCGGGCCGCGCCAGCTCGACGAAGCGCGCGGCCGACTGCACCTGTGCCGGCGTCAGCGTCTTGCGCCCGGCCAGCCCGGTGATAAAGGCGTCGCTGACATCCAGCCCGCCCAGGTGCTTGCGGATGATGTTCTCGCGCACCAGTGGCGGCGGAATCTTCAACTCCAGGTGGAACTGGAAGCGGCGCAGGTAAGCGGGGTCGATCTGGCGGATCGAATTGGAGATCCAGATCACCGGCACCGGGTTCTGCTCGAGCGTCTGGTTGACCCAGGCCTTGCCGTTCACCGAGGCGCGCGTGTCTTCCTGGCCGAACAGGCTCATCAGCTCGCGCGCGCTGCCGGGGAAGACGTCTTCCACCTCATCGAACAGCAGCGCGGTATGGGCACGCCCGCGCAGGAAGGCCTGCGACACCTGCAGCGAGCGGTAGCGGTCCTTGCCCGACAGGCTGTTGCCGTCGCGGTCCAGGCAATCGACTTCGTACAGCTCGCAGCCCGCCTCGCGCGCGAGCAGCCGCGCAAACTCAGTCTTGCCGGTACCGGGCGGGCCATAGATCAGCACGTTGACGCCGCTGGCGTGCTGGCGCGTGGCATTGCTCAGCAGCGCGCACAGGTAGCGCGCGTCGGTCTCGACATGGGGATAGTCGGCAGTGGTCAGCGTGGGCGGCGCGGCCGGGCGGGTGAAGACCGCCATCATCTCGGCCTCATTGGCGTAATTGCCCAGCAGCACGTGCAGCAGCCGATCGGACAGCCGCATCAGGTCGCCCAGGTCGGTCACGCTGTTTTCCGGCAGCGGCTGCTCGATCAGGTTCAGCGTCTCCAGCCGCGAGCCGGGCCGCAGCGAGGCGGCCACGTCGGCCGCGCCGGCGCCGGTCAGCCCGGCCAGGATCTGGAACGCTTCCTGGCTGTGCGCCACCTTGCAGTCGACCATCACCGCGCGCAGGTCGCGCTTGTACTTGGCCAGCGCCGCGTACAGCAGCAGCTTGCGCTCGTGCTCGGGCAGGTCCAGCACACGGCTGAGCATGTCGATATTGCGCACCAGCAGCACGCGCTCGCCTTCCAGCCGCTGGGCGATGGCCGCGGCCGACGCGTCGAACACGGCGAACATGTCCTTGGCGTGGTGCTTGACGTACTCGTCCAGGTAATAGAACAGCGCGCTTTCATCGAACGCACTGTTCCACTGGCCGTGGCGGTCCAGGAATTCCTCAGGGGTCAGGCGGGCGGTGCCCTTCCAGGCGGGCATGTCGGCGCAGCGCGCGGCCAGGAAGCGCTGCACGCGCAGCACCACGCCGTACGGCCAAACCATCTCCTGCGCGCTGACGGTCAGGACATCGTTGATATTGCTGCGCAGGTTGAAGCGCGGGCCCAGTGCGCAGACCACGCGCAGGGCAAACTGGGCGCACATCCAGTCCAATGCTGAGCTGGACGATGTGCCAGGCATGGAGCGCAGAATCGTCGATCGGTCATCTTCAGCAAAACGTGTGAAGTCCATGGACGGGTCCCCGAGCGCGCTGTGCGCGATGGCGGGGCCGCGACCGGCGCACCGCCACGTCTGCAGTTTCTTCCTATGCTAGCGCGCTTTGGTGCCAACCGCGCATCCCCGTGCGCAACGGGCGCCGGCGATTGTGGCCTGGGGCACCGAAGCGCAGCCAAGTGCCAGAGCGCGCCAGCGCGCGTGCACCACTGCATCACCTCCCGAAATGCTGCCTGGACTTGCCGGTATAACGTGCCGGGGCAGAAAATTCCAGTTGCGACGCACAAATCACAACAAATAAGAATCATTATCGTTTATACTGGCCAGCTGACACGCTGCCCCAGAGTGGCGCTCCCACGGCAACCCAGTTGAAGGAGCGTTTATCATGGAATTGCTGCTTAGCCTGCTGGTCGGTTGCGGCATCTCGCTAATCCTGTTTTATCGCAAGTGACGGCGCACAGCGCCGCTGCGGTGCCACCGCTGGCAGACTTTTGTTGTTGACACATGTTCGACCAACGCTTCCTCAAGATTACGCTCGCCGTACTGCTGTTCCACGTCGGCCTGCTCTACCTGATCCAAAGCGGCCTGGGCCGCAAGCTGACCGAGGCGGTGATCTCGCCGGAAATCGTCGCGCGCATCATCCCGCTGGAGCCTCCCAAGCAGGAAGCCCCGCCGGAGCCGCCCAAACCCAAGCCCAAGCAGGAAACCCCGCCCAAACAGGTGAGGGTGACCACGCCCAAGCCCACCCCGCCGCAGCCCAAGCCAACCCCGCAGCCGGTAGCCAGCCTGCCGCCGACGCCGAACGCGCCCGAGGCCCCGCCCGCGCCGCCGGCACCCCCAGCACCGGCCGCTGAGCCCGCCCCGGCACCGGTATCCGCCGCGCCGCGCGCAGTCGGCATCGGCGAAATCCAGTGCACGCCGCCGCAACCGAAGTATCCTTCCCAGTCACGCCGCATGGGCGAGACCGGCAAGGCCGTGGTGCGCCTGACCACCGACGAAAGCGGCAAGGTCGTGAAGACTTCCGTCGTATCCTCGAGCGGTTCGTCGCGCCTGGACCAGGCCGCCGTGGAAGCCGTGCAGTCCATGCGCTGCAAGCCTTACCTGGACAACGGCCGCGCCGTCGCCGTCACGGCCCAGCAGCCGATCGGCTTCGAACTGAACTGACCGCCCCAGATTTCCGATCTCTGATCTGACTTAAACCAAGCGAACTCACCAGGAACCAACACATGCAGGACCTCGGACTCTCCCACCTCTGGACGCAAGGCGACTTCGTCATGCGTGCGACCGCGATCATTCTGCTGATCATGTCGCTCGCCTCATGGATCGTGATCCTTACCAAGGCGTGGGATCTGGTGCGCCTGAAGAAGATGGCGCACGGCGCGGAAAAGCGCTTCTGGCACTCGGACGATTTCGACCACGCGCTCGAAACCCTGGGCGCCAGCGATGCCAACCCGTTCCGCACGCTGGCCATCGCCGGCAAGGAAGCCGCCCAGCACCATCGCGCCAGCCAGCCGCAGCTGCACGACGTGATGGACATCTCCGACTGGCTGACCCGTTCGCTCAAGAGCTCCATCGATGATTCGGTGGCGCACATGCAGTCGGGTCTGGCAGTGCTGGCCTCGGTGGGCTCGACCGCACCGTTCGTCGGCCTGTTCGGCACCGTGTGGGGCATCTACCACGCGCTGATCGGCATCGGCGCCTCGGGCGTGCCGACCATCGACAAGGTTGCCGGCCCCGTGGGCGAGGCGCTGATCATGACCGCCTTTGGCCTGGCCGTGGCGATTCCCGCCGTGCTGGGCTATAACGCCCTTACCCGCGGCAACAAGTCGGTGATCTCGAAGCTCAACCGCTTTGCCCACGACCTGCACGCCTACTTCGTCACCGGCGCGCGCGTGCGCCCCACCGGCGCCCGCACCGAAGACGGCACCGTGCGCCTGGCCGCGGCACAGCGCTAAACCGCTAGCAAGGAAGTCATCATGGCATTCGGTACTCTCGACAGCGACGACGACGAGGTGATGAGCGAGATCAACATGACGCCACTGGTCGACGTCATGCTGGTGCTGCTGATTATCTTCATCATCACCATCCCCGTGATCAACCACGCGGTGAAGATCGACCTGCCGCGCGCCACCAACACCCCGAACGACCCGAAGCCGCAGAGCATCAACGTCTCGATCGACGCCAGTGGCAAGGTCTTCTGGAACCAGGTGGAAGTGGACCAGGCCACGCTGGAAAGCAATATCGCGCTGGCCGCGCAGCAGCAGCCGCAGCCTGAGCTGCACCTGCGCGCGGACCGCGAGGTGCGCTACGAGCGCGTGGCCGAGGTCATGGCCGCCGCGCAGCACGGCGGCCTGGGCAAGATCGGCTTTATCACCGAACCCAAGCAGTAGGCGGGCGCCACCAGGCGCTCCGGAACGGCAAAGGGCACCTCAGGGTGCCCTTTGCCGTTGATGCCGCCGATTCGTGCGACCAGCCTGCGCTGCGTCGTCGCCGCGGCCCCTTCCCCGCCGCTCATGGTCGTTCCGCGAATCTTAGTCGGAAGCTATTGTAATGATAACGATTCTTATTTAATATCTTTCCATCGACTGCGCCATGACCGGCGCGCCCTTTTTGCAGAACGGAGCCAGAAGATGAGCACACTTTCCCTGCCGCTGTCGCAACCGCGTGAAGTCACCCGCCGCCGGCTGTCGCTGCGCCGCGTCGAGGTCGCCGCGCAACCGCGCCGCGAGGCCAGCGCGAAGGCAGCACCGTCGACCATCGCATCCGTGAAGTCCGCGGTAGCGGCCCTGCCCGCCCGGCTGGAGGCACTGGTGCGCGACAGCCTGTCGCCGGCACCTGCCGGCGAGCCGGTGGCCCTGGACGCCATCATGCACGGCGCCAGCACCCTGCCGATCCTGCACAACGGCGAGGTCTACACGCTGCGCGTCACGCGCTACGGCAAGCTGATCCTGACGAAATGACGCGGCCCTGGGGCGCGATACCGCAAGGTTGAAGCCAGAGGGAAGCGATCGAGACCCGCGTTGGGCGCGGGTGCCACGTACGTGGCAGTAAAAACTCTTGTGGGGACCACCTCGGAACGAGGTGTTGGGGCAGTAGCCAGGTACTGGTGTCGCGGGCGGGATTCAGACCCCACGCCGGACCGACCGTACCCAGCCATGCCCTCTTTTATGCCGCCCCGCAGGCCATGCCTGCGGGGCATTTTCATGTGCCGGCACAGTGGCCGGCGCAAGGGCTTTACAGGCCCAGTGCAGCGATGCCGGCACGCGCGATCTGCGCGTCTTCGGTCGACTTCACGCCCGACACGCCCACGGCACCGACCACCTGATCGTTGCAGACGATGGGCACGCCGCCCTCCAGCATGCCTTGCAGCACCGGCGCCGTCATGAACGAGTAGCGGCCGTTGTTGATCATGTCTTCGTAGACCTTCGACTCACGACGGCCCAGCGACGAGGTACGGGCCTTCTCGCCGGCAATGTAGGCCGAGATCGGAGCGGCACCATCCAGGCGCTGCATCGCCAGCATATGGCCGCCATCGTCCACCACGACGATCGACACGGCCCATTGATGATTCTTCGCCTCGGTTTCCGCTGCGGCCATGATCTTCTTCACGTCGTCTGCCGTCAGAACCGTCTTTTGCTGCATGCCACTCTCCTGGTCATTCATTTGGTTGAGGCCGAAGTATAGCGCCGCGCCCCGGCCATCGTCATGACAGGCGCCCCGTTGCGGTGCGCCGGGGCACGGGCAAAAACAAGAATGGCCCGCGTTCAGCGGGCCATTCATCATGCACGGACAATAGCGATTCAGGCGCCGTCTGTGAACGGATCCGGCTTGCCCATGCGTGCGCCGTCGGTAAACGGATCGGGCTTGCCGATGCGCGCGCCATCGGTGAACGGATCGGGCTTGCCGAGGCGGGCACCGTCGGTGAACGGATCCACCTTGCCCATCTTGGCACCATCGGTGTATGGGTCCGTCTTGCCGACCCTGGAGCCGTCCAGGTATGGATCGACCTTGCCGACGGAGGCAAATGCGGAGGTGGAAAGCGCGCCCAGCGCGGCCAGCGCTGCGACGGCAGCAACGGCTTGTGTGATCTTCATGGATATTCCCCTTGCTATTCTTTGGTTGGCGGAGGCACCGTGCAGCACTTTGGGGCGCCGTCATCACGATGTCACGATAACAGTTTAGGGGGAAACCCTTACATCGATAGAGGCGATGCTTTGAGCAGTCTGTTCAAATAATTTGACTACTCTGAGCAAGGGGGCGAATTTCCGGGAACTGGCTCCAGCGCCTCATGTCGCAGTGCGGCAGGAAAAAGGAAGGGGCCCCCGGAGGGCCCCTTCTCTTTCAAAAAGCTTGCGTAGATCGAACGACGATCAGTCGTCGCGCCAACGGCCGTGACCATGACCATGGCCACGATAGTATCCCGGCGGGCCATAGTAGCCGCGGTGGCCGCCGTAATAACGCGGCGGGCCGTAGTAGCCAGGACCGTAGTAGACCGGACGCGGGCGTACCACCACCGGGGGCGGGCCGTAGTAGACCGGCGCAGGCGCCACCACGACAGGCGGCGGTGCATAGTAAGCCGGGGCCGGCGGATAGTAGGCCGGCGCGCCAACCACCACGCCCGGCACCCCAATTGCCACGCCGACGCTCACATGGGCCATTGCTGCCCCGGACGCAAGCCCGGCTGCGACACCGAATGCTGCGAGCCACCAACGTTTCATATCCGCCTCTCAAAGTGAGATTTCTCTTACTCCGTATTGTAGGGCTTCGGAATTTTCCAGGTGCAACGGCGAGGTCGACATTGTTACCAGCCGTAACAGTGGCGTCACATTTTTCGCGCTTGCATCCGGGATGCGGAGCCACCACAATACCGGGCTTGCCGTGCGGCCGTGGAGAAATTGGTAGACTCAGCAGACTTAAAATCTGCCGCCTTTCCAGGCTTACGGGTTCGAGTCCCGTCGGCCGCACCAGGGCGTACAGCCGCCCACCCCTTCGGCTCCCGGCCCCAAACAAAAAAGGGGGCCATCGCCCCCTCTTCTGATGCCTTCAGGTCCGCGCGCGCGTCAGGACATCGCGTAGCACATCAGCGCACCCACTCCCATCAGGAACACGAACAGCACACCGGCCAGCGCCAGCGGCTTGCGTCCGGCGCGCACCAGGTCGCCGATGCGGGTGTGCAGGCCGATCGCCAGCATCGCGCAGGCCAGCAGCCAGTTGTCCAGCGCGATCAGCGGCGCCTTCCAGGCGGTGGGCACGGTGCCGGCCGAGTTGACCGCCATCACTGCGACAAACCCCACCGCGAACCACGGCACCGACTTCAGGATGCCACGCAGGCGGCTGCCGCCGGCAGTGCCTTGCTCCGCTTGCGCACCGCCCTGCGGCCACAGCGCCATCACCAGCAGCAGCGGACCCAACGCCAGCACGCGCACCATCTTGGCCACCACGGCAGCGTCGGCGGTCGGCTCGCTGATCATCTTGCCGGCGGCGATCACCTGGGCCACCTCGTGCAGCGTCGCGCCGGTGAAAATACCGAACATGCGCTCGCTGACGGCCCAGTGCCAGTGGCCGGTCGCCAGTTCGTACAGATAGGGATAAAGCAGCATGCCGACGGTGCCGAACAGCACCACCGTCGCCACCGCCACGGCGGTCTGCTTGTCGTCGGTGCGCACCACCGACGATACGGCGATGGCCGCGGCGGCACCGCAGATGGCGCTGCCGGAGCTGACCAGGATCGCTTCGCGGCGGCTCAGGCCGAAGAACCTCGTACCCACCCAGGTGCCGAACAGTAGCGTGGCCACCAGCATGGTCAGCGGCACCACGATGCCCGGCAGGCCGAGCGCGACGATCGAGGCAAAGGTCAGGCGCAGTCCGTACAGCGCCACACCCAGGCGCAGCAGGTAGTGGCGTGCGACCTGCATTCCGGGCGCCAGCGGTGCCAGCCAGTGGCGCGGCAGCGTATTGGCCGCAACCATGCCGGCACACATGGCCAGCGTCAGCGCGCTGAGACCATAGCGCGCCACGGCCGGATGCTCGGCCAGCGCAATCGCCAGCCAGGCAATGCCGCCCAGCGGGACCAGCGTCAGCAGGCGCTGCGACCACGGCGGCGGCAAGGCCGGCGCGGCGGCCGGGGTGGTGCGGGGGGCGGAGACGGAGGACATGGCAGGCTCGGGTCGTGTTCTTTAGTGACTCAAGCGTACTGGCGCCCAGCTAACCCGTAAAACGGGTAATATCGTTATGTGTTATTGATTATATCGATATGAACCACCGCCCCGACCCCCGGCCTGAACACCGCCCCCTGCGCCTGACGCTGCGCCAGCTGTCCGTCTTCGTCGCCGTGGCCCAGCATGGCAGCACCATGGCGGCGGCGCAGGCACTTGCGATGTCGCAGTCGGCTGTCAGCGCCTCGCTGGCCGAGCTGGAGCGCGCGCTCGACAGCCCGCTGTTTGACCGCGTGGCCCGCCGGCTCAGCATCAACGAGACCGGCCGCCAGTTTTTCCCGCGCGCGCTGTCGCTGCTGGACCAGGCCCAGGAATTGGAGCGCTTTGCCACCCAGACCGGCGTGCAGTTGCGCATCGCGGCCAGCAATACCATTGGCAGCTACATCCTGCCGCCGCTGCTGGCGGGCTTTCGCCATTCGCGCAGCGGACCGTGCACGCTGGATCTGCGCATCGGCAATACCCGCGAAGTGCTGCAATCGTTGCTGCAGTTCGACGCCGATATCGGCCTGGTCGAAGGCGCCAGCCATGAGCGCGACCTGCGCAGCGTGCGCTGGTGCGATGACGAGATGGTGGTGGTGGTCGGCCCCTCGCATCCGCTTGCGGCCGTGCCGCATGACCTGGTGGCGCTGCGCGATGCCGAGTGGATCGTACGCGAGCCCGGCTCGGGCACGCGCGAGGTCATCGAGGAACGGCTGATGCCGCTGCTGGGCGAACTGCGCTTCGCGCTGGAACTGGGCAACGCCGAAGCCATCAAGCGCGCCGTGATGAGCGGCTTCGGCGTCAGCTGCCTGTCGCTGCATGTGGTGCGCGATGAGCTGGAACGCGGCACGCTGGTGGCGATCCGCGATGGCCTGCCACGCATCGTGCGGCCGCTGCAGCTGGTGGTGCACCAGGACAAGTTCCCGACCCAGGGGCTGCTGGCCTTTACCGAATACCTGCGCACCATGGCGCCGAGGATCGGCGGCTGAGCCGCACCCGGGCTCCGGTCAGGCCGGCTGCGGATCCGCGCTGCGATTGCGCCGCGCCGTGTACAGGTCGAGCAGGTGGAACAGCACCGGATTGAGCATGATCGACAGCAGCGCCCCGGCCAGGATCAGCGCCTGGCCGCGCTCGGGCAGGATCTTCAGGTAGACGCCGAGGCTGGCGAGAATGAACGAGAACTCGCCGATCTGCGCCAGGCTCACGGCAATGGTCATGCCGGTCTGCCCGGAATGCCCGAAGGCACGCACGATGGCCAGCGCCGCCAGCGACTTGCCCACCACGATGATAAACACCGTCGCCAGCACGCCCCACGGGTCGTTGACCAGCACCATCGGGTCGAACAGCATGCCCACGGATACGAAGAAAAGCACGGCGAAGGCATCGCGCAGCGGCAGCGACTCTTCGGCCGCACGATGGCTGAACTCGGACTCCGCCAGCACCATGCCGGCAAAGAACGCGCCCAGCGCGAACGAGACGCCAAAGAGCGCATAGGCGCCGTAGGCCACGCCCAGCGCCGTCGCCAGCACGCCCAGGCGGAACATCTCGCGGTTGCCGGTCCAGACGATGCGCTCCAGCATCCACGGGATAAAGCGCCGGCCGATCACCAGCATCACCGCGACGAAGGCAGCCACCTTGCCCAGCGTCGCGAAGATCGCGAACACCACCTCGCCGGTAGCAGGCGCGGCCTCGCCCGATGTTTCGCCGGCCCCCGCCAGCAGACCTGCCATGGCCGGCAGCAGCACCAGGGCCAGCACCATCGCCAGGTCTTCCACGATCAGCCAGCCGACCGCGATGCGGCCCTGCGGCGACTCCACCAGGTCGCGCTCCTGCAGGGCCTTGAGCAGCACCACGGTGCTGGCCACCGACAGCGCCAGCCCGTACACCAGCCCCTGCCCCCAAGACCAGCCGAAGCCCCAGGCCACCAGCATGCCCATCAGCGTGGCGATGCCAATCTGCACCACCGCCCCCGGAATGGCGATGCGCTTGACCGCCATCAGGTCCTTGATCGAAAAGTGCAGTCCCACGCCGAACATCAGCAGGATCACGCCAAGCTCGGCCAACTCCGGCGCCAGGGCCTGGTCGGCGGTATAGCCGGGCGTATGCGGTCCGACCACGATGCCCGCGCACAGGTAGCCGATCAGCGGCGGCAGGCGCAGCCGGCTGGCGATGGCGCCAAGGATAAAGGCCAGGACGATACCGCCGACGATGGTACTGATAAGCGGGGTGGCGTGATGCATGCGTGCGGGATTCCTCGTGTCAGGGGCTGAACGGCTAACCCGCTCCCTGCCCTGGCAACCGCGACAGCGCATCCGGCGCGCACCAGCGGTCAGCGCGGGAAAGTCGCCGCAACAATCGGCAGCAGCATCGGAACGGGGAAGAACGGGAAGTGCCGCAGCGGCCCCGGACACGCCAGCGGCGCGTCACGGATCGGGGATGGCGATTGACATGCGGCCCCGCTATCCATCACGCGGAGCCCCCCGAAAAGCGTACGACAGGAGTAATGTAACATGCCCGCCACGTGCCCGAGGCGCGGAGATGGCGGACGATCCGGTGCCTGCTTGCCTGAACGCGAGGTGAGAACTGGCCCGGAAAACAAAAACGGCGCCGCGAGGCGCCGTTCTGCATGCAACTGGAGGCGGAGGTCGGAATCGAACCGGCGTACACGGCTTTGCAGGCCGCTGCATAACCACTCTGCCACCCCGCCAGGTGACGTGCTGCTGGATTGTATCCGCATTCAGCCGATGCTGCCGGAGCCCAGCTTCCGGCAATGTCTTGCGGCGATTCAACCCAAACAAAAAGGGAAGCGGTGCTTCCCTTTGGGGATTGGAGCGGGAGACGAGTCTCGAACTCGCGACCTCAACCTTGGCAAGGTTGCGCTCTACCAACTGAGCTACTCCCGCATACAACTTTTTACTGCCAGCCCCGCATCGTGCGAGGCACGCTGCCGGACCTTCTTTAACCTGGAGCGGGAGACGAGTCTCGAACTCGCGACCTCAACCTTGGCAAGGTTGCGCTCTACCAACTGAGCTACTCCCGCAGGGGCACTACCAAAATCCAACTAAGGTGTTTTATGCTGCAACACGCTGTTATCTCACAACATCTTGCGTTAAACCAACCCTATCTCGCTGCTTTCGTTTGCGTCGTCAGCAACGAGAATGAGATTATGCAAAGAACTGCTCTCGTCGTCAACACCTTTTCAAAAATTCTTTTCACTTTTGCGCGCCGGCGCGCGCCACCATCCCGCTGCGCTCGCGGATCTGCGGCCAGGCAAGCTTCATGTAATAGAACATCGACCACAGCGTCAGCACTGCCGCCACGTAGATCATCCACGTGCCGAGCAGGTGAGCATCGAAGCCGAGCAGGCGGTCGCTGTACAGCAGCAGCGGGATCGCCACCATCTGCACCGTGGTCTTGAGCTTGCCGAGGAAGTTCACCGCGACGCTCTTGGAAGCGCCGATCTGCGCCATCCATTCACGCAGCGCCGAAATGGTGATCTCGCGCCCGATGATCACCAGCGCGATCAGGTCCGTGACCCGGCCCAGCGCCAGCAGCGAAAGCAGCGCCGCCGTCACCATCAGCTTGTCGGCGACCGGGTCCAGGAAGGCGCCGAACGACGAGGTCTGGTTCCAGCGCCGCGCAAGGAACCCGTCCAGCCAGTCCGTGACCGCGGCAATGATGAAAAACGACGCCGCCGTCAGGTTCTTGGCATGCATCGGCAGCCACGCGTCGGGCAGGTAGAACACGCCTACCACCAGTGGAATCATGGCGACACGAAGCCAGGTCAGCAGGATCGGGAAATTGAAGGGCATGGAACTCGGGCGGCGGGGGACGGTAACCAATCTTGCGATTGTCGCCGATTTCCGGACCAATCGACCATCATTGGCCAATTTCCCACCCCGCACCGCCCCGCGGCCCCGCGCGCTCAGTGCAACTGCCGGTAGATCTCTTCGGCCAGGCCGCGTGAAATGCCCTCGACGCTGGCCAGCTCATCGATGCTGGCGGCCATCACGCCGCGCAGCCCGCCAAAGCGGGTCAGCAGCTTCTGGCGCCGGCGCGCGCCGATGCCCTCGATCTCTTCCAGGCGCGAGGTGGTGCGCGTCTTGGCGCGGCGCGCGCGCATGCCGGTGATGGCAAAGCGGTGCGCCTCGTCGCGGATCTGCGCCACCAGCATCAGCGCGGCGCTGCCCTGCCCCAGCTCCAGCGAGGGACGGCCATCGGCGAACACCAGCGTCTCCAGGCCGACCTTGCGGCCCTCGCCCTTGGCCACGCCGACCAGCAGCCCGATATCCAGCCCAAGCTCTTCGAACACCTGCCGCGCCACCTCGACCTGGCCCTTGCCGCCGTCGATCAGCACGATCTGCGGCACCTGCGCCGCGGCTTCGCTGCCGGCCTCCATGCCGCCGTCTTCCTGGATCTGCTCGACCAGCTTCTGGTAGCGCCGCGTCAGCACCTGGCGCATGGCCGCGTAGTCATCGCCCGGGATGATGTCCTGAATGTTGTAGCGGCGGTATTCGCTGTTCTGCATGTCGTGGTGGTGGTACACCACGCACGACGCCTGGGTGGCCTCGCCGGCGGTATGGCTGATGTCGAAGCACTCCGCGCGCAGCAGCGCCAGGTCTTCCAGATCCAGCCCGATGGTTTCGGCCAGCGCGCGCGTGCGCGCCTCCTGGCTGCCCTGCTCGGCCAGCCGGCGCGACAGCGCCAGCGCCGCGCCCTGCTGCGCCATCTCCAGCCAGACCTTGCGCTGGCCCTGCGGCTGGCGCACCAGCGTGACCTTGCGCCCGGCGTGCAGCGTCAGCGCCTCGAGCACCGTGGCATCGTCCGGCGCATGGCTGACGACGATGATGGGCGGCGCCGGCTGCTCCAGGTAGTGCTGCACCATGAAGGCCGACAGCACCCGCGTGGCGATGCGGTCGACGGTCAGCGGCAGCGCGGCTGCGGCGCTGTCCGCCCCATCCTCGCGCTCCTCGGCGCGTTCATCGGCATCCTCGACGATCATCGCCGCTTCGTCGGCATGGGCCGGGAAGTAGGCCTTGTCGCCCAGATGGCGGCTGCCGCGCACCATGGCCAGGTTGACGCAGGCACGCCCGCCCTCCACCGCCACGGCCAGCACGTCGATATCGCGCGCCTGCCCGCCCACTTCTTCCACCGCCTGGCGCTTGAGCACGGTCGACAGCGCCGCGATCTGGTCGCGCACGGCCGCGGCCTGCTCGAATTCCAGCCGCTCGGCGTGCTGTTCCATCTTGCCCTGCAGGCCCTCCAGCACCTCGGTCTGGCGGCCTTGCAGGAAGCGCGCCGCGTTGGCGACGTCGCGCGCATAGTCTTCTTCGCTGATGGCGTTGACGCACGGCCCGGTGCAGCGGTGGATCTGGTGCAGCAGGCACGGCCGCGTGCGGTTGTTGAAGACGGTGTCCTCGCAGGTGCGCAACTGGAACACCTTCTGCAGGATCTGCATGCTCTCGCGCACCGCATAGGCGCTCGGGAACGGCCCGAAGTACTGGTGCTTGCGGTCGGTGGCGCCGCGGTAGTACGCCATGCGTGGGAAGCGGTGCCCGGTCAGCTTCAGGAACGGGTACGACTTGTCGTCGCGGAACAGGATGTTGTAGCGCGGCGCCAGCGCCTTGATCAGGTTGTTCTCGAGCAGCAGCGCCTCGGCCTCGGTGCGCACCACCGTGGTATCGATGCGGGCAATGCGCGCCACCATCATCGCAATGCGCGGCGACAACTGGGTCTTGTTGAAATAGCTCGATACCCGCTTCTTCAGGTCGCGCGCCTTGCCCACGTACAGAACATTGCCGGCAGCATCGAAATAGCGGTACACGCCCGGCAGGCCGGGCAGGCGGGAAATGACCGGGCGCGGATCGAACGGCTCCGGCGGCGCTTCAACAGACGCCTCGGCAGTCACCTCGGCTGGCTGGGCGGCCGGCGTTTCGGGCGGCATTTCGGCCGGAACTTCGTCGGCGGGTTTCGGGGAATCGGGTTGCTGGTCGGACATTGGGGACGGTGACCGCTACACGGCCTGCGCGCATCAAAACGGCATGGCCTCTAAAATCGCAAGTTTAGAGCAATTCAGCGCGCGCCCCGCCCGCGCGCCCCTCACCTGTCATGCCTATCCGCTCCTGGGACATCTTCTGCACCGTAATCGACAACTTCGGCGACATCGGCGTCTGCTGGCGGCTGGCCCGCCAGCTGGCGCAGGAGCATGGGCACGCGGTGCGGCTGTGGGTCGATGACCTGGCCAGCTTCGCGCGGCTGGCGCCGGAACTCGATACCGGCGCCACCGTGCAGCGCCTGGCGGGCGTGGAGATTCGTCCGTGGCGGCCGGGTGGCGATAGCGACGTGGATGACACCGCCGGGGTCGAGCCACACGATGCCGTCATCGAAGCCTTCGCCTGCGATGTGCCGCAAGCCTTCCTGGCCCGCATGGCCGCGCGTGACCCCAAACCCGCCTGGATCAACCTGGAATACCTGAGCGCCGAGCCGTGGGTACGGGAGCACCATGCGATGCCCTCGCCCCATCCGCGGCTGCCGCTGGTGAAGCATTTCTTCTTCCCCGGCTTCGAGCCGGGCACCGGCGGCCTGCTGCGGGAATCGATGCTGGGCGCGCAGCGCGCAGCCTTCCTCAGCGGCACGGCCGCCCAGGCGGCCTTGTGGCACCGGCTGAGCGTGACACCCCGGCCCGATGCGCTGCGCGTGAGCCTGTTTGCCTACCGCAACCCGGCCCTGCCCGTGCTGCTGGAGCAATGGCGCGATGCCGCCGAGGCGGTCCATTGCCTCGTGCCCGCAGGCCTGGCCGCGGACCAGGTCGCCGAATGGCTGGGCACCCCGCTGCGGATTGGCGATCCGGTGCAACGCGGCAGCCTGTGCGTGCAGCTGATCCCTTTCGTACGCCAGGAGCACTTTGACGAACTGCTGTGGGCCTGCGACCTGAACTTCGTGCGCGGCGAGGATTCCTTCGTGCGCGCGCAGTGGGCGACACAGCCGCTGGTGTGGCATATCTACCCGCAGGACGATGCCGCGCACCGGACGAAGCTCGATGCCTGGCTCGACCTGTTTCGCCAGAGCGGCGTGGCGCCGGAAGCGGCCAGCGCGCTGACGGAGTTCTGGCACGCCTGGAACGGTTTTGGCGTTCCCCTCGACTGGCCGCGCCTGCGTGCGCACCTGCCGGCACTTGCTGCAATCGCACCGCGCTGGGAGCGGCGCATGCAGCATCCCGGCGATCTTGCCGCCAACCTGGTGGCCTTTTGCGAAAATCAGGTAAAATGATCGGTTGATTCAAATGGCGACCGGGCCGGAGAACCAGGGCCTTTCCCAGGCGTCAGACTGACACTGGGCGAAGACCTGAATGCAAGCTGAGCACGGGGTCGCGAGCGCGTGAACGCCTCTCGTTGGGGCTCACAGGCTCACCGCAGGTGATGCCGGCAGCGCGCCTTCGCCATTCCAAATTCCTACTTTCTATTTCAGGAAAACAGTTCAGATGAAAATCGCACAGGAACTCCGCGTCGGTAACGTGTTCATGATCGGCGGCGATCCGATGGTCGTGCAGAAGGCCGAATACAACAAGTCGGGCCGCAACGCCGCTGTGGTCAAGATGAAGTACAAGAACCTGCTGACGGACGCACCGGGCGAGTCGGTGTTCAAGGCCGACGACAAGTTCGAAGTCGTGGTGCTCGAGCGCCGCGAATGCACCTACTCGTACTTCGCTGACCCGATGTACGTGTTCATGGACGCCGACTACAACCAGTACGAAGTCGAGAAGGACAGCATGGGCGACTCGCTGAACTACCTCGAAGACGGCATGAATGTTGAAGTGGTGTTCTACAACGACAAGGCCATCTCGGTTGAAATGCCGACCACGCTGGTCCGCGAAATCGTCTACACCGAGCCGGCCGTCAAGGGCGACACCTCGTCGGGCAAGGTGCTCAAGGGCGCCAAGATCAACACCGGCTTCGAGCTGCAAGTGCCGCTGTTCTGCAACATCGGCGACAAGATCGAAATCGACACCCGCACCGGCGAATACCGTAGCCGCGCCAACTAAGGCGCTCGCTTCGCCCCGCTTCAGCGCGGGGCCGGTCAACAAAAATGGCAGCCTCGGCTGCCATTTTTGTTTCTGCACGCAGCCCCGTTCAGGCGATCAGGTCGTGCTCTTTCAGCGTGCGCAGCGCGGCGCGGTACTCGCCTTCCTGGTGCAGCTTGTTCCAGTCCAGTGGCTTCCTGCGCGCGAACAGCTTGCGGATGCGGCGCTGCGAGGTCTTGTCGATGCCCACGTCCAGCTCGCTAAGCAACTGGTCGGCGCGCTCCGGATGGTTGCAGATCAGCACCATGTCGCAGCCCGCGGTCAGCGCGGCGCGCGCGGCCTCGGTGACATTGCCGGCGACGCTGGCGCCTTCCATGCTGAGGTCGTCGCTGAAGATCACGCCCTCGAAGCCCAGCTGGGCGCGCAGCACATCCTGCAGCCAGTAGCGCGAGAAGCCGGCCGGGTTCGGGTCGACCTTGGGGTAGATCACGTGCGCGGGCATCACCGAAGACAGCGACAGGCCCAGCCATTCATACGGGCGCGCATCCTGCTCCAGGATCTCGTCCAGCGAGCGCTCGTCGACCGGGATCGCCACGTGCGAATCGGCCTCGACATAGCCGTGGCCGGGGAAGTGCTTGCCGCAGTTGCTCATGCCGGCCAGCAGCAGGCCGTGGTTCAGGTGGCCGGCCAGCATCGACACCACGCGCGGATCGGCGTGGAAGGCGCGGTCGCCGATCACGGCGCTGCGGCCGTAGTCCAGGTCCAGCACCGGGGTGAAGCTCAGGTCGATGTCACAGGCGCGCAGCTCGGCGGCCAGCACGTAGCCGCAGGCCACGGCGGCCTTGGTCGCGGCCAGCACGTCGCGCTCCCACAGCCCGCCCAGGCGGTGCATCGCCGGCAGGTGGGTGAAGCCGTCGGTCTTGCAGCGCTGCACGCGCCCGCCTTCATGGTCGATGCAGATCAGCACGTCGTCGCGCACTGCTCGGATCGCGCGCGTCAGCGCCAGCAGTTGCGCGCGCGACTCGAAATTGCGCGCGAACAGGATCACGCCGCCGGTCAGCGGATGCGCGATGCGGCGCGCATCCTCCGCGTCGAGCTGCTTGCCGACGACGTCGAGGACCACCGGGCCCGGCCGCTTGCCGGAGTTCTTCTTGGACATGGAAGTTGTTGGATTCACAAGGCTGTAGGTTAGGAAGCCGCCCCGCCCGCACGCTCGGCAATGGCGAAGGCGACGGCAAAGTCGTGCTCGTCACTGACACTGACCCGCACGGTGAGCCCGCGTTCCGCCAGCCATGCGGCCAGCTCGCCATGGCACACCGCCGTGGGCTCGCCGGACGGCAGGTTCATCAGCTCCATCGCGCGCCACGTCATCGGCCAGCGCATGCCCAGGCCGATGGCCTTGGAGAACGCCTCCTTGGCAGCGAAGCGCGTGGACAGGAAAGCCAGCCCGCGCTTTTCGGAACGCGCCTTGCGGGCGTGGTACTTGGCCAGCTCATCGGGGCCCAGCACCTTCTCCGCGAAACGGCCGTTGGTGCGTTCCATCACGCCCTGCACGCGGGCGATCTGGATGATGTCGGTGCCGACGCCGTAGATCACGCCGGGGCGCCCGCGGCAGGGTAGCGCGTGCCCAGGCGCGCGGCGACCATGATGGCCTTCATCTCGCGCACCGCGTTCTCCCAGCCCGCGAACACCGCATGCGCCACGATCGCGTGGCCGATGTTCAGTTCCTTGATGCCGGGCAGCGCGGCAATCGGCTGCACATTGGTGTAGTGCAGGCCATGGCCGGCGTTGACCACCAGGCCGTGCTTCTGGCCGGCATCGACGCCATCGGCGATGCGGCGGAACTCGAGCGCCTGCTCATCGGGCGTATGCGCATCGGCATAGCGGCCGGTATGCAGCTCGATCACCGGCGCGCCGCACGCGGCCGCGGCGGCGATCTGGTCGGCATCGGCATCGATGAACAGCGACACGCGGATGCCGGCGCCGGCCAGCTGCGCGCACGCCGCCTTGACCTGCTCGAAACGCCCGGCCACATCCAGCCCGCCCTCGGTGGTCACTTCCTCGCGGCGCTCCGGCACCAGGCACACGTCCTGCGGACGGATTTCACAGGCGATGTCGAGCATCTCCTGCGTGATCGCGCATTCCAGGTTCATGCGCGTGGCCAGTTGCGGGCGCAGCGCGCGCACGTCGGCATCGCGGATATGGCGGCGGTCTTCGCGCAGGTGCAGCGTGATCAGGTCGGCGCCGGCCTGTTCCGCCAGCAGCGCGGCGCGGATGGGATCGGGGTACACGGTGCCGCGCGCGTTGCGCAGCGTGGCGACGTGGTCAATATTGACGCCAAGGTCGATGACGCCCGGATTTGCGTGGAAGATCATGCGAGCAGGTGCAGGAGTAAGTCGGAGGGTTCTTGAGTCGGTCAGAGATACTGCAGGTCGATCAGTATCTGGCGCGTCTTCAGTGGCGCGCCTTGCAGATAATAATGCAGCAGGAACCGCATCAGCGCGCGGCTTTGCGCGGCGGTCTGCGCGCGGCTGTAATCGTCCTGCGCCATGTCCAGCAGCGTCTGGCCAGTGACCACCGGCCACGACGACGGGTCGCTCGGCTGCGCGCGGCGCACGCCGCGCTCTGGCTGGTAGACATAGTCCAGGCCTGGCTGGACCCGCTCGCCGGTGCTCAGGCACTGGTCGAAGGCCACCGCGAAGCCGGTTTCCTGCAGCAGCACGCGTTCAAAGCTGCGCAGCACCAGCCCGGCTTGCTCGCCGTGCGCCAGCCGCGTCAGCGTCGTCAGGTAGTGGCGGAACAAGGCCGGATGCGCGTCCTCGCGCGGGCAGAAGCGCATCAGCAGCTCGTTCAGGTAGAACGCCGACAGCAGCGCGTCGCCGTCCAGCGGCGGCATGCCGCCGACCCACTCGGCCTTGGTCAGGGTCTTGACCTCGCCGCGGCCGCTCCATGACACCGAGACCGGGTGGAAATGCTGCAGCACCGCGCGTAGCGCGGAGTGCGGGCGCTTTGCGCCCTTGGCCACCATCGAGATGCGGCCGTAGTCGCGCGTGAACAGGTCCAGGATCAGGCTGGTCTCGCGATACGGCCAGGCGTGCAGCACAAAGCCGGGCTGCTCGGCCACGCGCGACTCGGGCCGCGCCGGCACGATGCGCATGGCGCGGTCCATCATCGCGCGCGCGGCCGCGTCGGCCATGCCCGGCAGCGCCTTGCTGTCGAGCAGTTCGGCGGCCTCGTCGACCACGGGGTCGGCGCGGCGGGACCGTGGCGCCGGCGCCGGCGCGCGCGCGATGTCAGCCGTCTTGCTCACTGGTCGCTCGCCGTTATGCTCACTCGTAGCCGTACGCGCGCAGCCCAGCTTCGTTGTCGGCCCAGCCGCTCTTCACCTTGATCCACATTTCCAGGTAGACCTTGCCGTCGAACAGCTTTTCCATGTCCAGGCGCGCCTCGGTGGAGATCTGCTTGAGCTTGGCGCCCTTGTTGCCGATGATCATGGCCTTGTGCGCGTCGCGCTCGACCAGGATGGTGGCAAAGACGCGGCGCAGGCGGCCCTCGGTCTCGAACTTGTCGATGATCACCGTGCTGGTGTACGGCAGCTCGTCGCCGGTCCAGCGGAACACCTTCTCGCGGATGATCTCCGAGGCCAGGAAGCGCTCGCTGCGGTCCGTCATGGCGTCGGCGTCATACATCGGCTCGCCTTCCGGCAGGTAGGGCCGGATGATCGCGAACAGGCGCGCGATATGGTCGTGGGTCTTGGCCGTCATCGGCACCACTTCGCGGAACGGGAACTGCTGCCCCATCTTTTCCAGGAAGGGCATCATCACTTCCGAGCGGTTCTCGCCGTTGACGCGGTCCAGCTTGTTGGCGATCAGCAGCACCGGCGTGCTCTTCGGCAACAGCGACAGCACCTTTTCGTCGTCGGCGCCGTAGTAGCCGGCCTCGACCACGAACAGGACCAGGTCCACCGACGACAGCGTGGACGTAACCGCGCGGTTCAGCGAACGGTTCAGCGCGCTGGCGTGGCGGGTCTGGAAGCCCGGCGTGTCGACGAACACATACTGCGCGTCATCCGTGGTCTGGATGCCGACGATGCGGTGCCGCGTGGTCTGCGCCTTGCGCGAGGTGATGCTGATCTTCTGGCCGACCAGCGCGTTCATCAGCGTGGACTTGCCCACGTTGGGGCGGCCGACGATGGCCACGGTGCCGCAGCGGAACGCCGCGGCCGGGGTATCCGCCGCGTCTTGCTGCGGATGGGTAGATTCGGTCATTCCTTCAACCTGAGAGACAGCTGTGGGTCTTGCGGCACGGGTTGCTTGCGGGTCTTGCCGGTGCGCTCGGCGCGGCTGCGCTTGAGCAACTGCGGCACCAGCTTCTGGACTTCGTCCAGCGCCAGCTTGGCGGCGGCCTGCTCGGCGGCGCGCCGCGAGGCGCCGGTGCCGAACACCCGGACTTCCAGTTTAGGCACCGTGCACTCGACTTCAAACTGCTGGCTGTGCGCGGCCCCGTGTGTGGCGATTACGTTATATTGCGGCAGGGCGATCTTATGGCCCTGCAGGTATTCCTGCAGCAGGGTCTTGGCGTCCTTGCCGAGCGTGCGCGGATCGACCTGCTCCAGGATCGGGATATAGAGCTTGCGGATCAGCGCCCGGGCGGCATCGAAGCCGGCGTCCAGGAACACCGCGCCGACGATGGCTTCCAGCGCATCGGCCAGGATCGACGGGCGGCGAAAGCCCCCGCTCTTGAGTTCGCCCTCGCCCAGGCGCAGGGTATCGGACAACTGCAGCATCTGGGCGATCTCGTACAGCGCCTGCTGCTTGACCAGGTTGGCCCGCACGCGCGACAGGTCACCCTCGTCGAGCTTGCCGAACATGCCATAGAGCATGTCCGCCACGGCGCAGTTGAGCACCGAATCGCCCAGGAATTCAAGGCGTTCGTTGTGCTGGGCGCTGTGGCTGCGGTGCGTCAGCGCCTGTTGCAGCAATTCGGGCTTGCTGAATCGGTAGCCGAGTCGTTGCTGCAAGGCGTCAAGGTTCATATCAGTGCTGCGTTCCTGAATAGGTAATCAGTAGGCTCAGGGGTCCATAGACGGGCACCTCGGTCCGGTACGAGAAATCGACCGACTGGATGGTGCCGTTCTCGTCTTCCCGGATCAGGAGGTCCTCGGCCTTGACTGCGGTAATCCGGTCGATGACTGCCTGTTTCTCAAAAAAATCGACCACTTCGCGCTTGTTGGTGGCGCGCTGCTTGGCATAGCTGGCCGCGCGCTTGACCGAAAAATACTCCACCAGACTCGGGATCGCGCGCAGGGCCGGCAAGGCCACCCCGATCACGAACACCACGATCACCAGCAGCGTCCAGACGGAAAACCCGCCCATGCCTGCCCGGCGTCGTACCGGATTCCTGCCCCCCACCTTCCCAAATTGACCCATGATGCGCTTGTCCTCGTTTTGCGTTGAGTGTTCTTGCGCCGCGGGGATTCTTATTTGAACGTTCCCACGCGTCCGAAATTGCCCAGGTTCATCCAGATCACAAAGGCCTTGCCGACGATATTCTCGTCCGGCACGAACCCCCAGTAACGGGAATCCAGGCTGTTGTCCCGGTTGTCACCCATGACGAAATAGTGACCCGCAGGTACCTTGCAGGTCACGCCCTGCTGATTGTAAGTGCAGTTTTCCCGGTACGGGAAATCCGGGTCCGCCCCCGCGATAAACGACGGGCGGTCGGCGTCGTTCAGGATGCCATGATCGACGCTGCCTGGCAGCTTTTCGCGGAAATGCTTGGAATACGCCAGGCGCTCCTCGTCCAGGAAATCCGGCAGCGCAGTGTACTCGGCCGGCTTGCCGTTGATGGTCAGGCGCTTGTTGGCATACTGCACCACGTCGCCCGGCACGCCGATCACGCGCTTGATGTAGTCGAGCGACGGGTCCTTCGGGTAGCGGAACACCATCACGTCGCCGCGCTGCGGCTCGCCCATGTCCACGACCTTCTTGTTCACCACCGGCAGGCGGATGCCGTACTCGTACTTGTTGACCAGGATGAAGTCGCCGATCAGCAGCGTCGGGATCATCGAGCCGGACGGGATCTTGAACGGCTCGACCACGAACGAGCGCAGCACGAACACCGCCAGGATCACCGGGAAGAAACTGGCCGAATACTCCAGCCACCACGGCTGGCGCAGCTTTTCCTCGGCCAGGCGCTTGCGCGTGGCGTCAGCTTCCGCCGCGCCGAAGCGGCCCTGCAGGTCGGCCTGGCGCGAATCGAACTCGGCCAGCGCCAGCCGCGCCGAAGAGCGGCGCTGCCGCTCGAACACGAGCTTGTCCGCAACCCACGCGACGCCCGTAATCACCACCAGCACAAAAAGGATCAGTGCAAAATTCATGACGGCTTCTGGTTTTTTGAAATCCTGGTACAGCCTGTTCTTTCACCACGGCGGCAAGCCGCCGCGCGTGGCACTGCCCTGCTCGCTGCGCCTTCTTACTTGTCGTCCACCTGCAGGATGGCCAGGAAAGCCTCCTGCGGGATCTCGACCGTACCGACCTGCTTCATCCGCTTCTTGCCGGCCTTCTGCTTTTCCAGCAGCTTCTTCTTGCGCGTGATGTCCCCGCCGTAGCACTTGGCCAGCACGTTCTTGCGCAGCGCCTTGACGTTTTCGCGCGCAATGATATTCGCGCCGATGGCGGCCTGAATCGCCACGTCGTACATCTGGCGCGGAATGATCTCGCGCATCTTGGCCGCGACCTCGCGGCCACGGTATTGCGAGTTCGAACGGTGCACGATCACCGACAGCGCATCGACCTTGTCGCTGTTGATCAGGATGTCGACCTTGACGACGTCCGACGGGCGATATTCCTTGAACTCGTAATCCATCGACGCATAGCCGCGCGACACCGACTTCAGGCGATCGAAGAAGTCCATCACGATTTCCGCCATCGGGATCTCGTAGGTCAGCTGCACCTGCTTGCCGTGGTAGCTCATGTTGATTTGCGAACCGCGCTTCTGCGTGCACAGCGTAATCACCGAGCCGACATATTCCTGCGGCATATACAGATTGACGGTGACGATCGGCTCCAGGATCGCCTCGATCTTGCTCGGGTCCGGCATCTTCGCCGGATTTTCCACGGTGATCACGGTGCCGTCGCGCATCTCGACCTGGTACACCACCGTCGGCGCGGTGGTGATCAGGTCCATGTCGAACTCACGCTCCAGGCGCTCCTGCACGATCTCCATGTGCAGCAGGCCGAGGAAGCCGCAGCGGAAGCCGAAGCCCAGCGCCTGCGACACTTCCGGCTCGAACATCAGCGAGGCATCGTTGAGCCGCAGCTTTTCCAGCGACTCGCGCAGCGCCTCGTACTGGTTGGCCTCGACCGGGTACAGGCCGGCGAACACCTGCGGCTTGACTTCCTTGAATCCCGGCAGCGGCGCCTCGGCCTTGCGCTGCATGGTGGTGATGGTGTCGCCCACCTTGGCCGCCTTCAGCTCCTTGATGCCGGCGATGACGAAGCCGACCTCGCCCGCCGTCAGCGCATCGCGGGGGATCGACTTCGGCGTAAACACGCCCACCTGTTCGACCAGGTGCTGTGAGCCGTTGGCCATCAGCAGTACCTTGTCTTTGGGACGCAGGGTGCCGTTGACCACGCGCACCAGCATCACCACGCCAACGTAGTTGTCGAACCACGAGTCGATGATCAGCGCCTGCAGCGGCGCGTCGGCGTCGCCCTTGGGCGGCGGCACCTTGGCGATCAGCGCCTCGATCACGTCCTGCACGCCCTGCCCGGTCTTGGCCGAGCACGGCGTGGCGTCCTGCGCATCGATGCCGATCACGTCCTCGATCTCCTGGATCGCGTTATCGGGATCGGCCTGCGGCAGGTCGATCTTGTTGAGCACCGGCACCACTTCCACGCCCAGCTCGATTGCGGTGTAGCAGTTGGCCACGGTCTGCGCCTCAACGCCCTGCGAGGCGTCGACCACCAGCAGCGCGCCTTCGCAGGCGGACAGCGAGCGGCTCACTTCATAACTGAAGTCGACGTGTCCCGGGGTGTCGATCAGGTTCAGGTTGTAGACCTGGCCGTCGCGCGCCTTGTAGCTGAGCGCAGCGGTCTGCGCCTTGATGGTGATGCCGCGCTCCTTTTCGATATCCATCGAATCGAGGACCTGCGCTTCCATCTCCCGATCCGACAGCCCTCCACAAAGCTGAATGATCCGGTCGGCCAGGGTGGACTTCCCATGGTCGATATGGGCAATGATCGAGAAATTACGGATATGGTCCATCTAGTGTTCAGGGGGCGCCGGCGTGAGAGCCCGCGCGGCAACAAGCGGTTGAGCGGCCCGGCGCCGCGCGCCGCAAGGCGTGCGCGGGCGTACCGCAGGTTCGGGGGGTGCAATTTTTGCGCCAATCTGCAATTTTACCGGATTTTCAATGACTTCCGGGTCGTCAAATGGCGGCGTGGCGCGGCGGGCGGCGGTTACCGGCGGGGATCAGCAGGTGGTGTGCGCGCCACCATGTGCGGCAAGCCACACCCTTACGGCCGCTTCGTCGAGGAAATAGTGGCAAAGCGCCACGGCGCTGCCTTGCAAGTCTGCCGGCGTGCCTGGCATCAGTACCGGCACCAGCTCGCCAAAGCGGTCTTCCAGCCCCGCATCGGCATCGACATCCACCTCATGCAGGGTGAAAGAAAAATCGCGCCGGAGCGGCTCCAGCGCGACCTTCATGTCTTCGCAAAGGTGGCAGTATGCCCGGCCGTACAGCGTCAGCGCGGGCATACCGGCCATGGCGGATCAGCGGCTGGACGTGGCGCCAGGACGCAGCGTCAGCACCTGGGTGGCGTCGCCGCGCCGCACGAACACCGCGGCAATCCGGTTCTTGTCCAGGCTACGCACCAGCTCGTTGAACTGGCGGGCGTTGGTCACGTCCGTATCGCCCAGGCGCAGGATGACGTCGCCCGGACGGATGCCGGCACGCAGCGCCGGGCCGTCGGCCACTTCCACCTCGACACCCGACTTGAGCTTGAGCTCCTTCAGGCGCGCCTCGGGCAGGTCATTGACCACCAGGCCCAGCGCGTTGGGCTTGCCGGCCTGCGCCGCGCTGTCGTCCTTGGGCGTTGCGCCGCTGCGGGCCTTGGCCTTGCCGTCCGGCTCCAGCTCGGTGACGGTGATCGTGACGTCGCGGGTCGCGCCCTTGCGCCACAGCTGCAGCGGCACGCGCGTGCCCGGCTTGGTCTCGCCCACCATGCGCGGCAGGTCCGAGGCCCGCTCGATATCGCGGCCGTTGAACTTGAGGATGATGTCGCCGGCCTCGATGCCCGCCTTCTCGGCAGGACCACCCGGCTCGACGCTGCCGACCAGCGCGCCGCGCGCACGGCCCAGGCCCAGCGAATCGGCCACCTCCTTGGTGACGTCGCCGATGGCCACGGCGATGCGCCCGCGCGTCACGCGCCCGGAGGCCTTGAGCTGCTCGGACACGCGCATCGCCTCGTCGATCGGGATCGCGAACGAGATGCCCATGTAGCCGCCGCTGCGGCTGTATATCTGCGAGTTGATGCCGATCACCTCGCCGCGCAGGTTGATCAGCGGGCCGCCGGAATTGCCGGGGTTGACCGCCACGTCGGTCTGGATGAACGGCAGGTAGTCGCCCGTGTCGCGGCCCTTGGCCGAGACGATGCCGGCGGTCACGCTGTTGTCCAGTCCGAACGGCGAGCCGATAGCCAGCACCCATTCGCCGGCGCGAACCTTGTTGGAATCGCCCAGCGGCAGGCGCGGCAGCCCGCTGGCCTCGACCTTGAGTAGCGCCACGTCGGTGCGCTTGTCCGAGCCGATCAGCTTGGCCTTGAATTCGCGCTTGTCGGGCAGCGTCACATAGATGGTTTCGGCATCGGCGACCACGTGCGCGTTGGTCATCACGTAGCCGTCCTGGCTGATGATGAAGCCCGAACCCACGCCGCGGCTCTGCTCTTCCTGCTGCGGCGGCTGGCCGCGGCGGGGGGCGCCGGGCGCCGGGGCACCGGGCATCGGCACGCCGAAGAAGCGCCGAAAGAATTCCGCCATCTCGTCATCGCCGCCGGGCGCACCGCGCTGGCGCACGAGTTCCGTAGTGCGGATATTGACCACGGCCGGGCTCGCCTTTTCCACCAGGTCGGTGAAATCGGGCAGGTTGTAGTTGGAGGCGGCAGCCTGGGCATGGCTGACTTCGGCAACAGTCGGGCCGAGCAGCATCATGGCAGCCATGACCACGGCCCGCGCCAGGGCTGGAGATCTGAACATCATCGACAACTCCCGGGATTCAGCAAATAGAAGAAAAACCGTCTGGATGTGATCCCGTGGCGGGGACCCCTGCGCAAGTTTCATGGAGCCGGCGCCGGGACAGAGTCCGGCGGCGTCGGCTGCACCTGCGTCAAGCTCAGTGTACCGCCTTGGGCGGGCGGTATTCCACGGCGGTCGCAAACTGCCGGACGGTGCTCGCCGGCACCTCGCCCACCACGGTAATCCAGAAATCGGCAATCCGGCGCACCACGACCTGGGTCGCGCCGAGCGCGGCCACGCCCTCGCGGCGCACGCGTTGCTCGGAAACCGGTTCAATGAAGACCGACAGGCCGGTCAGCCCATCGCTGTAGACGACCTGCAGCACTTCGAAGACCTGGCCGTGCGCGTTGCCCGGCGCGGGCGCGCGCAGTTCGCCGAGCGGACGGCGGACTTCACGGATCTTCTGGAAGCCCTTGAGCGGCACCGCAATCGACCAGCCCTCGTCGGCGATATTGGTCGGCTGGTAGGTCACCTCATAGCGATTCCAGCTGCTGGAATTCTTGATCGCCCCGAGGATACGCTGCTTTTCGGACGGCACCCCGATCTGCACCTGCGAGAACGCGACCTGCTCCAGCACCTTGCCGCCGTCGCCAATGGTCTGCGCGCGCATCAGCAGGCCGGAGTTTTTCTCCGCCCACAGGTGCACCGCATAGCGTGCGGCATCGTGCGGCTCCAGCGCAAAGACCTCGCACTCCATGCCTGCCACCCGCTCGGCGGGCATCTTGCGCATGTCGTACAGGTCCAGCACGTCGTTCTTGTTGGTGGCGAGCAGCGCCGGGAAGCGGTCCTTGGCTTCCTGCTTCTCCACCACCACCAGCTTGGCTTCGGGGATCAGGCTGTGCACCACGTCATTCTGCCGCAGCACCTCGCGCGGCTTGCCATCGAGCGTTTCCAGGCGTTCGTACTCGTTGTGGACGAGATCGCTGTAATGCTGGATACGCGAGGCGTGCATGACGCTGCCGCGCTGGTAGATCAGCGTGCCGACATAGTTTTCGCGCTGTGCGGCTTTGTGGATCTTGTTGAGCCAGGCGGTGGCGTCGCGTCGGTTCAGCGTACTGTCTGAAGGCTGTGCGGTGGCCGCGGCAGCGCTCAGACACAAGGCCAGAAAAAAGGACCTACGCAGGGCCCTGATTTTCTGCGCGCCCGCTACATAGGCGGGCGACCCTCCTTTAAGCATGTCCGGCATTATTCCTGCGTATTTTCCTGAGTAAAGTTTGCACCGTTGGCAACCGTGCGCATGGTGGGCACGAACGCATCCGTTGCCACCGACGTGCGATGGGCACGCAGGTATTCGTCCAGGCGCGGGTCACGGATCATCTGGGGACTTTCCGCCGCCACGGTGACGATACCAGAGGCCGGGCTGGCTGCGGGCTGGTCGGCGCGCGCCACCACGGCATCGGGGGTGGCCAGCGTGGCGGGGCCGCGCATCTGCGGCACGACCACCCAGCTGACCGCTGCCACGGCGGCGGCGATCGCGGTGCCCGGCATCACGCGGCGCACCCACGACGGCCTGACCAGCAGGCGGTGGCGGGCGCTGGCCTGCGCCACTGCCGGCACCAGTACGTGCGGCTCGGCTTCCAGGCGCGCGGAGAAACGAGAGAGGAAAGCAGTGGTGGAACCCGCGTGCGTCAGGTCTTCCGAACGCAGCGTGTCGCCGATCAACTGGTAAGTGGCCCAGTCGGACATGCCGGCATCGCTTTTCGCGAGACCCAGCACGGCATCGACTTCGTGCAGCGCCAGTTCGCCATCCATCAGTACGGAGATCTGCTCCGCTGCTTCCACTACATGAACCGACTGCTTATGAGCCTGACCCATTTCCCACCCCAAGACATTCCATTGAACACCGATAATCCCGTCACTTCTGTCGCTTATCGATGCAGGAATACGCTGCAACGCTGGCCGCACGACATTCTTCTCGACTACCCGACTACTACCACCGCTTGCCCTCTGCCGTTCCCAGCAGCGGACGCAATTTCTCGGCAATCGCCTCGCGCGCCCGGAAGATCCGCGAACGCACCGTCCCGATCGGACATCCCATCGCTTCGGCGATCTCCTCATAGCTGAGGCCCTCGATCTCGCGCAGCGTGATGGCGGTTCGCAATTCCTCCGGAAGGGCCTCCATGGCGCGGTTCACCGTCTCGGCGACCTGGCGCGTGTGAAGCATCGATTCCGGCGTATTGATATCCCTTAGTTGCTCACCGTCCGCAAAAGTTTCAGCCTCTTCTGCATCGATATCGCTGGACGCTTCCGGGCGGCGGCCCTGGGTGGCCAGGTAGTTCTTGGCCGTGTTGACGGCGATCCGGTACAGCCACGTATAGAAGGCCGACTCCCCGCGGAACTGGGGCAAGGCGCGGTATGCCTTGATAAAGGCATCCTGCGCCACATCCTCAACCTCAGCGGGGTCCCTGACCAGGCGCGAAATCAGGCGAATGATCTTCCGATGGTATTTGGTCACCAGAAGTTCAAAGGCCCGCTTGTCGCCCTGCTGGACGCGTTCAACTAGGAGCTGATCGGCTTCGCGTTCGCTCACGTATGGCTCACCTGCAGTGTATCTCTTGGTTTGGTCGTCACGACAAACGTTGTATTTTACCTACGATTCTAAGCCCGCCCGGTGAAGCAACGCGCATCCTGTGACCGTAAGCTAACAAAATCGTTCCCCTGCCGGCATATCAGGTTGCACCCGCAGTGCAACTCTGGCGGCGCGTTGCAACCGCCGCACCAACTCGGGCGAACCCGCCTGCCAGGGAAGAAATATGGCGCCCGGCATCCCGGGCGCTCCGGGGACCAGGCGCACGACAACGGCGCCCCCGGCCTGCCAGCATTGCCTGACCACAGCCTCGTGCCGGGCACCGCCCGGCCCTTGCAGGCGGATCCGCAATGGCTCCTTGCCGTCGGGGGCGTGCAGCACCGCGGTGCAGTGCCAGCGCAGGCCGCGCCACCACGCCAGCCAGGCACGCACCGTCGCCGTGGCGGCAAGCGTGAGTCCCAGCGCCATGGCGGCATGCCCCCAATGGAAACCAGACTGACTGCCGGCCACCACATCGGCCAGCGTCCGCGCCAGCAGCGCGAGCGCCAGCGTTTCGCCGGCACAAAACATGAACAGGGCCCACAACGGGTGGACCCTGCCCTGGCGCAGCCCGCGAAGGGCCCGCCTCAACCACGGATCAGGCGCGGCGGAAAACAAGCGTGCCGTTGGTGCCACCGAAACCGAAGTTGTTCTTCACCGCGACGTCGATCTTCATCTCGCGCGCCGTGTTGGCCACGTAGTCCAGGTCGCACTCGGGATCCTGGTTGTCGAGGTTGATCGTCGGCGGCGACACCTGGTTGTGCAGCGCCAGCACGGTGAAGACCGATTCCAGGCCGCCGGCACCGCCCAGCAGATGGCCGGTCATCGACTTGGTCGAGTTCACCACCATCTTGTAGGCCTGCTCGCCGAATGCGGCCTTGATCGCATCGGATTCGTTCTTGTCGCCCAGCGGCGTGGACGTGCCGTGGGCGTTCAGGTAGTGCACCTGGTCGGTATTGATGCCGGCGTCCTTGAGCGCATTGACCATGCAACGGCGCGGGCCGTCCATGTTCGGCGCGGTCATGTGATAGGCGTCGCCGCTCATGCCAAAGCCGATCAGCTCGGCATAGATGCGCGCGCCGCGCGCCTTGGCCGACTCGTACTCCTCCAGCATCATCACCCCCGCGCCTTCGCCCAGCACGAAGCCGTCGCGGTCCTTGTCCCACGGACGCGAAGCGGCCGCCGGATCGTCATTGCGCGTCGACAGCGCACGCGCAGCGGCGAAACCGCCGATGCCCAGCGGCGACACGGTCGACTCGGCACCGCCCGCCAGCATGGCGTCGGCATCGCCGGCCTGGATCAGGCGGGCGGCCAGGCCAATGCTGTGCAGGCCGGTCGTGCAAGCGGTCACGGCAGCCAGGTTCGGGCCCTTGATGCCGTGGATGATCGACAGGTGGCCCGCGATCATGTTGATGATCGATCCCGGCACGAAGAACGGCGAAATCCGGCGCGGACCACGCTCGGTCAGCACGGCGTGGGTTTCTTCGATCAACGGCAGCCCGCCGATGCCCGAACCGACCAGCACGCCGATGCGCTCGGCATTGGCGTCGGTCACTTCCAGGCCGCTGTCCTTCAGCGCCTGCGTGCCGGCTGCAATGCCGAAATGGATAAAGGTATCCATCGCGCGGGCTTCCTTGGCGGGGATGTAGTCCTCGGCATTGAAACCCTTCACTTCACCGGCAAAGTGCACGGAAAGCGCGGAGTGATCGAATTTGGTGATGGTGGCGATGCCGGACTTGCCGGCAACCAGGTTGGCCCAGCCTTCGGCAACCGTGTTTCCGACCGGAGACACAAGGCCAAGCCCAGTGACGACGACGCGACGACGGCTCACTATGTTTTCCTACGGGTGCGTGAAACGGGAACGGAACGGAGATCAACCCGCCGCCGGCCTTGCGGGCCGCACGGCGAAGCACATTCCATTCTGCTTCTTCAAACAGACGAAAGCCACAGAAAACAGCAAGGCGCGGCCGCAACGGCCCGCCCACCTGCCTTCTGTGGCTCGGAATGCAGAGACGACGGGCTTAGGCCTTGACGTGCGCGGTGGCGTAGTCGATAGCCTGTTGCACGGTCGTGATCTTTTCGGCTTCCTCATCAGGAATTTCCATGCCGAATTCATCTTCCAACGCCATCACGAGTTCAACCGTGTCCAGCGAGTCCGCACCGAGATCGTTCACGAACGACGATTCGTTCTTGATGTCTGCCTCGGCCACGCCAAGCTGTTCTGCCACGATTTTCTTGACGCGTTGTTCGATATTGTCCATGTAACCCTCCAGGGAAGTTCGACAAAAAGTGGGCGCATTTTAGCAGGTTTGAGGCGACAGAAATGCCGCCTGCCAAGCTTTGCAAGAATCGCGCCCGTTTGGTTCGGAAAACTACTACTTCAGGCGGCTTCTTCGGGCTTCTTCCCCGAAACCAGCCAACCAAAAACCCATTAGTTCATGTACATCCCGCCGTTCACATGCAGCGTAGTGCCGGTAATGTAAGCGGCTTGCGGACCAGCCAGGAAGGCCACCGCGTTGGCGATATCCTCCGGCTGGCCAAGGCGACCCAGCGGGATCTGTGTCTTGAGAGAAGCATGCTGCTCTTCGGACAGCGCCTTGGTCATGTCGGTGTCGATAAAGCCCGGCGCGACACAGTTCACGGTCACGTTGCGGCTGCCGATTTCCGCGGCCAGCGAGCGGGTCATGCCCGCCACGCCCGCCTTGGCAGCAGAGTAGTTCATCTGGCCGGGGTTGCCGACCGAGCCCACCACCGAAGTGATATTGATGATGCGGCCCTGGCGGGCCTTCATCATCGGGCGCAGCACCGCGCGCGACAGGCGGAACACCGAGGTCAGGTTGGTCTGAATCACGGCCAGCCAGTCCTCGTCCTTCATGCGCATCGCCAGCTGGTCCTGCGTGATGCCGGCATTGTTGACCAGCACGCCGATGCCGCCGTGGGTCTTGACGATCTCGTCGATGAGCGCGTCGCAAGCGGCCGCGTCATTGACGTTGAGCACGGCGCCCTTGCCCTTCAGGCCATCGACGCCGAGGTAATCGGTGATGCCGGCCGCGCCGGCTTCGCTGGTGGCGGTGCCGATCACGGTGGCGCCCTGGCGGGCCAGTTCCAGCGCGATGGCGCGGCCGATGCCGCGCGAGGCGCCAGTGACCAGCGCAACCTGGTTGTCGAGAAGTTTGGTCATGCGGATGTCCTCTTGCTTACTTCAGCAGCGCCAGCGTGTCTTGCAGCGAGGCCGGATCGAAGATCGCGCCGCCGGTCAGGTTGCCGTCGATGCGCTTGGTCATGCCGGCCAGCACCTTGCCGGGGCCGCATTCGATCACGTGCGTGATGCCTTCGGCGGCCATCTTCTGCACGCACTCGACCCAGCGCACCGGCGCTGCGGCCTGGCGCACCAGGGCGTCCTTGATCGCGTCCGGATCATTGACGATGGCGACGTCGACGTTGTTCACCAGCGGGATCGACGGCGCCGAGAAAGCCAGGCCGGCCATGCGCTCGCGCAGGCGGTCAGAAGCGGGCTTGAGCAGCGACGAGTGGAACGGCGCCGACACCGGCAGCGGCAGCGCGCGCTTGGCGCCCTTGCCCTTGGCGATTTCGCAGGCCTTCTCGACCGCGGCCTTGTGGCCGGCGATCACCACCTGCGACGGCGCGTTGAAGTTCACGGCCTCGACCACGCCCGCGGCCGATGCCTCGGCGCAAGCGGCGCGCACGTCGTCATCGGACAGGCCCAGGATCGCGGCCATGGCGCCCTCGCCCACCGGCACGGCTTCCTGCATGGCTTGCGCGCGGAAGCGCACCAGCGGCACCGCATCGGCAAACGGGATCACGCCCGCAGCCACCAGCGCCGAGTACTCGCCCAGGCTGTGGCCGGCAACCAGCGCCGGCGCCGGGCCACCGGCGTCCAGCCAGGCACGGTAGACCGCCACGGCGGCGGTCAGCATCACCGGCTGCGTGTTGGTGGTCAGGTTCAGCTCTTCGGCGGGGCCTTCGGCGATCAGGCGACCGAGGTCCTGGCCGAGCGCGGCCGAGGCTTCTTCCACGGTAGCGCGCACCACGGCGTTATCGGCGAAGGCATTGAGCATGCCGACCGACTGCGAACCCTGGCCGGGAAATACGAAAGCGAATTTCATCGGAATGGAACCCTAACAAGAAACGGGTGGCCGGCGCCGCGGCATGTCCTGCATGCGCGGCATGCCATGGCACCGGCCGCGAATCACATGCGCAGCAGCACCGCGCCCCAGGTGAAGCCGCCGCCCACGCCTTCCATCAGCACGGTCTGGCCCGGGCGGATGCGGCCGTCGCGCACCGCGACGTCCAGCGCCAGCGGGATCGACGCGGCCGAGGTGTTGCCGTGCTCATGCACGGTGGCGACCATGCGCTCCGCCGGCAGGCCCAGCTTCTTCGCCGTGCCCTGCATGATGCGGATATTGGCCTGGTGCGGAATCAGCCAGTCAACCTGGTCCGGCGTCAGGCTGGCAGCCTCCATGGCTTCGCGCGCGACCTTGTCCAGCACATTCACAGCCAGCTTGAACACAGCCTGGCCGTCCATGTGCAGGAACGGGTTGCCGGTGATGTTGCCGCCGGCGACGTTGCCCGGCACGCACAGGATATCGACATGCCTGCCGTCCGAGTGCATCGCGGTGGACAGGATCCCCGGCTCCTCGGAGGCCGACAGCAGCACGGCGCCGGCACCGTCGCCGAACAGCACGCAGGTGGTGCGGTCGTTGAAGTCCAGGATGCGCGAGAACACCTCGGTGCCGATCACCAGCACGTTGCGGTGCGAGCCGCTGCGGATGAACTTGTCGGCCGTGGCCAGCGCGTACACGAAGCCCGAGCACACCGCCTGCAGGTCGAAGGCCGGGCAGTGGTTGGTGATACCCAGCTTTTCCTGCACGATGCAGGCCGTGCTGGGGAACACAAAGTCCGGCGTCGAGGTGGCGACGATGATCAGGTCGATGCTCTGGCGGTCGATGCCGGCAGCCTCGATGGCCTGCTCGGCAGCCTTGACCGCGAGATCGCTGCTGGTCACATCCGGCTCGGCCCAGTGGCGTGCCGAAATGCCGCTGCGCGAGACGATCCAGTCGTCGCTGGTCTCGATGCCCTTTTCGGCAAGCTGCGCGGCCAGGTCATGGTTGGTCACGCGCCGCGGAGGCAGGTAGCTCCCGGTACCGATGATTTTTGCGTACTTGGTCATGTTTTGTCGGATCGTATGGCCCGCAGGCACCCTCGACCGGCGCGCGTGGCGCTCAGGCGACGTGGGGGCTGGGATGCGCGCCAGGCACCTCTGTCTCCGGGGCGGGCTGTGCAGCGCCTGCGGCGCTGGATTTATCGGCAAAAGCCCGGGTAATGCGGGCGATCACGCCATTCTTGGCGGCATCATACCCGCGTTTGATGGCCCACTCAAAAGAATGGGCATCGGCCGAGCCGTGGCTCTTGATCACCAGCCCGCGCAGCCCAAGCAGCGAGGCGCCGTTGTAGCGCGCCGGGTCAAGCCGCCTGGCCAGGCGCGACAGCACCGGCATGGCGACTGCGGCCAGCAGCTTGGTGAACCACGAGCGGGTGAATTCTTCCTTGATCATACTGCCGATCATCTTGGCCAGGCCCTCGGTGCTCTTGAGTGCCACGTTGCCGACAAAGCCGTCGCAGACCACGATGTCGGTAGTGCCCTTGAAGATGTCGTTGCCTTCCACGTTGCCGTAGAAGTTCAGCTCCGAGGCGCGCAGCAGTTCACCCGCACGCTTGACCACCTCATTGCCCTTGATGACTTCCTCGCCGATGTTCAGCAGGCCCACCGTGGGGTGGTCCTTGTGGTCGACCACGGCCACCATGGCTTCGGCCATGCGCGCGAACTGCAGCAGGTGCTCGGGCTCGCAGTCGGCATTGGCGCCCAGGTCCAGCACAGTGGTGCCCCAGCCTTGCTCGTTCGGGATGGTGGTGGCGATGGCCGGCCGCTCGATGCCTTCGAGCGTCTTAAGCACATAGCGCGACACCGCCATCAGCGCGCCGGTATTGCCGGCGGAAATGCAGGCACCGGCCAGGCCTTCCTTGACCTGCGTGACGGCGACGCGCATCGAGGAATCCCTCTTCTTGCGCAGCGCCACCTCGACCGGGTCATCCATGGTGATGACCTCGGTGGCCTCGACGATAGTCACGCGCGGATGGTCCAGCGCGTGAAGCTTCTTCAGCTGCGTCCGGATGGGGTCGGGCAAGCCGACCAGCACCATCTCGGCGTCGTCGTGGCGGGATAGAAAACTGATCGCCGCAGGCACCGTCACGGAGACTCCGTGATCGCCGCCCATGCAGTCGATAGCGATTTTGATCGTCATTGTTCCTGGTACGGATAGCGCGGCGGCGCACGCCACGCCCGGCGGGAAATCCGAGCGCCCAACAAAAAAGCGGCAACGATCTTGCCGCTTTTTTGTCTCTGACCTTTTAGTGTCCGACCTACAGGCATGCGCGAGCGAGACGCAACGTCACGCCGAACGAAGCTATCAGTCGTTCTTGGTCTTGATGACCTTGCGGCCACGGTAGTAGCCGTTCGGGCTGACGTGGTGACGCAGGTGGGTTTCGCCGGTGGTCGGCTCAACTGCCAGCGGCGCGGCCGACAGGTGATCGTGCGAACGGTGCATGCCGCGCTTGGACGGCGACTTCTTGTTCTGTTGAACAGCCATGATGACTCCTTCGAGAATTTTTCAATATTAACACACGCATCCCGCCCAAGGCGTAGCCGGGGCCCGGCCGGATGCTTCAGATTCACCTGCAAGACCTTGCGCACCGCCTGTCGGCGGCATCAATGCTTGGTCTTCAGGCCGGCCAGCGCCGCAAAGGGCGAAGGTCGCTTTTCTTCCTCAGGCTCAGCCTCTGGCTGCGCCTCGCCGTCCGAACCGGTCACGAGGCTTTCGTGCACCGTCGGGCAGACGTCATGCTTGGGGGCCACCGGCAACGCCAGCAGCACTTCATCTTCAATCAGGTCCAGCAGCGAGAAATGCTTCGAGCCGGCGATCACGTCGACTTCGTCGTCGTCCATCGGCGCGGCGTCGGCCGCTTCCTCGCTCTCCACCACCTCGAAACGCGTTGCCGTATCGATCGGCTCGGCATAGGGGGCCAGGCAGCGCTGGCAATCCAGCCATATCCGGCCCTGCACGGTCACGTCGAGAAACAGCCGCCGCGCCACCGGGGCGCCCGGCTCGGCCGCCTCTTCACGCATGAAGCCAGTGGCCGTATAGGCAAACGTCTCATCGGGTGCCGAGGCTGGCGCTTGCGCGGCGGTCTCGGCTAAGATGCGCGGCAAATCCCGCACCGCCACGTCGCCGGCCAGGCTTTCACCCTTCCGGCACAAGGCGAAGAGATCAAGCGCGCGCAGGTCAATCGGCTGGGTCATGTGCGTGGCTCCGGTCGCTATACAATGACTGGTTCACCACATTCCACGCCTGTCGGACTACGGGCCGCGCACATTGGCGGCACTGCGCCCGGGTGCGGATGCGGCTAAACGCGCGATTGTACGACGTAAACCGTGCCGAGGTCAAAGGTCTTGCAACGCGGGCCGCACCTTTTACTGTTTCGCTTCCTGCTCCGATTCCATTACTTATGTCCCCAGACCCCCGCCCAAGCCTGATCCTTGGCTCCGGCTCGCCCTACCGCCGCGAATTGCTGGCGCGCCTGCGCATTCCGTTCGAGGTGGCCGTGCCCGACATCGACGAAACACCGCTTGCCGGCGAAGCGCCCGAAGCCACCGCGCTGCGCCTGTCACAGCGCAAGGCCGAAGCCATTGCCGCACGCCATCCGGGCGTGCTGGTGATCGGCTCGGACCAGGTGCTGACCCTGGACGGCGAACAGATGGGCAAGCCCGGCACGCACGAGAAAGCCGTGGCGCAACTGCGCCGCATGCGCGGGCGCACCGCCACCTTCCACTCGGCTCTGTGCCTGCTGGACGCACGCACCGGCACCGTGCAGTTGGCCGACGTGCAGACCCGCGTGACCATGCGCGACCTGACCGACGCTGAAATCGAAACCTACCTGCAGCTGGAGCGCCCCTACGACGTGGCCGGCAGCGCCAAGTCCGAAGGCCTGGGCATCACGCTGCTGGAACGCGTCGAGTCGGACGACCCGACCGCACTGGTCGGCCTGCCGCTGATCGCGCTGACCGGCATGCTGCGCCAGGCCGGCTACCCTCTTCTTTCCGCATGACCCGCACGAGCCCACGATGAGCGGCACTCTTTACCTGATCCCCAATACCCTCGGCAAGCGCGACGAAGCCGACCCACTGGCCGACGTGATCCCAGCCGGCGTGCAGCAGGTCGCGGCCAACCTCGATTACCTCGTCGCCGAGAACGCCAAGACCGCGCGCGCCTTCCTGAAGAAGCTGGGCGAGACCACGCCGCTGGCGCGCCCGATCCAGCAGATCGAGATCCGCGAGCTGAACGTCAACACGCGCGCCGACGCCCTGGCCGCGCTACTTGTCCCGCTCGAAGCCGGCCGAGACGGCGGCCTACTGTCCGAGGCCGGCGTGCCGGCGGTGGCCGACCCCGGCGCCGACCTGGTACGGCTGGCCCATGCGCGCCGCATCCGCGTGCGGCCGCTGGTCGGGCCCAGCTCGATCCTGCTGGCGGTGATGGGCTCGGGCCTGAACGGCCAGAGCTTTGCCTTCAACGGCTACCTGCCGGTCGATGCCGGCGAGCGCGCGCAGCGCCTGCGTGAGCTGGAGCAGCGCTCGCGCAAGTCCAGCCAGACCCAGGTGTTCATCGAAACGCCCTACCGCAATGCGGCGCTGCTGGAAGCCATGCGCCAGCACTGCGCCGGCACCACGCTGCTGTCCGTGGCCGTGGACCTGACCCTGCCGGGCGAGACCATCGTCACGCTGCCGCTGTCAGACTGGCGTCCCGAGCGGATCGACCTGCACAAGCGCCCGGCGATCTTCTCGCTACTGGCCATGTAAGCAATGACAAAGGGGGCGCGAACGCCCCCTTTGTCATTGCCGCAGCACCATCCAGGCTCAGTGCATGCCCTGCATGCGGTTGCTCCACAGCATGGTCTTCATCGCCGCTGAGCCCACTGCCGCGCCAAAGCGCTTGGCCACGCGCTCGGCGATGTTTTCCTTGACGGTGTAGTCGACGATGTCCGCGGCCTTGAGCACATCGCGCGCGACATAGTCGGCACTACCCAGCCCGTCGGCCAGGCCCAGCTCTATGGCGCGCTCACCCGACCAGAACAGGCCGGAGAACAGCTCCGGATCATCCTTGAGCCGGTCGCCGCGCCCTTCCTTGACCACGTCGATGAACTGCTGGTGGATCTGCTTGAGCATGGCTTCAGCAAAGGCCTTCTGCTTGGGCACCTGCGGCGAGAACGGGTCCAGCATGCCCTTGTTGGCGCCCGAGGTGTACAGCCGGCGCTCCACGCCCAGCTTGTCCATCAGCCCGGTAAAGCCAAAACCATCCATCAGGACGCCGATCGAGCCCACGATGCTGGCCTTGTCGACATAGATCTTGTCGGCCGCCGCGGCCACGTAATAGCCGCCCGAGGCGCAGATCTCTTCCACCACCACATAGAACGGCTTGGACGGATGAAGCTTGCGCAGCCGCTGGATCTCATCGTTGATGATGCCCGCCTGCACCGGCGATCCGCCCGGCGAGTTGATCTTCAGGATCACGCCGGCGGCATTGCTGTCAGCAAACGCCGCCTGCAGCGAGGCATTGATCGACTCCGCGCTGGCCGGGGTGCCCGCGGCGATCTCGCCCTCCAGCGTGACCATGGCCGTATGGCGGCCCCCGGTGCCGATGGTGCCATCGCCCTTGAAGTCGAACACCGCGACCAGGAGCAGCCCCAGCAACGCCAGCCCGACAAATCGGAAGAAGATGCGCCAGCGCCGTGCCGCGCGCTGCTCGCGCAGCGATGCGGTCAGCACTTTTTCCAGCAGATCGCGCTCCCAGCCGGTGCCGCTGCCAACCGGGGGCCCCGCGGTGGCACCGGCCATGCGCGCCTCGCGCTCGCGCGCTTCACGCCTTGCCGCGTCGTCGCCGGCGCGCAATTCGTCTTCCAGTGGGTAGTCGGCGCGCGGTGCGGTGACCAGGCGCTCGGACTCCGCCTGGGGCGCCCCTTCGCGCGGCTCACCCTCGCCGGCTGGCTTGTGCTCGTCCGGCTGACCCGATTCACCCGATGGCGGCTTCTGTTGTTCTGTCATGCAAATCGCTCGTGGAAACGCCTGGCAACCCAGGCCTGGAAATACAACGGCCGGCCCGACCGCCGGCCCTACCCGTCATTCAGGCACCGTCCATGCGCGCAGCGATCCGGTATGGCGCTTCCGGCAACCAGTAGACGTGGCCGTCGCGCTCCTCGATGCGCAGCTTGGCCAGCGATGCACCGCGGCAGGGACCGCCGACGCACTCGCCGCTGTCCGGCGCATAAACCGCGCCATGTGTGGCGCACATCAAGTATAGGCCTGAGGTATCGAAGAACCGGCCTTCCTGCCAGTCCAGCTCCATCGGCACATGGGCGCACTGGTTCAGGTAACCGTGCGCGGCGCCGTCGAAACGCACCACGAAGGCGCCGATCTCGCGCTGGTCCAGCGCCACCGAGAAGCGCACGCCCAGGCCGCCTTCCTCCAGGTCCGCGGCAGCGCACAGCCGCACCGGTGCCTGGCCGGCCGCTGCCTCAGGCATGGGCAAGCAGCCAGTCGGTCAGGTCGGGGATGGAGGTCGCGCAATGCACCGGCGCCATCGCGCGCAGCGAATCTGCGGGATGTGCACCATAGCACACGCCAATCCCCTTGGCGCCGGCATTGGCCGCCATCTGCAGGTCATGGGTGGTGTCGCCGACCATCACCGTGCGCTCCACGTCCTGGCCCAGCTCGCGGGTCAGCTCGTGCAGCATGGCCGGGTGTGGCTTGGAGAAGGTTTCGTCGGCACAGCGCGTGGCGTCGAACAGGCGGGTCAGGCCGCTCGCGGCCAGCGCGCGCTGCAAGCCGACGCGGGTCTTGCCGGTGGCCACGCCAAGAAAATAGTGTTCGCCGCGCAGGGTCTCCAGCATTTCGCGCACGCCGTCGAACAGCACCAGGTCGGCGTCGCGAGCGAGGAAGTGGTAGCGGTAGCGTTCGGCCAGGCGCGGGTAGTCGGCGGGGTCCAGCGTCGGCACCGCGTAAGACAGCGCATCCTTCAGGCCCAGCCCGATCACGTGGCTGGCGGCCCTGTCATCCGGCACCGGCAGGCCCAGGTCGCGGCTGGCAAGCTGGATGCACTTGGCGATGGTCGGGGTCGAGTCCATCAGCGTCCCGTCCCAGTCGAAAACGATCAGGTCAAATTGTTGCCTGGCCATGGAAGTCCTTGTGGCGTTTGATGCACTACCCTACTCCGGGGCATGCAGTTCACGCAATTGTTGCAGGAATCCGACGCACTCGTCGGGCAGCGGCGCTTCCACCGCCAGCGGCTCGCCCGTGGCCGGGTGGATAAACACCAGCCGGTGGGCGTGCAGGAACATGCGTTTGAGGCCCGGCTTGGCACCGGAACGCGCCAGCGCCTTGTTCAGCGAGAAGTCGCCATATTTTTCGTCCCCGACAATCGGGAAGCCCGAGTGGGCCAGGTGAACGCGGATCTGGTGGGTACGGCCAGTCTTCAGCTCGGCCTCCAGCAGGGTGAAGCCCTGGAAGGCCTCGACCCGGTTGAACACGGTGTGCGAGGCCAGCCCGTCGGCCTGCACCCGCACCCGGCGCTCGCCGTCCGGCGTGCTGTACTTATATAGAGGCAGCTTCACATGCTGGCGCGCGTTCGGGAATTCGCCGGCCACGCAGGCGAAATAGCGCTTGTCCATCGCGCTGCCGCGAATCTGCTCGTGCAGGTGGACCAACGCCGAGCGCTTCTTGGCCAGCACCAGGATGCCGGAGGTCTCGCGATCGAGCCGGTGCACCAGTTCCAGGAACTTGGCCTGGGGCCGGGACCGGCGCAATTGCTCGATCACACCGAAGGCCACGCCCGAGCCGCCGTGCACGGCCACGCCGGCCGGCTTGTTGATCACCAGCAGCTGGGCGTCCTCAAACAGCACCGGGAATTCGCCCGCTGGCACATGCTGGGCATTGTCCGATTGCGCCGAATTCGCCACCCGCATTGGCGGAATGCGCACGACATCACCCGACTGCAGGCGATAAGTGGCATCGATCCGGCCCTTATTGACGCGAACTTCACCCGAACGCAGCACCCGGTAGATATGGCTCTTGGGCACGCCCTTGGCCACCTTCAGCAGGAAGTTGTCAATGCGCTGACCTTCCGAGCCTTCGTCAATCGTGACATACGCCACCTGTGGGCTGGCCGGCGCAGCTTCGGCAGCCTTTTCAATTTGATGGCGTAACTCATTCATTTTCAATATAATTTCCTCGCTGTCCCGGCTTGTGGCCGGCAGCGCAAGACCTGTGTAAGCGATTGATCTTCGAGTTTTCTTGGATTTTTCGCATTCTACACTTGGGGTTGCCGCCAACCCCGCCCGTCTCCCGCAACTTTGCGTTCCGCCAAGCGCCAGACGGGCAAATGGCAGTAAGAAGCAGCACGCACGGTGCCGCCGGCATGCAGGAAGTCGCCCAAAGGAGGCTTCGGCGAGGCAGGCGGTGACGTGGGAACTGAGTGTTCAGGTAAAACAGAATTTAAAGGCGGATGCCACTGCCGGCATCCGCTTCGGTGAGAGAAGTCCTGCCCGCACCGGGAAACGGTGCCGGCCGGCAGGTTAGCCTGCCGCCTGACTGGAAATACCGGCGCCCGGTCGCAGAATTCCAAGAAGTAGTAGGTGCGCCCGCCAGGAGCAGTCAGGCAGCAACGGCAACCATGCCGTGTCCGAAAAATTTGCTCTTTGACGCGTCTAGGCCTTCCGCGGCCGGCCGCGATGCCGCCGGCGCCGGTTGCGCCGGCGTTCAGCATCGCCTCCGGCACGGGAACGCGCCGGATGTCTGCGCAAGAGCAGCCTCCGGTGTTCTCTCCTGCCCCGCGGACGTTACCCCGACGTCATCGCTCTCTTTCACCCGCGCCCAGCCGCTCGCCTATCCCGCGCAGCGGCGCTTTCCGGCAATTCTCGCGCCTCGCTCGCTCCCTCGCGTGCTCCATAGATCGCCGCGGACACCGCCCAGACGGTGCCACCCGCGACACTGGAGTGAGGTATTGCGATGAAACGCATGCTGTTCAACGCGACGCAACAGGAAGAATTGCGCGTCGCCATTGTCGACGGTCAGAAACTGATCGATATCGACATCGAGACTGCCGGGCGCGAACAGCGCAAGGGCAACATCTACAAGGGTGTCATCACCCGCATCGAACCCTCGCTGGAAGCCTGCTTCGTCAACTACGGCGAAGAGCGCCACGGCTTCCTGCCGTTCAAGGAAGTAGCCCGCGCCTTCTTCAAGGAAGGCATCGACGTGCGCAACGCGCGCATCCAGGATGCCCTGCATGAAGGCCAGGAACTGATCGTCCAGGTCGAGAAGGAAGAGCGCGGCAACAAGGGCGCGGCCCTGACCACCTTTATCTCGCTGGCCGGCCGCTACCTGGTGCTGATGCCCAACAACCCGCGCGGCGGCGGAGTGTCGCGCCGCATCGAGGGCGAGGACCGGCAGGAACTGCGTGAAACCATGGCGCAGCTGACCGTGCCGGAAGGCATGAGCATCATCGCCCGGACCGCCGGCATCGGCCGCTCGGCCGAGGAACTGCAGTGGGACCTGAACTACCTGCTGCAACTGTGGAAGGCCATCGACGGCGCCGCCGGCGACAACAAGGCTCCGCTGCTGATCTACCTGGAATCGAGCCTGGTCATCCGCGCCATCCGCGATTACTTCCAGCCGGATATCGGCGAGATCCTGATCGATACCGACGAGATCTACGAACAGGCCCGCGCCTTCATGAGCGTGGTGATGCCTGACAACATGAACCGCGTGAAGAAGTACCGGGACGACGTGCCGCTCTTCTCGCGCTTCCAGATCGAACACCAGATCGAGTCGGCCTACTCGCGCATGGTGATGCTGCCCTCTGGCGGCGCCATCGTGATCGACCACACCGAGGCGCTGGTCTCCGTGGACGTGAACTCGGCCCGCGCCACCAAGGGCGCCGACATCGAGGAAACCGCGCTGCGCACCAACCTCGAGGCCGCCGACGAGATCGCCCGCCAGCTGCGCCTGCGCGACCTGGGCGGCCTGATCGTGATCGACTTCATCGACATGGAGTCGGGCAAGGCCCAGAAGGACGTGGAAACGCGCCTGAAGGACGCGCTGCGCCACGACCGCGCGCGCGTGCAGATGGGCAAGATCAGCCGCTTCGGCCTGATGGAGCTGTCGCGCCAGCGCCTGCGTCCGTCGCTGTCGGAGGGCTCGCACATCACTTGCCCGCGCTGCAACGGCACCGGCCATATCCGCGATACCGAATCGTCCGCCCTGCAGGTGCTGCGCATCATTCAGGAAGAGGCGATGAAGGAAAACACCGCCGCCATCCACTGCCAGGTGCCGGTGGAGGTAGCCGCCTTCCTGCTGAACGAGAAGCGCCAGGAAATCAACCTGATCGAGCTGCGCTTCAAGGTCAATGTGCTGCTGATCCCCAACAAGCACCTGGAAACGCCGCACTACAAGCTGGAGCGCCTGCGCCACGACGACCCGCGCCTGGAAGAGAGCACCGCCAGCTACCGCATGGCCGAGGCTGCCGCCAAGGAACTGGAAGCCGACACCAGCTACAGCAGCCGCCGCAAGGAAGAAGCCAAGCCGCGCCAGGAAGCCGCGGTCAAGGGCATCACCCCGGAACAGCCGGCGCCGGTATCGGTGCCGCGCCCCGAGCGCGCGCCCAAGCCGGAAGCCCCGGTCGCCCCGCCCGTGCCGGCCACCCAGCCGGTGGTCAGCGGCGGCTTTATCGCCTGGCTGAAGGGCCTGTTCGGTGCCCGTCCGGCGACCCCGCCGGTGGTGGAGCCGGCCAAGCCGGCAGCTGCAACCGAGACCCGTAGCGCCGAAGGCCGGCGCGAGCGCGGCCAGCGCGGCGAAGGCCGCGGCCAGCGTGGTGAGCGTGGCGACCGCGCCGAACGTGGTGAGCGCACGGAACGTGGTGAGCGTGGCGAGCGCCAGGGCCGTGGCCAGCGCGGCGACCGTGCCGAGCGCGCGGAACGTGGTGAGCGCCAGGGTGCCGAGCGCGGCGAGCAACGCGAGGGCCGTGGCGAACGCCAGGGCCGCCAGCCGCGCCAGCAAGGTGAAGGCCAGGCCACCCCGGCCCTGGCCCGCCAGGGCGAGGCCGTGCAAGCCGAGCGTGCCCAGGGCGAACGCGTGGAGGGCCGTCAGGAAGGCCGCCGCGACCGCAACCAGGAACGCCGCGAGCGCCAGCGTGAACGCCAGCGCGAACGCAGTGAACTGCGAGAAGCCGAAGCCGGTGAAGCACCGCAGCCGGAAGCCATCGCCGCCGCCCAGGCCCTGGGCGTGCTGCCCCAGGCCGTGACCGAAGAGACGCAAGCCGTCCGCGCCGAGCTGCCGGAAGGTGCCGAGAGCGCCGCCGAGACCGCTGAGGGCGAAGAGCGCCGTCGCCGCAACCGCCGTGGCCGCAACCGCTATCGCCGTGAGCGCGACGAGTCGGCGCAAGGTGCGCAGGGTGAAGGTGAAGGCGAAGGCGACGAAGAAGCCGCCGCTGCCGAAGGCGTTGCCCCGGTGCGCGCTGAAGCCGCCGTGCCGGCCGAGCCCGCACCGCAAGCTGCCGTGGCCGTGGCCGCCGCAGCCGAGGCCGTCGAAGCGATCCGCATCGCCGTGCCGGAAGACGTGGCGCCCGCGCCGGTCGCCGAGGCCGCCCCGCTGACCGCGCCGGCTGCCGAGCCCGTGCCCCAGCAAGCTGCCCCGGTAGCCGTTGCCGTCACAGAAGCCGTTGCCGCCGAAGCGATCGTCGAAACCACCGCAAGCGTGGCCGCCGAAGCGGCTCCGGTCGTGCCGGCACCTGCCGCTGCACCGGTCGCCGCCCCTGTGGCCGAAGCCGCACCGGCCGAGGTGTCCGCCCCTGCAGCCCCGGTGGTTGCTGCAGCGCCGGCCGCACCGGCGGCGTCGGCCACCCCGGCAGCACTGGAGAACCTGGAACCGATGCTGGCCACCGCCGGCCTGCAATGGGTCCATACCGACAGCGACAAGCTGCGTTCGGCCCAGGAAGCCGCCGCCCGCATGGCGCCCGCCCCGCGCGTGCAGCGCGAGCGCAAGGCGCTGCCGCCGCTGCCCCACGGCCCGATGATCCTGGTGGAAACCGGTGGCCGCGAAGTGGAGATGGCATCGCAGCAGTAAGCATTGCCGCTGCACCGCAGCCAAAGCAAGAAGGGGACGGCCACGCCGTCCCCTTTTTTCATGGGCAGCCGGCCGGATGAATCCCCGCCATCACCGGGGGATGCGGGTGCCCCGCCCCCGCCTCGGCTAGAATGGCAGCAGAAGGCATCCGGCCCTCGAGCGCCCCTGATTTGGCCACGCCGCCATGCCGCTCCCCGGACGCCGTGCCCACCCACAGGCCATGACCGAATCCGTCATTCCGATTTTCGACCTGCGCGACCATCGCTACCGCTCGATGACGCCCAGCATTCCCGGCAAGCTGGCTGCCCCCACCGGCCTGGTGGCAGACACCCGCGGCCGGCCGCTGCATGACCTGCGCATCTCGGTGACGGACCGCTGCAACTTCCGCTGCGTCTACTGCATGCCGAAGGAAGTCTTCGACAAGGACTACACCTTCCTGCCGCATTCCGAGTTGCTGAGCTTCGAGGAGATCGAGCGCACCGCGCGCCTGTTCGTCGCCCACGGCGTCGAGAAGATCCGCCTGACCGGCGGCGAGCCGCTGCTGCGCAAGAACATCGAGCACCTGGTGGAGATGCTGGCGAAGATCGAGACCGTCTCGGGCAAGCCGCTGGACCTGACGCTCACCACCAACGCCTCGCTACTGGCGCGCAAGGCGCGCGCGCTGCGCGACGCCGGACTGACGCGCGTCAGCGTCAGCCTGGACGCGATCGACGACGCCACCTTCCGCCGCATGAACGACGTGGACTTCGCCGTCGCCGACGTGCTGCACGGCATCGAGACCGCGCAGGCCGTGGGACTGGCGCCGATCAAGGTCAACATGGTGGTCAAGCACGGCACCAACGACCAGGAAATCGTGCCGATGGCGCGCCACTTCCGCCACAGCGGCATCATCCTGCGCTTTATCGAGTTCATGGACGTGGGCGCCAGCAACCACTGGCAGATGGATGAAGTGCTGCCGTCCTCCGAGGTGGTGAAGCGCATCGATGCGGAATTTCCGCTCGAACCGGTGCAGGCCAACTACTCCGGCGAAACCGCCGAACGCTGGCGCTACCGCGACGGCAGCGGCGAGATCGGCGTGATCTCCAGCGTCACCCACGCCTTCTGCGGCGACTGCAGCCGCATCCGGCTGTCCACCGAAGGCCGGCTCTACCTGTGCCTGTTCGCGACCGAGGGCTTCGACCTGCGCGCGCTGCTGCGCGGCGGCTACAGCGACCTGGAAATCTCCAATGCGATTGCGCAGGTGTGGCAGGGCCGCACCGACAATTATTCCGAGCAGCGCAGCGACCCGACGGTGCGCGCCAAGCGTGCCGAGCGCAAGATCGAGATGTCCTATATCGGCGGCTGACCCCGCCGCACACACAATCCATGATTGCACGCGACGACATCACCGGCCTGATCCTCGCAGGCGGCAGGGGCAGCCGCATGGGCGGCACCGACAAGGGCCTGCAGCCGCTGCACGGCACGCCGATGGCCATGCACACGATGATGCGCCTTACCCCCCAGGTGGGCGGGCTGATGATCAATGCCAACCGCAACCTCGCCGCCTATGAGTCCTTCGGCGTGCCGGTCTACACCGATTCCGTGCCCGACTTCGCCGGCCCGCTCGCGGGGATGCTGGCCGGCCTGGAGCAATGCGCCACGCCGTGGATGGTGACCGCGCCCTGCGATTCGCCGTTCTTGCCGACCGACCTGGTGGCACGCCTGGCGCAGGCAATCGAGACCGAAGGCGCGGACCTGGCGATCCCCGTCACGCTGGACCAGGACGGCCGGCGCCAGACCCAACCTGTGTTCTGCCTGATGCCGGTCAGTGCGCTCGACAGCCTGGTGGCTTATCTTTCCGGCGGCGGCCGCAAGATCGAGACCTGGGCCGCCTCGCACCGGCTGGCCGAAGTGCTGTTCGACGACGCCGCGGCCTTTGCCAATATCAACACCCTGGACGAACTGCGCACGCACGAAACGCGCTGAGCCACCATGCCCACCCTGCAATCCGTCATCTCCTGCCTTTCCGACTACGACCCCGCCGCCCTGCCGGTGGACCAGGCCAACCGCATCATCGGCGAGGTGGTCGAGCCGGTGCGCGGCGTCGAGCAGTTGCCGATCCGCAGCGCCCTGGACCGCGTGCTGGCCGAGGACATCGTATCGGCCATCGACGTGCCGGCGCATGACAACTCGGCGATGGACGGCTATGCCTTCCAGGGCGCCGCGCTGGCTGCCGCGCAGACCGCCACGGTCGAGCTGGAAGTCATCGGCAGCGCCTTCGCCGGAGGTGCCGGCGCGCTGGCGCCCACGGCGGCGCAGGCGGTGCGCATCATGACCGGCGCGGTGATGCCGGCCGGCTGCGACACCGTGGTGCCGCAGGAATTCGTGGAAGCCGTGGACGACGGCGCGCGCATCCGCTTTGCCGCCGACTGCGTGCGCACCGGCGACAACCGGCGCCTGCGCGGCGAAGACCTGGCGCGCGGCCAGGCCGCGCTGCAGGCCGGGCGCATCCTCCAACCCGCCGACCTGGGCCTGCTGGCCTCGCTGGGCGTGGCCGAGGTGCGCGTGCGCCGGCGCCTGCGCGTGGCGTTCTTCTCCACCGGCGACGAGCTGCGCTCGATCGGCGAGCCGCTCGATCCCGGCTGCGTCTACGACTCCAACCGCTACACGCTGCACGGCATGCTGCGCCGGATGAACGTCGACCTGCTCGACATGGGCGTGGTGCGCGACGACCCCGACGCGCTCGAAGCCGCCTTCCGCACCGCCTGCGAGACCGCCGACGCGGTCATCACCTCCGGTGGCGTCTCGGTCGGCGAGGCCGACTACACCAAGCAGATCATGGCGCGCCTGGGTGATGTCACGTTCTGGAAGATCGCGATGCGCCCGGGCCGGCCGATGGCCTTCGGCCGCATCAATTCCAACGGCCGCGACGCGCTGCTGTTCGGGCTGCCGGGCAACCCGGTGGCGGTGATGGTGACCTTCTACCACTTCGTGCGCGCCGCGCTGCAGCGGCTGATGGGCGCCAGCGTGGCACCGCTACCACTGCTGCGCGTGCGCAGCGCGCAAGCCCTCCGCAAGAAGCCCGGCCGCACCGAGTACCAGCGCGGCATCCTGGCGCGCGCCGGCGACGGCCAGTGGGAAGTGCGCATTACCGGCCAGCAGGGCTCGGGCGTGCTGCGCTCGATGAGCGAGGCCAACTGCTTTATCGTGCTCGGCCACGAACAAGACTCGGTCAAGGCCGGCGATGCGGTCGAGGTGATGCTGTTCGACGGACTGGTCTAGCCGGACCGGCAGGAGCTGCACGCAAGCGCTTGCCACACGCCGGTAGCAATGTGTCGTTTTTGTGCCGCACATTTGCGGCCGTAGCACTGCCGGCACGGGGCTTTCGCCTGCCCCCGCCGACGGCGGGCTATGCTTGGCATCGACCAATCGCTACACTTGGCGCACGATTCAGAACCATTCGAGTATCCCCCGTCATGAATCAGGAGATCGCCTACCTCCACCCCGTCAAGACCGCCCGCGCGCTGGTGCTGGTCTACCTGTGCTTCTCGCTGCCGATCGTGTCGCTGGGCCTGTTTGTCACCTTCGTCCGCTACGGTGACCTGCCCGCCATCACGGTCTTCAGCGCAATCATCCTGAATGCGCTGATCGGTTTCGGCCTGCTGTGGCTGGCCTGCAAGGCCTACAACTGGGTGGCCGCCCGTTTCGGCGGCATTGAAGTCCACGTGCGCGAACTGGCGCCCGAAGACGAGCGCTGAGCCGCGCGCCGGCGCCCAGGCCGGCAGCAAATCCGGCAGCCCCCTTCGGGGGCTTGCCCTGAGCCTTCCCTGCCGCGCGTTCAGCCGCCGTTGTCTTCGGCGGCCTCCGGCGCGTCCGCCGCTTCTGCGGCATTGAGGCCAAGCACCTGCTGCGCGGCCTCGCCCGGCAGCGCTTCCACCGTGCGCAGCTTGCGCGCCATCTGGCGCGTGCGCACTTCAGCCTGCTCGATATTGCGCGCGGCGCGTTCCAGCGTATCGCGCGTCTTGGCCAGCACGTCGCCAAACTTGCCGAACTCGGTCTTGACCGCGCCCAGCACCTCCCACACCTCGCTTGAACGCTTTTCCAGCGCCAGCGTGCGGAAGCCCATCTGCAGGCTGTTCAGCAGCGCGGTCAGCGTGGTCGGCCCGGCCACGGTCACGCGGTAGTCGCGCTGCAGCAGGTCGGTCAGGCCCGGGCGCCGCAGCACTTCAGCATACAAACCCTCGGTCGGCAGGAACAGGATGGCGAAATCCGTGGTCTGGGGCGGCGACAGGTATTTCTCGGCGATGGTCTGGGCCTCGCGCCGCAGGGCCACTTCCAGTTCGCGGCCGAAAGCGAGCACGCCGTCCGGGTCGCCCCGCTCCTGCGCGTCCACCAGGCGCTCGTACTGTTCCTTGGGAAACTTGGCGTCGACCGGCAGCCAGACCGGCGCATTGTCGCCACCCGCCGCCTTGCCCGGCAGCCGGATGGCGAACTCCACCCGCGCGCCCGAGTTGCGCACGGTCTCGACATTCTTGCCGTACTGCTCCGGCGTCAGCATCTGCTCCAGCAGCATTTCCAGCTGGACTTCGCCCCAGGTGCCACGCGACTTCACATTGGTCAGCACCTTCTTCAGGTCGCCCACGCCCTGCGCCAGCACCTGCATCTCGCCCAGGCCGCGGTGCACCTGCTCGAGCCGGTCCGACACCAGCCGGAAGGATTCGCCCAGGCGCTGCTCCAGCGTGGCGTGCAGCTTCTCGTCGACGGTGCGGCGCATTTCCTCCAGCTTGGCGGCGTTGTTGGCCTCGATGTCCTGCAGCTTCTTCTCCAGCGTGGCGCGCACTTCGGCCAGGCGCCGCTCGTTGGCTTCGGACATCTGCGCCAGCTGCTGCTGCAGCCCGTCGCCGAAGCGGCGCAGCGTGCCGGCCTGCTCGTCGCGCGCCTGCTGGCCCTGCAGCATCATGTGCTGGCGCACCTGCTCGAGCTGCTGGGTATTGGTCTCGGTCAGCTTGGCCAGTTGCTGCGCGAAGGTGTCGATCTGGTTGTTCTGCAGCGTGGCGATGCCGGTCAGCTGCGACGACAGCGCCTGCTGGAAGCGCAGCATCTGCTGCGCCGACTCGTCGCGGTTGCCGCGCGCGGCCCCGGCCACTTCGGTGCGCACCTCGCGCTCCAGCCGCTCCATGCCGCGCGCGCTTTCCGCGCGCATGTCGGTCAGTTGCCGGCCAAGCTCGGCCCCCGGCGAGGCAGCCTGCTGGCGCAGCAGTACGATAACCAGCAGGGCGACCGCGAGCAGCGCCACGGCCAGCGTCAGGAACGGAATCAGGGTCATGCAGGAAACAGGTGGATGGCAGGCTTAGCGGCGCCGCGACATGACGTCGGGGTTGATCACGGTGGACGGATGGCCGGCCTGCGGGCCCTGGTCGAGCGCGGCGATCAGGTTGTCGGCGGCCAGCATCGCCATCGCACGGCGGGTCTTCTCGGACGCGCTGGCGATATGCGGCGTGAGCACGACGTTGGGCACCGTCAGCAGGTCCGGATGAACACCGGGCTCGCCCTCGAACACATCCAGGCCGGCGCCGAAGATGCGCTTGTCACGTAGCGCCTGCGCCAGCGCGGCGTCGTCGACGATGCCGCCGCGCGCCAGGTTCACCAGCGTCGCGGTCGGCTTCATCAGCGCCAACTCGGCCGCGCCGATGGCATGGTGGCTCTGCGGGCCATAGGGCAGCACCAGCAGCAGGTGGTCGGACTGGCGCAAAAGGTCTTCCTTGCTGACATAGCGCGCGTTGAGCGCGCGCTCGGTGTCCGCCGGCAGCTGGCTGCGGTTGTGGTACAGCACGCTCATGCCAAACCCGCTCGCGCGGCGCGCCAGCGCCTGGCCGATGCGGCCCATGCCGAGGATGCCCAGCGTGCTGCCGTACAGGTCCATGCCGACCAGCATGTCGTAGCTCCAGCGCTGCCACTTGCCGGCGCGCAGGTAGTGCTCGGCCTCGGTCACGCGGCGCGCGGTGGCCATCAGCAGGGCCCAGCCGAAGTCGGCGGTTGTTTCGGTCAGCACGTCCGGCGTATTGGTGGCGACGATGCCGGCGGCTGTCAGCGCCGGCACGTCCAGGTTGTTGTAGCCGACCGCCATATTGCACACCGCACGCAGCGCCGGCAGCCCGGCGACCACGTCGCCGTCGATGCGGTCGGCAGCGTTGGCCAGCACGCCGGCCTTGCCCGCCAGGCGCGCCTTCAGCGCGGCGGCGTCCAGCACCGCGTCCTGCTGGTTGTCGTCGACATCGAAATACTGCGCCAGGTGCGCAATGACTTCGGGATAGATGGCGCGGGTGACCAGGACAGACGGCTTCATGGCATCAAACTCGGAAGAAAAGGAAGGTCATGATGACGAACAGCGGCATCAGGAAGATGCCCGAGTACAGCATGTAGCCGAAGAAGCTCGGCATGCGCACGCCGCGGTTCTCGGCAATGGCTTTGACCATCAGGTTGGGAGCATTGCCGATATAGGTATTGGCGCCCATGAACACGGCCCCGGCCGAGATCGCGGCCAGCGTCGAGGCATCGCGCGTCATCAGCGTGGCCGCGTCGCCACCGGCGGTGTTGAAGAACACCAGGTAGGTCGGCGCGTTGTCCAGGAACGAGGACAGCAGGCCGGTGGCCCAGAAGTACATGCTGTCGACCGGCTGGCCGTTGCTGTCGCTGACCGCGCGGATCACGCCGGAGAAGGCGCCGTCGGTGCCGGCCTTGAGCATGGCGATGACTGGAATGATGGTCAGGAAGATGCCGGCAAAGAGCTTGCCGACTTCCAGGATCGGCTCCCAGTTGAATTCATTGCCGGCGCGCGCCGTCTGCGGCGTCACCAGCAGCGACACTACCGCCACCACCACCAGGAGCGCATCGCGCACCGCGGCCTGCAGCGGCACCTCGGTGCCCAGGATGTCGAACGAGATGCCCGGCTTCCACAGCCCGCTCATCAGCACCAGGCCGATCACGGCCAGCAGCAGCACGAAGTTGAACTTCCCTTCGATGGCGATGCCGCCCGAGTCCGGCGTGGGGTCGCTGCGCGGCGGCAGTTCCTCTTCCTTGTTGTGGTAGTAGTGACGGTCGAGCAGGTAGAACAGCGCCAGCAGCACCACGCAAATAAAGACCGTCTCCGGGAAGATGTTGCGCATGGTCCAGAAGAAGTCCACGCCCTTCAGGAAGCCCAGGAACAGCGGCGGATCGCCCAGCGGCGTCAGCGAGCCGCCGGCATTGGCCACCAGGAAGATAAAGAACACCACCACGTGCGCCACGTGGCGGCGGTTGTCATTGGCACGCAGCAGCGGCCGGATCAGCAGCATGGCCGCGCCGGTGGTGCCCATGAAGCTGGCCAGCAGCGTGCCCAGCGCCAGGATGCCGGTATTGAGCCCGGGCGTGCCGTGCAGGTTGCCGCGCACGCAGATGCCACCGGCCACGATATACAGCGAGGCGATCAGAACGATGAACGGGATGTACTCCGCCAGCAGCGCGTGCACCGCGCTGGCCACAGCCGCATGGGTGCCGAACGCTGCCGCGAACGGCAGCAGGAACAGCAACCCCCAGCCCGCGGCGATCTTGCCATAGTGGTGGTGCCAGAACTTGGGCGCAACCAGCGGCCACACCGCGATCGACAGCAGGATGCCGGCGAACGGCAGCCCCCACAGCGAGGACAGCGACGCCCCGTCAAGGTCCGCGGCATGGCCGACGGCGGGAAAGGCGGCCAGCGCGGCCAGCAGCGGCAACAGCACGGAGGCACGTCGCATCAGGCAGAATCTCCTCGGGAATGCAGCATTCATTGGCGCACCGCCCGCACGAAGCCGCGGCACGCAGGCAAGCGTGCAAGTGTAATTCATGCACCTCTTGCGCAGGCCTTGCTGCATCAGCGGCGCATCGCATTCCGTGCGGCGCAAGCCGCGGCTTCAGGCCTCGTCGACCAGGATCACATGCACGCGGTATGGGCCATGGGCGCCGAGCACGATGGTCTGCTCGATATCGCCCGTGCGGGAAGGCCCGCTGATGATATTGGTGGCGCGCGGCAGTTCGCCGCGCTCGCTGCGCACCAGCGCAAAGGCGTCTTCCAGGCCGGCGACAATGCGCGAGCGCGGCACCACCGCCACGTGGGTCTCGGGCAGCAGCGCGGCCGAGGCAAAGGTGGCCGGGCCCGACAGCAGCATCAGCGAGCCGGTCTCGGCAATCGCGCAGAAGCAGCCGGTAATGCCGACCAGGTCGCCATGATCGTGGTCGGCCTCGACCTCGCGCACCGGCGGGCGGCATTCCACCGCCAGCCCCGCGGCCTGCCACGGCAGCGGGCCCAGCGCGTCCCACGCCACGGCACGGTGGACCAGGTTCAGGCTGTCGAGGAAGCGCGCGGTGGCGGCGGGCACCTCGTCCATCGTCGCCACGCGGTCCACGGTCGAGGCCATGCGCTGCGCCTGGGCCAGGAAGGCCTCGGCCAGGTCGGCCGCCACCGCCGGGCGCGGGCCCTGCGGGTGGCGCGACAGGTAGTCGGCCACGGCCTCGCGCTCACCCGCGCTCGGCCGGGTCGGCCTGCCCTGGGCAGCACGGATGCGGGCAAAGATGCGGTCGCGGGCGTCGTTGGTTTCCATAAGGACTGGCTGGGGGTCGCAAAGCGCGGCGAACGCGCGATGCGCCGATTATAGTGGCGCCCGCCGCGTGCAAAGCATGCGATGGCGGGCGCAAGGTGTTGAATTTTGCTACGCCGCGGGCTGAACCGAGTACACCTGGCGCAGGTAGGACAGGTAGCCGGGATCGTCGCACATGGTCTTTTCCGGCGTGTCCGACAGCTTGGCCACCGGCTGCCCGTTGCAGCGCACCATCTTGATCACGATCTGCAGCGGGGTATAGCCGAGGTCGTTGGTCAGGTTGGTGCCGACGCCAAAGGCCAGCCGGCAGCGGCCATGGAAGCGCTCGTACAGTTCGATCACGCGCGGGATATCGAGACTGTCGCTGAAGATCAGCGTCTTGGTGCGCGGGTCGACGCGGTTGGCGGCATAGTGGGCGACCATGCGCTCGCCCCACAGCATCGGGTCGCCGGAATCATGGCGCACGCCGTCGAAGAGCTTGCAGAAATACAGGTCGAAGTCGCGCAGGAAGGCATCGAAGCCGTAGGTATCCGACAGCGCGATGCCCAGGTCGCCGCGGTACTCGCGCGCCCAGCGCTCCAGCGCGTACACCTGCGAATCGCGCAGCCGTGGGCCCAGGGCCTGGCAGGCCTGCAGGTATTCATGCGCCATCGTGCCCAGCGGCACCATATTGTGCAGGCGGGCAAAGTGGACGTTGCTGGTGCCGGCCAGCTGCGGTCCCAGCAGGCGCCGCATGGTCAGCAGCACTTCTTCCTGCCATTCGCGCGAAAAGCGCCGGCGCGTGCCGTAGTCGGCGATCACGCAATCGGCCAACTCGGGCGTCTTCAGCAAGGCCAGCTTGTGGTCCAGCCGGCGGCGGCCTTCGGCCAGGTCGGGCCTGGGCTGGGTGCGGCGGAAATAGACCTCGTTGACGATGGCCAGGACCGGCACTTCGAACAGGATGGTATGCAGCCACGGGCCGATGATCGAGATCTCGATCTCGCCGTTGCCCTGCGGGGACGGCCGCACCGAGACATATTTCTCGTTCAGGTGGAACAGGCCGAGGAAGTCGACGAAATCGCTCTTGATAAAGCGCAGGCCGCGCAGGTAGGCGAGCTCGTCGTCGGTGAAGCGCAGTTGGCACAGGTGTGCCAGCTCGGTGCGGATCTCATCGATATAGGGCGTCAGGTCGACGCCCGCGTTGCGGCACTTGAAGCGGTATTCCACTTGCGCCTGCGGGAACTGATGCAGCACCACCTGCATCATCGTGAATTTGTACAGGTCGGTGTCGAGCAGGGACGGGATGATCATAGCGGGCCAGACGGCGATGCCGGGTCAGTACATCATGCTAACCGAAGTCTGGCCGCGCCCGGCCACTCTTGCCGCTCAACCACCATCGAGAAAGGGCTGTGGCTGCCGCGGCGCCTCCCTGCCCTTTACCTTGCCCTGCAGGCACCACAGCTGGCGGCCGTCTGTGCCAGGGCACGACACCAGCGTGGCGGCGGCGCGCGGCACCCGCTGCGGCAGCGGCTCGGCAAAGGCGCCGTCGCCGGCCATGATGCGCTCGGTGTAGACCTGCGCCCCGGCGCGCTCGAAGCGCAGCACCTGCACCCGGTCGCCCGGCTGCGGCTGCAGCTGCGGCCCGCACGGCATCAGGCCGGCCCGGCCGCAATGGGCGATGGCGTCGCCCGCGGGCGAATCGGTCACGCTGAAGTGGTCCCAGTCGAACCCGGTCAGCGCCGGCAGCGCGACCGGCGCGTCAGTGCGCGCGCGCCACGCCACCAGGCGCGATACCACGCTGTCGGCCATGCCCGGCGACTGGACCAGGGTCTGGGCGGCAACGGACCCGATGGGCGCCAGAAATGCCGTCAGCAGCACAGCAATGGGCGCGAAGGTCCGGCACATCGCGGCACTGCGCCGCAGGCTGGCATGGCTGGCAAGGCAAAGCTGGCGTGGCATACGGGTCTCCCGGCACGGATGCAAGTGACTGCTGGCGGCCTTCATCATGCCCGCTGGCGGGCCGACATGCCAGCAGGCCGCCATGCGTTAAATCAAAACCACATAAAGAAATAAGAAAACTATCTGATCCGACTATATAGACCCGCTATTCTTGCCAGAAGCCTCGGCTACAATATCGCTTTCCGAAAGGCCTCGGCCGGCGCTCGTCCAGCCCATGCTGCCATGCGGCACCATGCGGTAGAAGCGGCGCGTCCGCCGGCAAGAAGCGGCCCCACAGTTTCCCATTAAAAGCCGACCTGTTTTCTTGGAACCGAAATGACTCACGTTGTCACCGAATCCTGCATCCGTTGCCGCTACACAGACTGCGTTGACGTGTGTCCGGTCGATTGTTTCCGCGAAGGCCCCAACTTCCTGGCTATCGACCCGGATGAGTGCATCGACTGCGCCGTGTGCGTGGCCGAATGCCCGGTGAACGCCATTTACGCCGAGGAAGACGTGCCGGGCGACCAGCAGCAGTTCATCGACCTGAACGCAGAACTGGCCCGCAACTGGCCCTCCATCACCAAGACCAAGGCCCCGCTGGCCGAGGCCGAGGAATGGAAGGACGCCACTGACAAGCTGCAATACCTGCAGCGCTGACAGAACAAGAAAGCCGTCCCCACGCGCTTTCCGCAATACCGGGCACAAGCGGCCCACGCAAACGTATCAGGACGAATATGGACTTGAGCATTCCAAATCCCGTCGCCGACACGACCAAGCAGGTCGACGGCGGCAGCCCGGCAGGCGGCCAGCCACAGGAAATCGATGCGCTGATCGTCGGTGCCGGCCCGGTGGGCCTATTCCAGGTCTTTGAACTGGGCCTGCTCGAAATCAAGGCACATGTCATCGATTCCCTGAAGGTGGTCGGCGGCCAGTGCGTGGAACTCTATCCGGACAAGCCCATCTACGACATCCCGGCCGTGCCCATCTGCACCGGCCAGGAACTGACCGACAACCTGCTCAAGCAGATCGAGCCGTTCGAGCCCACCTTCCACCTGGGCCAGGAAGTCGCCGTCGTTGAGCGCCGCGAAGACGGCCGCTTCTTCGTCGAGACCTCGCTCGGAACCCGCTTCATCACCAAGACCATCTTCATCGCTGCCGGCGTGGGTTCGTTCCAGCCGCGCACACTGAAGGTCGAGGGCCTCGACAAGTTCGACGGCAAGCAGCTGTTCTACCGCGTCAAGGACCCGAGCCGCTTCCATGGCCGCAACCTGGTGATCGTCGGCGGCGGTGATTCGGCGCTGGACTGGACGCTGGACCTGGTCGGCAAGGCCGAGTCGGTGGTGATGATCCACCGCCGCGACGGCTTCCGCGCCGCGCCCGCCTCGGTCGCCAAGATGAAGGAACTGTGCGAGCAGCTGGAAATGCAGTTCGTGGTCGGCCAGATCGGCGGCTATGAAGAGAAGGACGGCGTGCTCACCGAGATCAAGGTGACCGGCGCCGACGGCGTGACCCGCCGCATGCCGGTGGATGACCTGCTGGTGTTCTTCGGCCTGTCGCCCAAGCTGGGCCCGATCGCCGAGTGGGGCCTGGACCTGGAGCGCAAGCAGATCAAGGTGGACACCGAGAAATTCGAGACCAATATCCCGGGCATCTTCGCAGTGGGCGACATCAACACCTACCCCGGCAAGAAGAAGCTGATCCTGTCGGGCTTCCACGAGGCCGCGCTGGCCGCGTTCGGTGCCGCGCCGTATATCTTCCCCGAGAAGAAAATCCACATGCAGTACACCACCACCTCGCCGAAGCTGCACAAGATCCTCGGCGTGGATTCGCCGGTATTCGACTGAGCCGAGCGAGTGCCGCAGAAAAAAAACCGCCGCAAGGCGGTTTTTTTTCTGGCACAAAGCAAAAACCGTAGCTATAATGCGGCCTCGCTGTTCGACACGACGGCACGAAGCCAGCAGAGATGCCCTTCGCACCGTACGGCAGGCAGCAAGCCGGAAGCTTCCAGACACCTTCTGACAAGAACAAAATGTCGAAAAGGTGTTGACGAAGAAAAGAGAAACTGGCTATAATTTCTTTCTCAGCTGTTCCCCGATAGCTCAGTCGGTAGAGCGACGGACTGTTAATCCGCAGGTCCCTGGTTCGAGCCCAGGTCGGGGAGCCAACCGATACGGAAGCCCGGTGCAAACGCACCGGGCTTTTTCGTTTTGGGCTTCGGCGCAAAGCGTCACGGCAGACCGGCTGCCGCAACGCCCTCCTCTGTTCTACCTCATCCCTGCAGCGAAGCGCTGGCAACCTTCAGTGCCGCGACGATGGCCTCCGCATTAACCTCGACCCGATGCAGCGGTCCCGCCACCGACAGGCCATAGGTCACGCCACCCATCGTTACCGGCATGGCGATGGCCCCCAGGTCCGGGAACGACTCACCGAAATTCGGATACCAACCCTGCTTCTGCCAGGCCTGCATCATCGCTTCCAGTTCCTGCGCCGAACCGATGGTGCGCGGCGTGCGCGCGGCGAACGACAGGCCTGAGAGCAGCTCGCCGCGCGCGCTGGCCGTCATTGCGCCCAGGATGGCGCGGCCGATCGAATTGACATGCGCGTCGCGCAGCTCGCCCGGCGCGGCGATATAGCGCACCGGATTGGCGGATTCGCGCGCCTCCAGGTACAGCACGCGCCCGTCGTCCTGCAGCTTGCCGAAGATCACGGCCTCGCCGGTGGTGTCGCGCAGCGATTCCAGCACCGGCTGCACGCGCTCCAGCAGCGGGTCGTTGCGCGCGATGCGCTGGGCGATATCGAGCAGCCGGCGCGTCGGGTAGTAGCCCTGGCGGCGTCCGGTCTCGTACAGGTAGCCCAGCGAGGCCAGCGTGCGGATCAGCCCCAGGCAGCTCGACATCGGCGCGCCCAGCAGCCTGGCCAGCTCGGTCAGCGTCAGCGAGCGCCCTTCGCGCGCATAGATCTCCATGATCTCGATCACGCGCAGCGCCGTCTTGACGCTGGCGTAGCCGGACTTCTCCGCTGCTTCGTTTTCTGCCATCGTAGGCTTCCTCGACTTCAGTATCTGTTGGCCGGGATTGTACGCGGCGGAGTCGACCGGCATGGCGCGTCAGCCGCCCTCCGCGCCGCCTGGCCCGGGCAACGCCTGCGGCCAGCTGCGGATATTGCCGGGCGTGCGCGAGAAGCGCGTCGGGATGCCGACCCCGCGCAGGCGCCCTTCGCTGGGATGGTCGTATTCGAACATCATGCCGGTGGCGCGCAGGTGCGGATCGTCGGCCAGGCTGTCGAAATGCGGCACTTCGCTGTGCGGGATATCGGCGTCGCGCAGCAGGTCCAGCCATTCGGCCGTGGTGCGCTGCGCGACGATTTCGGCCAGCGTGGCGTAGAGCGCGTCGATATTGGCGCTGCGCGCCGCCGGGGTGGCATAGCGCCGATCGTGCGCCAGTTCCGCATGGCCTGACACATCGAAAAAACGCAGCCATTGGGCGCTGGTATAGGGCAGCAGCGCAACATGGCCGTCGCGCGTGCGATAGGGCTTGCGGTGCGCCGACATTACGCGCGGATAGCCGGCCGGCCCGAGCGGCGGGATGAAGGTCTGCCCGGCCAATTGCTCGGTGGCGAGGAAGGACACCAGCGTCTCGAACATCGGCACCTCGATGGCCTGGCCCTGGCCGGAGCGCTCGCGCTCGTACAGCGCCATCGGGATCGCGTAAGCGACGGTCAGCCCGGCCACCTTGTCGGCCAGGATAGTATTGACGTACTGCGGACCGTCGTTTGAATTGGCACCCTGGAATTGCGCCATGCCGCTGCGCGCCTGGATGATGTCGTCGAATGCCGGCGCGCCCGCGTAGGGACCCTCCTCCGAATAGCCGTAGGCGCCGCAGTAGATCAGCCGCGGATGGTCCGCGCGCAGCGACGCATAGTCCAGCCCAAGCTTGCGCAGCGACTGCGGCCGCACGTTGGAGACAAAGACATCGGCCGTGGCGATCAGGGCTTTCAGCGCGGCGAGGTCGTCGGGCTGCTTCACGTCCAGCACCACGAACTGCTTGTTGCGGTTCAGGTTCAGGAAGCTGGCGCCCATGGCTGCGTGCCGCGCCGGCTCGGCATGGCGGAACACATCGCCGGCGGGCGGCTCGACCTTGATGACTTCGGCGCCCATGTCGCCGAGGATCTGCGTGGCATACGGCCCCATCGCGACCGAGGTCATGTCAATCACGCGGATGCCGGCCAGCGGCCCGGTGGCCGCGCTCGCCTGCGCTTGCTCTGCTTGCATCGTCGCTCCCGCTCAGTACGACTTGGGCAAACCCAGCACGCGCTCGGCGATAAAGCACATGATCAGCTGCGGGCTGACCGGCGCGATGCGCGGGATATAGGACTCGCGCAGCAGCCGCTCGACGCGGTACTCGCGCGAGTAGCCCATGCCGCCCAGCGTCAGGATCGCAGTCTGGCACGCGTTATGGCCGGCCTCGGCGGCGAGGTACTTCGCCGTGTTGGCCTCGGCGCCGCAGGACTGGCCTGCGTCATAGCGCGCGGCGGCCTTGAGCATCATCAGGTTGGCCGATTCCAGCTGCATCCAGGCCTGCGCCAGCGGATGCTGCACACCTTGGTTCATGCCGATGGGGCGGCCGAACACCACGCGCTCCTTGGCGTACTGCGTGGCGATGGCCAGCGCCGCGCGGCCCAGGCCGATGGCCTCGGCGGCGATCAGGATGCGCTCCGGGTTCAGGCCGTGCAGGATGTATTCGAAGCCCCTGCCCTCTTCGCCAATGCGGTCTTCCTCCGGGATGAACAGGTCATCGATAAACAGCATGTTGGTATCGACGGCGGCGCGGCCCATCTTGTCGATCTCGCGGATCTCGATCTTGCTGCGGTCGACTTTGGTGTAGAACAGCGACAGCCCTTCGGTCGACTTCTTCACCGACTCCAGCGGCGTGGTGCGCGCCAGCAGCAGCATGCGGTCGGCCACCTGCGCGGTCGAGATCCAGATCTTGCGCCCGCTCACCGAATAGCCACCCGGCACCTTGCGCGCAAACGTCTTGAGCTTGGTGGTGTCCAGCCCCGCGTCGGGCTCGGTCACGCCGAAGCAGGCCTTCTCCTGGCCGGCGATCAGCGGCGGCAGGAAGCGGCTCTTCTGTTCGTCAGTACCGAACACCACCACCGGGTTCAGGCCGAACACGTTCATATGCACCGCCGAGGCGCCGGTCATGCCCGCGCCCGACTGCGAGATGGTCTGCATCACCAGCGCCGCTTCCAGGATGCCCAGGCCCGCGCCGCCGAACGCCTCGGGCATCGCCACGCCCAGCCAGCCGCCTTCGCACAGCGTCTTGTAGAACTCGTGCGGATAGGTGCCGGACTTGTCCAGGCGGTCCCAGTACTCCATGTCGAACTGCGTGCAGACCTGCTGCACGGCCTCGACGATGGATGCCTGTTCTTCGGAGAGGTCGAAATTCATAGCGTTACCTGCCTGATGTCGTTGTCTTGTTCGTTGCCTGATGGTTGCCTGAAGAACGCCTATTCCGGCTGGATGCCTGCGTCCTTCACCAGCCGCGACCACTTCTGCAGCTCGGCCACGACAAACTGGCTGAGCTCGGCCGGCGTGCTGCCGAACGGCTCGAAGCCCAGCGCGTGGAACTGCGGCGCATGCTGCTTGCTGGTGGCAATGGCAACCAGCTCACGGTTGAGCCGCTGCACCACCGGCGCCGGCACCCCGGCCGGCGCGAACACGCCGTTCCATGAGGTCACGTCGAAACCCTTCAGCTCCGGCACGCTCGCCAGCGGCGGCAGGTCGGGCAGCAGCGCGCTGCGCTGCGCGGTGGTCACCGCCAGCGCACGCAGCTTGCCGGCGCGCACGTTGGCGATGCCCGCGGCAAAGTCGACGAACATCGCCTGCACCTGGCCGCCCATGACATCAGTCATCGCCGGCGGCGTGCTCTTGTATGGCACGTGCAGCATGTTCAGCCCGGCCATCTTCGACAGCGTGGCGCCCGAGACGATGCCGGTGCTGTTGCCGCTGGCATAGCTCAGGCCCGGATGCGCCTTGGCATAGTCGATGAACTCACGCAGCGTCTTCACCGGCAGCGCCGGGTTGACCACCAGCATGAACGGCAGGTTGCCCATGCGCGAGACCGGCGTGAAATCCTTGACCGGGTCATAGCGCAGCTGCTTCATCAGCGACGGGTTGGCCGAATGCGTGGTGTTGGTGGTCATGAACAGCGTGTAGCCATCGGCCGGGGCCTTGGCCACGAACTCGGCGGCAATGGTGCCGTTGGCGCCGGGCTTGTTGTCCACCACCACCGGCTGCTGCAGCGCCTCGCCCAGGTACTTGGCGGTCAGGCGGGCCACGGCATCGGTGCCGCTGCCGGCAGCGAACGGCACCACCAGGCGCAGCGGCCTGGACGGGAATTCATCGGCCGACAGCGCCGGGGTGGCAGCCAGCGCCGCGGTGCACCCAAGCACCAGGCTGGCAAAGGCGTTCCTGAAGGACTTCACGGTGGTTGTCTCCTGTCGTTGTTAAATCCCTTGCCGTGACCAGCCGCGTCTTATGCGGGCCGTATCACGCGCTCGGGGGACTCCTCGTATGGCGGGGAATAGATGACCAGAATTTTGGCCGGCTCGTCGCTGACCACGGTGAACACATGCATCTGGTCCGGCGGGAAGAAGCAGCAGTCGCCCGGGCCCAGTTCCTTGCGCTGGCCGCCGACCTCGGCCACGGCGCGGCCTTCCAGCACGTAGCAGACCTGCTCGATGCCGGGATGCGCATGCGGCAGCGCGCCCTTGCCCTTCTCGATGGTGCCGTGGATCACTTCCAGGTGCCGCGAGCCCACGGTCTCGGGCCCGATCAGCCGGCGGTTGAGGGTGCCGACATGGTTGGCGGGGTGGTAACCCTCGACGTCGTCGGTCGAGATGAAATAGACGGGTTGGTCCTGCATGTGGTGCTCCTGCCTTAATTCATATTTATGAATAAGAGTTTATCCCGTTGAATTTATTCGTCAAACGATTTCGATGTCGTTGCGGGTTTACCGGGAGTGGACGCGCGCCGGGCGAGCGCCAGCCTCACGCGGCGCGTGATCGGCAAAAATGCGTTTTGGGAGTGACCCGGTGGTCAGCCGGCGAAGCGGTAGCCCACCCCGATCTCGGTCAGCAGGTAGGCAGGCTGGGCCGGGTCGGCTTCCAGCTTGTGCCGCAGGTGCCCCATGTAGACGCGCAGGTACTGGCTGCTGTCGGCATGCGACGGCCCCCACACCTCGCGCAGCAGTTCGCGGTGGGTCATGACCTTGCCGCGATGCGCCAGCAGCACCGCCAGCAGCCGGAACTCGATCGGCGTCAGGTGCACCGGCTCCCCCGCACGCGTGACCTGGCGGTTGGCCAGGTCCACGGCGATCTCGCCGAAGGCCACCTGCGCCCGCCCCTGCGCGCCGGCACGCACATGGCGGCGCAGCAGCACGCGCAGGCGCGCCACCAGCTCGCCCACGCCGAAGGGCTTGGTCAGGTAGTCATCGGCGCCGGCGTCGAGCGCGCGGATCTTCTCAGACTCGCCGGTGCGCGCCGACAACACCAGCACCGGCATTTCGGTCCAGGTGCGCAGGTCGCCGATCATCGATACGCCGTCGCCATCGGGCAGCCCCAGGTCCAGGATCACCAGGTCCGGCTGGCGCGTGCCGGCCTCGATCAGCCCGCGCTGCAGCGACTCGGCCTCGTGCACGGTGCAGCCCTCGTCCTGCAGCGCCGCGCGCACGAAGCGGCGGATATGGGGCTCGTCTTCCACCAGCAGCACCGTGGGCGAGAACTCGAATGGCATGACGCGTCGGATCCTTGAAAGATTGTCGGGTTCAGGCCGGCAAGCCGGCCGCTTCCGGTTCCAGCACCGGAGGGTTGCCGCGCGGCAGCGTGACCACGAAGCGCGCGCCGGTGCCTTGGCCCTGCACCCGCGCATGCACCGGCTCGACGCGGATGCTGCCGCCATGCGCCTGCACGATGGCCTCGCACACGGCCAGCCCCAGGCCCACCCCGGTGGTGGCGGACTCGCGCTCGCCGCGGGTGAATTTCTCGAACACCTGCCGCGCCATCGCCGCCGGCACGCCGGGGCCGTCGTCCTCGACGACCAGCTGCACGGCGTCATCGGAGACCTCGCCGCGCACGCGGATCTCGGTACCCGGCGCGGTGTACTTGGCCGCATTCTCCAGCAGGTTGCACAGCACGCGCTCCATCAGCACGCCATCGCATTCCACCAGCGGCAGCGCCGACAGGTCGGCCACCACCACGCGGTGCCGCGCCAGCGCATCGCGCAGCGACGCCAGCGCCGCGCCGGCCAGCTCTTCGAACGACTGCCATTCCTTGCGCAGCGCCACACTGCGGCTTTGCAGCCGCGCCATGTCGAGCAGGTTGGCCACCATGGCGTGCATGCGGCGCGCCTGGTCGCGCATGGCGCCGACGGTCTCGGCCACCTCCGGCGCCAGCGGCGGCGTGCCGCGCTGCAGGGTCTCGGCCATGCCGATCAGGCTGGTCAGCGGCGTGCGCAGGTCGTGCGACACCGCGGCCAGCAGCGAGCTGCGCAGGCGCTCGGACTCCATCGTCAGCAGCGCCTGCTGCGCCACCTCGACATAGTGCAGCCGCTCGATCGCAATCGCGATCAGCGTGGCAAAGACATCGACCTGGCGCCGCAGCGCGGGCTGCGCAAACGCGCGCCAGGCGCGCGGCTCCACCGCCAGCACGCCGCGCACCTGCATCGGCGCCTTCAGCGGCAGGTACAGCACCGTGCCGGAGGGCAGCGTGTCGGTGCCGGTGCCGGCCGGCTGGCCGTGGTTGAAGACCCATTGCGCGAGCACGTGGTCGACGGCATCGCTCTGTGCCGCGCCGCCGGCCTCGGCGTCCGTGGCCGCGGGCAGCAGCCGGCCGTCCGCGCCGACCAGGAAAAACGCCGCACGCGCATCGAACGCCGCGCGCAGGAAGCGGCTGCCGATGCCGACGATGTGCGCGTCGGTCAGCGCCGCCGACAGCTCGCGCGCCAGCTCGTACAGCGTGCGCGCATCGGTCTCGCGCTGCACCGATACCTGGGCCTGCTCGCGCAGGCCGGCCGTCAGCTGGCCGATCACCAGCCCGACTGCCAGCATCACCAGGAAGGTCACCAGGTATTGCACGTCGCTGACCGCAAACGACAGCTGTGGCGGCACGAAGAAGAAATCAAACGCCCCCACCGCCACCAGCGAGGCGAACGCGCCCGCGGCGCGTCCGTGGCGCAGCGCCACGCCGGCCACCGCCAGCAGGAACAGCATGGCAATATTGACCAGGTCGAACCACGGCCGCGCCAGCGCCGACAGCGCGGTGGCGCCGGCGCACCAGGCCACCGCCCACAGCAGGCCCGGCCACTGCGCAGGCCGGGCTTGTTCCCGCGGCAGCTCGGTGCCGGGCAGCATGCGCGCATCACCGGGGGTGTCCTGCCGGACGCTGTCGGCCGCCACGCGGATCACGTCGATCTCGGGACACGCCGCAGCCAGCGCATCGGCAAAACTGGTGCGCCCGAACAGCCACGCGCGCGCGCCCAGCCACGGCGCCAGCGCGCGCGCCAGCAGCGCCTGCACGCGGCCGGGCAACGAAGTCCCGCCATCGGTCCAGCGCGCCGGCGTCCGGCCGATCAAAACCTTGGTCAGGTTATGCCGCCGCACATAGCCGGCCACCGCCGCCACCATGTCGCTGCCGGCCAGCGTTTCGGTACGCCCGCCCAGCGCCTCGGCCAGCCGCATGGCTTCGTCGAGCTGCTCGCGCTGGGCGTCGGGCACGGGTGCCAGGCGCGGTACTGACACCGTCACCACATGGCAGTCGCAATCGAGCTGCCCGGCCAGCCGGTGCGCGCAGCGCACCACCTGTGCGGCATCGCTGCCGTGGCCGATGCAGGCCAGCACCGCTTCACGCGTGCGCCAGACCGGCTCGATCGAGGCTTCCTGCCGGTAGGCGCGCACGTCGTCGTCGACGCGGTCGGCAGTGCGGCGCAGCGCCAGCTCGCGCAGCGCTATCAGGTTGCCCTTACGGAAGAAATTCTGCACCGCATGGCGGGCCTGCTCGGGCACGTACACGCGCCCTTCGCGCAGGCGGCGCAGCAGTTCGTCGGCGGGCAGGTCGACCAGCACCACCTCGCCGGCATCGTCGAAGACCGCGTCGGGCACGGTCTCGCGCACGCGGATGCCAGTGATGCTGGCCACCGCCTCGTTCAGGCTGTCCAGGTGCTGGACGTTGACCGTGGTCCAGACATCGATGCCGGCCGACAGCAGCTCGGCGATGTCCTGCCAGCGCTTGGGGTGGCGGCTGCCGGGCGCGTTGCTGTGCGCCAGCTCATCCACCAGGATCAGTGCAGGCCGGCGTGCCAGGGCGGCGTCGAGATCGAATTCCTGCAGCGTGCGGCCGCGATAGTCGACGCGGTGCAGCGGCACGCGCTCGATGCCTTCAGCCAGCGCCTCGGTCTCGGCGCGGCCATGGGTTTCGACCACGCCCACCACCAAGTCGCCGCCCTGCTCGCGCTGCGCGCGCGCCGCGGCCAGCATGGCGAAGGTCTTGCCGACGCCGGCCGAAGCGCCGAAATAGATGCGCAGGCGCCCGCGCGCGGCGCGTTCGCCGACGGCCTGCATGCGCTGCAGCAGGTGGTCGGGGTCGGGGCGAAGGTCGTCGGGTTGGCGCGGCTCAGGCATGGTGGGCACTCTTGCCTCGCAGCGGCGGGAGCGCAGCCAGATTGTGCCACGCAGGCGGCGGCATAAAGTGCGCCAAAATAGACTAACGGCGAATTCCGACGCTGCGCCCCGCGCGCGCATTGCACTACATTCTTGACAGTGCCGTCGTATACATGCCATAGTTACGGGCGTATAGCATTCATGGAAACCGGTACTGTCAGGCTCCAGTTGTATAGGACCTGGCGCTATCACCCCTGACACTGGTTGCACGGACTGAAACGTCCACATCTTTCAGGTTCGCGGGGGCGCACCTGGGCATTAGCCCGGCGTGCAATACCAGTCGCTCCGGCGACCGCAGTTTCCCCCCGTGTGAACCAGCCGCTCCTTGCGGCAATCCCCTAAAGGACTGAATTGACTAAGATCGTCTTGAAACCCGGTGAGCCCGTTGAAGTTGCGATGCGGCGTTTCCGTCGCGCCATTCTGCAGACTGGCCTGATCGTTGAACTCAAGAGCCGCACCGCTTACGAGAAGCCGACGACCGAGCGCAAGCGCAAGAAGAAGGCCGCCGAAGCACGTCTGCGCAAGCGCCTGCGCATGCAGATGCTGCCGAAGAAGATGTACTGATCCAGTACGCTTCGCCGCCCGGCACCGCCGGGCAAGAAAAACCGCCAGTTCGCTGGCGGTTTTTTTATGCCCGCGCGCCAGGCCGGCCCCGCTGCGCTTTGCGGCCGCGGCTTTTTTGCTGCACTGCGCCACCTGAGCGTTGCGCCGATGACCGGCATAATGGCGGATATTGCGCCCGTGCGGCGCCACACCGGACCCTGCCTTGACTGCCATCCTAGAGTTGCGCAAGGTGCGCAAGCAATACGGCGACACGGTCGTGGTCGACGACCTCGATCTCCAGGTATTTCGCGGCCAGTGCTTCGGCCTGCTGGGCCCCAACGGCGCCGGCAAGACCACCACGCTGCGCCTGCTGCTGGGCCTGACCACGCCCATGGCCGGCACGCTCACGCTGTGCGGCGAACCCATCCCCGAGCGCGCGCCGCAGGCGCGCATGCGCGTGGGCGTGGTGCCGCAGTTCGACAACCTCGACCCGGATTTTTCGGTGATCGAGAACCTGCGCATCTTCGGGCGCTACTTCGGGCTGTCGTCGGCCGAGATCGAGCGGCGCGTGCCGATGCTGCTGGAATTCGCCCGGCTGGAGAACCGCGCCGATGCCCAGGTGCGCGACCTCTCCGGCGGCATGCGCCGGCGCCTGACCGTCGCACGCGCGCTGATCAACGACCCTGACCTGCTGGTGATGGACGAGCCCACCACCGGCTTGGACCCGCAGGCGCGCCACTTGATCTGGGAGCGCCTGAAGTCGCTGATGGCCAGCGGCAAGACCATCCTGCTGACCACGCACTTCATGGAAGAGGCCGAACGGCTGTGCAACTACCTGTGCGTGATCGACGGCGGGCGCAAGATTGCCGAAGGCAAGCCGCACGAGCTGATCGACAGCCAGATCGGCTGCGACGTGGTCGAGGTCTATGGCGATGAACTGGACACGCTGCGCGGCAGCCTGACGCCGCTGGCGCAACGTACTGAAATGAGCGGCGAGACGCTGTTCTGCTATGTGCGCGAGCCCGCCCCGCTGCTGGCGGCGCTGCACGGCAGGAGCGGCGTGCGCTACCTGCACCGCCCGGCCAACCTGGAGGACGTGTTCCTCAAGCTGACCGGCCGCGAGATGCGGGACTGAACCGAGGGACTGACATGAGCGAACAGGATCCCCGCGCGGATACCACCACTGCCCCCGCGGCCGCTGGCGGCCACGCTGCCGCGGCACCGCGCCAGCGCTATCCGCAGCCGCTGCTGCCGCGCAACCTGCGCAACTGGATGATGGTCTGGTACCGCAACTATATGGTATGGAAGAAGCTGGCCATCCCGTCGATGATCGGCAACCTCGCAGACCCCATGATCTACCTGTTCGGCCTCGGCCTCGGGCTGGGGCTGATGGTGGGCCAGGTAAACGGCGTGTCGTATATCGCCTTCCTGGCCGCCGGCACCACCGCGTCCAGCGTGATGATGTCGGCCAGCTTCGAGTCGATGTATTCCGCGTTCTCGCGCATGCACGTGCAGCGCACCTGGGAGGCGATCATGCATGCCCCGCTGACGTTGGGCGACGTGGTGCTGGGCGAGATCGCCTGGGCCGCCAGCAAGGCGGTGCTGTCCGGGCTGGCCATCATGCTGGTGGCGGGCGCGCTCGGCTATGCGCAGATGCCCGGCGCGCTGCTGGCGCTGCCGGTGATCGTGCTGGCCGGCATTGCCTTTGCCGCGCTGGCGATGATCGTCACCGCGCTGGCGCCCAGCTACGACTTCTTCATGTTCTACCAGACCCTGGTGATGACGCCGATGCTGCTGCTGTCCGGCGTGTTTTTCCCGCTGGAACAGTTGCCCGAAGGCGTGCAGGCAGCCACCAAGGTACTGCCGCTGGCGCATGCAGTGGCGCTGATCCGGCCGCTGATGCTGGGCCGTCCGTCGGAGGATGTCGGCCTGCACCTGGCAGTGCTGGGCGCCTATGCAGTGGTGGCGCTGGTGGTGTGCCTCGTGCTGCTGCGGCGCCGGCTGCTGCGCTAAGACTGCCGCATGCCGGGCTTCAGGCGCTGCCCGCCAGCTTGAGCCCGGCAATTCCGCACACGATCAGGCCGATGCAGGCCAGCCGCGCCTCGGTGGAAGAGTATGATGCCGAGGATCGCGGTGCCGCGTAAAACCTTCGGTGTACTTCAGCCCGATCGCCCACACCACCTCGAACAGCCCTGCCAGGGCCAGCAGTGTCCATGCCATTTCGATTTCTCGGATTGCGTCGTAACGTGCGCAACGATAGCGGAGATTCCGCCCCCTTGCAGCGCGCCATCCTGGCGCTGGCGGCCGCATGCGCCACGACGTCGCTGGCCGGTTGCATGGTGATGGCGGTGGGCAGTGCCGCGGTGTCGACGGTGGCTACCGTCGGATCAGCCGCCGTCAGCGTGGCGACGACCGCGGTCAGCACCACCTACGACGTCACGGCCGCAGGTGTGAAGGCCGTGGCCGGCAGCGACGAACCCGCGCCGCCCCCGCCGCCACAACCAGCACAGCCGGCGCAGTAAGCCCTCAGTCGCCCAGGCCGCGCAGCAGGTCGGCCTTCAGGTCCCCGACCGACTCCAGCCCCACCGCCAGGCGGATCAGCCCTTCGCCCACGCCCGCGGCCGCCTTGGCCTCGGGGCTCACGCGCGCGTGCGTGGTGGTGTACGGGTGCGTGATGGTGGTGCGGGTGTCGCCCAGGTTTCCGGTGATCGAGCACAGCCGGGTGTTGTCGATCACGCGCCAGGCATTGGCGCGCTGCTGCTCGGGCGTGGCGCCCTTCAGCTCGAACGACACGATCGCGCCGCCGCCGCTTTGCTGGCGCATGGCGATCTCGTGCTGCGGGTGCGACTTCAGCGCGGGGTGGAACACACGCGCCACCGCCGGGTGCGATTCCAGGAACTGCGCCAGCGCCAGCGCGCTGGCCGAATGGCGTTCCATGCGGATCGCCAGCGTCTCCATGCCCTTGAGCAGCACCCATGCGTTGAAGGCCGACAGCGTCGGGCCGGCGGTGCGAACGAACGGGAACACCTTGCCCATGATGAAGTCGTGCGTGCCCAGCACCGCGCCGCCCAGCACGCGGCCCTGGCCGTCGATATGCTTGGTGGCCGAATGCACCACGATGTCGGCACCGAACTTCATCGGCTGCTGCAGCGCCGGCGAACAGAAGCAGTTGTCGACCACCAGCAGGGCGTTCGCGTTGTGCGCGATGTCGGCCACGGCGGCAATGTCGGCCACTTCGGTCAGCGGGTTCGAGGGCGTTTCCAGGAAGAACAGTTTCGTGTTCGGGCGCACCGCGGCACGCCACGCGTTCAGGTCACTCGGGTCGACGAAGGTGGTCTCGACGCCGAACTTCGAGAAGATATTGCCGAACAGCGTCATGGTCGAGCCGAAGATCGCGCGCGAGCTGACCAGGTGGTCACCCGCCTGCATCGACGACAGCACCACCGACAGGATCGCGCTCATGCCCGAGGCGGTCGCCATGCAGGCCTGCGCGCCTTCCAGCGCGGCCAGGCGCGACTGGAACATCGACACCGTGGGGTTGGTGAAGCGCGAGTAGGTGAAGCCCTCTTCCGAGTTGGCGAAGCGTTCGGCGGCCTCGGCCGCGCTGTTGAAGCAGAAGCTCGAGGTCAGGTAGATGGCCTCGGAGTGCTCCATGAATTCGCTGCGCAGCGTGCCGGCGCGCACGCCGAGGGTGTCGATGCCGAGCGATTCGGGGTTGAGCGGTTCGTTCATGCTGGTGGGGCGCGGTCGTACCCGCGCGAATGCGATGGTTTCGACGAGCCGGCGCCGGCCAGGTGGACAGGCGCGCGGCCATGAAAAAAGCCCGTGCGATCGGGTGGTCGGATCGACGGGCTTGCTGTTCTGCGAATGGCCTTCGGCTTCAGGCTGTGGCGGCCGGCTTCCGGAAATCGCTGCGCCGCGAAGGCACTGCGCATCGGGAATCGTTGCTGACCGCCATCTCTTTAGCTGTTTCGGGCTGGACCCGCGTCCGCAAGCTGACTATCAAATCGACGCCCGGCCATGTTACGGCCGGGCTCCGCATTCGTCAACGCGCGGACAGCGGCGGCACGGCTTACTCGTTGCCGCCGGAGCGCTGCAGGTGCAGTTGCGAGCGCTCGGTGTCGCCATTGGTGCCGTCGCGGTCGGCCTGGCTGCGCGCCGTTTCCAGGCGGTTCAGGTAGGCCTCGTCGATATCGCCGGTGATGTAGCGGCCATCGAAGCATGAAGCATCGAAGTCCTTCAGCGCCGGGTTGATGTCGCGCACGGCCTGCTTCATCGCTTCCACGTCCTGGTACACCAGCTTGTCCGCGCCGATGATCTTCGCGATCTCTTCGTGGGTGCGGTTATGGGCCACCAGCTCGCTGCGGGTCGGCATGTCGATGCCGTACACGTTGGGGTACTTCACCGGCGGCGCGGCCGAGGCGAAGATCACCTTGTTGGCGCCGGCGTCGCGCGCCATCTGCACGATCTCGAACGAGGTGGTGCCGCGCACGATCGAGTCATCGACGATCAGCACGTTCTTGCCCTTGAACTCCACACCCATGGCGTTGAGCTTCTGGCGCACCGACTTCTTGCGCACCGCCTGGCCGGGCATGATGAAGGTGCGGCCGACGTAGCGGTTCTTGAAGAAGCCTTCGCGGTAGTTCACGCCCAGGCGGTTGGCCACCTGCATCGCGGCCGGACGGCTGGAATCGGGAATCGGCATGACCACGTCGATGTCGCCGGCCGACACTTCCTGGCGAATCTTCTCGGCCAGGTAGTCGCCCATGCGCAGGCGCGCGTCATAGACCGGCACGCCGTCGATGCACGAATCCGGGCGGGCCAGGTAGACGTACTCGAAAATGCACGGCGTCAGCACCGCGTTCTCGGCGCACAGCTTGGTATAGAGCTTGCCGTCCAGGTCGATGAAGATGGCCTCGCCCGGCGCCACGTCGCGCTCGAGCTTGTAGCCGATGCCTTCCAGCGCCACGGACTCGGATGCCACCATCCATTCCTTGCCGGTCGGGGTCTCGACGCTGCCCAGGCACAGCGGGCGGATGCCGAACGGGTCGCGCACGGCCAGCATGCCGTAGCCGGCGATCTGCGCGGCGATGGCGTACGAACCGCGCACGCGGCGGTGCAGGCCACTGACCGCCGTGAAGATGGTGTCCGGGTCCAGCGCCATGCCGTTGCTGGCGCGCTGCAGCTCGTCGGCCAGCACGTTCAGCAGCACTTCGGTGTCCGAATGCGTGTTGATGTGGCGGCGGTCGCGGCGGAACATCTCCTCGCGCAGCTGCTCCCAGTTGGTCAGGTTGCCGTTATGCGCCAGGATCACGCCATAGGGCGCGTTCACGTAGAACGGCTGCGCTTCTTCCTCGCTGGATGCCGAGCCGGCGGTCGGATAGCGCACCTGGCCGATACCGGCGGCGCCAGGCAGGCTGCGCATGTTGCGCGTGCGGAAGACATCGCGCACCAGGCCGTTGGCCTTGTGCATGTGGAAAGTACTGCCGTTGGCGGTGGCGATGCCGGCAGCATCCTGTCCGCGATGTTGCAACAACAGCAGGCTGTCGTAAATCAATTGGTTGACAGGCGTGGCTGAAACCACACCGACGATACCGCACATTGCCAAGCTCCCAGGAAAGGCTTTGAATCAGGGGGCGCAGCCTGGTCCGGAAATCCCCCGGACCAAAGGCCTGCGTACTACCGACCGGGCACCATGCCCGGCTTCATGTCTTGACGTACTTCGCCAGCTCCGGCGGCAGCCATGGCTTCACCGATTCCATGGCCTGCATCACATAAGGGCGGCTCACCGCGTCGCGCCAGAACGGTTCTTCCGGCAATTTCGTCAAGCTGGCCAGCGTGACCATCACCATCACCAGCAGCACGCCGCGCAGCAGGCCGAACACCAGTCCCAGCCCGCGGTCGGCGGGCTTGAGCCCGGTGCTCTCCAGCAGCTGCCCGACCACCATGCCGGCCAGCGAGGCGCCCAGCACGGTGCCGATCAGCAGCACCACGAAGCCCAGCGCATGGCGCGCCAGCTCGCCGCCAGGCATCGATTCAGGCATCCAGCCCGCGGCCACCGCGCCATAGCGGAACGCCACCCAGAACGCCACCACCCAGCCGATCAGCGAGAGCACCTCGCGCACCAGGCCGCGCAGCACGCCGAGCACGCCCGAGGCCAGCAGGATGAAGACCACGGCATAGTCGAAGAAAGTCGGCTGCATCGTTGCTTGCGGCCGGGCACAGGCGCCGGCCGTGCTTGCCCCTTACTGTTCCACGACCTTCGAGGTCAGCCCCACCGCGCGCACGCGCTTGTCGGCGGCGTCGGCGGCGTCACGGTCGCTGAAGGGGCCGGCACGCAGCAGGATGCGCTCGCCATCGGCCAGCATTTTCTTTTCGACATAGGCCGGGACCTTGCTCGCCTTGAGCTTGGCCAGCCAGCCCTTGGCGCGCTCTTCGGAAGAAAAGGCGCCGATCAGGATCAGGTACTTGCCGCTGCCCGGCAGCTTGGCTTCGGGCTTGGCTTCAGCCCGTTGCGCGGGCTTGTCCGCGGCGGCTGCGGCGGTGGCCGCAGGCTTGGGCGCGCTGACGATTTCCTCGCCGGCGTCCAGCGCCTCGGCATCATTGCGCGCCGCCGGCGTAGGCGGCAGCGGGTCGGCCTTGCGCGGCTCGACGCGGGGCTTCTGCGCCCCCTGCGCGCCCGTGACCCCGTTTGCGACCTTTACCGAGACGTCCTCGGACACCGGCCGCGGCTTGGTCTCGAACACGATCGGCAGCACGATCACGGCGGCCACCATCAGCACCACGGCGCCGATCAGGCGGCGGCGCGCGCGCTGCTTCTGCGGAAATTCGGGGTCGAGCGTATCGTCGGCATAGTCATCGGCCAGACGGCGCGACGAGGCAATGCCTGCACCCGTGTCGGTGCGCTGGCGCCGCGCACGCTCGGGTGCCGGGTCGTTGCCCTTGCGGGAAGAAAACAGCGAAAGCAGGCCCATAGATTGGTTCGGTGATACGGCCTTGTGGGGCCGCTCGTTGCGTTTGCCGCTCATTGATCGGCCAAGGCCGCCGGGGTTGCCAGGTCAGCGGGCGCCGGGGCGCCTGCTTCAGTTAGCCTGCGTGGCACGATAGGCCATCACGCCGGCGACGGTATAGAACGATCCGAAGACCAGAATTCTATCATTCTCGGTGGCTCGCTCGATGGCATCGCGGAATGCCGCCTCGGGGCTGGAAAAGCAGGCCGCGGTGGCGTCCGGCCCGGGGCGGAATCCGCCCGCCTCCAGCTTGGCCAGCAGGTCCGCGGCACTGGCGGCGCGCTCGGTCGGCAGGTCGCACAGGCACCAGTGGTCGACCTTGTCGGCCACGTGCTGCAGCACCCCGGCGATGTCCTTGTCCTGCATCGCGCCGAACACCGCATAGGTGTAGCGGAAGAACCCCATGTTCTCCAGGTTTTGCCCCAGCGTGGCCGCCGCATGCGGATTGTGCGCCACGTCCAGGATCACCGCCGGGCGCCCCGGCAGCACCTGGAAGCGTCCCGGCAGTTCGACAAAGGCCAGCCCGTTGCGCACTTCCTGTGCGCTGACCGGCAGGCGCGGGCGCATGGCCTGCAGCGCGGCCAGCGCCGCCGCCGCGTTGAGCAGCTGGTTGGCCCCGCGCAGCGCCGGGTAGCCCAGGCCGTTAAGCTTGCGCCCGCCGCCGCTCCAGTCCCATTGCTGGCGCTCCTGGCCCTTGGCGGCGTGGAAATGGTAATCGCGCCCCACCAGCCACAACTCGGCGCCGACCGCTTCGGCGTGCGCCACCAGCGACTTGGGCGGCATCGGGTCGCCACAGATCGCGGGCACGCCCGGGCGGAAGATGCCGGCCTTCTCGAAGCCGATTTCCTCGCGCGTATGGCCCAGGTACTGGGTATGGTCGATATCGACGCTGGTGACGATGGCGCAGTCGGTATCGATTACGTTGACCGCGTCCAGCCGCCCGCCCAGGCCTACTTCCAGGATGATCGCGTCCAGCCCGGCCGCGGCGAAGGCATGGATGATCGCCAGCGTGGTGAACTCGAAGTACGTCAGGCTGACCGGGTCGGCAAAGCTGTTGCGTGCGCGCTCGACCGCCTCGAAATGCGGCAGCAGCTGCGCATCGGTGGCGATCTCGCCATTGATGCGGGCGCGCTCGTTGAACGAGATCAGGTGCGGCGAGGTATGGCAGCCCACCTTGTAGCCGGCCTCCAGCAGGATGCGCTCTAGCATCGCGCAGGTAGAGCCCTTGCCGTTGGTGCCGCCCACCGTGAACACCACAGCGTCGATGCGCAGCCCGAGGGCCTCCTTCACGCGCGTGATGCGCGCCAGGCCCATGTCGATGCCCACGGGATGGGCGGTTTCGAGATGGGCAAGCCATTCGGGGAGCGTATGGAAGACAGGCATGTGGGGTGCGAGGAAAAGCTGTTGCTACCAGATTTGGCCAGCCAGCGGCAAAGTCAAGGCCGGGCTTGCGCCCGGCCCCGAGATAGCGGCCGGGGCGGCCAAGAAAAGCGAAAGGCGCGTCAACCACCCGCGCCCTTGATCTGCCATGCAGACGTTGTTATGCCACCGCGTCGGCCGGCTGCTTCTGCAGCAGCGCCAGCAGCTGCGCCAGTTCCGCGCGCATCTTGCGGCGGTCGACGATCATGTCGATGGCGCCCTTCTGGATCAGGAATTCCGAGCGCTGGAAGCCTTCCGGCAGCTTCTCGCGCACGGTCTGCTCGATCACGCGCGGGCCGGCAAAGCCGATCAGCGCCTTGGGCTCGGCGATCACCACATCGCCCAGGAAGGCGAAGCTGGCCGATACGCCGCCCATGGTCGGGTCGGTCAGCACGCTGATGAACGGCAGCTTGGCCGCGCTCAGCTGGTTCAGCATCGAGGTGGTCTTGGCCATCTGCAGCAGCGACAGCAGGCTTTCCTGCATGCGCGCCCCGCCGGTGGCGGTAAAGCAGATGAACGGCACCTTCTGCTCCAGCGCGGCCTTCGCGCCGCGCACGAAGCGCTCACCCACCACCGAGCCCATCGAACCGCCCATGAACTCGAACTCGAAGCAGCTCACCACCACCGGGATGGTGTGGATGGCACCGCCCATCACCACCATGGCATCGGTCTCGCCGGTGTCGTCCATGGCGGCCTTGATGCGGTCCGGGTACTTCTTGGAATCCTTGAACTTGAGGGCGTCGACCGGCACGATCTCCTGGCCGATCTCATAGCGGCCTTCGGCGTCCAGCAGCCCGTCCAGGCGCGCCCGTGCGCCGATGCGCATATGGTGGTCGCACTTGGGGCAGACGTGCAGGTTGGCCTCGACGTCGGTCCGGTACAGGGTGGACTCGCACGACGGGCACTTGACCCACAACCCCTCAGGGATGCCCTTGCGGGTGCTGGGGTCGGTCTGTTGAATCTTGGGGGGCAGGAGTTTATCCAACCAGCTCATGAAAGCTCCTTTCGGATGACTGCGGTCCGCCGGCAAGCCCGGTGTCGGGACGCCTGTTGGCGGATGGCAGGGAATCAACCCGCGAATTTACCATGCCGGCCCGGTGACCTCGAAGCGCAACGCGCGATTTGCGCACAAAACATCACTCCACAAGGTTTGCCGGGCCGGCATTACATCACTTCAGCTGTCCAGCGCCTGGCGGATCTCGGCAATAAACGCCTGCAGCGTCGCCACCGCCTGTTCGCGCGGGGTGTCCTCCAGCAGCTGCACCAGGCGGCTGCCGATCACCACGGCATCGGCCACGCTGCCGATCGCGCGCGCGGTCTGCGCGTCGCGGATGCCGAAGCCCACGCCCACCGGCAGGTTGGCATGCTGCTTGATCAGCGGCAGGCGCGCCGCCACGCTGTCCAGGTCGATCGCGGCCGAGCCGGTCACACCCTTGAGCGACACGTAGTACAGGTAGCCGCTGGCCACGCGCGCCACGGCCTCGATGCGGGCATCGGTCGAAGTCGGCGCCAGCAGGAAGATCGGGTCCATGCCGTTGTCGCGCATCAGCGTGGCGAACGACTCGCACTCCTCGGGCGGATAGTCGACCACCAGCACGCCGTCCACGCCAGCCTCGCGCGCGGCAGTGGCAAAGACCTGCTCGCCCATGCACTCGATCGGATTGGCGTAGCCCATCAGCACCACCGGGGTGTCGGCATTGGTCTGGCGGAACTCGCGCACCCACTGCAGCACCTGGGTCAGCGACACGCCCTGCGCCAGCGCGCGCTCGGAGGCGCGCTGGATCACCGGGCCGTCGGCCATCGGGTCGGAGAACGGCACGCCCAGCTCGATCACGTCGGCGCCGCCCGCCACCAGCGCGTGCATCAGCGCCACGGTCAGGCCGGGCTCGGGATCGCCCGCGGTGATAAACGGAATCAGGCCCTTCTTCTGCTGCGCGGCCAGCGCCGCGAACGTCTTCTGGATACGGGACATATCAGGGAATCAGGTGAGGCCGCGGCGCCGGCGAGACATCGTCGTTGGCGGCGGCCAGGGTTGGGGTGGCGGCAGGCTCGGCGGCTGCATTCGTGACGGCAAGGGCTGCAGCGGCGGCAGACACGCGATCGCATGCCACCTGCACATACTCCGGATTGATCTCGAAGCCGGCAAAGCGCCGTCCGTGGCGCAGGCAGGCCACCGCGGTGGTGCCGCTGCCGGCGAACGGATCCAGCACCAGGCCGCCCGGCGGACAGCTTGACAGCACCATGCGCTCGACGATCTCCAGCGGCTTCTGCGTCGGGTGGTTGGCGCGCTCCGGGTCCTGGCGGTGGATGCGCGAGACGCTCCACAGGTCCTTCGGGTTGTAGCCCACCTCCAGCCACTTCTTGCCTTCGAAACGCGGACGGCTGCGCGCCTTCTTGGTCTCGGGGTCGTAGGGAATGCGGACCGGGTCGAGATCGAAGTAGTAGTCGCGCGCGCGCGCAAAAAAGCCGATGTTGTCGTGCACCGACGAGAACTTGCGCGTGGTGCCGCCCATGCTGGGCACGCGGCGGTCCCAGATGATCTCGTTGATCATGGTCAGGCGCCGCTTGAGCATCACGAACAGCTCGGGCGAATACTGCCAGGTGCAGAACAGGTAGAGCGTGCCCTTGGGCGCGAGCTTGGGCACGACCGCGTTCATCCAGCGCTCGGACCAGTCGAGATACTCCTGGCCCGACAGCAGGTCGGAATCGTTGCCGTAGTCCTTGCCCAGCCCGTAGGGTGGATCGGCGACGATCAGGTCGACCGAGCCGTCCGGCAGGCGGGCAATGCCCTCGAACATGTCTTCCTGGAACAGGCGCAACTGGGCGGAATCGGGCGCACCGGACGCATCCGGTGCACCCGCGCCGCCCACGGCAAGTCCGGTCGGAGGCAGCGCGCGCATCAGAGCTTGAGCCCCGCGCGCTCGGCCACGGTGTGCATGTCCTTGTCGCCGCGGCCGGACAGGTTCACCAGTAGCAGCTTCTCCTTGGGCAGCGTCGGCGCCAGCTTGCAGGCGTAGGCGATGGCATGGCTCGATTCCAGCGCCGGGATGATGCCCTCGATGCGGCAGCAGTCGTGGAAGGCCTTGAGCGCTTCCTCATCCGTGATCGGCACGTACTGCGCGCGGCCGCTGTCCTTGAGCCAGGCATGCTCGGGGCCCACGCCCGGGTAGTCCAGGCCGGCCGACACCGAATGGGTCTCGATGATCTGGCCGTTGGCGTCCTGCAGCAGGTAGGTGCGGTTGCCGTGCAGCACGCCCGGCGTGCCGCCGGTCAGCGAGGCCGCGTGGCGGCCGGTGTCCAGGCCGTCGCCGGCGGCTTCCACGCCGATTAGCTGCACGTCCTGGTGCTCGATATACGGGTAGAAGATGCCCATGGCATTGGAGCCGCCGCCGACGCAGGCGATCACGGCATCCGGCTGGCGGCCCGTCATCTCCGGCATCTGCACCTTGGATTCCTCGCCGATCACGCACTGGAAGTCGCGCACCATCATCGGATACGGATGCGGGCCGGCCACGGTGCCGATGATGTAGAAGGTGTTCTCGACGTTGGTGACCCAGTCGCGCATGGCTTCATTGAGCGCGTCCTTGAGCGTGCGCGAGCCGCTTTCCACCGGCACCACGGTGGCGCCCAGCAGCTTCATGCGGTAGACGTTGGCAGCCTGGCGCTTGACGTCCTCGGCCCCCATGTAGACCACGCACTCCATGCCGAAGCGCGCGGCGATGGTGGCCGTGGCCACGCCGTGCTGCCCTGCCCCGGTCTCGGCGATCACGCGCGGCTTGCCCATGCGCTTGGCCAGCAGCGCCTGGCCGATCACGTTGTTGATCTTGTGCGCGCCGGTGTGGTTCAGGTCTTCGCGCTTGAAGTAGATCTGCGCGCCGCCGAGCGTCTCGCTCCAGCGCTGCGCGTGATAGATCGGCGACGGGCGGCCGACAAAGTGCTTCAGTTCGCGGCGGTATTCGGCATCGAACTCCGGATCCTTCTGGTAGTGCGCATAGGCTTCGCGCAGCTCATCGAGCGCGTGGACCAGCGTTTCGGACACAAAGGTGCCGCCATAGGGGCCGAAATGGCCACGGGAATCGGGCAAGTCGTACATATCTAGACTCTTCGGAACAGCGGCCTTGCCTCATCCGGCAAGGGCGCATGGTTGACTGCGATGCGTGTGCGCGCATGCGGCAGGCCATAGGCGGCATGGGGAAAGACGCGGGAGACGGCCCGGCTCATCCTGCCTCGGCACTGCGCACAGCACGCACGAACGCGGCGATGCGGGCGTGGTCCTTCACGCCCTTGGCGGCCTCTACCCCGCTGCTGACGTCCACAGCGTAGGGCCGCACGCGTTCAATCGCACCAGCGACGTTTTGCGCGTTCAACCCACCACTCAAAACGATGCGAGGAGCGCCGCTTGCGTTCGGGTTGCCGGTAGCTGGTACCGGGGGAGTAGGCGGAAGCCATGCCGGGGGAATCAGGGTCCAGTCGAAGACGTGGCCGCCACCGCCGTAGCCTTCGACGAAGGCATCAAGCAGCAAGGCAGCGGCATCACGGTATTGATCGGCAAATTCTACCAAATCGAGGCCCTGGCGCACACGGGCGGCGCGCAGGAACGGTAGCCGGCAGCGTTGTGACGCCTGCGAGCAGAACTGCGGGGTCTCGTCGCCGTGCAGCTGCAGCAGCGTCAGCGGCACGCGCTCGGCCACATGGGCGATGTCTTCCAGGTCGGCATTGACGAACAGCCCGATGATCGCCACGAACGGCCCGGCGGCCTCGGCCAGCGCGGCGGCGCGCGCCACGTCGACGTAGCGCGGGCTGTTCGGGTAGAACACCAGCCCGATGGCGTCGGCGCCGGCGTCCACGGCGGCGCGCACGTCGTCCTCGCGCGTCAGACCGCAGATCTTGATGCGGGTGCGGGCCGGCATGTGCACTGTGCTGCCCGCCGTGCTACCGTCGGCGGCCTCAGGCTGCGTCATCGAACACTCCATGGAACAGGCTCGCGGACGGATCGGCCGCGGGGATCTGGTAAGGATCAGGATACTTGACGCCGACCAGGTAGAGGCCGTCCGGCATGAAAGTCGGCGCCGCCAGCTTGCGCTCGCGCCCGGCCAGCACCTGCGCCAGCCATGGCGCCGGGTAGCGTCCGCGCCCCACCGCCACCAGGCAGCCCATCAGGTTGCGCACCATGTGGTGCAGGAAGGCGCTGGCGCGAAAGCGCAGGAACACCCAGTTGCCGTCATCCTTGATGGTGACGTCGTACATGGTCTTGACCGGCGACTTGGCCTGGCATTCGGCGGCGCGGAAGGCGGAGAAATCGTGCTCGCCGACCAGGCACGCGGCGGCCTCGCGCATGGCGTCGACATCCAGCCGCTGACCCGGCGGCAGCATCTGGTAGCCGGCGCGGCCGTGCACCAGCGGCACGCGGTGCGGCCCGGTGTAGAGCGCGTAGTAATACATGCGCTCGAACGCCAGGAAACGGGCGTGGAAGCCCTGGTCCACCGGCAGCGCCCATTGCAGCGCGATCGACGGCGGCAGGAAGGCGTTGACGCCGCGCACCCAGGAAAATGGCTCGCGCTCCAGCGCCGTGTCCAGGTGGATGACCTGGCCGAGCGCATGCACGCCGGTATCGGTGCGCCCCGCCACAGTGGTCAGCAGGCGCACCCCGGCAAAGCGCTCGATGGCGTTTTCCAGGTGATCCTGCACGGTATTGCGGTGCGGCTGCGACTGCCAGCCGGAAAAGGCGGCGCCGTCGTAGTGCAGGCCAAGAGCGATGCGGTTCATGTCAGGGGATCGGGCAAGGCGGCGGGTACGTCCGGGCGCAATGGTTCACGCCAGGTCCGCCGAAAAAGCAAATGCGCCGGAAGGGACGCTTCCGGCGCATCGCTTCAGGCTGCGGCAGCGCGTGCCGCGGCCGGACCGTCAATGATAGCTCAGGCCACTTCCTGCAGCAGCGAACGGGCCTCCGCCTGCAGCGGGTCCTGCGACTGCTCGACCACTTCCTGCAGCAGTTCGCGCGCGCCTTCCTTGTCGCCGATCTCGATATAGGCACGAGCCAGGTCAAGCTTGATCTGCATGTCCCGCCCGCCGTCCACGCCGTCGACCGACAGCGTGCTCGGCGACCCCCCGTGCGTGAGGTCGCCGCCGGTTTCAGGCGCCACGCGCGACAGGTCGATCGGCTCGGCCAGCTTGCCGTCGCGCAGCATAGTGGTGGCGGGCAGCGGCATGGTGGCCTCGTCCAGCACATCCTTGCCGCGGGCGTCGGCTTGCGCGGCGCTGCCCAGGTCAAGCGACAGCCCCGACATGTCGAACTCCAGCGGACGGCTACGGGTCGGCGTGTCAAGGGTGGGCACGTCGTCGGCAAGCGGGTCGGCGCCGGTGCCAGGCAGGCCGAGATCCAGCCGCACCGGCTCGCCGGCGTCGTGCGCGTCAGCGCCAAATACCATCGCCGCGGAAGCAGGCGCAACGATCGGCTCGCCGGCCGCCGGGGCCGGGAAGGCATCCAGCGGCAGCGCCAGGTCACCCAGCGACGGCTCCAGCCGCGCGATCGAGGCCGGATTCTGCGACGGGTCCTGGGTGCGCCACTGGTCGGTTGCCGGCGATGTCGTATCCGGCCCCGCCGCTTCGGGCGTCACCGCCAGGAAGAGCGCGTTGCCCGGCTCGAGCGCGCGCCCCATTTCTGCTGCCTTCAGCCATTCCGCCCCGTGTCCGCCGGTCTGGGCGAACATTTCTTCTGCAATCACGCGGAAACCTTCCACATCCTGTCTGTTGCTGTAAATCTCCAGGAGCTTGAGCCGCACCGGCTGCTGCTCCGGGTTCTTCTCCAGGGCTTCGCGCAGGATTTCCTCCGCCTGCACATCGCGCCCATAGGCGATATAGACCTCGGCCTCGGCGATCGGGTCGACCTCGTTGGCTTCTGGCGTGTTGTTGCCGATGCGGAAGTCCGCGCCGAACACGCTGTGCTGCGAGGTGTCGACGCTCTGCCCCCCGGCCGTGCCGAACAGCGAATTGGCACCGGCCATCACCGTGCTTTCCTGCGACAGGATGCTGTCGCCGAAGCCGGTCGCCTCGCCCGCCTTCTGCTGCTGGCGGCGGCGATAGATCGCATAGACGCCCAGCAGCGCCACCAGCAGGCCACCGCCGGGCAGCAGCATGGGGTTGGCCAGCAGGCCATCGATGAACGACGGTTGGGGCACCGGCTCGGGCTGGGCCGCCAACACCGGCGGGCGCTTGGCCGCGGGGGCCGACGCGGCGGCTGCGGCCTGCGCTGCGCTGGCAGGGATGGCCGCAGCCGGCTGCGAGGCTGGGACGGCTGCCACGGCGGAGGCTGCCGCGGGCGCCACGGCGTCCGCGGCGCTGGCGCCGGCCGCTGCCGGGGCGCTGGCTGCGGTTGCTGCGGTTGCGGCAGCCGTCGCGGCGGCCGCAACCGGCGCCGGGGCCACGGCATCGGCCTTCGGCGGCTGGGCCGCCACCACGGTCGGCGCCGCCGCCGCGGCCTTGGCCGCGGCTTCAGCCTTTTCCTTCTCGGCCAGCACCGTCTGGTTGGCCTGGCTCAGCTTGGCGATCTCGGCGTTCTTCAGCTCGAGCAGCTTCTGCATGTCGCCGACGTTCTTTTCCAGCTGCGCGAGGCGGGCTTGCGCCTCCTTGAGCTCACGCTCGCGCGCGACGCCGGCTTCGGCCTTGGCCGCGGCGTCGGCCTGCGCGCCACGCGCGGCCTTGCTGAGCTTCAGTTCATCACGCGGGCCGTCGGTCGGGGCGGCCTGCTCCTGCACCCGGGCGGTCACGTTGCCGGACTGCTGGCGGCCGCTGTCGGGCTCGACCGACTTGGCCGCGGCAGCGCTGGCCAGCCGGCTGCGGTAGGCATTGAAGCCCTGCGTGCGCGCCACCACCTCGCGGCGGGCGGCCTTGGGTGCGACGGCCTGCGCCTGCTGCTGGGTCGGGACCTGCAGCACCGCACCGCTGCGCAGCCGGTTCATGTTGCCGCCGATAAAGGCGTTGGGATTGTTGCGGTAGAGCGCCACCAGCATCTGGTCCAGCGAGACCGATTCCTGGCCTTGCACGGCTTCGCCGGCGATGGCGTATAGCGTGTCGCCGCGCTGCACCGTGTAGCCGCCGCCGGGCGCCATCTCGGTGCTGCCACTGGCGGCCTGCGCCGGTGCCCGCTTTGCGCTCTGGCGGGCCGGGCGCGCGGGCGCGGCTGGCTTGACTGCCTCGGCGGCCGCGGCGGGCGCAGCTACCTGGGCCGGCGCAGGCTCCGGCGCGGCGGCAGGTGCCGGTGCCGCTACGGGAGGCGCATCCGGCGTCGCCGCCTGCATCACCGTCGCCGGCGAGAAGGTCTGGTTCGAAGGCTTGGCCCCGGCAGGGTCAAGCAAGAAGGTATAGGCGCGCGAGACCTTGCCGCTGGCCCAGCTCATGTCGACCAGGATGTCGACAAAGGGCTCGCTGATCGGCTGGCTGGAGCGGACCCGGGCCACATAGCTGCCGTTCGGGCGGCGCTCCACCTCCAGCCGCAGGCTGCTGACAGCCGGCAGGTAGGTCAGCCCGGCCGCGGCATACGCCGCTGGCGACGCCAGCTTGACATTGAGCCCGGCGGCCTCTTCGGCACTGACCCCACTGATGTCGATCTCAGCCTGCAGCGGCTGCCCCAGATTCGACTGAACCCGCAATTGCCCGAACCCCGCGGCATATGCGGCCGGCTGCGCAAGCAGCAGGCCCAGTGCCGTGACGGCCAGCGTTGACCAGCGCTGACGGGCAGTAGGCGCATCTTTCCGGCGATGTTGGCTCACACTCACCTTGTGCTCCGTTATGTTTTAGTAGCGATATAAATCGACAAACCGACCCCATAAACCAGGTCCGCCCGGCTGGCGGGACATTCTGAACGGCCCCTTTGCCAGCCCGCGCGAGCGGCGCCGGCAACTGCCGGCGCGAGGCGCATGCCGGCGTATTGTGACGCATCGCCCGGGGAAATAGGCGCCCGGATACAACAACGCCGCGCATGGGCGCGGCGTTGTCGGCAAAGCGGTGCATTCTGTTGCCTGGCTGCAACGGACGCAACCAGGCAACAGGCGGGGGCCCCGGATCAGGACTCGATCAGGATACGCAGCATGCGGCGCAGCGGCTCGGCCGCGCCCCACAGCAGCTGGTCACCCACGGTGAAGGCCGACAGGTACTCGCCGCCCATCTGCATCTTGCGCAGGCGGCCGACCGGGATGGTCAGCGTGCCGGTCACGGCAGCGGGCGTCAGGTCGGTCATGCTGGCCTCACGCGTATTCGGCACCACCTTGGCCCACGGGTTGTGGGCGGCGAGCATGCCTTCGATCTCATCGAGCGGCACATCCTTGCGCAGCTTGATGGTCAGCGCCTGCGAGTGGCAGCGCATGGCGCCGATGCGCACGCACAGGCCGTCCACGGCGATCGGCGTGGCGCCGGTCGCACCCAGGAAGCCCTCGCCGCGGCCCAGGATCTTGTTGGTCTCGGCGCCCCCCTTCCATTCTTCCTTGGACTGGCCGTTGCCCAGGTCCTTGTCGATCCAGGGGATCAGGTTGCCGGCCAGCGGCACGCCGAACTGCTTGGTTTCTTCGGCGGACAGGCCATGCTGAGTCGTCAGGATGGTGCGGTCGATTTCCAGGATGGCCGAGGCCGGGTTGTCCAGCAGCGGCTTGACCGAGGCGTTCAGGGTGCCGAACTGGGTCAGCAGCTCGCGCATATGCTGCGCGCCGCCGCCCGATGCGGCCTGGTACGTCATCGAGGTCATCCACTCGATCAGGTCGGCCTCGAACAGGCCGCCCAGGCCCATCAGCATGCAGCTGACCGTGCAGTTGCCGCCGATGAAATTCTTCACGCCCTTGGACAGCGCGTCCTTGATCACGCCCTGGTTGACCGGATCCAGCACGATGATGGCATCGTCCTTCATGCGCAGCGAGGACGCCGCGTCGATCCAGTAGCCCTTCCAGCCGGCCGCGCGCAGCTTGGGGAAAACCTCGTTGGTGTAGTCGCCGCCCTGGGCAGTCACGACCACGTCGCACTTCTTCAGCGCTTCGATGTCATTGGCATCTTTCAGCGTGGTTTCGTTCTTCGCCATGGCGGGCGCCTTGCCGCCGGCATTGGACGTGCTGAAGAAGACGGGCTCGATATGGTCGAAATCACGCTCTTCCTGCATGCGCTGCATCAGGACGCTGCCGACCATTCCCCGCCAACCGACGAGACCTACAATCATGATTTACCTCGGATGTGATTTTTACTTCCCCGCCATTTTCCTCGCCCGGCGTGGCTGCGCGGGGAAGACGGGCAGGCACGACGAACGGATCTAGGCGATCGCGGTTTTAATAATGGTTTTAATCGTCGTTGCGGTCTGGCCGAGCGAAATCGTGCCGACCGGGCCGCGGGTAGCGGTCAGGGCAGCAACAGCAGTCAGGGTGGACTGGGAAAATCGGGCCATCGTCAGAGTCTACACGATTTTGCGGCGCTGCCGCAGCGTGCAGATACGGGAAATAAAGGGGACAAATCAGACAAAGGGGGCACTACCTGCGCACCGCCCCCTTCCGGTGTGACTTACAGTGCCGCCAGCACCGCGTCGCCCATCTCGCGGGTGCCGACCTGCTTGCAACCCGGCGTCAGGATGTCGCCGGTGCGGTAGCCCTGGGCCAGCACCTTCTTGACGGCGTTCTCGATTCGGTCGGCCTGCTCGGCGCGGTTCAGCGAGTAGCGCAGCATCATCGCCGCCGACAGGATGGTGGCCAGCGGATTGGCCACGCCCTTGCCGGCGATGTCCGGCGCCGAGCCGTGCGACGGCTCGTACAGGCCCTTGTTGTTGGCATCCAGCGACGCCGACGGCAGCATGCCGATGGAGCCGGTCAGCATGGCGGCCTCATCCGACAGGATGTCGCCGAACATATTGCCGGTGACGATCACGTCGAAGCTTTTGGGCGCCTTGACCAGCTGCATGGCCGCGTTGTCGACGTACATGTGCGACAGCTCGACCTCCGGGTACTCCTTGTGCACCTCGATCACGATGTCCTTCCAGAACTGGAAGGTCTCGAGCACGTTGGCCTTGTCGACGCTGCACAGCTTCTTGCCGCGCTTGGCCGCGGCCTGGAACGCCACGTGCGCGATGCGACGGATTTCCGGCTCGCTGTAACGCATGGTGTCGAAGCCTTCGCGCGCGCCCTTGAACAGGCCATCCGGCGCTTCGCGCACGCCGCGCGGCTGGCCGAAGTAGATGTCGCCGTTCAGTTCGCGCACGATCAGGATGTCCAGGCCGGCCACCAGCTCGGGCTTCAGGCTGGAGGCGCCGGTCAGTTCCGGATAGCAGATCGCCGGACGGAAATTGGCGAACAGCTGCAGGTGCTTGCGCAGGCCCAGGATGGCCTGCTCCGGACGCAGCGGGCGCTCCAGGCTGTCGTACTTCCAGTCGCCGACGGCGCCGAACAGGATGGCGTCGGCTTCCTTGGCCAGCTTCAGGGTGTTCTCCGGCAGCGGATGGCCTTCGGCCTCGTAGCCGGCGCCGCCCACCGGGGCGGTTTCCAGTTCGAACTTCTCGTCGAGCGCGTTCAGGACCTTGACGGCCTCCGCGATGATTTCAGGACCAATGCCGTCACCCGGCAGGACTGCGATCTTCATTGTTGTCTTTCCTCTTGAGTCTTATCCGACCAGGCGGTTGTTCAGCCACGGCATCTTCGCCACGCGCTCGGCCTCATAGGCCTTGATCTTGTCGGCGTGGCGCAGGGTCAGGCCGATATCGTCGAAGCCGTTCAGCATGCAGTACTTGCGGAACGGGGCGATGTCGAACTCATACGCCTGGCCGCCCGTCGTCAGCACCACCTGCTTGTCCAGGTCGATGGTCAGCTTATAGCCGTTGAAGGCGTTGGTCTCGTTGAAGAGGTGATCGACCTGCTGTTCGGTCAGCACCACCGGCAGCAGGCCGTTCTTGTAGCAGTTGTTGAAGAAGATGTCGGCAAAGCTGGGCGCGATCACGGCGCGGAAGCCATATTGCGTCAGCGCCCACGGCGCATGCTCGCGCGAGCTGCCGCAGCCGAAGTTGCGGCGGGCCAGCAGGATCGATGCGCCCTGGTAGCGCGGCTGGTTCAGCACGAAGTCCGGGTTCAGCGGACGCTTGCTGTTGTCCATGCCGGGCTGGCCGACGTCCTTGTAGCGCCACTCGTCGAACAGGTTGGGGCCGAAGCCGGTGCGCTGGATCGACTTCAGGAACTGCTTCGGGATGATGGCGTCGGTGTCGACGTTTTCGCGGTCGAGCGGCGCCACGAGGCCGTTGTGTACGGTGAACTTGTCCATGTCTCTTTCCTTACTTCCTCAGCCCAGCTTGCGGATATCGACGAAATGGCCTTCGATGGCGGCGGCCGCTGCCATCGCCGGGCTCACCAGATGCGTGCGCCCGCCCGCGCCCTGGCGGCCTTCGAAGTTGCGGTTCGAAGTCGAGGCGCAACGCTCGCCCGGATCGAGGCGGTCGGCATTCATCGCCAGGCACATCGAGCAGCCCGGCTCGCGCCACTCAAAGCCGGCGGCCTTGAAGATCTTGTCCAGGCCTTCGCGCTCGGCCTGTTCCTTGACCAGGCCCGAACCCGGTACCACCATCGCCAGCTTCACGTTGGCAGCAACCTTGCGGCCCAGCTTCTGCACCACCCACGCAGCGGCGCGCATGTCTTCGATGCGGCTGTTGGTGCAGGAACCGATGAAGACCTTGTCGATATTGATGCTCTCGACCGGCACGTTGGGCTGCAGACCCATGTACTCCAGCGCGCGCTCCATCGCGTTGCGCTTGTTCGGGTCCTTTTCCTTCTCGGGATCCGGCACGCGGTCTTCGATGCTGATCACCATTTCCGGCGAGGTGCCCCAGGTCACCTGCGGACGGACGTCTTCAGCGCGCAGCTCGACCACCTGGTCGAACTTGGCACCGGCATCCGAATGCAGCGTGCGCCAGTAGGCCACGGCCTGCTCCCACTCCACGCCCTGCGGCGCGTAGGGGCGGCCCTTCACGTATTCGAGCGTGACGTCGTCCACCGCCACCAGGCCGGCGCGCGCACCGGCTTCGATAGCCATGTTGCAGACCGTCATGCGGCCTTCCATGGTCAGGTCGCGGATGGCCGAGCCGGCGAACTCGATGGTGTAGCCGGTGCCGCCCGCGGTGCCGATCTTGCCGATCACGGCCAGCACGATGTCCTTGGCGGTGCAGCCGCGCGGCAGCTTGCCTTCCACCTTGACCAGCATGTTCCTGGCCTTCTTGCCCAGCAGCGTCTGCGTGGCCAGCACGTGCTCCACTTCCGAGGTGCCGATGCCGTGCGCCAGCGCGCCGAAAGCGCCGTGCGTGCTGGTATGCGAGTCGCCGCACACCACCGTCATGCCCGGCAGCGTGGCGCCCTGCTCCGGCCCGATCACGTGCACGATGCCCTGGCGGTGGTCGTTCATCTTGAACTGGGTGATGCCAAAGCTGTCGCAGTTCGCGTCCAGCGTGTCGACCTGCAGCTTCGACACCGGATCGGCAATGCCCTGGCTGCGGTCGGTGGTCGGCACGTTGTGGTCCGACACGGCCAGGTTGGCGCTGATGCGCCATACCGGACGCTCCGCCAGCTTCAGCCCTTCAAACGCCTGCGGGCTGGTCACTTCATGCAGCAGGTGGCGGTCGATATAGAGCAGCGTGGTGCCGTCTTCCTCGACGTGGACGGTGTGGTCATCCCAGAGTTTGTCGTAGAGCGTCTTGGCCATGATGCGATGGCGGGCCGGAGGACCAACCCTTTGCAGGAGAAGTCCGCGGTGACCGCGCAGTAGTTTGCAGGGGTTTTTGTTCGCTTCGGTCGCGGTGGCGAACACGGGGGGCAATAGCGATGATCGCGCCGGAAGCCGCCTGAAGCGAGCGTTATTTCAAGCGTTGCGGCAATGCTTGACTTGGCAATCGATTATGCCACAGGGGGTGCGGCACTCAGCCCCCTGTCCGGCCCGGGCGGCGGCTGCGATGTAATGTGATTGGCGAAAGGGGGATTTCGCGGATGGCGAAAAGGAAAAGGCCGTCGCCCCGCCTGGGGGGCGGCTGAGGCGGCGGCCTCTCAGGATCAGCCGCCCAGGTAGGCGGCCTTGATCCGGTCGTTGGCCAGCAGGTTGGCGCCGGTATCGGCCAGCACCACCTTGCCGGTTTCAAGCACATAGCCGCGGTCCGCCACCTGCAGCGCCTTGTTGGCGTTCTGCTCGACCAGGAACACAGTGACGCCTTCGTCACGAATGGTGCGAATGATGTCGAAGATCTGCGCGATGATCAGCGGCGCCAGCCCAAGCGTGGGCTCGTCCAGCAGCAGCAGGCGCGGCCGGCTCATCAGCGCGCGGCCGATCGCCAGCATCTGCTGCTCGCCGCCCGACATGGTGCCGGCGCGCTGGCTGGCGCGCTGGTTCAGGCGCGGGAACAGCTTGAAGACGTGTTCGATGCCCGCCTCGATCTCGTCGCGCCTGGCGAAAAAAGCGCCCATCTTCAGGTTCTCCAGCACCGTCAGGCTCGGAAACACGCGCCGGCCCTCGGGCGAGATCGCCATGCCCAGCCGCATGATCTCGTGTGTGGACCGGTTGGTGATGTCCTGCCCTTCGAACGTCACGCGCCCGCTGGACGCGCGCGGCGTGCCGCATACGGTCATCATCAGCGTCGTCTTGCCGGCGCCGTTGCTGCCGATCAGGGTGACGATCTCCCCCTTGTTGACTTCGATCGATACGCCCGACAGCGCCTCGACGGCGCCGTAGTGGGTATGGACCTGTTCCAGCTTCAGCATCAGTCCTCTCCCAGGTAGGCCTTGATCACGCGCGGGTCGTTGCGCACTTGCTCCGGCTTGCCAATCACGATCGGCTTGCCGTGCTCCATCACCAGGATGCGGTCGGACACGCCCATCACCAGGCTCATGTCGTGCTCGATCAGCAGCACCGAGATGCCGAACTCGCGCCGCAGCTGGTCGATCAGCTGCTGCAGCTCGATCTTCTCCTGCGGGTTCAGGCCGGCGGCGGGCTCGTCCAGCATCAGCAGGCGCGGCTTGGTGATCATGCAGCGCGCGATCTCCAGCCGGCGCTGGTGGCCGTACGACAGCGTGCCGGCCTCGCGGTTGGCGACCTTGGTCAGGCCCATGCGCTCCAGCCAGACCGCGGCGCGCTCCAGCGCCTCGCGCTCGGCGCGCCGGTAGGCCGGCGTGGCGAACAGGCCTCGCAGGATGCCGGACTGCACCTGCAGGTGCTGCGCGACCAGCAGGTTTTCCACCACTGTCAGCGACTTGAACAGGCGGATATTCTGGAAGGTCCGCACCAGGCCCTGGCGCGCCACCTTGTGGCTGGGCAGGCCGGCAATGTCGCGGCCGTCGAGCGTGACATCGCCCGCGGTCGGCTTGTAGAAGCCGCCCACGCAGTTGAACACCGTGGTCTTGCCGGCACCGTTGGGGCCGATGATGGCGAAGACCTCATCCTTGCGAACATCGAAATCGATGCCATCGACGGCCAGCAAGCCGCCGAAGCGCATCTGCAGGCCGGAGACTTTCAGCAGCTCGGCTGCTTGCACCGCTTGTTGCACATTGGTCATCGCGGCAACTCCACGTGGGGACGGCTCGCGGGCAGCAGGCCCTGCGGACGCCACATCATCATCAGCACCATCACCAGGCCGAAGATCAGCATGCGGTATTCGGCGAAGCCGCGCGCCACTTCGGGCAGCACCGTCAGCAGGATCGCCGCCAGGATCACGCCCAGCTGCGAGCCCATGCCGCCCAGCACCACCACGGCGAGGATCAGCGCCGACTCGATAAAGGTGAACGATTCCGGATTGACCAGCCCCTGGCGCGCCGCGAAGAACGCGCCGCCGATGCCGGCGAACGATGCGCCCAGCGTGAACGCCGACAGCTTGATGCGGGTCGGGTTCATGCCCAGCGAACGGCACGCGATCTCGTCGTCACGCAGCGCTTCCCAGGCGCGGCCCATCGGCATGCGGATCAGGCGGCTGGTGACGAACAGCGTGAAGCCAACCAGCAGCAGCGCCAGCAGGTACAGGAAGATCACCATGTGCTGGCCGCTGTAGTCCAGGCCGATCAGGTCATGGAAAGTCCTGGTGCCCTCCACGCTCGCACTGCGCGCCATTTCGATGCCGAACACGGTCGGCTTCGGGATGCCCGAGACGCCGTCCGGGCCGCCGGTCAGGCTGGTCAGGTTGTTGGCCAGCAGGCGGATGATCTCGCCGAAGCCCAGCGTCACGATCGCCAGATAGTCTCCTCGCAACCGCAGCACCGGGAAGCCAAGGATAAAGCCGAAGGTCGCCGACATTGCCGCGGCGATCGGCAGGCATTCCCAGAAGCCCAGCCCGAAGTACTGGTTCAGCAGCGCATAGCTATAGCCGCCGATCGCGTAGAAGCCGACATAGCCCAGGTCGAGCAGGCCGGCATAGCCCACCACGATATTCAGGCCCAGCCCCAGGATCACGTAGATCAGCGCCAGCGTGGCCACGTCGACCGCGCCGCGCGAGCCAAAGAACGGCCACACCAGCCCGATCGCGAGCAGCACCCAAACCGCCACGCGCTGCTGGCGCGCCCCGAGTTGCGGCACCGACGGCAGGCGCACGGCGCTGCCGGCACGCGACAGCAGCGGCTTGAACAACTGGAACAGGAACACCGCCGCCACGGCGATCCACACCGGCCGCCAGTGCGGCTCGAGCACGACCTTGTAGCCTTCCAGCTTGAGCTGCAGGCCCAGGATGGGAATGGTGAGGATGGCCGTCATCACGGCCGCGAAGATCGCGTTCTTCAGCGATTGCCCGGGTGCGGCCGCGCGGGCGGCTTGCCCCGCGGGCATCGCGCTAATTTTGTTGGTCATGGTCTCGTCCTCCCTCAGACCTTTTCGACATCAGGCTTGCCCAGCAGCCCGGTCGGACGGAACAGCAGCACCAGCACCAGCAGGCTGAACGCAACCACGTCCTTGTACTCGGCCGGCATATAGCCCGAGGCGAAGGTCTCCGCCAGGCCCAGCAGCACGCCGCCGAGCATCGCGCCCGGGATGCTGCCGATGCCGCCCAGCACCGCCGCGGTAAAGGCCTTGATGCCGGCGATAAAGCCGATAAAGGGATTGAGCTTGCCGATGGTCAGGCCGATCAGCACGCCGCCCACCGCCGCCAGCATCGCACCCAGCACGAAGGTGAAGGAAATCACCTTGTTGGTATCGATGCCCAGCAGGTTGGCCATGCGCATGTCTTCGGCGCAGGCGCGGCAGGCACGGCCCATGCGCGAACGGCCGATAAACAGCGTCAGCGCGATCATCAGCACCAGCGTCACGCCGACGATCAGCAGGCGCGAGTACGGCACCGTCACGGTGAAGTCGCTGCCCATCTGGAACTCGATGGCGCCCGAGATCAGCACCGGCACGGACACGTCGCGCGCGCCCTGCCCGATCTGGACATAGTTCTGCAGGAAGATCGACATGCCGATGGCCGAGATCAGCGGCACCAGCCGCGGTCCGCCCCGCAAGGGCCGGTATGCCACCCGCTCGACCGCATAGCCGTACACCCCGGTGACCAGCACCGAGACCAGCAAGGCGGCGCCCAGCACCAGCGGCAGGGGGTAGCCTGCCTGGGCGCCGATCGCGGTGAGCGTGACCAGGCCGACATAGGCACCGATCATGTAAATCTCGCCGTGCGCGAAATTGATCATGCCGATGATGCCGTAGACCATTGTGTAGCCGATGGCGATCAGCGCATAGATCGCACCCAGCGTCAGGCCATTGACCAGCTGCTGGGTGAACTGTGGAAGGAATTCATTCATTGGGGAAGCCTCAGGAACTTGAAGCCCGATACCAGAACGCCCCGCCCGGGGTCCGGGCGGGGCGTGTGCGTGGGAAAGCGCCGGCTTAGTTGGCGGCCGTCTTGCTGGCGTCCTTGTGCCAGGTGTAGACCACGAACTTGAAGGACTTCAGGTCGCCCTTGTCGTCGTACTCGACCTTGCCGATCGGGGTGGTGAAGGCGTTCTTGTGCATGTACGCCGCAACCTTGGCCGGGTCGGTGCTCTTGGCGCCGGCAATGGCGTCGCCAATGATCTTGACGGCGGCATAGGCCGGCATCTGGAACGGGCCGTTGGCGTCACGCTTCTTGTCGGCAAAGGCCTTCACCAGCGCGGCGTTGGCCGGATCGGCCGAGAAGTCGGCCGGCAGCGTCACCAGCATGCCCTCCGACGACGGGCCGGCAATCGCGGTCACGTCCTTGTTGCCCACGCCCTCGGGGCCCATGAAGGTGGCCTTGACGCCCTGCTCGCGCGCCTGGCGCAGCAGCAGCCCCATTTCCGGGTGGTAGCCGCCGAAGTAGACGAAGTCCACGCCCTGCGACTTGAGCTTGGTGATAACGGCGGAGTAATCCGAATCGCCGGCGTTGATGCCTTCGAACACGGCCACCGGGATCTTGGCGGCTTCCAAGTCCTTCTTCACCGAGCTGGCGATGCCCTGGCCGTACGACTGCTTGTCGTGCAGCACCGCAACCTTCTTCGGCTTGACCTTGCTGATGATGTACTGGGCAGCGGCCGGGCCCTGCTGGTCGTCGCGGCCGATGGTGCGGAAGATGAACTTGCGCTTCTTGGTCTCGGTCAGCTGCGGCGCGGTGGCTGACGGCGTCACCATGACGATGCCTTCGTTCTCGTAGATGTCCGAAGCCGGGATGGTCGAACCCGAGCAGACGTGGCCGATCACGTACTTGATGTTCTGGCTGACGATCTTGTTGGCAACCGCCACGGCCTGCTTCGGCTCGCAGGCGTCGTCCATCATCACCACTTCGAACTTGTTGCCGCCGGCGCCGCCAGCTGCATTGATCTGTTCGATGGCGGTCAGCGCACCGGCCTTGACCATGTCGCCATACTGCGCCACCGAGCCACTCATCGGGCCGGCAATGGCGATCTTCACGGTTTCGGCGTTAGCAGCGACGCCAAAGGTGGCCAGCATGGTGGCCAGCGAGATGGACGTAAGACGGGACAGCGTCATCAGGAGCTCCTCGATTTATGTTTGGGTCAACCGGGCAAAAACGGTGTGACCTGCGCAATCGAACAACACCCGCGGACTACGAATAAAGACGCCCGAGACGCGGAAGACGGGCCTGCAAGGAAGAGACAGCGAATGCGGGGCCCGGCATGTGTCAGTCCCGCTGGGATATCGGGACCAAGGTTCGGAAAGACAACGTTTGATGCGTTCTCTATTGCGCAAGCGATTCGCCTGCCCCGCTTGCCGCACCGCACGCCGGAAGGGTGGCCCGGCTGCCGTCGGCAAAGCAGCCCGCATTATAGGGTCAAATTTCCTGCCGCAGGCGAAAATCGCACAACAAATGCGGAACTGAATTGACAGACTGAGACACAATTCTCCGCAAATTGGCGTTCTCACCACTTATCCGGCAATTTCCTGCTGCCTGCCCTGCTGCGACGCACAAGGCGCTCCGGCCCAGAAACACAAACGCCCCGGCGGGCCGGGGCGTTTGTGATTGCTGCATTGCGCAGCCGGATGAAAAGCCAGCGATCAGCGCTTGGCAACGTCCGGCACGTCGCGGGTAGCTGCGCCAACAAACAGCTGGCGCGGACGACCGATCTTGTATTCCGGATCGGTAATCATCTCTTCCCACTGCGAGATCCAGCCCGGGGTACGGGCCAGCGCGAAGATGCAGGTGAACAGCGAGGTCGGGATACCCAGCGCGCGCTGGACGATGCCCGAGTAGAAGTCGACGTTCGGGTACAGCTTGCGGCTGACGAAGTACTCGTCTTCCAGGGCGATCTTTTCCAGTTCCATGGCCAGCTTGAACAGCGGGTCGTTGTGCAGGCCCAGCTCTTCCAGCACTTCATGGCAGGTTTCGCGCATCAGCTTGGCGCGCGGATCGTAGTTCTTGTACACGCGGTGGCCAAAGCCCATCAGGCGCACGCCCGAGTTCTTGTCCTTGACCTGCTTGATGAACTCGTTGATGTTGTCGACGCTGCCGATTTCTTCCAGCATCTTCAGCGCGGCTTCGTTGGCGCCGCCGTGGGCCGGGCCCCACAGGCAGGCCACGCCGGCGGCGATGGCTGCGAACGGGTTTGTGCCCGACGAACCGGCCAGGCGCACGGTCGAGGTCGAGGCATTCTGCTCGTGGTCGGCGTGCAGGATGAAGATGCGGTCCAGCGCACGCTCCAGCACCGGGTTCACGGTGTACGGGGCGCACGGCGTGCCGAACAGCATGCGCAGGAAGTTGCCCGAGTAGGACAGGTCGTTCTGCGGATAGATGTACGGCTGGCCGATGTTGTACTTGTACGCCATGGCGACCATGGTCGGCATCTTGGCGATCAGGCGGATGGCCGAGATCTCGCGCTGGTGCGGATCATCGATGTCCATCGCGTCGTGGTAGAACGCGCTCATGGCACCCACCAGGCCCGTCAGCACGGCCATCGGGTGCGCATCGCGGCGGAAACCGCGCATGAAGAACTGCAGCTGCTCATGAACCATGGTGTGGTTCATCACGTGGCCGGTGAATTCATCCTTCTGCTTGGCGTTGGGCAGCTCGCCCTTGAGCAGCAGGTAGCAGACTTCGAGGTGGTTGCACTTCTGCGCCAGCTGCTCGATCGGGTAGCCGCGGTACAGCAGCTCGCCCTTGTCACCGTCGATATAGGTGATCTTGGAATTGCACGAAGCCGTCGACATGAAACCGGGGTCGTAAGTGAACTTACCGGTCTGTCCGTACAGCTTGCGAATGTCGATTACATCCGGGCCAACGGTACCCGTGTAAATCGGCAGCTCAACGCTGGGGGAACCATCGGAGAACGATAGCGTGGCTTTCACATCGGACGGCGTCATGTCGGATCCTTCAAATGCTGTGAATAATAATGTTGACCAAAACTCAGACCGTACGCAGCAGGGTGATCACTCGCTGCATCGGGGGCGTGTCGAGCTCACCGTCCAGTTCCTTGCGCGCAAGGAGCAGGTCCATCAACTCGTTGTCGCTGAGTTCGAACAGCACGCTCAGCGAAGCCACGTCCTCGTCGGACAGGCTCTCCTCGTAACGGTTGAAAAAACGTTCGACGATGATGTCGTTCTCCAGAAGGCCGCGGCGGGCGCGCCAGCGCAGGCGGGCGCGCTTGTGCGGATCGGCCTGATGGGAGAAGGTGGTGGCAGGACTCTCAGTCATGGCTTCCTACTTCCGGCACGCCAACCCGATATAGCCGCTCGGGCTGACGTGCCGCTTACAACTACTGCAGACAGCCGCAGGGTCAGACCGCGCGGCGGACCATCAGCTCCTTGATTTTGCCGATGGCCTTGGTCGGGTTCAGACCCTTCGGGCACACATCGACGCAGTTCATGATGCTGTGGCAACGGAACAGGCGGTACGGGTCGTTCAGGTTGTCCAGACGCTCGCTGGTGGCCTGGTCGCGGCTGTCCGCGATGAAGCGGTAAGCCTGCAGCAGGCCGGCGGGGCCGACGAACTTGTCCGGATTCCACCAGAACGACGGGCACGACGTCGAGCAGCTGGCGCAGAGAATGCACTCGTACAGGCCGTCCAGCTCGTCACGCTCTTCCGGCGACTGCAGGCGCTCTTTCTCAGGCGGCGGCTCGTCGTTGATCAGGAACGGCTTGATCGAGTTGTACTGCTTGAAGAAGTTCGTCATGTCGACGATCAGGTCGCGCACCACCGGCAGGCCGGGCAGCGGACGCAGCACGATGCGGTCCGGCAGCTCGCGCATATTGGTCAGGCAGGCCAGGCCGTTCTTGCCGTTGATGTTCATCGCGTCCGAGCCGCACACGCCTTCGCGGCACGAACGGCGGAACGAGATGGTCTCGTCCAGCTTCTTCAGCTTGACCAGCGCGTCCAGCAGCATGCGCTCGTGACCGTCCAGCTCGACCTCGTAGGTCTGCATGCGCGGTGCCGCATCCTTGTCCGGATCGTAGCGGTAGACTTCGAAAATACGCTTCATTTCTGTGGGTCCTGTTATCTCTACGATGCGGTGCTCAGAAGGTACGGGCCTTCGGCGGCACGCTTTCCACCGTCAGCGGTTCCATCTTCACCGGCTTGTAGTCGAGGCGGTTGCCTTCGCTGTAGAACAGCGTGTGCTTGAGCCAGTTCTGGTCATCGCGATTCGGGAAGTCGCTGTGCGCGTGGGCACCGCGCGATTCCTTGCGAGCCGCCGCCGAGATCATGGTGGCCTTGGCCACTTCCACCAGGTTGGCCACTTCCAGGGCTTCCACCAGCGCGGTGTTGAAGACCTTGGACTTGTCCTTCAGGTGGATGTTGTTGGCGCGCTCGGAGACTTCCAGGATGCGCTCGACGCCTTCGTCCATCAGCTTCTGCGTACGGAACACGCCCGCATGCGACTGCATGTTCTTGCGAATGTCGTTGGCGACGTCCTGGGTGTATTCGCCCGAGGTCGTCCCTTGCAGCTTGGCCAGGCGCGACATCGCGAGGTCGGCGGCATCGGCCGGCAGCGGCTTGTGTTCCTTCTGCTTCAGGTTCTGCGCAATGATGTGGTTGCCGGCGGCGCGACCGAACACCACCAGGTCGAGCAGCGAGTTGGTGCCCAGGCGGTTGGCGCCGTGCACCGACACGCACGAGCATTCGCCGATCGCGTAGAAACCGTTCAGGACTTCGTTCGGGTTGCCGTTCTTCGGCACCACGACCTGGCCGTGATAGTTGGTCGGGATACCGCCCATCTGGTAGTGGATGGTCGGGACCACCGGGATCGGTTCCTTGATCGCGTCGACGTTGGCGAACTTCATGCCGATTTCGCGGATCGACGGCAGGCGCTTCATGATAGTCTCGGCACCGACGTGGGTCAGGTCGAGCAGCACGTAGTCGCCGTTCGGGCCGCAGCCGCGGCCTTCCTTGATTTCCTGGTCCATCGAGCGCGAGACGAAGTCACGCGGCGCCAGGTCCTTCAGCGTCGGGGCATAGCGCTCCATGAAGCGCTCGCCGTCCTTGTTGCGCAGGATACCGCCTTCGCCGCGCACGCCTTCGGTGATCAGCACGCCCGCGCCGGCCACACCGGTCGGGTGGAACTGCCAGAATTCCATGTCTTCCAGCGGCACGCCTGCGCGCGCTGCCATGCCCAGGCCGTCACCGGTGTTGATGAAGGCGTTGGTGGAAGCGGCGTAGATGCGGCCGGCACCGCCGGTCGCGAACAGCGTGGTCTTGGCCTCGAGGATGTAGACCTCGCCGGTTTCCATTTCCAGCGCGGTCACGCCCAGCACGTCGCCGTCCTGGTCGCGGATCAGGTCCAGCGCCATCCACTCGACGAAGAAGTGGGTCTTGGCGCGCACGTTGCGCTGGTACAGCGTGTGCAGCAGTGCGTGGCCGGTACGGTCAGCCGCGGCGCAGGCGCGCTGCACCGGCTTTTCACCGTAGTTGGCGGTGTGGCCGCCGAACGGACGCTGGTAGATGGTGCCGTCGGGATTGCGGTCGAACGGCATGCCGAAGTGTTCGAGCTCGTACACGACCTTCGGGGCTTCACGGCACATGAACTCGATGGCGTCCTGGTCACCCAGCCAGTCCGAGCCCTTGATGGTGTCGTAGAAGTGGTAGTGCCAGTTGTCTTCGCTCATGTTCCCCAGCGAAGCGCCGATGCCGCCCTGTGCCGCCACCGTGTGCGAGCGCGTCGGGAACACCTTGGACAGCACGGCCACGTTCAGGCCGGCTTCCGCGAGCTGGAGGGATGCGCGCATCCCGGCGCCGCCAGCACCGACGATGACCACGTCGAAACGGCGACGCGGCAATCCAGTCTTGACTGCGACCATTTATTACACCCTCCAGAGAATCTGAGCAGCGTAGCCCGCGCAACCGACGAGCCACAGAATCGTAAGAACTTGCAGCACGAGGCGCACGGCCATCGGACGCACATAGTCCATCCAGATGTCGCGCACGCCGATCCAGGCGTGATACAGCAGCGACAGGATGGTCAGGAACGTGATGATCTTCATCCACTGGTTGGAGAAGAGCCCTGCCCACGCTTCATACGAAGCGCCGTTCGACAGCAGGAAGGCAATGGCCAGGACCACGGTGAAGACCACCATGATCACGGCCGTGACGCGCTGCGCCAGCCAGTCTTTCAGGCCGTAGTGCGCACCGACGACAAGACGCTTGGGACCGATATTATTTTTTGCCACCTTGATTCTCCTCAGAACAGGCCGAACAGCTTCAGGCCGAAAATCAGGGTAAGCAGCAGGCTCACAACCAGCACGCCGATGGCAGACTTGGCCGAGGCCGGCTTGGAAACGCCGACGTGCACGTCCAGCAGCAGGAAACGGATACCCGCGCAGAAGTGATGCAGATAACCCCAGATCAGGACCAGCAGAACCAGCTTGACGAAGCCGCCGGACAGAAGCGCCGAGAACTTTGCGAAGCTCAGTTCCGAAGTGATGCTCTGCTCAAACAGATACAGGACGAAGGGAAGGAGGAGGAACATCAACGCACCGCTCACGCGATGCAGGATGGATACCTTGCCGGCCCAGGGCAACCGGTAGCGCGCAATTTGCGCGATACCGATATTCCGGTACTCCGGCCTGGCTTGTTTGACGGCTTCAGCCATGCGAGACCCCATTTTGCGGTAAACAAAAAACGAAACTGCCATTGCCCTGCATGCAACGGGATGCATTAGGGCAAATCCATGAGATTTTAGCGCCTTTGTTGCGCGCTGCACCAATAATTTTCAGCTATCAGGCACCAACACGTACCGCCCGACAATCGCACACTAATCACATCCGCCGGCAATCAGGCGCAACCTTCACCCGCGCTGCGCAACAGCCCGCACCGTCATGACGAAAGCCACAATAATCAACGCCAGCGGGCGCATCATGCCATGCGCCGGCGTCAGCTCAGGTCGTTCTGGTAATAGTGCCGCGTAGTCACATACAGGCCGCGGCGCACTTCGACGGGGCGGTCGCCATAGGTGTACGACACCCGCTCGACTGACAGCAGCGGCGAGCCTACCGGGACAGACAGCAACTCGGCCGCCGTTTCATCGGCGGGCACGGCGCGGATCTTCTCCGAGGCGCGGATCATGCGCGTGCCGAACTCGGCCTCGAACAATGCATACATGGGGCCCTTCCACTCGGTCAGCTTTTCAGCGGTGAGGCCCTTGAAGTTGGCGCCGAGCAGCCAGATTTCGTCCAGCACGGTCGACTCGCCCGAGAAATTCAGCACGCGGCGGATCTGCACCACGCTGTCGCCGGTGCGGATGTCGAGCAGCCGGGCAATTTCGGCGGGGGCGCGCAGGCGCTTGCATTCCAGCACGCGGCTGGCGCCATAATGGGGTTCGCCTTCGTCGGGGACGAGGCGCAGGAAGCGGAACTTGACCACGTCTTCATGGTGCGTGGTCACGAAGGTGCCCTTGCCCTGCCGGCGCGCCACCAGGTTCTCGGCGGCGAGTTCGTCGATGGCCTTGCGCACCGTGCCCTGGCTGACCTTGTAGCGGGAGGCCAGCTCCATTTCGCTGGGGATCATCTCGCCGGGCTTCCATTCGCCGGATTGCAGGCTGCGCGTGATCAGCGCCTTGATCTGCTGGTAGAGCGGGCTGAAGGTAGGCGACGGCACGGACTGCAGACCAGAGGTGGGGCCAGATTGCGGGGCCGCGTGCGGCACAGGCGCGGGCGGCGAAGAAGGCGGCTGCGTCCCGGCGCCAGGCGTGGCGGCGCCAGATTCCGGCGCGCCGGGTGCGGCTGCGCCGGTCAGGGACGTAGGCAGGGAGGACATAGCGGGATTTCACCACAAAAGGGCAAGATACGTCCAGCCTTACGTTAATTGTCTTATGTCTTATATAAGACATATGAATTGACATCGTGAGAGGCCCGACCTACACTCGCGCTGGTCCACGCCCGCGATGGCCCTCCCAGGCCCGCCAGCAGCAGCCAGGATACCGGACGGCAGTGCTCCGGTCTGGAAATGGCGCCTCGCTTCGCAGTAGACTAACGCTTTGTTGCATCACCATGACCCGTTGTGGCTCTCCTCACCGGTTCCGCCCCGTGGCCCCGCCACCTGGCTCCGGCGGACGGCCGCTTCCCGCTGTGGCGACAACCAGCACCCGGTGACCCGCCGCGCCCCTTGTTACGGCAACGGCATGCCACCGACCGGCTTCCCCCCTTCTATCGTTTGGAGATTTACTCATGGCTAAAGCCCCAATGCGCGTCGCAGTGACCGGCGCCGCTGGCCAGATCGGCTACTCCCTGCTGTTCCGCATCGCCAATGGCGACATGCTGGGCAAAGACCAGCCGGTCATCCTCCAACTGCTCGACCTCCCGCAAGCCCAGCAAGCCGTCAAGGGCGTGGTGATGGAACTGGAAGACTGCGCATTCCCGCTGCTGGCCGGCGTGGTCATCACCGACGACCCCAAGGTTGCCTTCAAGGACGCCGACGTGGCCCTGCTGGTTGGCGCCCGTCCGCGCAGCAAGGGCATGGAGCGCAAGGACCTGCTCGAAGCCAATGCCCAGATCTTCACGGTGCAGGGCAAGGCGCTGGACGAAGTCGCCAGCCGCAACGTCAAGGTGCTGGTGGTCGGCAACCCGGCCAACACCAACGCCTACATCGCCATGAAGTCGGCCCCGAACCTGCCGCGCGAGAACTTTACCGCGATGCTGCGCCTGGACCACAACCGTGCCCTGTCGCAAATCGCCGCCAAGACCGGCAAGCCGGTGTCGTCGATCGAGAAGCTGTTCGTGTGGGGCAACCACAGCCCGACCATGTACGCCGACTACCGCTATGCCACCGTCGACGGCAAGAGCGTCAAGGACCTGATCAACGACCCGGTGTGGAACAACGACGTGTTCCTGCCGACCGTCGGCAAGCGCGGCGCCGCCATCATCGAAGCGCGTGGCCTGTCGTCGGCTGCTTCGGCCGCCAACGCTGCCATCGACCACGTGCGCGACTGGGTGCTGGGCACCAACGGCAAGGTCGTCACCATGGGCATCCCGTCGAACGGTGAGTACGGCATCCCGGCCGACACCATGTTCGGCTACCCGGTGACCACCGCCAACGGCAAGTACGAGATCGTCAAGGGTCTGGAGATCGACGCCTACAGCCAGGAAAAGATCAATATCACCCTGAACGAACTGGAAGAAGAAAAGGCCGGCGTGCAGCACCTGCTGGGCTGATCCTCCGATCGCTCGAGGAAAGACCGGGGTTCCGCAACGATTCACGAATCAGCGCGGACCCCGGTTTTTTAATATCCAGGGGCTACGATGGCCCCTGCTCTCCCCCGTCAACCCAAACCTATCCGAATCAACGTGCATCCTTCCGAGGTCTTGTTCCAGGGCGAAGCCATCCCGGTCCAGTTGCCGGTGTGTGACCACTACGCGGGCAGCGAAAAGCTGATGCGCAAATCGCTTGCCCTGCAACAAGAGCTTGGCCCGGTCTTCGACATCACCTTCGACTGCGAGGACGGCGCCGCCGTCGGCCGTGAGCGCGAGCATGCCGAGCTGTGCGCGCAGCTGGTCAACAGCCCGCTCAATGCCCACAACCGCGTCGGCGTGCGCATCCATGACCCGGCCCACCCGAGCTGGCGCGAAGACGTCGACGTGCTGGTGCGTGCAGCCGGCGCGCGCCTGGCCTATGTGGTGGTGCCCAAGGTCACCGACGTGGTCGAGGTCGCGCGCGTGACCGATCACGTCAACCAGGTGGCGCGCAATGCCGGCATCGCCCGGCATATCCCGATCCATGTGCTGGTCGAGACCCACGCCGCGCTGGAACAGGCCTTCGATATTGCCGCGCTGGTGCAGGTGGAATGCCTGAGCTTCGGCCTGATGGACTTTGTCTCGGCCCATCATGGCGCCATCCCGGGCGAAGCCATGCGCTCGCCGCAGCAGTTCGAACACCCGCTGATCCGCCGCGCCATGCTGGAGATTTCTGCCGCCTGCCACCGCCACGGCAAGGTGCCGTCGCACAACGTCAGCACCGACGTGCAGGCGCCGCAGCGCGCCGGCGACGATGCGCTGCGCGCGCGCAGCGAGTTCGGCTACCTGCGCAAGTGGAGCATCCATCCGGGACAGATCGCACCGATCGTGGCGGCGTTCCGCCCGGGCGCCGACGAAATCGGCGCGGCCAGCCAGATCCTGCTGGCGGCGCACGAGAACAACTGGGCCCCGATCCGCCACGACGGCCAGTTGCACGACCGCGCCAGCTACCGCTACTACTGGTCGCTGCTGCAGCGCGCGCAGGCCACCGGCACGCCGCTGCCGGCCAATGTGGAAGCGCTGTTCTTCGCCTGAAGCGATACCCATACCAAAAATCAATCAGGGCAGCGCCCAAGGAGACACGGATGTCCGCCTCGAAGTTCGCCGCACCCGCCGCCGCACCCGACGCCACGGGCAGCGAGCCAGCCGCGCCCCGGGTCAAGAAATCCGTCGCCCTGTCGGGCGTGACCGCCGGCAATACCGCGCTGTGCACCGTCGGCCGCACCGGCAACGACCTGCACTACCGCGGCTACGACATCCTCGACATCGCCGAGACCTGCGAGTTCGAGGAGATCGCCCACCTGCTGGTGCACGGCAAGCTGCCGACCAAATCCGAACTGGCCGCCTACAAGGCCAAGCTCAAGAGCCTGCGCGGCCTGCCTGCCAATGTGAAGGCCGCGCTCGAATGGGTGCCCGCCAGCGCCCACCCGATGGACGTGATGCGCACCGGCGTGTCGGTGCTGGGCACCGTGCTGCCGGAGAAGGAAGACCACAACACCCCGGGCGCGCGCGACATCGCCGACCGCCTGATGGCCAGCCTGGGCTCGATGCTGCTGTACTGGTATCACTACAGCCACAACGGCCGCCGTATCGAGGTGGAAACCGACGATGACTCCATCGGTGGCCACTTCCTGCACCTGCTGCACGGCGAGAAGCCGTCGGCACTGTGGGAGCGCGCCATGAACACCTCGCTGAACCTGTACGCCGAGCACGAGTTCAACGCCTCGACCTTCGCCGCGCGCGTAATCGCCGGCACGGGTTCGGACATGTATTCGTCGATCAGCGGCGCCATCGGCGCGCTGCGCGGCCCCAAGCACGGCGGCGCCAACGAGGTCGCGTTCGAGATCCAGAAGCGCTACGACAACCCGGACGAGGCCCAGGCCGACATCACCCGCCGCGTCGAGAACAAGGAAGTTGTGATCGGCTTCGGCCACCCGGTGTACACCACCGGCGACCCGCGCAACCAGGTGATCAAGGAAGTGGCGAAGAAGCTGTCGAAGGATGCCGGCTCGATGAAGATGTTCGACATCGCCGAGCGCCTGGAAACGGTGATGTGGGACATCAAGAAGATGTTCCCGAACCTGGACTGGTTCAGCGCGGTGAGCTACCACATGATGGGCGTGCCGACAGCGATGTTCACGCCGCTGTTTGTGATCGCGCGTACCTCGGGCTGGGCCGCGCACATTATCGAGCAGCGCATCGACAACAAGATCATCCGCCCGAGTGCCAACTACACTGGCCCGGAAAACCTGAAGTTTGTGCCGATTGGCAAGCGCAAGTGAAGCCGGGCCAACTAGCCCCCTTCGATAATGTAACCAAAGACCAGAGCACTACGCCGCCCTGGGCAAATCGTAGAGAATAGCGGCGGAATTTGTCCCGGCGCCGCCCGATTTGACGGCGGCGAATGAAACATAAACCGATTTCAGTATCCGAAAGGCACTCACAAAATGAAACATCTTGTCCTTGCCGCCTGCATCGGCGCATTCAGCCTGACCACCGCGACCGCCGTGATGGCACAGGAACCTGCCAAGAAGACCACCACCAAGAAGGCTTCGAGCAAGAAGAAGGCAGCTGCCGGGACCGCCGCGGCGGCCGGCGCTGCTGCCGCGGTCACGCCGAACGGCGAAAAATGGCAGTGTGAACTGGGCAACAACCTGTATATCGCCGGCGACATGCTGCGCGACGAGGTCCTGACCGTGCACTGGCAAGGCCGCGACTACAAGCTGCCGCGCCAGCCCACGGTGACCGGCGCCGACCGCTACTACGACGCCCGCACCGGCCTGGACCTGGTGGTGATCCCGAGCAAGGCCATGCTGTTCAACAAGAACCTGGGCCAGCGCCTGGCCGACGACTGCCAGAGCGCCGCCATGCAGGCCGGCGCCGCAGCCCCGACCCAGGCCGGCGGCCTGCGCGCCCCGGCCACCACCCCGCTGCTGGTCACGCCCCCGGGCGGCCCGACGCAGGTGCCGGAAGGCGTCCAGCAATCCGCAGCGCCCAAGCAGTAAGTCCGTACCGGGGCGCTGGCGGCCGCTGAATTCCGGCCGCCAGCGCCCTTTTTTGCCTTGCCGGGCGGTCAATCCCGGGCGGGCATGCTGTGGGGCCGGTGTCGTTGCGGCCAGCGGGATGCCGAGCCGGGTGGCGCCAAAGCCGCGCGGCGGTTAGAGTATGCAGTTGCAGTGCGCTGCCGGCCTCGGACCGCGGTCAAATGCCGCGGCAGCGCACCGGGGTCTTGATTCAGGTCCGAGCCAAATGCCATCGCATCATCCTTCGATCGGAGTACGGCAATGCCCCACAACCTCAAGAACACGCTAAAAGAATTCAAGATCGGCTCTTCCGGCAAGGGCCAGTATTACTCCCTGCCCCAGTTGGGCGAGGAGCTGGACGTGGCAATCGGGCGCCTGCCGGTGTCGATCCGCGTGGTGCTGGAATCGGTGCTGCGCAACTGCGACGGCAAGAAGGTCACCGAAGAGCACGTCAGGCAACTGGCCAGCTGGAAGCCGAACGCCGAGCGCGTCGACGAGATTCCCTTCGTGGTGGCCCGCGTGGTCTTGCAGGACTTTACCGGCGTGCCGCTGCTGGCCGACCTGGCCGCGATGCGCAACGTCGCCGAGAAGATGGGCAAGAACCCCAAGAAGATCGAGCCGCTGGTGCCGGTGGACCTGGTGGTCGACCACTCGGTGCAGGTCGACCATTTCCGCGAAAAGAAGGCGCTGGACCTGAACATGCAGCTGGAATTCCAGCGCAACAACGAGCGCTACCAGTTCATGAAGTGGGGCATGCAGGCGTTCGATACCTTCGGCGTGGTGCAGCCGGGCTTCGGCATCGTGCATCAGGTCAACCTGGAATACCTGGCCCGTGGCGTGCACAAGAAAGACGGCGTCTACTACCCGGACACTCTGGTCGGCACTGACTCGCACACCACTATGATCAACGGCATCGGCGTGGTGGGCTGGGGCGTCGGCGGCATCGAGGCCGAGGCCGGCATGCTGGGCCAGCCGGTCTATTTCCTGACGCCGGACGTGGTTGGCGTGGAACTGAAGGGCCGCCTGCGCGAAGGCGTCACCGCCACCGACCTGGTGCTGACCATCACCGAGATGCTGCGCAAGGAAAAGGTCGTTGGCAAGTTCGTCGAGTTCTTCGGCGAAGGCACCGCTAGCCTGGCCCTGCCCGACCGCGCCACCATCGGCAACATGGCGCCGGAATACGGCGCCACCATGGGCTTCTTCCCGGTGGACGAGAAGACCATCGACTACTTCAAGGGCACCGGCCGCACCGAAGAGGAAATCGCCGCGTTCGAGGGCTATTTCCGCGCACAGAAGATGTTCGGCATTCCCAAGGCCGGCGAGATCGACTACAGCAAGGTGGTGACGCTGGACCTGGGCACGGTGGCGCCGTCGCTGGCGGGCCCGAAGCGCCCGCAGGACCGCATCGAGATCGGCAACGTCAAGAGCACCTTCGCCTCGCTGTTCAGCAAGCCGGTGGCCGAGAACGGCTTCAACAAGGAGGCGGCCGACCTAGACCGCGCCTACACCACCACCGACGGCCTCGAGGTGAAGAACGGCGACGTGCTGATCGCCGCGATCACGTCCTGCACCAACACCTCCAACCCGAGCGTGCTGCTGGGCGCCGGCCTGCTGGCCAAGAAGGCGGTGGAAGCCGGCCTGACAGTGGCGCCGCACATCAAGACCTCGCTGGCCCCGGGCAGCCGCGTGGTGACGGAATACCTGACGGCCGCCGGCCTGCTTCCCTACCTGGAAAAGCTGGGCTTCGGCGTGACCGCCTATGGCTGCACCACCTGCATCGGCAACGCCGGCGACCTGACGCCCGAGCTGAACGAGGCCATCACCAAGAACGACCTCGTGGCCGCTGCCGTGCTGTCGGGCAACCGCAATTTCGAAGCCCGCATCCACCCGAACATCCGCGCCAACTTCCTGGCCTCGCCGCCGCTGGTGGTGGCCTACGCCATCGCCGGCAATGTCACGCGCGACCTGATGACCGAGCCCGTGGGCAAGGGCAAGAAGGGCCGCGACATCTACCTGGGCGATATCTGGCCGACCTCGGAAGAAATCCACGCACTGATGAAGTACGCGATGGATGCCAAGACCTTCAAGGGCAACTACGAACAGGTCAAGAAGCCGAGCAAGCTGTGGGCCGGCATCAAGGGCACCAAGGGCCAGGTGTACGACTGGCCCAAGTCGACGTACATCGCCGAGCCACCCTTCTTCCAGGACTTCAGCATGCAGCCCGCCGCCACCAGCGCCAGCGTGCGCGGGGCGCGTGCGCTGGGCATCTTCGGGGATTCGGTGACGACCGACCACATCTCTCCGGCCGGTTCGATCAAGGACACCTCGCCCGCGGGCAAATACCTGCTGTCGCACGGCGTGCTGAAGGCCGACTTCAACAGCTACGGTTCGCGCCGCGGCAACCATGAAGTCATGATGCGCGGCACCTTCGCCAACGTGCGCATCAAGAACCTGATGATCCCGCCCAAGGCCGACGGCTCGCGCGTGGAAGGCGGCATCACGCTGCACCAGCCCACTGGCGACGAAATGTCGATCTACGATGCCGCCATGAAGTACGTTGCCGAGGGCACGCCCACGGTGGTGTTTGGCGGCGAAGAGTACGGCACTGGCTCGTCGCGCGACTGGGCCGCCAAGGGCACGCAGCTGCTGGGCGTGAAGGCCGTGGTGGCACGCAGCTTCGAGCGCATCCACCGCTCCAACCTGGTCGGCATGGGCGTGCTGCCGCTGCAGTTCAAGGGCAATGACAGTGCGCAGACGCTGGGCATCACCGGCAACGAGACCTTCGACATTGAAGGGATCGAGGGCGACCTGAAGCCGCAGCAGGACGTGGTGCTGGTGATCCGTCGAGCCAATGGCGACGAGCAGCGCGTGCCGGTGCTGCTGCGCATCGATACGCCGATCGAGGTCGACTACTACAACCACGGCGGCATCCTGCCGTTCGTGTTGCGCCAGCTGCTGGCCGCCTGAGATCCACCTGAGGCGCCCGCAGCCTGCCAAGGCTGACGCCGCCTGCCTGGCCCCGTTGCGAGGCCCAGGCAGGCGGCGTTTTTCATTGGTGTCCTGCGCCCCTTGCATCACCCCGAACGAAGTCGGGCGAGTGTAAGTTCCACGCAAGCCAGTACTGCCACACTGTGTTCCACAAGAACAGCGGTCGCACGACCGGAAGCCGGGTCCGCCCGGCATCATCCAGAATCAGGAGACACCATGGTTAAGATCCTTATCGCATTCGTCGTGGTTGCCGGCGCGGCCCTCTACCTGCTGACCAAGGGCGGCAGCGACGTTTCCATGTCCGGCGAGTCGCACAGCGTCGAGAGCCACGCGCCCGCGGCCCCTGGCGCCGCTCCGGCCCAGAAATAAGCCGCACGCCCGGGCGCGTCCGCACAGGCTGCACGCATATAGCGGCCTGCGTGTCAACGCAACGAGTAGAATACCGTTTTACGCATAAACGGACGGTTTCTTTCTATGGCAGGTTTTCGCCCCAAGGCTTCCCCACGACTCTCCCCTGACGCCGAGCGTCTGGTGGCCGATGCGCTCGCCCTCGACGCTTCGGGCAGCCGCATGGAGGACGCGTACTGGGAACGGCGGCTCTCGCAGCGCCTGGGCCGCCTGCTGAAGAACGGGAGCCAGACCGCGCTCGACGCGGCGCTGGAACACCTGTTCAAGCACAATGCAGACGCCTCCGACGTACTGGCCGAGCAGGCCGAGACGCTCGCCGAATCCGCCACCATCGAGGTCGACGGCCAGCGCTATGACGCGCTGCTGATTGCCGCCCCGATCCTGGCGCACACGCGCTACGCGATTCCCTCCGGCTCGCTCAAGCCGGAGCTGGCGCAGACGCTGGCGGTGCACCTGCAGGCACATGTGCTGGCCACCGGCACCAAGGTCTCGCTGTCGCCCTACCTCTACAGCATCGACCAGCTGCCACGCACGCACAGCGACACCTTTGCGCTCACGCACAAGCTGGCCGCGGCCGCCCTGGCCGGCACGGTACCCAAGGTCGACCTGCGCGACCTGCCCGAGACCGCGCCGATCCTGGCCGATCCGCGCTACCTGCTGGCCGTGGTGGTGGCCCCGCACGAGCAGGCGCTGTTCCGCTGGCAGGAAGACGCCAAGGATCACCACGCCGAGCGCTCGACCTGCCTCGACCAATGGCGCACCCAGGTGCAGCCGTCGGTGGCGCTGCTGCTGCCGGGCTGCGAGTTCGAGTTGCTGCTGCCTGACGCCTTCTTCCTGTCCTGCCGCGAGTCCGACAAGAGCATCCGCCCGCTGACCGTGCGCGCCGCGGTCAACTACCTGTGCGGCACCCTCGACATCTCCGCCGGCCAGCTGGCCGCCGTGGTGGCTGCCTTCGGCGAGGAAGTGGTCGAGGAATACCGCGTGGGCTTCACCATGCGCGGCGAGAAGGATGTGATCTACGGCATTGTGTGGCCGGTCTACGGCCGCGAAGCCGGCGAGGTCGATGCCGACGAAAAGGGCAACCCGCTCGAGCAGATCTGCGAGGAACTGCGCAACGCCGGCGTGGAAGACATCTTCCGCCACGCCGCGCTGTTCGATCCGGAATACTGCGAGGACTGCGGCACGCCGCTGTACGCGGACCGCAACGGCGAGATCGTGCACGCCGAACTGCCCGAGGACGCGCCGACGCAGCAGCCGCTGTTCCACTGACGCATCCGGCTGCGCCAGGCAAAAAGACGGCCCGCATGCGCGGGCCGTTTCTCATTGGCGAGCCGCTCAGGCGGGCTTGCGCTCGCTGACGCAGCGCCACAAGCCATGGCCCGATGCGCCGTACTTGCGCTCGAACGGCGTCATCGGCTGCGCCGGCGCCCACGCCTCTACCTGCGCCGGGCGCCCGACCAGCGCCAGCGCCTGGACAAACTCATCGATATAGATGCGCCAGTTGCTGCGGCACTCCAAGTAGTCGCCGCAGGCAGCCAGCGCCGGGAACACCGCATGGCCCTGCCAGCGCCGCCCCAGGTGGCCGATCTTGGGCCACGGGTTCGGGTACAGCACGTAGTGGCGCGCCACCGGCACGGCCTCGGCCTGCAGCAGGCGCCAGGCATCGACCAGGTCGGCCCGCGCCCAGCAGAAGTTGGCGGGCATCGGCGCCTCGCCCCACCAGTCCTTGCCGGCGGCCAGGCGCTTCTCGGACTGGTCGATGCCGATCACGAAGTGGTCCGGGAACGCCGTCGCCAGCCGCAGCGTGCTTTCGCCCACGCCGCAGCCCGCATCCAGGATCAGCGGCGCGCCGCCGGCCTGCTGCCAGCTTTGCAGCGCCGCGCCGAGCTCGCGCCGGCTGGCTTCGCCGATGGGCTTGCGGAACGGCTCGGCCAGGTGGCGCGCGACGCGCGCGGCCAGGTGTTCGTGGACATCGGACTGGGCCGAGACAATGGTGCGGGAATTGGCAAACATGGGCGCCATTCTAACGGCGCCGCCCCGCATCGGCTTGGCAGCCCGCGCCAAAGGCTGCAACCAAGCCACTTTAGCGGCACAATGCGGGACAAACCCGCCTGAGAACCCGGCCGCGCCCGCGCGGACCCGTACGAGGAGCCAGCCAGATGACACCGACCCACGCCCTGCCGCCGCAACGTCCGCCCCGCCGCCCTGCCCGCCGCGCCGTGCTCCATGCCGCCACCGCGCTGGTGCTGGCCAGCGCCGCCTTCACGCTGCTGCCGGCGGGAGCCGCCCACGCCGAAGACCTGCGCATCGGCCTGGCGGCCGACGTGACCTCGATGGACCCGCACTGGAACAATTCCGGCCCCAACAACGCCATCGCGCTGCATGTGTTCGAGTCGCTGGTGTTCATGGACAAGAATGCGCGCTACATCCCCGGCCTGGCGCTGTCGTGGAAGCCGGTCAACGCCATCACCTGGGAGATCAAGCTGCGCCCCAACGTGAAGTGGCACGACGGCTCGCCCTTTACCAGCGAGGACGTCAAGGCCTCGCTGGAGCGCCCGGAGAAGCTGGTCAACAGCCCGGGCTCGTTCACCAGCTACACCAAGCCGATCGCGCGCATCGACACGCCCGACCCGCTGACGGTGCGCCTGACCATGAGCGTGCCCAATTACGCCAACCTGGCCAACGACCTGAACAGCGTGCCGATCATGCCGAAGAAGGTCGCCGCCACGCTGACGCAGGCGGACTTTGATTCGGGCAAAGTCATGATCGGCACCGGCCCGTTCAAGTTCGTGCGCTTTGCGCGCGGGCAGGAAATCGTGATGGAGCGCAACCCCAACTACTGGGGCCCCAAGCCCGAGTGGGACCGCGCCATCTTCCGCATCATCACTGACAACGGCGCGCGTTCGTCCGCGCTGCTGGCTGGCGATGTCGACGTGATCGAGAGCGTACCGTCGGCCGACGTCGCCAAGCTAAAGCAGAACCCGAAGTTCAAGATCGAGCAGCAGGTGTCGTGGCGCACCATCTTCTGGCAAATGGAGCAGTCGCGCGACAACCCGCCCTTTGTCACCGACAAGGCCGGCAAGCCGCTGGGCAAGAACCCGTTCAAGGATGCGCGCGTGCGCGCCGCAATCAGCAAGTCGCTGAACCGCGACGCCATCGTCAGCCGCATCATGGAAGGGCTGGCGGTGCCGGCCTCGTCGATCGTCTCGCCGCAGATCTTCGGGCATCCCGGCACCAAGCCTGAAGCCTATGACCCGGAAGGCGCGAAAAAGCTGCTGGCCGCCGCAGGCTACCCCGATGGCTTCGGCCTGACGCTGCACGCCACCAACAACCGTTACCTGAACGACGCCGCGGTGGCGCAGGCCACCGCCAGCATGCTGACGCGCATCGGCATCCAGACCAAGGTGGAGACGTTGCCGGTGGCGGCCTACTTCACGCGCGCACGCCAGGGCGAGTTCGCCTTCCAGATGCTGGGCTGGGGTTCGGCCGCGGCTGACGTGGCACTGCGCTCGATTACCGGCACGCCCAACCCCAAGACCGGCTATGGCACCTGGAACTGGGGCAAGTACAGCAACCCCCAACTGGACCAGCTGATCGAGAAGTCGCTGACCACCGTCAGCAGCGACAAGGCCCGCGAAGAGAATGCCCGCATCGCGGCCAAATTTGCGCTGGCCGACCACGCGATCATTCCGTCGCACAGCCAGCTGGCGATGTGGGCGATGAAGAAGGGACTGAAGTACGAGGCGCGCACCGACGAGTGGTCGCTGGCGCAGTTCTTCCACAAGGAGTGAGTGCGGCGCTGCCTGCAGCCGCTCTCCCGCGCAGCGGGAGAGCGGCAGTTCCTCAGATCTTCAACTGCTCTTCCTGCCGCACATTCGCCGCGCGCAGTTTCTGCACCCAGTCGCGCGCCGGCAGGCCGGTGGTCTTTTCCACCACCTCGGCACGCCCCTCCAGCGCTTCCCACGACACATCAATATCCGGCCCGTTGAAGGCCATCGCGATGATGTTGCCGTCATGCACTTCCGGGAACACCAGCACGCGGTTGTCAAAGGCATCGCAGATGCGTTCGATATTCTTCGGAAAGCTGTCGTGGTCGCCGAACAGGTTGATGGTCATCACCCCGGGTGCCTTCAGCGTGCGGCGGCAGGCTCGGTAGAACGCGGTGGTGTCCAGCACCGGGCCGCGCGCGGTGGCGTCGTACAGGTCCACCTGCAGCACGTCGATGGCGCTGGCGTGGGTGCCGTCCATGACGTAGTCCCAGGCATCCTGCTCGCGCACGGTCAGGCGCGCATCGTCCTCGCGCAGGCCGAACATGCTGCGCCCGGCGATGATCACCGCGGGGTTCAGCTCCACCGCAGTCACGCGCGCTTGGCTGAACTGGCGGTGGCAGAACTTGGTCAGCGCCGCGGCTCCCAAGCCAAGCTGGACCACGTGGAATTCTTCAACGGAAGGCGACAGGAACAGCAGCCAGGCCATCATCTGCTGCGCGTATTCCAGCTCGATCGCATCGGGCTTGCGCAGGCGCATCGCGCCCTGCACCCACTCGGTGCCGAAGTGCAGGTAGCGCACCCCTTCCATTTCCGAGAAGGTCACCGGCGCGAAGCGCGGCGTCATGCGCTTTTCTTCGCGTGCCGGCGCCTCGCCACGGCTGCGGGTGCCACGTGCCGGACGGCGCGAGGCCACGGCTTCAATCGATTTGCGTTTCAGTAGGGTCATGTTGTCGAGAAAGGCGTTCAGCACCCGTTCCAGCATGGATGGGGACAAACGCGGATTACTTGCCCAGCGCCGACTGTGCGCGCTGCAGCCATTCGCGGTTGTGTTCGCGGGCGTGGCGCGGCCAGTGGCGGGCGTCGTGGACGATATCGGCATAGAGTTGCTGCGCGCGTTCGCGGTCGGCGGCGTCGGGCTGCGCCGCCAGCCAGTCGGCAAAGAGGCAGCGCGGCGCGGCATCGCTGGCGCTGGTCAGCGCCTGCTCGAACGCGGCCCGCGTGCCGGATGCACCGGTGGCCGCCAGCGCGCGCGCAAACAGCAGGGCCGGATCGGGCTGCTGGCGCGACTGCGGATTGGCGGCGAACAGCTTCTCCAGCGTTGCCAGCGCGCCGGCGGCATCGTTGGTGGCGAACTGCGCCTGTGCCAGTCCCTGCAGTAGCGCCGGATCGGTCGCAAACGGTCCGTTGGCCGCTGCCTGGTAGTGCTGCAGGGCTTCCGACGGCTGCCCGGCCGCCAGCAGCGCGGCGCCCAGGCGCATGCGGTGCGCCACCGTCGGGGCGCGGTCAAAGTCTGAGCGGGCCTCGCGCACCGCGCGGTTCGGATCGACCAGTTGCGTGATGGCACGCGTGGCCGCACGCGCGCCGCGCGACTGGCGCAGCGCGGGCAGGTAGATCGCGAAGAAATACACCACGCTGCCCAGCCCCGGGAACAGGAACAGGATCAGCAGCCAGTACATGTTCTGGTGCGTGCGCACCGCGTGCACCGCAAAGAACAGTGCGACGATGATATGGATGCTGATGCCGAAGATACGCATAGGGAATTCACCTTTGAATCAATGGCCGGCACGCCGGCCGCCGGCATTGTGACAGAAAGGCAGGGCGCCGGGTTTCAGCCGCCCGCCGCAATGCCGGCGCCGGCCGACTGCAGCCCCGCCACCGCCTGCGGCGTCAGCACGGCCTCGCCATTGACCGCACGCGCCACCAGCGCATCGGCCGCCTCGATGGCAATGCCCTGTGCGCTGTACCAGGCATCGTCGTAATAGGTGTTGCCGTAGCGCTCGCCGCTGTCGCACAGCAGGCTGACGATGGCGCCGCCCTCACCCGCCGCGTGCATCTGCTGGGCCAGGTACAGCACGCCGACGAAATTGGTGCCGGTGGACCCGCCCACGCGGCGCCCGAAGCGCCCGGCCAGGTAGCGCATGGCCGCGAACGAGAGCGCATCCGGCACCTTCAGCATGGCGTCGATGCAGGTCGGGATAAACGAATGCTCCACGCGCGGCCGGCCGATGCCTTCGATGCGCGAGCCCTCCGCCAGGGACAGCTCCGGCTGCGGCTTGCCCTCCAGGCAGCTGCGGAAGTAGTCGAAGAACACCGAGTTCTCCGGGTCCGCGCACAACACGCGGGTCTGGTGGCGGCGATAGGCCACATAGCGCCCCAGCGTGGCGATGGTGCCGCCGGTGCCGCCGCTCGATACCAGCCAGGCCGGCACCGCATGCTCTTCCTGCGCCATCTGCTTGAAGATCGACTCGGCGATATTGTTGTTGGCGCGCCAGTCGGTGGCGCGCTCGGCGTAGGTGAACTGGTCCATGAAATGCCCGCCCGTCTCCTGCGCGATGTGGCGCGAGGCGGCGTAGATCTCGGACGGGCTGTCCACTAGGTGGCAGTGCCCGCCGTAGAACTCGATCGCCTCGATCTTGGCGCGCGAGGTGCCCGCCGGGATCACCGCCACGAACGGCAGCCCGAGCAGCCGCGCAAAGTAAGCCTCGGAGATTGCCGTCGAGCCGCTGGATGCCTCCACCACCGTGCTGCCCTCATGCAGCCAGCCGTTGCACAGCGCGTACAGGAACAGCGACCGCGCCAGCCGGTGCTTGAGGCTGCCGGTCGGATGACTGGACTCGTCCTTGAAATAGACGCGGATGTCAGGGTAGCCCGGCAGTTCCAGCGGGATCAGGTGGGTGTCGGCGGAACGGTTGAAATCCGCATCGATCTTGCGGATGGCCTCATGGGTCCAGTCGGAAAGTGGCATGGCAGTGTTCCGGGCAGGCCGGGCATCGGGACAGACCGTCAGGATGCCAGAAGCGCACGCCACAAATCCAGTTTCCGGGATGGGCAGGCGGCCTGGCACAACCCGCAAAGGGCGGTTTCTCCACAACCGCGGGACCAGGCATGGCATTTCCTGTCCGGATGCAGCCACCGGCGCGGGTGCTGGGATATGATAATAGGACTAACATCATATGTGACTGCAACAGATGTCCCCGATGTCCGCGATACCCGGGAGCACCCGCCACCTTGCCCGCCCCAGCCAGCCGACCGGTCCCGCTCCCCGGGTCCTGCATTGCGCAAGGCTGCCGTGATCGAGGCCACCCTCAACATCGCCGCCGGCAAGGGTTTCCAGGGGCGTGGCTCGGCGCGCGTGAGCCTGGTGGCCGGCCGCTATGCCAACCGCATCGTGCTGGTCACGGACTCCGGCTCGGCCGATGCGCATGACGTGATGGCCGTCATGCGCCTGCGCACGCCGCCAGGCACCGTGCTGCGCATCCAGGCCGACGACCCGGACGAAGTCGCCGCGGTCTGGGCCATCGCACGAATATTCGGACCAGGGAACGGCCAGCCATGAGCGAACGCAAACCGGACGCCGGCACTGGCATCGCCGCGGATAGCGGCCGCACGTCCTTTGACTCCTATATGCGGTTCCTGGCCGAAGCCCCGCGTGACGGCACGCCCGTGGTGCTGGAGACCGAGACCGCCCTGTCGCTGCACTTCGACGTGCTGGCCACGCAGAGCTTCATGTCGCGGCGCGATCCCGACCGGCTGGTGCTGGGCTATACGCGCACCATGATGGGATTCCTGCTGCTGCATCCGTCGCCGGCACGGATTTCGGTGATCGGGCTCGGCGGAGGCTCGCTGGTCAAGTATTGCTACCGGCACCTGCCTGCCACGCGGGTGGTTGCTGTCGAGATCGACCCAGCGGTGATCGCACTGCGCGAGCGCTTCCGCATTCCGCCCGACGATGTCCGCCTGCAGGTGGTCTGCGCCGATGGCGCCGAGTACGTCAGGGGCCGGGAAGCGCGCCCCGAGGTCATCCTCGTCGACGGCTTCCTGGCTGACGGCATGCCGCTGCAGCTTGGCTCTGCCGGCTTCTACGCGGCCTGCCACGCGAGGCTGGCCGACGACGGCGTGCTGGTCGCCAACTTCCTGGCAAGCGACCGTGGCATGCCGCACTACCTGGACGCGGTGCGCGCCGTGTTCGGGGTCTCGATGTCGGTCGCGCGCGCCGAGGACAGCTGCAACTACACGTTGTTTGCCTGGAAAGGCCAGCCCCGGCTGCCGTCGCTGCAGACGCTCCTGGCACGCGCACGGGTGCTGGAAGCCGTGCATGCGCTGAAGCTGACACCGACTGCCCGCCGCATGAAGCGCGGCGAGGCAGTTGCCGCCGACCCCGACGCCTGGCACGCCCTTGCCCGGCCGCCCCGGCACGCCCTGTAGCGGCAACGCAGGTCCTCCGCCTCCCTTTCCAATCCGCCAGACGCCGCCCCATCGCCATGCCGATCCTGTACCTGCGCAAACTGACTGGGAAGCGGCGCAGCCCCCACGCCAACCGGCACCTGGCCGGCTACCCTGCTTTGTCGCAGGCGCCATCAATGCCGGCGGCTTCCTGGCCGTGCAGCAATACACCTCGCATATGTCCGGCGTGGTCTCAGCCATGGCCGACAACCTGGCGCTGGGCAGCTTCGCGCTGGTGCTGGACGGGGTCGGGGCGCTGCTGTCGTTTCTCGGCGGCGCTGCGTGCTCGGCGGTGCTGGTCAACTGGGGGCGGCGCGAGCGGCTGCACAGTGAATACGCGCTGCCGCTGGCGCTGGAAGCGGGACTGCTGCTGTGCTTAGGCCTGATCGGCGGCAACCCTGGGGCAGCACCAGTGGCTGTTCGTGCCAGCCACGGTGATGCTGCTGTGCTTCATCATGGGGCTGCAGAATGCCATGATCACCAAGCCCTCGAACGCCGAGATCCGCACCACCCACCTCACTGGCATGGTTACCGATATCGGCATCGAGCTGGGTAAGCTGTGCTACTGGAACGCAGCCGCGCCGGCACGCACGCCATCAAGCACACAAGCGCGCCCCCTGCCCCGCGTGCTCGCCGACCGGTGCAGCGCCTGCTGGTGGTGCTGGTCACGCTGTTCTTTGCCGGCGGCGTCGCCGGCGCGCTGGGGTTCAAGCACCTGGGTTTCAGCGCCACGCTGCCGCTGGCCGTGCTGCTGGCGCTGATCGCAGTGCCGCTGACCGACGACCTGCGCAGCCGCTGGCGCACAGGCTCACTGCCGCGCCTGGCGGCGCGGACGCGGCAACGCGTGCAGGCGGGCGCGCTACACCGGCGGCGCTAGGCGCCGTCTAGCGGTACACCAGCACCGGAATCTTGCTGTGCGTCAGCACCTTCAGGGTTTCGCTGCCGATCAGCATGCCCTGGACCCCGCGCCGCCCGTGCGAAGCCATCACGATCAGGTCGCAGCCCATCTCCTCGGCCGTCTTGATGATGGCCTCGTAGGGATGGTCGTTGACGACGTATGCCGTTTCACAGGGCACGCCTGCGGCGCCGGCTTCGTCGGCCAGTCCGCGCAGGTAGCGGGTTGCTTCTTCCCAGGCTTGCTTCACGTAGGTTTCGCGCGTGCCCTCCAGCATCTCGACCTGGTAGGTCAGCACGTGGTAGTTCGGACAGACCCGCACCGCGGTGGTACGCGCCCCCATTTCCCGCGCCAGGATCAGGGCCTTGCGGAATGCCGATTCAGACAGGTCGGAGCCATCGACCGCCAGCAGGAGATGCTTGAACATGATTGCCTCCTTGCCTGCATAGTTGCCGGCTAAGGCGCTCACTTCCGATGCGTCGTCGCCATGCGTCCGAAAGTGCGAGCCCCGCAAGGCGCACAGGGAGCGACCGATACCTCCGGTTTCGAATGATTCGTCGCTCGACTCCAGTATAGGTGCGCCATGGCCCACGGCAATCCGGCATGCGTCACATGCGCACGGGTGGATTCAATACCAGCGATTTGCGAAGCCGTTGGCTGGCTGCGGGCCGCGTCAGGCCCGACCAGGGTCGCGCCGGATCGTTGCGCAATCCTCCGTCAGCCATGCGGCGACAGCCTCGACCACCGCTTGCGGCGCTTCCATGGTGATCATGTGCCCCGCATCCTCGATCACTTCAAGCCGCGCCGCCGGGATCCGCTCGCGCATGTCCACGTGGCTGTCCAGCGGGTTCCAGTGATCCTGGCGGCCGTCGGGCAGGTAATGGCCGGCAGCAGCGCCGATGCGTCCGGACGCCCGAGCAACGCCCGCACCTGCGCACGCGCGTGGGTCCGGTGGACTTCAGCACCGCGTCCGTGGATGCCTCGCTGGAGTTCGGCGACGGCCAGCGGCCGGGCCTGCATAACGATTTCGTGGTGCCGCTGCGGTTGTCGCCCTATGCGGCGCCGTCATGGGTGGCCGCGCATGGCCAGGCGATCGACGCCGGCACGCCGCGGTCGGCGCTGATCCAGCACCTGACGCTGTCCGACGCATGGGAAGGCTGGTTCGCACGGCAAGGCATCAAAGCCAGTCCCGGGCCACGAAGGGCCGCGCTACGAGGTGATGTCGATGGCGTTGAACGCCACCGTGGCGGGGATGGGCGTGGCGCTGCTGCCCTCCTACATGACCGGGGACCTGCTGGCGGTCGGCAAGCTGGAGCGCCTTTCCGACACAGCCTGGCAACATCCGAAGGGCCTGGTGTATCCGCCGGCGTCGGCACAGATGCGGGCGCTGAAGGTGTTTCGCGACTGGCTGTTGCAGCAGCACGAGGCAGGTGCCGCCGAAGGAAGCCTGAAGGCCTAATGCCGGTCGGCATACGCGCGAGTCTCGCGCCGGGCTAAGCGGATTTCCTGATGTGTGTGGCTGCGCTGACTGAGCTAGCATCCTATGCACCATCCCTCTTCATGCCCCGCCATGCGTGACTTCAAGCGGTTGCTATCGTGCCTGCTGGCTGCATTGTGTGCTGCTTGTGCACAGACGATGCCTCAGCCCTCCGGTCCGCTCGCATTCAACGCGGCGACGGTAGGAAGCCCGGGAAGCCGCGCCACGGCAGAACTGTACCGGCCCGAGGGCGCCGGCCCGTTTCCCGCGGTCGTCGCGCTGCACGGCTGCGATGGCGTCAGCCCGCACTACCGGACCTGGGCACGCCGGCTGGCCTCGTGGGGCTATGTGGTACTGCTGGTGGACAGCTTTGGCCCGCGCAACCTCAGGACGGTATGCAACCATGGCCGGGACGTCCCCCCCGAGCTGCGCGCGCAAGATGCACTGGGCGCCGCCGCTTACCTGCGCGCGCGGCCGGACGTGGTGGGGAGCCGCATCGGCGTCATTGGCTTCTCGCACGGTGGCTGGACTGTGCTCAAGAGCGTGCTCGCCAGCGATGCCGGAGTCGAGGTCACCCACCCCTTCGCCGCCGCCGTGGCGTTCTACCCAGGCTGCGAGATGCCCCGCTCCGTCCTGCTCACCGACACACTAATCCTGATCGGCGACGCCGACGACTGGACGCCCGCCGCGCGCTGCGAACGCTGGCGCGATATCGTTATGAAGCACGACCATACGGTCGAGATGATCGTGTACCGCGGCGCCGTACATGGCTTTGACACGAGCCGTCCGCCCCATGCCTTCGCCGGGCACATCGTCGGTCAGGATCCCGCTGCCGCCGAAGATGCCATCGCGCGGACGCAAACCTTTTTCCGGCAGCGCCTGATGGCGCCGTAGACAGTTGCTCCGGGCGCAACCAGCGTGAGCTATGGCATAGATATTGCGTAGAGGACACACAGGCCAACGGCGGCCTTGAAACAGATTGGCAAGCCGCGATGACATGCTCCGAAAAGGAGCATCCCGGGCAACGACGCCCCGAAGCGAATGGACCACGAACCGGACAACCGGTTCGCAGGCATCGCGCTTCGGGGCGCTTTGGCTTTGCCGGTCAGCGCGGTGCGCGTCTGCGTCGACACTACCTGCAAGGCATGGCATGAACGCTCTCTCTACTCAGTCACCCGAGACCGAGATGTCCGCCGAAACCATCGGCGCATCGGTCAACCTTTCCGGAAGGCAGCGCATGCTGTCGCAACGGATCGTCCTCCAGATGCTGCTCGCTTCGCGGGGGGACACTGCCGCGCTCGATATCGCACGCAAGCGCCCGTCAATGTTCGAGCCGGGGCCAACCAGAGTTTGATGCGGAGACGCCCTTGAAACGTTACCTCTGTTCCTTCTGCCTGATTGTCTGCAGCGTCCTGTCCCTGGCCGGGACCGCTTCCGCCGAAACGCTGACGATCAACGCGGCGATCAACAAGGCGGGCCGCCAGCGCATGCTGTCTCAGCGCATGGCCAAGGCTTACTGCCAGGCAGGCCTCGGCGTTGAAGTCGAACGTTCAAAGAAGATTCTCGAACAGTCCGCGGCGCTCTTCGACAAGCAACTCATGGAGCTGAAGGCGTTCGCGCCCACGCCTGATATCAAGGACACCTACGCCAGGCTCGAGCAGACATGGATTCCCTATAGACAGTTGCTGTCCGGCGGCGATCCGAATCCCGATAGCGCGAAAACCATCGCAAGAATGAGCGAGGACGTGCTGAAGCTTGCGCAACAGGGAACCCTCCTGCTCGAGAAACATTCTGGCACCGCGACGGGCAAGCTGATCAACGTTGCCGGCCGCCAGCGGATGCTCTCGCAGAGAATCGCCAAGATCAGCATGTTCCGCGCCTGGGGAATTACCTCCCCCCAGATGGCGCAGGATCTGGACACGGCTACCAGGGAATTCGCAGCCGCGCAGGAGCTCCTCACCTCGGCGCCGCAAAACACCGAGGCAATCCGTCGCGAACTGCTGCTTGCCGGCTCTCAGTGGCTGTTCTTTGAAGAGGCACTCAACCAGACCGGGGTCAGTCGCGCGGAACAGTTGAGAAACATCGCCACGACCAGCGAGCGTATTCTTCAGGTGATGGATGACGTCACCGGCATGTATGAAGGGATGCCCAGGTAACGTGGGTGCGTGAACGAGCTATGCCAGATGCTGCTTTACAGACAGCCACGCCTGCAATGCCTGCCAGGCGCGCAGCTTTTCCGGGTAGGACAAGGTATGAGCGGGACTACTGGATGGAAGCTTGATGGTCCGGTGATGGTCGTCATGCTGCCCGAGTACCTTCAAACCGATACGCGCAGCAGTGCCGCCATTGAAGGCGATGACAGCCAGCCTGGGTAGTGATTCGATCAGGCTCGCCAGGTCGTTGCCGGCGTGATCCCGGATGTTGCTGTCCAGGCTGCCCTCACGCTTCGCTTGCGCCACCACGTCCCACAGACCGACGTGATGCGCCAGAAGCGTTTGCAGCCGCGCGGCATAGTCCATGTGGACCAGGTCTTCACCCAGAACATCGCCGGTCAGGCGCCAGAACTGATTCTGCCGATGCGCGTAATACTGGCTTTGCGCCAGTGACGCCTCGCCCGGCAGGCTGCCAAGAATGAGGATGCGCGTGCCGGCGTCAACGACAGGCGGGAAGCACCGCTTCAGCGTCATCGGTCACGCGCTCCGTTACAACACATTGAGATGGGAATCCCCCGCCGCCTACGCGGCGAGGGCAGCCGGGGCGTCAGGCCAGCAGCTTGTTGACGCGCTGCACATATGCAGCCGGATCGTCCAGCATGCCGCCTTCGGCCAGCAGCGCCTGGTCGAACAGCACCTGCACGCGGTCGCTGAAGGCATCGCCCTCGGGGAGATCGCGCAGTTTCTGCACCAGCGCGTGTTCCGGGTTCAGTTCCAGGATCGGCTGGGCGTCCGGCGCCTTCTGGCCGGCCTGCTTGAGCAGGCGCTGCAGATAGCCGCTCATGTCGCCTTCGTCAGAGACCAGGCACGAGGCCGACGCGGTCAGGCGCAGCGTCACGCGCACGTCCTTGGCCTTGCCGTCGAGCACGCCCTTGGCGCGTTCGACCACGTCCTTCCAGTCGGCCTCGGCCTTTTCCTGCTCGGCCTTCTCGGCTTCGTCGGCGAGCTTGCCCAGGTCCAGGTCGCCGCGCGCGACCGACACCAGTTCCTTGCCGTCGAACTCGCGCAGGAACGACAGCATCCATTCGTCGACGCGGTCGGTCAGCAGCACCACTTCGATCCCCTTCTTGCGGAACACTTCCAGGTGCGGGCTGTTCTTCGCGGCGGACCAGGTATCGGCCGTGACGTAGTAGATCTTGTCCTGGCCTTCCTTCATGCGGCCGACGTAGGCGGCCAGCGCCACATTCTGCTCGGCGGTGTCGTTGTGCGTGGAGGCAAAGCGCAGCAGCTTCGCCACGCGCTCCAGGTTGGCCTGGTCTTCGCCGATGCCCTCCTTGAGCGCCTGGCCGAACTGCTGCCAGAAGGTGGTGTACTTGGCGCGCTCGGCTTCTTCTTCACTGTCGGCCAGCGTTTCCAGCATCGACAGCACGCGCTTGGTGCAGCCCTCGCGGATGGCCTTGACGTCGCGGCTTTCCTGCAGCAGTTCGCGCGATACGTTCAGCGGCAGGTCGGCGGAATCGACCACGCCCTTGACCCAGCGCAGGTAGCCCGGCAGCAGCTGGTCGGCGTCGTCCATGATGAAGACGCGCTTGACGTACAGCTTCAGGCCGGCCTTGTGGTTGCGGTCCCACAGGTCGAACGGGGCGCGCGCCGGGATATACAGCAGCTGGGTGTATTCGCTGCGGCCTTCCACGCGGTTGTGGGTCCAGGCCAGCGGCGCCTCGTTGTCGTGCGCGATGTGCTGGTAGAAGGCGGTGTACTGCTCGTCGGTGATGTCGGACTTGGCACGCGTCCACAACGCGCTCGCCTGGTTCACGCTTTCCCACTCGGCGGTGCGCTGGTAGGTGCTGGATTCTGCGTCCCACACCTCCTTGGGCATGCGGATCGGCAGCGAGATATGGTCCGAATACTTCTGGATGATGCCCTTCAGGCGCCAGGCCGAGAGGAAGTCGTCCTCGCCCTCGCGCAGGTGCAGCGTGATGGTGGTGCCGCGCTCGGTGCGGGCTATGGCATCGATGGTGAACTCGCCGTCGCCGGTGCTTTCCCAGCGCACTGCGTCTTCGGCGCCCAAGCCGGCGCGGCGCGTTTCCACCGTGACCTTGTCAGCGACGATAAAGGCCGAGTAGAAGCCCACGCCGAACTGGCCGATCAGCGCGGCGTCTTTCTGCTGGTCGCCGGACAATTGCTGGAAGAATTCCTTGGTGCCCGAGCGGGCGATGGTGCCGAGGTTGCGGATGGCCTCGTCGCGGCTCATGCCGATGCCGTTGTCGGTGATCGTCAGCGTGCGCGCCTTGGCGTCGGCCTCGATGCGGATCGCCAGGTCGGCGTCGTTCTCCAGCAGGGACGGGTTCGCGATCGCCTCGAAGCGCAGCTTGTCGGTGGCGTCCGAAGCATTCGAGACCAGCTCGCGCAGGAAAATTTCCTTGTTGCTGTACAGCGAGTGGATCATCAGGTGCAGCAGTTGCTTCACTTCCGCCTGGAAGCTCATCGTCTCGTGCGGTGCGGTCATGGTTCTCCTCTTGGAAACAGGCGAATCTTGAAAGTGGGTGTGACCACGGTCATGTGGCCGGTGCCGCCAGACATAGGGCCGCCCGGGCCATTTTTCAAGGCCCGGGTGCTGCCGGGATGTGACTTACAGGCGTTCGAGCTGGCGCGCCAGGAAGGCCAGCATGTCCGGGTGGCCGCTGCTGGCAACGTTGAAGCGCATCCAGCCCGACGGCATCTGCGACGGCGAGAACAGGCTGCCCGGAGCGAACAGGTAGCCTTCTTCATGCCCCGCGGTGGCGATCGCGTTGGTGTCGCGGCCGGTATCGGCCCACAGGTACATGCCGGCGTGCTGGCCGGGAAAGAGACGCAGGCCCAGCCGCTCCAGCTCGCGCCGGGTCTCGTTGCGGGCGCGGTCCAGCCGGGTGCGCACGCGCTCCACATGCTTGCGGTAGTGGCCCTCCGTCAGCACCTTGTACAGCACGCGCTCGTTGATCTCAGGCGTGGCCAGCCCCGCCAGCAGCTTGCTGTCGGTCAGCGCCGACGCCATCTCCGGGTGCGCGGCGATAAAGCCCACGCGCAGGTTGGCCGCCAGGGTCTTGGAAAAGCTGCCCAGGTAGATCACCCGGCGCAGTTGGTCCAGGCTGGCCAGCCGGGTGGCGGCGTGGCCGGGCGGGCACAGGTCACAGTAGATGTCGTCCTCGACGATCAGGAAGTCGTACTGCTCGGCCAGGCGCAGCAGCTGGAAGGCCTTGGCCGCCGACAGCGAGGTGCCGGTGGGATTGTGCAGCACCGAGTTGATCACGAACAGCTTGGGCCGCCGTGCCTGCACGATGCGCTCCAGCGCCTCCAGGTCCGGCCCCTCGGCGGTGTAGGGCACGCCGATCACCTGGGCGCCCTGCGCGGCAAAGCGGCCGAACATCACGAACCAGGCCGGGTCGCCCACCAGCACCGTGTCGCCGGGCTGCAGGTAGAGCCGCGCAATCAGGTCCAGGGCCTGGGTGATGCCCGAAGTCAGCACGATCTGCTCGGCGCTGGCACCGATCTCCAGTTCTTCCAGCCGGGTGCGCAGCTGCTGGCGCAGCGGCAGGAAGCCCTGCGGCGTGCCGCTGGCCAGGAAATGGTTGCCGGGCTGGCGGCCCAGCCCGCGCAGCGCGCTGGCAATCAGTTCGCCGTCGAGCCAGTCATTGGGCAGGAAGCCCAGCCCGGGCGCTTTGTGCGCCTCGGCGGTATGGAACATGCTGCGCAGCAGCCAGGTCACGTCGATATTGCGCGCCACCGCCACGCCGCCGGACACCGGCGCCGCGGGCGCGGCCGGGGCGCGCTCGCGCACGTAGAAGCCGGAGCCGCGGCGCGATTCCAGGTAGCCCAGCGCCACCAGCCGCTCATAGGCCTCGACCACGGTAAAGCGCGAGATGCCCTTCTCCTGCGCCAGCTGCCGGATCGACGGCATGCGCATGCCGGCGCGGAACACGCGCTCGTCGATGCGCATGCGGGCCCATTCGGTCAGCTGCTCGACCAGCGTCATCTGCGCCGAAGGGATCGGATCCGGGAAGCGCTCGGTGGGCGGCACCACCAGCCGCAGCGCGCGGCCGGAGGCATGCCCCGATGTGCTTTTGGCGTCGCCTCCACTATCCTTCTGACGGGCGACGGTGGCAGTCTCGCTGCCCGCGTCGCCATCCCTGCCGTTGGCATCCATGTGCTGCTCCTGCAACTGTACTGAATACGATCCGCTCAACTGTACCGGTACTGTACCGACTACCTTGTCTACCATCAAGCCACGATGAAGCTCGCCCTCGATCACCTCGTCATCGCCGCGCCCGACCTGGCCGCCGGCACGGACTACATTGCCGGCCTGCTGGGCATTGCGCCCCAGGGCGGCGGTGCGCACGCGGCCATGGCCACGCACAACCGCGTGCTGGGCATGTTCGGCGGCGTCTACCTAGAAGTGATCGCGGTCGATCCGGCCGCCGCCGCGCCGGCACGCCCGCGCTGGTTCGGCCTGGACACCGAGGCCGTGCAGCAGCGCCTGCGCGACGGCCCGTTCCTGCTGCACTGGGCCGCGCGCGCGGAACGCCCCGCCGACCTTGGCCGGTGGCAGGCGCAGTACCCGGAGCGCATCGCCCCGGTCATCCCGATGACCCGCGGCGGCCTGCACTGGCGCATCACCGTGCCCGAGGACGGCAGCCTGCCCGCCTGGCCGGGCGAGGCCGACAGCGCTGGCGACGGCCTGCTGCCCAGCCTGATCCAGTGGGACGTGGCCAGCTACCCCGGCGTCAGCCTGCCGCGGCAGGACCTGGCGCTGCGCAGGCTGTCCGGGCGCCACCCGCGCGCCGAGCTGCTGCGCCAGGGACTGGCCTGGCTGGGCGCCGACCACCTCATCGCCATCGAGCAGGCCGACGGCCCGCCTGAACTGATTGCCGAAATCGAAACCGCGCAGGGCATCCGCATCCTGCGCTAGCCACACCCAGAACAAGCCCACCAGGAGACCCCCGATGTCCGCCACCCGCAAGCGCTTCGACGAAGCCCCCTACCTCGACCACTGCACCGCCACCGTGGTGGCGGCCGGCGCCGAAGGGATCGAACTCGACGAAACCGTGTGCTACGCGCGCAGCGGCGGCCAGGCCGGCGACACCGCCACGCTGGCGCTGGCCGACGGGCGCTCGGTGGCCATCGTCGACACTGTCTACGCCGACGACCGCAGCCGCATCCTGCATGTGCCCGCACCGGATGCGCCGCTGCCGCGCGTGGGCGAGCGCGTCACCGTGACCATCGACTGGGCGCGCCGCCACAAGCTGATGCGGCTGCATACCTGCCTGCACCTGCTGGGCTCGCTGATCCCGGCGCCGGTGACCGGCTGCGGCATCTCGCCGGAGTCGGCGCGCGTCGACTTTGACCTGCCGGAGTCGACCCTGGACAAGGCCGACCTGACCGAGCGCCTGAACGCGCTGATCCACGCCAACACCGCGGTGCGCACCACGCTGATCACGCCGCAGGAACTGGCCGCCCAGCCAGAGCTGGTGCGCACCATCGGCGCCGCGCCGCCGGTGGGCACGGCCAGCATCCGCATCATCGAGATCCCCGGCGTGGACCGCCAGCCCTGCGGCGGCACGCACGTGGCCAACACCAGCGAGATCGGCGCGGTGGTGGTGACCAAGATTGAGAAGAAAAGCCGCACCAACCGGCGCGTGGTGGTCGCGTTCGCGTGATGGCGTCCGGCTTGCTCACCGGCCTGACGGCCGCGCAGTTCCTGGCCCTGCTGACCCTACTGACGGTGGGCCTGTTCACGCCCGGGCCCAACACCGCCATCGCCGCGGTCACTGGCGCCAACTTCGGGCTGCGCGCCACGCTGCCGCACTGCGTGGGCGTGGCCTTCGGCTTTGCCAGCATCCTGGCGCTGTGCGCGCTGGGCGTGGGCGCGCTGGTCCTGGGCCAGCCCGCGCTGGCCGCCAGCGTGCACCTGGCCGGCGTGACCTACCTGCTGTGGCTGGCGTGGAAGATCGCGCGCAGCACGGTGCTGGCGCAGAAGCAGGTGCTGCGCCCGCTGAGCGTGTGGCAGTCGGCGGTGCTGCAGTACGCCAACATCAAGGCGTGGATGCTGGCGCTGGCGGTCGCGGCCTCTTACATGACGGGCGCGCCCTCGCCGGTGCAGCGCGTGCTGCTGGTGTGCGGCGTGTTCGCCGTGCTGGGCTTTGTCAGCAACGGCGTGTACGGCGTGCTGGGCGCATCGCTGCGGCAATGGCTGCAGCAAGGCCAGCGCGTGCGCTGGTTCAACCGCGCCATGGGCGCGGCGCTGGCGCTGACCGCGCTGTGGATTGCGGTCAGTGCCAGCCCGGGCGTGCAGTGACCCCCGGCGATCCGATTCCGAGCCAATGACAACCAAGACCCCGACCATGCCCGCCAGCCGCCCCGCTTCACCGCCACTGACGTCTGCCCCACCGGCCTCCGGCGGCATGCTGCTCGGCTTTGTCGGTGTGGCGATCTTCAGCCAGACGCTGCCGTTCACGCGCATGGCGGTGGCCGAACTGGACCCGATCTTTGTCGCACTGGCGCGCGCCGTCCTGGCCGCGCTGCTGGCGCTGGCGCTGCTGACCTGGCGCGGCGCGCTGTCCGCCAGCCGCCGCCCGCGCGGCGGCCAGTGGCCGCGGCTGGCCGTGACCGCGCTGGGCGTGGTGGCGGGTTTCCCGCTGTTTTCTTCGCTGGCGATGCGCGAGGTGCCGGCCAGCCACGGCGCCATCGTGACCGGCCTGCTGCCGCTGGCGACCGCGGTATTCGCCGCCTGGTTCGGGCGTGAGCGGCCGTCGCCGGCGTTCTGGCTGTCGGCATTGGCCGGCAGCGCGCTGGTGGTGGGCTTTGCCGTCTGGCAGGGCGCCGGCGGCCTGCAGCATGCGGACTGGTACCTGTTCGCCGCCGTGGTGCTGGGCGCGCTGGGCTATGCCGAGGGCGGCAAGCTGTCGCGCGAACTGGGCGGGCTGGAAACCATCAGCTGGGCGCTGGCGGTGTCGCTGCCGGTGCTGGTGCCGGTGGTGGCCTGGCTGACCCTGCGCGACCTGCCGGCGATTGCCGCGGCGTCGCCGCGCGCCTGGGGCGGCATGGCCTATGTGTCGGTGTTCTCGATGTTTGTCGGCTTCCTTTTCTGGTACGCCGGTCTCGCAAAAGGCGGCGTGGCGCGCGTCGGCCAGATACAATTGCTGCAGCCGTTCCTGACGCTGGCGGGAGGCGCGCTGATCCTGGCCGAGCCGCTTGACGCCCCCACCATCGCCTTCGCGGTGGCGGTGATCGCCGTCGTGGCCCTTGGCCGCCGCGCCGCCGTGCAGCAAAGCGCACCTGCCGCGGAAACACCACCGATCCTCCCTGGACGCATTCACTGACTGGAGCCTACATGTCCCAAACCTCGGTCTACGACACCCTTGCCCGCCTCGGCATCGAACTGCCGGCCGTCAACGCCCCCGCCGCCGCCTATGTGATGGCCGCGCAAACCGGCAACACCGTGTTCCTGTCCGGCCATATCGCCCGCAAGGACGGCAAGGTATGGACCGGCAAGCTGGGCAAGGACATCGATACCGAGTCCGGCAAGGCCGCCGCGCGCGCGATCGCCATCGACCTGCTGGCCACGCTGCACGCGCATGTGGGCGACCTGAACCGCGTCACCCGCATCGTCAAGCTGATGAGCCTGGTCAACTCGACCCCCGAATTCACCGAGCAGCACCTGGTCACCAACGGCGCCTCCGAGCTGCTGGCCGAAGTGTTCGGCGACAAGGGCAAGCATGCGCGCAGCGCCTTCGGCGTGGCGCAGGTCCCGCTGGGCGCCTGCGTCGAGATCGAGATGATCGCCGAAGTCAAGGCGGCCTGAGGCCCGCATGCGCATCGACAACCTGCCCTTCGGCACCACCGACTGGTCGGCCATCGCGCCGACCCGCCACCCCGGCGAGCAGGGCGAGGCCACCTGGCGCACGCGCCAGTTCGGCGACATCCGCGTGCGCATGGTCGAATACTCGCCCGGCTACCTGGCCGACCACTGGTGCAGCAAGGGCCATATCCTGTTCGTGCTGGACGGCGAGCTCCATACCGAGCTGGAAGACGGCCGGCAGTTCGTGCTCGGCGCGGGAACCAGCTACCAGGTAGCCGACCAGGCGGAAGCGCACCGTTCGTCCTCGCCGAAGGGCGCACGACTATTTATCGTTGACTGAGCGGCAGGCTTGCCGCTCAGCCCAGAATCCCCCCAGACCACAAGAGACACATCATGAAATGGGCCATCTCCCGCCGGGCACAGCAACTGACCAGCTCGGCCATCCGCGAAATCCTGAAGGTCACCGAGCGTCCGGAAGTCATTTCGTTCGCCGGCGGCCTGCCGTCGCCGGCCTCGTTCCCGGTAGCGGCCATGGAGGCAGCGACGGCCCGCGTATTCGCCGACAACCCGCAGGCGGCGCTGCAATACGCCGCGACCGAAGGCTACCTGCCGCTGCGCGAGTTCGTCGCCAGGCGCCATGGCGCGCCGGTCGAGCGCGTGCTGATCACCACCGGCTCGCAGCAGGCACTGGACCTGATCGCCAAGGTGATGATCGACCCGGGCAGCAAGGTGCTGGTGGAAACCCCCAGCTACCTCGGCGCACTGCAGGCGTTCTCGCTGTTCGAACCTGAGTTCGTCTCGATCCCGAGCGACGACAAGGGCCTCCTGCCCGAGGCGCTGACGCCCGAGCTGACCGCCGGCGCGCGCTTCCTGTACGCCCTGCCCAACTTCCAGAACCCGACCGGGCGCCGCCTGCCGCTGGAGCGCCGCGAGGCGCTGGTGGCCCGCGCAAAGGAACAGGGCGTGCTGCTGGTCGAGGACGATCCCTACGGCGCGCTCAGCTACACCGGCGACCAGCTGCCCAGCCTGCTGTCGATGAACCCGGACGGCGTGATCTACATGGGCTCGTTCTCGAAGATCCTGGCCCCCGGCATGCGCCTGGGCTACGTGATCGCCCCGCCCGAGCTGCACTTCAAGCTGTGCCAGGCCAAGCAGGCGTCTGACCTGCACACGCCGACCTTCACCCAGCGCGTGGCCTACGAGACCATCCGCGACGGCCTGCTCGACACGCATATCCCGACCATCCGCGAGCTCTACGGCAAGCAGTGCCAGTACATGCTGGACGCGCTCAAGCGCCATATGCCCGAGGGCGTGACCTGGAACGCGCCCGAAGGCGGCATGTTCATCTGGATGGAGCTGCCCGAGGGCCTGGACAGCATGGTGATCCTGGAAGAAGCCGTGAAGCGCAACGTGGCCTATGTGCCGGGCGCGCCGTTCTACGCCAGCAACCCGAAGCGCAACGCGCTGCGCCTGGCCTTTGTCACGGTGTCGGCCGAGCGCATCGAGCAGGGCGTGGCGATCCTTGGTGAGCTGTTCCGCGAAGCCATCGCCGCGGCCGCCGCCAAGCAACCGCGCGCGGCCTGAAGCCCGGGCGCGCATCACCACAGGAGCCGACATGTTGCGTATCTGGGGCCGACTCTCCTCCATCAACGTGCAGAAAGTGGTCTGGTGCGCGCGCGAGCTGCACCTGGACCATGAGCGCGTGGATATCGGCGTGACCAAGGGCGACCTCGACACCGAGGCCTATGTGCGCCTGAACCCGAACCGCCAGATCCCCGTGATCGAGGATTTCCGCGGCACCGATGTCGGCGGCGAGCCCTTCGTGCTGTGGGAATCCAATGCGATCGTGCGGTACCTGTGCGCGCGCTACGGCGAAGGCACACTGTGGCCCGAGGACGTCAAGGCACGCGCCTCGGCCGACCGCTGGATGGACTGGCAGACCACCGCCTTCAGCCCGGCCATGGTGACGGCGTTCCTGAACCTGGTGCGCAAGCCAGAAGCGGAGCGCGACGAGGCCGCCATCAAGGCATCGTGCGAGCGCACCGAGCCGCTGGCGGCGTTGCTGGACAAGGCGCTGGCCGGGCGCGAGTTCATCGGCGGCGACCGCTTCACCATGGCCGACATCTCGCTGGCCTGCGCCGCGCACCGCTGGATGGGGCTGCCGCTCAAGCACCAGCCGCGCCCCGACCTGGAGCGCTGGTTGAGCGCGATGCGCGCCCGCCCCGCCGCGGACGGCATCCTGGAACTGCCGCTGCGCTGAGCCGCGGCAGTTTTTTCTTTCCTGCGGTCCGGCCTTACTTCACGGCGCGCGAGCCCGATGCCGCGGTAAATACCCCCAGCCCGATAAACGCCGCGCCGGTCAGGTAGCGGCCGAACGCGCGCGCCCTGCCGGCGCGGCGCAGTGCCGGCATCACCGCGGCGGCGGCCATCACATAGCAGGCATCGGTGGTCGCGGCAATCAGCACGAAGGCCACGCCCAGCGCCAGGCTCTGCGTCAGCGCCGAGCCCGCCGGGTTCATGAACTGCGGCAGGAAGGCGGCAAAGAAGATCGCGGTCTTGGGGTTGAGCAACGCCACCACGAAGCCGTCGCGCACCACCTGGCGCAGGCTGCGTGGCGCCACCTCCGGGGTGTCGCCGTTCGCGGCCGCCCCACCCCCGCGCAGCGCGCGGATGCCCAGCCAGATCAGGTAGGCCGCTCCCGCGTACTTGACCACCGAAAACGCCAGCGCCGACACCGAGAACAGCATCGCCAGGCCCAGCGAGGCGCCGATGGCGTTGCCCAGGTTGCCCAGCGCCACCGCGCCGATCGAGGCCAGCCCGGCCCGCCGGCCCTGCGCCAGCGTGCGCGTGACGATATAGACCACGGCCGGGCCGGGCGTGATGGCCAGCGCCAGGCTGGCGAGCACGAATGCGGTGAGCAAAGGCCAAGGGGGAAAGAACTCGGTCATGGGCAGCCTCATTCAATGGTTGGATGCGGGCAGCGCACCCGCGGCATGACGCCCGCCAGTATGCGCCGACTGCCGGCGCTTGCGCCAGTGCCGGCATGGCTGCCGGGCCAGTCATGCGAGCCGGTGGCAGGCACGCAGACTTTTGCAACAGGCGCCGTTTAGAGTACTCTGGCCGGTGTGCCTGGAAGGCACCACGTGCGCCGCAATGCCCCCCAGGGAAACCCTGATCCCTGAATGTGGCTCATGCCAGGCGTGACGCAATGTACGGCAGCGATCACGGAACCCGTTCCTACAATCGCTGGTTCTTTCCCGCGCGCGGCGGATGCCGCTCGCCGGTGCAAAGCGCATGCACGGCGCCGAGGGCACGCAGATCGTCCCGGCGCCTGAGCCAACCTGAGGAGGACATCGATCGTGTGGAGTCAAGTCTATGACCCGCTAGGCAATATGGCGCTGTCGACCATTGCCGCGGGGATTCCCGTCGCCGTGCTGCTGGCAGCGCTGGCGTTCTTTCATATGCAGGCCCACTTGGCGGCCGGGCTGGCGTTGCTGATCGGCATGGTGGTCGCCTCGACGGTGTTCGGCATGCCGGCGGCGATGGCCGGCAAGGCGGCGGGGCTGGGCATCGTGTCCGGGCTGTTCCCGATCGGCTGGATCGTGCTGAACATCATCTTCCTGCATCGGCTGACAACCCTGAATGGATCCTTCAAGGTCTTGCAGAACTCGATCTCCGGCATCACCGAGGACCGCCGCCTGCAACTGCTGCTGGTGGCGTTCAGCTTCGGCGCCTTCTTCGAGGGCGCGGCTGGCTTCGGCACGCCGGTGGCCGTGACCGGCGCCATCCTGATCGGCCTGGGCTTCTCGCCGCTGGCCGCCTCGGGCCTGGCGCTGATCGCCAACACCGCGCCGGTGGCCTATGGCGCGCTGGGCGCCCCGATCATCGGCCTGGCGTCGGTGACCGGGCTGGACCTGCTCGACCTGTCGGCCATGATCGGCCGCCAGCTGCCGTTCTTCTCGGTGATCGTGCCGTTCTGGCTGATCTGGGCCTTTGCCGGCTTCCGCGGCATGCTGGCGATCTGGCCGGCGATCCTGGTGGCGGGCGTGAGCTTTGCGATCCCGCAGTTCCTGGTGTCGAACTTCCACGGCCCGTGGCTGGTGGACGTAATCGCCGCGCTGGTGTCGATGGGCTCGCTGACGCTGTTCCTGAAGGTCTGGCATCCGAAGGAGATCTGGACCTCGACCAGGATCCTGGGCCGCCACGACGACTCCAAGGTCGACCATCCCGAAGCGCTCGAAGCCGATGCGCGCGCCAGCGCCGCCTCGGTCGGCATCTCGGTGGCCAAGGCCTGGATGCCGTGGGTGATCCTGACGGTGTTCGTCTTCGTCTGGGGCGTGCCCGAGTTCAAGAAGCTGATGGATAGCCTGTGGGCGTGGAAATTCCCGATCCCGGGGCTGGACAAGGCTGTCGTCAAGGTACCGCCGGTCGTGCCCAAGGACGTCATCGAAGGCGCGGTCTTCAACTTCAACGTGCTGTCGATGGCCGGCACCGGCATCTTTGTCTCCGCCATCGCCGGCGGCCTGCTGATGGGCTACTCGGTGCCGCGCCTGTTCAAGGAGTACTGGGAAACCATCAAGCTGGTGCGCTACTCGCTCCTGACCATCTGCGCGATGTTCGGCATCGGCTACCTGACCCGCTACTCGGGCCTGGATGCCACGCTGGGCCTGGCCTTCGCCCACACCGGCGTGTTCTATCCGCTGTTCGGCACCATGCTGGGCTGGTTGGGCGTGGCACTGACCGGTTCGGACACGGCCTCGAACGTGCTGTTCGGCGGCCTGCAGAAGACCACGGCGGAGCAGCTGGGCCTGTCGCCGGTGCTGATGGCCTCGGCCAACAGCTCGGGCGGCGTGATGGGCAAGATGATCGATGCGCAGTCCATCGTGGTGGCGTCGACCGCCACCAAGTGGTACGGCCACGAGGGCGACATCCTGCGCTATGTGTTCTTCCACTCGATCGTGCTGGCGATCCTGGTGGGCCTGTTCGTGACGCTGCAGGCCTACGTGCCGCCGTTCACGCATATGGTGATCCATCACCCCTGACCGTTCAGCAGTTTCCGCACTGCGGTTCAGACAAGGCCCCACCCCTGGCGGTTCCAGCCCTGGCGGGGCTTTTCCATTGTGCAAGGCGCGTATCATGTTGTGTCTGATCCGCCGCACGCGCGCCCCCACCTCCCACGAAGACGCCGGGGCGCGCCGGGCACAACGGGAAACCTACCATGTTGCGTCGCCTGGAAAGACTGATCGACCCCTTCCGGGGCATGCCCGACCACGAGCCACCCGGCCAGGTCTGGCGCTTTTATGCCTGGTACCTGCGCGAAGTCTGGGGCGTGTTCGCGCTGCTGTTGCTGGTGGGCCTTGTCGGCGCGCTGATCGAGGTGGCACTGTTCAGCTTCCTCGGCCGGCTGGTCGACATGGCCCAGACCACGCCCGGCGCGGAGTTCTTCAGCCGGCATCGCAATGAACTGCTGTGGATGGCGGCGGTGGCGCTGCTGCTGCGCCCGATCTTCTTCGGCCTGCACGACGTGCTGGTGCACCAGGTCATCAACCCCGGCCTGGCCAACATGATCCGCTGGCAGAATCACCGCTACGTGCTCAAGCAGAGCCTGTCGTTCTTCCAGAACGACTTTGCCGGGCGCATCGCGCAGCGCATCATGCAGACCGGCTTCTCGCTGCGCGACTCGGCCGTGCAGGCGGTGGACGCGATCTGGCACGTGGTGATCTATGCGGTCAGCTCGCTGGTGCTGTTCGCGCAGGCCGACTGGCGGCTGATGATCCCGCTGCTGCTGTGGATCGTCTGCTACGTGGCTGCCCTGCTCCATTTCGTGCCGCGCGTGAAGCAGCGCTCGGTGGTGGCCACGGAATCGCGCTCGCGGCTGATGGGGCGCATCGTCGACGGCTACACCAATATCACCACGCTCAAGCTGTTCGCCCATACCCGGCACGAGGAAGACTATGCGCGCGACGCCATGGCCGACCAGACCGACAAGGTGCGCCTGGCCGGACGCATGATCAGCGGCATGGACATCACCATCACCGCCATGAACGGCGCGCTGATCGCCGGCACCACCGGGCTGGCGCTGTGGCTGTGGAGCGAGGGCCATGTCACCACCGGCGCGATTGCGCTCACCACCGGGCTGGTGATCCGCATCAACAATATGTCGGGCTGGATCATGTGGGTGGTCAACGGCATCTTCGAGAACGTCGGGCAGGTGCAGGACGGCATGAAGACGATTGCCGTGCCGCGCGTGGTCACCGACCGCGCCGACGCAAAGCCGTTGCGCGTCACCCATGGCGAGGTCCGCTTCGAGCAGGTGGGATTCCACTACGGCAAGGGCTCAGGCGTCATCGAAGGCGTAGACCTGACGGTGCGCCCTGGCGAGAAGATCGGGCTGGTCGGTCCTTCCGGCGCTGGCAAGTCGACGCTGGTCAACCTGCTGCTGCGTCTCTACGACGTCGAGCGCGGCCGCATCCTGATCGACGGCCAAGACATCGCCGCGGTCACGCAGGAAAGCCTGCGCGCACAGATCGGCATGGTCACGCAGGACACCTCGCTGCTGCACCGGTCGATCCGCGACAACCTGCGCTACGGCAAGCCCGCCAGCACCGAAACTGAACTGGCCGAAGCCCTGCACCGCGCCCGCGCCGACGAATTCACCCCGCACCTGGTCGACGCCCACGGCAATACCGGGCTGGAGGCGCAGGTCGGCGAGCGCGGCGTGAAATTGTCAGGCGGGCAGCGCCAGCGCATTGCCATCGCGCGCGTGCTGCTCAAGAATGCGCCGATCCTGATCCTGGACGAAGCCACCTCGGCCCTGGATTCGGAAGTGGAAGCGGCGATCCAGGAGAGCCTGGAAACGCTGATGCAGGGCAAGACGGTGATCGCCATCGCGCACCGGCTGTCGACGATCGCGCGCATGGACCGCCTGGTGGTGCTGGACAACGGGCATATCGTCGAGAGTGGCACGCACGCGCAACTGCTGGCGCACGGCGGGCTGTATGCGCGGCTGTGGGCGCACCAGACCGGGGGCTTTGTCGGCGTCGACTGACCGGACGGCGGGGCTAGACCAGCCCCAGCAGGCCGGCCGCGCCGCCGAGCGCCACCAGCACCAGCGGATGCACCCGCGTCTTCAGCATCAGCAGCACCGTGCCGGCGGTGACCAGCATCGCCGCCCAGTGCAGGTCGACGCTGCGCGCCAGCACCCAGCCCGACGCGAACATCAGGCCGATGGTCAGCGCCGCCAGAGCGCGCCGGATCAACCCCGGCCAGCGTGCGTGCGGCGAGCGCCCGGAGAAATACTCGAAACACAAGGCGATCAGGCTCGATGGCCCGCAGATGCCGAGCATGGATGTCAGCGCTCCGGCCAGCCCCGCCACCTGCCAGCCGAACAGCGATACGAACAGGATGTTCGGCCCCGGCGCCGCCTGCGAGATCGCGTACATCGCCGAGAACTGCGCATCGGTCAGCCAGCCATTGGCCTCCACCAGATAGCGGTGCATGTCGGGCAGCGTGGTGCTGGCGCCACCGATCGCCAGCAGCGACAGCACGCCGAAATGGGCCAGCAGGCTGCCCAGGATTTCGCCCGGACTCATGCCTGCGCGCCCTTGCCGATGCACCACTCCCACACCAGCGCCAGCGGCACCAGCACGGCCATCACCGGCACCAGTGGCCAGCGCAGCAGGCCGATGGTGACAAAGGCGACAGCGCCGATCAGCACATTGCGCACGGTCATCGACAGGCTCTGCGCCAGCCGGAAGCCGGTGGCCAGCATCAGTCCGGCCGACACCGCCGTCATGCCGGTCAGCATGCGCCGCACCGCGGCGACGTCCTGGTAGTGCTGGTACAGCAGCATCAAACCCATCACCACCCCCATCGGCACCATCACCAGCCCGCTGAACGCGGCCAGCGCGCCGCGCCAGCCGGCAAAACGCAGACCCAGCATCAGCGCCAGGTTGATCACATTGGGGCCGGGCAGCACCTGTCCCAGGCTGAGCAGCTCGACGAAGTCGCGGTCGTCCAGCCAGCGGTTGCGGTCGACCACCGCGCGCCGCACGAAGGGCAGCACGCCGCCGAAGCCGGACAGGCCCATGCGGGCAAACTCGATGAAGAGTTTGCGCGGACCGGGCGCGGGGGCGAGATCGGAAAGCGGGGGGACGGACATGCGGGACGAAGCGAGCGCTGTTTGATTCTTGTTATTTCGGACCGGCTACATTCCCTTATGTCGGGAATTGCAGGCGCAGCACCTGCCAACGGTTTGCTCCCTCTCCCGCAAGCGGGATAGGGAGCAAACCAACAGGGAACTCAGTTGCCGGCCGGCGGCTCCACGCGTACCGGATCGATGCGCGGCTCCTTGAGCTTGGCCTCGATGGACTTGCCCTTGCGCGCGCGCTTGCCCACGTAGGCCTGCAAGGCCACGCCTGCCAGCTTCTGCGAAGTCGGCTTGCCGCCGCGCCCCGCGCCCGAGAGCATCAGTCCCGGCGCGCCGGCGCCCACTGCCTGCAGCAGCTTCTCCTTGGGCTCCAGCTCCATCAGGATCACGCCGCGCCCGCCTGCGGACAGCACCTTCACTTCATCGAGCGCCACCAGCAGCAGGCGGCCGTTGCCGGACAGGCAGGCCGCATGCGTTGCCTCGTCGCCCAGCGGCGCCGGCACCAGCGGCGTGTCGCCGTCATCGAGCGTCAGGAACGACTTGCCGCCCTTCTGCCGGCTGATCATGTCGCCCACCCTGGTCTGGAAGCCATTGCCGCCCGCGGTGGCAATCAGCATGCGCTGCTCGGCAGCGCCCGCGAAGGTATGCGCGACCTGGCTGCCGGACTGCAGCTCGATCAGCGTGGTGATGGGCACCCCGTCGCCGCGCCCGCCAGGCAGGCTGGCGACCGGCACGGAATAGACCCGGCCGTTGGTGCCGAAGGCCAGCAGCACGTCGACGGTGCGGCATTCGAAGGTGCCATAGAGCGCATCGCCGGCCTTGAAGGTGAACTGCTGCGCATCGTGGCCATGGCCCTGGCGCGTGCGCACCCAGCCCTTCTGCGACATCACCACAGTCACCGGTTCGTCGACCACGCGCACTTCGGCCGCGGCGCGGCGTTCTTCCTGGATCAGGGTGCGGCGCGGGTCCTTGTCTTCCGGGCTGTACTGCTTGGCGTCGGTCTCGATCTCCTTGATGATGCGGCGGCGCATCATGGTTTCGGACTTGAGCAGCACGTCCAGATCGGCCTGCTCCTCGCGCAGCTCCTTCAGTTCCTTCTCGATGCGGATCGCTTCCAGGCGCGCCAGCTGGCGCAGCCGGATTTCCAGGATGTCCTCGGCCTGGCGGTCGCTCAGGCCGAAGACCTCGATCAGCGCCGGTTTGGGCTCGTCGCTCTCGCGGATGATGCGGATCACCTCGTCGATATTGAGCAGCACCAGCATCCGGCCTTCGAGGATATGGATGCGGTCCTCGACCTTGCCCAGGCGGTGGCGCGTGCGGCGCGTGACGGTGTTGAAGCGGAACGCGATCCACTCTGACAGGATCTCGCGCAGGCCCTTCTGGCGCGGACGCCCGTCGGTGCCGATCATGACCAGGTTGATCGGCGCGCCGGATTCCAGGCTGGTATGCGCCAGCAGCGTCTGGATGAACTCCTGCTGGCCAATGTTCTTGCTCTTGGGCTCGAACACCAGCCGCACCGGCGCGTCCTTGCCGGATTCGTCGCGCACCGCGTCCAGCACCGCCAGCATGGCGGCCTTGAGCTGCTGCTGGTCCTGCGTCAGCGCCTTCTTGCCGGTCTTGATCTTGGGGTTGGTGATTTCCTCGATCTCTTCCAGCACCTTCTGCGCCGAGGTGCTCGGCGGCAGCTCGGTCACCACCAGCTGCCACTGGCCGCGCGCCATCTCCTCGATGGTCCAGCGCGCGCGCACCTTCAGGCTGCCGCGGCCGCCTTCGTAGATCTGGGCGATATCGGACGCCGGCGAGATGATCTGGCCGCCGCCCGGGTAGTCCGGCCCCGGCATCAGCGCCAGCAGCTCGGCCAGCGTGATATTGGGATTGCGGATCATCGCCACGGTGGCCGCGGCGACCTCACGCAGGTTGTGCGGCGGGATCTCGGTCGCCATGCCCACCGCGATGCCCGAGGCGCCGTTGAGCAGCACAAACGGCAACCGTGCCGGCAACAGCTTGGGCTCCTGCATCGAGCCGTCGTAGTTGGGGGCGAAATCGACCGTGCCTTCGTCGATCTCATCGAGCAGCAGCCGCGAGATCGGCGTCAGGCGCGCTTCGGTGTAGCGCATCGCCGCCGCGCCGTCGCCATCGCGCGAGCCGAAGTTGCCCTGGCCGTCGATCAGCGGGTAGCGCAGCGAGAAGTCCTGCGCCAGGCGCACCAGCGCGTCATAGGCGGACTGGTCGCCGTGCGGGTGGAACTTGCCCAGCACGTCGCCGACCACGCGCGCGGACTTGACCGGCTTGGCGTCGGCGCGCAGGCCCATCTCGTGCATCGAGAACAGGATGCGCCGCTGCACCGGCTTCTGGCCGTCGGCCACCTCGGGCAGCGCGCGGCCCTTGACCACGCTGACGGCGTAGTCAAGGTAGGCGCGCTCGGCGTAGCGCGCCAGCGTCAGCGAATCGGCCGGCTCTTCAGGTTGAAACGTGATGTCTTGTTGTTCCATGGGTAGGCAAGAATTCGGCGCGCCACGTTGAACTGCCGGCGCGCCGGGTTGCTTGTTGTTCGGGTATGCCGGTCAGGGCATGGGGCGGCGCCCGCCGATGACCATCTTCACGCGCGGGCCGTTCGCGCTGGCGCTGGCGCGCTTGAGCACCGCGCCCTGCTGCGGCTGGTACAGCCGGTAAAACTGCAGCACGGTGCTGACATACTGCCGGGTCTCCGGGTAAGGCGGAATGCGGTTGTTGTAGCGCTGCACCGCGCCCTCGCCGGCGTTATAGGCAGCCAGCACCAGCTCCAGGTTGTTCGGGAACAGCTGCATCAGCCAGCTCAGGTAGCGCACGCCCGCGGTGATATTGGTGCGTGGATCGGCCAGCTTCTGCTCGACGGTGCGGCGCGCATCGGCGCTCACGCCGAAGCGCGCGCCGGTGTCGGGGATCACCTGCATCAGGCCGATCGCGCCCTTGGGCGACACCGCGCCCGGGTTGAAACCCGACTCCACCGCCATCACCGCCTTGACCAGCGCCGGGTCGACGTCCTGCTTGCCGGCGATCTGGTGGATCAGCGGCTCGACGGTCTTGATATTGGGATGGTTGACGACGTAGCGGTACAGCTTGTGCTGCTCCAGGTCGATGTCCGCGCCAGCGGCCGCCTGCGACTGCCGCGCCGCCAGGCGCCCGGTATCCAGCTTGCCGCCGTCCTTCATGAACAGCTTGTAGCGCGCATCGAGCTTCTGGTCGGCAAAGTGCGCCACGCCGTCGGCATCGATAAAGCCCCACAGCTCGGCATGCGCCGCCGGCACGAAGGCGAGCCCGGCCAGCGCCACGACGGCCGCCGCCGCCTTGCGCCATGGTTTGCCGGGAGTTCTCTTCGTCATCGTGCGTTCCGGATTGCTGTCAGTTGGCGACCATCGGGAATGACGGCCAGGGAAACTGGGGATTATCTACCCAATCCCCGGCCGACGCTTACCGTCCAGGTGCCGCTCACTTCCCTCAGATATCGGCCTCGACCTCGTTGCCCTTCTCTTCCAGCCAGCTGCGGCGTTGCGCGGCCTCGCCCTTGCCCATCAGCATATTCATCATCTCGACGGTCTGCGGCAGGTCGAATTCGCCCAGCGACACGGGCAGCAAGCGCCGCGTGTCGGGGTTCATGGTGGTTTCCCAGAGCTGCTCGGCGCTCATTTCGCCCAGGCCCTTGAAGCGGGAAATCTGCCACGAGTTTTCCTTGACGCCGTCCTTGAGCAGCTTGTCCTGGATCGCCAGCAGCTCGCCTTCGTCCAGCGCGTACAGCTTCTGCGCCGGCTTCTTGCCACGCGCGGGCGCGTCGACGCGGAACAGCGGCGGACGCGCCACACAGACGTTGCCGGTATCGATCAGCTTGGGGAAGTGCCGGAAGAACAATGTCAGCAGCAGCACCTGGATATGCGCGCCGTCCACGTCCGCGTCGGACAGGATGCAGATCTTGCCGTAGCGCAGGTTGGACAGGTCGGGCTCGTCGTTGGCGCCGTGCGGGTCCACGCCGATCGCCACCGCGATGTCGTGCACTTCGTTGTTGGCAAAGAGGCGGTCACGCTCGGTCTCCCAGGTATTGAGCACCTTGCCGCGCAGCGGCAGGATGGCCTGGAACTCCTTGTCGCGGCCCATCTTGGCCGAGCCGCCGGCGGAGTCGCCCTCGACCAGGAACAGCTCGTTGCGGGTCACGTCGGTGGACTCGCAGTCGGTCAGCTTGCCGGGCAGCACGGCCACGCCGGAGCCCTTTTTCTTCTCGACCTTCTGCGCGGCGCGCGTGCGCGCCTGCGCCTGGCGGATCACCAGCTCGGCCAGCTTCTTGCCGTACTCGACATGGTGGTTCAGCCACAGCTCCAGCGCCGGGCGGCTGAAGGTGGACACGAGCCGCACCGCGTCGCGGCTGTTCAGGCGCTCCTTGATCTGGCCCTGGAACTGCGGATCCAGCACCTTGGCCGAGAGCACGAACGAGGCGCGCGCAAACACGTCTTCGCTCATCAGCTTGACGCCCTTGGGCTGCAGCGCGTGCATCTCGATAAAGCTCTTGACCGCCTGGAACAGGCCTTCGCGCAGGCCGGATTCATGCGTGCCGCCGGCCGGCGTGGGGATCAGGTTGACGTAGGACTCGCGCACCGGCGCGCCGTCTTCGGTCCATGCCACCACCCAGGAGGCGCCTTCGCCGTCGGCAAAGCCTTCTTCGCCGGGATTGGCGTCGGGGTCAGCGAAATGCTCGCCCTCGAACATCGGGATCACCAGCTCGGCGCCACTGCCCTGCGCCAGCGCCTCGACCAGGTAGCCCTTCAGCCCCTGGTCGTATTGCCAGGTCTGGCGCTCGCCGGTCTTCTCGGTCACCAGCGTGACCTTGACGCCCGGCAGCAGCACGGCCTTGCTGCGCAGCAGGCGCTGCAGCTCGGCCAGCGGGATCGCGGCCGAGTCGAAATACTTGGCATCCGGCCACACCTGCACGCGGGTGCCGCTTTTCTTCTCGCCACGCTCGATCTTGCGCGAGGCCAGCGGCACGGTCACGTCGCCGCCGGAGAAGGTCAGCGTCGAGCACATGCTGTCGCGCCACACGGTCACGTCCATCTGCGTCGACAAGGCATTGGTCACCGACACGCCCACGCCGTGCAGGCCGCCCGAGAAGGCATAGGCGCCGCCCTTGCCCTTGTCGAACTTGCCGCCGGCGTGCAGCCGGGTGAAGACGATCTCGACCACCGGCACGCCTTCTTCCGGATGGATGCCCACCGGGATGCCGCGGCCGTCGTCCTCCACGCTGAGGCTGCCGTCGCGATGCAGGGTCACCAGGATCTCGGAGCCGTGGCCGCCGAGGGCCTCGTCCGAGGCGTTGTCGATCACCTCCTGCACGATGTGCAGGGGGTTGTCGGTCCGGGTGTACATGCCGGGACGCTGCTTGACCGGCTCCAGGCCCTTCAGGACCCGGATGGAAGATTCGCTGTACTGACTGGTTTTGCTCGCCATGGAGTCGCTACGAAAGTGATGGTCCCGGCTGCCACGAGGCGCACAACTGTGCACGCGCCGGGGCACCGGGCACTGCATTGTAATGGAAGCGGGCGACGGCAATCCCGCCAAAAAGGCGCTCGCCCTACCAGCCCGCGCCGGCGCCGCTTTGCCGGGCCGCAGCCACTTTTTGCCAGGGCGCCCCAACCCGGCCGGCCTCGCGGGCGGCGCAGTACGCGTTTTCCCGAGCCGGAGTAAACTCGCCACCACCCGGCCCCGGCAAGCCTGATTGCCGTCCCGGCACGGACAACAACAAGCACACACAATCCCTGTCGGCGCCGCCCTACCCGGCGGGACTGCCGCACACCGAGCCAAGACATGCAGAACCGACAACTCTCCCTGACCACCGTCCTCGTGTGCGGTGGGCTGCTCGTCACGCTTTCAATGGGCATCCGGCACGGCTTCGGCCTGTTCAACCTGCCGATCACGCAGGCCCATGGCTGGAACCGCGAGACCTTCGCCTTTGCCCTGGCGCTGCAGAACCTGATGTGGGGCGCCAGCCAGCCCTTTGCCGGGGCGCTGGCCGACAAGTTCGGCGCGCTGCGCATCATGCTGGTCGGCGTGGCGCTGTACGTGGCCGGGCTGGTGGTGATGGCACTGGCCACCAGCGGCACCGCCTTTGCCACCGGCGCCGGCGTGATGATCGGCATCGCCCAGTCCGGCACCACCTACAGCATCGTCTACGGCGTGATCGGCCGCGTGGCCAGCCCCGAGAAGCGGGTCTGGGCCATGGGCATCGCCGCCGCCGCGGGCTCGTTCGGCCAGTTCCTGATGATCCCGGTAGAACAGGGCCTGATCTCCGGCCTGGGCTGGCAGAACGCGCTGTACGTGATGGCGCTGATGGCCTGCGTGATGCTGCCGCTGGCGCTGACACTGCGCGAGCCGCGCGAAGCGGCCCACACCGGCGGCCACCACCAGACCATCGGCCAGGCCGTGCACGAAGCCTTCGGCAACCGCAACTTCCAGCTGCTGACGCTGGGCTACTTCGTGTGCGGCTTCCAGGTGGTGTTTATCGGCGTGCACCTGGCGCCGTACCTGAAGGACCAGGGCCTGACCGACCCGAAAGTCGCCGTCGTGGCGCTGGCGCTGATCGGGCTGTTCAATGTATTCGGCACCTATACCGCCGGCGCGCTGGGCCAGCGCCTGCCCAAGCGCTACCTGCTGTCCGCCATCTATGTGACGCGCTCGGTGGTGATCGCCGGCTACCTGCTGCTGCCGCTGACGGTGGCCAGCACCTGGGTGTTCGCGGCGCTGATGGGCTTCCTGTGGCTGTCCACGGTGCCGCTGACCAACGGCATCATCGCCCAGGTGTTCGGCGTGAAATACCTGTCAATGCTGTCGGGCGTGGTGTTCTTCTCGCACCAGATCGGCAGCTTCCTGGGGGCCTGGCTGGGCGGCTACCTCTATGACCGCACCGGCGGCTACAACACGGTGTGGCTGATCTCGATCGCGCTGGGCGTGGTGGCCGCGCTGGTGAACCTGCCGATCCGCGAGCAGGCGCTGGTGCGCGCGCAGCCGGCGGCGGCATGATGACAGCGGCCCGCGTCCGCGTGGCGAAGGCAGCCGGGCTGGCGGTGCTGGCCGGGCTGCTGGCGCTGGGGTTCGTGGGCTACCTGCGGCCGGGTTTTATGGTCGATCTGACCAATATGGTGTTGGCGTGGTGCGGGTGACGCAGCCAGGCGCTCACACGCCCTCGCCCTTCGACTTCGCTTCCAGCACTTCCCAGCGCTCCAGCGCTTCCAGCAGTTCCATCTCGATCTCGTCGTGCCGGGTGCCCAGCTGCACGGCCTTGGGCGCATCGCTGACATAGAGCGAACCGTCTTCCAGCTGCGCCGAGATCGCCTTCTGCTCCGTTTCCAGCGCGGCAATGCGCTCCGGCAGGCCGTCCAGCTCGCGCTGTTCCTTGTACGACAGCTTGACGGTCCGGTTGGCGCCGCGCGCCTCGCGCGAGTCCTTGCCCTTTACCGGCTCCGCCGCCTTCTGCTCCGGCTTGCGCGCGGCCTGCAGCGCCGCGCTGCGGGCCGACTGCTCGACCCAGTCGGAATATCCGCCCACCGACTCGCGCCACACGCCATCGCCCTCGGCGGCCAGGGTCGAGGTCACCACGTTGTCCAGGAATGCGCGGTCGTGCGAAACCAGGAACACGGTGCCGCTGTAGTCCTGCAGCAGTTCTTCCAGCAGTTCCAGCGTGTCAATATCAAGATCGTTGGTGGGCTCGTCCAGCACCAGCACATTGGCCGGGCGCGCAAACAGGCGCGCCAGCAGCAGCCGGTTGCGCTCGCCGCCAGACAGCGACTTGACCGGCGAGCGCGCACGTTCCGGCGCGAACAGGAAGTCGCCCAGGTAGCTCATCACATGCTTGCGCTGGCCGTTGACCTCGACCCAGTCGCTGCCCGGGCTGATGGTGTCGGCCAGCGAGCGCTCCAGGTCCAGCGCGGTGCGCATCTGGTCGAAGTACGCTACCTGCAGGTTGCTGCCATTGCGCACGGTGCCGCTGTCCGGCGCCAGTTCGCCCAGGATCAGCCGCAGCAGCGTGGTCTTGCCGGCGCCGTTGGGGCCGATCAGGCCGACCTTGTCGCCGCGCATGATGGTGGCGGTGAAGTCGCGCACCACCACCTTGTCGCCATAGGCCTTGCTGACGCCGGTCAGCTCCGACACGATCTTGCCGGAGCGGTCGGCCTGTGACACCTCCAGCTTGACGTTACCCTGGACTTCACGGCGCGCGGCGCGCTCGTTGCGCATCGCCACCAGCCGCTGGATGCGCGACACGCTGCGCGTGCGGCGCGCCTCCACCCCCTTGCGGATCCACACTTCCTCCTGCGCCAGCAGCTTGTCGAACTTGGCCTGCTCGACCTGCTCGGCCGCCAGCATCTCTTCCTTGCGCGCCTGGTAGGCGGCGAAGTTGCCGGGGAAGGACACCAGCCGGCCGCGGTCCAGTTCGATGATGCGCGTGGCCACGCGGTCGAGGAAGGCGCGGTCGTGAGTGATCAGCAGCACGCTGCCGCGAAAGCCCAGCAGCAGGTCTTCCAGCCAGCGGATCGCTTCCACGTCGAGGTGGTTGGTAGGTTCATCCAGCAGCAGGATGTCGGGCTCGGCCACCAGCGCCTGCGCCAGCGCCACGCGTTTCTGCAGGCCGCCGGACAGTGCCTCGACGCGCGTGTGCGAATCCAGCCCCAGCCGTGCCAGCGTAGTTTCGACGCGGGTGCGCAACTGCCAGGCGCCGGCGGCGTCCAACTCGGACTGCAGCCGATGCAATTCGGCCAGCGCGGCTTCGTCGTCGTGGCTCTCGGCCACACGGTCGGCGGCGGCCTCGTAGCGCACCAGCAGGTCGTGCGCATCGCCCATGCCCTGGGAGACGGCGTCGAACACGGTGATGCCCGCCTCGAACTGCGGCTCCTGCGGCACGTAGGCGCTGGTCACGCCGCTCTGGCGCGCGATCAGCCCGTCGTCCGGCGCCGACAGCCCCGCCACGATCTTCAGCAGCGAGGACTTGCCCGAGCCGTTGCGCCCGATCAAACCCACGCGCTCGCCGGCCTCCAGCGAAAAGTCGGTGTGATCGAGCAGGGCCACGTGCCCGAAGGCAAGCTGGGCGTCGGTAATGGAAAACAGGGCCATGGGAGAAAGACGAGACGACGAGAGAAAGGAGGGACGGCCTGGCAGCCAGGGCTGGCGTGGCACGGCAGCCCGCATTGTAGACGACCGGGGCCGGGCCAAGGCTGGCCCCAAAAAAGAAGGGCCCGCGCACTGCGGGCCCAAGAGTCTCTCCTCGGTGCCCTGCTCGCAAGGCACGAAACCAGCATAACAACGCCCCCCTGCCCGCTCCAGTCGGAAAAGTCCGTAAGGGAAAGCCCCGTCAACCGCGATTTCCGGACGCCGCCGCGGCAAATTGGTACGGCCAAGGCACTCATGCGAAGATGTCGGCCGTGCCAATGGCCTGCCGCCAACCTCATGACCACCGCTTCACTGAAATTGTCCGACCTGTCCGTGTCTGCGCTCGTCGCCGGGCTGGTCGCCACGCTCACCGGCTATACCAGTTCGCTGGTGCTGATGATCCAGGCCGGCCACGCCGCCCACCTGACCGATGCCCAGATCTCCTCCTGGATCTGGGCGCTGTCGATGGGCATGGGGATCACCACCATCGGCCTGTCGCTGGCGCTGCGCGTGCCGATCGTGGTGGCCTGGTCCACGCCCGGCGCCGCGCTGCTGATCGCCAGCCTGCCCGGCGTGCCCTACGCGGAAGCCATCGGCGCCTTCCTGCTGGCCGGGCTGATGATGGCCGCGGCCGGCATGACCGGCTGGTTCGACAAGCTGATGCGCGCCCTGCCGGCCAGCATCGCCTCTGCCCTGCTGGCCGGCATCCTGTTCCGCATCAGCGTGGATGTGTTCGTGCAGGCGCAGCACCAGATCGTGCTGCTGCTGGCGATGTTCGCCGCCTACCTGCTCGGGCGGCGGCTGTGGCCGGCCTATGCGGTGCCAGGGGTGCTGCTGACGGGAGCGGTGATCGCCAGCGTGCTCGGCCAGCTCGATTTCTCGGGCGTGCGGCTGGCGTTGGCGGTGCCGGTGTGGACCACGCCGGCGTTCTCGCTGTCGGCCTTGGTCAGCATGGCGGTTCCGCTGTTCATCGTGGCGCTGGCCTCGCAGAACATCCCCGGGCTGGCCGTGCTGCAAGCCGACGGCTACCACGTGCCGGCCTCGCGCCTGATCTCGATCACCGGCCTGACCTCGGCCGTGCTGGCGCCGTTCGGCTCGCACGGCGTCAACCTAGCGGCGATCACCGCCGCCATCTGCACCGGCCCGCAGGCCGACCCCGACCGCAACCGCCGGTATACCGCGGCCGTGGTCTGCGGCGTGGGCTACCTGGTCGCGGGCACGCTGGCCGCCAGCATCGCGGCGCTGTTTACCGCCTTTCCGCAAGCGCTGGTGGTGGGTGTGACCGCGTTCGCGCTGATGGGCTCAATCGCCAACGGCCTGACCGTGGCCATGCAAATTCCGGCTGAGCGCGAAGCCGCGCTGCTGACCTTCATGATCACGGCGTCCGGCATGACCCTGGCGGGTGTCGGCTCTGCGTTCTGGGGCGTGGTGGGCGGCATGCTGGCGTTCCACGTGCTGCGCCAGCGCGCCGCCTGAGCATCGCGCTTGAGGCGCTAGAGCATCAGGAAAGCCACGTCCGCGTAGCTGATATGGTCGGGCGACACGCCCCTGCGGCGCTGGAACAAGACATGCTGCAGCACGCGGTCGCGGTGGGCCGCGAAGGTTTCCGGATCCAGGTTCAAGGCCACGCGCGCGTAGTGCTCGGCCATCAGCTTGTAGACGCGATGGCGCACCTGCAGCATCTCGCTCGCCGCCTGGAGCCGGCTCATTTCCCCCATATGGTCGTCGTCCAGCTGGCGCATGCTGACCACCACCCGGGCATGCATGCCCCGATAGCGATCGACCTCCGCATGGGCCTTGCGCAACTCCTCGCGCAGCGACCGCACTTCCTGCAACAGCTTCAGGTTGTGCTGCACGCCGCGTTGGATGCGCGAGGCCTCTTCCAGTGCGTGGTCCGCCGCGGCGATGGTGTCCTGCCACGGATTCGCGTCCGGTGCGGGCTCCCCGTCCCCGGACTGCGAAGACGTCCAGGCGGACGTGCCGTCGATGCCATTGTGATGCATACCGCTCCCCTTACCCCATGCCCGCCGCCGGCATCGTGAGGTTCGTGCCGGCTTGGTCGGGCTGACTACCGCGACTGCCTTGTAGGACTTTCTTGTGCCGCGGGCCGGCCATGCGCCCGCTTGTTTTCGCCTTTATAGCCACATTCAATCCCCCATTGCCGCTTTGCACAACCACCGCAAGGGAGGGACGCGGCTTTGGCGCAACATGCGGGGGCGCTAAGATGCCGGCTTCGGCCCATTTCGGCCCACCCATTTGTGCGCTCTCATGAACGGATACCTGCTCCTCGCCCTCGCCATCGTCGCCGAAGTCATCGCCACCAGCAGCCTGAAGGCGTCACAAGGCTTTACGCGGCTGGTCCCCAGCGTGCTGGTCGTGACCGGCTATGTGGCGGCGTTCTATTTGCTGATGCTGGTGATGCGGACAGTGCCGGTGGGGATTGCCTATGCGATCTGGAGCGGGGCCGGGATCGTGCTGGTGTCGCTGATCGCGGTGGTGCTGTACCGGCAGGTGCCGGACCTGGCGGCTTGCGCTGGGATTGGTCTGATTATTGCCGGCGTCGCCGTCATTCAGCTGTTTTCGAAGACGAGCGCGCATTGATCGTGGGCGACATGCAACCCTACCTGGGTAACCTAAACCGCGTATATGCAGTTGAAGTGCTCAATGGCAAGCGCGCCCTGAGTCTGGCCATGATTCGGCGGCTGCACCGTGACCTGAAGATTCCTGCCAACGTACTGATCGCCGAGCGCAGTGAGGCGTGAGCACCGGCGCAGCGGCTGGTGCGCGTGCTAGCCAAAGCGCGCATCGATCTGCGTCCTGGCCCAGTCCGAGGCATGCTGCCATGCCTCGCCTTCGCTGAAGAACTGGCCCGGAACAAGATGGTGATCGAAGACCTTGAGCGGCGCTCCATCTGCCGCTTTCGCGCAGATGGTCACCTCACCTTGCCAGGGCCCGCCAACGCCAAGGGACGTTGCCGATGCTTCATACCAGTGGTCGCGGTAATACGTGAACCCTTGGAGATCCATGTCTTTCTCCACCAGTGAGAGCTCAGGAAATACTAGTCGTTGGCGTCGCCTGAAGTGGCCTGGTCAATCTCCCGTTTCGCGGACGCATAGGCGTTATCGATCGCGACCGATTCCGAAGGAGCAAGCGCCCCAGTGTTGCGCCGGTGTCCGTGACCGCGGATGCCATATGACCAGTCCCACTGGCCGCTCGCGTCCTTTTTGGCCTGGATTGAGATCTCTCGGCCCTTGTATTTCAGTTCCATGGCGAGCTCTCCGGAGATTGGAGGATTGTTGGGCAACGGCATGTTGTCCCGGCAGATCAGTCGCCCCGCCGCTTGTCCTCATGCCGCGTCAGGCATTTCTGCAGGAAGCGGAACAGGTTAGTGCCGCAATGCACATGGACACGCGGCAGGCCGAAAGGGTTGTCATCGGCACGCGCCAGCCCGCGCTGCGTCAGCGTGGCGTTGTTGTAGCCGGCCTCGCGCACCATTTCCCGGTGCACCGCCTGCTGTTCGCCATAAGGGTAGCAAAACGCCGTGACCGGCATCGCCACCAAGGCCTCCAGCGCTGCCTTGGAGGTTTCAATCTGCCGGCGGGCTTCCGCCAGCGGCAATGCCGGCAGGTGCACGTGGTCGACCGTATGGGCGCCAACCTCCTGGCCGAGGCGGGCCCATTCCCGCACCTCTTCGGCGTTCATCAGCGGAGCAGGCGGCACGCCTTGGCTGGCGTCCCAGACATTGCTGCCGTCGATCTGGCCGGACACAAAGTAATTGGTGGCACTAAAGCCGAACTCCGCCAGGACGGGCAGCGCATGCCGGTGGACATTGCGGAATCCGTCGTCAAACGTGATCCCGAACACTTTGCCGGTAGACTCGCCCCGAACATAGGGCATGAGTTCGCGCATCGACAGGCCGCGATAGCCCAGCCGGCGCATCCAGGCGATCTGCTGGCGGAACTGCGCGGGACTGACGGTCAGGCCACGAAACGGCGCGCCGTGGGGCGGCACGATATCAATCTGGTGATAGGTCAGGATCGGGATCGACATGACGGGCGAAGCGCGCGGTTACTGGCTGGGGCTCTGGGTCAGCGCGGCTGGCAGGGGTTGAGGCCGCGCTCCCGGCTCGAGAACCGCGTGGTACACGGCGAGTGTGCCGGCGACGAAGGTATCCATGCCAAAGTACGCCCGACTCTTTGACCGGGCAGCCTCACCCATCTCGGCCAGCCGCTCAGGCGCCGACAGGATTTGCTCCAGCCGCGCCCGTAGTGCCGCGATGTTGGCGCATGGCACCACCCAGCCGTCCTGCCCGTCGGTCACGTTCTCAGGCAGGCCGCCGGCATCGGAAACCAGTGCCGGCAGGCCCATCGCCATGGCTTCGCGGCAGGCAAACGACAACGTCTCGCTCCGCGACAGCACAAAGGCGGTATGCCCTGCCGCCAGGGTGGGGCGAACATCGTCCAGCAAGCCCGTAAAAACGACCTGATCGCCGAGTCCCAGCGCCGCGACCTTCCCCGTCATGCATGGCAAGGGCGCTTCGCCAGCCAGGATCACACGCACACCACTACGCAAGTGGGCGGGCAATTGTGCAACGGCTTCCAGCAGGTCCGTCCAGCCCTTCTCGTAGCGGGTACCCGCGGTACTGACGAAGACCGTGCATGCCGAGCCGGCACCGAAGTATCGCGCCCGCAGCGCATCGGCCTCCGCCGGCGCCGGCGGTGCAAAGTGCCCCATGTCGATGCCATGGGACACGGTGGTCACCGGCACACGGCTGTACGGGGAGGTACGCAGCTTCCGGGCGACATAGTCGCTGACCGCAATCACATGGTGGGTACCAAGGCACGCGCGCAGCCAGTTGCCGACACTGTTGCTGCGGTGATCGTTGTGCTTTGTATAGACAACGCGCGGCCGGCGCAAGGCAACCAGGCGCACGAGCATGACCAGCTTGTGATCGGCTGAACCGTTGACATGGATGATATCGAAGCGCCCAAGGGTGATGATCCGCCAGAGCGCCCACAACTCGCGCAGCCAGCGCAGGCCTCTCGGCGCAAAATCAACCGCCGCCACCTCGACGTCTGCGTGCCCACTGGCAAGCCGGAACAGACGGCTGGTCCGGGGAGCCGCCACGGTCACTTCATGTGCCGGCGCCAGCCCTGCCAGCAGGTTGATGACATAGGTGTCATGCCCTCCACCGTTTCCCCGGTGAAAGTTCGTGAACAGCACTCGCAATTCTTTCTCCACCGCCGGCATTCCTTTGTTGCCAGACTAGCATTCAATCATTACAGCAAATTACAGAACCACCCATGAGGGTTCGCCCGAAGCCCCAGCGGGCGGGTCCGCTTTGATCCACATTTTCCGCCTTCTTCGGCAAAAATCGCCAAAACAGCGGCGGGATAGCCATCACATTGCCTCGGGATTGGCAGCTACCAGCATCGCACAGCTATCGATCGTGCCACTGTCGTAACATTCCGTAACGTGTTGAGAATGCTTCTCGTTGACAGCATCTGTCAAGGCAGCAAGCTGCCGATACCGGCCGTGAAGGGGGAGCGTTGCCAACTTGCGCCTCGCGCAGGGCGGCCGCCAAATCTTGTATGGCGGTATGTCGCGGGAGAAAAAAATGGAACCGCCTGGCAAAGATCGGGAGCTTGCGCCGACGTGTTTGAGGGGGGTTTTGGGGGAAAGCCCTGGCTGTGGTCCCGCCGACAGGAATCGAACCTGTATCTAGCGCTTAGGAGGCGCTCGTTCTATCCATTGAACTACGGCGAGGGACAGGACCGTCAGGATCGGGAACCGCGGGCGCGGTGATCCTGGAGACGGCCCGGAGTATATCAAAATCCGCAACTGCCCGGCTCGCCCGCGATGGTGGACCCGTCCCGGCGGCCTCGCCCGGCAAGGCGGCCGGACGATGGCAGGCGCGTCGGCCGGCCGGCATGGCGCAGGGCGCGGCGCCCCGGCCGGTGGCGGCCGCGGGCGCAACTGGCGGCGGCAGTGGCGCAACTGCGGTGGCAGGCTTGTCCGCGCAGGTTGCAACGCAGTTCCCAGTCGATCAGTCCGGACATGGCAGTCTCCTTGATTCGGTGATGGCCGCGCGCTTCAGGCGAGGCTCAGGCCCAGGTTCAGGCCGCCCAGTTGGGCTTGCAGCAGCGCGCCCAGCAGCAGCCAGCCGATGTGCAGCGCGGCGCGCGGGCGGCGCATGCATGTTTCCACTTGCTCGCTGCGGCTTTCGCCGGACAGGCACCAGGAGCAGAAATGCTCACAGTTGTTGGTCAGCAAGTGGTAGGCGTTTTCGCCCACGCGGGAACGGGCGCGTTCGACGGCCTGGCGGCCGGCGAAGCGGGCGCAGGGTTCCGGCCTGACGGCGATGCCGAAACCGGCGGCGAAGGCTTCAAGGGTAGTTTCTTCAACCGGCGCGGCTTGCAGGGAGCGGGCGAAACCGGCGTAGTGGATGACGCGGCCGGCGCCGGCATAGATCCCATGATGGGCGTAGCCGTGGCGATCGGTGACCAGGTGGGCGCCGAGCGGCAGCGGGTCGGCGAAGCGATCGTCGCCGCCGGTAGCGCGTTCTTGTTGTTCCTGGATGTTCATGGCTGGCCTCGGTCTGTCTGGTTGCTGCAGGCATTGCTGCTCTATGCCAGACCACCCGCATCAACCATGCCAACACCAGGGAGCGACGGCAGGGCAATGGTTTGGCGGGAATCCGAGGGTTTTGGAGGGGATGGACTGTCGGATGGCAGCCAACTGCATGGCGGCCGATCTGTTGGCTGGCTGGCACCATTCGCCGCGCGCGGCGAGGCCTGCCGCGCCATGCTGTGGCACGCGCCTTGCTCAATACCGGTACCGCACCCGCCCATGGCCGGTGTGCGCGGCGCCGGCGGGCAGCCGGTATTCGGGTGGATCCGCCCGTTCGTGCCCTCGTCTGCGCTGCCGCTCGGGACAGTGATCATCTTTTACGAGATCAACTACAGCTTCTATGCTGATCAAATGAACAACCAGTTCCAGAACATCGATATCCGCAACAACGCGCCAAACGCCAATATCAATGTCCTGGGCGACCAGGGCGCGAGGAACGACGGCCGGCTGATCTGATGCTGATCTGAGGGCCAGCGCCGCCGTGGCAGCGCCCCGGCTAGTCCGGGGCTTCACGCGGACCGGAGACAAGATTGGGTTTCGACTCGCACTTCCAGTGGACCTCGGCCGCATGCACGGACGTCGGGCGCGTGCGCGAACGCAACGAGGACGCTTGCCTGGACCTGCCCAGCCAGGGCCTGTGGGCGGTGGCCGACGGCATGGGCGGCCATGCCGTGGGGGACTTCGCCAGCCAGGCCGTGGTCCAGGCGCTGGCCACGTTGCCGCCGCACCCCCGACTGGAAGACCGGGTCGACGCCACGCGCGCGGCGCTGCAGGGCGTGAACCTGGCACTGGTCGATGAAGCGGCGCGCCTGGGCGTGCGCTGCATCGGCAGCACGGTGGTGGTGCTGCTGGCGGGCGATCGCCGATGCGCCTGCGTGTGGGCCGGCGACAGCCGCCTGTACCGGCTGCGTGGCGGCCAGTTCGCCCGCCTCACGCGCGACCATAACCAGGTCGAGCGCCTACTGGCGCGCGGGCTGATCACCCCGGAAGAGGCGCGCCACCATCCCGCGCAGAACACCATCACACGCGCCGTCGGCGCGGCCCCGACGCTGGCGCCGGAGCAACTGCTGACCGAGGTGGCCGATGGCGACGTCTACCTGCTGTGCAGCGATGGCCTGAGCAACGAGGTCGACGATGACGACATCGCGGCGGTGCTAGCACAGCAGGATGTTGCGCAGGCCGCGCCGACGCTGGTGCAGATGGCGCTTGATGCCGGCGGCCGCGACAACGTGTCGGTGGTGGTGCTGCGTGCGGCGGACCCCTACGGCTCAGACAAGACGCTGGTCAATCCCGAACTGGACGCCTGAAGGCACGACCCCCAGCAGCCTCGGGCCCCCTGCCCCTTGCTACCCCTTGCCGCCTTCGGCCTGCCGGCTGGCGCGGAAGTCCTTCGAGTGGATGCCGTGCTTCTTCAGCAGCATCTGCAGGTGCGAGCGGTTCATGTCGAAGCGCCGCGCCAGTTCGGCGACGGTGCCGCCGACTTCCTGCAAGCCCCGCTCGAGGAAGGCCCGCTCGGCCTCGTCGCTGGCGGCGCGCTTGGCCTCGCTCAGCGACGTCGCCATGGTGATGTCCGCGGCTGCCGTGCCCGCGCCGACCACCGCCAGCGCGGCGGGTTTCGGCCGGATATCCTGCGGCAGATGGGCCAGGTCGGCGGTGTCGCCGGCCAGGCAGCTCAGCCGGTACAGCAGGTTGCGCAGCTCGCGGATATTGCCCGGGTAGTCGTAGTGCAGCAGGAAGTCGCGCAGCCGCGGCGTCAGCTTGAGCGGCCGGCGCTTGAGCATGCCGGCGGCCTCGTCACTGAAGTACGACACCAGCAGCGGGATCTCGTCGCGCCGCTCGCGCAGCGACGGCAGGCTGACGTGGATCACGCTCAGGCGGTAGAACAGGTCCTCGCGGAAGGTGCCGGCCTGGCTCATGCGGCGCAGGTCCTTGTTGGTCGCCGCGACGATGCGCGTATCGACCGAGATCGCCTCGTCCGAACCCACGCGCTGGATCTCGTGCGCTTCCAGCACGCGCAGCAGCTTGACCTGGCCGGTCAGCGGCAGCTCGCCGATCTCGTCCAGGAAGATGGTGCCGGTATGCGCGCTCTCGAACTTGCCGCGGCGGTCGTTGCTGGCGCCGGTGAAGGCGCCCTTCTTGTGGCCGAACAGCTCGGATTCGAGCAGGCTGTCGGGGATGGCGCCGCAATTGACTGAGATAAACGGCTTGTCAGTGCGTGAGCCGTTGGCATGGATCACCTTGGCCATCAGCTCCTTGCCGGTGCCGCTCTCGCCATCGATCAGCACCGGCAGGTCGGTCGGCGCCGCCTTCTCGGCAATCTCCAGCGCCTCCAACAACTTGGGGTTGTCGCCGAAGGTGCCTTCGAAAATAAAGCTGCGCTCCATCAATGCCTGACGGCGCTCGCGCGGCATGCGCTCGACTTCCTCCTGCGGCGGGGCGGCCTCGGCCGACGCCGCCTGCACGAAGCGCTCCTTGTGCGACAGCCCCATCACCTCGTCGCGCAGCGTGGTGGCCTGCTTGAGCAGCTTCTCGATCTCCGGCCGGTCAAGCCGCGACGACCAGCGCAGCGTGGAGCGCAGGATCTCGATCTTCTCGATCAGGCCGGCGAACGACACCGGCGAGGTGGCCGAGGCGGGGGTGGCACCCTGGTTGTATAGCTTCATGCTGCGCTCAGTTGCTTCTGCACCAGTTGGAAATACATGCCCTTGCGCTCGATCAGCTCCTCATGCCGGCCCTGCTCGACGATGGCGCCTTCATACAGCACCAGGATCTTGTCGGCCTGCATGATGGTGCTGAGCCGGTGCGCGATGATGACCGCGGTGCGCCCGCGCAGGATCTCCTGCATATTGGCCAGGATGTTGCTCTCTGACTGCGTGTCGAGCGCCGAGGTGGCCTCGTCGAACACCAGCAGGCGCGGGTCGTGGTACAGCGCGCGGGCGATGCACAGGCGCTGGATCTGCCCGCCGGAAAGCCCGATGCCACGCTCGCCCACCACCTGCTCGTAGCCCAGCGGCAGCTTGCTGATAAAGGCGTGGGCGTCGGCCATGCGCGCCACCTCCTCGATACGGCGCCGGTCTGGGCTGTCGTCGCCGCAGGCGATGTTCTCGGCGATGGTGCCCGAGAACAGCAGGTTGGACTGCATCACGTAGCCCACCTGCGCGCGGTAGAACGCCGCGTCGATCACGTTCAGGTCGTAGCCGTCCACCGACATCGAGCCCTCGGTGGGCTTGTAGAAGCCCACCAGCAACTTGGCCAGCGTGGTCTTGCCGGAGCCGCTGCGCCCGACGATGGCCACCATCTCGCCCGGCCGGATGGCGAAGCTGATGTTCTCCAGCACGTAGGGCGTGTCTTCGCCGCCGTAGCGGAAGTACAGGTCCTTCATCACGATCTCGCCCTGCAGGTCGGGCAGCATCACGCGCGACAGTACGTCCTGCGGCTTCTGCTCGGGCTCCAGGTCGAGCACGTCGCCCAGGCGCTCCATCGCCACGGCGGCATCGTTGAGCTGGCCCCATAACGCCACCAGCCCCATCAGCGGCGCCAGCACGCTGCCCATGAAGGCGTTGAAGGCAATCAGCTGGCCGATGGTGAGCTCACGCTCCAGCACCAGCGTCGCGCCCACCCACAGCACTGCGATGGTGGTGGCGGCGTTGAGCAGCTGGCTCACCAGCCCCACCAGGATATGGAAGGCCTGCGCCCGGTATTGGGCGTCCAGCGCCTTGGCGTACTTGCGCTCCCAGCGCAGCCGCACCGGGCGCTCGATGCCCATGCCCTTGACGGTCTCGGCGCCGCCCAGCGTCTCCATCAGGTAGGCCTTGGCATCGGTCGACGCCGAAAACACCTCGCGCGCATAGGTCTTGACCTTCGGCGTCACCACCACCGTCAGCGCCGCGATCGGGATCACGAAGGCGATCAGCAGCAGCGTCAGCTTGACGTTGTAGAGGAACATGATGGTGAAGTAGATAAACACCATGAGCATGTTCAGCGCCGTGGTCACCGTCGATTCGGTCAGGAAGGCGCGGATGGTCTGGTTCTCCTGGAAGCGCGCGAAGATGTCGCCGGTCTTGCGCTTGGCAAAGAACGACAGCGGCAGCGCCAGCGTGTGCTTGAAGAAGTGCGACATCATGGCGAAGTCCATGTTGCGCACCATGAAGTTGGCGAGATACGCGCGGATGGTCGCCATCAGCTGCGAGAACACGCTGGAGATGATCAGCCCCACAATCAGCAGGTGCAGCAGCCCCACGTTCTGGTGCACCACCACGCCGTCCAGGATGTTCTGGATAATCAGCGGCGGCACCACCCCCAGCATCTGGATCACGAAGGTGGCCAGGAACAGGTGCGCCAGGATCTTCCGGTACGGTGCCAGGTAGCCGATAAAGCGCAGCCACGGCGAGCGCGACACCGACAGCTGGGTCATGCTCTCGCCCGGCCTGAACAGCAGGCAGGTGCCACTCCAGCCGCGTTCGAACTCCTCCGCGCTCATCTTGCGGAAGCCGATGGCCGGGTCGGCCACCCACACCCAGCGCGACGAGATCCCGTACACCACCACGTAGTGGTAGCCCTCCCAGTGCACGATAAAGGGCAGCTCGAAGCCCATCAGCGAATCCCGCGTGCACTGCACCCCGCGCGTGGTGAAGCCGAGCGATTCGCCGGCGCGTGCCAGGCTGTCCAGCGTGGCGCCATGGGTGGTCACGTTGGCCAGCTCGCGCAGCTTGCCCAGCGTCATCGGGATGCCGTAGTGCCGGCAGATCATCGCCAGACAGGCCGCGCCGCAATCCATCTCCTCGGCCTGCTCCACCAGCGCAAAGCGGCGGATCAGCTTCTCGCCCAACTCCGGTTTGGAATGCAGGTCGAGCAGCACCGGGCGCTTGCGCCGTTCGGCCAGCTTCTTCTGCCGATGCAGCTCGCGGTCCAGCACGCGGATGCGCTCTTCCAGCACCTCGCGCAGGCGCGGGTTGCGCTCCAGGATCAGCTGCACCGTCTTCTCGGGAATCACCAGCAGGCGCACGTCGGTCTCGGCGATGGCCGAGGCCAGCTGCTCCTGCCGCATCACGCAGGCGCGCTCGCCGAAGATATCGCCCTGCCCCAGCGTCGCCAGCGGGAACTCGCTGCCCTCCTCGCTGCGCACGATGCGCACCGTGCCCTGGCGCACCACATAGAGGCGGCGGTCCTCGCGCCCATCCTGCTTCAGGATCTCCTTGCCGGCCGCCACGCGCTTGACGCCGACGCTGCGCACGGCGTCTTCCAGCTCCTGCTTGTCGAGCTTGCCGCGCAAGTCGAAGAGCCGCGCGACAAAGCCGCCGGCCGAACTGATCGCGACATAGCTGGTGATAAACGCAAGCGCCGCCGGGTTGCCCGCCACCACGGGCTCGCCCACGCTGCGCGGGATCATCAGCAGCTCGGTCTTGCCCGAGGCGCGCACCGACGACTCATGGCGGTAGTCGCGCAGCAGCGCAATATCGGCAAAGACCTCGCCGGCCTTGCGCACGCCCATGCTGATTTCCTTGCCGTGCTCCTCGTTGAACACGCGCACCGAGCCGGACTTGACGACAAACAAGCCCGGCGCCGCTTCGCCGGCATTGCAGACGGTGTCGCCAAAACCGAAGGTCAGCACCTGCGCGGCTTCCGCCAGGCGTGCCAGCTCCTCCGGCGTCAGCACCGACAGGATCTCGACAGAGGCAAGAAAGGCGACCAGCGCCGATCCTGCCTCCGGCTGGTCCGGGGCAGCCGCCGCGGCGCGATCACCGGCCTGGCCGGACTCGCTAGCGGGCTTCGATGACATGTTCCTGCGCCCTGGCCATCAGCCAGTCTTCGCGCAGCAGGCGGCGCACTTCCACCGCCACCTCACTGTCCAGCGTGGCCGGGTGCTTGCTGCGCACCAGGAAGACCTCGAAGAAGGAACGGTCCGCCGCCGGGAACGGCCCCAGCAGGTCGCCCGGCTCGGCGTTGAAGACCTTGGCCTCGATATCGGTCTTGAGCGAGCCGCGCAGCACCTTGCCGATCTCGCCACCGCGCTCGCGCGTGTCGGCAATGGAATGCTCGCGCGCCATCTCGGCGAAGGCCTCCGGATCATCCTGCAGATACGAGATCAGCTCCTTGGCCTTGCCCTCGCTGTCGACCACGATATGGCTGACCTCGATGCTATCGAAGCGCGGCGAGTTGAGCGCAAAGTACGCCTGCACCGCGGCCTCGCTGCAGACCTGCTCCATCATCCGCTCCTGGTAGAGGCTGTCGGTGACAAAGGCCTCGAACTCATCCAGGCTGATGTTCAGCGCATCCAGGTAGTGGTTCATGTCGGCAGCGCGATGCAGGCCCTGCACGCGGCGGAACTGGTCCGCGCGTTCCTGGATCTCCTCGGGCGTGACCACCATGCCTTGCCGCTTCGCCGCGTGCACCGTCAGCTTGTCGCGCACGATCTGCTCGATCAGCCCTTCGAACTGCCCGGTCAGCTTGAGCAGCCGCACGAACTCCTCGACGCCGAGCACCTCGTCGTCGATACGCACAATGCCAGTCATTTTCTCGGCTCCTTTTGGCGGCCCCACGCGCTTGCGCGCCAGGCTGTCCAGATGTGCTGTGCTTGTGTTCCCCCCGACTGCCCCGGCCACGCTAGCCGGCCACCTCTCGGAACGGGTCCAGCCCCAGGTCGATCAGGCGGCGTTCGCGCACCACGATCTCCGCAGTCGCGGTCATGCCGTAACGCAACGGATACTTGTTGTCGGCCACGGCGTAGTAGTCGCGTGCCAGGCGCACGCGGCCCTCGTAGACCGGCTGCTTGTCGGGCCCGCCCGGCTTGGTGGCGGGCGAGATGAATTCCAGCGTGCCCTCGATGATCCCGTAGCGCTGGTACGGGAAGGCACTGAACTTGAGCTTGACCGGCAGCCCTTCGCGCAGGAAAGCGCGGTCACGCTCGGCGATGACGATCTTCACCACCGGGCGCGCATCCTTGGGCGCAATGCCGCCCAGCGGCGTGTTGGCCTGCACCTTGTCGCCGCGCTGGGTGGAGGTGACATCGGTGATCACGCCCGACACCGGCGCCAGGATCAGCAGGAAGTTGTCCTTGTCGATGTTCTCGAAGCGGATGCGCGCCGCCGCGTCCGCCACCAGGCGGGCGGTCTGCACCTGCAGGCGCAGCTTGTCCTCGGTGTTGGCGATCTCGCGCAGCGCCGCGTCGTACTGCACGCGCAGCCCGGCCAGGTCCTGGCCGCTGCTTTCGAGCTGTGAACTGGCCTGGGTAAGCTCGCGGCCCAGCCGCGCGTCCAGCTCTGCCAGCCGCGACTGCGCCACGCGCAGGTTGTTCTCCGCGTCCTGCGCCGCGGCGCGCTTGGCATCCACCTGCGACTGCGAAACGCCACCGCCACCCGGCAACGCCAGCAGGCGCGCGTAGCGGTCCTGCTCCTGGCGCGCGAACTCACGCGCGCGCCTGGCGTTCTCGAGGTTGCTGCGCGCTTCCTGCAACTGCGCGCGCTGCTGTTCGGCAAGCCGCGTGGTGCCTTCAGCGATACGGGTCTCGTGCTGGCGCGTAGCAACGTCGATCTGCTGCTTGAGCGCCGCCGCACGGCGTTCCATCAGCGCCTTCTTGTCGGGGAACTGCTTCCATTCGCGCTCGGAGTCTTCCAGCTTGAGCTGCGCTTCCAGCGCATTGGCCGCAGCCTCGATCGCGCCGCGCGCGTTCAGGCGCGCCAGCACGTCGTCCTTGGACACGGGTTGCCCTTCGGCCACGTAGAGGTCGGCCAGCTCGCCGTCCACCGGGGCATAGAAGCGGCGCACCTCGGATTCCGGCGCCAGCGTGCCCTGCGCCGTGACAATGACATCGGCATGCCCGACGAAGGACCACACCAGCCCGCACAGCACCAGCGCGAAAGTCGTGACGATGGTCAGCAGTCCCAGGCGCGACGGCTCGGCACTCAACAGGCCAATGCCCTCGGCGCTGTGGTCTTCCAGCGCCTCGGAGAGTGGCTTGAGGCCGCCCTGGCGGGCATCGTCCTTCATGGCTGCCCCGCTTGCTGTGGCGCCGCGGCGGCCGCGGCTGGTTCCGGCGCCTTGCCGGTGTCTTCACCGCCGATCAGTTCCAGCTTGGTCTTGAGCACGGCGGGATCGAGCACGGTGCGCAATTCGCGCAGCGCGTGCCGCTGCTGGTCGGCCTCGGCGCGGATCTCTTCCTCGATCTTGGCGAGTTGCGCCAGGTCGGCGCTTTCCCCCGCGCGCAGTTGCGTGAAGATACGCATGCCCTGGCGCGCGTCTGTCTGCGCCTGCGACAGCAACCGGGCCTGCGCGCGGAATTTGGGCGAGATGCCGGGCTCGAGCCGCTGCTCGCTGCCGATCACGCCATTGCTGCGGTATTGCTTCCATGCGGCGACGGCGCTGCCCATCAGCTCCCGCGCGCGCCGCAGGGCACTGTCGCGCACGCCGTTGACGTCGGCCTCGACCGCCTTGGCGAAATGGCCGTCTTCGTCGGCATCGAGCATGGCGTAGAAGCCCAGCAGCCGGTCCTCATAGTCCTTGCTGCCGCGCGCGGACTGCAACTCGGCGTACTGTGCCGCCACCTTCTGCTTGTGCGACAGGTCGCGCGCGAGGTCGTCGGCCCAGGGGCCGCCGCTGATCTGCTTGATCCCCGCGAGCGCCGCGGCACTGTCGCCCTGCTGCCACGCCCTGGCCGCACTGGCATACTGGCGCACCATTTCCGGCGGCGGCAGGCGCGCGGCCAGGTAGTTGAACTGCGCCTGGAACGGCGGCGTGGCGAAGCGGCTGTCGGCCAGCCGCGCCACCAGCGGCCCGGGCCGGCGCGCGCGCAGTGCCTGCATCAGCGCGGTGTAGCGGTCCAGGTCTGACTGCACGCGGTCCAGCCCGGCCAGGCGCGGATACTTCTCGCGGTACTCGGCGATGACCGGCTGCAACGCCTCCGGGCGGTCGCGGCCGAGTTCGGCAGCGATGGTGGCGTTCAGCCGGTCGATCGCCGCCAGGTAGACCGAGGCATCGTTCTGCAGGCGGCGCACATCACTGAGCGCATCGGCATAGAGATCGCGGAACGCCGGCACATCGGCCGCGATGCGCCCGAGTGCGCGCTGGTGCGCGGTAGTGTCCTGGTTCCAGTACGCCAGCAGTTGCCGGATCGGGGCCTCGTCGGTGTAGAGGCGGATCGGCGCGTCGGCGCCGCGCTGCGCGGTGAAGCGTTCGAGCCGGCCGATCCAGTCGAGCTCGGCCACCAGCGGCCGCGCATCGGCGTTGTGCGCACTGGGCTTGCGCATCCGGGCCAGCGCGGCATCGGCGCCGCTGACATCACCGGCCTTCAGCCTGGCAGCAAAATCGGGCACGTAAGCGCGCATCAGTGCCTCGGTGCCGAGGGCCTGCACCTGGGCATCGTCGGGATGACGCGCCAGGTAGTCGTCGGCGGCCTGCGCCGCGCGGGCGTGATCGCCGGCGGCAAACAAGGCCTGCACTTCGCGCTCCGCCGCACCGCGCCAGTACACGGCCGCACCCGCCACTATTGCGAGCAACAGCAACGCGCCGCCCCATCGCCCCGCGCGCCGCGTGCGTGCGGGATCGTCCAGGCCGAACAGCCTGGCGCCTTCCGCCAGCAGCAGCGCGGCACGTCCGCGCTTGCGGCGTGCCTGCGCGCCGTCGTGCGCCGCCGTGGCCGCCGCGGCCTGTGCCTCGGCCTCGGCGTTGACCTCGTCGTCCTGCTGCGCGGCATAGTCGACGCAGAAAATGTCGAGGAAGGAATCGGCCGCACCGACAAAGGTGGTGCGGTCATCCTCGTCGCGTGCGGCCGGCGGCGGGGAAGCGGCCGGCGTATCCGGTGCCGCGGCGACGGGCTGCAGCATCGAGCGCGTCGCGGTGGCATCGCCATCGCCCGTGCGCTGCACCTGCGCCTGGTAGACAAAATGGTTGCCGCCGAAGGCGATCAGGTCGCCGTCGTCCAGCGGCACGCCGTGGTCTGCCAGGCGCTTGCCGTTGACGAAGGTGCCGTTGGTGCTGCCCAGGTCTTCCACGAACGGCACGCCACCCTTGAGGTACACGTGCGCGTGGCGCCGCGACAGGTAGTTGACCTGCTGCGGATAACTGTCGCGGTAGCGCGCGAAGGCATCGTCGGCCTTGCTGATCAGGTACGGGAAGCCGTCCACGTGCAGCGGCTGCAGTCCGACATCGCCGCGTTCGGGCACCAGCGTCACCGCCACCCGCGGCGGCTCGGGCTGCGGCGCGCGCGGCGACAGCCGGACCCGGAACGACAGCGCAGGCCCGAAGGCCACCTCATCGCCATCGCTGAGCTGCGCCGGCTGGCGCGCCACCGCCGCGCCGTTCACGCGCGTGCCGTTCTTGCTGCCGAGATCCGCCACATATACCGCGCCATGCTCGGCGAAGATGCGCGCATGCCGGCGCGACAGCGGCGCGGCCAGGTCTTCCGGGTAGGCGGCAAACGGCAGTTCGCTGCGGCCGACGGCGAACAGGTCTTCGTCGATGCGGATCTCGCCCAGCTCGGGGCGCGCGACGGGCGTCAGGAATACATCGAATTCCTGTGCCAGATCCTGAGAGAACTCCCGAGCGAATCCCTGGGCCATTTTCACCGGCATTTCCATGATCAGTGCTTCGTCAGGAGCCATGTTTCCAGCGAGCCAACAGCGCGGCTGCCGCGGCGGCAGGCCAGGGGGGTGAAGCGACTAAGAACATAGTAGGCGACGGCTAAGGCTAGTCAATCGGGCGCGGGACGCGCGGTTGGCACGGGAGCGGCACATGCAGCGGGGCAAGCGGCCGAGGCTACGGTCGCGTTGCGCAACGCGTTGCTTACGCCGGCATCACATGAACACCGCCACGGAACCTCTGGCAGCACTTATTGCACTGGATTCGAGGCCGCGTTGCGCACATCGGTATCGGGCCAGCCGCCGCCAAGCGCCTTGTACAGGGTGACGGTGTCGGCCAGGATCTGTTGGTGGACCGCCAACAACTGCAGTTGCGCGGCCAGCAGCGAGCGCTCGGTCTCGAACACTTCCAGCTGCGAGACCACGCCCTCTTTCAGTTGCGCCTCGATCTGCGCGGACACGACGCGCAGTTGCTCAACCTGCTGCTGCAACTCGATGCGCTGCTTCTTGTGCGCGTCGACATTGACCAGTGCGCTCTCCACCTCTTCGAACGCGGTCATCACGGTGCGGCCATATTCGTTTTCCACCACGCCCACCTGCGCCTCGGTGGTCTTCACGCGCGCGCGCACGTTGGGATCGAGCATCGGCAGGTTGATGCTGGGCATCAGGCCGAAGGTGAAGGACTTGAGCAGGGAGTTCAGCGCAATGCTGGCGGCGCCGCCGCTGGCGGTCAGGCTGATGGTGGGCAACTGCGCCAGGCGTGCCTGGCCGACGATGTTGTAGGCCGCCAGCACGCGGTATTCAGCGGCCACCACATCCGGACGGCGCGCCAGCAGCTGCGACGGCAGCCCGGCCGGCACCGCGGGCGGCTGCACGCGGTCCTGCAGGCGCCCTGCCGGAACCTTGAGATTGCCTGCGGGCACGCCGACCAGCGTCGCCAGCGCGTTTTCGGCCACATCGCGCGAACGGCGCAGTTCAAGCAGGTCCTTGTTGAGACGGTTGATTTCCGCCTGTTGCTGCATCACGCGGATCTTGGGCACCAGGCCATTCTGGTACATCGCCTGGAAGGTGGACAGGATCTGCCCGTTCTTGGCGACGGTGCGCGCTTGCTGCTCGATCTGCTCGTCGAACTGCAGGATCTGGAAGTAAGTGGTCGATACATTGGACACCAGCGTCAGGTAGCCGGCACGCCAGTCGGCCTCGGTCGCATTGAATTCGGCGGTCTGCGCCTGCACGCCCTTCTCGACCTTGCCCCAGATATCGATGTCCCAGTTCAGCTGGGCGGCGGCGTTATAGGTCGTGACGGACTTCTGCCCCGAGGTCTTTTGGAAGTTCGCGCTGGCGCCGATACCGATCACGGGCAGCGCTCCCGCGCGGGCCTCGCCGATCTGCGCGTTGGCCACGCGGATTCGCGCCGCCAGCACCTTGATGTCGTAGTTGCCGCCCAGTGCCTGTTCGATCAGCTTGTTGAGGTAGGGATCCTTGAAACCGTGCCACCAGTTGGGCTGCACCGCTTCGGCCGGCGACACCGTGATCGAACCCTGGCGCGTCCATTCGGCCTTGGCCGGGGTTTCCGGGCGCTGGTACACCGGCGGCCGAAAGTCGGCGCAGCCTGCCAGCAGCGCCGTGCAGACAGCCAGCGCGGTCAGCCAGGCAGTACGGTGCGGCGCGGCGGTTGACTTAACCCCGGGGGAGGCAATGATGGATTCGGACACGATGGGTTCCTGCGTGCGACGGCGGCGGGCGGGATGCACTTGAGTTATCCATGGCATGCCGGGGGCCGCGAAGTCTGTCTGTATTGTGGAGCGCGCGGACGCGCGCACCAACCCCGATATGCATGAGGTCAGCGGAAGGTGTTGTCCAGTGGGTTGGTCTCGAGCATCGGGTTGGAAGAGACAACCGCAGGGAGCGTGCCAGCTCCAGTGCCATGCCCGCGCGGATCACGGAAGTGCCTGTAAACACGTGGGTTTTTCATTGCCGTCGGCGCCGGCCGCGGATGCGCGGGGAGCTGCCGTCACGGCGTACTGGCGGGGCGCAGCCAACAGATTGCGCGTCGGTGTTGGATGGCACGCGACACTTGCGGAGCCGGCGAAAAAAACGTCGGCGCACGCGCGCCGCCATCACCGCAAGGTCCAGGTCACTTCACGTAGATCGTGATCTTCTTCGAATAGACCGGCGGGTTGGTGGGAATGTGCTTGTCATCCCCCATCAGCAGCTGCAGCGTATGCTTGCCAGGCGGCAGCTCGATCATGGTCTCGGTCTCCCCCGCCCCGAAATGCAGGTGATTGCGGTCGTTGGGGATTTCCTTGTCCATCGGCGGCAGATCCGCATCGACAAGCAGGTGATGGTGCCCGGTATTGGGATACTTCACGTCCTTCGGCGCCACCCCCATATTGCGCAGCCCGAACCACACCTTGAATGGCTTGCCCGCGGGCATCGTCTGCCCGTCGTTGGGCCAGCCGATATACAGGTAGGCGTTGGGCGGCGCCGGCGTCGAGCCACCCTGCACCACCGCGGACAGCAGCAGGCTGGCGGCGAAGACAGCCGCGGCAAGTAGTCTGGACATGGTGCTCTCCCCTGTTTGCTGATCGGCCTGGTTCGGCATCTGCGGCGCGTGGCACCGCTATTTCACCGTGACCGTGATCTTTTTCGAATAGATCGGCGGCTCGAACGGCACGTGCTTGGCATCGCCCATCAGCAACTGCAGCGTGTGCTTGCCGGGCGGCAGCTCAATGCGCGCATCGGTCTCGCCCGCGCCGAAGTGCAGGTGGTTCTTGTCCGAAGGGATTTCCTTGTCCAGCGGCGGCAGCTCGGCGTCGACCAGCAGGTGGTGGTGCCCGCAGCGCGGCGACTCGACGCCCTTGGGGCAGACGCCCATATTGCGCAGGCCCATGCGCACCCAGAACTTGCCGCCGCTGATGACCGTGCCATCGTGCGGCCAGATGATGTAGGCCTCGGCATTGGGCGGCGCTGCCGTCGACAGCGAAAGCGACGGCGCACCCGCCAGTGTGGCAACCGCCAGCAGGCGGAACAGGAATCGTCTGGACATACGCGGCGCCTCCCGGAAACAGTCCGAAACCCGATCACGTTGTCCCGAAAGCCCATTCTTGTTGCTTGTTGGTCAGCGCTCGGCGATTCGTCATTCAGGTTAGGTCGCAAGCCCGGAAAAAGCGAACCCGGCGCGTCGCGGCGGCATGGCGATGTCCCGCCGGAGACACAAGCGCTGTGCTATCTTGAAGCAAGCCGGTCGACGTCTCGGCAACACCACAATGCGCCCCCGCCGCATGTGCCGGCAGCTACCGGCATGCAGCGGGATCGCCGCGGCTCCAGCGAGGTGTGAAGATGTGGCGCAATCTACCAGTCGTATGCGCGGCCATGGCCGCGATGCTCGCCGCCGCGCCGCTGCCTGCGCAGCCGGCCACCGCTGCCGCTGGCGCGGCCACGGAACCGACGCTGCTCGCCGGCATCATGCCCAAGAACACCGACGAGCAGTACGAACTGAGCTTCTGGGAATCGATCAAGAACAGCAATTACGCCGGCGACTATGAGGCCTACCTGAAGCAGTACCCCAACGGACGTTTCGCGGTGCTGGCCAGGGCGCGCCTGGAGCGGCTGGCGGCATCCGCCTCCGCACCCAAGGCCCAGGCGCCCGCGCCCGCCCCGCCGCCCCGCTCCGGCACCTCTGCCGGGGGCCAGGTCACGCGACCCCCGCCCCCCCCGGCACCCGCCGCGGCAGCGCGTCCGGCATCGCCGCCTGCCACGCCACCTGCCGCGCCACCGGCAACGGCATCCCTGCGCCCGGGCATGGCGGCGGGGGGCACGGTCAGCACCACACTGCGCACCGGCGAGATCCGCGATTGCCCGACCTGCCCGGTGCTGGTCTCCTTGCCGGCGGGCAGCTTCACCATGGGCAGCAGTGCCAGCGATCCCGCCGAGAAGCCCCCGCATCACGTCACCATCGGCCAGCCGTTTGCCATCGGCCGCTATGAGGTCACGGTCGAGCAATGGAATGCCTGCGCCGACGCCGGCGGCTGCCAGCGCGTCCCCACCATCGCCGACAGCCCGAAGACCGCGCCGGCGCGCGACGTCAGCTGGGACGACGCGCAGCAGTACGTGGCCTGGCTCAGCAAGACCACCGGCAAGACCTACCGGCTGCCCACCGAGGCGGAATGGGAATACGCAGCGCGCGGCGGCACCGCCAGTGCCTACTGGTGGGGCGACCAGATGCGCAAGGGCAATGCCAACTGCAAGGACTGCGGCGACCCGTGGAGCCAGGATGCGCCGGCCGCGGTCGGGACGTTCGCGGCCAACCCGTACGGCCTGCACGACGTCAACGGCAGCGTGTGGGAATGGGTGGCCGATTGCTGGCACAGCACCTACAAGGGCGCGCCCGCCGACGGGCGCGTGTGGAACGAGAACGCCTGTGGCGCACGCGTGATCCGCGGTGGCTCCTGGCGCGAAGGGGCGAGCTACATGGTGTCGTCCACGCGCTTCAAGTACAGCCCCAGCGTGCGGCAGTCGCAGAACGGCTTTCGCGTGGCGCGCGACCTGAAGTAGCGACTGGCGGAATTGGCAAGCCAGACAGATGGCGGCAATCAGCGCGCGCGCGTGGAGATCTGCACCAGGTCCGCGCTGATGCGGTCCCGCCCATAGGTGCGTGTCATCTGCGCCAGCGGCTTTTCCAGTGCCTTCAGGTAGTCCTTGTGCGACTCGACCTCGGCGCGCCGGCCCTCGAACAGTGGCACGGGCGTGGTCAGCAACACCACCAGCTCGGTGCCGAAGGGCCTGGCGATGATCCAGTCGCCACCGTCGCCAACCGTGGCGCTGTGGCTGGGCGGCGCCTGGTGGGCGGGCACGCGCGCGCTCGGCACCATGTGCGCCACCTTGCCGTCGGCCGCGAAGTAATCGACATAGACATAAGAGTCGCGCGCCGGCGTGCGCAGATCCAGCACCAGCGGTGACCCCTCGGTCAGCTGGGTGCCCTGGCCGCGCAGCCGCAGCGACGAAGCCGTGCCCCCTTCGCGGTAGCCCGACCAGTACGGCGCGATCAGGGTGGCCACGTCGCATTTGTCGGTGGCCAGCGGCTGGGTGTCGATCGACACGCCCTTCAGCTCCTTGACACCCGGCAACGCGCTGAGCTGCTCGCGCAGCCGCGCGGCGCCCACGCTATCGGCCAGAAAGCCGCGCACGCGCAGGGTCTGCGCCTGCTGGGTGGCGGTGAGCAGCGAGCACGGCACGCCGGCCAGCATCTTCGTGACGTCGGCCATCGACAGTACTGCCGGACGGGCAGCCGGTGCGGTCGGGGTAACCGGCGCCACGGGCACAGGTGTGGCCGGGGCCTCGACGCGCGTGTCGCCGGCCGGCGCTTCGGCCTGGCGCTGCGAATGCCACGCGTAGTAGCCGATCGCCGACACGCCCGCCAGCACGGCCAGCACGCCGCCAGCCATCAGCGGCAAGGGGCGCCGCGTGGACACCACCGGCACCGCGCTCATGCCATGCAGGAAGCGCGCGACGGTGGGTGTGCGCGTTTCGCGGTTGAGCGACAGGGCCTCGCGCAGGGTCTTCCATTGCGTGCGGCTCAACTGCGGCGGCTGCGCCGGCTTGAGCCCGGCGTCGCGCGCCTGGTTGGCCGAGAGCCGCTGGTAGGGATGCTTGCCGGTCAGCAATTCATAGGTCACGCAGGCCAGCGCAAAGATGTCGTCGCGCGGGTCGGGCTCGCAATGGTCGAACATCTCCGGGCTGGCGTAGGCCGGCGTCATGCCGCCCAGCGAGCCGGGATCGAACACGGTCCGGTCGGACTCGTCAGCCGGCGGCAGGAAGCCGCGCGCAATGCCGAAGTCGATCACCTTGACCTCGCCGTTGGCGGTCAGGAAGACGTTGGCGGGCTTGAAGTCGCAGTGCACGAAGCCGCGCTCGTGCGCGTACGCCAGCGCATTGCCCATGCCGTTGACGATCGACATGGCGCGCGCCATCGGCATGCCGGTGAAGCCCGGGGCCTTGAGCACATGGTTGAGCGACGAGCCGGACAGGTATTCCATGGTCAGGAAGACCACCGGCCCGTCGCGGTCGAAGTCATAGACGGTGACGATGTTCCGGTGCGCCAGCGTCTGCGCCTTGCGCGCCTCGCGCTGCAGTGCCATCAGCGACTTGGGGTGCCCGCTGAACTGCAGGTTCAGCACCTTGATGGCGATATAGGGCTTGCGGTCCGAGGCTTCCAGCTTGCGCAGGTCGAGCGCCTTGTAGACCGTGCCCATGCCGCCCACGCCCAGGCATTCTTCCAGCACGAAGCGGCCGTTCAGCGTATCGCCCACGCCCTTGGTATGCGCCGCCTGCGGCAGCGTGCCCGGCTCGGGCGAGGTCGCATACAGCGAGCCCGTCTGCGTGCCGGCCAGGCGCGTGGCTTCGGTGGCGCCTTCGTACTGCGTGGCGCCGCGGCGCTCGATGCGCCGCATGACTTCGGCATAGACCGCGGGCGGGAACGGGAAGCGCGTGTTTTCCTCGATGACCACGCGCGCGGCCTGGCTGGGCGTGGTGGGGTCCTGCGCCAGCGCCGTTTCGAACGACGCAACAAACTCGTCGTCGGAGAGACCGCCGTTCTGGAACTTGCGGATCAGTTCTTTGAGACTGGCCACGGGATGCCCCGACATGGTTGCTGGCACGGCGCATCCCGCGATGCGGATATGCCCTGCCTTCGAGATGGATACTAGTGCGCACCCATGGCATGCGCAAACCATGCGAGGCCGGCGTGCATCACCGCGCGCGGGCGCCCTCTGCCAATCGCGTCACCTGTAGCGCGCCACTGTCGCGGCCGCGCCAACACCAGCACGCCGCCTGTTGGCCGCGGCCCGTCACCCGCGGCAGGCGGCAGGCCCCGCAGCCGGTGCGCGCGAGCCGGCATCGAAAATAAATGCCCCGTGTTTTCAGGCAGTTGCACGTCCCCAGACGAGTCGGCAACGGCGTTGGCACACTCCCTGCGTCAGTCCCTCCCGAGGGCCGGCAATTTCGCCGCCGTCTGAGCGCACCGCGCGGCGGGCCCGCGGGCAAGAACGCGGACCGCCTCACCTATACTGAAGCGTCCCGCGGCCGCATGGCCGTGGCGCCGCTTGACCGGAGACAGCCATGGCAGTGATCGTCATCAAGGATTTGCCCGACAGCATGGATCTCGACCGACAGGCCATGACCGCCATCCTGGGCGGCGGGCGCACCGCCGGCGGCCAGGCATGGCATGGCTTGCGGCGCCAGGGCGCCGCGCGCATCGTCGACTACCCGGGCGGATTGCCGGGCAACCGCTACGTGATGCCGCGGGAACAGCCGCTCGGGCGGCTGCCGCGCAAGGCCGCCGGCAAGGATGCAGACGACTGAGCGGCAACCACAACCGCCCAAATGAAAAGCCCGCCATCGCTGGCGGGCTTTGGATGCGGACGGGCCCGGACCACCTGGGTCACGCGGTCAGCAGTTCGGTCATTCTGTTCCAGGCAGGCTTCCCATGATTCCGCCCATGAAGCATGACGCGGACGCCCATCCGGACCACCCGGATAGTCGCAGGAAGACTGGCGCGTGGAGTCAATGACCGCAGTGCTCGCCGCGAACAGCGGCGCAATGCCGCTGTAGGAGGTCAAGCGGGAGCGTTTTTCGTCCGCCCCGTGCGGGCATCCTGTGAGCTCGCGCCTCCAGTATAGGCGGGGGTTTCAGCCTTGCAACCCGGCCGGGGCCGGGGCGGCGCGGGCCTGCCGGGAAGGTGACTGGCGCCTGACATATCCGGTTACGTTTTCGCAGTGCAACAAAAATTCCGTACTCTGCTATAATCCGCGCCGTGAGTTTCGCAACTGTGAGATCCGCCAAACGCCCGGCTTCCTGCCGCGGCGAATCCGCTGCCCTCCCAAGCTCTGTTTCCTCGCTGCCGGACGCCTAGTCATCACTTCATGGCCCCAGCCGCCCAGCAGAACGCACCGCTCACCTGACGTCGCCTCGTCTCCGATCCTGTTGAACAGCCTGAAACCTGAGCTGTTTGCCTGCCAGGGATACGGCCGGACCGCCTAGCGGGACCAGCCACCACCCTGCCTGCCGCCGTACTGCCAGCTGTGTCTGTCGTAACGGCCTCACCGATTGGCGCCGAAGCCTTTTTAAGACTTTGCACTGCGCCCACCCCATTTTGCTTTGCCGGGGTGCCATGCATTTATTTGACCATTCCGACATGACCCAGCACGACATTCGTGCGGAGCAAGCTATTGCCTCCGCGACCGACGCTTCGATCACTTCCGACGCTGCCCAGAGCCCGCTCGACAAGCTCGACGCCCTGCTCAACCCCAGCCCGGCAGTTGAAGAGGCCCCGGCCGTGGAAAGCGGTTTCGCCACACTTGGCCTCGATGCGGCCATCCTGCGCGCCCTCTCCGAACTGAATTACAACACGCCCACGCCGGTACAGGCCCAGGCCATCCCGGCCTTCCTGGCCGGCCGCGACCTGCTGGTCTCGAGCCAGACCGGCTCGGGCAAGACCGCCGCGTTCATGCTGCCCGCGATCCAGCGCATCAGCGAAATGCCGGCACCGCAGCGCGCGACCGAGCCCGCCAAGCGCATGAAGGGCAAGCGCCCGCGCCCGTCGCCGGCCCAGCCCGCACTGCTGGTGCTGACCCCGACGCGCGAACTGGCGCTGCAGGTGACCGAAGCCGCCGCCAAGTACGGCCGCAACCTGCGCCGCATCGTCTGCGCCAGCATCCTGGGCGGCATGCCCTACCCTAAGCAGCTGGCCGCGCTGGCCAAGATGCCTGACATCCTGGTGGCCACGCCGGGCCGCCTGCTCGACCATATCGACGCTGGCCGCATCGACCTGTCGGCCCTGCAGATGCTGGTGTTCGACGAAGCCGACCGCATGCTGGACATGGGCTTTGCCGACGACATCGACGCCATCGTCAATGCCACGCCGGCTTCGCGCCAGACGCTGATGTTCTCGGCCACGCTGGATGCGCGCATTGCCCAACTGGCCTCGCGCCAGCTGCGCGACCCGCAACGCATCGAGATCGCCGCGGCCCGCGCCGACCAGAGCCATATCGAGCAGCGCCTGCACTTCACCGACGACATGTCGCACAAGGAACGCCTGCTGGACCACCTGCTGCGCGACGCGACGCTCAAGCAAGCCATCGTCTTCACCGCGACCAAGCGCGATGCCGATTCGCTGGCCGAGCGCCTGTCCGACACCGGCTTCTCGGCCGGCGCACTGCACGGCGACATGACCCAGGGCGCGCGCAACCGCACCCTGACCGCGCTGCGCCGCGGCAACCTGCGCGTGCTGGTGGCCACCGACGTGGCCGCGCGCGGCATCGACGTGCCCGATATCACCCACGTGGTCAACTTCGACCTGCCCAAGCAGGCCGAGGACTACGTGCACCGCATCGGCCGTACCGGCCGTGCGGGCCGCTCGGGCACCGCCATCAACCTGGTGAACCACAACGACATGTTCCAGTGGAAGCGCATCGAGCGCTTCACCAACCAGCGCATCGACGCTTCGGTGATCGAAGGCCTGGAGCCGCGCCGTTCGCCCAAGCCGCGTTCCAACTTCGGCGGCAAGCCGGGCGGCGGCCGCGGTGACTTCCGCGGCAATGGCGGCGGCTACCGTGGCGGCGAACGCAGCTTCGGCGACCGCAAGTTCGGCGGCGGCGAGAACCGCACCGGCTTCGGCGAGCGCAAGTTCAGCGGCGAGAGCCGTGGCTTCGGCAACCGCCCGGAAGGCGCGCGCCCGTTCGGTGACGACAACCGCGGCGGCTTCGGCAATCGTGAAGGCGGCTACCGTGGCCAGGGCCAGGGCGGCCAGGGCGCTGGCTACCGCGGCGCCAGCGACGGTGCGCGTGGCTTCGGCAACCGCGAAGGCGGCCGCAGCTTCGGCGACGACAACCGCGGTGGTTTCGGCAACCGCGACGGCGCCGCCCCCCGCAGCTTTGGCGACAATAACCGTGGTGGCTTCGGCGACCGCACCGGCGGCGGCTATCGTGGCAACACCGGTGCCAGCACCGGTGGCAACGGCGAAGGCCGCAGCTTCGGTAACCGCGACGGCAACCGTGACGGCAATCGCAGCTTTGGCGGCGGTTTCGGCGGCAATGGCGGCGGCAACGGCAACCGCAACAGCCGCTCGCGCTACGAGCGTTGATGCGGTGGTGCGCTAAGCGCACCTGCCAGGCAGAAGAAAGGGCACCATCGGGTGCCCTTTTTTTGTTGTCGCCTACAGCCCGCTACAGCGCGCAGGTGCGAAAGCCGATGAAGGAAAGATCATCCTCCGGCAACCGCGCCCACCTTGCCCGCACATGGCGCAGCCGCGCGGGGCTGGCGAACGACACACCGCGCACCGCCTGGTGCGTGCCAAAGCGCCCCACCACCTCGCTGTCGGACGTCGCGGCGGCAAATCCCGCGTACGGCTCATAGGGCGTGGCAGTCCACTCGCGCAGCGCCCCCCACTGCAGGCCGCGGTTCTGCGTCGCGGCGAGTTCCCATTCCGATTCCGCCGGCAGGCGCCGCCCCGCCCACACGCACCACGCCTGCGCCTCGTACAGCGTGACGTGGCGCACCGCCTCGTCCGGATTGAGCGTGCGCAGCGTGCCGAAGCGCTCCACCATCCAGGCGCGCGATTCCGGATGGCGCGACCAGTAGCGCGGTGCCGAGCGTTCCTGCGTCATCAGCCACTGGCGCCCCGCTGCCGACCACCACGCCGGGTGCTCATAGCCGCCGTCCTCGACGAACTCGAGGAATTGCGCGTTGCTGACCGGTGCCATGTCCATTTCAAACGCGGGGACATAGGTGGGCTGCGGCGGCAGTTCATCCGGCCAGGCAAAGCCGTCGGGATCGCTCCAGCCGAGGGTGAAGCGACCGCCCGGGAAATGCAGGGTGCCGCCATGCCCCGCAGGCTGCACCGGACCGGCGCCGATGGCCTCCGTGGGCGCCATGCCCAGCGCCTGCAACAGCGCGGCCACGCCTTCGCCCTGGGCATCCTCATGCAGCAGCGCGCGGCGGTACGGGTACAGGGTCAGGTCGTTGTCGTCGGGCAGCAGCGCAATCCGGCGCAGCACGCCGTCGAGCACGTCGGCGGCATAGCGCTTGACCACTGCGACGTCGGGCAGCGTGATCTCCCAGCGCTCGTCGGGGCCGATGCGGTCCGGGTCGAACCACTCGTCGGCGCCGTCCAGCAGCGATTGTTCGGTCGCCACCGGCACCGGCACGCCGCCGCGGTCCACCTGGCGCACGCCGCGCAGGCACCACCACTCCGCATGCCAGGCCACGTGCCCGAGCGTCCACAACGGCGGATCGGCATCGTACTGATGCGGCACGTCCCAGGCGCGGCGCGTCTGCCCGAACGGTGCCAGCCACGCCAGCGTGCGGTTGCGCGCATCGACCAGCGCCTGCGCCAGCCCTTCGCGCGGCAGCCGGCGCGGGTCGGACCAGGTCGCCTTGCCGCCGGTGAAGTAGAGATCGGGAAGCATGGGAAAGCCGCTCATCGGGAAAGTCCGTGCAGGGAGTGAACAGTGGACAGGCAGTGACCGAAGCAGGCAACTGCTGGCCTGGCGCTCGCACGCCAGGCCGGCTGCGGCCATTATGACACTACCTGCCATCCCTGCCGGACGGCGCCCGCGCGGGCGGATCAGCCGCGCGCGTGGAACACGGCGAACCAGCCGCTCGGGTCGGTCCAGTACACCGGGTCGTCAAACCCGGCGGCTTCCAGCAAGAGCGTGAAGTCCTCCGGGCGGTATTTGTAGGAGTCCTCGGTATGGATCCGTTCGCCGGCGGCAAACTCGCGCGCGCCGCCCTGCCACTGCACGCGCACGTCGCGGCACGCCTGCAGATGCATCTGGATGCGCGATGCCGCGCGGTCGAAGCTCGCCACATGGCGCCAGTCGTCCAGCGAGAAATCCGTGCCGACGATGCGGTTCACGTTGCGCAGCACGTTGCGGTTGAACGCGGCGGTGACGCCCAGCGCATCGTCATAGGCCGACACCAGCGTGGCTTCGTCCTTGTGCAGGTCGACCCCGATCAGCACGCCGTCGCCGCGCCCGGCGGCGCCGCGCATGCGCTGCAGCAATGCCAGGGCCTCGACCGGGGCGAAATTGCCGATGCTCGAGCCCGGATAGAAGAACAGCCGCCTGCCGCGCCTGACGTTGGCGGGCAGATCGAACGGCGCGCACAGGTCGGCGCCCAGGCCCAGCATCGGGATCTCGGGATGCTGCTGCTGCAGCGACGACAGCGTCGCGCGCAGGAACTCCACCGAGATATCCAGCGCCACGTACTGCGCCGGGCGCAGGCTGCCGAAGAGCCTGGCAGCCTTTTCGCAATTGCCCGCTCCCAGGTCCACCAGCACGCAGCCGCTGCCGGCACGCGCGGCGATGGCCGGCGCCGCGCCGGCAAAGATTGCGGCCTCGGTGCGGGTCGGATAGTACTCAGGCAGGTCGGTGATGGCCTCGAACAGGCGCGAGCCCAGCACGTCGTAGAAGAACTTGGGGCTGATGGCGGCCTGCCCGGCGCGCAGCCCGGCCAGCACCTGCTCGCGCAGCGCGCCGCTGTCCTCGCGGTACTGCTGCACGAACTCCGGCTGGGGCGGCGGCCAGTGCGCGCGGCCATTGGCCAGCGCGACCAGGGCGGGCGGTGCGGCCGCATGGCCGTTGTGGTGGTTCAGGGGGGGGAGAGGTGTCTGCGGGGCTTTGTTCTGGAAGGGGGTATTCGGCGGATTCGGGACAGCCGGCATGTCGTTTCCTTGTGTGGTCGCGAATGGTCACTGCTTCACTGCGTATTCCCCAAGGCCGCGCTGTGCATGTCGTGCGCGCCGGTCTCCGCAACACCTCCCTGTGCCGTCCGGGACGCGTCGGGCGAAGCCGAACTTAAAGAATAGGCCCATCCGGGGGATCGCGCACCGCCCGATCCTCCTATGCGCCGTATGCAACACATCAAGAACCTTGAGTCAGTATCTTTCCTGATGAGCCATATCCGTTGCAGTTCGTTTATAATGCGGCCGAACGCGACCCCAACGGGTCGTGTCCCTCAAAGGGGAGTAGCTCCGGGGCCCATGCCCTTAGCACAATCGTCATTCCGGGACCTGTGTCCCCGGTTGTGCTGACCAACGGTGCGCATACCGCGCCTATGGTCGAGCAAGACCTTTGCAACCTGGTTTTCATGGTTTGCAAAGGCGGCCCCAACCCTCCCGTGCTCCAGGAATCCAGGCGAACCCAATACGCGCCCCGCGCGGATTCGTACCCTGAGGAGAGTTCATGGAGTGGTTTACCGATCTGTTCACGATGCAGTTCCTGACGGCACTGCTGTCCATCGTCGTCATTGACCTGGTGCTGGCTGGCGACAATGCCATCGTGATCGCCCTGGCGGCGCGCAACCTGCCCCCCCACCTGCAGAAAAAGGCCATCATCTGGGGTACCGTCGGTGCCGTGGTGGTGCGCTCGGCCATGACGATCGGCGTGGTCTGGCTGCTGAAGATTCCGGGGCTGATGCTGGTTGGCGGCCTGGCGCTGGTGTGGATTGCCTACAAGCTGCTGTCCGATGAAGGCGACGGCGAAGGGCACGGCTCGGGCGCCTCGACCCTGTGGGGCGCAATGAAGACCATCATCATCGCCGACGCGGTGATGGGCGTGGACAACGTGCTGGCCGTGGCCGGTGCCGCGCACGGCAGCTTCCTGCTGGTGGTGCTGGGCCTGCTGATCAGCATCCCCATCGTGGTATGGGGCTCGAGCCTGGTGCTCAAGCTGATGAGCCGCTTCCCGGTCATCATCTACCTGGGCGCGGGCGTGCTGGCGTTCACCGCGGTCAAGATGATCGTGCACGAGCCGATGATCAAGGCGTTCTTCGAAGCCAACCCGGTGGTCAACTGGGGCCTGTACGTGCTGATCGTCGGCGGCGTGCTGGGCGCCGGCTACCTGGTGCAGAAGCGCCGCGTGCAGCAACCGGCCAGCAGCCACTAAGGCGGCAAGCCGTGCCAGGCATGGCCGGGGCGCCCGCTCCTGCCATGCCGGTGAAGGGCCATCCTTAGGGATGGCCCTTTTGCTTTAAAATGCCAGCTTTGCGGGACCAGCGCCCGCGTCACTTCCGATCCCGCCCCGCGCCGATGAAACAGTACCTCGACTTCATGCGCCATGTGTACGAGCATGGCACCGACAAGGCCGACCGCACCGGCACCGGCACGCGCTCGGTGTTCGGCTACCAGATGCGCTTCGACCTGCGCGCAGGCTTCCCGGTGGTGACCACCAAGAAGCTGCACCTGAAGTCCATCATCCTGGAGCTGCTGTGGTTCCTGCAGGGCTCGACCAACGTGCGCTGGCTGCAGGAGCACGGCGTCACCATCTGGGACGAGTGGGCCGACGAGAACGGCGAACTGGGTCCGGTCTACGGCTCGCAGTGGCGCTCGTGGCCGGCCCCGGACGGCCGCCATATCGACCAGATCTCCGACCTGTTGGCGCAGATCCGCGCCAACCCGGATTCGCGCCGCCTGATCGTATCGGCCTGGAACGTGGCCGACATCCCGCGCATGAAGCTGCCGCCCTGCCACGCGTTCTTCCAGTTCTACGTGGCCGATGGCCGGCTGTCGTGCCAGCTCTACCAGCGCAGCGCCGATATCTTCCTGGGCGTGCCGTTCAATATCGCCAGCTATGCGCTGCTGACCCACATGATGGCGCAGCAGACCGGGCTGGAAGTGGGCGACTTCGTCTGGACCGGCGGCGACTGCCATCTGTACAACAACCATTTTGAGCAGGTGCAGACCCAGCTGGCGCGCGAGCCGCTGGCGCTGCCGCAGCTGAAGATCCTGCGCAAGCCCGACAGCATCTTCGACTACCGCTACGAAGACTTTGAACTGGCCGGCTACCAGTCGCACGCCGCCATCAAGGCACCGGTGGCCGTATGACGCTGCTGACACTGGTCGTCGCCCGCGCCCGCAACAACACCATCGGCCGCGACAACACGCTGCCGTGGCGCTTGCCGGAAGACCTGGCGCACTTCAAGCGCACCACCATGGGCGCGCCCGTGATCATGGGCCGCAAGACCTGGGACTCGATCGGCCGCCCGCTGCCGGGGCGCCGCAATATCGTGGTCAGCCGCAACCCGGACCTGCGCATCGAGGGTGCCGAGGTGGCGGCCTCGCTGGAAGACGCCCAGCGCCTGTGCGTCGGCGCGGAGCAGATCTTCCTGATCGGCGGCGCGCAGCTCTACGCCGAGGCCATGCCGTGCGCGGACCGGCTGGTGGTGACCGAGATCGACGCGGACGTGGAAGGCGACGCCTTCTTCCCGGCGATTGACCGCACCCAATGGATTGAAACCGCGCGCGAAACGCATCATTCGGAGGCGAATGGCTTCGACTATGCCTTCGTCACGTATGAGCGGCCGCCGTCGGACGAGTCGTAAGGCGTTGCGCGGGCAATAAAAAAGCAGGCCGGCCGGCCTGCTTTTTCTTTGGGCGGCACGCGCCGCTCACGTGCCGGCAATCGTCATCTGCTCAAGCAGGATCGAGCCGGTTTCCTTGGTGCCGCGCACCAGCGCATCCGCGCCGATGGCGACGATCTGCTGGAACATCTCGGCCATATTGCCGGCGATGGTGATCTCCTCCACCGGGTACTGGATCACGCCGTTCTCGACCCAGTAGCCCGAGGCGCCGCGCGAATAGTCGCCGGTCACGTAGTTGACGCCCTGCCCCATCAGTTCGGTCACCAGCAGGCCGGTGCCGAGCTTGCGCAGCATCGCCGGGAAGTCGTCGCCGGGCTCGGTCAGCGAGCTGGTCAGCGTCAGGTTGTGCGAGCCGCCGGCGTTGCCGGTGGTCTGCATGCCGAGCTTGCGCGCGGAATAGGTCGACAGGAAATAGCCCTGCACCACGCCGTCGCGCACCACGTCGCGGGCACGGGTGCGCACGCCTTCCTCGTCGAACGGGGCGCTGCCCATGGCGCCGGGGGTATGCGGCTGCTCGTGGATCTGGATATGCGGCGCAAACACGGCCTGGCCCAGCGAATCGCACAGGAACGTGGATTTGCGGTACAGCGCGCCGCCCGACACCGCCTGCACGAAGGCACCCAGCAGCCCCGCGGCCAGCGGCGCCTCGAACAGCACCGGGCAGCGGCGCGTGGACAACTGGCGCGCCTGCAGCCGCGCCAGCGCGCGCTCGGCGGCGTAGCGGCCGATATCCTCGGGCGCGGCCAGCGCCAGCGGCGAACGCTTGGACGAGTACCAGTCATCGCGCTGCATGCCACTGCCGCTGCCGGCGATCGGCGCGCACGAGATGAAATGGCGCGAATACGGATAGCCGCCCGAGAAGCCGCGCGTGGTCGCCAGCACGAACTGCGAATGCTGCGCCGACACGCTGGCGCCGTCGCTGTTGCGGATGCGCGGCGACACCGCGAAGGCGGCGGCCTCGGCGCGGGTCGCGATGTCGATGGCACGCTCGGCGTCCAGCGCCCACGGGTGGAACAGTTCCAGGTCCTGTGGCGCGCGTTCCAGCAGTTCTTCCTCGGCCAGGCCGGCGCAATCGTCCTCGGCCGTGAAGCGGGCGATGTTGTAGGCGGCCTCGGCGGTGGCGCGCAGCGCGGCCGGCGAGAAGTCCGAGGTGCTGGCATTGCCGCGGCGCTTGCCGATCATGACCGTGACCCCGACCACCTTGTCGCGGTTCTGCTCGATGGTTTCCACCTGCCCCTTGCGTACCGATACCGACAGGCCGCTGCCTTCGGAGATCTCGGTGGCGGCGTCGGTCGCCCCAAGTTCGCGTGCAACGCGCAGCACATCGGCGGCCATCTCGCTGAGCTGGGCCTGGGTGTAGGTGAAGTGCGCGGTCTGTTCTGCGATCTGGTCCATGCTGGGCGGGTGTCATCAAAAGTCCAAGCGGCAATCATAGCAAGATAAAATGCCGGGCATGACGCGAAATTCCCGTAATCCGAATGGCTCGCGCTTTCCCGGAGGCTTTGCGCCCGAACCGGAAGACGACGAACCGAAAAGCAAGTCGCAGCGCAAGCGCGACATGACCGCCCTGCAGGACCTTGGCGCCGAGCTGGAAGCGCTGGCCAAGGACCGCCTGGCGCGCGTGCCCATGCCCGAAGCGCTGGCCGACGCCATCCACCAGGCCCGCCGCATCAACAGCCACGAAGGCAAGCGCCGCCAGATGCAGTTCGTGGGCAAGATCATGCGCGGCCTCGAGGACGAAGAGGTCGAGGTGATCCGGCAAGCGCTGGAGGGCTTCAAGGGCACAAGCAAGGCCGAAACCGCCCGCATGCACCTGATCGAGCGCTGGCGCGAGCTGCTGCTGGCCGACGACGCGGCGCTGACGCGCTTCCTCGCCGAGCATCCCGGCATCGACGTGCAGGCGCTGCGCAACACCATCCGCAACGCGCGCAAGGAAAAGGAGCAAAGCAAGCCGCCGCGCTATTTCCGCGAGCTGTTCCAGGCGATCAAGACGGCGCTGGACGTGAAGGACGGCAAGGCCGGCGCCGCCGAGGACCAACCCCCTACCCCGGAGCCCGAGGCATGACCCAGACCACGCAGCCGGTAGTCCGCAACCATCCCGACGAACTCGTTGTCGGCTTCGTTTCGATCTCGGACCGCGCCTCGGCCGGTACCTACCAGGACGAAGGCATCCCGGCGCTGCGCGAGTGGTTCGGGCGCACGCTGACCACGCCCTGGCAGGCGGTGGAGCGGCTGATCCCGGACGAGCAGGCGCAGATCTCGCGCACCCTGATCGACCTGGTCGACGTGGCCGGCTGCGACCTGGTGCTGACCACCGGCGGCACCGGCCCGGCGCGCCGCGACGTGACGCCCGAGGCCACGCTGGCCGTGGGTACCAAGGAAATGCCCGGCTTTGGCGAGCAGATGCGCCAGGTCAGCCTGCATTTCGTGCCGACCGCGATCCTGTCGCGCCAGGTGGCGGTGATCCGCGAGACCGCCAGCCGCGCCGCGCTGATCGTCAACCTGCCCGGCCAGCCGCGCGCCATCCGCGAGACCCTGGAAGGCCTGCGCGATGCCGATGGCAAGGCCGTGGTGCAAGGGATCTTTGCTGCGGTGCCGTATTGCATCGACCTGATCGGCGGCCCCTATATGGAAACCGACGAAGCCGTGGTCAAGGCCTGGCGCCCGAAGAACGCCGTGCGGGCCAAGCCCGCGGCGTAATCTCACCAATCTCACCAATCGCCCGCAGGCGCCCGCCTGCGGGCTTCCCCCCTCCCCGCGCCTCAGCGCAAGCCCAGGTACAACCCCACCGGCACGAACACCACCGCGGCGATATTGCCCAGCAGCACGATCGACGCCACCTGGTCCGGCTCCTGCCGGAAATGGTCCGCCACCAGGAAGTTCAGCACCGCCGGCGGCAGCGCGGCAAACACAAAGAGCAGGCCACGCTGCAATTCGGTCAACGGCACCCACTGCGCCAGCAGCAGCGCCACCGCGATGCCCGTCAGCGGGCAGGCCACGGCGCCGACCAGGCCCATGCCCCAGTTGCGCAGGCTGACGTCCTTCATCCGCACGCCCAGCGCGAACAGCATCAGCGGCACGGTGGCGTCGCCCAGCAGCTTGACCGACTGGTAGACCGGGTCCGGCAGCGTGAACCATGGCCGCGCCAGCGCCAGCGCCACGCCCGCCACGGTGGCCAGCACCATGGGGTTGCGCGCGATCTGCGCCATCGACGCATGGCGGTTGACGATCTTCATACCGATGGTGAAGTGCATCAGGTTCGATGCCGCGAACAGCGCCACCGCCGGCGCCAGCCCCGCCGGACCGAAGGCAAATACCGACAGCGGCAGGCCCATGTTGCCGCAGTTGTTGAACATCATCGGCGGCACAAAGGTGCGCGGATCGGCCTTCAGCAGCCGCGCCAGCGCCCACGCCAGCACGCCCGAGCCCAGCACCACCGCCACCGCGCAGCCCAGCAGCACCAGTTGGTCGGCCAGCACGAAATCCTTGCTGACGAAGGCCGATACCACCAGCAGCGGCGCGATCACGTCCAGCGTGGCGCGGTTGATGCCGGCCATGTCCGGATGGGCCTTGCGCCCGTACAGCCACCCGACCAGGATGATCAGAATGACCGGCGTGATGATGGAGACGATGCGCTCAAGCATGGGCAGGCGGGCGGGACGCGCCCCGGGGCAGCGCGCGGCGCCCGGCGGCGGCAACGTGGCCGCCCGGTGCGGGCGTCCCGTCGCTGGTGGTGGGTTGTTGTTCTGGGAGCCGCTGGCCCCGGTTATTGCGCGGGCGTGTCGGCGGCGGGCGTGTCGGCGGCCGGCGCGTCGGCGGCCGGTGCAGCGCCCGGCGCGGTGTGACGGATAAAGTGCGTGCGGTAGTAGCGCAGTTCTTCGACCGATTCCAGGATGTCGGCCAGCGCCGTATGCAGTTGGCGCTTGATAAAGCCTTTGTGGATGGCCGGCTCCCAGCGCTTGCACAGCTCCTTCAGCGTGGACACGTCCAGGTTGCGGTAGTGGAAGAACGCCTCCAGCTTGGGCATGTAGCGCGCCATGAAGCGGCGGTCCTGGCAGATCGAGTTGCCGCACATCGGCGACTTGTTGGCCGGCACCCAGCGCTTGAGGAAGGCCAGCAGTTCGGCCTCGGCCTGCTCTTCGGTCAGGGTCGATGCCTTGACCTTGTCGATCAGGCCCGAGCGGCCGTGGGTGCCCTTGTTCCAGTTGTCCATGCCGTCGAGCACGGCATCGCTCTGGTGGATCACCAGCACTGGGCCTTCGGCCAGGATATTGAGTTCGGAGTCGGTAACGACGATCGCTATTTCGATGATGCGATCGGTATCCGGCTGCAGGCCGGTCATTTCCATGTCCAGCCAGATCAGGTTATTTTCACTTTTGACGGATTTGGTGGCTTGGCTTGTCATCGGGACTGCGGAAGATAGGGATTTCAGGGAAGCGGCCGCGGCGGGGCCGGGCGCGAACAATTTATAATTCTCGCATATCCGTCCGGAATGGCCGTTTGCGCACCTGCGCCGGGGCGTTTTCCGGATATCCCGGACCGCCGCCCGCCCCACCCCGGGCCCGGCGGTCCAACGGACGCCCGCCGCACAAAATGCCGGGCGCCCGCACCCACAACAAGGCTCTTGCCGATGTTCACGATTGTCTTTCTCGCCGCCCTGGTGCTGATGGTGCTGACCAGGCTCTGGCTGGCCGCCCGCCAGATCCGGCATGTGGCGCAGCACCGCAATGCGGTGCCGCCGCGCTTTGCCGACACCATCACCCTGGCCTCGCACCAGAAGGCCGCGGACTACACCATCGCCCGCACCCGGCTGTCGATGCTCGAGGTGCTGGCCGGGGCCGCGGTGCTGATCGGCTTCACCATGCTCGGCGGGCTGCAGTGGCTCAACCAGTCCTGGCTGGACACTTTCGGCCCGGGCTATGCCTACGGCGTGGCGCTGGTGGCCAGCGTGGCGCTGATCGGCGGGCTGGTCGACCTGCCGTTCTCGCTGTACGGCCAGTTCGGCATCGAGGAGCGCTTCGGCTTCAACAAGATGACGTTCGGCCTGTGGCTGGCCGACGTGGCCAAGATGCTGGTGGTGGCGTGCGCGCTGGGCCTGCCGCTGCTGCTGGCGGTGCTGTGGCTGATGGAGCGCGCCGGCTCGCTGTGGTGGGTCTGGACCTGGCTGGTGTGGATGGCCTTCAACCTGTTCCTGCTGGTGGTGTTCCCGACCTTTATCGCGCCGCTGTTCAACAAGTTCGAGCCGCTCACCGATGAATCGCTGCGCCAGCGCATCGAGGCCCTGATGAAGCGCTGCGGCTTTGCCAGCAAGGGCCTGTTCGTGATGGACGGCAGCAAGCGCAGCGCCCACGGCAATGCGTATTTCACCGGCTTCGGCGCGGCCAAGCGCATTGTCTTCTTCGATACGCTGCTGGAGCGCCTGTCGGGCGACGAGATCGAGGCGGTGCTGGCACATGAGCTGGGCCACTTCAAGCGCCACCACGTGGCCAAGCGCATCGTCGTCACCTTTGCGCTGAGCCTGGTGTTCCTGGCGCTGCTGGGCTGGCTGGCCACGCGCAGCTGGTTCTACACCGGGCTGGGCGTGGTGCCCAACCTGGGCGTGTCCAACAACGCGCTGGCGCTGGTGCTGTTCTTCCTGGCGCTGCCGGTGTTCACCTTCCTGCTGGGGCCGCTGTCGAGCCTTTCGTCGCGCCGCCATGAGTTCGAGGCCGACGCCTTTGCCGCCGACCAGACCGATGCCGGCAACCTGGTGTCGGCGCTGGTGAAGCTGTACAAGGACAACGCCTCGACGCTGACGCCCGATCCTCTCTACAGCGCCTTCTACTACTCGCATCCGCCCGCCGCGCAGCGGATCGACCGTCTGCTGGCGCACGCATGAGCCGCGCCACGCGTCACCGCAACGCCGGCGGCGGCAGCCATGCCGGCAAGACCACCGAATCCGCGCTGATCATCGCCGCCCATGGCCGCCATTATGTGGTCGAGCTGGGCGACGGCACGCGCATGCATGCCTTCCCGCGCGGCAAGAAGAGCGACTGCGCGGTGGGCGACCATGTCAGCGTGGAACGCGCCGCCGCCGACCAGTGCGTGATCACCGCGGCCTCGCCGCGCAAGAACCTGCTGCACCGCTCCGACCAGTTCAAGTCCAAGCTGCTGGCCGCCAATATCGACCAGGTCGTGATCGTGCTGGCAACCGAGCCGGGCTTCTCCGAAGACCTGCTCGGCCGCGCGCTGGTGTCGGCCGAGGCGATGGAGATCCGGCCGCTGATCGTGCTCAACAAGACCGACCTGCCCGACCGGCTGGAAGAAGCGCGTGGGCGCCTGGCGCTGTACCGCGGGCTGGGCTACGACACGCTGGAGCTGTCGGTGCGCGCCGACCCGGCGCAGGCGCTGGCCGCGCTCAAGCCGCGCCTGGCGGGGCTGGCCAGCATCCTGATCGGGCAATCGGGCATGGGCAAGTCGTCGCTGCTGAACCTGCTGATTCCGGGCGTGGATGCGCAGACCCGCGAGATCTCGGCCAAGCTTGACTCCGGCAAGCACACCACCACCTTCACGCGGCTCTATCACCTGCCGGCCGAATGGGGCACCGTGGACGGCCGCCAGGGTGCGCTGATCGATTCGCCGGGCTTCCAGGAATTCGGCCTGTACCACCTGAGCGAGGGCATGCTCGAACGCGCCTTCCCGGAGTTCCGGCCGCTGCTGACCGAGTGCCGCTTCTACAACTGCCACCATGTCAACGAGCCCGGCTGCGGCGTGCTGGCCGCGGTCGCATCGGGAGCGATCTCCGAGCGCCGCCACCAGCTCTACATGCAGTTGCTGCACGAATCCAACCAGCAGAAGCCGTGGTAAGGTAAGCGCACCTGGGTTACCCGGTGCGCTGCCATGAAACTGCTGCTGTCCGCCACTTCCCTCGTCCATGCGGCCCATTGCCGGAACGTCCTGCGGGCGGCCGGCATCCGGGCGGAATTGCGCAATACCTGGCTGGCCGGCGCGACCGGCGAGATCCCGTTCCGGGAGAGTGCGCCACAGGTGTGGCTGGTCGATGACGAGATGGAAGCGCAGGCGTGGGCCGTGCTCAATGCCGCCGCCAACCCGGCGCCGGGGCCCAGCTGGCAATGCCGCCACTGCCTGGAATGGCACGAGGCCCAGTTCGGCGCCTGCTGGCGCTGCGGCGCGGCCCGCGACTAGCGCGCCGACCCACCGTTTTTTAAACGCCCCTCAGCCGACCCAGAGCGCCAGCGACAGCATCGCGAGCAGCAGCATCCACAGCACCACCGCGCGCCATACCAGGCCCACGGCCGACTGCAGCGTGCGCACGCCGGGCTCGGTGCCGAATTCGGGCGGCACCGGTTCCGGGCCGCCGTTGTCCTCTTCCATGCCGGGCGCGTAGTCCACGGCCGGGCCGGCCACGCTGGTGCGCAGCACCACGGTGGAATCGTCCTCGGCCAGCGGCGTGCCCAGGCGCACGCCCAGCGCCCCGCCCCCGCTGGCAAGCAGGATGCCGTTGACGGCATCGTTCCACTTGCGCGCATGGTTGCGCCAGGCGTAGACCGCATCCTCGAAGTTGCCGACGATGGCAAAGCCGATCGCCGTCAGCCGCGACGGCACCCAGTCCAGCAAATAAAAGGCGCGCGCCGCAAAGCGGCCCAGCGCGGGGCTGCGCTCGGCCGAGGGCTGGTTCCAGTGGCGGCTCAGGTATTCGGCGGTGCGGTACAGCACCACCCCGCCGGGGCCGACCGGCACCAGGAACCAGAAGAACACGCCGAACACATGCCGGTGCACGGCGACGATTGCCGCTTCCAGCGTGTGCCGCACGATCTCGGAAACCGGCATCTCGACGGTGTCCAGGCCGGTCCACTCGTGCAGCAGCGTGCGCGCGGTATGGACGTCGTCGCGGTTCAGGGCCTCGTGGATGTCGGTAAAGAAGTGGCTGAACTGGCGAAAGCCCAACGTCATGTACAGCACCAGCACATTCCAGGCGAGCGTCAGCGCCACGCTGATCGAGGCCAGCAGGTAGTGCACCACGATCACCGCCAGGGTCAGCGGCACGACCACGGTCAGCCAGGCCAGCGCGGCGTCGCGCGGCCGGCCGGTGTCGAAGGCGTGTTCCGCACGGTCGCCGAGTGCGCGCACGATCTCGTGGATCGGGTTGTTGCGGCCCAGGGCGCGGAATTGTTCAGCGATCAGCGCCAGGAGAATGGAAACAAAGGTCATCTTGGTACGGGGTGTTCCAAGGGCACGCCTGGCCCTTCCGGGCTTGCCGGCGATGTGCCGGCACAGGCGCAATGCATAGCGAGAAGATAGCACAGCGCTACCTGCCGGGGCCCGGCGCGCGGTGCAAAAAACAAAAGCCCGCCGGAAGGCGGGCTCTTGCATGCGGCAATGAACGATGCTCAGGGCAGGTCGAACACCAGTACTTCGGCGCCATCGCCGCCAGACAGCGCGACCTCGCCCACGGCTTCCAGCTTCGCTGCGTCGCCGGCTTCAAGCGCCTTGCCGTTGACCGTCACCCGCCCGCGCGCCACGTGGACATAGGCGCGGCGGCCCGGCGCCAGCGCCAGCGTGGCCGCCTCGTCGCCATCGAACAGGCCGGCGTACAGGCGCACGTCCTGGTGCACCACCACCGAGCCCTCGGCGCCGTCGGCGCTGGCCACCAGGCGCAGCCTGCCGCGTTTGTCGGCTGCGTCGAAATGCTTTTCCTCGTAGCCGGGGTCGATACCGGTCTCAGCCGGCATGATCCAGATCTGCAGGAAGTGGGTGGTGTCATTCGCGGCGTGGTTGTACTCCGAATGACGCACGCCGGTGCCGGCGCTCATGCGCTGCACATCGCCAGGGCGGATCACGCTGCCGTTGCCCATGCTGTCCTTGTGGGCCAGTTCACCCTCCAGCACGTAGCTGATGATTTCCATGTCGCGGTGGCCGTGGGTGCCAAAGCCCATACCCGGCGCGACGCGGTCCTCGTTGATCACGCGCAGTGGCCCGAACTGCACATACTTCGGGTCATAGTAGTCGGCGAACGAGAATGAATGAAAAGACTTCAGCCAGCCATGATCGGCGTAACCACGCTCTGCAGACTTTCTGATTTCAATCATTTTGATGGCCCTCCTTGAGCCTGTTTGCCCGCGAGCACTGGCTTGATAACCGTGTCGCGGCATACGTTTTCGCTTTTGATGCTAGGAAGTTTAGGGCTTGAGGCGTATATTTACGGGGATCGTCTTAGAAGCAGTCATTCAGAATTTCTGAACATGGCCCTCTCACTAGAATCCCTCGAAGTCCTGGACGCCATTGAACGCAAGGGCAGCTTTGCAGCCGCCGCCCACGAGATGGGCAAGGTCCCTTCCGCGCTGACCTACGTGGTGCGCAAGCTGGAAGAAGACCTGGACGTGCTGCTGTTTGACCGACGCCGCCACCGTGCCGAGCTGACGCCGGCCGGCCGCGCCCTGCTCGATGAGGGCCGCCACCTGCTCCATGCCGCCGATGACCTGGCACGGCGCGTCAAGCGCCTGGCCACCGGCTGGGAGGCCACCCTCACCATCGTGGTCGACGACCTGATCAACTTCCGCGCGCTGCTGCCGGTGATCCACGACTTCTATGCCGAGAACACCGCCACCCGGCTGCGCTTTTCCAAGGAAGTGCTGGGCGGCGCCTGGGATGCGCTGGTCAGCAACCGCGCCGACCTGGTGATCGGCGGCGCCTACGATGCGCCCAGCACGCAGGGCTTCCAGATCCGGCCGCTGGGCTCGATGCCGTTCGTGTTTGCGGTGGCGGCGCACCATCCGCTAGCCACCGAGGAAGGCCCGCTCACCACCATCCAGATCGCCAGGCACCGCATCGTCGCGGTGGGCGACACCTCGCGCAACCTGCCAGCACGCACCCACGGCGTCCTGGCCGGCCAGGACGTACTGGTGGTGCCCACCATGCGCGACAAGCTGGAAGCGCAGATCCGCGGGCTGGGCTGCGGCTGGCTGCCGGCGCCGATGGCGCAACCCCATATCGAAAGCGGCGTGCTGCAGGCGCGCGAGACCGTCGAGGTGCGCGCGCCCGGCAACTTCAAGGTAGCCTGGCGCACCAGCAACCGCGGCAAGGCGCTGCAGTGGTGGGCCAGCAAGCTGGAAGACCCGCGCCTGGCGCAGGCGCTGCTGCAGCAACCCGACTTCGCCGGCTGAGGGCAGGCCTCATGGTAGTGACGGCAGTACCGACGGTTGCCGGGGCAGCCGGCTATCGCGGCCGCTTCGCCCCCTCGCCCACCGGGCCACTGCATATGGGCTCGCTGGTCACCGCGCTGGCCAGCTGGCTGGATGCGCGGGCGCACGGCGGCCAGTGGCTGGTGCGCATCGAGGACATCGACATGCCGCGCTGCGTGCGCGGCGCGGACGACGACATCCTGCTCACACTGGAACGCCTGGGCATGACGTCGGACGAGCCGCCGGTATGGCAGAGCCGGCGTGAACCGTTCTATGCCGATGCGCTGCGCCGCCTAGACGCCGCCGGGCAACTCTACCCCTGCGGCTGTTCGCGCAAGGAGATCGCCGATTCGCTGGTGCACGTGCGCGAGCGGCACCAGACCCTGGGCTATCCCGGCACTTGCCGCCACGGCCTGAACGGCAAGCTGCCGCGCGCCTGGCGCGTGCGCGTGCCGGACGGCCCAGCCGCCACCCTGTGCTTCGACGACCGCTGGCAGGGCCGCCAGTGCCAGGACCTGGAAACCGAACTGGGCGACTTCGTGCTGCGCCGCGCGGACGGGCTGTGGGCGTATCAACTGGCGGTAGTGGTGGATGACGGCCTGCAGGGCATCACGCATATCGTGCGCGGCGCCGACCTGCTCGACTCCACGCCGCGCCAGATCCACCTGCAGCACCTGCTGGGCCTGCCCACGCCGGCCTACCTGCACGTGCCGGTGGTGGCCAACCAGACCGGCGAGAAGCTGAGCAAGCAAAGCGGTGCGCAGGCAATCGACACCACCGCACCGCTGGACGCGCTGCGCGAAGCCGGCACCCACCTGGGGTTGTCGAACCACGCGGAGAGTGTGAACGACTGGCTTGCGCGTGCCACCGACGGGTGGCGCCAACTGCTGGCCAGGCTGCCGCAGCCCCTGCGCGGCTAGCGTCCCTCAAAAAGCAAATGGCCCGCGCAAGCGGGCCATTTTCAGCTACGGCAGGATCAGATCAGGACTTGCGCGGCACGCCACCCAGCAGGGCAGCCACCGGCCGCTTGGGCGCCTGGCGGCCGCGGCTCAGCGCAGCGGCCACTTCATCGGCCGCCTTGGCCTGGGCGACACTGGCGGCGCTGGGCTCGTACGGGCGCGAGAAGAACGGATCATCCGAGGCACGGAACACCTGGCGGTTGGCGCTGTGCTCGTGGCGGCGCGGACGCTCTTCGCCCTCGCCGTTGCCGCGCGCGCGGCGCACGTCACTACGCTCGCGGCGGCGCTCGGTGTCGCCCTGGCGGGCGCGCTCGCCGGTCGGGTCGAAGCCTTCCAGCTTGCCGCGCGGGATGCTGCGCTTGATCAGCTTCTCGATATCTGACAGCAAGCGCTCGTCATTGCCCGGCACGTAGATCGACAGCGCATCGCCGCTGGCGCCGGCACGGCCGGTACGGCCGATGCGGTGCACATAGTCTTCGGCGCTGTACGGCACGTCGAAATTGACCACGCACGGCATGTCGGGGATATCGAGCCCGCGCGCGGCCACGTCGGTGGCGACCAGCGCGTCGATGGTGCCGCTCTTGAAGCCTTCCAGCGTCTGCATGCGCTCGGTCTGGGTCTTGTCGCCGTGGATGGCGGCGGCGTTGATGCCCTCGCGCTCCAGGTGGCGCGCCAAGCGCGAGCAGCCGATCTTGCTGTTGACGAAGACGATGCACTGGCGCGACAGCCCCTGCTCGGCGCGCTGCTTGAGCAGGTGCACGACCGCTGCCTGCTTGTGGCCGTCTTCGACCAGGTACACCATCTGGCGCACGTTCTCGTTGGTCGAGTTGCTGCGCGCCACTTCAATGGTGACCGGGTGCTTCAGGTAGCTGGAGGCCAGCCGCTTGATTTCCGGCGAGAACGTGGCCGAGAACAGCAGCGTCTGGCGATGCGCCGGCAGCAGGTTGATGATGCGCTGCAGGTCCGGCAGGAAGCCCATGTCGAGCATGCGGTCGGCTTCGTCCAGCACCAGCATCTGCACCTGCGACAGGTTGACCGACTTCTGCTGCACGTGGTCCAGCAGGCGGCCGGGCGTGGCAACGAGGATTTCCACGCCGCGGCGCAGCGCATCGGTCTGCGGGTTCATGTCCACGCCGCCAAACACCACGGTACTGCGCAGGTCGGTGTGCTTGGCGTAGCGCGCGACGTTGTCGTAGACCTGGTCGGCCAGCTCGCGTGTGGGCGTCAGCATCAGCGCGCGCACCGGGTGGCGTGCCGGCGAGGCGCTAGCATTGGCCAGCGGCAGCAGGCGCTGGATGATCGGCAGCGCGAAGCCCGCGGTCTTGCCGGTGCCGGTCTGCGCGGCGCCCATCATGTCCTTGCCTATCAGCACGACCGGGATGGCCTGTGCCTGGATCGGGGTGGGCGTGGTGTAGCCCTGCTCGGACAAGGCGCGCAGGATGCGCGCGTCCAGGCCGAAGCTGTCGAATGTCTGCACGGCGGTCTGCCCCGCGGTAGTGGCTTCTGGTGCGTTCGTAGTGGTCATGGGTATCGGTGTCTGGCGGGAGGCGAACCCGGCACAAACGGATACGCGTCTGGAACTCATCTCGCCCTGACTCTCGCCTGGCGCCGGGAGGGTTCCGGCACGGCCATGCTGGCTGCAGCATTTGGCCAAGAGAATCAAAGACTTAGATTTTAGCACCTCTGCCAGCACAGTGGGCATTCTGGCAGCGCCGTGCGCCTGGCGCGACAGTAGGCGGCGCAGGCTGGCGGGATTTCAAGAAACTGTCATATCCGCCACGCAAGATGCCGGCGGCGCGGTGGCCACGGCCGGACCGCGCACCCCCATCTCACCGAGACCTACATGGACTTCGAGCTTTTCCGCCAGACCTGCCAGCAGTTCCTGCGCACCTCCAGCCAGTTCCTTGGCCTGGCCGCGGCCGCCTGCCAGCCGGCACTGCAATTGCCGGCCCTGCCGGCCAGCCAGCCCCAAGGGCAGCAGCCCGCCTGAACTTCAGCGGGGCCACCGAAGCGGCATCCGAATCACTCAGTCGCCGCGGATGCCGTTGTCCTGGATCACCTTGCCCCACTTGCTGTAGTCGGCCTTCATGCGCGCGGCCAGCTGCTCGGGCGGCATATAAGCGGCCACCGTGCCGGCGCCCAGTATTTTCTGCTGCACGGCCGGATCGGCCAGCGCCTAGCTCGGCCGACAGCGTGGCCACCACCTCCCTGGGCGTGCCGGCCGCAAATGACAGGATTACAGGTGCAGGGGCCCGGCCTGGAACAGGCGCGCATCCATTTCGCGCAGGTCCGGCGCCACGGCCACGGGCGTTGCGCACTGGTCCAGCACATCGCGCTGCAGGTCCACGCTCGGGGCGATCTCGACCAGCGTGAGGCGGGCTTCTCCGCCTGCGCCAGCGCGCATCTCGAACACCGCGCGCTCGGTGATGTACAGCACCGGGATGCCGAGCGACGCCACATAGGGCCCGTTGAAGCTCAGGTGCGACACCTCCGGCACGATCTTCTTCACGCGGCCTTCGCGCACGATCTGCAGGCGGCCTTCGCCGGCGCGGACTTCCAGCCCGCCCGCCGTAAGCGTGCCCATGAACACCACCGCGCGCGCGCTCTGCGTGATGTTGATAAAGCCGCCGACGCCGGCAATCGATGCGCCCTCGCCTTCGCCGAACTTGCTGACGTTGACGTTGCCGTGACCATCCAGCTCGGCCAGGCCGAGGATGGCCAGGTCGATGCCGCCGCCCTCGTAGAAATCGAACTGCGCGGGCTGGTCCACCACCGCCTCCGGGTAGGCCGAGGCACCGAAACTGAGGCCATCCGCGGGCGTGCCGCCGATGGGGCCGGCCTCGACGGTCAGCGTGAAGCCGTCCAGCCCGGCCTGGTGCGCCAGCATGCCGACCGCTGCCGGCATGCCCACGCCCAGGTTGACCACGCGCGGCGCACGGCGCGCCAGCTCCATCACCGCACGGCGCTGCACGATGGTGCGCGCGTCGAGCGGGCCGGCAGCCACCGGCGTCGCTTCCGCTTCGACCACTGCTGCCTCGCCCTGCCACGGCGTCACGTAGGCCGGGTTGTAGGACTCGGCAAACGTCATCTGATGGTTGGCGGGGTTGTCGCAGACCACCACGTAATCGACCAGGATGCCGGGCACGTGGATGGCCTGCAGGATCTCATGGTGGTCGACCAGGCTTTCCACCTGCGCGATCACGATGCCGCCCGAGTTATGGGCCGCCTGCGCCATCGCGAGCAGCTCATGGTGGAAGGCTTCGCGATGCGTGCTGAGGTTGCCGCGGGTGTCGGCAGCGGTGCAGCGGATCAGCGCGCAGTGGATCGGGAAGCTCGGGTAGAACAGGTATTCTTCGCCGCGGAAGTCGACCGCATCGACCCAGCATGCCTTGCCCCCGGCAATGGCCTGGCGCGCGCGCTCGTTGACGGCGCCGCCGTGGTAGCGCGCATCCTGCGCGGTGCGCGGGTCGACGAAGGTGTGCAGGCCGATCTTGGTCATCACGCCGGGCTTGCCGCCGGCGATGGCGCGGTACAGGTGCGTCAGCACGCCCTGCGGCAGGTTGTAGCCCTCGCACTGCTCCGCCATGGCCAGCGTGGCCAGCCGCGTGGCCGAGCGCCAGTGGCCGCCGACGATGCTGGCGGTCATGCCGGCATTGCCGAAGTGGTTCACGCCGCGCGCGCCGCGGTCGCCCTGCCCCGCCGAATACACCAGCGTCAGGTCGCGCGGCAGCCCGCTCTGCAGGAAGCGCTGTTCCAGCGCCTCGGTCACGGCCTCGGCATGGCCGGCGCCGACAAAGCCCGCGCTGGCCACGGTCCAGCCGTCCTGCACGAGTGCCGCCGCTTCGCGTGCGGTGATCACCTTCATCGCTGTCTCCGGTTTCGTTATGCCGTCCCGCTTCGGTGGCGAGACGTTTTTCGGTGCATTTCGTTTTTACGAAGCCGCCGTCGGCCCCCATGTAGAAAAGCCCCGCGTGCCGGGGAGGCAGCGGGGCTCAAATGGTAGCGGGGCAATCTGCTCGATCACCCGCGCCTTGATCTTGGCGCATCGCGCTACGGCGGGCATCCCCCAAATGTGGGCCATTGCCATGCCGCGTTGCCGGCAGGCCGCAAACGCGCCCTGCAAAGCCTGTCAATCATGGCCCTGTCACATTCCTGAAGGAATCCGGGTTTTCGCCGAGCGGGTTTTCGCCAGCTTCCGGCCAGCGGGCGAATGCGGTCTACTGGACTCACATCGACGGCTTGGCACCGCAAACGCCGGATCGCCACAGCCGATGGTGCCTCAGAACAAGTCCAATGACCGGGAGACAGACCATGGTGACGAAGAAAGAAGACGCTTTCGTACTGAAGAACCTTCTCGCCCTCGCAGCAGTGGAAACCCTGGGCGGCGCGATTGCCCTGGGCATGGTCTTCCACCTGATCTGATCTGGCTTGCCTGCGCGCCGGCGCTGCCACGCCGGCGCCCTGCCCGCTCACTCGTCGACAATCACCTCGAAGCCGCCAAAGATCATCCGCTGGCCGTCGAACGGCATCGGATCCATGCCTTCCTTCAGGCGCGGGTCTGCCATCGCCGCCTTCATGCCGGTGTCGCGCTTCTCCCGTGACGGCCACAGGATCCACGCGAACACCACCGCTTCATCCTCCTTGCGCTGCACCGCCATGGTAAAGGACGTGACCTTGCCTTCCGGCACATCGTCACCCCAGCATTCCACCACCTTCAGCGCGCCGTGCTCCTTGAACACCGCGGCTGCCTTCTGCGCCACCTGGCGATAGGTCTCGCGAGTGGCCTGGGGAACGGCCAGTACGAATCCGTCGATATAGGACATGGGCTTCACTCCTGGTCAGATTGAATCGGGCGAATCGGATCAAACGCGCGATTGCGTCTGACTACCATAGTCCATCGCCACGCCCTCAGCGGGTGGTCCGCTGCCCACGCCGGTCGACCTCGAACACCATGTTTTCCCGGAAGCGCTGCCGCAGCCACTGCTCGGCCCGGCCCTGCGGCCGGCCCGACTTCGCCCAGATCAGGTCGACGCTGACCAGCCAGTCCGTGTACGGATAGGCCACCAGGTCCAGTTCCACCAGTTCGCCGCGCTCCAGCGCCTCTCGCACCAGTTGCCGCGGCAGCGTCGCCCAGCCCAGCCCGCTTTTCACCATCTCGACCAGCGCCAGGTAGCTTTCGGCGCGCCACACCCGCGCCGCGCGAAGGTATTCGCTGGTGGGCAGCTTGTCGGCATGCGCGCTGAAGGCCAGGCGCCGATAGGCATGCAGGTCGGCAAACGAGACCTGCTCGCGCCCGGCCAGCGGGTGTCCCGGGTGCACCACGTGCACCATGATCAGCTTGCCCAACTGCACGAAGGCCAGTTCCGGCGCGTAGTGCGGCTGCGCGAAAGCAATGCCGAGCTCGGCCTCGCCCTGCAGCACCAGTTCGCTGACATCGCCGTAGACCGGGTTGCGGATGGTCAGGTCGACATACGGAAACTCCCGCTCGAATTCGGCCAGCACCGGCATCACCGCGTGGTACGGGATCTCGATCGCCAGCGTCAGCCCGGGCGGGTTGGCATCGGCCAGGCTGGCGGCATGGGCCTGCAGTGACAGGCAGCGCTCCAGCACCGCTTCGGCCTCGGTCAGCAGCTTGCGGCCGGCCTCGGTCAGCGCCGGATTGCGGCTGCTGCGGTCGAACAGCGGCACGCCCAGGTCGATCTCCAGGTTGGCCACCGCCGCGCTGATCGTGGACTGGGTCTTGCCCAGGCGCCGCGCGGCGGCGGAAAAGGAGCCTGTCTCAACCACCAGGGCGAATACCTGCAACTGGTCCAGCGAAAAGCGCATGGCCACCCTCCCACTACCCATCGACTGAATCGATAGGTATTGATTTGTTGTACCGATGAAATTGTGGAGATGATGCCGCAACGGCCGAGGAATCACTAACCCACGCAAACCCGGCCGGCGCTGCCCGATCCGCCCTGCCAGAGGCGGAAGCGGCTTCCATCGAAAAAGGAGACAAGCCCATGAAGACCCCCACGCCGGTACACCCGGTCGATGAAATCCTGCCGCTGCGCCAACTGGCGAGCTTTGGCCTGCAGCACGTGCTGGTGATGTACGCCGGCGCGGTCGCGGTGCCGCTGATCCTAGGCAGCGCGCTCGGGCTGTCCGCGGCGCAGGTGGTGACGCTGATCAACGCCAACCTGCTGACCTCGGGCATCGCCACCATGATCCAGTGCCTGGGCTGCTGGAAGTTCGGCGCGCGGCTGCCGATGATCCAGGGCTGCTCGTTTATCGCGCTGGCACCGATGATCATGATCGGCAAGCAATACGGGCTGACCACGGTGTTCGGCGCGGTGATCGCCGCCGGCGCTGCCACGATTGCGCTGGCGCCGGTGTTCAGCCGCATGCTGCGCTTCTTCCCGCCGGTGGTGATCGGCAGCCTGATCACCATCATCGGCATCTCGCTGATGCCGGCCGCGGCCATCTGGCTCGGCGGCGGCAACCCGGGCGCGGCGGATTTCGGCAGCATGCCGAACCTGCTGCTGGGCGCGGCCACCATCGCCATCACGCTGTTCATCTACGCGCGCTTTCGCGGCTTTGTCGGCAACCTCGCGGTGCTGCTGGGGCTGGTGGCCGGCACGGCCGTCGCCATGGCGTTCGGGCTGACCGACTTTGCCCATGTCGGCAACGCGGCGTGGTTCGAGGTGAGCCCGCCCTTCGCCTTCGGCATGCCGCAGTTCGGCGTGGCGCCAACGCTGGTGATGATCCTGGCGATGCTGGTGATCATGGCCGAGACCACCGGCAACTGCCTGGCCATCGGCCAGATCGTCGGCAAGCCCTCCAGCCAGGAAACGCTGGGCAATGCCTTCCGCGCCGACGGCTTGTCGACCATGCTGGGCGGCATCTTCAACAGCTTTCCCTACAACGCCTTCACGCAGAACACCGGCCTGATCGCGCTGTCCAGCGTCAAGAGTCGCTACGTGGTCGCTGCCGCCGGCGCGATCATGGTGCTGATGGGCCTGTTCCCCAAGCTCGGCGCGCTGATCGCCTCGGTGCCGCGGCCGGTGCTGGGCGGCTGCGCCATCGTGATGTTCGGCATGACCACGGTGGCCGGCATCCAGGAACTGTCGCGCGTGAAATTCGACGGCACCCGCAACGCCATCATCGTTGCGGTGTCCGTCAGCGTGGGCGTGCTGCCGATGTCCTTCCCCGCCCTGTTCGAGCATGCCGGCGGCTCGCTCAAGCTGGTGCTGGAAAGCGGCATCTTCCTCGGCGGCATCACCGCCATCCTGCTCAACGTGCTGCTCAACGGCAGCGACGCGCAGGCCGGCACGGAAGCGCCGCTGCTGCCAGCGCAAGCCGAAGAGTCGACCCTTTCCTGATTTCTTTTCCCCAACCGGAGACCCCAAGCATGACCCGAATCACAGACCCGTCCGGCGCCGAACTGTCGCCGCTCGACCTGGAGATGCTGCGCCAGTCGATCGCGCTGTCCGATGCATCCAGGGCGCGCGGCCGCCATCCGTTCGCCGCGCTGGTGGCCGACCAGGCCGGCAATATCATCGCCAGCGCCGGCAACAATTCGATGCCGCCGGAAGGCGACCCGACCCAGCACGCGGAACTGGTCGCCGCCGCGCAGGCCGCCCGTGCGCTGCCGCCGGAACAACTGGCCAACTGCACCCTCTACACCAGCGCGGAGCCGTGCTGCATGTGCGCCGGCGCGATCTACTGGACCGGCATCGGGCGCGTGGTCTATGCGCTGTCAGAGCACAAGCTGCTGGGCCTGACCGGCGACCATCCGGAGAACCCGACCTTCTCGCTGCCCTGCCGCGAAGTGTTCGCGCGCGGGCAGCGCCAGGTGGAGGTGGTCGGGCCGGTGCTGGAGGACGAAGCCGCGGCACCGCACGCAGGCTTCTGGAAGTAGCCATCCTGCCCGCCGTCCGCCAACCCGGCGGACGGCACGGACCGGCGTTGGACATTTTGTCATCGACACGTCACCCCGCCTTCCTACACTCGCCTGCTCCGGCTCCCAGCAGCCGCCACACCCACCCAGCCAGGCGAACCCGATGCTCCCCTGCAAGCTCCCAAGAACCCTGGCCGCGACCCTGATCGCGGCGGCATTGCTCACCGCATGTGGTGGCGATGACGGCGGCGGCAACCTGTCGCCGACTGCGACGGCCACGCCGAACGCACAACCGGAACAGCCCGGCAAGAAGCCAGACAAGCGGCCCGACCCGGTGATCCGCTGCGCCCCCTGACAACGCAAGTCCCGACGCAATCCGACAAGACCATGGTCTCTCGCCGCAACTTCCTGCAAGCCGCAGCCGGCACCGGCTTCGCCGCCGCCGCGCTGGCCGCGTTCCCGCCCAGCATCCGCAAGGCCCTGGCCATCCCGGCCAACAATGCCACCGGCACCATCAAGGATGTCGAGCATGTGGTGATCCTGATGCAGGAGAACCGTTCCTTCGACCACTACTTCGGCACGCTCAAGGGCGTGCGCGGGTTCGGCGACCGCTTCACCATCCCGCTGCCCAATGCGCGCAAGGTATGGCAGCAACAGCGCTCCAACGGCGCCGTGCTGACCCCGTATCACCTGGATGGCACCAACAACAACGCGCAGCGCGCGGCCGGCACGCCGCATGCCTGGGTGGACAGCCAGCAGGCCTGGGACCACGGCCGCATGGCCAACTGGCCGACGTACAAGACCAATACGTCGATGGGCTACTTCAAGGAGAAAGAGGTCCCGTTCCAGTTCGCGCTGGCCAATGCCTTTACGCTGTGCGACGCATACCATTGCTCGATGCATACGGGCACGGACGCGAACCGTTCGTTCCACCTGACCGGCACCAACGGCCCGACCGCCGCCAACGTCGCCTTCGTCAACAATGAGTGGGATGCGATCGACGGCCTGCCCGCCTCGGCCAACACCGGCTATACCTGGACGACCTACGCCGAGCGGCTGGAAGCGGCCGGCATCAGCTGGATCTGCTACCAGAACATGCCGGACGAATGGGGCGACAACATGCTGGGCGCGTTCCAGCAGTTCCGCAAGGCCAACCTGGCGTCGGGCTTTCCGGTATCCAGCGGCGGCGCGCCGGGCGCGCCCTATGCCAACACCGGCCAGCCGCTGCCGTACCACGCCTACGATGCGGCCACCGACAACGCCGCCAACCCGCTGTACAAGGGAGTGGCCAACACCCTGCCCGGCACCAAGCCCGAGGAATACCTCGACGCCTTTCGCCGCGACATCAAGGAAGGCAGGCTGCCGCAGGTTTCCTGGATCAACGCGCCGTCGATCTACTGCGAGCATCCCGGCCCGTCCAGCCCGGTCCAGGGCGCGTGGTTCCTGCAGGAAGTGCTGGACGCGCTGACCGCCGTGCCCGAAGTCTGGAGCAAGACCGTGCTGCTGGTCAACTTCGACGAGAACGACGGCTACTTCGACCACGTCCCCTCCCCCTCCGCGCCTTCGGTGAACCCCGACAGGACGCTGGCCGGCAAGGCGACGCTGAGCGATGCCGAGATGCAGGCCGAATACTTCAACCATCCGGCGCCGCCGGGCAGCAGGACCCAGCCCGCTGCGGACGGCCGCGTGTACGGGCCAGGGCCGCGCGTGCCGCTTTACGCGATCTCGCCGTGGAGCCGCGGCGGCTGGGTCAATTCCCAGGTGTTCGACCACACCTCCGTGCTGCGCTTCCTGGAAGCGCGGTTCGGCGTGACCGAACCCAACATCAGCCCGTTCCGCCGCGCCGTCTGCGGCGACCTGACCAGCGCATTCAACTTCAAGACGCCCAACTCGGAAGCCCTGCCCACGCTGGGCGGCCGCACCACGCGCAGCGACGCCGACCAGCTGCGCAAGGCCCAGCAGGCCCTGCCCGCGGTACCGCTGCCGGTCGACATGCAATTGCCGCTGCAGGCCACCGGCACGCGCCCGTCACGCGCGCTGCCGTATGAGCTGCACACCAGCGCGCGCTGCAGCGCCGTGGGGCAGGTCGAACTGGTGTTCGCCAACACCGGCACGCAAGCGGCGGTGTTCCACGTCTACGACCGCTACCAGCTGGGACGCATTCCGCGCCGTTATGTCGTGGAAGCCGGCAAGTCCCTGACCGATACCTGGAACGTGTTCCAGGACAACGCCGGGCAATACGACCTGTGGGTGCTGGGCCCCAACGGCTTTCACCGCCATTTCCGCGGCGATACCAACCGCATCGGCGATACCGGCATCGCACCGGAGATCCGCGTCTGCTACGACATTGCCAATGGCGATGTCTACGTCGACCTGATCAACGCCGGCCGCAGGGCCTGCCACTTCAACATCCAGGCGCTCGCGTACCGAACCGATGGCCCGTGGCCGGTCACCGTCGGCGCCAACGGCGACAAATCCGTGTATTGGTCGCTGGAGGAAAGCGGTCAGTGGTATGACTTTGCGGTGACGTGCGACAGCGACCCGGCCTTCTATCGACGCTTTGCGGGACGGGTGGAGACCGGCAGGCATACGGTGAGCGATCCGGCGATGGGGTTGGTGACGCAGGATTGAGCGGTAGTTCGAGGTAAAAAAAAGGGACTGCAGGTATCAACCTGCAGTCCCTTTTCACATTGGTGGGCCTCCCGTGAGTCGAACACGGCACCAACGGATTATGAGTCCGCTGCTCTAACCAGGCATGAGCTAGAGGCCCTTGGAAGCGTTTAGTTGCCTTCCAGGAAGCTCTTCAGCTTGTCCGAGCGGCTCGGGTGGCGCAGCTTGCGCAGTGCCTTGGCCTCGATCTGGCGGATCCGTTCACGCGTGACGTCGAACTGCTTGCCGACCTCCTCCAGCGTGTGGTCGGTGCTCATTTCGATGCCGAAGCGCATGCGCAGCACCTTGGCTTCGCGCGGCGTGAGCGAGTCCAGCACGTCCTTGACGACGTCGCGCATGGAACCGTGCAGCGCCGCTTCGGCCGGGGCCAGCGTGTTGGTGTCCTCGATGAAGTCGCCCAGATGGGAGTCGTCGTCGTCACCGATCGGCGTTTCCATGGAGATCGGCTCTTTGGCGATCTTCATGATCTTGCGGATCTTGTCTTCCGGCATCTCCATCTTCTCGGCCAGCGTTGCCGGATCCGGCTCATTGCCGGTTTCCTGCAGGATCTGGCGCGAGATGCGGTTCATCTTGTTGATCGTCTCGATCATGTGCACCGGGATGCGGATGGTGCGTGCCTGGTCGGCGATCGAGCGCGTGATGGCCTGGCGGATCCACCACGTGGCGTAGGTCGAGAACTTGTAGCCGCGGCGGTATTCGAACTTGTCCACCGCCTTCATCAGGCCGATGTTGCCTTCCTGGATCAGGTCGAGGAACTGCAGGCCGCGGTTGGTGTACTTCTTGGCGATCGAGATCACCAGGCGCAGGTTGGCCTCGGTCATCTCGCGCTTGGCTTCGCGGGCACGACGCTCGCCTTCGGCCATCTTGCGGTTGACGCCCTTCAGTTCCTTCAGCGGCAGCACCACGCGCGACTGCAGGTCGATCAGCTTCTGCTGCAGCTCATGCACGGCCGGCACATTGCGCTCGACGATGGTGCTGTAGGGCTTGCCGTCGGCGACGATGGTGTGGACCCACTCGAGGTTGGTCTCGTTGCCCGGGAAGCGGGCGACGAACTCCGCGCGCGGCATGCCGCACTTGTCCACGATGGTGTTCAGGATGGCACGCTCGAGCTTGCGCACTTCGTCCACCTGGCCGCGCAGCGTGTCGCACAGGCGCTCGACATTGCGGGCGGTGAAGCGGATCCCCATCAGCTCGGCCTGGATGGCTTCCTGCGCCTTGACGTAGGGCTTGGAGTTGTAGCCTTCCTTCTCGAACGCGCGGCGCATCTTGTCGAACTGCTCGGCGATCACGCGGAATTTCTCCAGCGCGTTCTGCTTCAGCTCTTCCAGCTGGCGCGCGGAGGCACCGGCACCGGCGCCGCCTTCATCGTCCTCATCCTCGTCGGCGTCTTCCTCGTCGTCGGACTCGAGGTCCTCTTCAGCGGCAGGCGCAGCGGCGGCGGCCGGAGACTCGGCCACTTCCTCGGCGTTCGGGTCGATCAGGCCGTCGACGAATTCGTCGATCTTGATCTCGTCGTTGGCCACGCGCTCGGCATGGGCCAGGATCTCGGAGATGGTGACCGGGCAAGCCGAAATCGCCATCACCATGTCCTTCAGGCCGGCCTCGATGCGCTTGGCGATCTCGATTTCGCCTTCACGCGTGAGCAACTCGACCGTGCCCATTTCGCGCATGTACATGCGCACCGGGTCGGTGGTGCGGCCGAACTCGGAGTCCACCGTGGACAGGGCCGCTTCGGCCTCTTCCTCGGCTTCTTCCTCGCTGGTGGCGGACGGGGCATTGTCGTTGAGCAGCAGCGTCTCGGCATCCGGCGCCTGTTCGTAGACAGCGATGCCGATGTCGTTCAGCGTGGCGACCAGCGTGTCGATCGTTTCCGAATCGACCATGTCGTCCGGCAGGTGATCGTTGATTTCCGCGTAGGTCAGGTAGCCGCGCGACTTGCCCAGCTTGATCAGCGCCTTGAGCTTCTGACGGCGCAGTTCAAGCTCTTCCTCGGTGCCCTGCTGCGTCGAGGCGAACTCCTTGAGCAGGGCCTTTTCCTTGGCCTTGCGGTCCTTGGCCTTCTGCTTTTCGGTCTTCGGCGCCGCGGCTGGGGTTGCCGCCGGGCGCGCATCGTTCTCGTAAAACTCTTCAGTCACGTCGTCTGTTGTGCTGTCGTCGTGCTGCATCTCGGCCTTGGGCTTGCGGCCACGCTTTTTCGGCTCCGGCTTGATTGCCGGCGCAGCGGGACGCTCGGATGCAACGGATGCAGGTGTCGCGGCACGCGCCTTGGTTGCCGTAGTGGTGGTGCCGGCCTTGGCTTCCCCACTCTTGACGCCGGCGGCTGCCGCTCGCTTGCTCTCGACTTCGGTATTCTGCTGTTTCGCCACGGTGATACTCTTACCTTTCACTGGTGCAGATGCGGCGACCTTGCCGCTCGTACTGGCGCTCTTGCCGCTCTCGCGTGCCGAAGTCGAGGCCTTTGTCTTTTCGGATGTGCGAGTCCTGGTGGGAGTCGTCACGGCGGGCGCTTGCGCGCTACGCACGGACTTTGATGGCGCAGACCGGGCTGGTGTCTTGACTGACGCGGTCGATGTCTTCGCCGCCGTTGTTTTCACAGACGCCTTGCCGCTCCCTGATTGGGGAGCTTTAGAGGTAACCCTTTCGGTTGCTTTGGCCTTTGCCATTGGCACGCTCACTTTCACCAGAACTGGAGAGAAAGATTTCGCAATCCAAACCGGCTATTGTAGCACGCCACGCATAGCCGGCTCCCTGTCAGGTGAGGTTTTCACCTGAAAAATCAAGGCTTAAGCTCGGCAGGGCCGGGCCCAGTCCCTTATCCAACGCTTGCTGCTGTCTCCTGGTTGATGACCAGGGCACCCGCAGGCACCTCAGCCAAGTTGGCGCCGCCGGTGGATTTCCCCCACCAGCCAGCGCATGCGCTGCTTGGCCGCTTCATCGGCCGTGCCCGCCACCACCTCCGCCTGCAGGCCGTCGAGTTCGCGCCGCAGCGGCTCGGCCAGCAGCTTGGTAATGGCCGCATCGAAATCCTGTATTGCGGGTGCTTCTTCGATCTCTTCTCGCAGCACCGCGGTACGTGCCACGGCATACACCTCGGCATAGGGCGACTGGGCCAGGTGCTCGCTGAAGGCCGCAAAATTGACCTCGCCCTGCACGCTGTCGCACGCCTCCACTAGGTGCGCCAGCACTTCACTGTCGCTGCTCTCGCCGCCCAGCAGCAGCGCGCGCGCATCCTCGTCAAGCCTTGCCGACAGCGCCGGATAGCACATCAGCAGCTGGATCACCCGCTGTTCCAGCCCGGTCGGGGCCTGGCGGCGGGTGCGCGGGCGCGGCTGGGCGAAGCGGCCGACGCGGGCCGGGTCGCTGCGCAGGCCGCAGATGGCTTCGATCTCCGCGGGTGTCGTCCCCGTGGCATCGGCAAGTTCGCGCACAATCTGTAGCCTCAGGCCGCCGGCGGGCATGGCCTGCAGCAGCGGCTTGGCCTCGTACTGGGCCCGGGCGCGGCCCTCCGGCTGGCGCAGGTCCAGCTCCTCGGTGACCGACTGCAGCAGGAAGCGCGACAGCGGCATGGCATTGCGCACCTGGTTGGCAAAGGCCTCGGTGCCCTCTTCGCGCACATAGCTGTCCGGATCGTGCTCGGACGGCAGGAACAGGAAGCGGATGGTCTTGTTGTCCGCCACGTGCGGCAAGCAGGCCTCCAGCGCGCGCCGGGCCGCGCGGCGCCCGGCAGAGTCGCCGTCGAACGAAAACACCACGGCGTCGGTCTGGCGCAGCAGCTTCTGCACATGCACAGGGGTGCACGCCGTGCCCAGGGTGGCAACGGCATTGGCAAAACCGAGCTGGGCCAGCGCCACGACGTCCATATAACCTTCGACCACCAGCACGTAGCCAGTTTCCCGGATCGCGTGACGGGCCTCGAACAACCCGTACAACTCCGTGCCCTTGCTGAACAGCGGGGTCTCGGGCGAGTTCAGGTACTTGGGCTCGCCCTGCCCCATCACGCGGCCGCCGAAGCCGATCACGGCCCCTTTGGTGTTGCGGATAGGGAACATGATGCGGTCGCGGAAGCGGTCGTAGCGGCGCGGCTTGCCGTCCGCATCGCGCTTCTCGCTTTCGATCAGCAGGCCGCACTCGACCAGCGGCGCCGACACGTTGTCATCACGATAGCTGCCGAACACGGCCTCAAGGCCCTGCCAGTCATCCGGCGCATAGCCCAGGCCGAAGTTCGCGGCGATCTCGCCGGTGAGGCCGCGGCCCTTCAGGTACTGGATCGCCTGCGGCGCGCCGCGCAGCTGGCGGCGGTAGAAATCGGTGGCGCGGGTCATTGCGTCGGACAGCGCCACCGAACGGGCCTGCTGTTCCGCGCGCTGCCCGGGCGGCAGCCGGTCGCGCTCTTCCGGCACGCTCATGCCAACGGACTGGGCCAGTTCGCGCACCGCTTCCGGATAGGACTGGCCGGAAAATTCCATCAGAAAGCCGATGGCCGAGCCGTGGGCGCCACATCCGAAGCAGTGGTAGAACTGCTTAGTCGGCGACACCGTGAATGACGGTGATTTCTCGTTATGGAAGGGGCACAGCCCCATGAAGTTGGCGCCGCCCTTCTTCAGCTGCACATACTTGCCCACCACATCGACAATGTCGACACGGTTGAGCAGGTCCTGAATAAAGGATTGCGGAATCACCCGACTGACCGTCCTGAGGCATGGCCGTCCCGCGGCGGGCGGCATCTTTTAGGAATGCGTGACCGGTGCGGCGCCCGGCTGCTATCGGAATATTGTAGTGCAGCGTGATAAGGCCGCCCGGACTGCGTGACATCTCCGTGCAACTGCACCGAACCACGCGGATCCGGTGCTTATCCTGCTCGCAACCGATTAAATCAGTATTTACTTTGCTGCGAGTGCAGCCTTGACCAGGGCCGATACGGCGGTCATGTCGGCACGGCCAGCCAGCTTGCCCTTGAGCACGCCCATGACCTTGCCCATGTCCTGCGGACCGGCGGCGCCAGTGGCGGCAACGGCCTGCTGGACTTCGGCGGCGACCTCCTCGTCCGACAGCGCGGCGGGCATGTAGGCCTTCAGCACCTCGACTTCCGCCGACTCCTTGTCTGCCAGGTCATTGCGGCCCGCTTGCTGGAACTGCGAGATCGAATCCTTGCGCTGCTTGATCAGTTTCTCGACCACGGCCAGCACGGCGGTATCGTCCAGCTCCACGCGCTCATCGACTTCGCGCTGCTTGATGGCGGCCAGCAACAGGCGGATGGTGCCGAGGCGCTCCGTTTCGCGGGCGCGCATGGCGGCCTTCATGTCTTCGCTGATACGGGCTTTGAGGGACATCGTGATCTTCCAGAAAGTGGGTGGGCACTCACAGGTGGCGGCGGCGACCGCCCGCTGCAAGGCCCAGAACGCAAAAACCCGCCGAAGCGTATGCCACAGCGGGTCGGATGCAAGCGGGAGCGCCGGGTCAGTACAGCTTCTTCGGCAGCATCTGGCTGCGGATGCGCTTGTAATGGCGCTTTTCCGCGGCTGCCTTCTTGCGCTTGCGCGCGGCGGTGGGCTTTTCGTAAAACTCGCGCGCCCGCAGTTCCGGGAGCAGCCCGTTCTTCTCTATGGTGCGCTTGAAACGGCGCATGGCAACTTCAAAAGGCTCGTTTTCCTTGAGATGGATCGTGGTCATTTGGCCAGAAAATAAAGAATTTTCGGGATAAGCGGCTCTACGAAGTTCTGGATTGTAGCATCAACAATCCAACGGGGAAGTGGCGTGCAGCGGACACTTAGCGAGTGCCGCTTACTACCCTTCCAGCTATCACCAGACTATCCTTGGGCTACCGATTGCCCTGCCGAAGCAGTGCGCGATGCCTCTGCCGCGGCCTGCCCCGCCGCCACTGCGGAGGCCCAGGCCCACTGGAAGTTGTAGCCACCCAGCCAGCCGGTCACGTCCACCACCTCGCCGATGAAATACAGGCCCGGCACCTCGCGGGCCATCATGGTGGTGGATGACAGCGCCCGCGTGTCGACCCCGCCCAGCGTGACCTCGGCCTTGCGGTAGCCCTCGGTGCCAGACGGCACGATGCGCCAGCCGTTGAGCGTCGCGCCCAGCTTGCGCAGGGCCTTGTCGGTCACATCATGCAGCGGCATGGCTGCATCCACGCCCGAGGCCGCGCACCAGGCATCGGCCAGCCGCGCCGGCAGCCGTTGCGCCAGCAGGTTGCCCAGGTGCTTGCGGCTGCCGGCCTTCTGCTCCAGCAGCCAGGCGGCGGCATCCTCGCCATCAAACAGGTCGATGGCGATCGGCGTGCCGGGGCGCCAGTAGCTGGAGATCTGCAGCACGGCGGGGCCGGACAGGCCGCGGTGCGTCCACAGCAGGTCTTCGCGGAAGGCCCCGGCCGCCTTGCCGTTGCCGGTGGCGACATCCACTTCCAGCGACACGCCGGCCAGCGGCGCGAACGGCGCCCAGTCCTTGCCATCGAAGGTCAGCGGTACCAGCGCCGGCCGGGTTTCGACGATGCCCAGCCCGAACTGCCGCGCGATGCGGTAGCCAAAGTCGGTGGCGCCGATCTTGGGGATCGACAGCCCGCCGGTGGCCACCACCAGCGCCCCGGCCCGCACCGTGCCGGTGGCGGTGAGCAACAGGAAATCGTCGCCCTCGCGCCGGATCTCGGCCACGGTGCAGCCGGTCTGCCAGCGCACATGGCCGGTGTCGCATTCGGCGCGCAGCATGGCGATCACGTCTTCGGCGCTGTCGTTGCAGAACAGCTGGCCGCGATGCTTCTCGTGCCAGTCGATGCCGTAGCGGCGCATCAGGCCAAGGAAATCCTGCGGCGTGTAGCGCGCCAGCGCAGAGCGGCAGAAGTGCGGATTGGACGACAGGTAGTTGGCGGGCCCGGCCTGCAGGTTGGTGAAATTGCAGCGCCCGCCGCCCGAAATGCGGATCTTCTCGGCCAGCTTGGTGGCATGGTCGATCAGCACCACGCGCGCGCCGTTCTGGCCGGCCACGGCGGCACACATCATGCCGGCCGCGCCCGCACCCAGCACGGCCACGTCATACCGGCCCGTCCGGGCCGATGTTGCCCCGCTCATCGCACGCCTCGCGCATCCATGTGTATTGCCACCGCCAGAGAAAGGGCAGATTGTAGCGAAAAGCACGCCGCGCGCCGCTGTGCTACCCTGCGCGCTTCCTGCAACCTGTTGTTTCGACAGCCGTTTCCCTGACCGGAGACGGCCCTATGCGCTTCCCATGCTTGTCCTCGGCATCGAATCCTCCTGCGACGAAACCGGCCTCGCCCTCTATGACACCGGGACCGGCCTGCTCGCGCATGCGCTGCACTCGCAGATCGCCATGCACCGCGACTACGGCGGCGTGGTGCCGGAACTGGCGTCGCGCGACCATATCCGCCGCGTGCTGCCGCTGCTGGAGCAGGTGCTGGCCGATGCCGGCCGCACCCGCCAGGACATCGACGCCATCGCCTTCACCCAGGGCCCCGGCCTGGCCGGCGCACTGCTGGTGGGCGCCTCGGTGGCCAATGCCCTGGGCTTCGCGCTGAACGTGCCGATGGTGGGCGTGCATCACCTGGAAGGCCACCTGCTGTCGCCGCTGCTGACGCGCGAGCCGCCGCCCTTCCCGTTCGTGGCGCTGCTGGTGTCGGGCGGGCATACGCAACTGATGGAAGTGCGCGGCATCGGCGACTACACGCTGTTGGGCGAAACCCTGGACGACGCCGCCGGCGAAGCCTTCGACAAGACCGCCAAGCTGCTGGGGCTGGGCTATCCGGGCGGCCCGGAAGTGTCGCGGCTGGCCGAATTCGGCATCCCCGGCGCCTTTGCGCTGCCGCGGCCGATGCTGCATTCGGGCAACCTGGATTTCTCCTTCGCCGGGCTGAAGACCGCGGTGCTGACGCAAACCCGCAAGCTCGCCAACACCTGCGAACAGGACCGCGCCAACCTGGCGCGCGCCTTTGTCGATGCCATTGTCGACGTGCTGGCCGCCAAGTCGATGGCGGCGCTCAAGCAGACCGGGCACAAGCGGCTGGTGGTGGCGGGAGGCGTGGGTGCCAACCGGCAGTTGCGCGAGCGGCTGGACCAGATGGGCAAGCAGCGCAAGATCGACGTGTATTACCCGGACCTGGCGTTCTGCACCGACAACGGCGCGATGATCGCGTTTGCCGGCGCGATGCGGCTGCAGGCCGCGCCCGAACTGGCGCGGCACGAGTATGGCTACGGCGTGACGCCGCGCTGGGACCTGGCGGATATCCGCCTGCCTTCGGCGGCCTGAACCGGACCAAAAAAAAAAGAGCCACCGCATGCGGCACCGCATGCGGTGGCTCTTTCCATTGCAGCGACAACGCGGTCAGTCGACGCGCTTGTCCCGCTCGATCACGGCATACGCGCTGTGGTTGTGGATCGACTCAAAGTTCTCCGCCTCCAGCACATACGCCACGATGCGGTCATCCGCATTCAGCCGCATGGCGATATCGCGCACCAGGTCCTCGACGAACTTGGGATTTTCATAGGCGCGCTCGGTGACGAACTTCTCGTCGGGGCGCTTGAGCAGGCCCCACAGCTCGCACGAGGCCTCTTCCTCGGCCATGCGGACCAGCGCTTCCACCGGCAGCTCGCCGGCCAGCTCCACGTCCATGGTGATATGCGAACGCTGGTTGTGCGCGCCGTACTGCGAGATCTTCTTCGAGCACGGGCACAGGCTGGTCACCGGCACCAGCGCCTTCAGGAACACGCGCGTGGCGCCGTTGCGCACTTCGCCGGTCAGCGTGACCTCGTAGTCCAGCAGCGACTCCACGCCCGACACCGGCGCGATCTTGCTGATGAAGTACGGGAAGGTGACCTCGATGCGGCCAGCCTCGGCCTCCAGCTTCTCCAGCATCTTGTCCAGCATCAGCCGGAAGCTGGCCAGCTCCAGCGGTGCGCGCTCTTCTTCCAGCAGCGCGACGAAGCGCGACATATGCGTGCCCTTCTGGTCCGCCGGCAGGTGCACGTCGAGATTGAAGGTGCCCACTGTCGGCACGATGCCGGTCGGGGTCTTCAGGGTCACGGGGTAACGCACGCCCTTGACGCCGACACGCTGGATGGGGATCTGGCGGGTGTCGGGGCTCGACTGGACGTCGGGCATGATGAAGGCGGGGTTGATGTCATTCATCTACGGTTTCCTCCAGGGTCGCGCCCAAGTGGGGCGGCACGAGCCCTTACGGTCGCGGCATTTTCGCAGTCCATCCATGCCGCGCAACGAGTGTGAAACCACGGGATCCGGCAAATGGCACGCCGGCCCGCAGCTGCGAACACAAAAAAGGGGAGTTTAAGGGAATTCGGACGCACTCGTGGTGCGAGGGCCGAATCCCCTTCGGGACAGCAGGTGATCAGGCCACGCGCGAGGCGACCGTGACCTTGGGCTGGTCCAGCCCGAAGCGCTCGCGCACCGAGCGCTCGATGCCGGCCGCGTCCAGGCCGCATTGCTGCAGCAGGTAGGCCGGGTCGCCGTGGTCGACGAAGCGGTCGGGCAGGCCCAGCGTCAGCACCGGCTTGTCGATGCCGGCCTCGGCCAGCGCTTCGAGCACGGCGCTACCGGCGCCGCCCATCACGCTGCCCTCTTCCACCGTCACAAGGTAGTCGTTCTCCGCGGCCAGGCGCTTGACCAGTTCCACGTCGAGCGGCTTGACGAAGCGCATGTCGGCGACCGCGGCGTCCAGTGCCTCGGCGGCACCCAGGGCCGGGTGCACCATCGAGCCGAACGCCAGGAAGCCCACGCGATGCCCCGCGCGCGCACCGCCCTCGCGGCGCATCACGCCCTTGCCGACCGGCACGGTGGTGAGCTCGGCGGCAATGGCGGCGCCCGGGCCGGAGCCGCGCGGATAGCGCACGGCGCTCGGGCAGGTCTGGTGGAATGCCGTGCTCAGCAGCTGACGGCACTCGTTCTCGTCGGACGGCGTCATCACCATCATGTTGGGGATGCAGCGCAGGTAGGCGATATCGTAGGCGCCCGCGTGCGTGGCGCCGTCGGCGCCGACCAGGCCGGCGCGGTCCAGCGCGAACACCACCGGCAGGTTCTGCAGCGCCACGTCGTGGATCAGCTGGTCATAGCCGCGCTGCAGGAAGGTCGAGTAGATCGCCACCACCGGCTTCAGGCCTTCGCAGGCCAGGCCACCGGCAAAGGTCACGGCGTGCTGCTCGGCGATGCCCACGTCGTAGTAGCGGTCCGGGAAGCGCTTCTCGAACTCGACCATGCCCGAGCCCTCGCGCATCGCCGGGGTAATGCCGACCAGGCGCTTGTCGGCCGCGGCCATGTCGCACAGCCAGTCGCCGAACACCTGCGTGTAGGTCTTGCGCGCCGGCTTGGCCGCGGGGCGGATGCCCTCGGCCGGATTGAACTTGCCCGGGCCGTGGTACAGGATCGGGTCGGCCTCGGCCAGCTTGTAGCCCTGGCCCTTCTTGGTCACCACGTGCAGGAACTGCGGGCCGGCACCCTCGAGCGCGCGCTGGCGGATATTCAGCAGCGTCGGCACCAGCGAGTTCAGGTCATGGCCGTCGATCGGCCCGATGTAGTTGAAGCCGAATTCCTCGAACAGCGTGGCCGGCACCATCATGCCCTTGGCATGTTCCTCGAAGCGCTTGGCGAACTCCAGCACCGGTGGTGCCACCGACAGGACTTTCTCGATGCCCTTCTTGGTGGCCGCGTAGAACTGGCCGCTCAAGAGCCGCGCCAGGTGGCGGTTGAGCGCGCCCACCGGCGGCGAGATCGACATGTCGTTGTCGTTGAGCACCACCACCAGCGGCAGGTCCTTGTAGACGCCGGCGTTGTTCAGCGCCTCGAAAGCCATGCCCGCGGTCATGGCGCCGTCGCCGATCACCGCCACCGAGACGCGCTTCTCGCCCAGCGTGCGCGCGCCCAGCGCCATGCCCAGCGCGGCCGAGATCGAGGTCGACGAATGCGCCGTGCCGAAGGTGTCGTATTCGCTCTCGCTGCGGCGCGGGAAGCCCGAGATGCCGCCCCACTGGCGCAGCGTGCCCATGCGCTCGCGGCGCCCGGTCAGGATCTTGTGCGGATAGCTCTGGTGGCCCACGTCCCACACCAGCCGGTCGTCCGGGGTGTTGAAGACGTAGTGCAGCGCGATGGTCAGCTCTACCGTGCCCAGGTTGGACGACAGGTGGCCGCCGGTCTGTGAGACCGACTCCAGCACATAGGCGCGCAGTTCGTCCGCCAGGGTCTGGAGCTCGCGCCGGTCGAGCTTGCGCAGGTCTGCGGGGGCGTCAATCTTGTTGAGAAGTGCGTAGGTCATGATGTCCGTTCGGCCGGCTCTCTGTTTAATGTGTGCGCAGCACGATCAGGTCCGCCAGGTCCCGCAGGCGGTCCGCGCGCTCGCCAAAGCCGGCCAGCGCCTCGTGTGCCTCTGCGCGCAGCGTCCCGGCCAGTGCGCGAGCCGGGTCAAGTCCCATCAGCGATACATAGGTCGGCTTGTCATGGGCGGCGTCCTTGCCGGCGGTCTTGCCCAGCGTGGCGGTATCGGCAGTGACGTCCAGAATATCGTCAACCACCTGGAACGCCAATCCCACTGCCGCCGCATAGCGGTCCAGCGCAGCCAGTCCCTGGGCATCGATTTCACCACATAGTGCGCCCATGCGCACACTGGCGCGCAACAGCGCGCCGGTTTTCATGCGGTGCATGGCCTCGAGCGCCTCGCGCGTCATGGCCCGGCCCACGTTCTGCAGGTCGATCGCCTGGCCGCCGGCCATGCCGGTCGAGCCCGACGCCAGCGCCAGTTCGGCCACGAGCCGCAGCCGCGCCGCGGGCGCGATCGCCCCGGCACCGGCCAGCACGATAAAGGCCTGGGTCTGCAGCGCGTCGCCAACCAGCAAGGCGGTGGCCTCGTCATAGGCCTTGTGCACGGTGGGCCGGCCGCGGCGCAGGTCGTCGTCATCCATGCAGGGCATGTCGTCGTGCACCAGCGAATAGGCGTGGATCATCTCCACCGCGCAGGCCGCCGCGTCGCAGGCGGCCGGGGCCGCCCCGCTGACCTCGCCGGCGGCATGCACCAGCAGCGGCCGCACGCGCTTGCCGCCGCTCAGTGCAGCATAGCGCATGGCCTCGTGCAGCGTATGCGGCACTGTGTTGCCATCGGGCAACGCTGCCTGCAGCGCGGCTTCGGTCCGGGCGCCCTGCGCCTGCATCCATTGGGCGAAGTCGGTCATTCGTCGTCCGCCCCCGACGCGCCGCCATTGCCACCGTTTGCACCGCTGCCTTCGCCGGCCAGCGGCTTGAGCACGTCGCCCTCCAGCACCTTGACCTGCTGCTCAACGCGCTCCAGCTTTTGCTGGCAGTAGCGCACCAGTTCGGCGCCCCGGCGGTAGGCCGCCAGCGATGCCTCGAGCGGCAGTTCGCCGCTCTCCATGCTGGCCACCAGGGTCTCGAGCTCGGCCATTGCCGCTTCGTAGGAAGCGGGCGGCGCCGAGGCCGCGGTGGTGTCGTCGGTCTGGACCGGAGCGGTCATCGTTTTTGGCATGTCTGGCCCTGGAAATATGGAATCCGGTCGAATCATAAGGAAACCCGGATGGGGAAGCCCGGATTTTACGCCAAAGCCGGCCCTTGCCCCATCCTTGCGGAGCCGCGGGGCAACCTCCGATGAGTGCCTTTGGGGCATATGTGACTTGTGCGCTCGGGTCGTCTTTCCGAATGCGCCCGGTACGGCACCCAGATGACGACCCGGGTCGACTTTTTCGCTAAAAAGGCAAAAAAATCAGGCCCTTAACTTTTTGGCTCGGGTACAATCCCCCGTTCGCCGCCAGGGGTGCATGGGAGTCTCTCCCGACCTGGCGACTGTCTTTCCCAAATCGATTCAATTTTCGATGGTTGGGTTGTTCACTGCTTTCACCTGTTCATCTGGGAGTGGGGATAATGTCCAATCTCAGCACCGCGCTCAAGCTGGCGCCGGCTGATACGCAACTGCCCGTCGGCGTCTATTTCGACGAAGCGCTGCATCAACAAGAACTCGAACTGCTGTTCAGGAATGGCCCGGGCTATATCGGCCACGAGCTGATGGTTCCGGAAGTCGGCGACTACCACACGCTCAGGGCCGAGGACGAAGGCCGCATGCTGGTACGCAACGCCGCGGGCATCGAACTGATGTCCAACGTCTGCCGCCACCGCCAGGCCATCATGCTCAACGGCCGCGGCAATGCGCAGAACATCGTCTGCCCCCTGCACCGCTGGACCTACGACCTGAAGGGCGAGCTGCTCGGCGCGCCGCATTTCGACAAGCAACCCTGCCTGCACCTGAAGCGCTCGCCGCTGCAGAACTGGAACGGCCTGCTGTTCGACGGCAAGCGCGACGTGCGCGCCGACCTGGCCAGGCTGGGCGTGGCGCAGGACCTGAACTTCGACGGCTACATGCTGGACCACGTCGAGGTGCACGAGTGCGACTACAACTGGAAGACCTTTATCGAGGTCTATCTGGAGGACTACCACGTCGTGCCGTTCCACCCGGGGCTGGGCAGCTTCGTCTCATGCGACGACCTCAAATGGGAGTTCGGCGAGTGGCACAGCGTGCAGACCGTGGGCCTGCATGCCGGCCTGAAGCGCCCCGGCAGCCCGACGTACCAGAAGTGGCACGACGCGGTGCTGCGCTTCAACGACGGCGTGCTGCCCAAGCACGGCGCGATCTGGCTGACCTACTACCCCAACATCATGGTGGAGTGGTACCCGAACGTGCTGGTGATCTCGACGCTGCACCCGGTCGGCCCGCGCAAGACGCGCAATGTGGTGGAGTTCTACTACCCCGAGGAAATCGCGCTGTTCGAGCGCGAGTTCGTCGAGGCCGAGCGCGCCGCCTACATGGAAACCTGCATCGAGGACGACGAGATCGCCGAGCGCATGGATGCCGGCCGGCTCGCGCTGCTCAAGCGCGGCACCAGCGAGGTCGGCCCGTACCAGTCGCCGATGGAAGACGGCATGCAGCATTTCCATGAGTGGTATCGCCGCGCCATGGCTTACGCTGGCTAGTGCAATAACCGCACAACGCACGCAGGAACGGACCGCCACGGCGGTCCGTTTTGCTTTGGGACACGAAGTGCACTGCTAGAATCATTGTCCGGTGCCGGCCGCGCATACCGCCGCGCCAGACCGCTTTCGCGACGCGAGGCCAGCCACGAAGCCCCGCGCGCGCGCCGGATGTCTCTCCTTCCCGCTTCGCTTCACCACGCCCTCGCCATGCAATCGCTCTGGATGCTGTTCGCCGCCTTCGCCTTCTCGTTGATGGGGGTTGGCGTCAAGCTGGCATCCGATCTCTACACCACCGGCGAGATCGTCTTCTACCGCGGTCTGATCAGCGTGGTCATCATGTGGGTGCTGCTGTCCTCGCGCGGTGTCCCGGTGCGCACGCCCTACATGCTGTCGCACATCAAGCGCAGCGTGTTCGGCGTGACCGCGCTGATGCTGTGGTTCACCTCGATCTCGCTGCTGCCGCTGGCCACCGCGATGACGCTGAACTACATGTCGCCGGTATGGATCGCGCTGATCCTGGGCGCCGGCGCGGCGCTGGCCGGCACCGGCGGCAATGCCGACCGGCGCCTGGTGCTGGCGATCCTGCTGTCCTTTGCCGGCGTGATCTGCCTGTTGCAGCCTTCAGTCGGCAAGGACCAGCTGACCGGCGGCCTGGTCGGACTGATCTCGGGCATGTTCACGGCGCTGGCCTATGTCGAGGTGCGCCAGCTCGGCCAGCTGGGCGAGCCCGAGGGCCGCATCGTGTTCTATTTCTCGCTGGTCGGGATGATCGCCGGACTCGCGTGGATGCTGCTGGGCGGCACCAGCCCGCACACCTGGTACGGCGCCGGCCTGCTGCTGGCCATCGGCATCCTGGCCACGCTGGGCCAGACCGCGATGACGCGCGCCTACAAGCGCGGCAACACGCTGCTGACCGCCAACCTGCAATACGCCGGCATCGTCTTCTCCAGCGTGTGGGGCATGCTGATCTGGTCTGACCGCCTGAACTGGCTGTCTTGGCTGGGCATGGGGCTGATCATCGCCAGCGGCATCGCCACCACGCTGATGCGCGCGCGCCAGGGCACCGATGCCAAGCCCACGCCGGCCACGCCGGTCAAGTCGCCGGAGGCGGAAGTCCATCCCGAGGTGTAGCATCTCCTAAGCCCATTTCCATCGATCGCAACAGGATTCCCATGCAGAAACCGCTGATTTCCGTCACCGCACTGCAATCGCTGCTGGCCACGCCCGGCGGCTGCGTCGTGATCGACTGCAGCTTCGATCTGGCCGACCCGGCGGCCGGCCGCGAGGCCTATCGTACCGGCCACCTGCCCGACGCCTTCTACCTGCACCTGGACAACGAGCTGTCCGGCCCCAAGACCGGCAGCAACGGCCGCCACCCCCTGCCCGACGCCGACGACCTGGCGGCGCGCCTGCAGGCGCTGGGCGTGGACAACGACACCCCGGTAGTGGCCTACGATGCGCAGGGCGGCATGTTCGCCGCGCGGCTGTGGTGGCTGCTGCGCTGGCTCGGCCACGATGCCGTGGCCGTGCTCGACGGCGGCAAGGACGCCTGGGTCAAGGCCGGCCTGCCGCTGGAACACGATGCCGCGCAAGAGCCGGAGTTCCCCGGCAAGTTCCAACGCCGCAAGTCGCTGGTGCCGACCGTCGACGCCGCCGCGCTGGTGGACAACCTCGAACGCGCCACGCTGCTGGTGGTGGATGCGCGCGCCCCCGACCGCTTCCGCGGCGAGAACGAGACGCTGGACCCGGTTGGCGGCCATATCCCCGGCGCAGTCAATCGCTTCTTCAAAGACAACCTGGGGACGGACGGCCGCTTCAAGCCAGCCGAGACCCTGCGCGCGGAATTCGGCGCAGTGCTGGGCGCGCGCGCCCCGGCGCAGGCAGTGATGCAGTGCGGCTCGGGCGTCACGGCCTGCCACAACCTGCTGGCGCTGGAAGCGGCCGGCCTGGGCGGCGCGGCGCTGTATCCGGGATCATGGAGCGAATGGTGCGCCGACCCGGCGCGCCCGGTCGCTACCGGGGCCGCCTGAGATCAGCGTGACGAGGCAATGGGCGCGGCGGGCGCGATATGGCCGTGCCCGCCGTGGCTGTGACTCTCGTGCACGCCGTTGGTGATGAAGACGATCGCCGAGATGCCCGCAGCCACCAGCACCACCTGGATCGCCGACTCGCGCCAGCGCGGCTTGCGCTGCATCTGGGGCATCAGGTCGCTGACCGCGATATAGAGGAAGCTGCTGGCGGCAATCACCAGCACGTACGGGATCCAGCCGCTCAGCTGGTCGAGCAGGAAATACCCGACCACACCGCCGGCGATGGCCGCCAGGCTCGACAGCAGGTTGAAGGCGAAGGCACGCGCCTTGGAGAAACCGGCGTTGAGCAGCACGATGAAGTCGCCCACTTCCTGCGGGATCTCGTGCGCCGCGATCGCCAGCGCGGTGACCACGCCGATATGCGGATCGGCCAGGAAGGCCGCCGCGATCACGATGCCGTCGGCAAAATTGTGGAAGGTGTCGCCGACCAGGATGGTCAGGCCGCTGCGGCCCGCTTCCTCGCGGTCATGGCCGTGATGGTGGTGGTGCCCGTCGCCCTCGTGGTGGTGCGAGTGGCGCAGCAGCGAGATCTTTTCCAGCAGGAAGAAACCCAGCAGCCCCGCCAGCAGCGTGCCGAACAGCGCGCGCGGGTCGGCGCCGGACTCGAATGCCTCGGGCAGCGAATGCAGCAGCGCGGTGGCCAGCAGCACGCCCACCGAAAAGCTCACCATGCGCTCGACCACGCGGGACGCCACGGTCAGCGACAGCAGCGCCGCCCCGAAAATGCTGCCCACCCCCGAGATCGTGGCGGCGAGCAGGATATACAAAAGCGTCGAATGGATGATGGGCTCCCGGGGTGGCGGTACCGGGCGGCCCCGCCGTTCCGCCCGCATCGCGCCGGGCGGCTAACGCAACAATGTTGCAATAACTCAAAGGCCGCATTGTACGTATCCGCCGGGACTTTGCAATCCTGCTGTCGGGCGAGAGGCGCCTCGCGGCGCCCGGACGGCCGGCTCAGGCCACGCCGTGCTGCCTGAACCAGTCCAGGCACTTCTGCCAGCCATCCCTGGCGTCGGCTTCACGGTAGCTGGGCCGGTAGTCGGCATGGAAGGCATGGCCGGATTCGGGGTACACGATAAAGCGCGAGGCCTTGGCGTCCGGGTCGGACGACGCCGCCAGCGCGGACTTCATCCTCTCCACTTGCTCCAGAGGGATGCCGGTGTCCTTGCCGCCATACAGGCCGAGTACCGGGGCATGGAGCTGGCCGACCAGGTCAATGGGATTCTTCGGCTTGAGCGGGGTCGGCTCGGGCGCCAGCTGGCCATACCAGGCCACGCCGGCCTTCAGGCGCTTGCTGTGCGCGGCATAGAGCCAGGTCATGCGCCCGCCCCAGCAGAAGCCGGTGATGGCGAGGCGCGACACATCGCCGCCGTTGGCACCGGCCCAGGCCACCGCGGCGTCCAGGTCGCCCATCACCTGCGCATCAGGCACCTTGGCGATCACCTCGCGCTGCAACTCCTGGATGGTGCCGAAGCTCTGCGGATCGCCCTGGCGCGCGAACAGTTCCGGCCCGATCGCCAGGTAGCCCAGCTTGGCAAAGCGCCGGCACACGTCGGCGATATGCTCGTGCACGCCGAAGATCTCGCTGACCACCAGCACCACCGGCAGGTTCTTCTTGCCTTCGGGCTGGGCGCGGTAGGCCGGCATGCTGAAGCCGCCTGAGGGGATGGTGACCTCGCCGGCGCTCAGGCCGGCAAAGTCGGTCTTGATGGCCTGCTGGGCCATCACCGGCAGCGCGGCCGCCGCAAAGGCGGAACCCAGCGCCATCTTGACAAACCCGCGGCGGTCGAACGTCTGGCCGGGGACGAGGCTATCCACTTCCGGTTTGAGCATGCGTGTCTCCAGGATCGTTGGTGGCTGGGCCGGGATGCGGCGCCAGCGCCAGATTTTAAGCAGACATGGAGAAAACATGGGGCGGCTTTGCAGCCACCCCCGCACGCCAGCCGCCCGCGCGGCATGGTGCAGCGCGGAAAGCCCCGCCCGGGCGCGCGTCAGTGCAGCTTGACGCGCGGGCTGGTCTTGCGGCGCAGCCAGTGCGAGATGGTATCCAGTGCCATGCCCACGGCGCCGTGCAGCGCCATCACATGCATCCGGTAGAGCGACGTGTACATGACGCGCGCCATCAGCCCTTCGATGAACATCGAGCCGCCGATCAGCCCGCCCATCAGGCTGCCCACCGCGCTGAAATGCCCCAGCGACACCAGCGAGCCGAGGTCCTGGAAGGCGAACGATGGCAGCGGGCGCCCGTCCAGCCGGGCACGCAGCGCGTTGTAGAGGAAGGTGGCCTGCTGGTGCGCGGCCTGTGCGCGCGGCGGCACCGCGGTCTGCTTCTCGGGCCACGGGCAGCTGGCGCAGTCGCCGAAGGCGAAGATGTCCGGGTCGCCCTCGCTCTGCAGCGTCGGGCCGACCACGATCTGGCCCTGGCGGCTGACCGGCAGTCCCAGCGCGGCCAGCACCGGCGGCGCGGTGATGCCCGCCGCCCACACCGTCAGGTCGGCATCGATATGCTTGCCGCTGGCGGTCAGCACCGCCTGCGGCGTGACCTCGGTCACGCGCTCGCTGGTCAGGACATCGACGTCGAGCTTCTTCAGCAGCTTGGCGGTCTCGACCGAGACCCGCTCGGACAGCGCCGGCAGGATGCGCGGGCCGGCCTCGATCACGTGGATATGCACATCGCGGCGCGGGTCAAGCTGGTGCAGGCCGTAGGCGCTGAGCACGTGCGCGGTGTTGCGCAGCTCGGCCGACAGCTCCACGCCGGTGGCGCCCGCGCCGATGATGGCCACGTCCACGCGCGGCCGGCCGTCCTCGCCCACGCGCCCGCGCCCGTTCTGGGCCCGCACGCAGGCCGCGATCAGCCGCTTGCGGAAGCGCTCGGCCTGCGCCACGACGTCCAGTGCGATGGCATTCTCGGCCGCGCCGGGCACGCCGAAGAAATGCGTGACGCAGCCGATCGCCAGCACCAGCGTGTCATAGGGCAGCTCGCGCGCCGGCAGCAGTTCGGCGCCGTCCTCGTCGAAGCTGGCCGACACCGAGATGGTCTTGCGGGTGCGGTCGATGCCGGTCAGCTCGCCCAGCTGGAACTCGAAGTGATGCCAGCGCGCCTGCGCCGCGTATTCCAGCTGGTGCGTGTTGGGGTCCATGCTGCCGGCTGCCACTTCATGCAGCAGCGGCTTCCAGATGTGGGTGGGCAGGCGGTCCACCAGCACCACCTGCGCTTTCCCCTCGCGGCCGAGCTTGTCGCCCAGCTTCGTTACCAGTTCCAGCCCCCCTGCTCCCCCACCGACGACAACAATGCGGGGCGTCCTTGTTTCTGTCATGGTCTACCTGATGCGTTTTTGTGAATTCTTGCCTGAGGCGTTTGCCACAGTCTGCTGCATTGCAGCATACCTGGCAAGCCGGTAAGCCTGACTCAGCAGTCGCTTCATTCGATACCACAACGCATGGGCGGCGCAGGCTGGCTGACAGGCCGCCTCATCAGTGCGCTTCTTCCCAGTTGGCGCCGCTGCCCACTTCGGCCACCAGCGGCACGCGCAGCTGCGCCACCGAGCACATCAGCTCCGGCAGCCGCACCTTGACCAGCTCCAGTTCGTGCTCCGGCACCTCCAGCACCAGTTCATCGTGCACCTGCATGATCTGTCGCGTCTGCAGCCCGTCGCGCTCCAGCCAGGCCTGCACCGCGATCATCGACAGCTTGATCAGGTCGGCAGCGGTGCCCTGCATCGGCGCGTTGATGGCGGCGCGCTCGGCGGCCTGGCGGCGCGGGCCGCTGCCGCCGTTGATGTCGGGCAGCCACAGCCGGCGGCCGAACACGGTCTCGACATAGCCCTGCTCGCGCGCGGTCTGCCGGGTCTCTTCCATGTAGTGGGCCACGCCGGGATAGCGCATGAAATAGCGGTCGATATAGTTCTTGGCGGCCTCGCGCTCGATGCCCAGGTTGCCGGCCAGGCCGAACGCGCTCATGCCGTAGATCAGGCCGAAGTTGATCACCTTGGCGTAGCGGCGCTGCTCGCTGCTGACGGCCTCGCGCTCGACACCGAAGATCTCGCCGGCGGTGGCGCGGTGGATGTCCTCGCCGTTGGCAAACGCGCGCAGCAGGTTCTCGTCGCCCGAGATATGGGCCATGATGCGCAGTTCGATCTGGGAATAGTCGGCCGAGACGATCACGCTGCCCGGCTCGGCGATAAAGGCTTCGCGGATGCGGCGGCCTTCCTCGGTGCGCACCGGGATGTTCTGCAGGTTGGGCTCGGTCGACGCCAGCCGGCCGGTCACCGCGGTGGCCTGGCCGTAGCTGGTGTGCACACGGCCGGTCTGCGGGTTGACCATCTTGGGCAGCTTGTCGGTATAGGTGGACTTGAGCTTGGCCAGGCCGCGGTAGTCCAGCAGCAGCTTGGGCAGCGGGTAGTCCTCGGCCAGCTTCTGCAACACCTCTTCGTCGGTCGAGGGCGCACCGCTGGCGGTCTTCTTCACCACCGGCAGCTTCATCTGGCTGAACAGGATCTCGCCGATCTGCTTGGGCGAGCCCAGGTTGAACGGCTGGCCCGCGGCTTCGTACGCGGACTGCTCCAGCGCCAGCATGCGCTGGCCCAGCTCGGCGCTCTGCGCGGCCAGGCGTTCGGCATCGATCAGCACGCCGTTGCGCTCGACCTTCTGCAGCACCACCGAGACCGGCATCTCGATCTCTTCATACACGCGGCGCAGGCCCGCCGCGGCTTCCACCTGCGGGAACATCTTGCGGTGCAGGCGCAGCGTCACGTCAGCGTCTTCGGCGGCGTATTCGGTGGCGCGCGCCAGGTCGATCTGGTCGAAGCCGATCTGGCTGGCGCCCTTGCCGCACACCTCTTCATAGGTGATGGTCTTCAGGCTCAGCAGGCGCTCGGCCAGGCTGTCCATGCCATGGTTGCGGTGCGAGGCCAGCACGTAGCTCTGCAGCATGGTGTCGTGCGCCACGCCGCGCAGCTTCACGCCATGGTTGGCAAAGACATGGACGTCGTACTTGAGGTTCTGGCCCAGCTTCGGGCGGCTGGCATCTTCCAGCCATGCGCGCATGCGCTCCAGCACGAACTCGCGCGACAGCTGACCGTGGTCGGGCAGCCCGGCCACGTCCGGGCCACGGTGCGCCACCGGGATATAGCAGGCCTCGCCCGCCACGACCGACAGCGAGATGCCGACCAGCTGTGCCTGCATCGGGTCCAGCGAGGTGGTCTCGGTGTCGATCGCCACCAGCGGCGCGGCCTCGATGCGCCGCATCCAGTCTTCCAGCTGGGCTTCGGTGCTGACCGTCTGGTAGCGGATCTCGGTCGGCGCGGCCTCGTCCGCTGCCGGTGCCTCGGCTTCGCCGGCCGTGGCCGGCGCATCGAACAGGCCGCCTTGCGCGGGGGCGGCGGCCGCGCGGGCGCGGGCCTGGGCGCGGGCATCGGGCAGGCTTTCACCGGTCGCTTCGCGCAGCCAGGTCTTGAAGCCGTAGCGCGAGAAAAACGCCACCAGCTTGTCCTTGTCCTCGCCGATTTCGCGCAGCGCGTGGAAGTCCGCCACCGCGGCGGAGAGGTCGCAGTCGGTCTTGACCGTGACCAGCTGGCGCGCCATCGGCAGCCAGTCCAGCGTATTGCGCAGGTTCTCGCCCACCACGCCCTTGATGCCGGGAGCGGCGGCCATCACGCCGTCGAGCGAGCCATGCTCGGCCAGCCATTTGACCGCGGTCTTGGGGCCCACCTTGGGCACGCCCGGCACGTTGTCCACCGCATCACCGATCAGCGACAGGTAGTCGATGATGCGCTCGGGCGGCACGCCGAACTTGGCCACCACGCCAGGGGGATCGAGCACCTCGCCGCTCATGGTGTTGACCAGCGTGACCTGGTCGTTGACCAGCTGCGCCAGGTCCTTGTCGCCGGTGGACACCACCGTGCGCACGCCCTGCTCCGTGGCCTGGCGCGACAGCGTGCCGATCACGTCGTCGGCCTCCACGCCGTCCACCACCACGATCGGCCAGCCCATGGCGCGCACGGCCTCATGGATCGGCTCGATCTGGCGCGCCAGGTCTTCCGGCATCGACGGGCGATGTTCCTTGTAGGCCGGATACATGTCGTCGCGGAAGGTCTTGCCCTTTGCATCGAACACGCAGGCGCTATACTCTGCCGGGTAGTCGTTGCGCAACTTGCGCAGCATGTTGATCATGCCGTAGATTGCCCCTGTGGGCAGACCCTCCCCATTCCTCAGGTCCGGCAGAGCGTGATAAGCGCGATACAGATAGCTCGATCCGTCGACGAGCAAGAGTGTTTTTGGACTATCCGACATTCCCATGGACTCAAAATTGACTGGTGCCGCTGCAGGCGGTGCCTCGACCGCCCCCCTTGCTGACCCGGATGTTTCCGACATTTCCGGCGATACCGTGCAACCCCCGCCGGAGGCTGCTTCCGAGCACGCCGCGGCCATCGCCGCGGCGGCCGATGCTGCTGCCGCGGGCCATCCGCCCGAAGTTGCTGCTGAAAAGGCCGCTGCTGCGGCCGCGCGCGCCAATCCGCGCAAGATGATCCCCAGCCTGCGTGCGCTGGCCGACGAAGACCGCGCTACCGCAAAGAAGGCGCGCGCCTCGTGGCAAATGTTCACGATTATGGCAGAGTTCATCGAGGCCACCGAGTACCTCTCCGAGATCCGCCCGGCCGTGTCGATCTACGGCAGCGCGCGCCTGCGCGAGGATTCGCCGTACTACCAGCGCACCATCGAGATCGCCCGGCTGTTTTCGGACGCCGGCTTTGCCGTGATCTCGGGCGGCGGCCCGGGCATCATGGAAGCGGCCAACAAGGGCGCGCACGCCGGCAAGTCCGCCAGCGTCGGCCTGAACATCGAACTGCCGCACGAGCAGCAGGGCAATCCGTACCAGGACATTGCCATGCGCTTTCGCCACTTCTTCACGCGCAAGGTCACCTTCGTCAAGAATTCGGACGCCTTCATCGTGATGCCGGGCGGCTTCGGCACGCTCGACGAACTGGCCGAGGTGCTGACGCTGGTGCAGACCGGCAAGTCGCGCTCGGTGCCGGTGGTCATGTTCGGCAGCCGCTTCTGGAAGGGCCTGCTGGACTGGTTCCGCTTCACGCTGCTGCCGATGGGCCTGATCGCCGAGCACGACCTGGACCTGATGAAGATCGTCGACGAGCCGCACGAAGTGCTGGAAGCGGTCTACGACTACTACGAGCAGCGCGGCGGCGACAAGCCGATCCCGCCCAAGGAAGAGATGTTCTACCTCTAAGGCATGGGACGCCAGGCGCGCGGCGCCAAGCCACGTACCCGGCACCCGGCGCCCGTTGCGCAGGTGCCCCCCGGGGCACGGCGGCGGCCTGCGCACGGCAGGAATTGCTAGAATGGAACCTGTCCGTCTGCCAAGCCCGGCGCCGCCGGGTTGCAGTCCAACCGCCGCATGCCGCGGCGCTGCGCGCAAGCTGCGCCGCAGCCCCGCACAGGAGCACCTGATGACCTCCCCCTCCACCGCCCGCTCGGTCCGGCCCACGCGGTCTTCCGCCGTGGCCGGCGAGCCTGAATCGCCTGCCAGGCGGTCCGTGTCCAGCCTCGCCGCCGTGGCGGCGGCCGCGCTGGCGCTGGCTTCCGGCTGGGCCGTCGCGCAGGAAAGCAATGCGCTGACGCAGCAGGAACTGAACCAGATCAACAACCAGCCGATCGCCCCGGCGGCCAAGTCGCAACTGAACCAGCCGCGCCAGCCGAGCTTCCAGCTCAATGAACGCGATGGCACCCAGGTGCGCGAGTACCGCGACAAGGGACGGGCCACCGATATCCAGGTCAAATCGGGTTTCGGCACCAAGTACGAGATGAGCAAGCCGGAAGACAGCTCGCCCAAGATCCGCGAGCACGATGTCAACCGCGTGCCTTCGGTCAACCTGAAGTTCTGACCTCGCTTGCCCACGGCCTGGCGTAAGCCCCAGGCCGCGCCGGCCCTCCGGCAGTGTCATGCCGCGGCGGCGGCCCGGACTTTGTCCGAAACTGGTGCCCGCCGCTTTCCGATTCGCTTCACACAACGAGTATGGCCGTATTCACCACGGTCTCGCAGGACGAGATCGCCCACTGGCTGCTGGATTTCAACCTTGGCGAAGTGCGCGAGCTGCGCGGCATCGCCTCGGGCATCGAGAACAGCAATTTCTTCCTCACCATGGAGCACGATGGCCAGACGCGCCAGTACGTGCTGACCATTTTCGAGCGGCTCACGTTCGCGCAGCTGCCCTACTACCTGCACCTGATGGCGCACCTGGCCGAGCGCGGCATCCGCGTGCCCGCGCCGATCCCGGCGCGCGACGGCGAGATCCTGCGCCCGCTCAAGGGCAAGCCTGCCACCATCGTCACGCGCCTGCCCGGGGCGTCGCAGCTGGCGCCCGACGCGCAGCACTGCGCTGAAGTGGGCGACATGCTGGCACGCATGCACCTGGCCGGCCAGGACTATGCGCGCCAGCAGCCCAACCTGCGCAGCCTGCCCTGGTGGCAACAGACCGAGCCTGAGATCCTGCCCTTCCTGGATGCCGGCCAGCGCGGGCTGCTGCAGCAGGAGATCGCCCACCAGGCCGCCTTCTTCGCCAGCGCGGACTACGCCGGCCTGGGCGCAGGCCCGTGCCACTGCGACCTGTTCCGCGACAACGCGCTGTTCGAGGAAGACGGCAGCGGACGCCACCGCCTGGGCGGCTTTTTCGACTTCTACTTCGCCGGCAACGACAAGTGGCTGTTCGATGTGGCGGTCACCGTCAACGACTGGTGCATCGACCTGGCCAGCGGCGAACTCGACCCCGCGCGCACGCAGGCCCTGCTGCGGGCTTATCATGCCGTGAGGCCGCTGACCGCCACCGAGGCCGCGCACTGGCAGGACATGCTGCGCGCGGGTGCGCTGCGCTTCTGGGTGTCGCGACTGTGGGACTTCTACCTGCCGCGCGAGGCCGACATGCTGCAACCGCACGACCCAACCCATTTCGAACGCATCCTGCGCCGGCGCATCGGCGCGGACCCTGCAAGCGCCCCGCTCCCCTGGATCTGATCCGTATGCAACTACTGGAAGTCCCTGCCAAGGAAGGTTACACCTGGTTCCGCCAGGGCATCTGGCTGTTCCGCAAGAACCCGCTGACCTTCCTGATGCTGCTGTTCGTCTACCTGATCGCCGCGCAGCTGGCCATCGTGGTGCCGCTGATCGGCATCATCGCGCTGCTGGTGGTCACCCCCGGCCTGTCGGTCGGCGTGATGACCGCATGCCGCGACGTGATCCAGAACAAGCGGGTGATGCCCACCGTGCTGCTGGCGGGTTTCCGCGCCAACGGCAAGGAAGCCACGCGCAACCTGCTGGTACTGGGCGGCATCTACGCCGGGCTGGTGTTCGTGCTGGGGCTGATCGCCGGCTCGGTGGTCGACATGAGCGCGCTGGTGCCGATCGTGCTGAAGGAAGAAGCGCCGACCGCCGAAGCGGTGCGCCAGCTCTACTACGCCATGCTGATCGGCGCGCTGCTGTACACGCCGATCGCGATGATGTTCTGGTTCGCGCCGCTGCTGGCGGCCTGGCACGGCGTGTCGCCGGTCAAGGCGCTGTTCTTCAGCTGGACCGCGTGCTGGCGCAACCGCGGCGCGTTCTTCACCTACGCGGTGCTGTTCGCGATGCTGCTGGTGGCGATCCCGTTCTTCCTGGAGGCGGTGTTCAGCGCCTTCGGCGCGGAGACGGTGCTGTCGTTCCTGGTCACGCCGTATTCGCTGCTGATGCTGGCGATCCTGTACTGCTCGTTCTATGCGACGTACCGGGGCTGCTTCAACGTGACGCCGCCGGGGGTGGACCCGGCCGCGCCGGCAGCGCCGGGCGCTTGAACAGGCAAAAAAACCGGCAGCGTGCCGGTTTTTTTGCCTCAATCGATCAAGGCCCGCGCTTGCCTCTCGCGTCACGGGCTATTCGCAGAACGTCTTCACCATCTCGTCCGCTGCCAGGCGCAGGTCCGGCACGAATCCCATCAGCTGGTCCATCGTCATGCGCGCCATTGGCACCTGCACGGCAATCGCCGCGCAGGCGCGGGTCCGGTTGCGCATCACCGGCACCGCGACCGCGATCATGCCTTCCAGGTTTTCCTGATTGTTGACCCCCAGGCGCCGCTGCCGCGTCTCGGCCAGTTCCGCGTGCAAGGCCTCGGCATTGGTGATGGTGTGCGCCGAGTGCGCGCGCAGCGGCAGGCTGGCAACCAGGCGCTGGCGCTGCGCGCTCGGCAGGAACGCCAGCAGCAGCTTGCCGCTGGCGGTGCAGTGCAGCGGCACCCGCGAGCCCGGCTGCAGGTGCATGCGCAGCGGCCATTGCGTTTCCACGCGGTCCAGGTAGACCACGTCGTCACCGGACAGCATGGTCAGGTTGCAGGTCTCACCAATCTTGTCGACCAGTTGCTGCAGGATCGCATGGCGCGCCGCCGCCGGACCTGCCTGCATCAGCACATTGACGGCCAGCTGCCGCACGCGCGATGAGCACTCGTAGTGGCGGTTGCCAGCCGTGCGCGACACCAGCCACGTGCTTTCCAGCTGCTTGAGGATGCGGTGGACGGTCTGCTTCGGCAACTCGATCGCCTGCACGATGGCCGCCAGCGACAGGGGTCCGTCGGCCGCGGACAGGATCTCGAGAATGCGGAAGGCGCGCACCGCGGCGGCATTCGAGTGATTGCTCATGGATCAAATTTAAAGGATTCCGGGACGCATGGCCGTCCCGAAAATTGAATTCTGGATCGCACCCCAGCTGCGCACTCGCGAAAGCGCACAAATTGGGACGGCCTGTCTACCCCGCTTCACTAGATTCGATCCAGGGCCGCCGATGGTGCCGCGAAGTGCACGACAAAGCGCGGTGGCCCTAACCGTCCAAACCGCGGAGTCGAATCCATGAGTGTGCAAATACTGCATCGCCGGCAGTCCAACAATTCCGATTTGCCCCTACCGACGGCATCCCTGCCCACGCAGCCAGCGCAAGCCGCGGCCGAAGCCGTCGCTGCGGTCGTGGCCCGGGCCAGGCAGGCGCAGCGCGAGTTCGCGCGTGCCGACCAGGCCACCGTCGACACGGCAGTCGCCGCTGCGGCGTGGGCCATCATGGAGCCCGCGCGCAACCGCCAGCTGGCCGAGCGTGCCGTCGCCGACACCGGCCTGGGCAATGTCGACGACAAGATCCGCAAGAACCACCGCAAGACGCTGGGCCTGCTGCGCGACCTGCATGGCCGCAAGACGGTAGGCGTGATCGCACAGGATGCGGCAGCCGGCATTACCGAGATCGCGCGGCCCGTGGGCGTGGTGGCGGCCATCACCCCGTCGACCAATCCCGCGGCCACGCCGGCCAACAAGATCATCAACGCGCTCAAGTGCGGCAACAGCGTGATCGTGGCGCCGTCGCCGAAGGGGCAGGACACCTGCGCGCTGCTGCTGTCGTTCATCCACGCCGAGCTTGCCCGCGCCGGCCTGCCCGCCGACCTAGTCCAGATGCTGCCCGCGCCGGTCTCGAAGGCCGCGACGGCAGAGCTCATGCGGCAGGCTGACCTGGTGGTCGCGACCGGCTCGCAGGCCAACGTGCGCATGGCCTACACTTGCGGCACGCCGGCTTTCGGCGTGGGCGCCGGCAATGTGGCATCGATCATCGACGCCAGCGCCGCGCTGGATGACGCGGCCGCCAAGGTGGTGCGCTCCAAGACCTTCGACAACGCCACCAGTTGCTCGTCGGAGAACAGCCTGGTCGTGCTCGACGCCGTCTACACGCCCATGCTCGACGCCCTGGCGGCGGTCGGCGGCGTGCTGCTCACGGCTTCGGAGAAAGCGCGGCTGCAGGCGCTGATGTGGCGCGACGGCAAGCTCGCCGGCACCTTCACGGGACAGAGCGCGGCCCGCATTGCCGAACTCGCCGGGCTGGAACGCGTGCGCGCGCTGCAGCCCGCGATGCTGCTGGTGGAAGAAGCCGGCGTCGGCAGCGACTACCCCTTCTCTGGCGAAAAGCTCTCGCCCGTGCTGACGCTCTACCGCGCCGCCGACTTCGCGGCGGCGGTCGAGCGCGTGGCGAGCCTGTACGCCTATATGGGCGCCGGGCATTCGGTCAGCCTGCATTCGTCCAACCCGCGTCATGCGCTGCAGCTCGGGCAGGAACTGCCGGTGGCGCGCGTGATCGTGAACCAGGCGCATTGCTTCGCCACCGGCGGGAATTTCGACAACGGCCTGCCGTTCTCGCTGTCGATGGGCTGCGGCACCTGGGGCGGCAACAACTTCTCGGACAACCTCGGCTGGCGCCAATTCCTGAACATCACCCGCATCGCCGTGCCCATCGCCGAGCACGTGCCCGATGAAGCGGACCTGCTGGGCGATTACTTCGCGAGGGTCGGCAAATGAACGCGCGCACGGAACCCGAAGTGTTCGACACGCTTGCCGCGCTGATGGCCGTGCGTGCCGCGCAGTGGCCCGACAAGCCCTACCTGTTGTCCCCGGACAGTGGCCATGCGCTCACGTTCGGCGCGCTGGCGGCCGACGCCGGCATGCTCGGCCGCCGCTATGCGGCAGCCGGCCTGGGCAGCGGGCAGACGGTGTCGGTGTATCTGCCCAACGGCGAGCAGACCGCGCGGCTCCTGCTCGGCACCATGGCTAGCGGGCTGGTCGTCAACCCGATCAACCTGCTGTGCCAGCCAGCGCAGCTGCGCTACATCCTTGCGCATTCGGATACCCGGCTGGTCTTCACCTGGCCCGACGGAGAAGCCGCCATCCGCGAGGCCCTGCGCGAGACCGGGCTGGACGTGCCGGTGATCGTCACCGCGCCCGACGCCAACAGCCTGCCGGCACTGCCCGCCACGCATGACGCTGCGTCGCCACTGCCCCCACCCCAGCCGGACGCGCCCGCGCTGCTCATGTACACGTCCGGCACCACCGGCACGCCCAAAGGCGTGCTGCTGACGCAGCGCAACCTGATGGCCAATGGCGCCAACGTCAGCCGCGAGCACTGCCTCGGGCCGGCCGACCGGGTGCTGGCGACGCTGCCGCTGTACCACATCAATGGCCTGGTCGTGACCGCGATCGCGCCGCTGGTGCATAGCGGCTCGGTGGTGATGCCGATGCGCTTTTCCGCCGGCGCGTTCTGGCAGGACAGCGCGCGCCACCGCTGCACCTGGCTGAACGTGGTGCCGACCATCATCGCCTACCTGCTGAACGATCCGCACGGCCAGGCCCCGGCCGGCGTGCGCTTCTGCCGCTCGGCCTCGGCGGCGCTGCCGCCCGAGCATCACCGCGCCTTCGAGGCGCGCTTCGGCATCGGCGTGATCGAGACCATGGGCATGACCGAGACTGCCGCACCGGCGTTCAGCAATCCGCTCGACCCGGGCCGGCGGCGCATCGGCAGCATCGGCCAGCCTTCTGGCACGCGCGCACGCGTGCTCGGTCGCGACGGCAAGCCGGTGCCTGACGGACAGGTCGGCGAGATCGTGCTGCAGGGCGAGAGCGTGATGGCGGGCTACTACAAGGCGCCGGACATCACGCGCGAGGCCTTTACGCACGACGGCTGGCTGCGCACGGGCGACCTCGGCTACCGCGACGCCGATGGCTATTTCTACATCACCGGGCGCGCCAAGGAACTGATCATCAAGGGCGGCGAGAACATCGCCCCGCGCGAGATCGACGAGGCGCTGCTGCGCCATCCGGCCGTGCTCGAAGCCGCGGCGGTCGGCGTGCCGGACCCGGCCTACGGGCAGGAGATCGTCGCCTACGTGGTCATGCGCGAGGCCGCGCACTGCGACGACGCGGCGCTGCGCGCGCATTGCCTGCGCGAGCTGGGCCGCTACAAGACGCCGAAGGAGTTCCGCTTTATCGCCGAGCTGCCGCGCGGCCCGTCCGGCAAGGTGCAGCGGCTGAAGCTGCTCGACCACGTCTGAACCTTCCCTCCCTTTCCACAACCCTAGCCAAGGAGCCTGCCCGACCAGAATCCACCAGACCAGGAGACACGACTCAAGACTGCAGACAGATTGCTCAAGGACGGGGCAGCGCGGCCGGCGCCGCGCCCCCGGCGCGCCGCAAGCGCATGGCTACGGACCGTGCGCCGGCCGCCGCCCCGTCAACACCACGCGCGCGCCGCGCATAGGAGGTGGTTATGAAGCAACGCATCAAGACCCGGCACATGATCCTGGGCGTCATGTGCCTGATGTATTTCATCGCCTATATCGACCGCGTCAACATCTCGGTCGCCGCCCCCCTGATCCGCGAGGAAATGGGGCTGACCACATCGCAGCTGGGGCTGGTGTTCTCGGCCTTTGCCTACCCCTATGCCGCCATGCAGATCCTCGGCGGCTGGATGGCCGACAAGTTCGGGCCCAAGAAGGTGCTGATCGTGCTGTCACTGATCTGGGGCGTGGCCACCGTGCTGACCGGCTTCGCGGGCAGCGTGCTGATGCTGGTGGTGTTGCGCTTCGTGCTGGGAATCGGCGAAGGCGGTGCATTCCCGACCGCGACGCGCGCCTTCACCTACTGGATGCCGGTGGCGGAGCGCGGTTTCGCGCAGGGCATCACCCACAGCTTCGCGCGGCTGGGCGGTGCGATCACGCCGCCGATCGTGCTGGTCATCGTGGCCGCCGCCGGCTGGCGCGAAGCCTTCATCGTGCTGGGCGCGGTCAGCCTCGGCTGGACCTTGCTGTACGCCTTCTTTTTCAAGGATTCGCCCGACAAACACCGCCGCGTGACGGCGCAGGAGCTGCAGGAAATCGGCTACCGGCGCGGCGATAGCCAGCAGGCAGCCAAGGTGGCCACGCCGTGGCGGCGCCTGTTCCGGCGCATGTGGCTGGTGACCTTCGTCGACTTCTGCTACGGCTGGTCGCTGTGGGTCTACCTGACGTGGTTGCCCTCGTACCTGAAGGAGGCGCGCGGCTTCGACCTGAAGCAGCTGGCCTTGTTCACGGCATTGCCACTGATGGCGGGCGTGGTCGGAGACACGCTCGGCGGCGTGCTGTCGGACCGCATCTACCGGCGCACCGGCAACCTGCGCCTGGCGCGCGGTTCGATCCTGTTCGTGGGGCTGGCCGGCTCGCTGATGTTCATCGTGCCGATGACCTCTACGGGCGATGCCGTCAACGCCGTGATCCTGCTGTCGCTGTCGTTCTTCTTCCTGGAGCTGACCAACGCGGTGCTGTGGAGCCTGCCGCTGGACATCGCCGGCAAGTACGCCGGCACCGCGGGCGGCATGATGAACACCGGCTTCGGCGTAGCCGGCATGGTGTCGCCGGTGGTATTCGGCTACCTGATCGAGCGGACCGGCAGCTATGACCTGCCGTTCATGATCTCGGCGGCGCTGCTCGGGGTTGGCGCGCTGGCCTCGCTGTTCATCAATCCGCTGCTGACGGTGGACAGCCCCGACGAAAAGGCTGGCGAGGTCCGCCACGCCCTGCCCTGAGCCGCCCGGGGCGCGGCATGGCGCGCAGCGAAGCCGGACCCGCTCAGTCGATCGCGTCCAGCTTCGCCACCGACAGCGCCAGCCACTTGGCGCCGTTGCGCTTGAAGTTGATATTGGCGCGTGCGTCCGTGCCTTCGCCTTCCAGCGCGGTGATCACGCCTTCGCCAAACTTGTTGTGGAACACCGACTGCCCCACCCGGAAGCCGGTGCCGGCCTCGCGCTTGGCATCGGCATAGCCATTGCCGTTGTCCATGCCGCCGGTGGGGCGCGTGCCGGTATAGGGCACGTCCTCGGGCTTGCGGAACCAGTCGCGGCCCCAGGCGCTGTCGCGCTCCTGGCGGCGCACGCCGCCGTAGCCCTGCGCCGGCGGCGTCAGCCACTTGAGCGAGGCCTCGGGCAGTTCCTCGAAGAAGCGTGAGCGCACGTGGTAGCGGGTCTGGCCGTGCAGCATGCGGCTTTGCGCGAACGACATGTAGAGCCGCTTGCGCGCACGCGTGATCGCCACGTACATCAGGCGGCGCTCTTCTTCCACGCCGTCCGGGTCCATCATGCTGTTCTCGTGCGGGAACAGGCCCTCTTCCATCCCGGTGATGAAGACCACGTCGAATTCCAGCCCCTTGGCCGCGTGCACGGTCATCATCTGCACCGCGTCCTGGCCGGCCTGGGCCTGGTTGTCGCCGGCTTCCAGCGAGGCATGGGTCAGGAACGCGACCAGCGGCGTCATCACCACCGGCAGCGCTTCCGGATCCAGCACCTGCTGGGCCTGGTCGCCGTCGGCCAGTGCCGGGGCGGCGGGGCTGCGGTCAACCGGAATCACCGCGGCCAGCGCTTCCAGGCCGTAGCCTTCCTCGACCACGAAGGCCTGCGCGGCGGTCACCAGTTCCTGCAAGTTCTCGATGCGGTCCTGGCCTTCCTTCTCGCCCTGGTAGTGGGTGATCAGGCCGCTGTGGTTGATCACGTACTCGACGGTCTCGGCCAACGTCATGCGGCGGGTATCGTCGCGCATCTTCTCGACCAGGCGCGTAAAGGCCGCCAGCTTGCTGCCGGCCGCGCCGGGCACGTAGGCCACCGCCTCGGCCAGCGCGCAGTCGTACTGGCGCGCCATGTCCTGCAGCACTTCCAGCGAGCGCGCGCCGATGCCGCGCGCCGGGAAGTTGACCACGCGGCCAAAGGCGGCATCGTTGCGCGGATTCTCCAGCAGCTGCATGTAGGCCAGCGCGTGCTTGATTTCGGCGCGCTCAAAGAAGCGCAGGCCGCCATAGACGCGGTACGCGATGCCGGCCGAGAACAGCGCATGTTCGATCACGCGCGACTGCGCGTTGCTGCGGTACAGGATGGCGATCTCGGCGCGGCTGGCGCCCTGCGCGATCTGGTCGCGGATCTCCTCGATGATCCAGGCGGCTTCCTGGCCGTCAGAGCCGCCCTGGAACACCCGCACCGGCTCGCCATGGCCGGCGTCGGTGCGCAGGTTCTTGCCCAGGCGGCGCGCGTTGTGCGAGATCAGGTGGTTGGCCGAATCCAGGATATGCCCGTGCGAGCGGTAGTTCTGCTCCAGCTTGATCAGCCGGCGCACGCGGAACTCGTGCTCGAAGTCGCGCATATTGCCGACGTTGGCGCCGCGGAACGCATAGATGCTCTGGTCGTCGTCGCCGACGGCAAAGACTGCGGCCGGGTTCAGCGTGCCGTAGCCGGCCAGCAGCTTGAGCCACTGGTACTGCAGCACGTTGGTGTCCTGGAACTCGTCGACCAGCACGTGGCGGAAGCGGTGCTGGTAGTGCTGGCGGATGGCGTCGTTGTAGCGCAGCAGCTCGTAGCAGCGCAGCAGCAGCTCGGCAAAGTCGACCACGCCCTCGCGCTGGCACTGCAGGTCGTAGGCCGCATAGAGGTCGACAAAGCGCTTGTTGAAGTCGTCGTTGGCCTCGACGTCGGCCGGGCGCAGGCCCTGCTCCTTGGCATTGTTGATGAAGTACTGCAGGTTCTTGGCCGGGTACTTCTCATCGTCGACGTTGAGCGACTTGAGCAGCCGCTTGAGCGCCGAAAGCTGGTCCTGGCTGTCCAGGATGGCAAAGGTCTGGGGCAGGCCGGCGTCGCGGAAATGCGCGCGCAGCATGCGGTTGCACAGGCCGTGGAAGGTGCCGATCCACATGCCGCGGGTGTTGATCGGCAGCATCGACGACAGCCGCGTCTGCATTTCCTTGGCGGCCTTGTTGGTAAAGGTCACCGCCAGGATGCCCGCCGGTGAGACCCGGCCGTTCTGGATCAGCCAGGCGATGCGCGTGGTCAGCACGCGGGTCTTGCCGCTGCCCGCGCCCGCCAGGATCAGCGCCGGCTCGTCAGGCAGGGTGACGGCGGCTAGTTGTTCGGCGTTCAGGTTGGCAAGCAGGTCGGACATCGGATGAGCCTTGTGGATTGACGGCAATTATACCGGCGGGCCCTGTCGCGCAAGTCACATCCGGCGGGGCCGGATGGCCAGGAAATAGGCACCAGCCTGCCACCCCCGTATAATTTAACGTTTTACTGGCGCAATGCCGGCCGCCGACGGCCGCCGCCGCGCCAGGCGCAGGCCGAAGCACCCTGCGACGACCCCCGACGCCAATATCCACATCCCAGCATGACCGCCCAAGACCAGTCCCTCGCCAAAAGCTTCGAACCCGCCGCCATCGAGGCGAAATGGGGCCCCGAGTGGGAGAAGCGCGGCATCGCCCAGCCGACCTTCGACCCTGCCCGCCCGGACTTTGCGATCCAGCTGCCGCCGCCCAATGTGACCGGCACGCTGCATATGGGCCACGCGTTCAACCAGACCATCATGGATGGCCTGGCGCGCCATGCGCGCATGAGCGGCGCCAATACGCTGTGGGTGCCGGGCACCGACCACGCCGGCATCGCCACCCAGATCGTGGTGGAGCGCCAGCTCGAGTCGCAGGGCGTGTCGCGCCATGAGCTGGGTCGCGAGAAATTCACCGAGAAGGTCTGGGCCTGGAAGGAAGAGTCGGGCTCGACCATCACCCGCCAGGTGCGGCGCATGGGCGCTTCGATCGACTGGAGCCGCGAGTACTTCACGATGTCGCCCGAGATGTCGAAGGCGGTCACCGAAGCCTTCGTGCGTCTGCACGAACAGGGCCTGATCTACCGCGGCAAGCGCCTGGTCAACTGGGACCCGGTGCTGGGCACCGCGGTGTCGGACCTGGAGGTCGACAGCGTCGAGGAAGAAGGCTCGCTGTGGCATATCCACTATCCGCTGGTCGAGGCTGACACCAAGGGCGGCCTGACCCACCTGACCGTGGCCACCACCCGCCCCGAAACCATGCTGGGCGACGTGGCCGTGATGGTCCACCCGGAAGACGAGCGCTATGCGCACCTGATCGGCAAGTTCGTGCATCTGCCGCTGACCGAGCGCCAGATCCCGGTGATTGCCGACGAATACGTCGACCGCGAGTTCGGCACCGGCGTGGTCAAGGTGACCCCGGGCCATGACTTCAACGACTATGCGGTGGGCCAGCGCCACAACCTGCCGCAGCTGTCGATCCTGACGCTGGACGCGAAGATCGTTGCCGACGCCCCCGCCGCCTACGCCGGCCTGGACCGCTTCGACGCGCGCAAGGCCATCGTCGAGGACCTGGACAAGCGCGGCCTGCTGGCCGAGGTCAAGAAGCACAAGCTGATGACCCCGCGCAGCGAGCGCACCGGCAGCGCGATCGAGCCGATGCTGACCGACCAGTGGTTCGTCGCCATGAGCAAGCCGGCGCCGGAAGGCACCTTCTACCCGGGCCGCTCGATCGCCGAGGTGGCGCTGGAAGCCGTGCAGAGCGGCGAGATCAAGCTGGTGCCGGAAAACTGGATCAGCACCTACAACCAGTGGCTGGGAAATATCCAGGACTGGTGCATCTCGCGCCAGCTGTGGTGGGGCCACCAGATCCCGGCGTGGTACGACGATGCCGGCAACTGCTTTGTCGGCCGCACCGAAGACGAAGCGCTGGCCAAGGCAAGGGCCGCCGGCAGCACCGGCAGCCTGCGCCGCGAGGAAGACGTGCTCGACACCTGGTTCTCGTCGGCGCTGGTGCCGTTCTCCTCGCTGGGCTGGCCGGGAGAAACGCCCGAGATGCATCACTTCCTGCCGTCGTCGGTGCTGGTGACCGGCTACGACATCATCTTCTTCTGGGTGGCGCGCATGGTCATGATGACCAAGCACTTCATCGGCAAGGTGCCCTTCCATACCGTCTACGTGCACGGCCTGGTGCGCGATTCGGAAGGCAAGAAGATGAGCAAGTCCGAGGGCAACACGCTGGACCCGGTGGACCTGATCGACGGCATCGACCTCGACACGCTGCTGCAGAAGCGCACCACCGGCCTGCGCCGCCCCAAGGACGCGCCCAAGATCGAGAAGAAGACGAAAAAGGAATTCCCCGAGGGCATTCCCGCCTTCGGCGCCGACGCGCTGCGCTTCACCTTCGCGTCGCTGGCCACGCTGGGCCGCAACGTCAACTTCGATACCGGCCGCTGCGAGGGCTACCGCAACTTCTGCAACAAGCTGTGGAACGCGACCCGCTTCGTGCTGATGAACACCGAGGGCCATGACTGCGGCATGGGCCCGTGCAACCACGACTGCGGCCCGGACGGCTACCTGGATTTCTCGCAGGCCGACCGCTGGATCGTGTCGCTGCTGCAGCGCGTGGAAGCCGAGGTCGAGAAGGGCTTTGCCGAATACCGCTTCGACAATATCGCCAACGCGATCTACAAGTTCGTCTGGGACGAATACTGCGACTGGTACCTGGAGCTGGCCAAGGTGCAGATCCAGAACGGCACCGAGGCCCAGCAGCGCGCCACGCGGCGCACGCTGCTGCGCGTGCTCGAGACCGTGCTGCGCCTGGCGCATCCGATCATCCCGTTCATCACCGAAGAGCTGTGGCAGAAGGTGGCCCCGCTGGCCGGCCGCGCCAAGGGTGATGGCTCCGAAACCATTGCGCTGCAGCCCTACCCGCTGCCGGCGGTCGCCAAGATCGACGAGCAAGCCGAGCAATGGGTTGCGCGCCTGAAGGAAGTGATCGATGCCTGCCGCAACCTGCGCGGCGAGATGAACATCTCGCCGGCCCAGCGCATCCCGCTCTATGCCGAGGGCGACAGCGCCTTCCTGAAGGCGGCTAGCGCACATATCCAGGCACTGGCGAAACTTTCCGAGGTGCGCGTCTTCGAAGATGAAGCTGCCCTGCAGGCTGAAGGCGCCGGCGCGCCGGTCGCCATTGCCGGGGGCAACCACCTGCTGCTGAAGATCGAGATCGATGCCGCCGCCGAGCGCGTGCGCCTGTCGAAGGAAGTCGAGCGCATCGGTGGCGAAATCGGCAAGTGCCGCGCCAAGCTGTCCAACGAGAGCTTTGTCGCCAAGGCACCGCCTGCCGTGGTGGCGCAAGAGACGCAGCGCCTGGCTGATTTCGAGCAGACGCTGGCCAAGCTGCAGGGCCAGCTGCAGCGGCTGCCGGCCTGACGGCACGGCGGCCGCATTCACGCCCCTGCCTGCCGGGGGTTCTGTCCGGCTTCGTCAGACAGAACCGGACAGACGGCGCCCGCAATGGCTGGCAGGGTTATGGACTGGAATCTGAGAGGTACACCTGATATGGAAAATCGCGTCACCAAGGCTGTGTTCCCGGTTGCGGGCCTGGGCACTCGCTTCCTGCCGGCCACCAAGGCCAGCCCCAAGGAAATGCTTCCGGTGGTGGACAAGCCGCTGATCCAGTACGCCGTGGAAGAAGCCATGGCCGCCGGCATTACCGAGATGATCTTTGTCACCGGCCGCTCCAAGCGCGCCATCGAGGACCATTTCGACAAGGCCTACGAGCTGGAAGTGGAGCTTGAGGCCAAGAACAAGCAGGCGCTGCTGGACGTGGTGCGCTCGATCAAGCCCGCCAACGTCGAGTGCTTCTACGTGCGCCAGCCCGAAGCGCTGGGCCTGGGCCATGCGGTGCTGTGCGCGGCTAAGCTGGTCGGCGACACCCCGTTCGCGGTGATGCTGGCCGATGACCTGATCGACGGCAACCCGCCGGTGATGAAGCAGATGGTGGATACCTTCAACCACTACAACTGCTCGGTGCTGGGCGTCGAGGAGATCACGCCGGAGCAAAGCCGCTCCTACGGCGTGATCGACGGCCGCGAGTGGGATGCGGACGTGATCAAGGTCTCGGGCATCATCGAGAAGCCGGCACCGGAAGATGCCCCGTCCAACCTGGGCGTGGTTGGCCGCTACATCCTGACCCCGCGCATCTTCGAACACCTGCGTGACCTGAAGCCGGGCGCCGGCGGCGAGCTGCAGCTGACCGACGCGATCCAGTCGCTGCTGGGTCAGGAGCAGGTGCTGGCCTACCGCTACCAGGGCCGCCGCTATGACTGCGGCAGCAAGCTGGGCTACTTGAAGGCGACCGTTGAATTTGCCTTGAAGCACCCGGAAGTCGGGGCTGACTTCAGCGCCTACCTGGAATCGCGCGAGCACCTGACCGGCATCGGCAGCTGATCGCGCTGGCCCTGCAAACAAGAAAAAAGCCGCTTTCGAGCGGCTTTTTCCTTGTGCAGTCCCGCCAGGTGCGGGAGCCGTATGCCGGTCAGCGGCGGCGCATGTAGAACACAAACACCTTGTCCACTTCCGAGTGCGACAGCAGCTCATTGCCGGTCTGCTTGGCAAAGGCCTGGAAATCGCGCGTGGCGCCGGGATCGGTGGCCAGCACCTTGAGCACGTCGCCGCTGGCCATGTCGGCCAGGGCCTTCTTGGTGCGCAGGATCGGCAGCGGGCAGTTCAGGCCGCGCGCATCCACTTCTTTCTGGAACTCCATTCGTCTCTTCCTTCGATTCTGGGGGCTGGGCGGCTGGCCGGAGGCCAGCCTCACCACCGGTATTGTAGCGAACCCCCGACCAGGCTGAAGTCGTGCGGGCGGCGCGGGTCGGGAATGTCGGCGCCGGTCTGGCGGTCGAAGAAGCGCACCGGATAGCCGCGCGCGGCCAGCCAGTCGGCCACCGCGAAGCCGGTGCCGGCCGACCAGACGCGCACATCCTCCGGCGCCACCAGCTTGTAGTCGGCCAGCTCCTCGGACAGCGCCACGGTGCCGGTCGCCTTGACGTGGTAGGCGATGATCAGCTCGTTCTTGCGCATGAACTCGTAGACGCCGATCAGCGACACCGACTCGGTATCGAGGTTGGTCTCTTCCTTCAGTTCGCGCGCCACGCCCAGCTCGGGCGGCTCGTCGCGCTCCAGGAAGCCCGTCACCAGCGCGAACATGGTCTCCGGCCAGGCGGCATTGCGCGCCAGCAGCAGCTTGTCCTGATACTCCACCACCGCCGCCAGCACCGGCAGCGGGTTGTTCCAGTGCACGAAGCCACAGTCCTGCTGCACGCAGGCGTGGCGTTCGCGCCCGGACAGCGGCAGCACCTCCAGCGGCGCGCCGCACTGCGGGCAGAATCGGTATTGCATTTGGGGGCTCCTGAAGGGGTCTCGTCGTTATAGGTATGGGATGCCGGTCAGGCGCCGCACGCCGTGCGCATATCGGTGGCCAGCGCCTCAACCGTCTGCGGCTGCAGGTCCCATGAACACATGAAACGGCAGCCGCCAGCGCCGATAAAGGTATAGAAGCGCCAGCCCCTGGCGCGCAGCGCCTCGATCGCGGGCAGCGGCAGCTCGGCGAAAACGGCGTTGGACTGCGTCGGGAACATGATGCGAACGCCCGGAATATCGCTGATGCGCTGCTGCAGCAACTGCGCCATCGCATTGGCATGGCGCGCGTTGGCGAGCCATACGTCGTTCTCGAGCAAACCCAGCCACGGCGCGGAGATAAAGCGCATCTTCGACGCCAGCTGCCCGGCCTGCTTGACGCGGTAGGCAAAGTCCTCGGCCAGGCGGCGGTCGAAGAACACCACCGCCTCACCCACCGGCAGGCCGTTCTTGGTGCCGCCGAAGCACAGCACGTCGACGCCGGCGCGCCAGGTGATCTCGGACGGATGCACGCCCAGCGACGCCACCGCATTGGCAAAGCGCGCGCCATCCATATGCACGCGCAGCTGGCGGCGCTTGGCGATGGCGGCGATCGCGCGCACCTCTTCCACGCTGTAGACGGTGCCAACTTCAGTCGACTGCGTCAGCGACACCACCTTGGGCTTGGGGTAATGGATATCGGAGCGGCGCGTGACCAGCGCCTCGACCGCGTCCGGCGTGAGCTTCCCGTCGGCGCCGGGCGCGGTCAGCAGCTTGGAGCCGTTGGAGAAGAACTCCGGGCCGCCGCATTCATCGGTCTCGATATGCGCCAGCTCGTGGCAGATCACCGAGTGGTACGACTGGCACAGCGCCGACAGCGCCAGCGAGTTGGCCGCCGTGCCGTTGAACACGAAGAATACTTCGCAATCGGTCTGGAACAGCTCGCGGATACGGTCGCAGACCTTCTGCGTCCAGGTATCGTCGCCATAGGCCTGTTCGTGGCCGCTCGCGTTGGCTTCCAGGAAATACTTGAGCGATTCGGGGCAGAAGCCGGCGTAGTTGTCAGAGGCGAAGTGCTGCATGGTGTTCAGTGTGGGGCTGCGTGGAACCTTACTTCACTTCTTGTCGGCCCAAAGCTCGCCGCCGGTGGCCCAGTTCTCGCGCTTGATGTCGGTGATGATGATGTCGACGGCCGAGGCCGAGCAGCCCAGGGTTTCGCAGCTGACGCGGGTCACTTCCTCGACAAACTTGCGCTTCTGCTCGATGGTACGGCCCTCAAACATTTCGACGTGGAAAGTCGGCATGCAATGCTCCTTTGATGAATGTGGTTGAGTCGCGGCGGGAAACCAGTCCCGCTCAGTCCCGGTATGAAGGATCGATTCTATCCAGTTTGCGCAGCAGCGCGGGCCACTCCATCACGCCTTCGACGGCGCCGTTGTCGTAGAGCTGCTCAGAGGTCTTGTCCGCCACGGCCGCGCCGGGCTGCACCAGCGCACCGCCCGCCTGCGCGGCAATCTGGACCTCGCAGGCCTTGATCAGCGTCGCCATCAGCACATAGGCCTCGGCCACGGTGCGGCCCACCGTCAGCGTGCCGTGGTTGCGCAACAGCATGGCCGGATGCGCACCCAGCGATGCGGTCAGCCGCGCGCCTTCGGCCGGGGTGAAGGCCAGGCCCTCGTAGTCGTGATAGGCCATGCGGCCGTGGAAGCGCATCGCATGTTGCGACAGCGGCAACAGCCCGGCGGCCTGTGCCGATACGGCAATGCCGGCGGTGTTATGCAGGTGCATCACGCACATCGCGTCGGCGCGTGCCGCATGCACCGCGGCGTGCAGCGCAAAGCCGGTCACATTGACCGGATGCACGGTCTCGCCGACGACCTCGCCGCGGCCATTGATCTTGACCAGGTCGCTGGCGCGGATCTCGTCGAAGGCAAAACCGAAGGGATTGATCAGGAAGTGGCCGGGCTCGCCCGGCACCGTGGCGGAGATATGGGTGTAGATCAGGTCATCCCAGCCCTCGCGCGCGGCCAGGCGGTAGGCGGCGGCAAGGTCGACGCGCACGCGCTGTTCTTCGGCGGAAACGGGCTGGATGGGGGCACCCGCGGCACGCGCGGGCTGCAAGGCAAAAGACATGGGGTCGCTCCTGCGCCGCCCGGTCTCGCGTGCCGGGTACGGCCCCGGCCTTCTGTGCCGCGCCACGGGCTGCGCGCTGGGCGCGGCAGCCGCTCGCGTGGCGCGCCTGGCGGCAAAGGCAATACTTTAGCGCACCTTGCCGATCAGCTCCGGGCGGTCCCCGCCGGCCAGGCGCGGCGCATCCAGGCGAACACCAGCGCGCCGAGCAGCAGCGCCGCCGCCGCGCACGCCAGTGAACTGGCGAAGCCCCCGGTGCGTGCCACCAGCGCGGTCGCCAGCGGCGGCCCGGCGATCTGGCCCAAGCCGTAGGATGCCGTCATCAGGCCCATCAGCCGCGCCACGTGCGGCCCCCACAGGCGCCGCGCCTCGCGCATCGCAAAGGCCACCAGCGCGGTGAACGGCAGCCCCGCCAGCAGGCTGCTCAGGGCAAAGCCGGCCACGGTGGGGAACACCACCGCGATCGCCACGCCCAGCGCCTGCATGCCGTACAGCAGCGTCAGCAGCTTGCGGTTGTCGTGCGCCATGCCGACCCGCGTGGCCAGGAACGCGCCCACCGCCACGCCCGCGCCGAAGATTGGCCAGAACAGGTCGGCCCAGACCGTGCCGGGCAGCGCCTCGCGCGCAATCACCGGCAGGAAGGTCGCGGTGATGATGTAGCCGAAGCCGGCCAGGCCGTAGGCAAAGGTCAGCGCCCAGGTCTGGGCATCGAGCCGCGCGGCGGCGGTATCGGCTGCCGCCTGGGACGGTGCAGCCGCTGCCGCCACCGCAGGCTCCGCGACGAAGATCCGCCAGACCGCCGCCACCAGCACCACCGCCAGCGCCGTGAAGGCGAGCCAGCCGTAGTCCGCGTTCCAGCCCGCGCCCACCATGCCGGATGCACCGAGCCCGGTGACGACAATGCCCAGCCCCGGCCCGCAGAAAATCAGCCCGGCGAGTTCCGGCTTGCCCAGTTCGGCCAGCCGCTGCAGGCACCAGCCCGAGGTGTAGACCAGCACCACTGCGCTGGCCACGCCTGCGGCGGCGCGCCACAGCGACCAGGCCGGCATGCCGCCCGGCAGGGCCATGCCCAGCGTCAGCAGCACCGTTGCGACCAGGCCCCAGCGCACCATGCGCACCGCGTCGGGCCGGATGAACATGCACACGGCGGCGCCGGCGAAGTAGCCAATGTAGTTGACCGTGGCCAGCCAGCCGCCCTGATGCAGCGTGACGGTGCCGTCATGCAGCATCATCGGCAGCAGCGGCGTGAAGGCAAAGCGGCCGATGCCCATCACCACCGCCAGCGACACCAAGCCGGCCATGGCTACCGCCACCGCGCCGGCTTCGCGCCGTGCCGACGCCCGGGTGGCCAGGCGCGCAGCGGCGGGGTGTTCAGGGTCGAGGCTGTGGGGGTTCGGCATGGCTGGGGCTGGCGGGGGCAGCGGTTGCATTGCGATGCCTGTATGCTACGCTGGCTTTATCATCCCCAAAAATGAATTATCAAGATGCCATGCATCTTGATAAGAGATGGATAGCCTCAGGAGTCCCGCATGGACCTTGCCGCCCTCGAAATCTTCCGCGCCGTCGTCGAAGCCGGCGGCATCACCCGTGCGGCCGAGCGGCTGCACCGGGTGCAGTCCAATGTCACCACGCGCATCCGCCAGCTGGAGCAATCGCTTGGGGTCGACCTGTTCGTGCGCGACGGCCGGCGCATGGTGCTGACGCCATCTGGGCAGACCCTGTTCGACTATGCCTGCCGCATCCTCAGCATGACCGAAGAGGCACGCCAGGCCGTGCTGCCGGCGCGGCCGCACGGCCGGCTGCGCATTGCCTCGATGGAGAGCACCGCCGCCAGCCGCCTGCCCAATGTGCTGGCCGCGTACCACCAGGCCTGGCCCGACGTGCAGCTGGAGCTGGTGACGCTGGCCACGCGCCAGGCGCTGGATGCGCTGGCACGCTTCGAGGTGGAATGCGCCTTTGTCGCCGAGCCACTGACCGACCCGGGGCTGAGCGCGGTCCCGGTGTTCGAGGAAGAGCTGGTGGTGATCACGCGCGATCGCCATCGCCCGGTACACACCGCGGCCGACCTGGAGGTGCCGACGCTGCTGGCGTTCGAGCCCGGCTGCAACTACCGCGCCCGGCTGGAGAACTGGTATGTGATCGGCGATGCGCCGACGCCGCGCGTGCTGCAACTGAGCTCGTACCATGCCATCGTCGCCTGCGTGGCAGCCGGCATCGGTGCGGCGATCGTGCCCCGCTCGGTGCTGGGGCTGTACCGCGACCTGCCCGCCATCCGCCAGCACAGCCTGGGCGCGGCCGGCCGCGTGCGCACGCTGCTGGCCTGGCATCCGTCCATGGCCAGCGCGGCCCTGCATGCGCTGATCGACACCCTCACCACCGAATCACCCGGCCCCTCGGCCAGGCCCGACCTGGCGGCGGCCTGAGCGCCTGGCGCGGGGGCCCGAGGCAGCCCGCGTGCAAGATGTGCCCGGTGGCCTACACTTGAAGTGGCGCCATCACGGCACCTCGCGTGCCCCGCCCCCCTCATGAAACCTGCCACCGCGCTGCTGCGGGTCCTTCGGCCGATGTCCGGCCGGCTGCTGGCCGGCCTGGCCATGGTGTGCGCCGCGCTCGCCGCCCTCGCCGGTCCAGGCGCCCGTGCGGGACCGCCCTCCGGCGCCTCGGCGCCCGCCGCCACGGTCACGACCACGGCAACCGCGCCGGTCTACGTGATTCCGCTCAAGGGTGCGGTCAGCCCCGCCAGCGCCAGCTTTATCCTGCGCAGCATGGAACGCGCGCGCGCGGGCGGCGCTCAGCTGGTGGTGCTGGAAATGGACACCCCGGGCGGGCTGGACGCGTCGATGCGCGAGATCATCCAGGCCATCCTGGCCTCGCCGGTGCCGGTGGCCAGCTATGTCTATCCCGGCGGCGCGCGCGCGGCCAGCGCCGGCACCTACATCCTCTACGCCAGCCATATCGCGGCGATGGCGCCGGGCACCAACCTGGGCGCGGCCACCCCGGTGCAGGTCGGCATTGGCGGGCCGCAGAAGCCCGAGGCCCTGCCTGGCGCCAAGCCCGCCTCGGCCCCCGCCAGCGAGCCCGCAGCGGGCGACACCATGGCGCGCAAGCAGATGCACGACGCCTCGGCCTATATCCGCGGCCTGGCGCAGCTGCGCGGACGCAACGCTGAATGGGCTGAGCGCGCCGTGCGCGAGTCGGTCAGCCTGTCCGCTGACGAGGCCCTGGCCCAGCGCGTGGTCGACCTGGTCGCCCCCGACCTGCCCGCGCTGTTGCGCCAGGTTGAAGGCCGCACGATCACCGCTGCCGGCGGCAAGGCCAGCGTGCTGCGCACTGCCAATGCGCCGGTGGTGACGCTGGAACCCGACTGGCGCAACCGCTTCCTGGCCGTGATCACCGAGCCCAGCGTGGCGCTGCTGCTGATGATGATCGGCATCTACGGCCTGATCTTCGAGTTCTCCACGCCGGGCATGGTGGTGCCCGGCGTGGCCGGTGCGATCTGCCTGCTGGTGGCGCTGTTCGCGCTGCATATGCTGCCCGTGAACTACGCCGGGCTGGCGCTGGTGGCGCTGGGCATCGGCTGCATGGTGGCGGAGCTGTTCCTGCCGACTTTCGGCGCATTGGGCGTGGGCGGCATCATCGCCTTCGCCTTTGGCGCGGTGATGCTGATCGAAACCGACGTGCCGGGCTTCGGCGTGCCGCTGCCGATGGTGGCGGCCATGTCGGCATTGTCCGCGATCTTTGTGTTTGGCATGTCGGCGATGCTGGTGCGCGCGCGCAAGCGCCCGGTGGTCAGCGGCGCCGAGGCGCTGGTCGGCATGCGGGGCGAAGTGCTGGACGACCTGCGCGAAGAAGGCTGGGCCTCGGTGCGCGGCGAGACCTGGCGCGTGCACAGCGCCAGCCCTTTGCCGCGCGGCACGCCGGTGGTTGTCACCGCGCGCAACGGCCTGGTGCTTGAAGTCATCGCGGCCGGCAACGCCCCCCTTGCTCCGCCCCCCCCATCCCAAACGACGCCAGACAAGGGAGCCTGACCATGGCCTACGGATTCAGCTTCGGCGGTGTGATCTTCCTGCTGGCACTGCTGGTGATCACCTCGTTCCGCGTGCTGCGCGAATACGAACGCGGCGTGGTGTTCATGCTCGGACGCTTCTGGCGGGTCAAGGGCCCGGGCCTGGTGCTGCTGATCCCCGCCGTGCAGCAGATGGTCAGGGTGGATCTGCGCACGGTGGTGATGGACGTGCCGCCGCAGGACGTGATTTCGCGCGACAACGTCTCGGTGAAGGTCAATGCGGTGGTGTACTTCCGCGTGGTCGATCCGGAGCGCGCCATCATCCAGGTGGCGAACTTCCTGGAAGCCACCAGCCAACTGGCGCAGACCACGCTGCGCTCGGTGCTGGGCAAGCACGAACTGGACGAGATGCTGGCGGAGCGCGAGAAGCTGAATCTGGACATCCAGCAGGCGCTGGACGCCCAGACCGACGGCTGGGGCATCAAGGTCTCGAACGTCGAGATCAAGCATGTCGACCTGAACGAAACCATGATCCGCGCGATTGCGCGGCAGGCCGAGGCCGAACGCGAGCGGCGCGCCAAGGTGATCCATGCCGAGGGCGAACTGCAGGCTTCGGTGAAGCTGCTTGAAGCGGCCCAGATGCTGGCGCGCGAACCGCAGGCCATGCAACTGCGCTACCTGCAGACGCTGACACAGATTGCCGGGGACAAGAGCTCTACCATCGTCTTCCCGCTGCCGATCGACATTCTCAACCGGCTCGCCGGCAAGCCGCCCGGCGACGAGCGCCCATAGAAAATGGCGCCGAAGCGCCATTAGCAGTTGCCGGGCCTGAGAGGGTCGCCCCCCTCAGCCAGTCAGATCTTGCCCGCCACCCACTCGCTGACACCTGCCAGCGCCTGCGGCAGCTTGGCCGGCTCGGTGCCGCCAGCCTGTGCCATGTCGGGACGGCCACCACCCTTGCCGCCCACCTGCTGGGCGACAAAGTTGACCAGCTCGCCAGCCTTGACCTTGCCCGTGGCATCGGCCGTGACGCCAGCGATCAGGCTGACCTTGCCGTCGGACACCGCACCCAGCACAATGGCCGCGCTCTGCAGCTTGTCCTTGAGCTTGTCCATGGTCTCGCGCAGGGTCTTGACGTCGGCGCCGTCCAGTTGCGCGGCCAGCACCTTCAGGCCCTTGATGTCGACCGCCTGCGCGGCCAGCTCGTCGCCCTGCGAGGCGGCCAGCTTGCTCTTCAGGCGTTCCAGCTCCTTCTCCAGCGCGCGCACCTGGTCCTGCACCTGGCCGATGCGCGGCACCAGCTCGGACGGCTGGGCCTTCAGCACGGCGGCGGCTTCGTTCAGCCTGGCATCCAGGCCCTGCAGGTAGTGCAGCGCGTTGTCGCCGGTAATGGCTTCGACGCGGCGGATGCCGGCGGCAACGCCGCCTTCCACCACGATCTTGAACAGGCCGATATCGCCGGTGCGGTGCACGTGGGTGCCGCCGCACAGTTCCTTCGAGGTGCCGATCGACAGCACGCGCACGTCGTCGGCATACTTCTCGCCGAACAGTGCCATCGCGCCGCTCTTGACCGCGTCGTCGAACGGCATGATCTCGGCGTGCGTGTCGTCGTTGCGCAGGATCTCGGCGTTGACAATCTCTTCCACGCGGCGGATCTGCTCGTCGGTCAGCGCCGCGTTGTGTGAGAAGTCGAAGCGGGTCTTGTCCGCATCCACCAGCGAGCCCTTCTGCTGCACGTGGCTGCCCAGCACTTCACGCAGGGCCTTGTGCATCAGGTGGGTGGCCGAGTGGTTGCGCACGGTGCGCGCACGGCGCTGCGCGTCGACCTGGGCCGACACGGCGTCGCCCACCTTGAGCGCGCCGCTTTGCAGCGTGCCCTGGTGGCCAAACACGTCGGCCTGGATCTTGGTCGTGTCAGCCACGGTGAAGACAGCATTGCCTGCCTTCAGCACGCCCTGGTCACCGGCCTGGCCGCCGGATTCGGCGTAGAACGGGGTGTTGTCGAGCACTACCACGCCAGTCTGGCCCGGCTGCATGGCGTCGACCGCGGCGCCGTCCACATATAGCGCGGTGACCTTGGCCTGCGGCAGTTCCAGCTTCTCGTAGCCATGGAACACGGTCTTGTCGCCGGTGTACTCCAGGCCGGCGGCCATCTTGAACTTGCCGGCGGCGCGCGCCTGCTCGCGCTGGCGGTTCATGGCCGCGTCGAAGGCGGCCTCGTCCACGCCGATTTCCTGCTCGCGGCACACGTCCTGCGTCAGGTCCAGCGGGAAGCCGAAGGTGTCGTGCAGCTTGAATGCGAGTTCGCCGTCCAGCGTCTTGCCACCCTTGAGCTTCAGGTCGGCCAGCGCGGCGTCCAGGATCGACATGCCGTTCTCGATGGTCTCGAAGAAGCGCTCTTCCTCGGCCTTCAGCACTTCGGTCACGCGCGACTGCGCCTCGGCCAGCTCGGGATAGGCCTGGCCCATCTGCTCGACCAGATCGGCCACCATCTTGTGGAAGAACGGGGTCTTCTGGCCCAGCTTGTAGCCGTGGCGGATGGCGCGGCGGATGATCCGGCGCAGCACGTAGCCGCGGCCTTCGTTGCCGGGGATCACGCCATCGACGATCAGGAACGAGCACGCGCGGATATGGTCGGCAATGACCTTGAGCGAGTTCTGGTTCAGGTTGTCGATATGCGTTTCACGCGCGGCGGCCTTGATCAGTGCCTGGAACAGGTCGATCTCATAGTTGCTGTGCACGTGCTGCAGCACCGCGGCAATGCGCTCCAGGCCCATGCCGGTGTCCACGCACGGCTTGGGCAATGGCGTCATGTTGCCCTGCTCGTCACGGTTGAACTGCATGAACACCAGGTTCCAGACCTCGATGTAGCGGTCGCCGTCTTCCTCGGGCGATCCGGGGGGGCCGCCCCACACGTCCGGGCCGTGGTCGTAGAAGATCTCCGAGCACGGGCCGCACGGGCCGGTGTCGGCCATCTGCCAGAAATTGTCCGACGCGTAGCGCGCGCCTTTGTTGTCGCCGATGCGCACGATGCGCTCGGCCGGCACGCCCACTTCCTTGGCCCAGATGTCGTAGGCCTCGTCGTCTTCCGCGTAGACCGTCACCCACAGCTTTTCAGCCGGCAGCTGGTAGGTCTTGGTCAGCAGTTCCCACGCGTACAGGATGGCATCGCGCTTGAAGTAGTCGCCAAACGAGAAGTTGCCCAGCATCTCGAAGAACGTATGGTGGCGCGCGGTGTAGCCCACGTTCTCCAGGTCATTGTGCTTGCCGCCGGCGCGCACCGAGCGCTGCGCCGACGTGGCGCGGGTGTACGGGCGCTTGTCGGTGCCCAGGAACACGTCCTTGAACTGCACCATGCCGGAGTTGGTGAACAGCAGCGTCGGGTCGTTCGCCGGCACCAGGCTGGACGAGCGGACCACGGTATGGCCCTTCGATTCGAAGAACTGCAGGAACTTGCTGCGAATGTCTGAGACTTTCATGGGATGGCGGACGCTTGCCCTGGCGTGGCCGGGCGCGACGAATCAGTATGGGATTTGCAAACCGTTGATTATACGGGCAAGGCAGCCTGCCGGGCACGCCAGGCATGGCGCCGCGGAGCCGGCCGGCTATCGCCCAAATCCCATCGCCGAAAGAGCCCCCTAAAGCACTCAAAGCCGCACCGGCGATTTGCCGGTGGTACAGTGCAGCCAACCCGCGCCGGCCTCTGTTTGCAGGGGCGCGCCGACCTCGCGCTGTTCCGACCGATCCCCCGCCTTACCCACTGCACTGACTACCGCCATGGGAGCTTTAAGCCATCTCCGCGTCCTCGACCTGACCCGCGTTCTCGCCGGGCCGTGGTGCGCCCAGAACCTTGCCGATTTCGGCGCCGACGTGATCAAGATCGAGCGCCCCGGCGCCGGCGACGACACCCGCACCTGGGGCCCGCCCTGGCTCAAGGACGAGGACGGCCGCGACACCGCCGAAGCCGCCTACTACCTGGCCGCCAACCGCAACAAGCGCTCGGTGACCTGTGACATCAGCACGCCGGAAGGCCAGCAGATCGTGCGCGAGCTGGCGGCGCAGAGCGATGTGGTGCTGGAGAACTACAAGGTCGGCCAGCTCAGGAAGTACGGCCTGGACTACGAGACGCTCAGGCAGGTCAAACCCGACCTGATCTACTGCTCGGTCACCGGCTTCGGCCAGACCGGCCCGTACGCCGCACGCCCCGGCTACGACTTCATCATCCAGGGCATGGGCGGCTTCATGAGCCTGACCGGCGAGCGCGACGACCTGCCTGGCGGCGGCCCGCAGAAGGCCGGCGTGGCCATTTCCGACCTGATGACCGGCCAGTACGCCACCATCGCCGTGCTGGCGGCGCTGGCGCACCGCGACCGCACCGGCGAGGGCCAGTACATCGACATGGCGCTGCTGGACGTGCAGGTGGCGATGCTGGCCAACATGAACACCAACTACCTGGCCAGCGGCGAGGCGCCGCGCCGCTGGGGCAATGCGCACCCCAATATCGTCCCCTACCAGACCTTCCAGGCCGCCGATGGCTGGATCATCGTGGCGGTGGGCAACGACGGGCAGTTCCGCAAGTTCGTCACCGACGGCGGCAAGCCCGAGCTGGCCGACGACCCGCGCTTTGCCACCAACCCGCAGCGCGTGGCCAACCGCGACGTGCTGGTGCCAATCCTGGCCGAGATGGTGCGCCCGCGCACCCGCGCCCAATGGATCCGCGACCTGGAGGCCGCCGGCGTGCCGTGCGGCCCGATCAACACCCTCGACGACGTGTTCGAGGACGACCAGGTCAAGGCGCGCGGCCTGCGCGTGGACCTGCCCCACCCCAGCGCCGGCGAGGTCAAGCTGGTGGGCAGCCCGATCAAGATGAGCGCCACGCCGCCGCAGGCGCTGCGCCACCCGCCGCTGCTGGGCGAGCACACCGACACGGTGCTGGCCGACACGCTGGGCTACAGCCCTGAGCAGATCGAAGCACTGCGTGCAAAGGGTGTGCTGTAAGATTCTCCTCCTGCCGGCGGCCGGCCCTGGTGTCCTGGCCTGCCGCCGGTGCCTTCCCGAAGCAGTTCAGTCCCCACTGAAGCAAAGGCAAAGGAGAACCCATGCTGACCGACGCCATACTGGCTTTCCTGCATTTCCTTGCGATCTTCGTCCTGATCACCCTGATGGCTGCCGAGGCGGTGGTGTTGCGCCCGGAAATCACGCCAGCCGCGGTGCGGCGCCTGTCGCTGTACGACCTGTTCTATTTCCTGTCGGCGATGGTGGTGCTGGGCACCGGCCTGCTGCGCCTGTTCTACGGCGCCAAGGGCGTTGACTTCTACCTGCACAACCCGTGGTTCCACGCCAAGGTGGGTGTGTTCGTGCTGATCGCGCTGTGCTCGCTGCCGCCGACCTTTGCCATCGCGCGCTGGCGCAAGCAGGCGCGCCGGCTGCTGGATTACGTGCCGCCGCCGTCCGAGCTGAAGGCCGCCCGCCGCTGGGTGATGATCGAAGCCCACCTGCTGATCCTGCTGCCGCTGTGCGCGGTCATGATGGCGCGGGGCATCGGCGCCAGATAAATATTCCAATCCCCCTGAAGTCCGAGACATGCTGAAGAAACTGCTTGCCGCCGCGCTGACCGCGGCCCTGCTGCCCGCCGCCGCCGTGGCGGCCACCAATGCCTACCCGACCAAGCCGGTCCGCTTCGTGGTGCCCTACCCCGCCGGCGGCCCGCTCGACACCGTCGCGCGCGCCATCGGCGAGAAGCTGCGCGACAGCCTGGGCCAGCCGGTGGTGGTCGAGAACAAGCCCGGCGCGGGCGGCAACCTGGGCGCGGACTACGTCGCCAAGCAGCCGGCCGACGGCTACACCATCGTCATGGGCGCGGTGGCCACGCACGCCATCAACCCGACGCTGTTCAGCAAGATGCCGTACGACCCCGTCAAGGACTTCGCGCCGATCACGCTGGTGGCCGACGTGCCTAACGTGCTGGTGATGCACCCGGGCAAGGCCGCCGAGCTGCACATCAACAACCTGCGCGACCTGGTCGCGTACGCGCGCAAGAACCCGGGCAAGCTGGACTACGCCTCGGGCGGCAACGGCAGCGCCGGCCACCTGTCGGGCGAGCTGTTCAAGAGCATGGCGAAGATCAGCATGGTCCATATCCCGTACAACGGCGCGTCGCCGGCGCAGCTGTCGGTGCTGTCGGGCCAGACCGACCTGATCTTCGACAACCTGGCTTCGGCCTCGGCCAATATCAAGGCGGGCAAGCTGAAGGCCTTTGCGGTCACCACTGCCAGCCGCGCCGCGGCCTTCCCGGAACTGCCGACCATTGCGGAAGCCGGCAAGGGGCTGGGCCTGGAAGGCTTCGACATCTCGACGTGGTTCGGCGTGTTCGCGCCGGCCAACACCCCGCGCGAGATCGTCGAGCGGCTTAACCATGAGATCGTGGCAATCCTGAAGACCGACGAGATGAAGGCACGCCTGGCCCGCATCGGCGCACAGCCGGCACCGACCACACCCGAGCAGTTCGCGGCGCTGATCCAGCGCGAACTGAAGAAATACGCGCAGATCGTGAAGGTGTCCGGGGCGAAGGTGGACTAGCGAAAAAGGCGGCCATGGCCGCCTTTCTTGTTCCTACTCCGCTTCGGCGCCCTCGCCACTGCGCGCGCCGCCATCCTTTTTCCGCCGCGGCCATAGCCGCCCGCCCGAATCCCCCTCCAGCCGCGGCAGCAACAGCCCCACCTGCAGGATTTGCGCGCCCTCCATGCGCGTCACCGTCAGCGGCAGGCCGGCGATCTCGACGCTGTCGCCCTCCACCGGCGGCGAGGTGAACGCTCGTAGCATGGCAGCCTCCAGCGTCAGCGGCGCTTCTTGCGGCGTCAGCGCGCGCGTGCCGTACAGCACCGCCACATCGCGCAGCAGCGCATCGCCCGACAACAGGAAATCATGCGAGGCCTGCTCCCAGGTGGGCGCGCGGCCCAGCGCCTGGAACAGCGCCGACAGCATCGGCAGGGTCGTCACCGGCGCCAGCACCGAGACGCTGTCGCCGGCGCGCAGCACGGTCTGGTCCAGCGCCGCCAGCGCATCGTCGCGCGCCACCGTCAGCAGCCGGCAGCGCGGCGGCAGCTCCAGCTGGTCGGCGCGCACGTTCTCCACCGGCGCATTGGGCCCCACCTCGAACTGCATCACCTCCAGGATCGGCGCGCGCGTGCCGCGCAGGCGCGAACGCGCCAGCGGCTCGGGGTAGCCGGGGCGCCGCACCCGCGCCAGGCGCGCGGCCACCGACACCGTGGTGCCCTGGAACAGCAGGCTGGCCAGCACCACGGCAAAGGCGATGCGGAACAGCAGCCCCGCTTGCGGCACCTCGCGCAGCAGCGGAAACAGCGCCAGTACGATCGGCACCGCGCCGCGCAGGCCCATCCAGGCGATAAAGCCGGTCTCACGCGCATTGAAGCGGAACGGCAGCAGCGCCAGCCACACCGCCACCGGCCGCGCCACCAGCATCAGGAAGGCCGCCACGGCCACGGCCGGGCCGGCCACCTCCCAGATCCGGTGCGGCGCCACCAGCAGGCCCAGCAGCAGGAACATGGCCGACTGCGCCAGCCAGGCCATGCCGTCCATGGCGCGCATGGTGTCCGACGTCACCGCGCGCTCGCGGTTGCCGATCAGCATGCCGGTCAGGTACACCGCCAGGAAACCGCTGCCGCCGGCGCTCTGCACGAGCGCGAACACCATCGCGCCGCCCGAGCACAGCAGGATCGCCTGCAGCCCTTCGGCCACGCGGATGCGCTCCAGCACGCGGGCCAGGCAATAGCCGAGCGCCAGGCCGAGCAGCCCGCCCACGCCGAACTGCACCAGCAGCCGCGTGACCAGGCCCAGCGGCGTCAGACCGTCAGGCGCGGTCAGCCATTCGATCAGTGTCAGGGTCAGGAAGATCGCCATCGGGTCGTTGATGCCCGACTCGATCTCGAGCACGCTCGCCACCCGGTCCTTCAGCCGGATGCCGCTGCTATTGAGCATCGAGAACACCGCGGCCGCGTCGGTCGAGCCGACGATGGCGCCAAGCAGCAGCCCGAGCCGCCAGTCGATGCCCAGCAGCCACGCGGCGAACACGCCGACCAGCGCTGCCGTCACCAGCACCCCCACGGTCGCCAGCGACAGCGAAGGCTTCAGCGCCACCCTGAAGGTGGCAAAGCGCGTGCGCAGCCCGCCATCGAGCAGGATCACCGCCAGCGCCAGGTTGCCGACCAGGAAGCTGAGCCAGGTGTCGGAGAAGCGGATGCCGCCCGGGCCGTCCACGCCGGCCAGCATGCCCACGGCCAGGAAGACCAGCAGGAACGGCACGCCCAGGCGTGCCGAAAAGGCGCCCAGCACGATGCCCAGCGACATCACGACGGCGCCGATCAGGATGACGTGGTCGATGCTCTCCAAACCGCTCCTTGCGTTGCATTGTGGTCCCGTTGCGGAACCTTTCAGCCAGTCTTCGGCCGTGCGGCGGAAGAACGCCCCGGATGATAGCGCAGCGGCCCCGCCACAGCCGGGCGCTTTGGCCGCCAGGCCGCCTCCAGCCTGGCTCGGCAGTGCTTTTAAGCGCTAATTCACTAGGGGATACCCTCAGCATGACCCTGTTTGCAGACATCTGAAAGGTAGCTGAAAGGTCGTCCCCTTAACTTCCACCCTGCCCGCGGGAGGGCCCCGCCCACGGCCTGCATTCATGCAGTGCAGCAAGGGACCCGCCACAGATTTCATGTGTCTTATCGAGGAGATTCACTTTGCGCATACGTAGCCAAAAGGACTTCGCCTCCGGCCTGCTGTTTATTCTGGTCGGATTCGGCTTTTCCTGGGTCGCACGCGGCTATTCCATGGGAACCGCCGCAAAAATGGGACCGGGATACTTCCCGTTCTGGCTTGGCATTGTGCTCGCCCTGCTGGGCGCGCTGGTGCTGTGGGGTTCGCTGTCTTCCAAGATGGAAGAAGACAACCTCGCCCGCTGGGACATCAAGACGCTGCTGTGGATCCTCGGTTCGGTGGTGCTGTTCGGCCTGCTGCTCAAGCCGCTGGGCATGGTGCTGTCGGTGCTGGTGCTGGTGCTGGTGTCGTCGATGGCCAGCCACGAGTTCAGCTGGAAGGGCGCCATCCTCAACTCGATCATCCTGGTGCTGATCAGCCTGGGCGCGTTCGTGTACGGCATCAACCTGCAGATGCCGGTGTGGCCGGCTTTCCTGGCAAGCTAAGGAGGCCGCCAACATGGAACTACTCGCCAACCTGGGTCTGGGCTTTTCCACCGCCCTGACCTTCCAGAACCTCGCGTACGCCTTCCTGGGCTGCGTGCTGGGTACCCTGATCGGCGTGCTGCCGGGCCTGGGGCCGCTGGCCACCATCGCCATGCTGCTGCCGGTGACCTACACGCTGCCGCCGGTGGCCGCGCTGATCATGCTGGCCGGTATCTACTACGGCGCCCAGTACGGCGGCTCGACCACCGCCATCCTGGTGAACCTGCCTGGTGAATCGTCCTCGGTGGTGACAACCATCGATGGTTACCAGATGGCAAGACGAGGGCGAGCGGGGGTGGCGCTAGCGACAGCGGGCCTAGGCTCGTTCTTCGCCGGCTGCGTGGCCACCCTGATCCTCGCCGCCTTTGCCGCGCCGCTGTCGGAACTGGCCTTCAAGTTCGGCCCCGCCGAATACTTCTCGCTGATGGTGCTGGGCCTGATCGGCGCCGTGGTGCTGGCTTCGGGTTCGCTGGTCAAGGCCATCGCCATGATCGTGCTGGGCCTGCTGCTGGGCCTGGTCGGTACCGACGTGAACTCGGGCGCCGCGCGCTTCTCGTTCGACGTGCCTGAACTGACCGACGGCCTGAACTTCGTCTCGGTGGCAATGGGTGTGTTCGGCTTCGCGGAAATCATCGCGAACCTGGAGCAGAAGGAACATCGCGAAACCTTCACCGACCACATCACCAACCTGTTCCCGACCAAGGAAGACTTCAAGCGCATGATCCCGGCCGTGCTGCGCGGCACGATACTGGGTTCGGCACTGGGTATCCTGCCCGGCGGCGGTGCGGCGCTCGCTTCGTTTGCAGCCTACTCGCTGGAAAAGAAGACCTCGAAGTACTCGCATGAATTCGGCAAGGGTGCGATCGAAGGCGTGGCGGGTCCGGAATCGGCCAACAACGCCGCGGCACAGACTTCGTTCATCCCGCTGCTGACGCTGGGCATTCCGCCCAATGCCGTGATGGCGCTGATGGTCGGTGCGATGACCATCCACAACATCCAGCCCGGTCCGCAGGTGATGACCAGCAACCCGGCGCTGTTCTGGGGCCTGATCGCTTCGATGTGGATCGGCAACTTCATGCTGATCGTGCTGAACCTGCCGCTGATCGGCATCTGGGTAAAGCTGCTGAAGGTGCCTTACCGCTACCTGTACCCGGCCATCCTGACGTTCTGCTGCATCGGCGTGTACTCGGTCCAGAACACCACCTTCGACGTGTTCCAGACCGCGGCCTTCGGCGTGATCGGCTACCTGTTCATCAAGCTCAAGTGCGAACCCGCGCCGCTGCTGCTCGGCTTCGTGCTGGGGCCGATGATGGAAGAGAACTTCCGCCGTTCGCTGCTGCTGTCGCGCGGTGACTTCAGCGTGTTCGTGACCCGTCCGCTGTCGCTTGGTCTGCTGATCGCGGCTGCGGTGCTGGTGCTGGTCGTGGCAATGCCGTCGATCAAGTCCAAGCGCGAGGAAGCGTTCCAGGAAGAATAAGCAGGGAATATCGTCGGCCCCAGGGCTGGCGGCACAACACACTAAGGGCACCGCAAGGTGCCCTTTTTTTGTGCTTGCCGACTACGTTATGGCTGGTTCCGCCCCACCGCCACCCGCCCCCCGACAACCTATATTGATAGGACTCGGACAACGGTCGCGCTGCGCGCGTCGGAGGTTGAAATCATGACCATGTCTACCACGCTGGCGAGATGCCTGAGCAAGAAGCAGAGCCAGTTCGACACCGTTCGGCACCCCTACAGCCTCAGCAGCATGGCCACTGCGCAGGCCGCACACATTCCCGGAGACCGATTGGCCAAGACCGTCCTGCTGGAAGACGGCAGCGGCTACGTCGCAGTCGTGATTCCTTCGACTCACCACCTGAAACTGTCGGAGATCTGCGAGCAGACCGGCCGCAAGCTGTCGCTGGCGCATGAGGATGGCGTGCGCGAAGTGTTCCGCGACTGCGACCACGGCGCGATCCCGCCGGTTGGCATGGCGTACGGCACGCAGACCTGGCTCGACGACAGCCTGCTGACGCACCCCGACGTCTACTTCGAGGCGGGCGACCACCAGGAACTGGTGCACATGAGCACCGGGCAGTTCCTCGACCTGATGGCCGACGCGCGGCGCGGGCATTTTGCGCACAGGATGATGTAGACCGGGCATGCCTTGGCAGGCCACGCGGCCGGCGCTTGCCGGCCGCTTTTCTTTGCGTTGGCAATCGCTTCGCCAAGCCGCTCACGCGCGGATGGCAAAAAGCTGCCGCCGCCGGCCACGCTGACCGGCGAAGAATCTTCGCTCACCTCGCGGACCCGGCCCCGTCAGGGCAATGACAGCCCTGACGGGACCCGGCGACCGCTCAAGCGACGTCGAACCGGTCGAGGTTCATCACCTTGACCCAAGCGGCGACGAAGTCCCGGACAAACTTCTCCTGCGCGTCCTCGCTTGCGTAGACCTCGCAAAGCGCCCGCAACTGGGCATGCGAACCGAACACCAGATCGACCCGGGTACCGGTCCACTTCTTCGCACCGGTCTTGCGGTCAAGCCCCTCGAACACGTCGCGGGCTTCCGACAGCGGCTTCCATTCCGTGCGCATGTCGAGCAGGTTGCGGAAGAAGTCGTTGGTCAGCGTTTCCGGCCGGTCGGTGAAGACGCCATGCGCATCCTGCCCGGTATGGACGTTCAGCACGCGCAGCCCGCCGATCAGCACCGTCATCTCGGGCGCGGTCAGGGTCAGCAATTGCGCCTTGTCGATCAGCAGCGCCTCCGCCGGGATGCTGTACTTCTGCTTGAGGAAGTTGCGGAAGCCGTCTGCCTTCGGCTCGAGCGCACCGACCGATTGCACGTCGGTCTGTTCCTGCGAGGCGTCCATGCGGCCCGGCGTGAATGGTACGGTCACGCGATGGCCGGCCTTCTGCGCCGCCTGCTCGATCCCGGCACCGCCGGCCAGCACGATCAGGTCGGCGAGCGAAATTTTCTTGCCGCCGGACTGCGCACCATTGAACTCAGCCTGGATCCCTTCGAGCACCTTCAGCACCTTGGCCAGCTTCTCGGGTTCGTTGGCTGCCCAGTCCTTCTGCGGCGCCAGGCGGATGCGCGCCCCATTGGCGCCACCACGCTTGTCCGAACCGCGGAAGCTGGAGGCCGAGGCCCAGGCGGTCTGCACCAGTTGCGAGACCGGCAGCCCCGACGCCAAGATCTTCTGCTTGAGCGCGGCGATGTCCTGCTCGTTGACCAGCGGATGGTCGACCGCCGGGATGGGATCCTGCCAGATCAGCTCTTCGGCCGGCACTTCCGGGCCGAGGTAGCGGGCGCGTGGGCCCATGTCGCGGTGGGTCAGCTTGAACCAGGCGCGGGCAAAGGCATCGGCGAGCTGGTCAGGATTCTCCAGGAAGCGCCGCGAGATCTTCTCGTAAACCGGGTCCAGACGCAGCGAAAGATCCGTGGTCAGCATCGTTGGCCGCAGCTTCTTCGACGGATCGTAAGCGTGCGGAATGGTTTCCCCGCCATCCTTGGCCACCCACTGGTTGGCACCGGCGGGACTCTTGGTCAGCTCCCATTCGTGGCCGAACAGATTCTCCAGATAGCTGTTGCCCCACTTTGTCGGCGTATTGCTCCAGGTCACCTCCAGCCCACTGGTGATGGTGTCGACGCCCTTGCCGGTGCCAAAGGTGCTTGACCATCCCAGGCCCTGGTTTTCAAGGTCGGCGCCCTCGGGCTCGGCCCCGATGTTGTCCCCGGCGGGACCGGCACCGTGCGTCTTGCCGAAGGCATGCCCGCCGGCAATCAGCGCGACGGTCTCCTCGTCGTCCATGGCCATGCGCGCAAAGGTTTCGCGGATATCGTGCGCCGCGGCGAGCGGGTCAGGGTTGCCTTCCGGGCCTTCCGGGTTCACATAGATCAGGCCCATCTGCACGGCGGCCAGCGGGTTCTCCAGGTTGCGTTCCTGGTCGGTGCGGCTGGCCTCGGCGCCATGCATTTCCTCGTCGGCGACGATCACGCCCTCGTCGTCGTACTTGCCGGCGGCACCCTTGCCGTAGCGAAAGTCACCGCCCAGCCAGGTCTTTTCATTGCCCCAGTACACATCCAGGTCCGGCTCCCAGGTGTCTTCGCGGCCACCGCCGAAGCCGAAGGTCTTGAAGCCCATGGTCTCGAGCGCGACGTTGCCGCTCAAGATCATCAGGTCGGCCCAGGAGATCTTCTGGCCGTACTTCTGCTTGATCGGCCATAGCAGGCGGCGCGCCTTGTCCAGGCTAACGTTGTCCGGCCAGCTGTTGATCGGCGCGAAACGCTGCTGGCCGCGCCCACCGCCGCCACGGCCATCGCCAATGCGGTACGTGCCGGCACTATGCCAGGCCATGCGGATGAGCAGCGGGCCGTAGTGGCCGAAGTCCGCCGGCCACCAGTCCTGCGATTCAGTCATCAGCGCCGCCAGGTCCTTCTTCACCGCCGCCAGGTCGAGGCTCTTGAAGGCTTGCGCATAGTTGAAGTCCGCCCCCAGCGGGTTGGACTTGCTGGAATGCTGGCTGAGCAGGTCCAGGCGCAGTTGCTTTGGCCACCAGTCGCGATTGGTCGTACCGCCGCCAGCGGTATGGGTGACGGGACACTTTGCTTCGTTTGACATGCGTTCTCTCCTTGTGGGACGTACTGAACACACCTGCAGCGATGGCGCGGGGGGTCGTTGTTGCATCAGCGATCCCGCTCCGGCGGATCTTGCGGATCCACGCCGGGAATCTCCTTCAAAAGCATGCCGGCTGATGACTGCCGGCGCGCTGGGCATGCTCCGACGCGGTAGCGTCGGGCGCCGCCCCATGGCAATGCGGCCGCGGCAGCGGCAGTCCGCAACCCAAATATATGCACAGCTGAGCGCCAGGAGAATGCGTTTCTGACTATCCTCCCGATAGATCCCGGTTATGGCGTGGACGCAACCCGCACTAGGCGCCGAACAGCTCGCTGCAGGCCGCCCGTACCGCCGCGGTCACCTGCCCGCGCCCGTGGTCGCGCCGTTCCAGCATGCCGATGTGACGCATCACCGGCTCGCCGTTGACCAGCAGCGGCAGGATGCGCAGCGCCTCGTCGTCGCGCCAGCGCGCGCGGCGCAGCAGCGGCACCACGGTCACGCCGACTTCCTGCCGCACCAGCTCCACCAGCGCCTCGATCGCGTTCAGTTCAAGGAACTCGTTGACCTTCAGGTGCGCGCGGCGCAGCGCGCGCTCGACCAGCACGCCGGTGCGCTGGCTGCGGTCGAAGCGCAGGTAGGGATTGGTGGCAAGCGCCTCGCGCGCATCGCGGCCCGGGCTGCCGCGTGCCGCGATCGCCACCAGCGGCTCCTGGTACAGCGGCGTCCAGCGCAGCGTGCCGGGCACGCGCGCGGCGCCCTCGACCAGGATGGCGGCATCCAGCTCGCCGGCCTCGACCTGCGCCGCCAGCTCGATCGACTTGGCGCCGACCAGGCGCACGTCGAGCGCAGGATAAGTGCGCTTCATATGCGCTACCGCATGTGACAGCCCGCCCATCACCGACACCACCGCACCCACCGCCACCGCGCCCGCCATGGCCTGGTCCGAGGCCAGCGGCAACCGCATCTCGTCATACAGCGCCAGCATGCGCCGCGCCTGCGGCAGCAGCGCGCGGCCGTCGGCATTGAGCACGGCCACGCGGCCGTTGCGGTCGAACAGCTCGCGGCGCAGCTCGGTCTCCAGTGCGCGCATCTGCAGGCTGACGGCGGCCTGGGTCAGTGCCACCTGGCCGGCGGCGGCGGCAAAGGAGCCGTGCTCGGCCACGGCAACGAAGGTACGGAGAAAGCGGACAGTGCTCATCGGTGCACACAAGAGAAGAGTCAGGCATATGCCGGCAAGGCGCGATTCTTAAGATTTCCTTGTGACATTGGAAAGAAATATTAGCTTTCTTTGTGACCGGCAGCACGGAATAATGAAGACCGGCTCATGAATCGGGGCCAATCGCCTGACACCGGAGACAAGTATGAAATCCTGGCTGCGCCGCTTCGGCATCGGCCTTGGCTGCGGGCTTTGCCTGGCCGCCACGCCCGCACTGGCCGACACCTATCCCAGCAAGCCGATCCGCCTGATCGTGCCCTTCCCGGCCAGCGGCGCGACCGACCTGCTGGCACGCGCCATCGCGCAGAAGGTGGGCACCAGCATGGGCCAGCAGATCGTGGTCGACAACCGCCCCGGCGCCGGCGGCGCGATCGGCTCGGACATGGCCGCCAAGGCTGCGCCCGATGGCTATACGCTGCTGATCGCCACCACCAGCACGCATTCGATCGGGCCGTATATCAACACCCGCCTGCCGTACAACACCGAGACCGACTTCACCCCGGTCAGCCAGGTGGCGATCGCCACCAACCTGCTGGTGGTGCCGAACAGCCTGCCGGCGAAGAACGTGCGCGAGCTGATCGACTACGCCAAGAAGCATCCCGGCGAACTGAACTACGCCTCCAGCGGCAACGGCACCGTGGTGCATCTGACCGCTGAGGCCTTCAAGGCGCAGGCGGGCGTGTTCATCACCCACATTCCCTACCGCGGCACCGCGCTGGCCGTGCCGGACCTGATCTCGGGCAAGGTGCAGGTGCTATTCGACAGCATCGTGTCGGGCCTGCCGCATGTGAAGGACGGCAAGCTCAAGGCACTGGCGGTGACCAGCGCCAAGCGCTCGCCGCTGGCGCCGGAAATCCCCACGGCGAGTGAGTCGGGCCTGCCCGGCTTCGAGTCCGATACCTGGTTCGGCATCTATGGCCCCAAGGGCCTGCCGGCGGATATCGTCAACCGCCTGAATGCAGAATTCAACAAGGCCATCCAGTCGCCCGAGGTCAAGGAACGCCTGGGCAAGCTGGGCGCCGAGCCGGTCGGCGGCACGCCGGCGCAGTTCGCCGCGATGGTGAAGAAGGACAGCGCGCGCTGGGGCAAGCTGATCAAGGATCGCAAGATCACGGCAGAATAAGGGCCGCTGAGCGCCCAAGCACAAGGACACAGACAAGCATGCAGAACTTCAACTGGACCAACCCCTACCCCTCCGTGCGCATCCCGCTGTTTGCGCGCAACGTGGTCTCCACCTCGCACCCGCTGGCCGCGCAGGCCGGCCTGCGCATGCTGCTCAAGGGCGGCAATGCGGTCGATGCCGCCATCGCCGCGGCCGCCGCAATCACCATCGTCGAGCCGGTGTCGTGCGGCCTGGGCAGCGATGCCTTTGCCATCCTGTGGGACGGCAAGGAACTGCACGGCCTGAACTCATCGGGCGTGGCCCCGGCGGCGTGGAGCCCGGAGTACTTCAAGAACAAATACGGCACCGATGCCAACGGCCTGGCCAACCGCCCGATCCGCGGCTGGGACTCGGTCACCGTGCCCGGCGTGGTCGCCGGTTGGGCCGCGCTGCATGAGCGCTTCGGCAAGCTGCCGTTCGCCGACCTGATGGAGCCGGCGATCGAGATCGCCGAGCGCGGCTATGCCGTGCCGCCGGTGGTGGCGCACAAGTGGGCCGCCGCGGTGCCTGAGCTGAAGGACCAGCCCGGCTATGCCGAGACCTTTATGCCCAATGGCCGCGCCCCCGCCGTGGGCGAGAAGTTCACCATGAAGGCTGCCGCCGAAACCCTGCGCAAGATCGGCGCGACCCGTGGCCGCGCCTACTACGAAGGCGAGATCGCCGAGCAGATTGCCGCCTTCAGCCAGCAGTGCGGCGGCGCCATGACGCTCGATGATCTGCGCAACTACCGCCCCGACTGGGTCAAGCCGATCAGCAAGTCCTACCGCGGCTACGAGCTGCACGAGATCCCGCCCAACGGCCAGGGCATTGCCGCGCTGATCGCGCTGGGCATCCTGGACCAGTTCGACATGTCGTCGATCCCGGTGGATTCGGTCGACTCGCAGCACCTGCAGATCGAGGCAATGAAGCTGGCCTTTGCCGACCTCTACCGCTACGTGGCCGACCCGCGCAGCATGGAGGTCACGCCGGAAGAAATGCTCGATGACGCGTACCTGAAGTCGCGCGCGAAGCTGATCGACATGCAGCGCGCCACGCATTTCAACTTTGGCATGCCCAAGGTCGGCGGCACCATCTACCTGACCGCCGCCGACGAGAACGGCATGATGATCTCGTTCATCCAGTCCAACTACATGGGCTTCGGCTCGGGCGTGGTGGTGCCGGGCACCGGCATCAGCCTGCAGAACCGCGGCGTGGGCTTCTCGATGGATCCGAAGTCGGCCAACGTGGTCGCGGGCGGCAAGCGTCCGTTCCACACCATCATCCCGGCCTTCCTGACCAAGGACGGCCAGCCGGTGATGAGCTTCGGCGTGATGGGCGGCGACATGCAGCCGCAGGGCCACCTGCAGACCGTGGTGCGCATGCTGGATTACAACCAGCAGCCGCAGGCCGCGTGCTGCGCGCCGCGCTGGAAAGTCAACCGCGACTTCACGCTGGATGTGGAAAGCACCATGGACCCGGCCACGGTCGAGGGCCTGAAGGCGCGCGGCCACCAGCTCAAGTCGGTGGACGATCCGTACATGGACTTTGGCTCGGGCCAGTTCATCTGGCGCCTGTCGGACGATGCCGAGCACGGCTATGTCGCGGCCAGCGACAGCCGGCGCGATGGCCAGGCGGTGGGGTTCTGAGCCGGCTGACTCAGTTGCCTGCGCCAGCGATACGCCCGGGTCCGCCCGGGCGTTTTTCATGGTGCGGCAGAATTGTCCGCAACTGGCCCGCCCGCGATCGGCCCAACTGTGCATGGTGTGTCCGCGCCCGCTCCGTACACTGGTGACCCACCAGCCTCCGGAGCCCCCCGCGCCATGACCACCTACGCTTTCCGCCTGCTCAACGTCTTTGCCGAATCCACCTTCGGTGGCAATCCGCTGTGCGTGTTCGAGGATGCGCGCGGCATGGACAATGCCACCATGCAGGCGCTGGCGCTGCAGTTCAACCTGTCGGAGACCACCTTTATCCTGCCGTCGGAGCGTGCCAGCGCGCGGGTGCGCATCTTCACGCCGGGCTATGAGATGCGCTTCGCCGGCCATCCGACGCTGGGCACCGCGCACGTGGTGCGCGAACTGACCGGCACCGGCGACGCGCTGACGCTGGAGTTCCCGGCGGGCGTGGTGCCGGTGACCGCGCAGGGCGATGTCTGGACCTTCACCGCCCCTCACAACGGCAAGCCGAAGACCGCGCCGGCCGGCCTGCCCGATGCCGACATGGCCAGCCTGCTCGGCCTGCAGGAACGCGATCTGCTGGTGTCGCCGATGTGGGTCGACACCGGCGCCGATCAGCTGCTGGTGGCAGTGCGCAGCACCGATGCCGTGCGCCGCGCCAATCCCGACAGCGCGCGCCTGCAGATCTGGCCGCAGAGCAGCCTGGGCCGCAAGACCGCCTACGTCTTTGCCTTCGACCCGGAACGGCCCGGCCGCGTGCTGTCGCGCTACTTCTTCACCAAGCAGGGCGGCGGCGTGGCCGAGGATCCGGGCACGGGCTCGGCCTGTCAACAACCGCATCGACAGCCTGCGCAATATCGTTGCCGATCCGCGCGTCGGGCTGCTGTTCGTGATCCCCGGCATCAACGAGACCATCCGCGTCAACGGCACCGCGCAGATCAGCGTCGACCCGGCGCTGGTCGCGCGTTGCGTGGTCGACGGCAAGGCCCCGACCACGGTGCTGGTGGTCACGGTGCAGGCAGTGTTCTTCCAGTGCGCCCGCGCGCTGATCCGCTCGCGCCTGTGGGCAGCGGATGCGCAGGTGGCGCGCCAGTCGCTGCCCAGCAACGGCGAGATCCTGTCCACGCTGACCGACAACGCCATCGACGGCGCCGCCTACGACCGCGACCTGCCCGAGCGGCAGCGCACCACGCTCTACTAACCGCGCGGCAGCCACTCCGGCGCGTGCGTGCCGAGCGGCTCGGACGGCAAGGTCCAGCGCGCCGGCGTTTCCGACAGATGCGCCGCATGGCGCACCACAGTCAGCATGCCGAAGCCCGACGGCACCGCCTCCAGCAGGTCGGCCACGTCGTCGATCTTCTGCTCGGGCGCCTTGGGCCCGTCCGGCACGCGCCCCAGGCCGCGCAGCCACTGCCCCACCTGCGCCAGCGACACCCGCGCTGCCGCCCTCCACCGCGCGCCGGTGCAGCGCGGCCATCGCGCCGAAGGCCAGCAGGTAGCCCGCGGCGTGGTCCAGCACCTGCGCCGGCAACGGACGCGGTGTGTCGCTGCCGGCCGCCTGCGCTTCGGCATCATTGAAGCCGGTGGCGGTCTGCACCAGCGAATCGAAGCCGCGCTTGTGCGACCACGGCCCGACGTGGCCATAGGCGCTCAGCGACACATAGACGATGCCCGGACGCGCGCGCGCCGCGGCCTCCGGCCCCACCCCCAGCTCGGCCAGGCCGCCGGGGCGATAGCCCTGCACCATCACGTCGGCACCGTGCAGCAGCTTGTGCAGCGTGCGCTTGTCGTCCGGATCGCGCAGGTCCAGCTGGCAGCTGCGCTTGCCGCGGCCGGTGTCGATCACCAGCGGCGGGATCGACGGCAGGTGCGAGGCGGTGACCAGCAGCACGTCGGCGCCATGCGCGGCCAGCGTGCGGCCCGCCACCGGGCCAGCGATGATGCGGGTGAAATCGAGCACGCGCACGCCCGACAGCGGCTGCGCGTCCGGGGATGCGGGCGCCGGCAGCGGTTGCGGCGGGGCGTCGCCGATGCGCTCCAGCGTCACTGGCGGCAGGCCGCGCAAGGCGGCCGCCTGCGGATGGCGGTCCCATTCCTCAAAGCTGCGCAATGCCGCAACGACCAGGCCCGCGTCGGACGCCGCGGTCTCGAAGGCTTCGGCGTCTCGCTTGTCCAGCGCGGCCTGCACGGCTGCCTTGTCATTGGCGCAGCCCAGCAAGCGCACCACGCCGTCGCGGTGGTGCGGGAAATTGGTATGCAGGCGCACCCAGCGGCCGTCGCCGCAGCGGTAGATGCCGGCCAGCTTGTCCCACAGTTCGGGCGCGGGGCCGCCGTCGACGCGCAGGTAGCGTTCGCTGCGGAATTCGGTGATGGCATGGCGCATGTCGACGCTGACGTCCTGCCAGCGGCCGGTGCGGCTGTGCCACAACGCGGCGGCCGCCAGCGCCGCGGCGCCAAGGCTGGCCTGGGCGGCGGTGCCCACGGCAAAGCTCGACGGCAGCACCGGCTCGGCGCCGTCCAGCTTCAGGTGCGCCAGCGCCTCGGCGGGCAGGCCGGCATCGCGCCACAGCGCGGCAACGACTTCAGAGGGCTCAAGCGGCACTGGCGCCGCATCGGGTTGGGCGTTCATGGGCATTCCTGCAGCGATGGACCAAAGCCGGCCACCGCGGGCCGGCACGCTTCCATGCTACTCCGACACATCACTTTCGTCGCAGCCAGGCGCGTCCGCGCGGGCGCAAATCCGGGAGATGGGCGGAAATCCGCGGCGGCTCGCGGCGTGCGGCGGCTCCGGCACGGTAAAATCCCGTTATTGGCATTCCGCCACGCAATCTGACGACCCGGCCCAAGCACCCAGACGCATCAGGCCGGCCAACCGGCGCCATCATGAGCCACGACAACAAGCCTACCGACAGCACCCCCGCCGCCTCCAACTTCCTGCGGAGCATCATCGACCAGGACCTCGCCGCCAGCACCTATGCCGGCCGCCAGGACAAGGCCGGCGAACCGCTGCCGACCGTGATCACCCGCTTCCCGCCGGAGCCCAACGGCTACCTGCATATCGGCCACGCCAAGAGCATTTGCCTGAACTTCGGGCTGGCGCGCGACTACGGCGGCCGTTGCCACCTGCGCTTTGACGACACCAACCCGGTCAAGGAAGACACCGAATACGTCGATTCGATCATCGACGCGGTGCACTGGCTGGGCTTTTCCTGGGACAGTGAGGGCAAGGACGGCGCCAAACAGCCGCACCTGTACTACGCCAGCGACTACTTCGACCAGCTCTACGCCTTTGCCGAGACCCTGATCGAGCGCGGCGCCGCCTATATCGACAGCCAGACCGCCGAACAGATCGCCGCCAGCCGCGGCAATTTCTCCGAGCCGGGCAAGCCCTCGCCCTACCGCGACCGCAGCGTCGAAGAGAACCTGCAGCTGTTCCGCGACATGCGCGCCGGCAAGTACGCCGACGGCGAGCACGTACTGCGCGCGAAGATCGACATGACCGCGCCCAATATCGTGATGCGCGACCCGGTGCTCTACCGCATCCGCCATGCCCATCACCACCGCACGGGCGACAAGTGGTGCATCTACCCGATGTACGACTTCACCCACTGCATCTCGGACGCGCTGGAGAACATCACGCATTCGCTGTGCACGCTGGAGTTCGAGAACAACCGCCCGCTGTACGACTGGGTGCTGGAGCACCTGCGCGACAGCGGCGTGTTCCGCGACCCGCTGCCGCACCAGTATGAGTTCGCGCGCCTGAACCTGACCTACGCCATCACCAGCAAGCGCAAGCTCAAGCAGCTGGTCGATGAACAGCGCGTGGACGGCTGGGACGATCCGCGCATGCCCACGCTGGTGGGCGTGCGCCGCCGCGGCTACACCCCGGAATCGATCCAACTGTTCTGCGACCGCGTGGGCGTGGCCAAGGCCGACAGCTGGATCGACATGAGCACCCTCGAAGGCGCGGTGCGCGACGACCTGGACGGCCGTGCCGCGCGCGGCGTGGCCGTGCTGGACCCGCTGCGCCTGGTGATCGACAACTACCCCGAAGGCCAGAGCGAAGAATGCTCGGCGCCGGTGCACCCGAAGAAGCCGGAACTGGGCCGCCGCGTGTTCCCGCTGTCGCGCGAGCTGTGGATCGAGCGCGAGGACTTCAACGAGACCCCGCCCAAGGGCTACTTCCGCCTGTTCCCGGGCAACAAGGTGCGGCTGAAGTACGGCTACGTGATCGAGTGCACCGGCGTGGACAAGGATGCCGACGGCAACGTGATCGCCGTGCACGCCAACTACCTGCCCGAAACCAAGAGCGGCACGCCGGGCGCCGACAGCGTCAAGGTGAAGGGCGTGATCCACTGGGTCAGCGCGGCGCACGCGTACCAGGCCGAAGTGCGCCTGTACGACCGCCTGTTCAACGACCCCAACCCGGATGCCGGCGGCAAGAACTTCCTGGATGCGCTCAACCCGGATTCCAAGCAGGTGATCACCGCCTACCTGGAGCCGGGCCTGCGCGAAGCGCAGCCCGAAGACCGCTTCCAGTTCGAGCGCCATGGCTACTTCGTCGCCGACCGCACCGATTCGCAGCCGGGCAAGCCGGTCTTCAACCGCACCGTCGGTCTGAAAGATAGCTGGGGCAAGTGATGGCCAAACCTGGCAAGGCAGCCGTGCAGACCATCACCTTCCCACTCGAGGGCGAGTTCATCGCGCTCAATGACCTGCTCAAGCTGGCGGGCGTGTGCGACAGCGGCGGCGCCGGCAAGGCGCTGGTCGCCGCCGGCGAAGTCTCGGTGGACGGTGCGCCCGAATCGCGCAAGACTGCCAAGATCCGCGCCGGGCAGGTGGTGGGCCTGGCGGGCATCGAGATCCGCGTGGTCGCCGCCTGACCGCGCGGGCCGGGCCGGTGGCGCCAGTGATGGCGCGCCGGCATTGCAACCGAAAGGACTGGACTATGCCGATCGCTTTCTGGTGCGTGCTGCTGGCCGGCATCCTGCCGCTGGCGACGGTGGCCATCGCCAAGGCCAGCGGGCCTGGCTATGACAACCATGACCCGCGCGGCTGGCTGGAGCAGCAGTCCGGCCGCGCGCGCCGCGCCGACATGGCGCACCGCAACCACTTCGAGGCCTTCCCCTTCTTTGCCGCCGCCGTGCTGGCCGCCAGCCACCTGCAGGCGCCGCAGGCCCGCATCGACGAGCTGGCCGTGGTCTTCATCGTGGCCCGCCTGCTCTACACCGTGTGCTACGTGACCGACCGCGCCACGCTGCGCACGCTGTGCTGGACCATCGGCTACCTGTCGGTGGTAGGGATGTTCCTGCTGCCCGTGTTTGTCCACTGAGCGCCGACTGAGCCATGGCCGCACGCGCGCTGGCACTTGCTGCCGCCCTGGGAATCACCGCTGCGCAGGCGGCGCCGCTTGAATACACCATCGATCCGGCGCACACCACCGTCTATTTTTCCGCCAGCCATTTCGAGCGCAGCTCGGTGCGCGGGCGCTTCGGCAAGATCGACGGGCGCCTCGTCTATGACGCGGACAGCGGCGCCGGTGCACTCGATGTGACCGTGGACCTGGCCTCGGTCGATACCGGCAACCGCACCCTGGATGGCGTGCTGCGCTCGGCACAATTCTTCGATACTGCCCAGCACCCGGTGGCGCGGCTGCGCGCGAACCGCTTCCTGATGGAAGGTGGCCGGCTGGCCGCGGTGGAAGGTGAGCTGACGCTGCACGGCGTCACGCAGCCGCTGCGCCTGCAGGCCGAGCGTTTCCGCTGCGGCGAGGTGACTTTCTTCGGCGTGAGCCGGCAGGTCTGCGGCGGCGACTTCCGCGCCGAGGTGCCGCGCAGTGCCTTTGGCATGACCCGCTTCCTGCCCGAGGTAGGCGACACCGTGACGCTGCAAGTGGCGGTCGAGGCATCGCCCGCGGGCGGCACCCCACAGTAACCCTATTCGTCACCTCCGGCGCAAATTTCTCTTGTAGAATCAGCGCTTTGCCCAATTCCCGCCACGCTCGTCTGCGTGTGCCTGGTGGGGGCGCGCGAGACCGAGACCATGTTCGACATCCATTCCGGCGACATCGTGGCCGCCGCACTTGCAGCTGCCGGTGCCTGCCTGGCCTGCAGCATTCCGGGCGACTTCCTGCGCCGCTTCCCGCTGTGGGCAGTGCAGACTTACGGCCGCGGCGCGCTGCTGATGCCGTTCCTGGCGATGATGGTCGGCACCTGGCTGTTCCGCCTCGGGGTGGCCGGCCAGATCGACACCACCGCCGGGCAGGCGCTGATCGTTGCCGCCGGCTTCCTGAGCACGCTGCTGCTGTCGGCGCTGCTGCGCTTCTACCTCAAGGAATACCGCAAGCGCTGAGCCGTTGGGCGAGTATGCCGGGCCCGCAGGCGGTGTCCGGCAAATGGCGTATGATGCGGCCTTTTGCGTCTCCCGCACCCCAGCCGGGGCGCCTGCCGCACACTTCACCTCATGGCGCTCAAATCCACCATCTTCAAAGCTGACCTGTCGGTCTCCGACATGGACCGGCCCTACTACGGCAGCCACAGCCTGACCATCGCCAAGCACCCGTCCGAGAATGACGCGCGCATGATGGTGCGCCTGCTGGCCTTTGCCTGCGAAGCCACCGAAACGCTGGCCTTCACGCGCGGCCTGGACGAACCCGACGAACCCGACCTGTGGGACAAGCGCCTGACCGGCGACATCGCCCACTGGGTCGAACTGGGCCAGCCCGACGAAGCGCGCCTGAAGCGCGCCGCCGCCCGGGCCGAGCGCGTGACCGTCTACACCTACAACGCCGCCAGTGCGCGCGAATGGTGGAAGGGCATGGCGGGCAAGGCCGGCAAGCTGCGCAACGTCACCGTCTACAATGTCCCGGCGGAAGCGGTCGAAGCCCTGGCCGCGCTGGCGCAGCGCGCCATGCGCCTGTCGGTGACGATCCAGGACGGCGACATCTGGGTGGCCGACGACGACCGCAATGTGCAACTGACGCTGGATGTGCTCCAGCGCGCCCAAGCCTGAACGCAGCCGCGCTGCGTTCTCCTCTCACCACGTCTGTTCCCATCGGAAGGAAATACGCCATGCAAACCACGCCCTCGGGCCTGCAATACGAAGACACCACCGTCGGCGCCGGCGCCGAAGCCACCGCCGGCAAGCACGTCACCGTGCACTACACCGGCTGGCTGTACGAGAACGGCCAGGCTGGCCGCAAGTTTGATTCGAGCAAGGACCGCAACGACCCGTTCGTGTTCCCGCTGGGTGCCGGCCATGTGATCCGCGGCTGGGACGAAGGCGTGCAGGGCATGAAGGTGGGCGGCGTGCGCCGCCTGGTGATCCCGGCCGACCTCGGCTACGGTGCCCGCGGCGCCGGCGGCGTGATCCCGCCGAACGCTACCCTGCTGTTTGAAGTGGAACTGCTGGCGGTCTAAGCCGGCAGGAAGGTTGTCGCGCCTGCACAGGCAGGGGCGACAACCGCGGCAACTACCCGTTTTGCTGGCGCGCCCGCGCCTCAGAACCCGATGGCGGCGTTGCCGACATCGACGCGGACCTTGTCCCGGTCCAGCAGCCGCGCCGCATGGCGGGCATAGTCCTGCGCCCAGGCAGGATCGCCGGAAAAGCGCGCTTCTCCGGAAAACTTGGCGACATTCAGGATCTTGTCGATCACCAGCACCTTGCCGACCGGGCTCGACGCCTGGCAGTCCAGCTCGGTGTATTCCCGGTCGAACCAGCGCCACGCGGCGTCCTCGGTGACCGCGGCCAGTTCGTCCGTGCCGATCGTGAAGTCATATTCCTTGCCACTGCCGAACACCACCGTAAGCGTACGTGCCATCGCGGGTTCCCCCTATGGATTGAGGCCACCATTGTAAGGACATGGCAGCCGCGCGGGCCAGCAATTCACGGCCGTCTGATCGCGGACAAAGGTGCGGCAGCACTCGTCCGCGGCGAGTGACAGAGGCAGCACGCTGCCGCAACCGTTGCGAACCGCCCACACCCGACCCGCTCGCTCAGACAATTCCGAGGAAAACTGGCACTTATGTCATTTCCCCCACCTTCCCGTGGCGCAGCTTTGATTTATGCTTGCACCATGGCCATCACGCGACAGGACCTCGAATCCGACCGTCTGCGCACCTCGCTGTGCAGTACTCCGGTTGCGTCCTCGCTGCTGCCGGAAGCCGTGCTGGAGCAGTCCCTGTCCGATGCGCTGGCGCGCCGCCCGGAAGATCCCGCGCTCGGCGGCGATGTCTGGCTGTTCGGCTATGGCTCGCTGATCTGGAACCCGATGGTGGTGCACACCGAGCGCCAGCGCGCCACGGTGCACGGCTACCACCGCGGCTTCTACCTCTATTCCCGCATCAACCGGGGCACCTGGGACAACCCGGGCCTGGTGCTGGGCCTGGACCGGGGCGGCTGCTGCCACGGCATGGTGTTCCGCGTCCCCAGCCATGTGGTCGAGCAGGAATTCCGCGTGCTGTGGCGCCGCGAGATGCTGACCGGGGCCTACCATCCGCGCTGGCTGCGCATCCGCACCGGTGATGCCCGCGCGCCTGAGCAGCGCGCCCTCGCCTTCGTCATGAACCGCTCGCATGAGGCCTACGCTGGCCGGCTGCCGGATATCCGCGTGGTCGAGCGCCTGCGCCATGCTGCCGGACTGTACGGCCCCGCGCGCGAATACCTGCAGCAGACCCTGCTGGGCCTGGCCACCAACGGCGTCGACGATCCCTACCTGGGCCGGCTCTGGCGCCAGTTGCAGGCCGACGATGCCGCCGATGCCGAGCGCGCTGCGCACGCCGCCCTCGACCACGCAGCGCCCCTGCCGGCCAGCCCCCACGAAACCGTCTGAGCCCAGGAGCTGCCGCCATGACGCGCCCCGCCGCCCGCACCCGCAGACAGGCACTCAACGAGTTGCTGGGCCTGATGGGATTGCTGATGGGCGGCGGCCTGCTGGCGGCCCAGGGCGGGCAGACCCTGGCCGCACGGCCCGCCGGCGGCGCGGCCAGCCAGCCCGCCGCCCGCCCGCCGCGCAGCGCGGCCATGCAGCCGCCGCTGCACCGCGACGCCATCGGCACGCTCGACCGCAACCTGATCACCGCCGCCAGCGCCGGCGACCAGGAACTGGTGGCGCGCCTGCTGGCCGCCGGCGCCTCGGCGCGCGCCGCAGATGAACGCGGGCGCAGCGCGCTGCTGGCGGCCGTGCAGAACCGACGCGCCGAGGTCGCGCGCACACTGCTGCTGGCCGGTGCCGACGTGAACCTGAAGGACGCCGAATCCAACAGCCCCTTCCTGCTGGCCGCCGCCACCGGCCAGGCCGATGTGGTGCGCCTGGCCCTGGCCAACGGCGCCGACCTGGCCAGCACCGACCGCTATGACGGCACCGCGCTGATCGTCGCCAGCCAGCACGGCCATGTCGAGGTGGTGAAGCTGCTGCTGAAGGCCGGCGTTGCCGTGGACCATGTCAACGACCTGGGCTGGACCGCGCTGCTGGAAGCGGTGATCCTGGGCGATGGCAGCACCCGCTACGAGGAAACGGTGCAGCTTCTGCTGGATGCCGGCGCTGACGCCAACCTCGCCGACCGCGAAGGCGTGACCCCCACGCGCCATGCGCGCGAGCGGGGCTACAAGACGATGGTGAAGATGCTGATGCGGGTGCGGGGGCATTGAGGGCCGGCACCGTGTAAATGAAAAAGGCTGATCGGTCGACCAGCCTTTTTCATTGGCTACCCGGCTGCCTCAGGCCGCGGGCTTCTCCGCTGCGCCGGTGTTTCGCGCATTCTCGCTTTCCTGCAGATGGCGCCACATCACCTTGCCGGTGCCCGACTTCGGCAGCGCCTCAACGAACTCCACCACGCGCGGGTACTTGTAGGCGGCCATGTTCTCCTTGGCCCATTCGATGATCTGCTCCGGCGTGGTCTTGCCTTTAGCATGGGCGCGCAGCACCACCACCGCCTTGACGGTCTCGCCGCGGTACGGGTCGCGCGTGCCGATGATGCAGGCCTCCTGCACGTCCGGATGCTTGTACAGCAGGTTCTCCACCTCGGCCGGCCACACCTTGAAGCCAGACGCATTGATCATGCGCTTGAGGCGGTCGGTGATGAAGAAGTAGCCCTCTTCGTCCATGCGGCCCAGGTCGCCGGTGCGGAAGAAGGTCTTGCCCTCGAACTCGATAAAGGCGTCGCGGGTGGCGTCTTGCTTGCCCCAGTAGCCCTTGAACACCTGCGGGCCGCTGACGATGATCTCGCCGATCTCGTTGGGCGGCAGTTCCTTGAGAGTGACCGGGTCGACCACGCGCGCATCAGTGTTGAAGGTCGGCACGCCCAGGCACTGCAGCTTGGGCCGGTCCGACGGGTTGCTGTGCGTCGGCGCCATGGTCTCGGACAGGCCGTAGCCTTCCAGGTAGTTCAGCCCGAACTGCTCGCGCAGGCGCTCGGCCACGGCCTGCGGCATGGCCGCGCCGCCGCCGCCGATATAGCGCAGGCTGGACAGGTCGAACTGGGCCAGGTTGGGACTGGCCAGGAAGTCGATCACCATGGTCGGGATATTGGTCCAGTGCGTGACCTGGTAGCGCGAGATCAGGCGACCGGCGACCTCCCGGTCCCAGCGCGGCAGCATCACCACGGTGGCGCCGCTGTAGATCGGGCCGTTCATGCCGTACTGCATGCCGGTGACGTGGAACAGCGGCAGCACCGACAGGATCACCGATTCGGCACCCGAGCCCGACCAGGTCGCGCCGCCGACGATGTTGTGCATCACCGAGCGGTGCGTGTGGATGCAACCCTTGGGGAAGCCGGTGGTGCCCGAGGTGTATGGCATCACAGCCATATCGTCCGGGCCGGCGGTGTGCGGGCCGGGCTGCAGGCCGGCGCCCAGCGCCTCGGGCCACGCGGTGGCGCCCGCGGGCAGCGGATGCGGCGTGGTCAGCCAGGCCGGCGGCGCGTCTTCCGGATGTTCGTGCGTGGGCGGCAGCGCGTCGGCATACTGGGTCACCAGCAAATGCTGCAGGCGCTCGGCCGGCGCCAGCTCCGCCTGCGCCTGCTCGACCCCGGCGGCCAGGTCGGCGGTGAAGATCGCCACGCGTGCCTGCGCGTCAGTGACGTAGTGCTTGAATTCCTCGGCGCGGTTCATCGGGTTGACCGGCACCACCACCGCGTCGGCGCGCAGGATGGCGTAGTAGCTGACGATGAACTGCGGGCAGTTCTGCATGTACAGCAGCACCCGGTCACCCTTCTTCACGCCCGCCTTCTGCTGCAGCCAGCCGGCCACCGCGGTGGCCTGCGCCTCCAGTTCACGGAAGGTGATGGCATTGCCGAAGTAGCGGATCGCGGCCTTGTCGGCATAGCGGAGCGCCGAAACTTCCAGGTTGGCCCAGAGCGAGGTCTCCGGCAGCACGATGGCGGTCGGCAGGCGCTTCGGCCAGAACTGGAAATGCGGGCGAACTGGGGTCTGCATGCAACGTCTCCTGTGCGGTCTCGCGGACCGGGTCTTTCGGTATGGTCAAGGACTATAACCGAACGATCGTTCTATTTTCAACCACAGACTTTCCCGAACCCCGCGGGCGCGGTATCGGCACAGGCCGTTGCATTCGGCGCCTTCGCCCTCACAATAGAGGTATAGATTGCTTGCCCCCCGCGGGCGGGCGGCCCAGGCTGGCCGCTCCCGCCTCTCCCCCGATCCAGGATTCCCCATGAGCGACGTCACCCTGCAGAATTTCGAAACCGAAGTGATCGAGGCCTCGCGCCAGGCGCCCGTGCTGGTCGACTTCTGGGCGCCGTGGTGCGGCCCCTGCCGCACGTTGGGCCCGATGCTGGAACGGCTGGAGGCCGAGGCCAGCGGCCAGTGGAAGTTGGTCAAGGTCAATGTCGACGAGAACCAGGACCTGGCCGCGCACTTCGGCGTGCGCAGCATCCCGCACGTGGTGGCAATTGCCGACGGCCAGGCGGTGGACCAGTTCATCGGCGTGCTGCCTGAGTCCGGTCTGCGTGAATTCCTAGGGCGGCTGATGCCCAAGCCCGCGCAGATGGCCCTGCATGACGCGCTGCAACTGGCCGCCGAGGGCGACCGGGCCGGCGCCGAGGCGAAGTTTGACGAAGCCATTGCGCTCGACCCCGAGACCGACGCCGCCCGGCTGGCCTATATCGGCTTCCTGCTGGACGGCAATGCGATTGCCGAGGCCAGGTCGCAGTTCGAGGCCCTGTCGCCGCAGGCCGCGCAGCAGGACGCCCATGCCGCGCTGCGCATGCGCATGGACGCGATGGAGGGCCTGTCCGGCCTGCCGGACGAGTCCACCCTGAGCGCGCGCATTGCCGCCGACCCGCGCGACCTGGCCGCGCGGCTGGACCTGTCCAGGCTGCTGATCGCGCGCCAGCAGTACGAGCCGGCGCTGGAGCAGTTGCTGGAAATCGTGCGCACCGACCGCACCTTCGAGGACGATATCGGCCGCAAGACCATGCTGTCGGTGTTCGAGATGCTGGCCGACCGGCCCGACGTGGTGTCGCGCTGGCGCCGCCAGCTGAGCACGGCGCTGAACTGAGCGGCCGGGCCGCGGCCCCGGCGCGGTAAACTGGCGGACTCAGTTCCGCCATATTTCCTGCCATCCGCCATGCCAGCGCCCCGCCTGATCGACTTCAAGACCGAGCCCGCCCCCAGCCACGACCGCCCGCGCCCGGACCGGCTGGTGTCAGGCAACCCCGACCGCACCACCTGGACGCACTACAGCGCGCAGCACGGCGATTTCGACTGCGGCATCTGGGCGTGCGAGCCGGGGGCGTGGCGCATCGCCTTCCCGGCCGGCAAGGAAGAGTTCTTCCATGTCATCAGCGGCCGGATCCGCATCAGCGACGATGCCGGCCAGGCCAGCGACTTCGGTCCCGGCGACGCATGCGTGATCCCGGCCGGCTTTACCGGGCTGTTCGAGGTGCTGGCGCCGGTGCGCAAGTATTTCGTGGTGATCGACCGCGACGCCGCGCACCCGGCCTGACGGTGCTCAGGCCGCGGTGACGGGGCCTTCGACCAGCGTGAAGCCGTGTTCGCGCATATGCTCCACCATCATCGCGTCCATCGACTTGACATGATGGTCGAACCAGCCCGAGAGCTCGGCCACCAGGCGGCGGCCCAGCTGGAACTCGGCATCGGTGTGCACCTTGTCGCGTACCGCGACGGCCACGGCCAGCACCTGCTGGTGCTCGCCCGCGTGGCAATGGCGCGGGCCGAAGCCCATCGCCGCCATCCACTGCTCTTCCTGGGCGAAATGATGGCGGGTATGGTCGATCCATGCGTCCATCGCCGCCAGGAAGCCGGCGTCGTCGGCGCCGGCCACCGCGGCCAGCAGCTGCACGAACTCGGCATGGGTGGCGTCGGTGACCGGTTCGCCCAGATGGAGGTGGTCCGGCAGGCCGGCGGAGGAAAGCTGGTCTTTGGCGTCCATGGGATCGACGGCAATCGTGGGGAAAAACGGCAAGGATACCGAATCGGCGCGGCCCGGGCCTGATCTGGCGCAAGCCAGGGGTATGCTGTGAGCGATGCGCCCTGTCCGCTACACCTATCCCTCATGCCACGACTGATCTTCTTCTGCGGCCATGCCGGCACCGGCAAGACCACCCTCGCCCACCGCCTGATCGGCCCGCTGATGCAGGCCACCGGCGAGCCCTTCTGCCTGCTCGACAAGGACACCCTGTACGGCCGCTACAGCGCCGCGGCCATGGCCGCGATCACCGGCGACCCCAATGACCGCGACAGCCCGGCCTACCTGGACAACCTGCGCGACCCGGAATACCAGGGCCTGCTCGACACCGCGCGCGAGAACCTGGCGCTGGGCATCAGCGTGATCGTGATCGGCCCGCTGTCGCGAGAGGTCAAAGCCCACCTGCTGCATGACCCCGACTGGCTGCACGTGCCCGCCGGCACCACGGTGCGCACGGTCTGGGTCCATCTGCCTGAAGACGAGGCCCATGCGCGCATCATCCGGCGCGGCAATCCCAACGACGCCTACAAGCTGAGCCACTGGGAGGCCTACCGCACCCGGCGCTTCATGCCGGCACCCGCGGACTATCCGGAACTGATCTTTTTCGACAACCAGGCACCCGGCGACGCCGAGATCGACGGGCTGCTGAGCGCGCTGAGCGCCTGAGCGGCCCGCGCGGCCTTCAACCGCGCGCGATCTCGCCGATCACCGCCGACGCCGCGACAAAGCCGAACACCGCCGTCACCGCCACCGACGAGCCAAAGCCCGCGCACGCCAGCCCCTGGGGGCCGCGCATGGCTGGCTGGCCCGGCTGCCCGTCCAGCGGCGGCGCCTCGTCGATCTCGCAGGCCTGCTGCTCGGGTTCGGGGTATTGCAGCGGCTCGTCCGAATAGACCGCAGCGATGCCGAACTTCTTCTTCGGGTCGCGCGTAAAGCCCCATTGCTTGCGCAGGCCGGCGCGCACCTTGGACAGCAGCGGGTCCTGGATCGTGCGCGCCAGGTCGTCGATACGCACGCGCGTGGGGTCGAGCTGGCCGCCCGCGCCGCCGCAGGTGATCACCGGCACGCCCTGGCGCCGGGCCCAGCCGAGCATCCCGGTCTTGACGCGCACCGCGTCGATGGCGTCGATCACGTAGTCATAGCCGGCGCCAAGCAGCTCGGGCACGTTGTCCGGCGTGACGAAATCATCGACCTGCGTCACCTGGCAGCGCGGGTTGATGGCCACGATGCGCTCGGCCATCGCCTCGACCTTGGCGCGCCCGTAGGCATCGCCCAGCGCATGGATCTGGCGGTTGGTGTTGGACAGCGCGATATGGTCCAGGTCGATCAGCGTGATGCGCCCGACCGCATTGCGCGCCAGCGCCTCGGCCGCCCAGCTGCCGACGCCGCCAATGCCGACCACGCACACGCTGGCCGCCTCCAGGCGGGCCAGGCCGGCGGCGCCATAGAGCCGTGCCACGCCGCCGAAGCGGCGGTGGTAGTCATCTTCGGCCGGGCTTTCGTGGGTCAGCGGCTCGGGCAGGCCGGCCAGCTCGTGTGCGGCATCGTTCATGCTGGAGGAATCGGGTCGATGGAGATCGGCAGGGTCGGCGCCCGGCTGCAGCGGGGCAAGAATCCGGCATTTTCCGGCGGCGATGTCAGCCAATCCCCGACAAAGACAGGAAGCGCGCAACTATACAATAGACGTGCAGTGGTCCGTTCGCCGCCCCGCGCTGGCGTGGGCGGCCCCGGCCCTGCCCCCGCCAGACAGGAGAGCCCGCCTCATGCCCGTGCGCCGCAAGGTTGTTCTGTGGAGTGTGCTGACACCGGTTGCGCTGATCGCGCTGCTGGTGGTCGTGATCCTGACCTTCGACTGGAACCGCCTCAAGCCCTGGCTCAACGACCGCGTCTCGGAGGCCATCGGCCGGCCCTTCGCCATCAATGGCGATCTGACCGTGACCTGGCGCCACGGCGAGGGCGAGAAAGGCTGGCGCACCCTTGTGCCGTGGCCGCGGCTGTCGGCGCGCGACATCACCATCGGCAATACCGACTGGGCCAAACAGCCGCATCTGGCAACCGTGCGCGAACTGATCTTCGTGCTGCGTCCGATACCGCTGCTAGCGCACCAGATCGCGGTGCCGACCATTGTGGTCGACAGCCCGGCGGTGTGGCTGGAACGCCTGCCGGACGCCCGCAACAACTGGACCCTTGAGTTCGGCCCCAAGAAGGGCCCGTCCGAATGGGAGCTGGATATCGGCGAGGTGGTGCTGGCGCGCGGCAACCTGGCGCTGACTGACCAGTTCAAGAAGATCGAGCTGCAGGCGGAGCTCGACACGATCGGCGACAACCCGCTCTATGACAAGGCCCGCGACGGCGCACTGGTGGCACCCGAGGCCTCCCAGGTGCCGCCCGGGCCGCCCGCCAGTGCCGGCGCGGCAGCCTCCGCACCGGTGGCTTCGGCGTCCGGCGCAGCCAGCGCACCCGGCGCATCGGGCCCGCCGGCGTCGGCCATCGCAGCCAACGGCCGCTACGGTGTGCGCTGGAAAGCCACCGGCCGCTACAACGAGGCCACCATCAACGCCAGCGGCAAGGCCGGCACGGTGCTGAGCCTGCGCAACACCGACGTGCCCTTCCCGATCCTGGCCGATGTGCGGGTTGGCACCACCCGCGCCGTGATCGAAGGCACCGTGACCAACCCCGCGCATCTGGCCGCGCTGGACGTGCATCTGACGCTGACCGGCGACAGCATGGCCAAGCTCTATGCGCTGACCGGCGTGGTGCTGCCGTCCACGCCGCCATACCAAACCCGCGGCCGCCTGATGGCGACGCTGCGCAAGCAAGGCTCGATATACGAGTACCAGAAGTTCACCGGCCGCGTCGGCGGCAGCGACCTGTCCGGCACGCTGACCTTCACCAAGCGTGACCCGCGTCCACTGCTGGCGGGCAACCTGGTGTCGAACCAGCTGCGCTTTGTCGACCTGGCCCCGCTGATTGGGGCCGATGCCAGGCCCGGCCGCCCCGCCAAGGACAGCCCGGTAGCCCAGCCCGCCGACAAGGCGCTGCCGGTGGCCCCGTTCCGAACCGAGCGCTGGGACGAGATCGATGCCGACGTGCACTTTACCGGCAAGCGCATCATCCGCGACGCCGAACTGCCGATCAGCGACCTGGTCACCCACCTGAAGCTGCAGGACGGCGTGCTGCTGCTCGACCCGCTCAACTTCGGCGTGGCCGGCGGCAACCTGGTGTCGACCATGCGCCTCGATGGCAAGCGCGAGCCGATGGGGGCCACGGTCGACATGACCGCGCGCCACATGAAGCTCAAGCAGCTGTTCCCCACCTTTGACCTGATGCGCGCCAGCATCGGCGAACTCAACGGCAGCGCCAAGCTCTCGGCCACCGGCAATTCAGTGGCGGCGCTGATGGCCTCTTCCAACGGCGAAGCCAAGCTGCTGGTCGAGAACGGCACGGTCAGCAAGTTCCTGCTTGAAGCGATGGGGCTGAACGTGGGCAGCGTGGTGATCCGCAAGCTGTTCGGCGACAGGCCGGTGCGGATCAACTGCGGCGTCAGCGACTTTGCCTTCACCGACGGCATCGCGCGCGCGCGCACCTTCGTGCTGGATACCGACGATGCGGTGATCGAGACCACCGGCGGCATCGACCTGCGCAATGAAAAGCTGGCGCTGACCATCCACCCGGACTCCAAGGGCCTGCGCGTGTTCTCGCTGCGCTCTCCGCTCTACGTGGGCGGCACCATGAAGAAGCCGTCCGTCAGCCCCGATATCGGCGTGCTGGCGCTGCGCGCCGGCGGCGCGCTGTCGCTGGCCCTGCTGGCACCGGTGGCGACGGCGGTGCTGCCGCTGGTGGACCTGTCGCCGGGCGGCGAAGACAACCTGTGCGCAACGCTGCTGGCCGACCTGCGCAAACGCCCGGTCGCGCCGCCGCCGGGCAAGACCTACAAGGATCCCAGGACCGGCAAGACCGCCGGCATGACCGCCGGCAAGCCGATCCCGAAGGAAACGCCGGGCACCGCCGCGCAGGCTGACGCCCAGACCCGCGAGCCGGCACGCGCCAGCGAGCGCGAGGTGCGCAAGCCGGCGCCAGCACCGGCGCGCCCGGACAACGACGCCCTGTACAAGGGCGGTTGAGGCGCGTGCGAACCAAGGCGCGTCGCCTGGCGGCCACATGGCCGCCCTTGTCTGAAGCAAAATCGCAACACTTTGCCCCGCTGCGACATCGTGCCGCACGCAGCCGTTGTGCCGCGCCCACGCCCGGCGCATAATTAAACGGCCATTTATAAGAAGTTTAAGCATGGCAAGCATCGGGTGCGGTGCGGGTTCGCCCGTTGCATCCTTCTGAAGGCGCGGCTGCGGCCGCCCTTTGTTTCCTCTTTGTTTCCCGCCTCGGCACGGCCGCCGGCCGCCATGAGCGCGGCCACTGCGAGCCCCCGTTCCCATGTCGCTGCCGCACGCCGCCGTCCCGCCGATCACCTGGCTGATCGCGCTGACGGTGTGCAACCACGTGGCCTTCAATGCCAGCCGCGTGGTGGTGTCGCTGTTCGCGATTTCCCTCAAAGCCTCCACCGTCACGCTCGGCGTGCTGATGTCGCTGTATGCGGTGCTGCCGATGCTGCTGGCAATCCGCGCCGGCAAGCACATCGACGAGATCGGGCCGCGCAAGCCGATGACCGCGGGCTCGCTGATGGTGGTGGCGGGCACGCTGCTGCCGGTGCTCTGGCACGACCTCGGCGCGCTGTACCTGTCATGCGCGCTGATCGGCGTGGGCTTCATGCTGGTGCAGGTGGCGATGCAGCTGCTGATCGGCCAGGTTTCCACCAATGAGACCCGGCTGCGCAACTACACCTGGCATGCGCTGGGGCTGTCGGTGTCCGGCACGCTCGGGCCGGTGACGATGGGCTACGTGATCGAACATGCGGGCTTCCGCCCCGCCTTCATGGTGCTGGTGACGGTGGCGCTGGTCGGCCAGGCCGGCCTGCAATGGCTGCGTCCGCGCCTGCCGGCGCAAGGCGGCAATGCCGGGCGCATCGCCATCGAGGACGGCAGCCGCCACTCCACGCTGGACCTGCTGCAGCAACCCGAGCTGCGCGCGGTCTTCATCGCCAGTGCGGTGCTGTCCGCCGCATGGGACCTGCACGCCTTCCTGATCCCGATCCAGGGCTCGCGCATCGGCCTGTCGCCGTCATCGATCGGCTGGGTGCTGGGCGCTTTCGCCATGGCCACCTTTGCCATCCGCGTGGCGATGCCGGCGGTGTCGCGCCGGCTCTCGGAGTGGAAAATCATCCGCAGCGCGCTGCTGGTGGGCGCGCTGGCCTACCTGGCCTACCCCTTCGTCACGCACTTCTGGCTGATGTGCGGGCTGGCCTTCGTACTGGGCCTGGCACTGGGCAGCGCCCAGCCCAATGTCATGAACATCCTGCACACAGCGTCGCCGCACGGCCGCGCCGGCGAGGCACTGGGCCTGCGCTCGGCGGTGCTCAATACCGGCCAGGTGGTGTGGCCGCTCACGTTTGGCGTGGTCGGCACGGCGCTGGGCATGCTGCCGATCTTTTTGTCGATGGCGGGCGCGATGGGCGTGGCCGGTTACTACTCGCAGCGCCAGGGGCGCAAGGTGCTGCCGCCGCCGGTTTAGCCCCCGCGGCAGGTGGCGCTGCCGATACACTTGTCGCCACGCAAATGCGATCCCCGATGCATTCGCTATACTCGAATCAGCCGGACCTGCGGCCCCCGCCCCCGGGCGCACCGCGCATCCCGACCGATATCCTGATGATTGCGACATGACTCAACTTGCCGACCTTCGCCGTACCTATGTGCTGGGCTCTCTGTCCGAAACCGACGTAGCGCCCGACCCGATGAGCCAGTTCAAACGCTGGTTCGACGAGGCGGTCACGGCCAAGCTGCCCGAACCCAATGCCATGACCCTGGCCACGGTCGACGCCGACGGCCAGCCGTCCGCGCGCATCGTGCTGCTCAAGGGCATCGACGACCGGGGCTTCACCTTCTTCACCAACTACGAAAGCCGCAAGGGCCTGGACCTGGCGGCAAACCCGCGCGCGGCGCTGCTGTTCCACTGGGTGCAACTGGAGCGCCAGGTACGCGTCGAAGGGCGCGTCGAGAAAGTCTCGGATGACGAGAGTGACGCCTATTTCGCCACGCGCCCGCTGGGCTCGCGCGTGGGCGCCTGGGCCTCTGCGCAAAGCCGCGAGGTGCCCGGCCGCGACGTGCTGGAGCAGCGCGAGCAGGAATACCGCAGCAAGTTCGGCGAAAACCCGCCGCGCCCCCCGCACTGGGGCGGCTACCGCCTGGTGCCGACCGCGCTGGAGTTCTGGCAGGGCCGCCCGTCGCGGCTGCACGACCGCATCGCCTTCCGCCTGCAACCCGGAGGCGACTGGCAGATCGTGCGGCTGTCGCCCTGAAGCGGTTGGCGCGCGCCTGAACATGCGCCAACAGCGCCGAACGGGTCGGTAGTGGGGTCTTCTGGGCGCTGCGCTGCACAAGCTGCGGAATTGGACTAAAGTGAGACAGGCGTCGCTTGGTTACTTTTTTCTTGCAGCGTTCACGACGGATTGGGCAAGGTTCCAGCTCAGTACCAACCTTGCCTGATGCGTCGGCCGAAGCGTGTGCCGCAACCCATCAGGAGGTAAAGCGCATGTTTTTCAAGCAAGCCCTGGAAAAGCAACTCGACAACTGGATCGCCGACCTGCGAGAGAATGCCAATCTGCCGGTCAGCTTGCGGCTGTGGAATGGCACCGAATACCCGCTCGGGCACTTCGACAAGCCGGCTGTCACGCTGACCGTACGCGAGGCCGCAGCCCTGCCGCTGCTGCTGACGCCGAGCCTGGACAACCTCGGCGAAGCGTATGTGCAGGAGAAAATCGACTTCGAGGGCAGGCTGACGGACATCATCAAGGTCGCCTACGGCTTCTCGGCCGCGGCCACGCACCGCGCTGGCGGCGCTCTGTTCAAGGTGGCGCAGCACTTCACGCATACCAAGCAGGAAGACAAGAACTCGATCCAGTACCACTACGACGTCTCCAACGACTTCTACAAGCTCTGGCTCGATCCCAACATGGTCTACTCCTGCGCCTACTTCGAGCACGGCGACGAAGACCTGGCCACGGCGCAACTCAAGAAGATCGACCACATCCTGACCAAGATCCGGCTGCAGCCGGACCAGACGCTGCTGGACATCGGCTGCGGCTGGGGCGCGCTGGTGCTGCGCGCCGCGCAGAAGTTCGGGGCGCGGTGCGTGGGCATCACGCTGTCGCAGAACCAGTTCGACCTGGCCACCGAGCGCGTCAGGGCCGCGGGCCTGTCCGACCGCATCGAGATCCGGCTGCAGGACTACCGTGACACCGCCGGCACCTTCGACCGCATCACCAGCGTCGGCATGTTCGAGCATGTGGGCAAGGACAACCTGCCCGGCTACTTCAGCCGCATCCGCGAACTGCTGGCCGACGACGGCTATGCGATGAACCACGGCATCACCTCGCCCGACCCGGACAACGGCTCGACGCCGATGGACGGCGCCGAGTTCATGGACCGCTATGTGTTCCCGCAGGGCGAGCTGCCGCATATCGGGCTGGTGCTGCGTACGCTGCAGCAAGGCGGCCTGGAAGCCTTCGACGTCGAACTGCTGCGCCGCCACTACGCGCAGACGCTGCACCACTGGGCCGACAACTTCGAGGCCCGCGGCGACACCATCCGCAGCCTGGTCGGTGAGAAGAAGTACCGCATCTGGCGGGTCTACCTGGCCGGCTGCGCGCATGCTTTCGAGACCGAGAAGATGTCGATCTACCAGGTGCTCTGCCACAAGGCCGGGCTGCCGGCCGATACGCTGCCGTGGTCGCGCCGCTATATCTACGGCCAACCCATTGGCCGCAACGACTGAAGGCAACGCTGGCGATTGACTGAAGACCTCTTTGGCGGGCTGCCCCTGCCCACCCCACCTGCCCCTCCGGAACGGCCCGCCTCCCACCCGGGCGCGGCCGTCCCGCCCGCTCCCTCCGGCAAACCCGCGCGCGGCAAGAGCGTGCAACCCGCACAGGCGGACGAAGCCCTGCGCGCGCTCGCCGCGAAGCTGCCATCGAACCTGTACTTCGGCACGTCCTCCTGGGCCTACCCCGGCTGGAACGGGCTGGTCTATGACGGCGAGTACGGCGACAGCCTGCTGTCGCGCAAGGGCCTGGCCGCGTATTCGCGCCATCCGCTGCTGCGCGCCGCCGGCATCGACCGCGGCTTCTACGGGCCGATCCCGCTGGCGGACTACCTGTCCTACGCCGCGCAGGTCCCCGATGGCTTCCGCTTCCTGGTCAAGGCGCCCGCCAGCGTCTGCGATGCCTGGCTGCGCGGCCCCGACGGCGCCGGCCGGCTGGCCAATGCCGCCTTCCTGGATGCGGAGATCGCGGTGCGCGACTTCATCGTGCCCGCCACCAGCGGGCTGGGCAGCAAATGCGGGCCGCTGCTGTTCCAGCTGTCGCCGATGGGGCCGCTGGCCGACAGCGCCATGTTCCTGGAACGGCTCGACGCCTTCCTGGGTGCGCTGCCGGCGCTCGACCCGTCGATCACCCCGCATGCGTGCTACACGGTTGAGCTGCGCGACCCGGCACTGCTGACACCACGCTACATCCGGCTGCTGCGCCGCCGCGGCGTGCGCTTCTGCCTGTCGGCACGCGACCGCCTGCCGCCGGTGCCGCGCCAGGCCGCGGCGCAGGCGCTGATGGACGAGGAAGCGCCGGGTCCGCTAGTGCTGCGCTGGATGCTGCATGGGGGCCGGCCCTACGCCTACGCGGAAAAGCTGTACGCACCCTTCGACCGCATCGTCGACGACGACCCCGACACCCGCCATGCCATCGCCGATGTGGTGGCGCGCACGCTGCGCGCGGGGCAGCCTGCCATCGTCATTGTCAGCAACAACGCCGAGGGCTGCGCGCCACTGAGTTGCGTGCGGCTGGCCGAGGCGATCATTGCGAGGCTGGCGCGGTGAATGACTGACGGCCGGCGCACGGTGACCGATAGGCCGCTCCCGCAGGCAAGGGCCGCCACTGCCTGAAGACTTGTGCACAATGTGCACAGCCGGAGACCATGCGCTTGTCGCCACCCACGCGATCGGATTGAATCGGGGCACCTTCCGACCGAGGAAGGATGGAGACGACGATGCCCCTTTCCACTTCGGCGCGCACACCGGGCCGCGCCGCCCTGCCGCAGCTGCTTGATCCTGCCTCGATAGCCATTGTCGGCGCCTCGCGCGATACCAGCCGCATCGGCGGCGTGGCGCTGGACCACCTGCAGCGCCTTGGATACCAGGGCCAGGTGTATCCGGTCAATCCGCGCTATGCGGAGATCGCCGGCCTGGCGTGCTATCCCGATATCGAATCCGTGCCGCAGGTGCCTGACGTGGCGGTGCTGGCGCTCGGCGCGGACGAGGTGCTGCCGCAGTTGCAGCGCTGCCATGCTTGCGGCGTCCGTGCCGCCATCGTCTACGCCTCGGGCTTTGCCGAGGCCGGTGAAGCGGGTGCCGGGCGCCAGGCCGCACTTGCGGCCTTCGCCCGCGAGAGCGGCATGGCAATCGCCGGACCCAACTGCATGGGGCTGGCCAACCTGACCACGCGCGCCATCACCGCATTTGCCACCACGTTCCGCGCGTTCCCGCCGCAGGACGGCCCGGGTGCCGTGAGCCTGCTGACCCAGAGCGGCAACGTCTGCGCCATCGTCTACGCCACAGGCAGGCAGATGGACGTGGGCTTCCACCAGTTCATCAATACCGGCAACGAAGCCTGCCTGGACTATTCGGATTACCTCGACTACCTCGCGGACGATCCGCAAACCGCGGCCGTGGTCGGTTACGTGGAAGGCCTGCGCAACGGCAGTGGCTTCATCGAAGCCGCTGCGCGCCTGCGCGCGGCAAACAAGCCACTGATCCTGCTGAAGGCCGGCGAAAGCGAGGCCGGTTCGGCGGCCACGCAATCCCATACCGCCGTGCTGGCCGGCAACCAGGCCATCTACCGCGCCGCCTTCGCCCAGATCGGCGCGATGCAGGCGAGTGATCCGGCCCACCTGACCGACCTGGCATACCTGGCCGGCTTCCGCCATCGCAGCGCGGGGCGCCGGGTGGTAGTGGCTTCCGTGTCGGGCGCGATGGGTGCCCTGTCGGCCGACCTGCTCAGCGCGGCCGGACTCGACGTGCCGCGCCTGCACGAGGCGGTCCAGCAGCGCCTGCTGGCGGTCGTGCCGGAGCTCGGCGCGGTGGCGAACCCCGTCGACCTGACCGGCCAGCTGTTCAACCGCAGCGGCCTGGCCTACGCCGTGCTCGACCACCTTGCCGCCACTGACGGCATCGACGTCATTTTCCTCTACGCCACCGCCTACCTGCTGGATCGCGTGGCCGACGAGCTGATCGAGGTGGCGGGCAAGACCGACCGCCTGATCATCGTCGCCACCACGGGCGAGCCGGCCAGCCGCGCACGGCTGGCCGGCGCCGGTGTGGCACTGTTCCCGGACTGCGCACGCGCGGCCCGGGCCCTGGGCACGTACGTGGGCTGGCTCGGCACGGCGGCGCCGACCGCGCACTGGATGGCGCTGCGCGCGCGGGCCGGCGGCGACGCGGCCGCCCGTGCGCCCGCCGCCGCCATGGACGAGCACCAGGCCAAGCAGTGGCTGGCGGGCTTCGGCGTGCCGGTCGGCGCGGAGGCGGCCGCGGCCACGCCCGAGGACGCCGCGCGCGCCGCCGAAGCCATCGGCTTCCCGGTCGCAGTGAAAGTGCTGAGCCCGGACATTGTGCACAAGACCGAGGTTGGCGGCGTCCGGCTGGGACTGGCCAACGCGCGGCAGGTGCGCGAGGCGGCGGCCGAGGTGGCTGCCGCCGCCGCGCAAGCCCTGCCGCAGGCACGACAGCGCGGCGTGCTGGTGCAGCAAATGGCAAGCGGCGTGTGCGAACTGATCGTCGGCGTGACGCGCGACCCGGTCTTCGGCCTGGCCATGACGGTAGGCATGGGCGGGATCTTCACCGAGATCTTCCACGACGTCGCGCACCGACTGCTGCCGGTGGACCGCGCCATGGCGCGCGACATGCTGGCCAGCCTGCGCGGCTACCGGCTGATGACAGGCTTCCGCGGCAAGCCCGCGGCCGACCTCGACGCGGCGGCCGACGCGATTGCCGCGCTCTCCGACGCCGCCATGTCGCTGGGCGACAGCCTCGCCGAAATGGAAGTGAATCCCATGCTGGTGCGCGCTGCCGGGCGCGGTGCCGTCGCCCTCGACGCGCTGGTCCTGATGCAGCCTCAGAACCCCGAGGGAGGTGCGCAATGACGCGGGATATCACCAGACCCGGGATCGTGGACGGCCGGCGCCGCGAAACGCTCACGCTGCTGGCAATGGGCGCCCTGGCCCCGCTCGGCGCCCTGGCATCGCGCAAGGCACTGGCGCACAGTTTTCCCACCCAGCCGGTCACGCTGATCGTCCCCTTCGCGGCGGGCGGCGCCACCGATACGCTGGTGCGCACGCTGGCCGATGGCGCGGCCAGGACGCTGGGCCAGCCTGTCGTCGTGGAAAACCGCCCGGGCGCGGCGGGCGTACTGGGCGCCAATGTCGTGGCGCGGGCCAGGCCGGATGGCTACACCCTGACCGTGATCCCTGAACCGGTGTTCCGGCTGCCTCACCTGCAGAAGACGCAGTTCGACCCGCTGCGGGACTTCACATATGTGATCCACCTGACCGGCTACACGCTGGGGGTGGCGGCGCGCGCCGACGCGCCATGGAAATCCTGGCAGGACATGGTCGAGGATGCCCGGCGCCGTCCTGGCAAGATCAGCTATGGCAGTACCGGCACCAACGGCACCATGCATGTGACGATGGAAGAGATCAGCGGGAAGCTCGGCATCGAGCTCAACCATGTGCCCTACAAGGGCGAGTCCGAGATCATCACCGCAATGCTCGGCGGCCATATCGACCTGGCGGTCACCGCCGGCGGCATCGGTCCCTACGTCGATAGCGGCAAGGCGCGCTGGCTGGTGCTGTGGACCGCCGAGCACTCGCGGCGCTGGGCCCGCGTGCCAACGCTGCGCGATGTCGGCATCGACATGGTGTCAACCTCGCCGTTCGGCATCGCCGGGCCGCGCAACATGGACCCGCAGTCCGTGCAGGTGCTGCACGATGCGTTCCGCAAGGCCTTGAACGACCCCGCCATGCAGAAGGTGCTGGAGCGGTTCGACCAGGAGAGCGCCTACCTGAACAGCGCCGACTACGCCGCCTTCGCGCGCCAGCGCTACGAGAGCCAGGGCAGGCTGGTGAAGCGCCTCGGCCTGACGGCCAATCCATGACCGCGGAGACCGCAATGTCCTATCGTTCCGTATTCCATCGCGGCCTGTTCGCCGGCCGCACGGTGCTGGTAACCGGCGCCGGCAGCGGCATCGGCCGTTGCACGGCACACGAACTGGCCAGTCTTGGCGCGCGCCTTGCGCTGGCCGGCCGCAAGCTCGAGAAGCTTGAGCAGGTGAAGGCCGAGATCATCGCCGTCGAGCCGGAAGCCGCCAGCCGCATCACGCTGCACAGCTGCGACATCCGCGACGAGGCCCAGGTGCGCGAGACCGTAGCCGCCGTGCTGGCCGCGCACGGCGCCATCAACGGCCTCTTCAACAACGCCGGCGGGCAGTTTCCGTCGCCGCTGCGCGATATCAGCCTGAAGGGCTGGGAAGCCGTGGTGCGCAACAACCTTACTGGCGGCTTCCTGGTGGCACGTGAATGCTTCACGCAATGGATGGAAGCCAACGGCGGCGCCATCGTCAACATCATTGCCGATATGTGGAATGGCATGCCGGGCATGGGCCATTCGGGCGCCGCGCGCGCCGGCATGTTGTCTTTCACCGAGACCGCCGCCTGCGAATGGGCCGCTGCAGGAGTGCGCGTGAACGCGGTGGCGCCCGGCTGGATCGCTTCCAGCGGCTTTGACACCTACCCGCCGGAATTCCAGGCCAAGATCCGCCAGCTGGCGCGCAAGGTGCCGCTGCAGCGCCTGGGCACCGAAGCCGAAGTCTCAGCGGCCGTGGTGTTCCTGCTCTCGCCGGCGGCGGCCTTCATCACCGGCTCGACCATCCGTGTCGACGGCGGCGTGCCCAACGCCAAGCACACCTGGCCGCAGCCCGAGCACCAGCGCTCGGAGCCTTTCAACGGCTTCCCGCTCTACACGCTGCCGCAGTGCCTGACGCCAGCCACCGAATCAGAGACACCATGACCCTGCAACCGCCAAATCCACGCTACTACAGCGCCGACCACGAAGCCTTCCGCGCCAGCGTGCGGCGCTTCTTCGAGAAAGAGGTGGCGCCCAACGCCGAGGCCTGGGACGAAGCCGGCAGCTTCCCGCGCGAGCTGTACCGGAAGGCCGCCGCAGCCGGCCTGCTGCAGCCGGGCTTTCCGGAAGCATACGGTGGCGCCCCATGCGATGCCTTCTATCGCATGATCCTGTTCGAAGAGCGCGCCTGGGGCGGCTCGGGCGGCATCGCCTCGGGGCTGTTCTCGCACACCATCGGTGCGCCACCGATCGCCGCGGTGGGCAGCGAGGCGCTGAAGGCGCGCGTGCTGCCGCAGATCCTTGCCGGCGAAAAGATTTCCGCGCTCGCCATCACCGAGCCCGACGCCGGCTCCGACGTGGCGCAGCTGTCCACCAGCGCGCGGCGCGAGGGCGACCACTACGTGGTCAACGGCACCAAGCTCTACATCACCTCAGGCATGCGCGCGGACTACTTCACCGTGGCCGTGCGCACCGGCGGCCCGGGTTCCAGCGGCGTGTCGCTGCTGCTGATCGAGGGCGATACGCCGGGCCTGACGCGCACGCCGCTGAAGAAGATGGGCTGGTGGGCATCCGACACCGCGCAGCTGTTCTTCGACGGGTGCCGCGTGCCGGTGGAAAACCTGATCGGCGAGGAAGGCAAGGGCTTTGCCGCCATCACGAAGAATTTCAACCACGAGCGGCTGGCGCTGGCCGCGGCCGCCTGCGGCTATGCGCAAGTCTGCTTCCATGACGCACTGACGTGGGCGCGCGAACGGCGCACCTTCGGCAAGCGGCTGGCCGACCATCAGGTAGTGCGCCACCAGCTGGTGGACATGGCCACGCGCATCGAATCCACGCGCGCCCTGCTGGACGACCTGGCCGCGCGCCTGGACGACGGCGCCGCGCCGGTGGCGCAGATCGCGATGGCCAAGAACATGGCCACGCGCACGTTCCAGTTCTGCGCGGACCGCGCGGTGCAGTTGCTGGGCGGGATGGGCTATATGCGCGGCAGCCGGGTGGAGCGCCTGTATCGCGAGGTCAAGGTGATGATGATCGGCGGCGGCGCCGAGGAAATCATGAAGGACCTGGCGGCGAAGCAACTGAGCCTGTAGCAAGCCGCGGACGGTGCCGACAGGTGCCGTCCGCAGCCGCCTTCCTCTTACTCCAGCCGCAGTCCGCTCTTCTTCACCACTTCACCCCATCGCACCGCTTCGGCCTTGATGAACGCCTGGAACTGCTCCGGCTTGCCGCCGACCGGATCAATCCCATAGTCGATCAGCCTTGCCCGTACGTCGGGCTGCTGCAGGACCGCTTCCATTTCCCGGGCCAGCTTTGCCTGCACCGCCGGCGGCGTCATCGCCGGTGCGATCAGGCCGATCCAGCTGCCTGCCGTGACGCCCGGATAACCGGCCTCGGCCATGGTCGGCACCTCCGGCGCGGCCGGCCAGCGCGTCGGGCTGGAGATCGCCAGCGCGCGCACCTTGCCTGCCTTCGCCTGCGGCATCATGGTCTGCACCGAATCGAAGATGATGGCAACCTGCCCCGAGAACAAATCAGGCAGCGCCGGCGAAATGCCCTTGTAAGGCACGTGCGTCATCTGCATGCCGACCGACTGCGCGAACAGCTCGCCCGCCAAGTGCGCGCCGGAGCCATTGCCGCTGGAGGCAAAGGTCATCTTCGCGGGATTGGCCTTGCCCCAGCCCACCAGCTCTTTCACCGTGGTCGGCGGCAGCTGCGCGCTGGAGACCAGCAGCAGCGGAATCCGCCCGATCATGCTGACGCCGGTGAGGTCCTTGAGCGGGTCATAGCTCATCTTCGGATACAGGCTGGGATTGATGGCGTGCCCGGCCACCACCACCAGCAGCGAATAGCCGTCCGGCGCGGACCTGGCGACGTTCTCCGAGCCGATCATGCCGTTGGCGCCGGGGCGGTTCTCCACCACCACCGGCTGGCCGATGCGTTGCGCCAACTTCTGCATCACCAGCCGCGTCACGGCGTCTGACACACCACCAGGCGTGTATGGCACGACCACGCGGATCGGGCGGTTGGGATAGGCGTCGCCCTGCGCCATGGCGGGCAAGGGGCCGGCGAGGCTGCCTGCGGCCAGTCCTGCGAACAGGCCCAGGCATAGCTGGCGCCGGATGCGCGCGTCGGGCTTGGGTCGGGTCATGTCTCCTCCTGGTTGCGCGCGCCAGTGCCGGCGCGCAAGGTCTCTGGCCGGGTCTATGCCCAGCTGCGGGGTACGGAAAGCGGAAAGTCCAGCAGCATCTGCGCGTAGCTCTTGCCCAGCGGGTCCGAGCGCAGGCTCGCCACGCCGCCACCGCCCAACGCGCCGTGCATCAGGAAGTTCAGCGCGTGCAGGCCTGGCACGTCGAAGCGCTCGACCTCGCCCTGCACCAGGTGGGCAAAGTACGCGCGCACGGCTTGCGGAGTGAGCTGCTCGCGCAGCAGTGCCAGGTACTCTGGCTTGCGGGCGATCACGCCGATGTTTTCGTCATCGCCCTTGTCGCCGCTGCGCGCATAGGCAAGCGTGACCAGTGGCCGCTCGACGCGCGGCTCGCGGGGGAGCGCAGGCGATGCCGGCGCGTCGAGCGCGACCGGCGGCTCCTGCGCCGCGCTCTCTGCGGCGTTGGGCAGCAGGATCTCGCCAGCCTCGAACTCCACGCGCATCGGCACGTCCGACTTGGGCACCAGGAAGGAAAACACCTTCACCACCGGCTGGATGTCCACCCGACCCGAGAAGGAAGAGCGCGTGCCCGCCGCCATGGACGTCCCCGCGGAAGAGCATTCGCGCTGCAGGAGGCTCAGCCCCCTGGCGAGCGGATGGCGCGCGCCGATGCGCAGTACCACTTCCCGTGTCGGCAACGCGCGCGCATGCGGGCCATACTGCGATTCGCAGCCGAGCAGCTCGATCACGGTCTCGGTGTAGTCCGGCATCTGGCGTTCAGCCAGCATGGCGCGGGTGCGCGCCAGCAGCGCCTCGGCGGTGCGGCGCGCCTTTGCGGGAGCATCGATGCCGCGGATCGCCATCATCAGGCTGATCTGGTAGCCGTCCTGCCAGGTGGCATTGCCCTTGTAGTGCGTGCCGGGTGCCCGGCCACGCGCGCCATGCACGCGTATGCGCCCGGGCTCGACCAGTTCCGTGCGCACCATGCGGAAGTCGCAGGTCACGTCCGGCATCAGGTAGTTGGCGGGATCACCGACCTCGTACAGCACCTGCTCCGCGACCGCGGCCGGATCGATCAGCCCGCCGGTGTCCGCGGGCTTGCTCAGCACGAAGCTGCCGTCGTGCGCGCAGTCGATCACGGGGTAGCCCATGCGCTCCCAGCCCGGCACGCGCTGCCAGTCGGTAAACAGCCCGCCCGTGGCCTGGGCGCCGCACTCGATCACGTGGCCCGCCAGCGTGCCGGCGGCCAGGCGGTCCCAGTCGGTCCAGTTCCAGCCGAACTCGTGGGCCAGCGCGCCCACCACGACGGCGCTGTCGACGCAGCGCCCGGCAATGACGATATCCGCGCCCAGCGCCAGCGCGCGGGCAATGCCTTGCGCGCCGGTGTAGGCGTTGGCCGACCAGGGCTCGGTGGTTGGCACCGGATTGCCGGCAAGGTCAGCCAGCCCCTCGGCGCACCACTGCGCGAAGCGCGGCTGCACGTCGTCGCCGCTGACCACCGCGATGCGCGGCGACAGCCCCTGCTGCGCCGCCACCTTGAGCAGTGCGTCCCGGCAGCCGTGCGGATTGAGGCCGCCCGCATTGGCAACGACACGGATCCCCCGCCGCAGGATTTCACCGAGGTTCGGTCCCATCGCCGCGTGCACGAAGTCGGTGGCGTAGCCCTGCGCCGGATCCTTGGCACGGGCGCGTGCCAGGATCGACATGGTGGTCTCGGCCAGGTAGTCATAGACCAGATATTGCAGGCCGGGCACCGCCAGCAGTTGCGGCGTGGCGATGGCGGAATCGCCCCAGAACCCGGAAGCGCCACCGATGCGCACAGTCTTGCCGGCGCGCGCTTCGCCTTGCACGGATTCGCTCATGCTTCTTCCTTTGCGGCCACATCGGCCTCCACCCGCGCCAGCAACGAACCGGCACTGGCCTGCCCACCGGCGCGCGCGGGCACCTCCGCCACCACGCCGGCAAACGGCGCCAAAATGGTGTGCTCCATCTTCATGGCCTCCAGCACCACCAGCGCCTGGCCCGCTTCCACGTGGTCGCCCTCGGCCACATTGACCGCGACGATGCGGGCCGTCAGCGGCGCCTGCAGCACGCCGTCGGCGTCGCCCGCATCGCGGCGGCGGCGCGGATCGTGCAGCGGGAACTGCCAGGCGCGGCCGGACTGGAACAGGTGCAGCGCGTGCTTTTCGGCGGCGAACACCAGCGGATAGGCCACGCCGTTGCATTCGACCAGGGCCGTGCCGTTGGCGGCATCGGCACGCAGCACGCGCAGCCTGCATTCCACCGGCGGGTGGTCTTCACCGCGCTGGCGCAGGCTCACGCGCCAGCCGTCGGCGGACACGCGCAGGAACGCTTCCCAGGCCTTGCCGGCCGCATTCAGCACCACGCTGGAAGCCGCACGCGCAAGCGTGGCCGGCTTGCCGTTGCCGCCCAGCAGCCCCGATGCGGCCAGCGCGGCGCTTGCCGTCACATGCACCGGAGGCACCGGGGCCTGCAGCGCCGCCTGCATATGGGTGTCGACAAAGCCCGTATGCACGTCATTGCCGGCGAACGCCGGGTGCGCCAGGCACGCGGCCAGGAACCCCTGGTTGGTGGGCACGCCCAGCAGCGTGCAGTCCTGCACCGCTCGCAGCAGCTTGCGGCGCGCCTCTTCGCGGTCGGCGCCATGCGCGACCAGCTTGGCGACCATCGAGTCATAGTGGGTGGGGATGGCACCGCCCTCTTCCAGCGCATGGTCCACACGTACATCGCGACCAGCGGCGGGCGGGCGCCAGCGCAGCAGCGGCCCGCCCTGCGGCAGGAAGCCGGCCGGCACGTCCTCGGCGGTGAGTCGCACTTCGATGGCATGCCCGTTGAGCCGGACCTGGTCCTGCGTGACCGGCAGCGGCTCGCCCGCCGCCACGCGCAGTTGCCATTCGACCAGGTCGAAGCCGGTGATGGCCTCGGTCACGGCGTGTTCGACCTGCAGCCGGGTGTTCATCTCCATGAAGTAGAAGCTGCCCTCGGCATCGAGCAGGAACTCTATGGTGCCGGCGCCGACGTAGCCGATGGCCTTGGCCGCGCGCACGGCGGCCTCGCCCATGCGCGCACGCAGCACCGGGCCGACCGCGGGCGACGGCGCTTCCTCGATGACCTTCTGGTGGCGGCGCTGCACGGAGCAGTCGCGCTCGCCGAGATGGATGACATTGCCGTGGGTATCGGCAAAGACCTGGATCTCCACGTGGCGCGGCGCGATCACGGCGCGCTCCAGGATCAGTTCGTCTGAGCCGAACGCTGCCGCCGCCTCGGAGCGTGCGCTCGACAGCGCCGCGGGCAGCGCCGCCGCGTCGCGCACCAGCCGCATGCCGCGCCCGCCGCCGCCCGCCGCAGCCTTGACCATCAGGGGGAAGCCGATGGACCCGGCCTCGGCCAGCAGCGTGGCGTCATCCTGCGCGGCCCCCTGATAGCCGGGCACGCAGGGCATGTCGGCAGCCAGCATCAGCCGCTTGGCTTCGGCCTTGTTGCCCATGGCGCGGATCGCCGCGGCGGGCGGGCCGACGAAGACCAGGCCGGCGGCGGTGACCGCCTCGGCAAAGGCGGCGTTCTCGGCCAGGAAGCCATAGCCGGGGTGCACGGCATCGGCACCGCTGGCGCGGGCTGCTTCGACGATGGCGGCAATGTTCAGGTACGACTCGCGCGGCGCGGCGGCGCCGATGCACACGGCGCGGTCGGCGCAGGCAAGGTGCGGGCTGTGGCGGTCCGCTTCGGAATACACGGCGACGGTAGCCAGCCCGAGGCGGCGGGCGGTGCGCATGATGCGCACCGCGATCTCGCCGCGATTGGCAACGAGCAGCGTATGGAAGGATCGGCGGGTAGCAGACATGGGAAATCCTGTGAATCTCGTGGAAGATGCGGCTGGCGCGGTCAGCCGGTCGACTGCGCGGCGCGCACCGTGTCGGCATCGAAGCGAACGGTCCAGGCGGCATCGCGCTTGTCGCGGAATGCCGCCACGCCTTCGGCGCCCTCGCGCCGCATGCATTGCGCAAACTGGCGCGAGGCCTCGTCCAGCAGCGGGCCTGGCGGCTCGTGGCCGCAGCGGCCGACCAGTGCCTTGAACACGCGGTTGGCATTCGGGCCGCAACGGCCGATGCGCGTCAGCCACTCGGCTATCAGGGCGTCCAGCTCCGCGCTGTCGGCCGCGAGCTGGTCGACCAGGCCGATGGCTACCGCTGCATCGCCGCTGACGCGCTCGCCGGTCAGGCCCAGGCGGCGCGTGGCGGCAGCGCCCAGCTTTTGCACCACAAAGGGAGCGATCTGCGCGGCGACAATGCCCAGCGTGGTCTCCGACAACGCAAAGCGCGCATCGCGCGTAGCCAGCACGATGTCGGCCGCGCAGGCCAGGCCCATGCCGCCGCCCATGGCCGCGCCCTCAACCGCGGCGATCACCGGCACCGGCAGCACGCTCAGGCGCTCCATGAAGTAGCCGAACTGGCGGTTGCGCGTGGCGACCGGGTCTTCCTGGCTGGCGTCGGCATCAAGCCGGGACTGGAAGCTGCCCACGTTGCCGCCTGCGCTGAAGCTGCCGCCGGAGCCGCGCAGCACCAGCGCGCGGACTTCCGGGTCGGCTTCGGCCTGCGCCACGGCGGCGGCCAGCGCGGCCACCACTTCGGGCGCCAATGCGTTGCGGGTGGCAGGAATGTTGAGGGTGGCAAACAGTACGCCGCCGGCGCGGCGCACGATCACGGCATCGTTGCATGAGCTGTCAGGCATGGCGATCCTGGCTGGTGGTTGGTTCAGGAACGCGTCAGCCGCGCGACATCAGGCCCATCTGCTTGGCAATGACCTGGAGCATGACCTCGTCCGCCCCGCCGCCGATCGAGCCCAGCCGGAAATCGCGATAGGCGCGCGACGCATGGTTGTCCCACGTGTAGCCCATGCCGCCCTGGAACTGCATGCACCAGTCGGCCACCTCGCGCGACAGGCGCCCGGCCTTGAGCTTTGCCATTGAGGCCAGTTCAATGACCTCGCCCCCATTGATATAGGTCTGCGTGGCCATGTAGACCAGCGCGCGCAGCGCCTCCATCTCGGTCTTGAGCTCGGCCAGCTTGAACTGGATGAACTGGTTGTCCAGCAGCGGCTTGCCGAAGGCGATGCGCTGGCGCAGATAGTCGGCGGTTTCCTCGATCAGCGCGTTGCAGGCCAGCCGGCGCGCCGCGCCGTTCAGCCGCTCTTCCTGGAACTGCTTCATCTGGTAGATGAAGCCCATGCCCTCGTCGCCGATGCGGTTGCGCACCGGGACGCGCACTTCGTCGAAGAAGATCTGCGCGGTGTCGGAGCACCACATGCCGAACTTCCTGATCTTCTGCACTTCCACGCCGCGCACGCGCTTGCCGTCTTCCCTGAGCGGCACCACGATCAGCGACTTGTTCTTGTGGACCGGGCCGTCAGAGGTATTGCACAGCAGGCAGATCCAGTCGGCCTGGGTGCCGTTGGTGATCCACATCTTGGAGCCGGAGATGACATAGTCGTCGCCATCGCGCACCGCACGGGTCTTGAGCGAGGCCACGTCGGAACCGGCGCCGGCTTCGGACACGCCGATGGAGCACACCATGTCGCCGGCGATGGCAGGGGCCAGGTAGTTGCGCTTGAGCTCGTCCGAGCCGAACGCGGTCAGCGCCGGCGTCGCCATGTCGGTCTGCACCCCCACGCCCATGCCCACGCCCTGTGCGTGGGCATAGCCCAGCGCCTCGGCGGCGGCAACGGCATAGGAGAAGTCGAGCCCCATGCCGCCGTATTCGACCGGCTTGGTGATGCCGAGGAAGCCGAGGTCGCCCATCTTCTTGAACAGTGCATGCGCCGGGAAAATCTCGGCGGCTTCCCACTCATCGACGAAGGGATCAATCTCCGCCGAGACGAAGCGGCGGATGCTGTCCATGATGTTGCGGTGGTCTTCCGTGTAAAGCATGGTGGTCTCCTGGTGTCTTGTTGGTTCGGGACGTGTCGAGATGGCGGCGGCGCTCAAAAGCGCCCGACACCAAACTGGATCGCATGCGGCTTGCGCAGGCTGGCCTCGCGCGCGGTGGCCAGCACGAAGGCCAGCACGGCGCGCGTGTCGCGCGGGTCGATGACGCCGTCGTCCAGCAGCAGCCCGCTGGTGACGAAGGCGCTGGCCTGGCGCTCGAAGTTGGCAACGATATCGGCGGTCTGGCTGGCAAGCTGCGCCTCATCTACCGGCACGCCCTTGCGCGCGGCCTGCTGGCGCGCCACGATCTCAAGCGTCATGGCGGCCTGCTCGCCGCCCATCACGGCGGTGCGCGCGTTCGGCCACGAGAAGCAGAAGCGCGGCCGGAAGCCCCGTCCGCACATGCCGAAGTTGCCCGCCCCGAACGAGGCCCCGCAGTACAGTGTGATCTGCGGCACCGTCGAGTTCGACAGCGCCTGGATCATCTTGGCGCCATGCTTGATCATGCCGGCCTCTTCCGAGGCACGGCCGACGATAAAGCCGGTGGTGTTCTGCAGGAACACGATCGGCGTGTCCGACTGGTTGCATAGCTGGATGAACTGCGCGGCCTTGGTGGCGCCGGCCGGGTCGATAGGACCGTTGTTGGTGATGAAGCCGACCGTATTGCCTTCGATGCGGGCGTGGCCGCACACCGTGCCGGGACCATAGTCGGGCTTGAACGGCAGCCAGGCGGAGTCGTCGACAATGCGCGCGATCACTTCGCGCATGTCCACCGGGCGCTTCATGTCGAGCGTCATCACGCCGTCCAGCTCCGACGGATCGAGCCGCGGAGGGCGGGCGAGCTGCGCGGGCTCCGTCGCCACGGTCGGCCAGTCCAGGCTGGCGACGATGTCGCGTGCGGTGGCAATAGCGTGCTCGTCGTCCTCGGCCAGGTATTCGGCCAGGCCGCTGACCGTGGCATGCAGGTCGGCGCCGCCCAGCTCCTCATCCGTGGCGATTTCGCCGGTGGCGGCCTTCAGCAGCGGCGGCCCCGCCAGGAAGGCGCGCGCGCGATTGCGCACCATCACCACGTAGTCGGACAGCCCCGGCATGTAGGCGCCGCCCGCCGTGGACGAGCCATGCACGACCGTGATCACCGGCAGCCCGGCCGCGGACAGGCGAGCCAGGTTGTAAAACAGCGCGCCGCCGCGGACGAACTTGTCCACGCGGTACTTGCGCAGGTTGGCGCCGGCCGATTCCACCAGGTGAATGAATGGCAGCCGGTTTTCCAGCGCGATCTCCTGGCAGCGCATCAGCTTCATGTTGCCGGCCTCGGTCATGGCACCGGCGTCGATGCCGGAATCCGTGGCCAGCACCATGCAGCGCACGCCGCAGACGAAACCGATGCCGGCCACCAGCGAACCGCCGGGGATGGAGGTCTCGGGGTCGGGATCGTCCATGCCGAAGCCGGCCAGCGTGGCCATCGGCAAGAACGGCGCGCCTGCGTCCAGCAGGCGGCCGATGCGCTCGCGCGGCAGCAGCGCCCCGCGTCTGGCAAAGGTGGGCCGGGCGCGCTCCGAGGCGGCCACGGCACGCTGTTCGAGGCCATGGAGGCGGTCGATCAGGGCCTGCATGCCGGCGCGCTGGCTGGCAAAGGCGTCGGAAGATGAGTCGATGCGTGAGTCGATGGGAATCATGGCGGCTTGCGTGAGGTTCCGTGATGCATGGATTGCAAACCACCACGCTGCCCGGGACAACCGCAATCGCTCAGGTTGTGCATAATGTGCACAAGCCAGAAACCCGGGACGCGGGGCGCGGCATCCGCCACCCCCAAAGCGCCCCCCGACGCACCTTCCCATGCCCACCAAGACCCCCTCGCCCGGCGGCGTGCAGAGCCTGTCCCGAGCCTTCGCCCTGCTCCGGCTGCTCGCCGAGCATCACGAGGCGGGACTGACCCTGCCCGAGCTCGCCGCGATAGCGGAGATCGACCGTACCACCGCGCACCGGATGGCGCGCTTCCTGGAATCCGCGGGGTATGTCGAGCGCGAGTCGGGGGGCAAGCGTTATCACCTGGGCACTGCCGCCATGGCGCTGGGCCTGCGCGCGATGAACCGGCCGCCGCCCAACAGCGCGCTGGTGAGCAAGATGAAGGCGCTGGCCCGGCTCACGGGCGACGCGGTGTTCCTGACCGTGCGCATCGGCGACCATGGGCACTGCCTGCATACCGAGGAAGGCAGCCACCGGATCAAGACCTTCCACTTGCTGACCGGCACTTCCCGCCTGCTGGGCCAGGGCACCGGCAGCATGGCGTTGCTGGCGAAGATGGACAACGAGGCGGTGCGTGCGCATTACGAGCGGCACCGCGCCGAGTACGCAGCCGGGGGCCTGAGCCTGCTCAGGCTGTTGCGCGGTGTAGAGCGCGCCCGCAAGCTGGGCTATGCGCTTGCCGGCGCGGAGGGGGTGGCAGGCGTGGGCATTGCACTGCCCCTGGAAATGGGCGCCGAGGCGGCCATCAGCATCATGTCTACCGCGTCGCGGATGCCGGCGGCGCGGCGGCATGAGATGGGAGCGATTGTCGGCGCGATGTTTGCGCAGGGAAATTAGGGCCGGTTTCTGGCGCCGACCCAGGCGTCCAGTCCCTACTTCCTCAACTTCCCCTCAAACTGCTTTCGAAACTTGGCCAGTTTCGGCGAGATCACCAAGGCACAGTACCCCTGGCTCGGATTGTCCTGATAGTAGTTCTGGTGACTTGCCTCGGCGCGCCAGTACGGCTGCTCCGGCTCGACCTGCGTAACGATCGGCGCATCAAAAACCTTGGCCGCGGCCAACTCCCGCATTACGTATTCCGCCGTGGCCCGCTGCGCCTCCGAATTCGTAAAGATCGCCGACCGGTACTGCGGCCCCACATCGTTACCCTGCCGGTCCGGCGTGGTCGGGTCGTGGATGGCGAAGAAGATCTCCAGGATCTGCCGAAAATTGATCACCGACGGATTGAAGGTGACACGCACCACCTCGACGTGCCCGGTATCCCCCTCGCAGACCTGCTGGTAAGTCGGGTGATCCACATGCCCGCCGGTATAACCGGACTCCACCGCCACCACGCCATCGACCTGCTGGAAAACCGCTTCCAGGCACCAGAAGCACCCGCCGCCCAGCGTGGCCGTTTCAAGTCCATGTTCCATTTGCGCCGCCCCCTTGCGTTGTCGTCTGTGGTGTCACGGCCTCAAGCATAAGCGCAGATTGGCGCCCTTGCAGCAGATTCAGCCAGGCTGGCGCTGCGCCTCCAGCATCGCGCGCAGTTGCGGCTTGAGCACCTTGCCCAGCGCGCTGCGCGGCAGGTCGTCCAGCAGCACCACCTCGCGCGGCAGCTTGAAGCGGGCAATGCGCGTAGCCAGCAGTTCGCGCAGCGGCTCCGCCCCCAGCGCGTCGCGCGGCGCGCCCGGCGCGGGCACGATCACCGCCACCGGCACCTCGCCCCAGCGCGCGTCGGCCACGCCGACGACCGCGCACTCCTGCACCCCGGGCAGGCCGACCAGCACGTTCTCGATCTCGGCGGGATAGATGTTCTCGCCGCCCGAGATGATCATGTCCTTGCTGCGGCCGACGACTTCGATGCAGCCGCCGGCATCGCGGTGCGCGAGGTCGCCGGAATGGAACCAGCCGTCGGCCAGGCCGTTATCAGGCTGGTTCCAGTAGCCCGCCATCACGTTGGCGCCGCGCACCCAGAGTTCACCGACTGCGCCCTGCGCCACCTCGGCACCGTCCGGGCCGGCCAGCCGGACTTGCGCCTCCGGCTGCGGCCAGCCGGCATAGCCAGGCCGGGCCAGCGCATCCTGCAGCTTCAGCACCACCGACACCGGACCGGTCTCGGTCGCGCCATAGACCTGCCCCAGCGGCACGCCACGCGCATGGAAGGCCGCGATATACGACAGCGGGATGGTCGACGAACCTGCCATCACGCCGCGCAGCGCCGACAGGTCGGCCCCGGGCCAGCCGGGATGCTCCAGCACCGCGCGCAACGTGGCCGGCACCATCAGCGACAGGCTCGGCCGCGCCTGCGCTACCGCGCCAAGCCAGGCATCCGGCGCAAAGCGGTCGTGCAGCGTGACTTGCGCCCCGGCCAGCAGCGCCGGCAGCGTCTGGATGCACAGCCCGCCGACGTGGAACATCGGCAGCACCGACAGCACGTGATCGTCCGCGGTCATGCCATGCGCCCACCAGCTGGCGCGCGCATTGGCCAGCAGCCCGGCCTGCGTATGCACCGCGCCCTTGGGCTTGCCGGTGGTGCCGGAGGTGTAGGCGAGCAGCAGCGGCGCCTCGTCCGGCACCGGCGGGTGGGGCACGCCGAACGGCGCGGGATGGTCGACCAGCCGGTCGAGATGCGCGACCTGGCAGCCGCCGCCAGCCTCCTGCGCCAGCCCTGCATGGCGCTCGTCATGGAACAGCGCGGCCAGCTGCGCGTGGGCGGCGATGGTACGCAGCTCCGCCGGCGCCAGCCGGTAGTTCAGCGGCACGAACATCGCCCCGACACGCGCGCAGGCGAACAGCAGCACCAGCTGCAGTTCGTGGTTCAGGCACAGCGTGCCGACGCGCTCGCCCGCGCGGATGCCCCACGTCGCTGCCAGGTGGGCGCTGGCACGCTCGACGCGCCGCCACAGCTTGCCGTAGGTGAAGGTGCGGCCCAGGTAGTGCAACGCCGGCCGCCCCGGCGCCGCGGCGGCATGGCCATGCAGCATGGCCGGCAGCGCGCCCAGCCCGGCGGCGCCCGCACGCATGGCGCGACGGGCGGCGCTCATTCGTCGCGCTCGCCGGATTCGTACAGGGTCTCGCGCCCCATGCGATCCAGGATCAGCTCGGCGGTCCAGGGCAGCATCAGCGCGCCGCAGCGCGAGTCGCGGTAGAGCCGCTCCAGCGGCAGGTCCTTGAGCATCGACTGCCCGCCGCAGGTGCGGATCGCCAGCCGGGCGATGTCGTTGGCGCCTTCCATCACGGTGTAGTGCGCGGCGTACAGGCGCAGGCGCTCGTCCTTGGTCGGATTGGGCTTCGCCTCATGGATCACGCGCCAGAAGAGCGATCGCATGGTTTCCAGCTGGATGCGCATCTGCGCCACCGCGATCTGCTTGGTCGGGTACATGCGGCGCTTGACCGGCGGCTGGCCCGGCACCTCGCCGCGCAGGTACTGCACGGTAAAGTCGTAGGCGGCCTGGGCCACGCCCAGGTAGGTCGGCGACAGCGTGAAGAACATCGCCGGCCAGGTCTGCGCCGCGCGGTAGTAGACGCCGCGCGGCATCAGCTGCTCGTGGTCGGGCACGAACACGTCCTTGAGCAGCAGCGTGCGCGACACCGTGCCGCGCATGCCCATCGGGTCCCACTCGCCGGTCACGGTCAGCCCTTCCGCCTTGCCGGGCACGGCAATGTAGAGCGTGTCGCGCATGTCGGGATGCTGGTCGCCGCGGTCCTCGGTGCACAGGATGCCGTAGTAGTCGGCCGCGCCCGACAGCGAGGCGAAGATCTTGCGCCCGTTCAGTACCCAGCCGCCATCGACCTTGCGCGCGGTGGTGCCGAACGGCGCCTTGCCCGCGGCGGCGGCGGAGCCTTCGGAGAACGGCTGCGCATAGACGGCGCCGTCGCGCACCACGCGTGCGAAATGCAGCTCGCGCCGGGCTTCGTGCTCGGCGCGCTGGTCAGGTGTCATGTCGATGCCGTCGGACAGCACGCCGGTCCACATGGTCGAGCAGATATGCATGTTGTACGTCAGCGCCGTGGCCCCGCAGAAGCGGCCGATCTCGGCGCCCACCATGCAGTAGGTGGCAAAGTCCGCGCCCTCGCCGCCGAACGCCCGCGGCACGCACAGCGCCAGCAGGCCGGCCTCGCGCAGGTCGGCATAGTTGGCGAAGGGGAAGCTGGCCTCGCGGTCCCAGGTGGCTGCGCGCGCCGCGAAGCGTTCGCGGCCCAGGCGGTTGGCCAGCGCCAGCAGGTGCGCTTGTTGCGGGGTGAAGTCCGCCGTACCGATGGCGGGGATGAAGTCGAGCTGGCCGGTTGGCATGTCGCGGTCTCCTGTTTTCCTGCTCGCACCGGATGCGGTCGCGGCGCGGCGGTGGTTCTTGTGTTGCGTTGCCGGAAAGCGGCGTGGTTCAGTGCACGGGGAAGCGCCGGTGCAGGAAATCCAGCACCGCCTCGTTGAACAGCGCGGGGCGCTCCATGCAGGCCAGGTGGCCGACATCCGGCAGGCAGCGGTACTCGGCGCCCGGAATGCGCTGGGCCATGCGCTCCATCACCTCGGGCGCGGCATTGGTGTCGTGCTGCCCGGCCAGCGCCAGCACCGGCACCGCGATGCGCGGCAGCGCGTCGCGCTGGTTGAAGCGCACCAGCGCGCCCAGTGCCGCGCGGTAGGTGGGCGCCGGCACCGCCGCCATCACCGCCGTGGCAAAGGCCACGGCTTGTGGCTCGGCATCGGGCGCGACCATGGTGCGCACCAGCCCGGCGGCCATCTCGGCCATGGTCCTGCCGGCGTCCAGCGGCGCGGTGCGCGCGGCGACGAAGTCGCGCTGCCAGGGCCCGTCACCCTTGCCAAAGGCGGGCGAGGTGCCGGACAGCACCATGCCGTCGATCAGCGCGGGCGCGGCCGCGCAGGCCTGCTGCGCCACCATGCCGCCCATGCTGTGGCCCAGCAGCACCACGCGCCGGCCGGCGTCGCGCTCGGCCTGCAGCAGCGGCGCCAGCGCTTGCGCCAGCCCGTCGAAGTCATAGGGATCGATCAGGGCGCTGTCGCCGTAGCCGGGCATGTCCCAGGCCACGGCACGGTAGCCGGCCTGCGCCAGCGCCTCGCCCTGCGCGGGCCAGGCGGCCTTGCCGCCGCCGATGCCGTGCAGCATCACCACCGCCACCGGGCCATCGCCCCAGGCCAGCGTGGCGATGCCGTTGGCGTGGCGTTGCATCGTCGCGCTCGCGCTCATGCCGCCACCTCCACCAGCGTGCCTGCTTCCACCTCATTGCGGCCATCCAGCGATACCGTGCAGTTGCGCAGCGGCAGGTCGAAATGGCCCAGCGTATGCCGCCCGGCCACCTCGTTGGCGCCGGTCGAGAACAGGAAGTTGCCGGCAAACGCGCGCAGCTCGGTGCCGTTGCAGTCGCGCTTGTCGTAGAAGGTCATCGCGTCCCAGCGCGCCAGCCGGTTCAGGCCCCAGCCCACGTGCGAGACCGCGTACGCATCGCGCGTGCCCTCGCGGTCGGCCCAGGCCTGGTAGTAGCCGCGCATCATGTCGGCATCCACGCCCTGCCCCTCGACGCCGGCGATGTAATCGTCCTCGATATGGCAGACCACGGTATCGCGCAGGTAGGTCTTGAAGGTCAGGTTGACGTCGCCCGGCGCCAGCACCAGCGTGCCGTTGACCTGGCGGCTGGCCGGGAACGCCAGGCAAAGCCCGCCGGGCCAATGCGAGACCTGGCCGGGCTTGCTGCAGAAGCCCCAGACCCCGCCCACGCGGGCGTCGGCCAGGCCGATGCGCAACTCGGTGCCGGCCGGCGAATGCACGCGCATCTCGCGCGCGCCGCGCAGGCGCTTCATGGCGGCGCGCACGGTGCCTTCCAGCGCCGGGTCGGGCTGGCAGCGCTCCAGGATCTCGGGGTGTTCGTTGCTGACCATCAGCATACGCGGCACGATGCCGTCGGCGCCGCGCAGGATCAGCGGCAGTTCCTGCGCGTGCAGCAGGCCTTCCACCGTGCAGTCCAGCACCAGGTGGCAGCGCGACAAGGCCGCCACCACCGGCGCGAGGCTCTGCAAGGCATCGCTGGCGCCGGTCGAGCGCACCGGCGCGGGCGCACTAAGTGCCGGTGTCGGCACCTGGATGCGCACCGGGGTGGCGCCCAGCGACTGCACGGCCAGTTCGGCCAAGGCCACGTTGACAGGGCGGGATTGCGACTCCGTTACAATTCCAACGACTTCCGCACCCTGCAGGGCACAGAGTTCCAGCGTGCGCCGGAACGCCGCCAGCCAGCGGTGTTCGATCTGCTCGATGAGCATGACGTTAGTCTCCTGCTTGTTGTATCGGCGGCAGTGCCCGCCTTGTTGTGTGCGCCAGCCCAGCGCCGCGGCCGCAAATAAGCGCACGGCCGGGCTTGAACTTGCTGCCCCTGGCGCAAATAATATATATGAAATTTCATGAACTCCAGCGGAGCCCCCATGGGCATGCCTGAGGCCCAGCCACAGATCGCCAGCGCCGCCGCACCAGATTTCGATGCGCAGCACTTCCGCCGCACCCTGTCGCAGTTCGCGACCGGGGTGACGGTGATCACTACGCGCGCCAGCGCCGAGTCTGTCGCCGCCGGCGCGCCGCCGTTCATCGGCATCACCGCTAGTTCGTTCAACTCGGTGTCGCTGGATCCGCCGCTGGTGCTGTGGAGCATGGCCACGCGCGCCAACAGCCTGCCGATGTTCCGCGACGGCACGCACTACATCATCAACGTGCTGTCGGCCTCGCAGCTGGAGCTGTGCCAGCGCTTTGCCACCCTCAAAGGCGACCGATTCGCCGGCGTCGACTACCGGCTCTCGGCCACCGGCCTGCCGATCCTGTCCAATGCGCTGGCCTGGTTCGAATGCCACAACCGCAGCCGCTACGACGAGGGCGACCACATCATCTTCGTGGGTGAAGTCGAGCGCTGCGGCGTGCTCGATGGCAGCGACGGCCCGCTGGTATTCCAGGGCGGCCAGTTCACCACCACCGCCCCCCTCGACCTCTGAACGGCACCGAGCCATCATGGCGGACCTGCCCGCGCAATCCCCCCTGCCCTTTGTCGATGGCTACCTGGCCTACCTGCTGGCCCGCGCCAGCCACCTGATCTCGGGCGAATTCCACCGCGAAGTGGAAGCCAGCGGCCTGTCCGTGCAGGAATGGCGCGTGCTGGCCACGCTGGCCGACCGCCCCGACTGCACCATCGGCACGCTCGCCGAAATCACGCTGACCAAGCAGCCGACGCTGACCAAGCTGGTCGACCGCATGGCCGCCGACGGGCTGGTGACGCGCCGCGCCGGCCAGACCGACCGCCGCCAGGCGCTGATCTCGATCACCCCGCGCGGCCTCGCGCAGGCCCAGCCGCTGTTGGCGCGCGCCGCCCAGCACGAGCGCGCAGTGCTGGACGACTTTGGCCCGCGCCAGGGCGCGCTGCTCAAGGAAACCCTGCGGCAGCTGATTGCGCTGCATACGCAACGTTAGGCTAGGCTAGGCCCCCTCCGCGCCCGCCTTCAGGATCGCCAGCGGCGAACTGTCCACCTTGATCCGCTGCAGCACGATATTCGAGCGGATATCCATCACGCCCTTGGTGCGGTACAGCCGGTTCACGATGAAGTCCGAGTAGTGCTTCAGGTTGCGCGCCTGCACCCGCAGGATGTAATTGCTGTCGCCGGTGATGATGTACGCCGACAGCACTTCCGGCCACGACTGCACCGCGGCGATAAAGGTGTCGTGCCAGCCTTCCACGTCATGGCGCATCGACACTTGCACGATCGCCTCAAGCTCAAGCCCGAGCTGCTCGGCGTCGAACCAGGCGCGGTAGCCGCCGATCACCCCTGACTCTTCCAGCAGGCGCACCCGCCGCAGGCATGCCGAAGGCGACAGCGCCACGCGGTCAGCCAGGTCCTGGTTGCTGATGCGGCCGTTCTCCTGCAGGCAGGTCAGGATGCGCAGATCGGTGGGATCGAGGTTCATTCGAATTTCCTTCGACAAATCATCAATTCTTCGCATTTTATGCGAAAGAAGACCGTATCGACAGTCCATTTAGCAAGCCTCTTGCCGCCAATTTTGACTATGATTTCCGACATCGAGGCAGACAACGACGGCGCCTTGCAAAGGCGCCGCGCACCCTTATGACCGCCCCCAATCAAGACCCACGCCGGCTGTGGGACATCAGCCCGCCGCTCTCCCCCGCCACCCCGGTCTGGCCCGGCGACACGCCGTTCCAGCAGCAGCCGGCCTGGCAGATGGACGAGCACTGCCCGGTGAATGTCGGCCGCATCACGCTGTCGCCGCACACCGGCGCGCACGCCGACGCACCGCTGCACTACGCCGCCGACGGCGCGCCGATCGGCGCCGTGCCGCTCACGCCCTACCTCGGCACCTGCCGCGTGATCCATTGCATCGGCGCCTCGCCAGTGGTGGAGCCGCGCCATATCGAACACGCGCTGGCCGGCCTGCCGCCGCGCGTGCTGCTGCGTACCTACCGGCGGGCGCCGCTGACGCAGTGGGACCCGCACTTCTGCGCGGTCGCGGCCGAGACCATCGCGCTGCTGGCCGCGCACGGCGTGCAACTGGTGGGCATCGACACACCGTCGCTGGACCCGCAGGAATCCAAGACCATGGACGCGCACAACGCCGTGCGCCGTCACGGGCTGGCCATCCTGGAAGGCATCGTGCTGGACGAGGTCGATGCCGGCGACTATGAACTGATCGCGCTGCCGCTGCGCTTTGCCGGGCTCGATGCCAGCCCGGTGCGCGCGGTGCTGCGCAGCCTCGACTGAACCACTCCCGAACAACCCCTGGCCAATCCCACGACATGACGACATTTGACCGCGAGCACTGTATTCGGCTCGATGAGCGAGACCCGCTGCGCCCGCTGCGCGACCAGTTCGCGCTGCCCGAGGGCGTGATTTACCTCGACGGCAACTCACTGGGCGCCCGCCCGCGCGCCGCCGCCGCGCGCGCCGCCCAGGTGGTGGCCGAAGAATGGGGCGAGGGCCTGATCCGCAGCTGGAACACCGCCGGCTGGTTCGAGCTGCCGCAGCGGCTGGGTAACAAGCTGGCCCCGCTGGTCGGCGCGGGCCAGGATGAAGTGGTGGTGACCGACACCACCTCGATCAACCTGTTCAAGGTGCTGGCCGCGGCGCTGCGCGTGCAGCAGACGCGCGACCCGGCGCGCAAGGTGATCGTGTCGGAGGCCAGCAACTTCCCCACCGACCTGTACATCGCGCAGGGCCTGGCCGACCTGCTGCAGCAGGGCTATTCGCTGCGCCTGGTCAATTCGCCGGCCGAGATCGACGCCGCCGTGGGCGCCGATACCGCCGTGCTGATGCTCACCCACGTCAACTACAAGACCGGCGAGATGCTGGACATGGCCGCGCTGACCGAGCTGGCCCATGCCCGCGGCGCGCTCACGGTGTGGGACCTGTGCCACTCCGCCGGCGCCGTGCCGGTCAACCTGAAGGCGGCCGGGGCCGACTACGCCATCGGCTGCACCTACAAATACCTGAACGGCGGCCCGGGCTCGCCCGCCTTCGTCTGGGTCGCGCCGGCGCTGCGCGATGCCTTCTGGCAGCCGCTGTCGGGCTGGTGGGGCCACGCCGCGCCGTTCGCGATGGAGCCGCAGTACCGCCCGGTCGACGGCGTGCGCCGCTTCCTGTGCGGCACGCAGCCGGTGACTTCGCTGGCGATGGTGGAATGCGGCCTGGACATCTTCGCCCAGACCACTATGCAGGTGCTGCGCGCCAAGTCACTGCTGCTGACCGACTTGTTCATTGAACTGGTGGAAGCCCGTTGCGGCCACCACCCACTGACGCTGGTCACGCCGCGCGAGCACGCGCGCCGCGGCAGCCAGGTCAGCCTGGAGCACCCGGACGGCTATGCGCTGGTGCAGGCCCTGATCGAGCGCGGCGTGATCGGCGACTACCGCGAGCCGCGCATCGCCCGCTTTGGCTTCACGCCGCTGTACACCAGCTTCACCGAGGTGTGGGATGCTGTGGAAATCCTGCGCGATGTGCTGGACAGCGGCGCCTATCGCGACGCGCGGTTCCAGACGCGCGGCCAGGTGACCTGATCGGGAGCGCATCATGAGTGAATTCAAGGGATGCCCTTTTTCCGGCGCGGCCGGCACCGCAGGCCAGGCTGCGCCGCAAGGTGACAACTGGCACGGCGCGCAGATGGATTTCGCCAAGGACATGAGCTATGGCGACTATCTCGGCCTGGACCAGATCCTGAACGCGCAGCACCCGCTGTCGCCGGACCACAACGAGATGTTGTTTATCGTGCAGCACCAGACCACCGAGCTGTGGATGAAGCTGATGCTGCACGAGCTGCGCGCCGCGCGCGAATCGGTCAAGACCGACAGCCTGCCGCCGGCGTTCAAGATGCTGACGCGGGTGTCGCGCATCATGGACCAGCTGGTGCAGGCGTGGAACGTGCTGGCGACGATGACGCCGCCGGAATACTCGGCGATGCGGCCCTACCTGGGCATGTCGTCAGGCTTCCAGTCGTATCAGTACCGCGAGATCGAGTTCATCCTCGGCAACAAGAACGCTGCCATGCTGAAGCCGCACGCGCACCGGCCGGAGCATTTGGCGCTGGTGGAAACCGCGCTGAAGACGCCGTCGCTGTATGACGAGGCGATCCGGTTGATGGCCAGGCGTGGTTTTGCGATCGATGCGGACTGCGTCGAACGGGACTGGACGCAGCCCACCGCGTATAACGCGTCGGTCGAGGCCGCCTGGCTGGAGGTCTATCGCAATCCCGGTGCGCACTGGGAACTGTATGAACTGGGCGAGAAGTTTGTCGACCTGGAAGATGCGTTCCGGCAATGGCGCTTCCGGCATGTGACCACGGTTGAGCGGGTGATTGGCTTCAAGCGTGGTACCGGCGGCACGGAAGGCGTCAGCTATCTGCGCAAGATGCTGGATGTAGTGTTGTTTCCGGAATTGTGGAAGTTGCGCACGGACCTGTAACACCTGCGCACGTCGGACCTGGCCGTCAGCCCGCCGGGTCCGACAGCCTTGCCGCCAGCGCCCGCAACGCCGGCGCCAGCGTCTGGTGGAACACCGCCTCATCCACCGCCCCATAGGAAGCACTGCAGCTCAGCATGTGCAACTCCTTCTCCCCCACCGGCCGGAACGCCACCGCACAGGCATGGATGGCCGGATGCCAGTCGCGGAACGACGCCGCATAGCCGCGCTGCTGCGCCTCGGCCAAGGCCGCGCGCGTGGCCGTCTCCTGCTGCTTCCACTGCTCCGGGAACGCCTGGCTGAACTCAGCCATGACCCGCTCGCGCCGCGCCGCCGGCAGCGCGGCCAGGTACGCGCGCCCCATCGAACTCGACACCAGCGACAGCCGCGAGCCCACGCCCAGCCCCAGCATCACGCCCGCATCGTTGCGGATCGATTCCAGGTAGATCACTTCCATGCGCTCGCGCTTGCCCAGCGAGACCGAGACCCCGTATGACTGGGCGAACGCCAGCATATGCGGCCGCGCCAGCGACACCACGTCTGACGCTGACAGGTAGGCATAGCCCAGCGCCAGCACGCCGGCATCCAGCGCGTACTTGCCCAGGCTCTCGTCATAGCGCAGGTAACCCAACTGCACCAGCGTGCCGGCCAGCCGGCTCACCGTGGCCTTGGGGAAGCCGGTGCGGCGCACGAAGTCCTGGTTGCCGAGCATTGCCTCACCGGTGCGGAAGCACCGCATCAGTTCCAGCCCGCGCGCCAGGGCGGTGACGAAGTTGGGATCGCTGTCGCGCACCGGCGCGGGCGGCGTGGCATCGGGAGAAAGTGACGGACTGGTCAAGGGCGGCTCCTCTCAGGTCGGCGGTTGTCCGCTCATCGCACAAAGGCATGGGTGTCGGGGGTTTTGCCTGTTGCACGGCAAACCCATTGCGATATACTAATTCAACGGAACACAGTTCCGCAATGCGGAACCACAAAAACCCTCCGCGAAGATCACCGAACCCGTCATGATTCCCGGAAGCGCCGGTGCGGCAAGCGACCATTCGCCCGCCCCCGATGCTTCCCCCGCGCTACCGAAGGAGACCTGCATGGCTGCCAACGCCGAATTCCACTGGGCCGACCCCCTGCTGCTGGACCAGCAACTGACCGCCGAAGAACGCATGGTGCGCGACGCCGCCGCGGCGTACAGCCAGGACAAGCTGATGCCGCGCGTGCTTCAGTCCTTCCGCAACGAGAAGACCGACATCGAGATCTTCCGCGAGATGGGCGAACTGGGCCTGCTCGGCCCCACCATCCCCGAGCAATACGGCGGCCCCGGCCTGAACTACGTCAGCTACGGCCTGATCGCGCGTGAAGTCGAGCGCGTCGATTCCGGCTACCGCTCGATGATGAGCGTGCAGTCGTCGCTGGTGATGGTTCCGATCCATGAATTCGGCACCGAAGCGCAGAAGCAGAAGTACCTGCCCAAGCTGGCCACCGGCGAATGGATCGGCTGCTTCGGCCTGACCGAGCCGAACCACGGCTCCGACCCGGGCTCGATGGTCACCCGCGCCAAGAAGGTCGACGGCGGCTATGAGCTGACCGGCGCCAAGATGTGGATCACCAACTCGCCGATCGCCGACGTGTTCGTGGTCTGGGCCAAGCTGCAGGGCGATAACGGCAAGGACGAGATTCGCGGCTTTATCCTGGAAAAGGGCTGGAAGGGCCTGTCGGCGCCGGCCATCCACGGCAAGGTCGGCCTGCGCACCTCGATCACCGGCGAAATCGTGCTGGATCAGGTGTTCGTGCCGGAAGAGAACATCATGCCGGGCGTGAGCGGCCTGAAGGGCCCGTTCACCTGCCTGAACTCGGCCCGCTACGGCATCGCCTGGGGCGCGCTGGGCGCCGCCGAGTTCTGCTGGCACACCGCCCGCCAGTACACGCTGGACCGCAAGCAGTTCGGCCGCCCGCTGGCCGCCACGCAACTGGTGCAGAAGAAGCTGGCCGACATGCAGACCGAGATCACGCTGGGCCTGCAAGGCTGCCTGCGCCTGGGCCGCATGAAGGACGAAGGCACCGCCGCGGTGGAAATCACCTCGATCATGAAGCGCAACTCGTGCGGCAAGTCGCTGGACATCGCCCGCGTGGCGCGCGACATGCTGGGCGGCAACGGCATCTCGGATGAGTTCGGCGTGATCCGCCACGTGGTGAACCTGGAGGTGGTCAACACCTATGAAGGCACCCACGACATCCACGCGCTGATCCTGGGCCGCGCCCAGACCGGCCTGCAGGCCTTCTTCTGATCGCCATCCGCGACTTGCGCACAGGCTCTCCGCAATAAAAAGGCCCGGCTGCAAAGCCGGGCCAAGCACACTACCAAGGAGACGACGAGGCTGCCCCCGTCGATAAAACACCTGTCCTGCACGCCGGCCCCGCCTTCACGCGGGGCCGCGTTCATTTGTTGGGTTGGGGCGTCAGCCGCAGGTACGGCCGTACCGCCTGGTAGCCCTTGGGGAATTTCTCGCGGATCACCGCCTCGTCCTTCAGCGAGGGCACGATCACCACGTCATCACCGTCCTGCCAGTTGCCCGGCGTGGCCACGCTGTGGTTGTCGGTCAGCTGCAGCGAGTCGATCACGCGCAGGATCTCGTTGAAATTGCGCCCGGTACTGGCCGGATACGTGATGATCAGGCGCACCTTCTTCTTCGGGTCGATGACGAACAGCGAGCGCACCGTCAGGGTCTCGTTCGCGTTCGGGTGGATCATGTCGTAGAGTTGCGACACCTTGCGGTCGCCATCGGCCAGGATCGGGAAGTTGACCGTGGTCGACTGGGTCTCGTTGATGTCGCGGATCCAGCCATGGTGCGACTCCACGCCGTCCACCGACAGCGCGATCGCCTTGACGCCGCGGCGCGCGAACTCATCCTTCAGCTTCGCGGTCAGGCCCAGTTCCGTGGTGCACACCGGGGTGTAGTCGGCCGGGTGCGAGAACAGCACGCCCCAGCTGTCGCCAAGCCACGCATGGAAGCGGATGCGGCCTTCGCTCGAATCCTGCTCGAAGTCCGGGGCGATATCGCCAAGACGCAATGCCATGTTCTGTTCTCCTGATTTCGGGGTGGAACCAGAGTATCCGGATTGATATCCAACCCAAACGAATATAAAGTCACTACAAAATCACTCGAAGTCATATAAACATTTTCTGACAGTCATCACGCGTGCTTTCCGGCATGCTTGCGATACTAGGCACTGGCGTCGCGCTTGCTGGCGTGTAGCCTTGAAACCACGGCCGCCCGCCACATATGCTAAGTATCAGACCGACAAATGCCGTTAGCCTCGGAGCGTAGAAAATGTCAGAATCCGCACAAACCGAACCAACCGCCCGCAAACAGGAGAAACTGATGAGCGATGTCAAGACCGTTCTGTCCGACGCCGAGGAACTGCTGAAGCAAGCCGCCTCGACCACCGGGGAAAAGGCCGCCGAACTGCGCGAGCGTGGCATGGGCCTGCTCAAGCAAGCCAAGGAAAAGGCCCAGGACCTGCAAGACGCCGTCGTGACCAAGAGCAAGGCCGCTGCACGCGCCACCGACGACTACGTGCATGACCACCCGTGGCGCGCCGTGGGCGTGGCCGCCGGCGTAGGCCTGCTGATCGGTCTGCTGCTGAACCGCAAGTAAGCGATTCCAACCCGGCGCGGCATGCTGATGCCGCGCCTGAGCGGCAACCCGGTCATCGGGTTGCCAGTGGCCGGGGCGCAAGCATGTTGGCGACACACCATGACGCCACACCCGGCCCCGCCTGCTGGAAAGGCGCGTACGGCCACGCCGTCGCGCCGCTCTTTCACGCCGGAGCCGCATGAGCGAATCCCCCCCTTCCCCCAAGTTCCTCGAATCCGTGCGCAACCTGGCCGGCTCGCTGGTGGCAATGATCCAGACCCGCCTCGAACTCGCCAGCGTGGAGCTTGCCGAGGAACGCACGCGCCTGATGAAGGTCGCGCTGCTGGCCTGCTTCGGCCTGGTGTTCTTTGGCATCGGGCTGGTCACCCTGACCGGGCTGATCGCCATCCTGTTCTGGGACACCTACCGCTGGCAGGCGCTGGGCGCACTGACGGTACTTTACCTGGTGCTGTGCGCGATTTGCCTGGCGTACGCACGCAACCTGGTGCGCAACGCCCCGCCGATGCTGGAGGCCACGCTCGCCGAAATCGACAAAGACCGGGAGATCCTGCGCCGATGAGCCCCCTGGAACCCGACGACAGCGCAGCCGGACACAACCGCCGCGATCACCCGCGGCGGGCCCGGTTCACGCAAGAGGTACGCCTGCCACTGGCGGTGCGCAAGGAATTGCTGCTGACCCGCGCCGCGCTGGAACGCTACGACTGCCTGCAGGCCCTGCACGAGGTGCGGGGTGGCGCGCACCGCCTTGGCACTATCGGCCACTGGCTGCCGCGCATCGCCCGTCCGGGGTCGTGGATGAAAGTGGTCGGCATGACCAAGGACTACCCGCTGCTGAGCACCGTATTGACGCTGGCGCTGCCGCTGGTCAAGCGCACGCCGGTGCTGCGCTGGACCTGGAAGCTGTCCAAGGTCGGCCTGGCAGCCGGCGCCGCCTACTGGGTGTACAACACCTGGCGCGAGGCCAGGCACCAGGCCGTGCCGCCCGCAACCGCGCCAACACCCGCGCCGGCCGGTACCCCGCCCGGCGCCGATACCGGCTTCCGCGATCCGCTCGTTCCCTGACCCGCGGCCGGGCCTGGCCGCTCAGCCCGCCAGCGCCAGCGCCGGCCGGTCGCCGGCCTCGGCATCCGCCGGGGCAAACGGCACCGGCGCCGCAATGTGATAGCCCTGCACCAGGTCCACGCCCAGCTCGCGCAGCCGTTCGAGCATGGCCTCGCTCTCAACGAATTCCGCAATGGTCTGCTTGCCCATGGCGTGGCCGATGCGCTGGATCACCTCCACCATCACCAGGTTGACCGGGTCGGCCAGCATGTCGCGCACGAAGCTGCCGTCGATCTTCAGGTAGGCCGCCGGCAGGTGCTTGAGGTAGGTGAACGACGACATGCCCGCGCCGAAGTCATCCAGCGCAAACTTGCAGCCCAGCTGCTGCAGCTGCAGGATGAACGCGCCGGCCTGCGCCAGGTTGGAGATCGCCGCGGTTTCCGTGATCTCGAAGCAGATGCCGTCCAGCGCGATGCCGAAGCGCTGCGCCTGCTCGCGCACGAAATCGGGAAACTGGATGTCCGCCAGCGACGAGCCTGACAGGTTGATCGCGCAGGTGGCAATCTCCGCCTGCCGCCCCGCCAGGGTGGCAAACGCAGTCTCGACCACCCAGCGGTCAATCATCGGCATCAGGTTGTAGCGCTCGCAGGCCGGCACGAAGGCCATCGGCGGCACTAGCCGGCCACGTTCATCGACCATGCGCAGCAGCAGTTCCACATGGCGGCCCGTCTGCGGCAACGCGCCATCGTGCGCCGGCACGATCTCCTGCGAGTACAGGCAGAAGCGGCCGGCCCCCAGCGCCGCATGCACGCGGCTGACCCACTCCATCTCGCCGTGGCGCGCCTGCACCACGCTGTCCAGCGGATGGTAGACCTGCACGCGGTTGCGCCCGCCCTCCTTGGCCACGTAGCAGGCCGCGTCGGCCGCGCTCAGCGCCTCGGCGACGTTGACGGTCTGTCGGTCCAGCGTGACCAGGCCGATGCTGACGCCCAGCGTGAAGGTGCGCTGGTGATGCGCAAAGCGGAAACATGCAATGGCGTGGCGCAAGGCCTCGGCCACGCGTTCGCCATCGCCGGTGCCGCAATGCTCCAGCAGCACGCCGAACTCGTCGCCGCCCAGCCGCGCCAGCGTGTCGCTGCGGCACAGCTGGCTGCGCATGACCTCCGCCATCTGCCGGATCAGCTCGTCGCCGGCGGCATGCCCGCAGGTGTCGTTGACCACCTTGAACTGGTCCAGGTCCAGGTACATCAGCGTATGGGTGGTGCCCTGTTCGCGTGACCGCGTGATCGCCGCGCCCAGCCGGCGCTCGAACTCGGCGCGGTTGACCAGGCCGGTCAGCGCATCGTGGCTGGCCTCGTACGCCAGGCGCGCCGCATGGGCGCGTTCCTGGCTGATATCGTGCAGCACCACCACCACGCCGATGGCCTGCGCGGCACGGTCGCGGATCAGCGCCACCGATGGCTTGACCGCCAGCGCCTGTCCGGGCAGCCCGGACACATCGCGCCGCACCAGCTGCGCCGACCGGCTGCGCCAGCGCTGGCGCAGCGCCAGCGTGACAATATCGGGCAGCGGCGCCAGGCTGTCCTCGTCGCGCAGCACGCAGACGTTGCTCAGCGGCAGGCCGCGGGCGTCGGCTTCGCGCCAGCCGGTCAGGGCCTCGGCCGCGGGGTTGAGCGATTCCACGCGCCCCCACACATCGGCCGTCACCACCGCGTCGCCGATGGCCTGCAGCGTGACCTGGGCGCGCTCCTTCTCGGCAAAGAGCTGGGTCTCGTAGCGCTTGTGGTCGGAAATATTCGTGAGCGACCCCGCCATGCGCGCGCGCCGGCGCCCCGCCCCGCGCACCAGCCGGCCGCGGGCGCGCACCCACAGGTAATCGCCGGCGCGGTTGCGCAGGCGGAATTCGGCGTCGTAGGGCTCGCCGCTGCGCAGATGGTGGGCCAGCTTGGCCTCGAAGGCGGCCAAGTCGGAAGGATGCAGCAGGCCCAGCACGGTTTCGCGCGCATGCGGCAGCTCGTCGTCGTGGTAACCGAGCATCTGCGCGCAGCGCGGCGAGAAGTACAGCTCGCCACGGCCAAGATGCCAGTCCCATAACCCGTCGTTGCTGCCCTCCACCGCCAGCTGCAACTGCTCTTCGCGCTGCGCCAGCGCCTCGCGCAGCCGGCGCTCGCGCCGCAGCGGCGCCACCGACAGCAGGATCGCCGACATCAGCAGCGCCGCCGCCATCACCGCGCTGCCGGTGGTCAGCAGCCGCGTCACGCGGCGCGAGGCCTGGCCCAGATGGCCCGAAAAGGCCTGCTCCAGCGGCGTCAGCCTGGCGTCGATCTGCGCTATGTTGCGCAGCACCGGCGCCACGCAATCGTCCCTGCAGCCGGGCTGGCGGATCAGCCGGCGCAGGGTCAGTGCCTGTTCGTGTAGGGCAGCGATCTCGATGTCGCCCGCGGCCCACACGCGGATCGCGGCATCGACCTCCTGGATATGGCGGAAATTCCGGTAGAGCCGCACCATCCGCGGAATGTCTTCGGGATGGTTGCCGCCGGCAAGGAGCCCTTCATGGATGCGCCCCAGGTCAGGCTCGTCGCGGTCGAGCTCCAGGCGCGCGTGGTGGTCGCCCAGCGGGATCGCGATCGACTCCAGATATGCCTCGAAATCCGCCGGATCGCGATCCTCGCCGTAGCGCAGCAGGTGCAGCACGGCGTTCTTCTGGCCCTTGGACCACTGGCTCTCGCCCGCGACAAAGGCGCGTGCAGCCGACAACAGGTCCAGGCTGGCGATGCTGAACAACGCCAGCGCAACGACCACCGGTACGAACGGCCAGATGATGCGCAGCACGTGCCCGCTGGCCGGCAAGGAAACGCCTGCTTGCCGCATAGGGTCTTGTTGGTGGGCCGTGTCTCGCGGCCGTCCTGATGGACCGCGGTCAACACGCCGCGGCTGACCCATTGTGCTGCGCAGGCAGATCCAAGTCTCTACCTCGAACTAGTTAAAGCACCCCCCACTGTCGGGGCATGCCAGACGCAAAAAGGGCCTGTGACTTGCGCCACAGGCCCTTCGTAATACTGGTGGGTCGTGCGTGACTCGAACACGCGACCAACGGATTAAAAGTCCGCTGCTCTACCGACTGAGCTAACGACCCGAAAAAACAGAACCGCGATTATAGGGATGCAGTTCTCGATGTGTCAAGCATGCGCCTCAGGCCATGCGCTCCAGACGCCATATCTGGTAGCGGAATGCCAGCACCGCGCCGGCCAGGATACCCGCCAGCGCGATAAACGAGCCAAGCGCCAGGGTCGACACGCCCGACAGCCCCTGCCCGACCGTGCAGCCCAGCGCGGTCACGCCGCCCGCACCCATCAGGATGCCACCGACCATATGGTTGGCGACGTCCTCGGCATTGCCGAAGCCTTCCCAGCGGAACGTGCGCGTGGCCAGGGCATAGGCCGCCGCGCCGGCGATCACGCCGAACACGCTGACGATGCCGACCGTCGCCACCTTGCTCTTGTCGCTGAACATCATCAGCCAGTCGAGCGTGTAGGCATAGGGTGCGACGAAGCTCAGGCTTTCCATGCGGCCGCTGTTGGTCGAGACGAACAGTTCTTCAAGCGTGTTGGGGTCTTCGGCCACGTAGCCGAGGTGGCCCGACACATACCACATCGCCACGATGATCAGCCCGACGCCGATGCCGCCAAGCAGGTTATCGAACGAGCGGAAGCCGCGGCCGGCCAGCGCCCACAGCACCAGCACGCCGCCCAGCGCCAGGCCCAGGCCCAGCTGCAGCGCGCCGCGCGCGAGCCCCGTGCCCTGCGCCAGCACGGACGGCAGGTCTTGCGTGGTGGGCAGCGTCAGCGCCACCGCGTCGACGGTATTCACGCGCACCACGCCGAACAGCCCGCGCAGCGTCATGTAGGCCGACAGGCCCAGGAAGACAAAGACCACCAGCGACTTCAGGTTGCCGGCGCCGATGCGCACCAGCGTCTTGCTGCCGCAGCCCGACGCCAGCACCATGCCGAAGCCGAACATCAGCCCGCCGGCCAGCGCCGACAGCCAGCCCAGCTTGCTGGCGGTGTAGATGGTCTTGGTGGGGTCGATCGCGCCGGTCCAGGCCAGCACGCCGGTGCCGATCATGGCCACGCCGATCGCCAGCACCCACATGCGCATGCGGCTCCAGTCACCCATGTTGACGATGTCAGAGACCGCGCCCATGGTGCAGAAGTGCGTGCGCTGCAGCACGGCGCCAAACAGGAAGGTCAGGACGAACGTGCTCAGCAGCACGGTGCGCGAGAGCGCGGCGAGGTCGATTTCAGGCATGTCGGGGGCGTGAACGGCGGCTTGAGATCAGGCAGCGGCCTGGTAGCGGGTCGGATCGGGCACACCGGCGGCTTCAAAGCCGGCCCGGCGGATGCGGCACGAATCGCACACGCCACAGGCGCGGCCGTCGTCGTCGGCCTGGTAGCACGACACCGTCAGGCTGTAGTCCACCCCCAGCGCGATGCCGGCGCGGATGATCTCGCCCTTGGTCATGTCGATGATGGGCGCATGCACGCGGAAGCGGTCGCCCTCGACCCCGGCCTTGGTGGCGAGGTTGGCCAGCGTTTCATAGGCCGCGACGTATTCCGGGCGGCAGTCCGGGTAACCGGAGTAGTCGACCGCATTGGCGCCGAAGAACAGGTCGCGCCCGCCGACGGCCTCGGCCCAGCCGAGCGCCAGCGACAGCATGATGGTGTTGCGCGCCGGCACGTAGGTGACCGGGATGCCACCGGAAGCGCCGTCGGTCGGCACCGCGAGCGTGTCGTCGGTCAGCGCCGAGCCGCCGAAGCGGCGCAGGTCCAGGTCGATGATCTCGTGGCGGGTGGCGCCCAGCGCGGCCGCCACGCGCTTGGCGGCTTCCAGTTCAGAGGAGTGGCGCTGGCCATAGCGCATCGACAGCGCATAGGTCTCGAAGCCCTGGGCGCGGGCCATGGCGAGTACGGTGGCGGAGTCGAGTCCGCCGGACAGCAGGACGATGGCGCGTTGGGTCATGATCGGGAGCGCGCCGTCTGGGCGCGCAAAAGATTCAGGCGAATCGCGTATTTTAGCGCGACCCAAGAAAAAGGCCCGCCGAAGCGGGCCTTGCAGACAGGACCGGGCGTGCCGGCCGCTTCCGGAGTTACTTCAACGTCTTCAGCCGGTTGCTGGCCGCCTGCGCGCCTTCGGTGCCAGGATACTTGGCCACCACCTGCTCCAGCGTCTTGCGCGCGGCCGCCTTCTGGCCGGACTCGAGCTGGTTGTTGGCAACCGCGATCATCGCGTCCGGCACCTTGGGATGCGTCGGGTTGGCGTTGATCATGTTCTGCAGCACCGAGGTGGAGCCCTTGTAGTCGCGCTGCGCATACAGCGAGTTGCCGAGCCAGTATTGTGCCAGCGGCGCGTACGGGCTCTGCGGGTACTTCTTGACGAACGCCGAGAACGAACTCCCGGCGCTCTTGAAGTCGCCCGCCTGGAACTGCTTGAGCGCGGCATCGTATTCGGGCTTTTCGCCAGGCTGCGACAGGCCTTCGCGGCCTTCGACCGTGACCTGCTGCGGCTCGAATTTCTTCAGGCGCGCGTCCAGGTCGGCGTAGTAGTCCTTCTGCTGCTTCTGCAGCGCGTCCACCGTGTTCTGCAGCACTTCGTTCTGGCCGCGCAGCCGGGCCACTTCCTGGCGCAGGCCCTCGAGCTGGTTCTGCATGTCGATCGTGGTGCGGCTGTTCTGCTCGATGCGCTGCGTCGCGGTCGCCTGGAAACCGTTGAACTGGTCGCGCAGGGTGATGACCGCCTTGCGCGCCTCGTCATCGTCGAACACTCCGGCATGCGCCTGCGACAGCGGCAGCATGCCGCCGCCGGCGACGGCGGCGAGCCACAACAAGGTGGAAACGCGTGCTTTCATGGATGGCTATCCGCAGATCAGTAGTTGATGTCCGCGCGGCGGTTTTCGGCCCACGAGGCTTCATCATGGCCGGCGGCCTTGGGCTTTTCCTTGCCCAGGCTCACGGCTTCCATTTGGGTGTCGGGCACACCCATCGAGGCCAGCGAGCGGCGCACGGCTTCGGCACGCTTCTGGCCCAGCGCCAGGTTGTACTCGCTGGTGCCGCGTTCGTCGGTGTTGCCCTGGATCAGGATCTTGCGGCCTTTGTTCGAGCCCAGGTACTTGGCGTGCTCGCCCAGCATGCCCTGGTAGTCAGACTTGACGCTGTAGCTGTCGAAGTCGAAGTACACGCTGCGCTTGGCCAGCGGGCTGTTCGGATCGTTCAGCGGATCGGCGGCCGTCACCGGGGTCACGGCGCGCGCATCGGCACCGGTGCCCGCGCCGGCGCCGGCTTTGGCGGTGTCGTCCAGCTTGACGCCGGAGCTGCAGGCGCCAAGGGCCAGCAGTGCGGCAACGGCAAGGGTTTTGCTCATCAGTTGGGGCATGGTGAATGACTCCTGTTATTGCATGAAAGGACCCCAGGACGGCTCGCGAACATCGCCGGACTGGAGGGACAGAACCTGCCGGGTACGCCCGTCAGTGGAAACCGCCGCCAGCACCGCGCGACCGCCCACTCGGGTGGCATAGAGGATGTACTTGCCGTTGGCGGCAAAGCTGGGCGCTTCGTCGTTGGCCGTATCGGTCAGCGACGTCACGTCGCCGTTGCTCAGGTCCTGCAGCTGCAGCTTGAAGCCGCCCGTGCGCGAGATGTACGCCAGGTACTTGCCGTCCGGCGAAATACGCGGGCTCACGTTGTAGCTGCCCTTGAAGGTGACACGTTGCGCACCGCCACCTTCCTCGCCAGAAGCGGGCATGCGGTAAACCTGCGGCGCACCGCCGCGGTCGCTGGTGAAGTAGATGCTCTTGCCGTCGGGCGAGTACTGCGGCTCGGTGTCGATGGCACTGCTGCGGGACAGGCGGCGGACGCCGGAGCCGTCGGCATTGACCTGGTAGACCTGGGTATTGCCGTCGCGCGACAGCGCCAGTGCCAGGTGCTGGCCGTCAGGCGACCACGACGGCGCGCTGTTGTTGCCCTTCTGGTTCGACACCAGCGTGCGCTTGCCGCTGGCCAGGTCGTGCACATACACCACCGGCTTCTTGGCCTCGAACGAGACATAGGCCACGCGCGCGCCGTCCGGCGACCACGACGGCGAGATGATCGGCTCGTTGCTGGTCAGCGCCACCTGCGCGTTCTGGCCGTCCGAGTCGGAAATCAGCAGCTGGTAGCGGCCGCCCACCTTCGACACGTAGGACAGGCGCGTGGCAAACACGCCGCGCTCGCCCAGCAGCTTTTCATAGATGTAGTCGGCGATTTTGTGCGCGGTCACGCGCAGCTGGGACTGGTTGACGGTAAAGGCCAGCCCGCCCAGGCTCTGGCCCTTGACGGTGTCGTACAGGCGGAAGCGGACCTCATACTTGCCGCCGGCGGCCGGGGTCACGCTGCCGGCGACGAAGGCATCGGCGCCGCGCGACTTCCAGCTGCCCAGGTCGACATTGGCGGATTCCGCCACCGTGGCGCCGCCCGGATCGACATTGCGCAGGCGCCCGCTGCGCGTCAGGTCGGCGCGGATGATCGCGGTCAGGTTCTGCGGGGCCTGGGCCTCGCCCTGGAAGTTGGCGGTCGCAACCGGAATCTGGCTGGAACCGACCCCGGAGATCTCAACGTTGAGTTGCGCGTGCGCGGCGCCGGCTGCCATCGTCATCGCCGCGGCCAGCCAGGCCATCAGCGCGCGGCGGCCGGCCAGGGGGGCCGGGCCGATGGCGCGTTGGGATTCGGGTTGGGTTGCGTTGTGCCGCCTCGCGGACAGCCAGTTGGGGGCCCAAAGCTTTCGCATGCTGCTCCTCAGTCGATTACAAGATTCGTCGGGCACGGCAGGCAATCGGCAAAACGGGCAGGTCGGGCGCTGCGCATGGCGCATGCCCGATCTGCGTGCGTGCTGCACACTGCCGGCCGCGTCAGGCAACCTGCCATGGTAGCGATGGGACTGAAACCCGGCGATGAAGGTTGCATTATGTTGCAAATCATGCGTTACGGGCCACTCAGTCCTTCGGCCGGAAGGTGATGGTGAAGCTGGCCGGCGCCTTGCCGTCCTCGTCACGCGGCAGCGGGTCGGAACGCTCGACCGCGCGCAGCACGGCGTTGTCCCACGCCGAGTTGCCGCTGGACTTGGCCAGCCGCGCCGACATCAGCGAGCCGTCCGGCGCCAGCCGCACGGACACCACCGCAGTCGGGTTGCCGTCTACGTCGTCGGTGAAGACGATGTTCGGTTTCACGCGGCGGCGTACGCGGTCGGGATAGCCGGGCGAAGCCTTGCCACCGCCGCCGGCACCCGCGCCGGCCGTGCTGCCCACGCCGCCACCGCCCGCGCCGGAGCCGCCGGCCAGCGCCTGCAGGCGCGCCAGCTCGCTCTTGCGCTGGGCACTGGCCGCAGCCTCGCGCTTGGCCTTGGCGTCGGCATCCGCCTTGGCCTTGGCCTTGTTCTCGGCGTCAGCCTTGGCCTTGGCGTCCGCCTGGGCCTTGGCCTTGGCGTCCGCTTCCTTGCGTTCTGCTTCCTTGCGTTCTGCTTCCTTGCGCTCGGCCTGCTCCTTGCGCTGCTGTTCCTGCTGCTGCGCTGCCTTCTTCTTCGCGTCGTCCTTGCGCTGGGCTTCCTTGCGCTCGGCCTCGCGCTGTTCCACTTCCCTGCGCTCGGCTTCCTTGCGTTCCGCCTCTTTGCGCTCGGCTTCCTTGCGCGCGGCCGCCTGCTTGCGCTCGGCCTCTTCGCGCGCTGCCGCCTCGGCACGGCGCTTCTGGCGTTCCAGCGCGATGTCGGCGTCGTCCTCGACCTTGCTCTTCACCTCGGGCAGCGGCGGGGCCGGGCGCGGCTGCACCACCGGCGCCGGCGGCGGCGGCGGGGGCGCGGTGGCGGCCGGAATCTCTTCCCACAGCTCGGCCTCGGCGCCGACCGGGGTGCTGCTCTGCAAGCGCACGCCGTAGTACAGCACGACAGCCAGCAGCATGTGCATGAAGAGCGCGAACAGGAAGGAACGCAGGGTTCCCCGCTCCTTGACCGGCTGGTAGGGATAGGCGGCGACGGTCTTCATCAGGCGCAACGGCAATCAGATAGGCGCTTCAATGCGTCAGGAGGTCTTGGACTTGACCATCAGGCCGACGCGCTTGATGCCATCGGCTTTCAGGATCGACATCACGTCCAGCACCGCCTCGTACTTGACCGAGCGGTCGGCGGCAATCACCACCGGCTGGTCGGGATTCTCGTTCTGGCGCTGGTGCACAAAGTCGAGCAGGCCCTGCTTGTCGAGCTTGCGCTCGAAGGCATTGCCGGCGTTGTCCTTGCCGCGCGCGGTGAGCTGGCCGCTCTCGTGCACGGTGACCACGATCGGCGGCGCCTTCTGCTGCGGCGTGGCGTTGGCTACGGTGGGCAGGTCGACGGTGGCGGGGCTCACGATCGGCGCCGCCACCATGAAGATGACCAGCAGCACGAGCATGACGTCGATATACGGCACGACATTGATCTCGGCGCTGGCCCGGCGGCGCGAGCCGCCGCGGCGCTGAATGGCTGCCATTGCAGGACTCCTGGAAACGCCGGCCCGGGCTTGCGCCCGGACCGTCTGGATTAGATTCGATACGTGTGCAGTTAGCGTGCCTGCCGTTGCAGGATGTTCAGGAACTCTTCCATGAAGCTCTCGAACCGGATCGCCAGGCGGTCGATCTCCGTGGCATAGCGGTTGTAGGCGATCACCGCCGGAATCGCCGCGAACAGGCCGATCGCGGTCGCCACCAGCGCCTCGGCAATACCGGGGGCCACCGATGCGAGCGTCGCCTGCTGCACATTCGACAGGCCGCGGAATGCGTTCATGATCCCCCATACCGTGCCGAACAGGCCGATATACGGGCTCACCGAACCCACCGACGCCAGGAACGGCAGATGCGATTCCAGCACATCCATCTCGCGCTGGTAGGCCGCGCGCATCGCGCGCCGGGCCGCATCGAGCAGCGCGCCGGCTTCGTTGCCGCGCTCGCGCGCCTTCAGGAACTCGCCCATGCCGGATTCAAAGATCCGCTCCAGCGCGCCGGTGTTGTGGCGGTTGTTGACGGCGCTGTTATATAGCGCCTGCAGGTCGCCGCCGGCCCAGAAGTCGCGTTCGAACCCCTCGGTCTGGGTGCGCGCCGAGCGCAGCGCCAGGTGCTTGCGGAAGATATAGGTCCACGAAAACAGGGACATGACGAGCAACAGCACCATGACGGCCTGTGCCAGCAGGCTGGCGTGGAGCACCAGCGTTACGATCGACATGTCTTGCGTGACGGTCACGGGATTCATCGTGCGGACTTGATGGTAGCTAGAACGGGGTCGGGAATCGGGGCGGGACGGAAAGTGCTTCGATCGACACACCCAACGCGGATCGCGCCAGATGCCAGCATCAGCTCGCCACGCCAGGCTTCCTGGGTGAACTGGACCGACGCCGGGCCGACCCGGTCGATGCGCGTGCGGATCTCGAGCTGGTCATCCAGCCGGGCGGGCGCATTGTAGTCCACCGCCGTACTGCGGACGATAAAGACCACGCCCGCCTCGTCGGCGAGCGACTGCTGCTCGATGCCGAGCGCACGCAGCCACTCGGTGCGGGCGCGCTCGAAGAACTTCAGGTAGTTGGCGTAGAACACTACGCCACCCGCGTCGGTGTCTTCCCAGTACACCCGCAGGGTCCAGACAAAGTTTGTCATGGCCGCGATTGTAACGGAGAGCGATAGCGGTTTCGTGTAAACCCGCATGACGACTTTGCAACAGCAAGTTGCTGGCCAGCCCTTGCCAGTCCTTGCCTGGCGGGGCCGACGGCTTGCGGCGGGCGCCCGCCTCGCGCTACACTGCGCGCAACCATTCCATCTTGCGCGACTGGCGAAGTCAGTGGGCACTACCACGAGGAAGCGCAAGTTCTCTGGCGTGACGTTCATTGCGCGTTCGCGTAACGTTCAGCACGCCTAGGCGTGAAGTTGCTTGCGCCTGCCGCTCGCCTGGGCAGCGAATGGGAAGCAGGGTGCGCCCTGCACCGACGGTTACAACGTGCCGCCGGTGCTGGTCGCCGCTAGCCTTCCCCGCGCGCCCTACCCCCGATGCGTGAATCGGATTCCCTATTTTTCAGACGAGTTTCGCCATGTTCGAACGCAGCCGTTTTACGATCGACCAGATCGACCCCGAGGTCTTTGCCGCCATCCAGCAGGAAAACCAGCGCCAGGAAGACCACATCGAGCTGATCGCCTCCGAGAACTACACCTCGCCGGCCGTGATGGCCGCCCAGGGTTCGCAGCTGACCAACAAGTACGCGGAGGGCTATCCCGGCAAGCGCTACTACGGCGGTTGCGAGTACGTCGACGTGGTCGAGCAGCTGGCCATTGACCGCGTCAAGCAGCTGTTCGGCGCCGAAGCCGCCAACGTGCAGCCCAACTCGGGCTCGCAGGCCAACCAGGGTGTGTACTTCGCCGTGCTCAAGCCGGGCGACACCATCATGGGCATGAGCCTGGCCGAAGGCGGCCACCTGACCCACGGCATGGCCCTGAACATGAGCGGCAAGTGGTTCAACGTGGTCAGCTACGGCCTGAACGCCCAGGAAGACATCGACTACGATGCGCTGGAAAAGCTGGCGCAAGAGAAGAAGCCCAAGCTGATCATCGCCGGCGCCTCGGCCTTCGCGCTGCGCATCGACTTCGAGCGCATCAGCAAGGTGGCCAAGTCGATCGGCGCCTACTTCATGGTCGACATGGCCCACTACGCCGGCCTGATCGCCGCGGGCGTCTACCCGAACCCGGTGCCGCACGCCGACTTCGTCACCACCACCACGCACAAGAGCCTGCGCGGCCCGCGCGGCGGCGTGATCCTGATGAAGGCCGAGCACGAGAAGGCCATCAACTCGGCGATCTTCCCCGGCATCCAGGGCGGCCCGCTGATGCACGTGATCGCCGGCAAGGCGGTCGCGTTCAAGGAAGCGCTGACGCCTGAGTTCAAGGCCTACCAGCAGCAAGTGGTGAAGAACGCCGCCGTGCTGGCCGAGACCCTGATCGCGCGCGGCCTGCGCATTGTCTCGGGCCGTACCGAAAGCCACGTGATGCTGGTCGACCTGCGCGCCAAGAACATCACCGGCAAGGAAGCCGAGCGCATCCTGGGCGAGGCGCATATCACCGTCAACAAGAACGCCATCCCCAACGATCCGGAAAAGCCGTTCGTGACCTCGGGCATCCGCCTGGGCTCGCCGGCCATGACCACGCGCGGCTTCAAGGAAGAAGAAGCCCGCATCGTCGGCAACCTGATCGCCGATGTGCTGGACAACCCGCACGACGCCGCCAACATCGCCAGCGTGCGCGAGCAGGCGGCAGCCCTGACCAAGCGTTTCCCGGTCTACGGCTGATGCATCGAGGCCGCCCATGCGGGTTCGCATGAGCGGCCGGCAGCTCCGCAAGCCGGCGCCCCGGGGCACCGGCTTGCGGGCCTCGCCAACCCGCCCCGCCACCGCAGAACGACAACACGGACAAGGCGACGGGGTTCAACTGAAGGTGGTCCGGCATGAAATGCCCCTTTTGCGGTCATTCCAATACCCAGGTACTCGACACGCGCATGTCGGAAGACGGCGATGCCGTGCGCCGGCGCCGCCGCTGCGAAGCCTGCGACCGCCGCTTCACCACCTATGAGCGGATCGAGCTGTTCTTCCCCGCCATCGTCAAGAAAAACGGCTCGCGCGTGGACTACACCCGCGCCAAGCTGAAGGATTCCATGCGCCTGGCGCTGCGCAAGCGCCCGGTCTCCGCCGAAGCCATCGACGAAGCCATCACCCGCATCGAAGAAAAACTGCTGGCCCTGGGCGAAAAGGAAATCCCCAGCAGCCAGGTCGGCGAGCTGGTGATGCGCGAATTGCGCAAGCTCGACAAGATTGCGTATATCCGCTTTGCTTCGGTGTACCGGAGCTTTGAGGACGTGTCGGAATTCCGCGACGTGCTGGATGAATTTGCGGCGTCCACCCCCCGGAAGGGGTAGTAAAAGTAACAAAATCGTTGTTTAATCCCCGTTGCATTTCCGCAAGGCCCGCTGTCGCATATTAAAAGGGCCCGGATTGCAGACCAAAAAAAAGAAGTTAACGAAGTCGGACGTCTTTTGACGGGGGTCAGAATGGGTCAACGCTGCCGCGGGGCAGCCGGCTTTGCCATGCTCGAAGCATTGGTGGCAATTGTCGTTCTGGCGGTTGGCGTGCTCGGCGTCGCCAGCCTGCTGCTGAATTCATCCCGCTTCACGCAACAAGCTTCCTACGACACCACTGCCATGCAGCTGGCCACCGAGATGGCCGAGCGCATGCGTGCCAATCCTGCCGTCTCGCAAACCGGCGCGGCGGCGGAAGCCATCACCCCGAACCGCTACTTCATCGACACCGCCACCGGGCAGCCACCCGCGCTCACGGCAGCAAACAGCCCGTACGCGATCGCCTGCTCGGGCACGGCGGCCGGGTGCGCGCAGCAACTGGCGGATTTCGATGTCGCCGAGTTCTGGGAGCGTGTCAGCACAGGCCTGCCTGGCGGACGCGCCGTGATTTGCCGGGACATGGTTGCGTACGACCAGACCACCGGCTTCTCATGGGGATGCACGCCATCGGCCACTGGCCGCCCGGACGACGCACCGATTGTCATCAAGATCGGCTGGATCTCGCGGCTTGCCGCCAAAACCGTCGCGGCACGGGTCGACATGTCCGACATGGGCACGCGCCCCCAGGTGGTCATCGTGGCCACGCAGGGTACGGTGAACTGACATGCGGAACGCCAGGACCTATCTCAACCCCGGCCGGCATCGTCAGCTGGGGCTGTCGCTGGTGGAGCTGATGGTAGCGATGACGCTGAGCCTGCTCCTGATCATGGCTGCCGCGGCGCTCTACCTGACCGGGCGAGCCAACTACAACAGCATCGACGACACCACGGCGCTGGATGAGAAAGGCCGCTTTGCGGTGGATACCGTGGTGCGGATCGTGCGCCAGGCCGCCTGGAGCAATTATGCGGGCAACAGCGCCGCGGCCTCGCCCGGCGCCAGCGGGCCACCCGCGCCCAGCCCTGGAGGCGTCATGCTCACGACCACGAGCCTGTCGCCGACCATCAGCGGCCTCGACAACTGCAGCGCCCCCACGCAAGACCTCGGCAATCCGGCGCAGAACCTCGCGTGTCCTGTCCAGGCGGGCGCCGTGAACAAGAGCGATGTGCTGCAGGTCCGCTTCTTCGGTTCGGGCACGCAGCAGGACCGCACCGTTCCGGACAACAGCATGATCGACTGCTCCGGCAACGGCGTCGCCGAGCCGCAGGCCTGGGAAGACGCAGACCTCGCGCGCGGCATGGCGGTCTTCTATGTCAGCAACGATGCCAGCGGCATGCCTCAGCTGATGTGTGGCTATCGTCCACGGGACACCGCCAACAAGGAAATCCTCACGGCCGGCACGGCGTACCAGGCTGTTTCGCTGATCTCAGGCGTCGAAGTCTTCCAGGTGCTCTACGGCGTGGATACGAATTTCGACCAGACCCCGGACCGCTTCCTGTCAGCCACCGAGGTGCTGGCCCTGCCCACCACCTGGCAGAACGTCGTCGCCATCAAGATTGCCATGGTGCTGATGGGCGATACCGCCAGCGCATCGCCCCAGGATCCGCCAACCTTCCGCCTGTTTGGGCGCCTGTTCCCGGGCTCGCCGGGCAACGACACGTCCTTCACACCAGCCACGCAACTGCAGCGGATGCGACGACTGTACACCGTCACAGTACAGCTCCGGAACATGGCCACCTGCACCACGTGCTCGCCGACATGAACGCCCGCACCGCGCAACCCAACCCGCGTGGCATCGCGCTGATCACCGCCCTGGTGATGCTGCTGATCATCAGCGTCATCGCCATCGCCGGCGCCCGGCTGGCCATTGGCAGCAAGCGCATGGCATCGAACCAGCGCGACCGGGACCTGGCTCAGCAAGCGGCCGAGGCAGCCTTGCTGGATGCAGAAATCGACATCCAGGGTGTCGCCGCGCCAACCAGCCGGTCGGCCATCTTCTCCGGCACCACGATGAATGTCCTGCCGTTCGTGGCGGGCTGCAATACGGGCGTGACAGGCGCCTCACCCTTCCAGGGACTGTGCGACCCGGTGCTCGACGGTACGCCGAACTGGCTCACCGTTGACTTCAGCCAGACTGGCGCCAACGCACGCACCACCGCCTATGGCACCTTCACCGGCCGCAGGTTCCCGACCGCGACCGGCGGGCTGCTGCCTGCCGCGCTGCCGCGCTACATCATCGAGCCGATCAACGACATGTCGCCAGGCGCGAGCGAGGGCGCATACATCTTCCGCGTCACGGCCGTCGGCTTTGGCGCAAACCCGGCGTCCCGGGTCATGTTGCAGTCGTACTATCGAAAGGGGGAATGAATGGCAACGCCCATGACTGTCGCGGAGCACGGCAAATGAGCCGCATCCGGCAATTCCTGTTCGCGGCCATGGCTGCGCTTCTCAGCCTGCCCGCCGGCGCGTTGCTTGCCGCGACAGAACAGAGCAGCCTCGCGACCGTCAAGATCGCGCAGGCACCGCTGTACGGCCGCAATCAGAATATCCACCCCAACCTGCTGCTGACGCTCTCGGTAGAATTCCCCACGGTTGGGGCAGCCTATCGCTCCGGCACGTATTCACCGGCCACCGAATACATCGGCTACTTCAATCCGCTCAAGTGCTACAACTACAGCGGGGGCGACAGCAACGGCTATTTTGTTGCTGGCGATGCCAACACGGCCGATCACACATGCGCGGGCCAGTTCAGCGGCAACTTCATGAACTGGGCCACGGCCTCGGCCATCGATATGCTGCGATACGCGCTGACCGGGGGCGACCGCGTGGTTGACACCGCCACGCAGACCATCCTGCAACGTGCCGTGCTGCAGGACAGTTTTTTCAACAGCAGCTCCTACTTCCCCCGCAAGACTTACGACAAGGCGTCCTCGGTCACGCCTTTCACCAGCCGGACCCTTTACATCACTTCATGCGGCAACAAGGTGTTCTTCGGGGACAGCACCGAATCCGGCGCCAGCTGCGCGAGCCCCGGCAAGTACAAGAACCAGGGCACCTACCTGGTACGGGTGCAAGTCTGCGATGCAAGCGAAGCCAAGTCCCGCACCGATCTCTGCAAGCTGTATCGCACCGGGTACAAGCCGGCTGGTGAAATGCAGCGCAACGCCGACAAGGTCCGCTTTGGCGCGTTTGGCTATCTGAACGACAGTGCCAATACCCGTTATGGCGGTGTCTTGCGCGCGCCCCTGAAGTATGTGGGGCCAAACACTGTCGACAGCAATTTCAATCAAGCCAGCAACCTGCGCCGGGAATGGGATGACGACGGCGTATTCATCCAGAACCCCGAGAGCGCGTCAGAGAACATCAGCGGTGTCATCAATTACCTGAATCAGTTCGGGCGTTCCGGCGCCTACAAGTCATTGGATCCCGTCGGCGAACTCTACTACGAGAGCATCCGCTACCTGCAAGGCCGACAACCAACGCCCGAAGCCATCGACAACGCCAGCGCGTACAAGGATGGATTTCCGGTCTACACGCAATGGACAGACCCCATCCTTGCCAGTTGCCAGAAGAACTACGTCCTTGCCATTGCCGATATCAACACGCACTGGGACCGATACATCCCTGGCAACGGCAGGACGACCTACCTCTCCGGTGGCAAGCCGGTCTCTGCCAACGACCCGGCAAGGCCGGCAGACGCGATGTCGAAATTCAGCAAGTACAGCTTCGATGTCATGACCTGGACGCAGGCGGTGGCCGATCTTGAGAGTTCGGGAACATCCGGCAACAGCCGCCCCGACGCCTCGCTCGCCAACCTGGCTGGCGCCGACACCGGCTCCAGCGGCCACGGCACCTACTATATGGCCGGCGTCGCGTATTGGGCCCATACCTACGGCTTCCGCCCGGATATGCCGGAATTGCGCGTCACCACGTTCAGCATCGACGTCAATGAGAACGGGAACGGCAGCGTGGGCGATGAACAGCGCCGCAGCCAGATGTACCTGGCGGCAAAGTACGGCGGCTTTGACGACCAGAACGGTGATGGCAATCCGTTCCGCACCAAGGGGGCCAGCGGCACCACCGTCACCAGCAATGCCGAATGGGAATCGTCGGGCGGATCGAATGTCCCCGCCAACTGGTTCTTGGCCGGGCAGCCGGCCGCCATGATTGCTTCCATCAAGAAGGTCTTCGCGCAAATCGTCAATGCGGCCGGCACATTGTCTGGCGTGGCACTGACCTCTTCCCAGGTCGCGAGCGACACCCTCCTGTTCACCCCCGGATTCGACCAGCGCTGGAACGGGCGCCTGTCGGCACTGGCGGTGACCAATGATCCCAACACCGGCGTTCAGATCTCCAACACCGAAACCTGGGAGGCCGGCAAGGTGCTGACTGCGCGCACCGCTGCCCGCAATCTGCTGACCTGGGTCCCGTCGGGCACGGTCGACAATGCAGGAACTGGCGCGGGTGCGGGCGCCACCTTCGAATGGAAATCTCTCAACGCCGCGCAGAAGGCCGCACTGAAGATCGTGCCGACAGAGACTGACACCGTAGCCCAGAGCCGGCTCAGCTACCTGCGTGGCGAGCGCAGCCAGGAACAAGCCACCGGCAGCACGGGGACCATGCGCTTGCGCGACTCACTGCTGGGCGACATCGTCAATTCGGGCCCCGTCTATATGGCGGCCCCGTCCGGGACCATCGCGGAAAGCGACTACACCACGTTCTACAAGGCCCACAGCCGGCGTACTGCCGCCGTATTTATCGGCGCCAACGATGGCATGCTCCACGCCTTCAGTGCCGCCAATGGCTCTGAACTGTTTGCCTACGTGCCAAACGCAGTGTTCGCCAACCTGGCCCAGCTGACCTCGCCGAGCTATATCCATCGGCCGTACGTGGACGCCACGCCTGCCGTGGCGGAAGCCAGGGTGGGCAACGCCTGGCAGACCGTGCTGGTCTCTGGCATGGGTGGCGGCGCGCAAGGCCTCTTTGCGCTGAATGTCAGCGATCCTGCCAGCGTCGGAACCGGCAATGTATTGTGGGAGTTCACGGACAAGGATGATGCCGACATGGGCAACGTCATGTCGCCGCCCCAGATCGTCAAGCTGTTTGCCGGCAAGGACTCCGACAACAAGCCTGTGTACAAGTGGTTTGCCATGACGGGCAACGGCCTGAATGCCAACGATGCGGATGTTGCGAGCAATCCGGCTGCGCCTTCGGTGCTGTTCATCGTGGCACTGGACAAGCCGGCCGGGACGCCGTGGCAACTGGGCGTCAATTACTGGAAGATCTCGATGGCAGCGGACGCCACCGCCAGCATTGCCAACGGGCTGAGCTCGCCGGCGCTGGTGCGGCTGACCGACGGGCAGACCGTCGCCGCCTACGCCGGCGACCTCCAGGGCCGCCTCTGGAAGTTCATCCTGAATGGCGGCCCATCCACCTGGAACGCTGCCGGGGCACTACCCTACTACGGCGGCGGCAACTACGGCCGGCCGCTGTTCCAGGCCCGCGATGCCAGCGGAAAACCGCAGCCGATCACGGTCCAGCCCAAATGGGTCTACGCGCCCGGAGGCTATATGGTGGTGTTCGGCACCGGGAAGTACCTGGAGCCTGCCGACACCATCACCACCGGCACGCTGACCCGGAACGCCATGTACGGCATCTACGATGCCGGAGGCTCCCAGTCGATTGCAGACCGCAGCATGCTGAACCCGGTCACCTTGACCCGCAACAGCAAGGGCGCTTACGAATATTCGTCGCACAGCTATAGCCTCGGCTCAAAGACGGGACAGAAGGCGGGGTGGTACTTTGATTTCCCGGGCAACGGAGAACGCCAGGTCACCGCGCTCGTACCGGCTTACGGAAAGATCTGGTTCAACTCGCTGATGACCGGTGATGACCTTTGCGGTGCCTCCAGCAACAGCGGCCGCTACCAGATCAATGCGCTGACCGGCATGCCCGCCACGGGGACATCGACCGGCGATCCCTCCACCTTCGGCATCCTGGGTGCGCCGGTGCTGATCCAGACCAGGACCACGGTGGATCCGCAACGCAATGCTGTCGGCCAGATCACTACGCTGAAGTTCATCGACGTGTTTTCGTTCGGCGCATCGGGTGGCGGCCGCAGCGCAGGCGCGTCGTTGTCCAGCAGGCCGCTTGTGTCCGGCAAGACGGCCACCGACGGGGGGCATCCCACCACCGGGCGCCTTGGCTGGCGCGAGATTCGCAATTTCGGAGCCGCAAAATGAGGCGCTGCCACCGTCACTGGCGTCACCACGCCAGCGGCTTCACGCTGATGGAGATGCTGATTGCCATCGCCATCCTTGGCATTCTCGCCGGCATTGCATATCCCAACTACGCTGAACATGTTGCCCGCGGGCGCCGCACCGAAGCCAAGGCCGCACTGATGACGGCCATGCAGGCACTGGAGCGTCGTTACGCACAGGCCAACTCCTACGTCGACCCCGCCGACAGCACGCGCGCCTGGCGCGGCTTCCCGCAAACCTCGGAAAGCGGCAACTACACGATCGCATCCGGCGCGTGCACGGGCCTGGCATTCAACGAATGCGTGCAGGTCAGCGCCACGCCCATCATCGCCGACAGCCGGTGCGGCACGCTGCTGCTACGCAGCACCGGCGAGCGTGGCGTGCTGATCAACAATGTCACCGCCTTCGCGAACCAGCCCCAGGGATGCTGGTGATGCGCGATCAATCCCCCCAACCTCAGACCGGGTTCACGCTGATCGAACTGCTGGTCACACTGGTCGTGCTGGCCATCCTCGCCGGCATGGCGGCACCCGCCTACACTTCGTTCATTCAGCGCAACACGCTTGCCACTGAAGCAGACGCGCTGGCTTCGTCGCTTTCCCTGGCACGGGCCAGTGCGCTATCGCGCAATAGCTGGGTCACCGTGGCGCCCGTCAGCAATGACTGGCACAACGGCTGGACTGTCTGCCTGAACCCCAATCGAAACGCGGACTGCACTGGCCAAACCGCGCTGGTTCAGCATGTCCCCTCCGCCCAGGGATTGACTGTGGCGTTCTCCAGCACGCCGCAGTCGGCGGTCCTCTCCTATTCGCCCGTAGGCTATACACGCACGCTGGCGGATGCGATGCAGTCTGCCCAGGTGCTGATGGGACTGGGCACCGGCAACCAGAAACTCATCGATATCAGCCAGTTGGGCAGGGTCCGCGTATGCGCGCCCGTGCCGACACAAACCTCGGTGTGTCAGTAAGCGAGGCTGCTTGGTAGCTGTTCCCAGGAAGACCGAAACAACATTCTGCAAATCCTTCACGCTTAGGCACGTATTCGCCTGCTCGCGACAGCTAGTCTGACGGTCCCTGCCAGTCTCGGTGACCGCCCATAAGGCGCCGACCCGTTGCCAACACCCGGCACCGCCGCGGCGATCTGGCGCCGGCGGCGCCGTCGCAGGCGCTGCCATCGCGATTTCCGCGTGGCACGGCCACCTGATGCGGGGATGGCGGGCGCAGGCGCGTACCGCGCTGACCGAGGGAATGCTGCAACTGGAGCGCCACGCCGTCGGCGCCATGACGTTTTTTGCCGCCGAGCCCGGTGCCGAAGTGGCCGCCGGGGAATGGCCACTTCCCGTACCCGCCGCCGGCATCGTGCGTCATATCGTGACAGCCGCGGCATGCCCGCAGGCCGCCCTGGATACCTGTGTTGAATTACATGCCGTCCCGCAGCGGCCCGACCCGGAGTGCGGCGTGCTGATCCTGCGCAGCACCGGACAGTGGCTGGCGCTGCCCGAAGGTGAAGCCGTGCCGCGGCCGCTTCCGTCCATTGCTGAAGGCGCGATGGCCCGCCACGCACTCCGCCGCCGCCATGGCCTGACCCTGGCCGAGCTGCTCGCCGGCCTGGCCATCCTGGCACTGCTGGCGGCGGCATCCTATCCGGTGTTCAGCGGCCTGCTCGCCCGGCAACAGGTCACACCTGCGGCCGACCGGCTGGCGGCCTCGCTGGCGCTGGCGCGGGCCACCGCACTGGCGCGCCGCCTCGAGGTGACGCTGCAGCCGCTGCCGGGCGAGGCGACGCTGGGCCCCGGCTGGCAACTGGTCACGGCAGACGGCGACCCGGAGCGACGCGCGGTGCTGTCCGTGGTCGAACCGGGCATGCCCTGCCTGTGGGTGACGGCGCCAGACCGCCCGCGGCACGAATGTGCTGAAATTCCTGCCTGTGGGATACTCTCGATTTGAGCAGGGCGGTTTCCAGGCCGCCACTTTCACGCTCGGCTGCCGTGGCGAGCAGCGGCAAGTCAGGCTGGGCGCGCAGGGACGTATCCGACTCTGCACACCCGGCCGCGACGCTGACTGCGATGCGACGGAGTCCTCCGGACCACCATAACCCGGCAGCCCTGTATTCCAGATCGCTGCGCCAAGGCAAACGCAACCGCCGAATGTTTTCCGATACCGACCACGCCGCCATGCAACAGGCCCTTGCGCTCGCCGCGCGGGGCATGTTCAACACCACGCCCAACCCGCGCGTCGGCTGCGTGCTCGTCAAGGATGGCCAGGTCATCGGCCAGGGGTTCACCCAGCCGGCCGGGCAGGATCATGCCGAGATCCAGGCGATGAAGGACGCGCTGGCGCGCGGGCTGGACCCGGCCGGCGCCACCGCCTATGTCACGCTGGAGCCGTGCAGCCATTTCGGGCGCACGCCGCCGTGCGCCGATGCGCTGGTGCGCGCGGGCGTGGCGCGCGTGGTGGCGGCCATGGAAGACCCCAACCCTTCGGTGTCCGGGCGCGGCCTGCAGCGGTTGCGCGAGGCCGGCGTCGACGTGCGCTGCGGCCTGCTGGAAAAGGAAGCGCGCGACCTGAATATCGGCTTTGTCTCACGCATGACGCGCGGGCTGCCGTGGGTGCGCGTCAAGGTGGCGGCATCGATGGACGGCGGCACCGCGCTGCATGACGGCACCAGCCAGTGGATCACCGGCCAGGCCGCGCGCGACGACGGCCATGCCTGGCGCGCACGTGCGTGCGCGATCCTGACCGGCATCGGCACCGTGCGCGACGACAACCCCGCGCTGACGGTGCGGGCCATCGCCACGCTGCGCCAGCCGCAGCGGGTGCTGGTCGATTCGCGGCTGGAGGTCCCGCTGGACGCGCGGATCCTAACGCCGGACACTGGCGAGTTCGCCAAGCCGGTGCTGGTGTTCTGCGCGGTGGAGGACCGGCAGCGCCAGCGCGCACTGGAAAGCCGTGGCGCCGAAGTCGTGGTCCTGCCCAACCCGCACGGCAAGGTCGAGTTGCGCCGCATGTTGGAAGAACTCGGCCGGCGCGGCATCAACGAGCTGCACGTGGAGGCCGGCTTCAAGCTCAACGGTTCGCTGGTGCGCGAGCACTGCGCCGACGAGCTGCTGATCTACCTCGCGCCCAAGCTGCTGGGCGATGCCCAGGGGATGTTCAACCTGCCGCCGCTGGCGCGGCTGCAGGACGCCGCGCAGTTCCGCTGGCATGAGATCCGGCAGATCGGCGACGACCTGCGGCTGATCGCCCGGCGCAACGACGCGTAGTGCGACACACACACCGGCACCGCGTATCCAGATTCCAAATACCCTAAGCAGAAGACACCATCATGTTTACAGGCATTGTCGCGGCAGTCGGCCGCATTGAATCCATTACCCCGCTGGGCGCCGCCGATGCCGGCGTGCGCTTGCGCATCGCCGCGGGCGGGCTGGACCTGTCGGACGTCATCATCGGCGACAGCATCGCCATCCAGGGCGCGTGCATGACCGTGATCGCCATGGCGCCCGACAGTTTCGACGTCGAAGTCTCGCGCGAGTCGCTGGACAAGACCGTGGGGCTGGAGAGCACCGGCCGTGTCAACCTGGAAAAGGCCCTGCGCCTGGCCGACCGCCTGGGCGGCCACCTGGTGTCCGGGCACGTCGACGGCCTGGGCGAAGTCGTGCACTTCGCGCCGGTGGGCGAATCGCATGAACTGCGCATCGGCGCCCCGCGCGAGCTGGCACGCTACCTGGCATACAAGGGCTCGGTCGTGGTCAACGGCGTGTCGCTGACCGTCAACCGCGTCAATGACGAAGCCGACGGCTGCGTGTTCTCCATCAACCTGATCCCGCACACCGTGGAAGTCACCACGCTGCAGGAACTCAAGCCGGGCGCGCGCGTCAACCTGGAGATCGACCTGATCGCCCGCTATGTGGAGCGGATGCTGTCGACCGCGCAGGCCCCCGCGTAATACCGCGGGCTACCTGTCCTCGTCGGGCACGTTATAGGTCTCGCGCAGCTTGTCGGTGAAGGGACGCAGCGCTTCCACGCAGGCGCTGCTGTTGCCGCCCTCCATCGTGGACAGGCTCCAGTTGCAGCCGCCGGTGTCCGGCGCGTGCCAGACCACATCGCCAAAGCAGGCGCCCTCGCAAGCGGCGAACTTCGACTGCTCGGCGCGTACCAGGGCACGCAGTTCGGCCTTGTTCTTGATCTGCCTCGACATCTTTGTCTCCTTTGTTGTGCAAAGTCCGCGGGCGCGATCGGGCCGGCGCCCTGATTTGAAGTCCGAACCGCCGCTTGCCAGCGCGGCGGCATTCAGGGCGGGGCGTGCCCTTTTGTCCCGAGCATACGCTGACAACCCCCTCCTGTGGCAATTTGCTTGCGCTGTCGCCCCCCGGGGAAGGTGCGCCGCGCGGGGCCCGGCGGCTTTGTTGTAAGTCAGCTGGTTCCTGCAACGCCCTAGGCCTAGAATGGTTAAGCAGCGCTTGCAGTCCATGTATGCCCACAGGCGCTCGCCACTCGTTCCCGGGCCTCCCCCCTCGACAACGTCTAGCACTGGTGGCTGCTGAAGCCACTCACGGGGACCACCTGGACCTTCATGCACCCCTGCCCGCCGCGCCGCGCGCTCGTCCGCGAGCTGGCGCCCCCGCCGTTGCTTTCGATTGCCGGCCGGATTGCTGCCCGGCACCCATGAAGGAACTCACTGTGCCCGATCCCACCGCCAGAATCCTGTATCAGCGACTTCCGGCCACGCGCCTGCTGCGTGACCGGCATCCCACTGCGCCGATGCGCGCGCGCCTTGGCTTTGTGCGCCTGGCCGCGACCCACCTGCACCGTGCCGTCACGCTGCTGATCGACTGGGACCAGGCCGTGGGCGACGGATGGCCGCGGCTGCAGCCACCGTCCTCACCCCTGGCGAAGACATTCCGGCGCCCCGGCGCCCGGCGTTTCGCAGGCTTTCCGTGGTCCAGCGGCAAATGGACCTGACATCAAGCGAGGCATCACCATGCTCACCCTACTGTATTTCCGGCTGAACGACATTGCCGCGGCAAGGCGCGCGCACGCGCAGCTTGGCGAGCTGGCCGCGACTCTCGCACGCATCGACGGCCCTTGGTTCTTCCTGCGCGAGGACCAGCCGGCCGAAGGCCTGCCCTCGCCCCACGCGGCGCAGATCACCTATCGCAATGAAGTCGCGGCGGCCGGCCTGGTCGCCGGCGCACTGCTGGTGGCCTGGATCGTGTTCCGCTACGGCACGCCGGCCAACGCGGCCGCGGGCTTCATGGCCTACCTCGGCGGCATGGCGCTTGGCGCCGTGATCGGCCGGTGGCTGGGCAGCGTGATCGGTGCCCGGGTCATGCGCGCCGGCCTGAGGCGGCAGAAGCGGCAAATGACGGCAGGCCAGCTGATGATGATCTGCGCGTGCGACCCGCACGCAAAGGGGCGGCTCTGCGAGATCGCCCAGGATGCCGGCGCCGCCGCCATCGACACACAGCATAGCCGGCTGCACCTGCGCGGCTGGCTGACGGACCGCCACTGGCCCGCATGGCTTTCAGGCCATGGCCAGCGTGCTGTCCCACAAAGGAAACAAGCATGAGCGAGAGTTTTTTCTATCAGCATTGCCACGTCGTCGTGACACTGGCCGAGGTCACCTTCGGCAAGTGGGAATGGGCCTATGCGCTGGACGCGCATGCCAGGTTCACCAAGCCCAACGCCGGCTTCCTCACGCGCGAGCTCGCGCTGGCTGACGCGACCCGCGCGGCCAGGGCGCGCATCGCCAGGACCTCGCGGCTGCGCACCGCAGGCCACGACGCCACACCGCTGGCCGTCGCCGCATAGGCCCCGGCCGAGCCTGGCGCCGGCGCCCTGCCGGCAACGGGGCGGCTCATGCAGCACCGCACTCCTCACCCGCTTCAGGCAGGCGCCGTACTTTCCGGTGCCGTCGCCTCCCGCATTGCCTGCCTTGGCGTACAATACCCGGCTTGACTGGGCGACCTGCCGGGCGTATATGGCCTGGCCGGCCCGGCCCGACGCCCCGCCTCAGTCCGGCCGCTTTCAACCGCGGCCATGGTTCCTGCCCCAGCTATTCGCCGGTTTTTCGCTCGATTCGCCCCAATTTGCCGTTCAGCACGCCATGAAAATCGCCCGTACCGAAGACATCATTGCCGACATCCGCGCCGGCCGCATGGTCATCCTCGTCGATGAGGAAGACCGCGAGAATGAAGGCGACCTGGTGCTGGCTGCCGATTTCGTCACACCGGAAGCGATCAATTTCATGGCCAAGCACGGCCGCGGGCTGATCTGCCTGACCCTGACCGCCGAGCGCTGCCGCCAGCTGGACCTGCACCCGATGGTCAGCCGCAACGGCACCCAGCACGGCACCAACTTCACCGTGTCGATCGAGGCCGCCGAAGGCGTGACCACTGGCATTTCCGCCGCCGACCGCGCCCGCACCGTGCAGGCCGCCGTCGCCCGCGACGCCAAGTCGGCCGACCTGGTCCAGCCCGGCCATATCTTCCCGCTGACGGCCCAGCCCGGCGGTGTGCTGATCCGCGCCGGCCATACCGAGGCCGGCTGCGACCTGGGCGCGCTGGCAGGCCTGACGCCAGCGGCCGTGATCTGCGAGATCATGAAGGACGACGGCACCATGGCGCGCCTGCCGGACCTGATCGAGTTCGCGCAGGAACATGACCTGAAGATCGGCACCATTGCCGACCTGATCCACTACCGCAGCCGCACTGAGAGCATTATCGAGCGTGTGGGCGAGCGCGACATGCAGACCCCCTACGGCACCTTCCGCAGCATCGCCTACCGCGACAAGCCCACCGGCCAGGCGCACCTGGCGCTGGTCAAGGGTTCGCCCGCGCCGGACCAGGAAACGCTGGTGCGCGTGCACGAGCCCTTCTCGGTGCTGGACCTGCTGGAAGTGAAGCGCACCACGCACTCGTGGAGCATCCCCGCCGCGCTGGAAGCCATCGCCGGCGCCGATAATGGCGTGGTGGTGCTGCTGAACTGCGGCGACTCGGCCGACCAGCTGTTCACGCAGTTCAGCGCGCTGGACGCGCCGCAGTCGCGCCCGCGCCGAAAGCCGGACCTGCGCACCTACGGCATGGGCGCGCAGATCCTGAAGGACGTCGGGGTGGGCAGGATGCGCGTGCTGGCGTCGCCGCAGCGCATGCCCAGCATGACCGGCTTCGACCTCGAAGTCACCGGCTACCAACCCATGAACGGCCAGGCCGACTGAGCCTGCGCCACCCGAACACCCCGGCAGCGCGCACCAGCGCCGTTGCCGCCCCGAAAACTGGAGAACTGAACAATGGATCACGGCTTCTACCCCAGCAACCTCGACGGTGAAGGCCTGCGTATCGGCATCGTGCAGGCCCGCTTCAACGAGCCGGTCTGCGCCGAGCTGCTCGAAGCCTGCGTGGCCGAGCTGGAAAAGCTCGGCGTCGAGGGCGAAGACACCCTGGTGGTGACCGTCCCCGGCGCGCTGGAAATCCCGCTGGCGCTGCAGAAGATGTGCGAGAGCGGCCAGTTCGACGCCCTGGTCGCACTGGGCGCCGTGGTGCGCGGCGAGACCTACCACTTCGAGCTGGTCTCGAACGAGTCGGGCGCCGGCATCACCCGCGTCGGCCTGGACTTCAATGTGCCGATCGCCAATGGCATCCTGACCGTGGATACCGACGAGCAGGCCCACGCCCGCACCCGCGAGAAAGGCCGCGACTGCGCCCGCGCCGCGGTGGAGATGGCCAACCTGGTCGTCGCGCTCGATTCGCTGCGTGGCCAGGAAGATGAAGACGAGGACGACGATGAGTGATACGTCGAACACCCCCGACAACGACGGCGGCAAGGCAGCCGGCGGCAAGCCCGCCGCGGCCCGCACCGAGGCCAAGGCGCCGCCCAAGAGCGCGCGCCGCCGCTCGCGCGAGCTGGCGCTGCAGGGCCTGTACCAGTGGCTGCTGAACCGCAACGACATCGGCGCAATCCAGGCCCACCTGCATGATGCGCAAGGCTTCAACAAAGCCGACCGCGAGCACTTCGACGCGCTGCTCAACGGCGCGGTGCGCGAAGAAGCCCGCCTGACCGCCGCGTTCGAGCCCTTCCTGGACCGCACCGTGAACGAGCTGTCGCCGGTGGAGCGTGCCGCCCTGCTGGTCGGCAGCTATGAGCTGGTGCACTGCCTCGACATCCCGTACAAGGTCGTGATCAATGAAGCCGTCGAGCTGACCAAGACCTTTGGCGGCGTCGAGGGCTACAAGTACGTGAACGGCGTGCTGGACAAGCTTGCCGCCCAGGTGCGCGCGGCCGAGGTCGCGGCGCGCCGCTGAGTTGCCAACCGAGCCGCCCGCGGGCCGGCCCACGCCATCACGGCTGGCTTGCGCCGGCAATGATGCAGACGACACCCGCCCCGGCGGGTGTTTTCATTCCTACCCACCCTCTTGCTGAACGGGCCCCAGGCCCGTCCCGGACCACCATGGACATGCAGCACCTGGCCACCGCCTCCCGCCTCGCCAATATCGACGCCTTCCACGTGATGGAGCTGGCCAAGCAGGCCGCCGCGCTGGAGCGCGCCGGCCGCCACATTGTGCACATGGGCATCGGCGAGCCGGACTTCACCGCCGCCGAGCCGGTGGTGCGCGCGGCCGAAGCCGCCATGCGCCGCGGCGTCACGCAGTACACCGGTGCGCTCGGCATCCAGCCGCTGCGCGAGGCCATCGCCGGCTATTACAAGACGGCCTACGGGCTGGATATCCCGGCCCGGCGCGTGATCGTCACGGCCGGCGCCTCGGGCGCGCTGCTGCTGGCGTGCGCGGTGCTGGTCGAGATCGGTGCCGAGGTGCTGATGCCCGACCCCAGCTACCCGTGCAACCGGCACTTCGTCGCCGCCTTCGACGGCGCCGCGCGCATGATCCCGAGCGGCCCGGCCGAGCGCTTCCAACTGACCGCCGCGCAGGTCGAGGCCAACTGGGGCGAGCAAACGCGCGGCGTGCTGCTGGCATCGCCCTCCAACCCGACCGGCACCTCGATCCTGCCCGACGAGCTCGCCCGCATCCTGCAGGCCGTGCGCGCGCGCAACGGCTTTGCCATCCTCGACGAGATCTACCAGGGGCTGTCCTATGACGCCCCGCCGGTCTCGGCACTGAGCCTGGACGAGAACGTGGTCACGGTGAACAGCTTCTCCAAGTACTTCAACATGACGGGCTGGCGCCTGGGCTGGCTGGTGGTGCCGGAGGCGCTGGTGGACGCCTTCGAGAAGGTCGCACAGAACCTGTTTATCTGCGCGTCGGCCGTGGCGCAGTACGCCGCGCTGGCCTGCTTCACCCCCGAGGCCCTGGCGATCTACGACGAACGCAAGGCCGAGTTCCGCCGCCGCCGCGACCTGATCGTGCCAGCGCTGGAGACACTTGGCCTGCGCGTGCCGGTGCGCCCGGACGGCGCCTTCTATGTCTATGCCGACTGCCGCGGCGTCAACCACCCCGCCGCCGGCGATGCCGACCGGCTGACGCAGGCGATGCTGCACGATGCGGGCGTGGTCATGGTGCCGGGGCAGGATTTCGGCCCGTATACGGCGAAGGACTACATCCGGATCTCGTACGCGACCTCGCGCGAGAACATCGAGGAGGCGATGGCGCGCCTCGGCAAGCTGTTCCGCTGACCGGCCTCTGCCGCGGCTGAAGCAGGCAAAAGAAAAGCACCCCGCGGGGTGCTTTTCTGATTGGCGATCCGCGCTCAGGCGTTGTGCGGACCGTTGTTCGCTTCCAGCTTCTCGCTCGGAGCCAGGTGCTCGGCAGGGGCCTTGACCTCGACCGGCTTTTCGGCGTTGGCGGGCGCGTTGCGCACGCCCAGCAGCTGGCGCAGGCGGGCGCGCTCGGCCAGCACCTTGGCGCCGTAGCCGCCATCGGTGGCCGTGGTGGCACCGACGTAGTACTTCAGGCCGCCTTCGATCGAGCCAGCGCGGGCGATGCAGTCCTTGAGCACCAGCGCGCCGATCTTGATATTGGCGTACGGGTTCAGCGCCGCGGCAACGCCGCCGACGGCCTCGTACTTGTCCTGGTGGACCTTGGTCATGACCTGCATCAGGCCCTGCGCACCCACGCCGCTTTCAGCGTACGGGTTGAAGCTGGACTCGATCGCGATCACGCCCAGGATCAGCAGCGGGTCGATACCGACCTCGCGGCCGGTCAGGTAGGCCGCCTTCACCAGTTGCGCGGTGGCCTGGGCCGCCACGCGGTACTTGCGGGCGATGTAGTCGGCCACGGCCGCCTGTTCGCGGGCGGTGCCCAGCGTGCTGGTGCTGCGGGCATCCATCGCCACGCGCGTCACCGGGATCTGCGCGGCCAGGTGCGCGACCGACGGCACCTTGGCGGCAGCCGCCAGGCTCCATTCGTCCACGCCCGACACGGTCGGCAGGCCACCCTTGCCAAAGGCAAGCTTGGCCGCAGCGACGTCCGCCGAATGCGGCGGCACGGCAGTGCTGGCCACGGCAGGCGCGGCCGACATGGCGGCGCCAACCAGCACCGCGGGTGCTTCGTCACCCGCCAGCAGCGCGGCCAGCGTGGTGCGCCATTCCTGGCTCAGCGACAGCGACACGGCCGAAACGACCGCGACCACGCCCAGGCTGTTCAGGGCGTACTTCAGCGTTGTGCGGCCACCGCGCAACGCGCGGCCCGCGACCGGATGCGCGAGACGGACCTGCAATGCCCGACTCACTCCGGGTACCGGCTGTCGGAGACGGACCTGCAAGGCCCGCCCGATGCCGGGAAGATGAAGGGTTTTCCAACCGCTCATGCTTACCTCCATCCGTTGCCCGCTTCGCGCGCCCGACTGCGGCACGCGCCCGATCTCAACGTACTCAAGTAAGGATGCCGCGCCGTCTAGCAGTGACGACCAAGCATCTGTTGGCAGGCGCTCCCCGTGCGCCCAACTGGAAACAGGCTACGCTCTGGGGGAGCGCACCCTGCCACGACTAAACTCACTACGCTCCGGCAAGTCGCCGGAGGCGACCGGCCGGCCCGCTTGCATTCGGGCCTGACCATCGGTCTTTGCTGGAGGGACTTTCTGGCACATTTACTTGATGTGCACCCCTTGACACAGGGGGAAAATCCATGTTGCGACGCAACACTCCATGGAGCAAGACCGGATTGTAGGAACGGTGTTATATCCCGTCAAGAATAATAACTTCGATTTCTACTACTTATAGTTATTTGTAACAATGGTTGCCATGTCGGCATCGGAGCACCCGATTGCCCGCAAACGCAGGCCTGGCCTTGGCTGGTCGCTCGGAAAAGTACGCTGTCAGTGACAAAAAACTTACAATTTGCGCGGCTTGGTTTTGATGATTTTTTTGCCGCGGCGCCGGTGAATGTGTATCGTCACCGACTTGGACGCCGCCTTGCGGACGCTTTCCCCCGCCCCGCACCACAACAGAATTCACTATGCAATACAAAGACTTGCGCGATTTCATCGGCCAACTCGAAGGCATTGGCGAGCTACGGCGCATCGCCCGGCCGGTCGCGCCCAACCTGGAAATGACCGAAGTCTGCGACCGGCTGCTGCGCGCTGGAGGCCCCGCGGTCCTTTTTGAGAAACCTTCCGGAGCCAGCACCGATGGCGGTATCTATAGCGTCCCCGTACTGGCCAATCTGTTCGGCACGACACACAGAGTCGCACTTGGCATGGGCGCCGAATCGATGGAAGACCTGCGCGACATCGGCCGGGTCTTGTCAGCACTGAAGGAACCGGAGCCGCCGCGCGGTTTGCGCGAGGCCGGCAAGCTGTTCACGCTGGCCAAATCTGTGTGGGATATGGCACCAAAGCGCGTCAGCAGCCCGGCCTGCCAGGAGGTGGTGTGGGAGGGCAACGACGTCGACCTGGCGCGCCTGCCGATCCAGACCTGCTGGCCCGGCGACGCTGCGCCGCTGATCACCTGGGGCCTGGTGGTGACCAAGGGCCCGCACAAGAAGCGCCAGAACCTGGGCATCTACCGCCAGCAGGTGATCGGCCGCAACCAGGTCATCATGCGCTGGCTGGCGCACCGCGGCGGCGCGCTCGATTTCCGCGAGCATGCGCTGGCCAACCCCGGCAAGCCGTTCCCGATCGCGGTAGCGCTGGGCGCCGACCCCGCCACCATCCTGGGCGCGGTGACGCCGGTGCCCGATACGCTGTCCGAGTACCAGTTCGCCGGCCTGCTGCGCGGCAGCCGCACGGCGCTGGCCGGCTGCCTCACGCCGACGCTGTCCGAGCTGAGCGTGCCGGCCTCTGCCGAAATCGTGCTGGAAGGCCATATCCAGCCCGACCCGAACCACCCGTCCGGCTACCAGCATGCGCTGGAAGGCCCGTTCGGCGACCACACCGGCTATTACAACGAGCAGGACTGGTTCCCGGTGTTCACCATCGACCGCATCACCATGCGGCGCGACCCGATCTACCACTCCACCTACACCGGCAAGCCGCCCGACGAGCCGGCGGTGCTGGGCGTGGCGCTGAACGAAGTGTTCGTGCCGCTGCTGCAGAAGCAGTTCCCGGAGATCACCGACTTCTACCTGCCGCCCGAGGGCTGCAGCTACCGCATGGCGCTGGTGCGCATGAAGAAGCAGTACGCCGGCCATGCCAAGCGCGTGATGTTCGGCGTGTGGAGCTTCCTGCGGCAGTTCATGTATACGAAGTTCATCGTGGTGGTCGATGACGATGTCGACGTGCGCGACTGGAAGGAAGTGATCTGGGCCATCACCACCCGGGTCGATCCCAGCCGCGACACGGTGCTGGTCGACAACACCCCGATCGATTATCTGGACTTCGCCTCGCCGGTGTCGGGCCTGGGCTCCAAGATGGGCATCGACGCGACCGACAAGTGGCCGGGCGAGACCACGCGGGAATGGGGCACGCCGATCTCCATGGATGCCGCGGTCAAGGCGAAGGTCGACACCATGTGGGAAAGCCTGTTCGAGCGTCCGGCCGGCAACTGAACCTAAGGGCCGTTATCATGGCAGGCTGATGCCAGCTGCCGCCACAGGCACCCGGCATACCCATCGCCACCATCCGATGCCCGCGACAGACGGGCCCGAGGAGGAGACATGAGCACCCCCGCCCCTCTGACCGAAGGGAACCTGATGTGGACGCCCTCCGCGGCGTTCCGCGACAGCAGCCAGGTCGCGCGCTTCATGCACTGGCTGCGGGCCGAGCGCGGCCTGGCCTTTGACGACTACGACAGCCTCTGGCAGTGGTCGGTCACCGAGCTGGAAGCCTTCTGGGACGCCGTGCGCGCCTATTTCGACGTACGCTTCGACACGCCCGCCACGCAGGTGCTGGACCGCCGCACCATGCCGGGCGCGCGCTGGTTCGAGGGTGCCACGCTGAACTACGTGCAGCAGGTATTCCGCCACGCCGGTGCGGGCAGCGCCCGCCAGCGCACCGCGATCCGCCATGCCGGCGAGGCCCAGCCGCTGGCCGATGTCAGCTGGGACATGCTGCAAGCGCAGGTGGCGTCGCTGGCGCATGTGCTGCGCCAGATGGGCGTGCAGCGCGGCGACCGCGTTGCCGGCTACCTGCCCAATATCCCCGCCACCATCGTCGCCTTCCTGGCCACCGCCAGCCTGGGTGCGGTCTGGTCGGGCTGCGCGCCGGACATGGGCCAGGTGGCGGTGATCGACCGCTTCCGCCAGATCGGGCCCAAGGTGCTGATCGCCGTCGACGGCTACCGCTATGGCGGCAAGGTCTACGACCGCACCCCGGTGCTTGCCGACCTGATCGCCGCCCTGCCCTCGCTGACCGACCTGGTGCTGGTGCCGCAGATCGGCAGCCCTGCAGCGCCGCCTGCCGGCGTGCGCGCGCATGCCTGGCAGGAGGTGCTGGCGCACGACGTGCCGCTGGCGATCGAGCCGGTGCCGTTCGACCATCCGCTGTGGATCGTCTATTCGTCCGGCACCACCGGCATGCCCAAGCCGATCGTGCATGGCCATGGCGGCATCGTCATCGAGCAGCTCAAGCTGATGGCCTTCCATAACAACCTGGGCCCGGACGATGTCTTCCACTGGTACAGCAGCAGCGGCTGGATCATGTGGAACGCGCAGGTGGCCGGGCTGCTGCTGGGCACCACCATCGCGCTGTATGACGGCAACCCGGCCTGGCCCGACGCGGGCGTGCTGTGGCGCTTTGTCGACGACGCCGGTGTGACGCTGTTCGGCGCCGGCGCGGCCTTCTTCATCAACTGCATGAAGGCCGGCATCGAACCGGCACGCATCGCCGACGTGTCGCGCCTGCGCGGGCTCGGCTCGACCGGTTCGCCGCTGCCGGTGGAGGCCTACGACTGGATCTACCGCCATGTGCGCGAAGACATCTGGCTGGTGCCGATGTCGGGCGGCACCGACTTTGCCGGCTCCTTCGTCGCCGGCTGCCCGCTGCTGCCGGTCTATTCCGGCGAGATGCAATGCCGCTGCCTGGGCGCCAAAGTGGAGGCCTTCGACGACAACGGCCAGCCGCTGCTCGACGCGGTGGGCGAACTGGTCTGCACCGAGCCGATGCCGTCGATGCCGCTCTACCTGTGGGGCGACGCCGACGGCAAGCGCTATCGCGACAGCTATTTCGACACCTATCCCGGCGTCTGGCGGCATGGCGACTGGATCAAGATCACAAAGCGCGGCGGCGCGGTGATCTACGGGCGCTCGGACGCCACCATCAACCGCCACGGCATCCGCATGGGCACCAGCGAGCTGTACCGCGTGGTGGAAGACCTGCCGGAAGTGCTCGACAGCATGGTGGTCGACCTGGAATACCTGGGCCGCGAGTCCTACATGCCGCTGTTTGTGGTGCTGCGCGAAGGCCTGGTGCTGGATGATGCGCTGCGCGACACCCTGCGCCTGCGCATCCGCGAAGCGCTGTCCTCGCGCCACGTGCCCAACGAGATCGTGCAGGCACCCGGCGTGCCGCGCACGCTGTCGGGCAAGAAGATGGAAGTGCCGATCAAGAAGCTGCTGCTCGGCCATGCGCCACAGGGCATCGCCAACCGCGATGCGATGGCCAACCCGGACACGCTCGACTGGTACTTCGACTACGCCGAACGCTTCCTGAAGGCACGGCAGGCCGACCCCGCCACGGCGTAACGCCGGCGGCCGCGGCGGTTGCCAGCGAGGACATCAGAACTCCACATCGAGTTCGCTGATTTCGTCGGGTTCCTCGCGCGCCGCCGCGATCCACTCCTGAAGTTCCGGCATCGACAGGATCTGCTTGCAGTAGGCAACCGGCACGGGATCGAGCATCACGCCATAGGTGACAAAGCGCGTCACCACCGGCGCGTACATGGCGTCGGCCATGGTGCGCGTGCCGAACAGGTAAGGCCCGCCATAGCGCGTCAGGCATTCGGTCCAGATCGCCGTGATGCGGTCGATGTCCGCCTGCGCACGCGACCACACCTTCATCCCGGGGAAATGCCCCTTCAGGTTCATCGGCAGCGCCGAACGCATCGCGGCAAACCCGGAATGCATCTCGCCGCAGATGGCGCGGCAGTGGGCACGCGCGGCGCGGTCTTCCGGCAGCAGGCCGGCCTTGGGGTGGATTTCGTTCAGGTATTCGGCGATCGCCAGCGTGTCCCACACCGTCACGCCGTGGTGGCGCAGGCACGGCACCAGGATCGACGGGGACAGCAGCAGGATTTCCGCACGCGCCGCGGCGTCGTCCGGCGGCACCACCACTTCTTCGAATTCCAGGCCGGCAAAGCGCGCCAGCAGCCAGCCGCGCAGCGACCATGAGGAATAGGTCTTGCTGCTGATGGTGAGTGTGGTCTTGGACATCGCGCCTCCTTTACTGCTTGTTGCCGCTCATGGCCGCGCACCTATGCAGTGCATCCGGCAGGCACCAGTCTGAAGCCGCTGCGCGCAATGCGCCGCGAAGCGGCGCCACGCCCATGCGCCAGGCGCATGCCTCGCTACTTGCGCGGCATCGTCCGCCCCGCTCACCGCACAAAGCGCAAGGCGCGTGCCAGGTCTAAACTGATGGCATACATATTGCGGCTGGCAAGTACCAGAATAGCGGGGAGCCGAGCCATGCTGTACCACGCCTACCAGATCTACGCGGACATGATACTGCCGGCCTGCACGCTGGCGGAGTTGGCTGCCGCGACGCTGGCGGCGAATCCCAGGTCCGGCGGTTTCGATGCGGTGCCCCGCCTGCGCGCCGCCTGCGAGCTCATCGCGCTGGTGCGGCTCACACACCACCGGCCGGCCTTCGGCATCGACCACGCCACCGTCGGCGGACAGCCGGTGCCGGTCACCGAGGAAGTCGTCGCGCGCACGCCGTTCTGCTCGCTGCTGCACTTCCGCCGCCACGGCATCGTCGGCCAGCCGCGCGTGCTGCTGGTGGCGCCGATGTCCGGCCACTTCGCCACGCTGCTGCGCGGCACGGTCCAGACCATGCTGGCCGACCACGACGTCTATCTCACTGACTGGCACAACCCCCGCGACATTCCGCTGCTGGCCGGGCGCTTCGGCTTCGATGAATTCGTGCAGCACCTGATCGGCTTCCTGCAGACGCTGGGCGGCGGCACGCATCTGGTGGCGATTTGCCAGCCAACCGTGGCAGCGCTGGCGGCGGCCGCACTCATGGCCGAGGACGAAGACCCTGCCCAGCCGCCCAGCCTGACGCTGATGGCCGGCCCCATCGACGCGCGCGTCAATCCGACCAAGGTCAACGTGCTGGCCATGAGCCAATCCCTCGAATGGTTTGAGCGCACCTTGATTGGCATGGTGCCGCTGCGCTTTGCCGGCGCGATGCGGCGCGTCTACCCGGGCCACGTGCAGCTGCTGGCCTTCATGAGCATGAACCCGGAGCGGCACGAACAGGCGCTGCGCGAGCTTTACGCCCTGCGCGAGCGCGGCGAGCACGACAAGGCCGACGCCATCCGCGACTTCTACATCGAGTACTTCGCCACCATGGACCTGACCGCGGAGTTCTACCTGGAAACCGTCAGCCTGGTATTCCAGCGCTTCCTGCTGGCCCAGGGCCTGCTTGACGTGAGCGGTCGCCGTGTGTGCACGCGCGCCATCCACCGCACCGCCCTGCTGACCGTGGAGGGCGAGCGCGACGATATCTGCGCCATCGGCCAGACCGTGGCGGCGCAAGACCTGTGCGCCAGCCTGAGCCCCTACATGCGCATGCATCATGTGCAGACCGGAGTCGGGCACTATGGCGTGTTCAACGGCAGGCGATGGGAGACGCAGGTGTACCCGCTGGTGCGCAACACCATCTACACCAGCAGCTAGGACGGCAGCGCGCTGGCCTGGCTTATCATGGCAGCTGCGCCGGGCGGCACGCGCACGGCGCGGCACCAACGAACAACATGCCATTGCTTCCGACACAAGACTTCCAGGGCCAGCCACTGGTCCGGATCGGCGATGCCGACACGTTCCTGCTGCTCGCCCCGCAACACGGCGGCCGGCTGGTCCGCTGGGTGCACCGCGGACAGGACATCCTCTACTGGCCGGACGCCGCCGACTGGTCCCGCCCGGCCAAGGTCCGCGGCGGCAACCCGCTGCTGTTTCCGTTTATCGGCCGGCATTTTGCCAATGGCAATCCCGGGCAGTGGCGCGACGGACAAGGGACGGTGCACACGCTGGCGCAGCACGGCTTTGCGCGCGACCTGCCCTTCGACGTGAGCGCCATCGACGCACAAGGCGCGATCACGATGACGCTGCGCGACAGCGATGCAACGCGCGCCGGCTACCCCTTTGCATTCGCCTTCGACGCCATCTACCGCTTGCTGCCCGACGGCCTCGAGGTCACACTGCGCACCACCAATACCGGCACGCAGCGCCTGCCCTGCTATCCCGGCCACCATTTCTATTTCGCGCTGCCGCACGCGCAACGTGCCACCGCATCGCTGGCATTGGCGGGCACGGACCGCATGCGCCAGCTACCCGATGGCAGCCCCGGGCCCGCAGAGCCAGGCGAGACGACTTACCAGCTGGACGATCCACGCCTGCAGGACACGTTCCACGTCTTCCGCGACAGCCCGTCCGCCACGCTGGCGATGCCAGACCGCCGCGTCACGTTCGAACTCGACCTCGCCGGCAGCGCGCCATGGCATGCCGTGACGACCTGGTCCGAAAACGAAACCTCTGACTTCTATTGCGTGGAACCGTGGGCAGGCCTGCCCGACGCGATCCACCACGGCCAGGGGCTGCGCTGGATCGCGCCGGGGCAAACGGAAAGCGCGGTATGCCGGCTGCGGGTGGCTGGCTGAGCCAGTGCACCAGGCTCAGTGCTCGAATTCCAGCCCGCCGATCAGGATCGCCGGGTCAGCCTGCGATAGCGAGCGGAAGTCGATCCCGCGCGGTTCCTGCCAGGCGCGCAGTTTGGCCGGCAACGCCGCCAGGTAACCGGCAAGGCGCACCTCGCCACCCCCCGCGAACAAGCGCTGCACCTCAAGCCCATCCCATGCCAGCGTGATATCCAGCGCATAAGGGTGGCGCCGCAGGTCCGGCGGACCCTCCCCGGTCACGCGCAGGCGCGGCGGCCGGCCGGGGGCCTCGGCGGGCAGGGAGTGGAGTTGCAAGCGCCGGTCATGCTGGCCAATCGCGGCGGCGATGCGCGGCACGCATTCCGCTTCAAAGCGGGCGAAGAAATCGGTGGTCAAGGTGGCGGCGTCCTGACGTTGCGAGTTGGAATGATGGCGGCACACAGCCGTGCGCCATCGTGCCAGCCGCTACACACCAGCCGGCGTCAGGCTGGCCGGTACACCCAGCAGCCAGGTGAGCGGCTCCACATCGCCCTAGTAGCACTGGTGAGCCAGGGCTCCATATTCCCCTTACCTTTAAAAGGTTATAAAAGGCCTTTTAGGTAGGCTACGTGTTCCAGCCGTTGGAAGGCCGGCTGTGCCAGCTATCCCCTGGGGATAGCTGGCAGTGTTCGGCTAGTTCATGGGCTGTGCACGCTGTACCTCTCGTGCTCAATACCAGGCGACCTGTTTGTCAGTGCGCGTCTGCCTTCTTCCTCAAGCCCCATGCCTGGGGCGAGTCGGATGGTTGGGCTTGGAGCGGCGCTTGCAAGCGCGAATCTTGACCCTTCAGCCCTTCTACAGACGGATATCAACGGAAGCTGGCGTGGCGAATAGCTTGGGTTCCTTGCCGAGCGGAAACCCGATCACGTACAGGACGTTAGCTGGCATTGGCCTGTCCGGGTCCGAGCTTCCCTTCAGCAGCACTTGGCGCTCGGCATAGCAGAGCGAAACGCCAAGGGTCTTGAGCACATCGATGTTGGCTTGCATCGTGTCCGACGCCTCGCGCTTCTCTGCTTCGGTATAGGCGTCCAGGGCATCGCGGTAGTTACGGAAATATTCCATCAGTGCGGCGAAGCGTTTGTCCGCTTCGCCGCCCATTTCGAAGGCCAGCTCCGACATGTCCATCGTGCTGGTCTGCGCCAGCTCCGCCAACTGCTTACCCGTGGTCAGCCGAATCGCCGCGAAGGTGACGTGCTCCCGGTCGAACTGTTCCTGCGCTGCCTTGAGTTCGTCTTCTGGTGGAATCGCGAATGGCTTGTTAAGCGCGTCGATGTCCAGGAAATCGAACGCGCTGGCCAGCGCCCGGCAGATGTCGGGGCCAGCGGGCCAGCCTTGTTCGACGCGCTGAACGGTCCGCACGTTGAGTCCTGCGATCACGGCTAGCTGCTCTTGCGTCCATTGCCGGGCGTCGCGGAATACCTTGATGCAGACAGCCAGCTCGGCGGGAGTCAGTAGGCGTACTGGTGGCGTGTTTTCCGTCGCATTCATTTCGTTGCTCCTTCGTTATCGCCCGACTTGGCCAGCCGTGCTGGCCACGCCATTGCGCATGGCATGGCCGCATTTGGCGAGGGGCCAGAGCGCTAGCGAGAATCCGACAGCGGCCAGCACTGCCACATAGTGAGCCGGCGCCATTGCGTCGTGCTGCAGCCACAGCGTGAGAATCATCGGCGTGAGGCCGCCAAAAACTGCGTAAGACATGTTGTAGGCGAACGAGAGACCGGTGAACCGCACTGGTGCCGGAAAGGCGCGCACGCCGGCAATCGGCACGGTGGCGACGGTGCCGACGAACAGACCCAGCAGTCCGTAGTGCCAGAACAGCGTGCCAGGCGTGCCGGGCAGGCTGCCGTAGAAGAGGTAAGCGGTCATGAGAAGTCCGCCCCAGCCGATCAGCATGACGGCGCGCGTGCCAATGCGGTCGCTCGCCCAACCGACGATCACGCAGCCGATGGTCAGCGCGAGCGTAGCGAAGGCATTGGTCTCGAGCGCAAGCGCGGCGGGAATGTGGTGCACCTTCTGTAGGTAGGCGGGCGTGTACAGCACCACCACGACGATAGAGGTAGAAAGTACCCAGGTCAGCAATGCGACGAACAGGCTGGCCGAGCGGTGCTCGCGCAGCACGGTGCGGATCGGCAGTTCGCGCGCCAGGTTGCTGCGGCTAGCCAACTCGCGGAACACGGGTGTCTCGTGCAGAAAACGGCGCAGGTACACCGACACAAGTCCGAAGACGCCGCCCAGGATAAAAGGGATGCGCCAGGCGAAATCGCTCACCTGCTCAGGCGTGTAGTGGCGATTGATGGCGACCGCCACGAGCGAACCCAGCAGGATGCCACCCGTGATGCCCGAGGTCAGGGTCCCGATGCCGAAACCGTAGTGCCGGCTCGGCACGTGTTCGCCGACAAACACCCAGGCACCAGGCATCTCGCCACCGATGGCCGCGCCCTGCAGCACGCGCATCGCCAGCAGCAGCAGCGGTGCCGCGACGCCGATGCTGGCGTAGGTGGGCAGCAGGCCGATCATCAGCGTGGGCGCTGCCATCAGCAAGATCGACAGCGTGAACATGCGCTTGCGGCCAAGCCGGTCACCAAAGTGGGCGATCACGATGCCGCCCAGCGGGCGTGCCAGGTAGCCGGCGGCGAAAATGCCGAACGTCTGCAGTTGTCGCAGCCAATCTGGCATGTTGGGCGGGAAGAATAGCGCGCCCAACACCGTGACGAAGAAGACGTAGATGACGAAGTCATAGAATTCAAGCGTGCCGCCGAGGGCGGCAAGACCCAAGGTCTTGTAGTCGCGAGCAGCCAGCGTGCGCGCCGGTGCGGGTAAGACGCCGCCCGGTACGCTCAGGAGATTCACATGCGGTTCTTGTTGTGGATTCACGTTCGGTCCTCGTCAGGTAGTGATCAATGGACTTCGGTCAGGGCCGGTCCTTTTGAGACCAAGACCCCATCGTTTGCGCGTGAGGGATGCCGATCAGGCATCGTCCGGTGCGCCACGCCTGTAAGGAAATGCACAGTTGGTGCGCGGACATCAAGTCGTGCGCACCGTCTTTCCATGCTGGTCGCTTTGTGTGGAATCGACTGCTGCAACCAATGAGGTGCAGCAGAGGGCGGCCGGTCCGGCTAGCGGAACGGCCGGCGGGCTCGGTCAGTCGGGGATCGAACCGTCTACCTGCGCCAGCTGCGCATACGCCGATAGCGATCGGTTTGGCCGGAAGTACAGGTCGCGAAGAATCGGCTTTTTGAGCGGTCCAACGATGGATGCCAGTTCGGACAGCTTCACATGGCCCAGCTCGGGCATGCCGATACCCACGTCGCACAAACCGTATGCGGTGTCACCATCGGCGGGGTCGAGCGCGGCCAGTAGCCAGGTCGCATGCGCGTCAGGCGTAAACAGCCGCACCACAGGCAGCGGGTCGCTGGCGTGGCCGGTTGCGTACGCGCGGCCGTTTGCGAGCAGTTGCTCGCGTTGTTCCGCTGTGATGAGGGATCGGTTCATGGTCAAAGCCTCCATAACGTTTCACTCCACGGAGAAGCTAGGCGCTGCTGGGCTCGGCATTGCCGCGGGGCAATCCTTTCACCGGCAGCCCGCGTCTAGCCTTTAGGTAGCATCGGTACTCCACCTTACCCTGACTCGAGCGACAAATCAACCATTTAGGACTTATTTATTCCATTTAGGATGTTCATCGCAAATGGAATAGATACCACCATTGTGTCCTATGCCTATTCGATCAACACCCCTTGGCGAAGATGCACAGGACGCAGCCATTGCGGCCCGTGTTGGATCTGCTATTGCCGCGCAGCGACGTGCTCGCGGCCTGACTCAGGCGAAGCTGGCGGAGATGATCAACTTGGAACAGGAAGCAGTCAGCCGCTGGGAACGCGGCACTCGTGTTCCAACGCTATATCGCCTCCAGCAACTAAGCGATGCATTGGATTGCACGGTGGACGATCTATTGCGTCGGGGCTCAAGGCATATTGATGATCAGACTGCTGTGGTATCAGATGCCTTGAAGGACCTAGAGCCGGATGAAAGAGCGCTTGTGATCAGCTTCATTCGGCAGTTCACTGACCTCCTGCGGTCCAAACATTCCTTGCGTAGCCCACGCCGCAAGTGACGGCTCACTGCAAGACCATCAATCCAAAGCATGTGTCCAGGAGTTAGGAATCGCACATATTGCCGGCTCCCTCGCGCTCGCTCAGGGGCGTCAAAGTCAGACGGAACGCCGATCAAAATTGAAATTACGCCCCCGCTTGCGTCGCAGCCCCTCCTTCAGTTCCATGGAAGATGCCCACTGCGCGACCTTATGCTATTTAGGCCGGGACTACACGCGGTGACTCCTGCCCAGAACTGGCGGACGGGGATAGCGACAGGTAAGGGTTGTTCGGCGGCATGTCGGAGAACAGGACTCGCGGATCTTCCAACAGGTAGCCATGAAGTCTCCGCGACTTCCGCGGCCCCACCACGGTGCAGGTCCAGATATTCGCGCCGTCCTGCTGTTTGCAGTGCAAGTGCAGTTTCTCGAACCGTTTCTGCACCCATTGCCAATCGGGCACTCGAGCTTGCTTGGCAAGGAAAGCGGTTTTGGGATGTTCTTGGGCATAGCGCTGGAACACACCGGGGCTGACTAGATAGACGGTATCGGCGACCGTATGCACCAATGCCTTGGCGTCATTGATGATGAGCGTGCGTGCTTCGATGTGCCGGCGCAGCCAAGCAACAAAATGCTCGCCTGACGGCGTTTGCTCCTGTCCCGAAGTTAAGGCGGGTGCCAGGGAAACCGAGTCGATAGGCGCCCTCGACTCTGCGGACTCGACGGTCCGGTCTTCTATAACTGATGGGTCGATTTCCGTGAGTGATAAGGTAGCTGCCGACGCTGCGCCGGGAGCGACTAGCAGATCCAACGCTTCGCCACTATCGCCCGTTGGCTGGCTAGCTGACGAAGACCGAGTTGCGGGCGAAGGCGCACTGCTCGGCACCGATCCGAGACTCGTTGCCTCCCCCGCTTCCTGGACTACCGTCACCGTACCGGTGAACGATGGGGGCCGCTGATCTCCTTCCCAGATCAGCGAGGGTGCGAGGCGCAGAAGCGTGAAGGTATGGGACCAACCGACATCGCTTGTCACGGTACCTTTCCAGATCGCCTTGCCGTCCAGAGTGGGTAAGGCGATGCCGTGATCCTGCAGCACGTTGAACACGGCCGTATTGCTCGCCGGAATCCCGTCGATGCCCTGCGACAACAGGTGTGCCCGCAGCTTATCGGAAACGGTCTTGCTCACTAACCAGAGCGCATCCTGAGTCAACCAGCCATCGGAAGCCTGAGGCTGGTTCAACTTGAACTCCTCCTTGAGCAGATAACGCAGGCCCTCCAGCAGCTTCCGCTGCAACGCGTTGCGGGACACAGCCAGCGCCTTACTCGGATCACCGCCGAGCTCCTGAGCGACCGAGGCCTGATCGGCCTGAACCACCAGCTCGCCTAGCATGCCAGCGTGCTCGTTCTGGCCCGCCAGGACATAAAGCAAGGCGGTCCACAAGTCAGGATACCCACTCAGCCAGTCGAGAATGTCCGTATCGAGCAGGCGAGCGTACAGCAGCCCCGTTGCTGCGCCGTGAAGCCGGTACTCGCGATTCTTGGGGTAACGAAAGCGGTACGGCAGTCGAAGTGGCCCATGCCAGGGATGCCAGACAGTGCCGTCGCCATACTCGACCTGCAGATCCACAGCGACCTTGCCGACATCGTGCAGCAGTGCCGCGTAGGCCGTGCCCGCGGTCCAGGCTTCCGCTTGGGCAGCTTGAGCTTCCGGCGTCGAGCCAGCCGGAAGGAGATGGGCTTGTCGCAACTTCAGCGCGTAGGCGACGGTTTCCAGTCCGTGATCCAACATGCCGCCGGGGTAGGCATGGTGGTGGCTTTCCGAGGCCGGAAACAGTTGGACCAGCTCGGCGTAGCGTTCCAACGGCGCACGGTACAACGTGGCGAACTGGTTGCGGGAGACGGAAGTGCGCTGCCAAATGTGCTCCAGCAGCTTCTGTCGGCGCGGTGTCGCCAGCAGTGACGCGGCCGATTCTGGCCGCGTCAGCCCTTTAGGAGGCTCCATGGTGGCCGTAGACGGGGTGCCGGTGTTGGGCGGCACTCTCCTGCGTAGGAACAACGAGAGCATGGCGAATTTCGGATGACGGGCAAACTTTGGATCCTTGGATATAGCTTCAACAGTTCTTCTCAGGCCACAGCCAATGCGGGCTTCGCCAAAGTCGGATTGACCGTCGGTTCCTGCGAGACCCCACTGACCAGGCTAGGGCTTGTCACGTTGTTGGCGCCGAAGGTCGACCACCTGATAACCGGCGACAAGGGGCTGCTGGCCGCCAGTACCCCGTCCTCACGCCCGCGGAATTTTGGGCACGCCACGCAGTCTGATTGGATGTTGCAGGGAAATCAGCCTCTCGGCTTAAAAAGCCGTGCAGGATTCAAGAACGAGTATCGAGGGCCAGGGCAGGACGAGCATGAGGTAGCCACGATGAAACACGTTGCACAAACCACTTTCGCGGAGGGTGTGGGCCGGACCCTGGGCCGGCTGTGGCAGAGTTGTGTGCGGCTGGACCGGAGGGCAACGAATTGGCTGGTGGCGCGAGGATGGAAGCCTGGCGTTGCGAAGGCTTTGCTGATGGTGCTCAAGCTCGGCCCGTTGCTCTACACCACATTATGGCTAGCGTTGCTGCTTGCATTCGCTCTGGCCGGCGCCATTATCATTCGGAATGATAATGGAAGCTATGACGAGGAACACAAGGCAGAATGGGAGCACGGTCCTGCCGGGTATGGCCTGTATTCTTATGATGGTCATCGAATCGATCCACACGATCCCGAAGACGAACAAGACTAAGCAGGTCACTTAACAACCTTCATGGCGATGCTGGAGCCTTTCCCTCCTGCAGCCTGAGCCTCCTTAGATCCCACACCCAATGACTGAAGCGCGGCGCCAGCCCGCACGCCTACCCACCCGAGTGCGGCCACCCAGAATGTCGGCAAGATGACGAACATCGTCGCCATGACGAAGTTCAGCAACATGTCGCCGAAGGCATTGTTAAGGCCGATCAAGGGATCGAAGTTTGAGTGCGGCCGGTTCGCACCAAGTGCCCAGCCGTAGAGTGCATCGAGGATCGTGCTGTCCAGCCAGCGCGCAAGTTGGAACCAGAAGTCCACGAAGAACAGCGCGAACTCGGCGCAGCTCACAGCGACCACGGCCTTCAGCTCGTAGGTGCCGAACAGCAGCACCAGTGGGATGCAGATGACGAGTGCCATCTTGAGCAGCGACAGCACCATCGGCAGTGCCTGGCGCACCACGTCCATGGCTGGGAAGAAACCAGGCGACCCGGCGGCTAGGCCGAGATCGCCAGTGCCGCGCGCCACAATGTTGGGCAGCGTCTTCTCGATCTGACCGCCGTAGTCGGTATAAACGGCCCCCTGGTTCATCTTCTGATGCCGGGGCGAGACGACGGCGCGGACCACCGAGTCGTTGACCTCATTCTGCGAGAGGAACCCCGCCCATCGCCCGATACGAGAGAGCAGATCGGGATCGACCTGGCCCAACAGGCGTGCGCGCAGCCCACTGCTGCCATCGGACCACCATTGCCGGCAGGTCGGGTAGCCGCCGCCACTGTCCACCTGGGCCAGCCCCGCATCGCGGGCCGCGTCATAAGGCCAAGCCGTGCGCGGTGTGCTCGAATGGTAGGTGTCGTAGAAGCCGGCGGTGTTGAGGAAGTAGCCCGAACCGATCCAGGTGACGTCGTTCATCTGTTCGTCGGAGAGCGTCGGCCGGCTCATGAACAGCTTGGCGCGCGAAGGGCCATAGCAATCACGCACGAAATCGCCAACTTCCTGGGCCAGCACCGGGTTATCGATGCGCGTGGCGTCAACATCCATGCGCATCTGCCGCAGGTCAGTTCCACAAGGAATCGCCGCCACCGCGGCGCCCGTGACTGCCTTCGAGATGGCGTGCATGAAGAACCACCACACCGGCACCAGTGCGCTCTGGTCATTGAGCGTCGTATAGGAGCTGGACCAACCCGTATCGGCCGGCTGGGGGACATTGACTTGGCACTGCCGGGAACGGCTCGTGTCGAATTTGATCGTGCTGAGATCAACCGGAATCAAGGGGATGCCGGCAAACAGGATCACTACGATCGCAACCCACACGCGGTTCTCGATGCGCATCGAGGACAACACGCCCTTGTTGCCCTCGTCCGCGCCTTCTGTCCTCGCGCGCAGCCACTCGTGGATCACGATGGCAACGAACGGCAGCGCGAACAGGCCGCTTTCCACGAGGATGTTCCAGATGCCGTTGTTGACCACCCACCCCACCAAGGTCAGGTAATACTCCAGGTAGTCGGTCGTGTAGAGGGTCATGAGGTCATCCCAGCTTCAGGCATGGCGCAGCAGTTGGCTGCCTTCGAGCAGCACGATGGTGATCACGGCCGCGATCTCGACTCGCAGCAGGCGTTGATGCGCTTCGCCCGATGGCTCGCGCTGCCGCAGGCGCCCGCGCATCCACCACCAGCCATAAGCCGTCGCTCCGTAGAGAAGCAGCCGCCAGACGAGGAAATGGGTCGCGTGAGCACGCAGCCAGTGCTCCCAGCCGTCGATGCTGCCGATGACGTGGATGCCGGCCACACTCACAACCACGAAGATGCCGGCTGCCACCAGTATCCACAGCAGTACAATGCCCACGCGGCGGCTGAGCAGCCAGGCCGGCCGCAGCCAGGTCCGGGCAGTCACGGCGTGCTCCGCGGCTTCTGCACTTCCTTGAGCCGATCGCGCGTGGTGTCGCCCTCGAAGATGCCGCGCGATCCGCCGGCGCGGGTGTCGTGGCGCTGCACGATCGCCAAGGCGGAGTTCCCGGCCAGTGTGCGCCGCAACTCCAGCTCGATCTTGACGTTGTTGATCTCCTGCTCCAGCGTGCCGTTCTCCCGGTCGACCTCCTTCACGGCCAACTCATTGGCTGCGACGTTCGGCTCCTTCTTGCCGGTCAGCAGCGTGCGCTGCAGCAGCAAGGCCTTCTCCAGCACACTTGACAGCGCCACCTCGGAAGCCAGTCGCTTGCCCAGCAAATCCTGGTCTGGCTCGTCTCGCAGGGCTTCGATCACGCCGCGGGTGATCGGCAGCGAATTGCTGCCGGCCGCCTCGAGGTTCGCTACTGTCGTCGGCTTCACACCCGTCACCAGCTCCTGCAGTGCCTGCAGCTTGGCTTCGTACTCTTCCTGAATCACCGGCGTGAGGCCGACGCCCGGCGTGGTCTGCGTCTTGGTGCAGTTGTCGCAGGTGCGCTGCTCGCGCTCGCCCAACACACGGGTGGCGAAGTTGATAGCAGCCTGTGGCGAGGACCACGTGAGGCACGTCAGCCTATTGCCGCAGGACGCAGGCGGAATCGATGACGTCTCCGTGACGTCGCGCCCGTTGAGAAAATTGTAGCCCGCACGCGTTACGTCGCTCACCACCTTGATTGGACTCTGGCTAGAGCCGCCCGCATTGCGGCCGCCTACCCATGGCACGCCGTTGTTGCCCTTGTTCGATTCGGCCCGCGCGATAGCTGACACGGCATCGGTACTACTCACCGCATTGCGCAGCGCCATACCCTCGGCGAGTTGGTCCCAGCCCGCCTGGCCGCCGGCCAAATCCGCCATCCGGTTGGCGATGGCCCGGCAGGTCATCTTGGAGCGGTCGAAGTCCAGGCGCGCCTGCAGCACGCCGTTGGCTAACAGGTTGTAGAGCGCCGGATCCGCGCGCTGGATGATCAGCGCCGGCAGCGACGCCACGGCGCTGGTGGCGTTCTGGATCACTGAGGACATGATGGACTGGAAGCCGTTAGTGGCACCGTTCAGCTGGTTCTGCAGCGTCGTCGTTAGACTCATGTCCCCGCAGATAAGGTTGCTGTTCCAGCCGACACCGACGCCGATGCTTTTCATGTTCCCAGCCCCGCTCATGGACACGGCCCGGCCACCGCCCACACTGTAGAGCACGTCATTGCCAATGACGCTGCCGCTCGCGCTTGCGCCATTGCGGTCGATATGGGTCTGCGCCCACGTGACGCCTGCTGCCGCCGTGATGGCGCAAGCGAGCGCGATAATCAACGCGTAGGGCCTAGCACGCCCTGTCATACAGGAATAGAACACCTTCATCGGGAAACCTCATGTTAAATCAACGCTACCAAGGAAGACCTGTCCCCGACGCTGGCAACAGGCATAGGGCCGCCACAGCGCCCAGGCGTAGTCGCCCTGCTTGGCCTGCACACGCGGGCTGCTGTGTGGAAAAACGGCACAGGAGTTCGAGAGCGTCGGACTCAGCTCTTGCCACTTTCCGGTGGAAGCGTTGCCTTCCAAAAGTGCGCCAGCCGGCCAGTAACCATCCCGGGTATTCGCCAGCAGCGGTTGATAGACGTGGGGCTGGGCGCGCCGTGTAACGACGTCGCCCGCGCGCTGCGCGACCACGGCAGCGCTCTTGTAGTCATCGGTCTGATGCAAGAATCCGCCGCGCGGATAGACATTGCCCCACAGATCCCCCGTCACGCCGCTACCGATCTCTCGCATACCAGAGGTCAGCGCCTCCGGATACACCATCTCGGGTACGTTGTAGCGCCAGGCCGCCGTGTCGAGCGTGCTCAGAAAGTACGGCATGAAAGCCGTACCCGCGCCCTGACAGGTGTAACCAAAGGTCCTGGCGAACTCGCTGAATACCGAACCCGCAGGATGCCCAATCACGTCGGTGTTCTTGAACTTCGCCACGTTGTAATCATTGCCATGGTTCACGGTGCCGTCGCCACCGGCTTGGGCGGTGTCATTCGGCATGCTCATCGCACGCACTTCCATCCATGGGTTCTCGCCGGTATTCGAATAGCTCGATACCACCGCATCCGGCACGTAATGACGTACTTTCAACGACGTACGCACACTGCACCCCGACCATGAGCAATACAGCCAGTAGCAGATGCCGACGACGCGGTATTCCAGACAGCCGGGCGACGCAGTAGAGGCCACGATGGTGGCCGTGGTCAAAGCGAATGCCGACGCGGCACCGCTCAGGAGCGCTAAAGCCATAGCCAGCCGAAACCGGCGAGAGAGTGGCAAGAGCAGGCGATTCATGGCTGTTCCCTCCGATGGTTTTCAATGCGCGCCACGGCGCGCGCAACGTCCGGCTCGCCATAGACCACATAGCGGCCGTCGACCACTACGGCAGGCACCTTGGTGATGCCCAGGGCCCGAGCATCGGCGAACCCTTGGTAGGCCTGGCCTATCCGGCGCTGAAGTTTGCCCTCGCGTAGGCGCTTGCGCACGAGGTCGGCGGCGAGGATCGCATCTGCGGGCAGGCCCGCAGACAGCTCGGCCTCGATCCGCGAGGGAAGGTCCAGTTCGATGATTCGCTCACCGCCCATGGCTCGTACTGGATGGCGGCTGTCGGTGATGACAAGCACGTCGGCGGCGAAAGCGGGCGTGCAGAATGTGATCAGCATGGTTGGCAATACAGCAGCGAAGCTTGGGGCCGGCCACCCCGGCAAGAACTTGAGTAGAAGGGCTGACATGCACGGGATCCTTGGAAGCTGATCAGAGCCATAGTCAAGCGCTGAAGGCGGCATCGCCTCGACAAACAAGACGCACTGCGCGCGTTCCGTTTGTTGGCTCAGCAAGAAACGCGTTGCATTGGCGACAAGAAAAGCGGGAGCCGAAGCTCCCGCAGGGTGGAATATGCGCGTCCGGAACGTCGCCGTGACCGGGTTACAGCAGCCCCGATTCGGCGAACGAGTACGGTGTGCCCTTGCCGATGATGACGTGCTCCAGCAGACGAACATCCACCAGCGCCAAGGCGACACTGAGTTGGTCCGTGAGCACTCGATCGGCCATCGACGGCTCGGTTATCCCGGACGGATGTTGATGCGCAAGGATGAGCGCCGAGGCGTTGAGGGCCAAGGCGCGCTGAACAACGACTCGTGGATACACCGCGACCTCGCTACGCGAGCCCTTGAACAGCGGCTCGTAGGCGAGTACCCGGTCCTGAGCGTCGAGGAACACCGCTGCAAACACCTCGTTGGGCTCCGCAACCAGTTTGAGGCGCAGGAAGTCGCACACGGCCGCGAGACCGTTCAGCACCGGACCAGACTTGAAGACACGCTTCTCCAGCACGGTGATGGCCTGCTGGATGATCCAATCCTCGTGCTGCGCGGCAAGCAGAGCGAGCGACTGCGGGGTGGAATCAGACACGAAAGACATTGCAAACCTCCAATGGTTAAAGTCGGAGGCGCATGCCCCGGGAGGGCAAAACCCTCCAATGGATGACGGCATGAGGCATCGGACAAACAGGCATCCACCACCGCGGTGGCGATGGCTGTTCGCGCCAGGGATGCGATGCGAACGGGGTTTCGATCAACGCGGTCGCGCCGCGCCGTAGCCTTGAAGATCGAGGCTACCTGGGCATGTCGCCGACGATTGCGGCGGGCATATCTGTAGTACTGTACGGATCGGCAGCGGTGTGGCCGCCAGCGGCAAGCAAATCGAGCGCCGAAAGCAAGGCATCGCCCTCGACTGGCCCGTGCAGCAGCAGCGTCTTACCCGTCTCACGGTCCAGTAGAAGCAGGGCCGGCGTGGCCGTGACACCGGTCTTGGCCGCCTCCTCGGCTTGGGCGCGAATGACTGCATTGGGCCGCTCGGACGCCAAGCACTGCTGCGTGGCAGGCGACAGGTCGGGATAGCGCAGTTCCTCCGGCAGGCCCTGGCCATTACCGCGGGTATGGGTATAGACCCATTCGACCGCCTGCCAAAACGCAGCATCGCCGCCGGCAGCACCGACGCATTCGACGAGGCGGGCTTCGGCGGATGCGGCCGGCTCGTGCATCGCGAGCGGCAGATGGTGCCATTGCAAGGCTACGTCTGGGTGTTCATCGATCCAGCGCTTGAGAACTGGGAAGTAGGCTCGGCAGAACTGGCATTCCAGGTCGGCATACTCGATCACCGTGAAGCGCGCGTCAGAACGGCCGCGGCGCCAAGGCGGTCCGGGTACTGTCGTGCCCCCAGTCTTCGCCTCGGCATGGGGCTCAACCTGAACAGTAGCAGGCGCCATGGCCTGCGGACGCAGTACCAGCCAGGCGCCTCCGCCTATCAGCGAGGCGGCCACCAGCAGTACGGCAAGAAGGGGCCGGGATTGGGTAGCGCCGGAACGTTGCATCATGCGCTCCTTACGGCGTCAATCCATCGAGCGGAAGCGATGCGATGCCGCGGGCGCAGTCGATCCTCTGAGCGATCTTCAATGCAGCATCCAGTTCGCCAATGCCGTACTGCTGCATCAACTGGAAGCGCTCGGCTTTCTCCTCCGGTTCCGTCTGAGCCAGGGCCAAGTAGAGGCTGGGTGGGACAGCACGAAACAACACTTCCATCGATTTGGAGAGGATCACGCCCTCACTATACTTGCCCGTCTCCTTGCGTGCCGACGCCATCAGCGCCTTCTGTGCCGGGCTCAGCTCGCGGAAGCGTGCGATTTTCTCTACCTCATCCGGCGGCATCGACAGGCAAATCCACCACTCAATCATGTTGAGCATTGGTTCGGTCGCCTTGGGCAAATCATCAAGGTTCTGAGTCGCAAGCCAGTACCAGGCGCCGAGCTTGCGCCACATCTTGGTGATCTTGACGACGTAGGGCGCAAGCAGCGGGTTCTTGGTGATAATGTGCCCCTCATCGGTCACGTTGATAATCGGCCGCCCGAGAAACTGGTCGCGCTCGGCGATGTTGTTCACCGTGTTGATGAGGCTGATGTAAGCGATGGAGAGCTGGGCGTTGTAGCCCTCGCGCGCGAAGGTCGCCAGATCTACGACGGTGATGTCGGCTTCGGGCCAAGGCGTACCGGGCCGATCGAACATTTCGCCATCCACGCCCTGGCAGAACATGTCCATTGCGTCGGCCATTTCCGCCAGTCGGGCGCGACGGATCTCCGGCAGCGTCGAATCGTGAGCGCGCCCGCGCAGTGCGTCGCGCACATCGCGCGTGAGTACCATTCGCTTATCGGCCACACAACGCTGAGCCGCGTCGAGGATGCACTGACGAATGAGGCTGCGGTCTGCTCGCGTCATCCGCGTCTCTTCCTTGTCTTCGCCGCCGGTGATCATCAGCCGCGCCGTGATCTCCAGCTCGCCGAGCACATCGCGCTGCTCGTCAGCGTCTGCGACCCGCGTTGTCTCGGCGCGGTCCTCATCCAGGTCATCGGCATCCAGCGTTTGCACTTCACCAGGCGTATCTACCAGGCGCCAGGCGTCGGCGAAAGGGGCCAAGCTCACGCCAGCGCCGGGAGCGAGCTTGACACGGTGGACCGACAGGCCCAGGCGCGAGGCAAAGTCGCCGAAAAGACCGAAGCTATTGCCCGCCTCGACGATAAACAGGCGCGGCCGGTAGATCGCCGTGATCTGATTCAGAATGTTGTTGAGCGTGGCGCTCTTGCCCGAGCCGGTGGGACCGAAAAGAAACAGATGCGCGTTCATCTGCCTGTCCAGCCGGTTAAGCGGATCGAAGGTGATCGGCCCGCCGCCACGGTTGAAAAAGGTGATGCCCGGATGCCCCGTGCCCTGGCTGCGGCCCCACACCGGCGCCAAGTTCGCGGCGTGCTGCGCGAACATGAGCTGGGTGTACCACTGCCGCTTGTCCAGGGCCGGGTCGAAGACGCAGGGCAACCAACGCAGGTAGCTGTTGAGCGGCGCCACCTCGTCTTCCTCGCGCACCAACTGTAGACCAGCGTTGAGCATGACGTTGACCAGTTGCAGGCCGCGGGCGTCAAGCTGCTGCAGGTCGCGCCCCCGCAGGTAGAAGACCAGCGCGCCGCGGTAGAGCTTGTGCGCGCTGCCAATCATGCTGCGCGCCTGCTGCACGTCCTGGCGAGTCTGCTCCGAAGCTAGTGTCTCGCCCACCGATTTCTTGCTCAGGTGGTTCAGGTGCGCCTCTAGCACGTCCTGAGGCGTAGCGACCAGGGTAAGACACATCACCGTATCTTCCGGCATCTGGTCGAATAGCGCATTGACTGCATCGCTTCCCTTGCGAGTCTCACCGGTTATGTGTCCCGTCGCCGGAGGCATGCGCAGGCGGTCCATCACAATGACCCGATGCGGCATCCCGTCGAAGAGCCAGACGCCGTTGGCCACGTCCGAGCACGGCTGCCCGAAGAACAAGCGCTGGGCAAAGTCGCCGCTAGCCAGTTCGATCTCGCCTGTTTCCCCCTCCTCGGGGTAGCGGGTCAGCGCGTAGAAGCGCTCGCAATCTTCAGCACTCGGCCCCAGCAGCGTCGGATGCGGGTTGAACCAGCGCAGCAGCCAGTCATGGATGTCGGCCGCATGCATGCGGCGGGCCTTCACGCCCGCATTGGCGAGCCCGCCCACGAGTCGATCACAGATCGTGCAGAGAGACTGCTCGGGCGACTGGCCGCGTCGGGAAACCGCTGTCGCGGGTGCGCGCCGGTAGACTACCATGCGCACGCGCCGGACCTGGCCGCGCCACGGCAAGCGTGTGACCATGGTGTCCTCAAAGAGCCCGCCTGGCTTGGCGATCGCGCGCAGATGGTGCGCGAAGAAGCGCAGATAGAACTCGCTGAAGGCGATGCCCTGAGCACGTGGCCGGACGTAGTCTGCCAGCGTGCGCAGATAGCCGTCCCAATTCGCCTCGTCCTGAGCATAGAGCTGGACCACCCAGGGATGCTCTTCCAGTTCATCGAAGGAATCCTGCAGCGCGTTCTCCAGCGCGTCGCGCGCCTGCCACAGCCAGGCCAATTCGCGCCCTTCAGTGCCGACAGGGGCCAACTCGAAGAAGGCCGCGACCGAATCGCCGTCCTCCAGCAGCATGCTCATCGATTCGGGAAGATATTCGACCCAGGGCAGCAGATCGGCGAAGGACGGGGCCACATCATAGAGCGCCTGGGCGTGCGCCTCGGTGGCCGGGTTGCGGCGGCCGGCGGCCAACGCGCTGCCGGGCTCGGTAATGCCATGCGCGGCCAGTAACGACACATGCCGAGTCCAGGCCTCGTCAGCCGGTTCACTGGCACCGGTTGCCCTTTCGGCCCGGCGCGTCCTAAAGAATGAGCGGATCATTAGTAATCCTCCAAACGTTCGCCCGGCATCGCGTACTGCACCCGCTGGTAAAGCGGAAACACCGTGGTGTAGCCGGGCACCGGCACTGGATCGCTTCCGGACAGATGCGGGAAGACGTACATCACGAGGTCCGGGTTGGGCAGTCGGTGGAACTGGCGGTAGATCTCGTTGGCGGCGGTGCGGGTGTAGGCTGCATTGGCCGCGGGCATGCTCTTTACATCGGGCTCAGTCAGCGGCCGGCGCAAGCCCTGACGCACATCGATCAGTTGTCTCGCGGGCTGACCACCTCCCGCACTGCCGCCGGTCTCCTGTTGCCAGACATCGAGCATTGTGTGATCGCCTTGTGGTAGTAGCTTGTCCTTGCTGGTGGCACACCCTCCCAGCACCAGGGCTGCAATCAGCATCGCGGCGGCTTCAGTCCAGATCTGACGCATGAGCTTCTCCGATGCGGTGATTGACCCGCCGCCCCTTGACGTCGTAGTCGATGTTAAGGGGCTGCTCCAGATGGACAGCGACTTTGGCCCCGGGCTGCACGTAGATTGCGGCAAAGGCCTGCCCGTAAAGCTTGTTGACCCAGTCGGCCATGTCGCGCACACCCCCGGCGAGAATGCGGCCCATGGCCTCGTTGCCTGAAATGCCGACCGTACCAAGCGAGCCGTTGCTGTTGGAGACCACGGCTACACTGCCGGTGTCCGACTTGATGAGCGAGGCCGCGCCTGCGCCGGCCGCGGTAATCAACGCCTGCGAACCGAGGTACTGTTGCGCGTTACTGCGACGCTCGCCGGAGACGCAGGGGACGCCGTGGGGATCGCTGATCCAGCCCAAGCTACCCCGCACCGCGCTGCCGTCCATGCCGGTGCTGCTAGCCTGGTCACCGGTGGCGCCCTGGCTGCGCGAACTCTTCTGCGGCACGTTTTGGATAGTTCCGTCTTGGAAAACGAACGTCACGCTGCGGACCTGGCCGCGCACGCATGAAAGTGTCCAGTCGCCCGAGGCGGTGCCGCTCACCACTGCACCGGCTACGTCGGGAATATCGATGCCGTTGGCGGTAAGGTTGTCCGGACCGATCAACACCTTGAAGGGATACGGGTCGTTGACCGTACCGTCGATCGGCACACGTCCGATCAACGCTGTCATGGCAATCGACCCAATGAGTGTCGAGTTGGACGGCACCGTGTAGATCGGCTTGGCGTAGGTCTCTGCGGCGCTGCTGACGGCCTCAGCGGCGGCGCTCGCAGTGCTTTCAGCCATATCCGTCAGAGTTCTCTGCGCGGGTCCGAAGCTGGTGGGCTGATTCGGGCCGCTACGTACATCGCCACTCTTAACAGGCGTTGCGTCATCTGGTTCCACCCAGTGCAGGCCGCCACTCTTGCGCGCGCCGCCCCTGTGCTTGCCATCGCCCTCCTCCAGGCCCAGCCCGATGGGCAGGTCGGGCTGCCCGCCCTCGCCAGAAAGCCCGTCGAGGCGCCGCTGCAAGTCTTGTAACCGGTCCTGCGTCTGCTGACGATCGTTTGCGATCTGATCACGCTCCTGTTGCAGGCGGCCGCGCTCGCCCTCCAATGCGGTCTGGATGCTTTGGTCAATCGCACTCTCACGGACACGCATGCGCTCGTTCTCGGCCTTCTGGTCCTTGTTGTCGTTGAGCGCTGCCTGTAGTTCGTTGCGCAGTTGCTTGACCTGGGCGACCAGCGTGGCAACGGTATCGCGCGGCGTATCGCCCTCGATACCCAAGGCTTTCCTCTCTTCAGGCGAGAGCGGATTGGCACGATCTGGCCTGGCGGGTTCGGCACCATGATCATTTGAGAAGAGCCTGATGCCAGCGAAGACCATCAACAGCACCATCGGGATCAGCAACCACTTGAGGAGGGGATTACTTTTCATTATGGGGACCTCCTCCTTCGGCCGGGCCGGGCGCGGCTGCCACCGGCATGCTAGCGGTGGCGTCGAAGGTTGCCACCTTTGGCAGCAGTGACTCGGCCAGGCCATGGCCACGGGTAACAAGATAGACCACGGTGGTGTCGGTCGAAGCGCCAGCCGGCCCCAAGGTCGCATGCTGGAAGGTTGCCGCGACGAAATCGCCTTGCAGTGCGCGCGGGTCGAGTACCAAGCGCCGTGCGGACGTGTTAGTGAGCTTCACTGCCGTCACCCACTGGTCATCGAGCCGCCACGCGGCCAGCGCCTGCGCGCGCAACGGGAGCACAGGTAGCAATGTGTGTAGAGCCAGATCGCGGCGTAGATTCACGCGGCGGACGCCAGCCACCGGCTCCACCGTGCGCAGCGGTGCATAGAGGTTTTGTGCCGCATAGCGTGTCAGCACCGCAGGCACCGGGCTCGCGCGCCGCGTCGCCGCGCCTGCCGTCTCGCGCGGCTGGTGCTCGCTTGTGACGGTACCGGCCAGAGCGTTCGCCGGCGATGATGCCGCATCGCCCACGATGATGCGCACAGGCTCGAGCGAAGGCTGGCCTGCCTTGGCTGGCTCGGCAGCGATGTCGAGCAGGATCAGCGCCCCGGACTCCACGTCTTGCAGTTGCAGCCGCGAGGGCGCAATCGGCTCGCTCGCGCGCAGATAGATCGCGCCGCCGGCGCTCTGCACGCGCAGGTGCGATGCGATGTTCTCCGGCAGGCCGACGCGCACGTTACGATCGATGAAGATCACGCGCTCCTGACCGACCACTAGCGCCACAGCCAGGGGCAAACGTTGCCAGCGCAGGAGCTCCACAGCGTGGCTGATGGAGACTTGCGCCATGCCGAGCAGAAGGCCAGCCAAGGCCGAAAGGATACGCCGCTTCATGGCGCTTCTCCTTGCAGAGGGTTGACAGCGGCAGGTTGGGGGCCGGATACAGTTGCCGGCGCCGATTCAATGCGCTGCGGCGCCCTCGCATAGCAGTCCAGCGCCAGGCCGAAGGGGTTATGCTCTGGGTCCACATCCGAGCGAACGACCTTCAAGGCATAGCGCACCAGTGCGCGCTTGACCTGTTCGGAGCCGAGGTACTCGTCGGCACTTACCTCGAGCGTGACGATCCAATCCGCTGCTGACACGACTTGCACACGCGACGTGGGATCATCGCCGTAGCCTCGGCCGGGGATCTCATAGATGCCGCGCACCCGTTGGCGCAGTTCGCCGTTGTTTCGCCGCAATTCGTAGTCCTGTTGCAGGAAGGACCGGCACCCAGGCGTGAAGTAAGCGGACAGCGCCTTGAGATTGCGCGGGTAGTCCTCCTCGCCATTGGCCGGCCAGCGCTGGGTCTGCTGCCAGATGTAGAAGGTAAAGGCGTAGACGTTTTCCGGAGGCACGTCCCACCACTTTCGGGTGCTACCCGAACGCAGATCAGGGGGCACGTGGATGGTCAGGGTCTTCGGCGCGCTCCACCAGCCGAACCCCAGCACCAGGGCCAGGGCGAACAGCGCTGCCACGGCTAGGCGCAAGGTCTTGACATGCGCCTCGAGGTGCATGACCTCGTTCTTGAACCGGCTCATGCGGCGCCCCGACGAATGGATGTGGAAGGCCACTCGCGCCGTGTGGTCCACCAGCCAGAGTAAGTGATGATCTGCCGTCCGCCTACTTGAGCAGCCAGCGAGGGGTAGCGCAGCGCGAGCCGCCACTGGAGCTGGCGGTATAGCCAGGTGTCAGGCCGACCGCGCTTCTTTCGGCGCAGGAAGCCGCCACCCCCGAACACGCCGATCCCGATGCCAACGACGACCAGGGTCGGCACCATGGCAATACTCTGGGTCAGCCAGGCCGCCGCCAAGCCTGTCAGGAAGCCGGCCACACCGGACAGGCCGGCGCAGGCCCACAGCTCGTCGGCAGTCAATCCGCGTATCACCACCGGATGGCGGTTCAAGCGATGCGGCAGGAAGACGACGAGCCCATCATTGAGACCATCCTGCGCAGCCAGCCTCGGATTCTGGCGGTAGCCAGTCATCGCTGCACGCCCTCAGAGCACACCGGTGGCCTTGGTCATCAGCCAGATGCCAACGACCAACAGAATGGCGCCCACCGCCACCGTGAGGCCGAACTGGCCCCAGGTAGCGCGGCCGGTGTGGATCTCGGCATAACGCGTATAAGCGTGGTAGCAGACCCCGATGAACATCGAGGAAACCACAAGCAGCGCAATCAGCAGCACGATGTCGTAGCCGTAGTTCTGCAGCGTTTGGAGGATGCCTTTACCCGCGCCGCGCGATGGGTCTTCCATAGTCGGCAGGCCGGCAGCGAACGAAGCGCTTGGCATGCCCGTAATGCCTAGCGCAACGAGTGCGGTGGCAACACATGTGGCGCGATGGAAAATCGAACAGGTTTTCATAGCGATTCAAACTTTCGTGGTGGTCAGGACAGGAGAAAGAAGCTCAGCGTCAGGTACATCGCGACGAATCGTACGGCCACGCCGACGAACTGGCGCTCGGTTGTCCGGTTCTCGGCCCAACCGACATAGGCGGTACGCAGCGCCCAAACACCCCAGAGCAGCAGAACGGCGAAGACGAAGCCGAGGACAACGGTGGAGACGGTCGCAGGCGTGAAGCCACTGTTGGCCTGGAAAGCGGCGACTTGATCAGCGGCAAGCGTCATGGCGATGACTCCTGCGGTTCATGGCTTCGTACGTAGTCGCCGGCGATGGGAACGGGATCGCGCGGCTGGGCACGCTCGGGGGCGAGGTAGTCCTGCACGCCTGCACGGATGCGCTCAAGGTCAGCATGCAGCCGGGCATAATCGAAGTGGTAGCGGGCACGTTCATCCATTGCGGTGTTGGCGGCGTGCGCTGCGATGCTGTCCGCCAGTTCAATCTGACGCGCCAAGGCGCCGAGTTGCTCACGCTCCATGGCGCTATTGGAAGCCATGGCCGCACGCAAACTTGAGAACGAAAGCAACAGGAGCAAGATGACCATCCGGCGTGGCCATGCGCCAGTGCGTCGGCATGTTTGTTTCATGTTGCCATCCCCTGGTGAAGTGGATGGTGTCAATACTGCAGCGCGCCGCAGTCATGCGCCGCAGAGAAAGAGGATTTCTGCACAACCAGATTGACGGCATCATGTTGCGCCAACGGCGGCATTTCAGCGCGCAAGCTTTTCCCTTCCCAGAAGCTGCTGAGCACATATGGCATGAGTGCGCAGAACCTACACGTCGGGATGACCGCCGCGGCCATGAGGGAAGAGGGTACAAAGTGCCAGCCCCCAAGCGTGGGGGCTAGTACACGTTCCTTGCTGCGGGCAAGGCGCAGTCGGACACGTTCACCTTCCAAAATCGCCTAGAGATACTTCTTGAACGTCGCGGCGGAGATGCATACGGCTACGCCCAGCATTGACGCGCTGGGCAACAGGATTAGCAGCGGATGAACACTCACCGGCAGCGCCAGGTAAATGACCCACGGCAGAATGGCCAGCGGCATCAGGCTCGCCTTCGCTCGGTGGTAGACGAATCCCGATTCGCGGCCGGCTGCGAAGCTGCGCACGTCACGCCGAACTAGCCCATCCACCAGGCCAACGAAGGCGGCCATCCAAAACAGCGGCAAGGTCAGCGTCAGCACCAGCAGCCGCACGAGAAACACGAGAGCAGTGTAGGCGGAGGCGATCAAGTAGCTCTCAACATGCACATAGACCACGCTAAGGTAGTAGCGCAAATCATGTGCCTGGCTGCGGACACCGGCGCTTGCCTGCGTAGCGGCATCGCGTATCACGTCGAGCAGCCCGCTTTTGACGAAAAGCCAGTCGTAGGCCAGCTCGACAAGATGCCGAGCGGTGCGGCCTGGTTCCTGCACCATCACGCTGCGCGTAAAGCTCTCCGATACCAGGGCCAACTCCTGATTGAGCATGCTCTGCGCGTGACGCCAGCCCTGTTGAGGCCAGAAGAAGTGCAACCCGATGCATTCGATCACGATGCACAAAAGCAGTGAGCCGCACAGCACACCAAAGATGCGGAACGGCAAGTTGATGACACTCGCGACCAGCCCCTGTTGGTAGACCTGCTGGCGCTGCGCTGCGACGACCGGATCGCTCATGTTTCGACGTCTTCGCCACCAGCCTCATTGGCCGCGGTAGTCTGCTGAGAGTTCGCTTGCAGATCGTCTGGAAACGCTTGTTTCTGCGAGACAGGAACGCCTTGACTCGCCCACCAGTCACCCGCCTCGCCATAGTGCTGCCGCATGTAGGCGGCGAGTTCCTGGAGATCCTTTGGCATGACCTCATCGGGGTCGGCGGCGGGGAGCGGCATGCGGATCTTCCATAGATTTCCGCCTTCGATCAGCGCGAAGCATTGCCCCTTGGGCAACGCGACCACGTGCGCGGGCTCGATCAACGGCACGCTGGTGCTGCTGATGCGATCCTGAGTGTTGGAGGTAAAGGCGGTGTTGCCGCTCGGGTCCGAGCTGTCGATCGCGCCGCTCGTCACCGTGGCGGCATACACCTCGACCTTCGGCAGTTGCCGCGTCAGCAGTTCGGCCGTGGCGGTCTCGCGCACGCGCAGCATAAACAGGTTATTGAAGTTGCCGATCAGCTGCCCGGCCTTGGCGCGGCTGCCCATGCGCGCCTCGATGTCAGAAAGGGTCTGCGTGTAGGCTGTCACTTGGATCCCGGCGCCGCCGCCCTTGTTGACCATCGGTATGAATTCGTCCCCCATCAGTTCGTTGAACTCGTCGGCGTGGACGTTGATGGGCACCTTCACGCCGGTCGATGGGCCCGGCAGACCTTCCTCGATGCCAAACTTGTAGATGTGGCCGGCGACTGATACCAGGTCGCTAAACATTGAGTTGCCCACGGCGGCCGCGACTTCGGCGTCCGATAGCGCGTCCAGCCCGACGTAGACCACGGCGCGTTTGCGGATGATCTGCATCCAATCAAAGATGGGCCGCAGGTCGTTCAAGTCCGAGTAGTTCGGAGCGAGCAGTGGCGCGATCTTTCCGGTGGTCAGCTTCTCCAAGAGCGGCAGCAGGCTAGCAACGATCTTGTCGAAATAGGTGCGGTCGTAGCGCACGGCACTACGCAGGCCATCGAGCACGGGGTCATAGATGTGCACTTGCGAAAGGTATTGCTCCAGCGCCACGACCCGCTTCTCGCGGCCGATCATGTTGCGCGGCGTGTTCCTGTCGTTTAGCCGCGCCTCGAGCTGGACGATGACCTCCCAGGCTTTCGGCTCGCTCTTGGCGAAGAAGTGCTGGGCGTACTCGATGAATAACGTGTCGATATTGATGACGTGGCGCTGGATCAGCAGGTAGTCGGGACGCTGCCCCAGCTCGACCAGCGCGCGCGCGATGATGTTGACAAAGCGCCAGGCGAACTCGCGGAACGCTGCGCTGTTGCCCTCGGCCGAAAGCTGGCCCGCAATGCGCGTGGCAACCTCCGATATCCGGTCGAAACGGCCCACGGCGTTGTATCGTGCCGAGATGTCCGGCCAGCCCAGGTGGAAGGTGTAGAACTCCCCTTCTCTGCCGGCGCGCCTGGCCTCCACGTACATGCGCTTGAGCAGGTCGGCGTCCCCCTTCGGGTCGAAGACGATCACCACCTCGTGCTGGCCGCCCACCTTGCGGCGGATGTCCTGGGTGATGAACAGCTCGGCCAGGCGGGTCTTGCCCACGCGCGTGGTACCCAGCACCAGCGTGTGGCCGACCCGCTCGCCCAACGGTAGCGTGACGTCGACCTCGTGCGGCTCGATGCCGTGCAGACGTGGCAAGCCGCCGACTGGCGGCAGCGGGCGCGCTGGATTGAGCCGACTGTCCCAGGCCAGAGCCTTCGCCAACCTGGACACAGGGAATGGCGCGAACTCCAGCCGCGCCTCAATCCTCCGCGCCGCTCGGTAGAGCGTTGTCGGTTCCACGTAGTGGCGGAACTCCGGCCGGTAGGTCTGCATAAGCCGCTGCGTGTGGCGCTGGTCCCATCGAAAGCCACGGCCAACGAATAGCCGCTGTTGGCTGACGGGCACGTCCCGGCTGGTCATCACGTAGCGCGGTAGCCTGCGGATGTTGCGTCGGTAGCGGAGGATGGCCCAGGCGTCCCGCAGCCGGATGGCGCCGAAGATGAGGAACGCAAGCGCGCTACCCAGGCCCAACAGAGGGCTCAGCGCGAGCGACCACGGTGCCGTCAGGCACAGCAGCGCGGCGCCCGCACAGGCCGCGACGGTGTACAGCTCCACCGCGGGGCGCAGCAGAACCTCGATGTTCCGGGACTTGGCCATAACCGGCGTCTCACATCACGGCTCAATGCCGGTGGAGGTGATCAGCACTGGATAGTGACGGATGCCCAGCCGCTGAGCCAGGTCGTCCCCGGAGACGGGCGACAGCATCAGGCCCGGCGCTAGGCGGCGCAGTGTGGCCAGTGCATCGGGCGACACCACGTTGACCACCAGTCCCACCGCGTGCAGCGCTTTCAGCGCTCCCCGGCGCTGCAGCAGCCAAGCGCGGGAGCGATCATCGTCGCCGATCAGGAACAATGGTGTGAGGCCCGGCGCGCGGATGACGCGCCGCGGCTCATTACCCGGCGACAGCCGTGTCGAGCGCACCGGCAGCATGACCGCCTCGGCTTCTCCCCGATCTCCGTTGCGGGGTGTCTGCTTCGGTGCGGCCGGCCCGTGCGCCCCCTCACCCTCGGCATTCAGTGCCTGGTAATACGGCAGCGTCGGGGCCCCGCCGCGGTCCTCGACAACGATCAGGGGCTGGGCGGTCGATTTCGCCAAGGCGGTGGTGGCAATGAGCAGCCCCAGGGCGGAAGTACAGAGCATCCGGTTCATGGCCAGGTCACTTGATAGTGGAAGGCGTTGTGCGCGGCCCCAGCACGCGAACGAGGTGCTGATGAACACTGCGGCGGTAACGAGCGGCCGGTGCGCCGCCGGCTGGACGGTGGTAGCGACCGATGGCGGCTAGCCAGTCCTCGCCCTCTATGTACTGCTCCTTGAGAATTTCCGCGACGATCGCGAGATTCCTGTAAGGGTCGAGGAGCTCGCAGGGATGACTGTAGCGATGCGCCTGGTAACCGAGATTGACCTGTCCGAGGCCGGCGTCGATCCGGTTGGCTGGGATGCGGGCGAGCGCTTGGCGCAAGCGCGCGCAGGTCTGAGCCCGCGTGGCATAACGCTCGCCCCTCCCCGCAACATTGAGTGTCCACGGCCAAGGGATCAACCGTCCACGCAGTCTGGTGCCGCTCTCCTGCAAGGCCACCGCGTACAGTACTGGCGACGGCACACCTGCGTGCTTCGCGGCAATCTGGTAGGCCGGCGGCGGCTCCTCTTGCGCGGGCGCAACTGATGCCCAGACGCAGGCGACTAGCAGGAGCGCGACACGCAACGCGGATTGCGGATCTACTGCCGCTGCCATCTGCCGTTCAGCTCACGTACCACGGCCGGCAGCTCGCCCGACACGCCGAGGGACAGCCAACGTCCGGCATCATGGTTGAGCGTGATCGTGCGTGCGCGGACTCGGGCCGGGTCGATGCCGGCCCGAGTCGCCCACTGGCGGATATAAGCATCGTCCAGGCGGCTGCCGACCATATAGACATCGAACTCCGTGCCCGCCGTCTGCAACTGGCGCACGCGCTGGTCGCACGGCGCGCAGTCAGCCCTGACGAAAACGGCCAGGCGACCAGAACCGCTGTTACCAGCGCTCAGTGTCTGTGCACCCGGGAGATTGACACGCTGCTGGCCCGGATAGAGGCGCTTCCAAGCCGCGTCGTAGGCCCTCTGGTAAGCGAGGGTTTTGTTCACGCGCCTTGCCTCAACCTGCACCTGCAGCTCGGCGTAGTGGTTACGCTCCTCGTCACTGCGTGCCTCGATGCCCAAGGTCGTGAGAGGATCGAGGTTGGGGGAATAAACGCCCAGCGGCCCTTGCATCAGTTGCCGGTATCGCGTCCATTCTTCAGGACGCAAGCCCCAATCCCTGGCCTGGCGCTCGTCGAGCGCGGCGTCAGTGCTTTTCATAAGCTGGCTCTGAGCTACGCGCGGGGTCACCAGCGGCGCTGTCTGTGCGTATGCACCGCGTAAGCCGACTACCAGGAACACGGCAAGGACGGCCACAGGTACTTGCGTCATAGTCCGCCCCTACGGGATTGCGATGCGCAGCGTGTGGCCGTCGATGCGGAATACCGCGCCATGCGCTTCGATGGCTTGGAGCCGCCAGGCGCCCATGGTGTCGCCCTCACGAAGCAGCCGCACTTCGCGCACCGAAGCTGCGCCCCGCGCCGCGACGGATACAAGGCGCTCTCCACCGCGCAGCTCCAGACCGATGACATTGAAGGGCGGCTCGGGTACCGTTGGCTTGGGAGGTTCAGCTTTGCGCCGCGGTACCATGGCCATGGCCGGCGCTGTCCTCTTTAGGCGATCCTCAATGGCGCCGACGCGCGCTTGCAACGCCTGCAACCCGCTGGCACTATCATCGGCGGTCTGAGCCTGCTCAACCCGCGACAGGCGCTCATCCAGCTCTTGGCGCGTGGCATCGAGATCGGCCCGGATGACGGGCGTTGGCTGCAGCTTAACGGCCTCGGCCTGCTTTTCCAGACCGTCGACACGCGTCGCCAGCGCCTGGACATGGGCATTCTGAGCGCTGGCGCGGCTATGCTCGGTCAGACGCGACAAGCCAACGCTATTGAGGATCGTCAGTGCGCTGACAAGCAGCTGCCAGATGCAGGCGACAACCCACGGCCAGCGTACGCGTCGATCGCGTTTGGACGAGGCCGGTTTGTTCGGTGCATTCATTGTTGCACCTCCGGATTATCAATGCGGTCAATGCCTTCGAGGGAATCCACAGCCGTTGCTTCGGCAGTGGTGGTAGCGGGCGCCACCGCGTGCTTGAAGCAAACCTGGCGCGAGGTTTCATCAACGGCCATGTCCCACGCCGGACCGGCGAGCGTCAGCAACGCATCGCTCAGAACCATCGGTCCCAACCGTAGATGAGCCGCCGGCAACGGCAGCGCATACAGCATTACGGCCTGCGAGCCCTCGCACAGCCGATATCCCGACCGCTGGAGGACATGGCGCATGGCGTCGCCGACCGTGGAGTCGAGCGAGGGCGGGATGGTGATGTCCACGACCTGCTTCATTAGGTCCCGCTGCCCCGGCTCCGCCACCAGTTCCGTCAAGGTGTAGCGGCCGTAGCGGACGACGGGCACAGGGCTGCCTGGCGTATTCGTCCCGGATATCAGCGCTTGGGATTGCTGGGGTGGCCCGGGCGTCTGTGTCAGATCGGCCGGTGGTACGGTGGTAGCACAACCCGTGATAAGGACGGCCCCGGCAAGACCGGCGAGCGGGAGAGAATAGGCGGACAGTCGCATTTATATTGGCTTCCGAAACACGCAGCCATTACCTTCGCCGCATTCGATGCAAACGGCAGCACCAAATGGGAATCGCATCGTCACCGGTTTGGCGATGCAGCCCCGGGATCGAGGAGAGCCAGTTAGCGCCGCGGGGCCGCTCTTCCGCCACAGTGTGATCAATCACGCCTTGGGATAAAGACTCCCCAAGACACTCCTGCAGGCTGGGCTCATGCCTGGCACCGCTGTTGCCAGTGCCCCGTCGGCAGGGCCGCCTCTGCCGCCTCCCGTGAGGGGAAATACTCCACTGCCTCACGTGATACCGATCCTTCACGGTGGGCAGTGCAGATGTAGTGGCCGGCGGCGCTGGAAAGCACCTGCAAGGATAGGTGTTTGCCCGTGTAGGCCTTGGCCAGATGGCCGTTGGGACGGAAAGCCCCACACCATGACGGAAACGGAATCGTCCCAAAGGCTTACAGAAGAAGCGCATCGGCGTCGGGAAGACGCGCCGCCGCAGGGAGACAATGCGAAGCGGACTGTTGCGATGCATGCGGCGATCACGTCTTACAGACTTGAAAATCCTAGCGGCCTCGCCTCGCGCTGACCGGGCGGCAGCCTCCATGCCCGGGGCCGCGCCACTTTCTGACCAGGCAAAGAACAATCGGCTGAAAGCACTAGGCTTTCAGCCTTGGACAAAGGCGCCACCTGTGGCTGCTGCAGCCCTGTCAACGGCATTTGCTGCGCCAGCAGTCGCACTCGACCCGTATCGTGGCTGGGGTCGACATCCTTGGGCACACATCCGTGCACAAAAGGAGCCCGTTGTTCCACCGGCGGGCACCGGCAACGAATACCGACGACCCGACGGGTCTCCTCGAGGCTCGCTGCGGCACAGGCCCGCAAGCCGCCAGGAGACCCTTCGCCATCGACGGAATCAACTGGATCAACGCAACCGCGCCGAGCGCGGTCTATCAAGGAACGACCTTCTCGCCTCGCATGTGCATAACGGCACCGTGAGACGCGCGCAACGTTGCAGAAGGTGACATGCGCTGGGATTTCCCGCGGGATGCGGGCAATTGGCCACGCCGGCTAATGCAGCCGGCATGACGCAGGGTTCGCGAGGCCAGCGCCACCTGTCATGGCGACCTGGCTGATGCACGCCACTGCGAGATGCGCCGCCCTGCCGGTGAGATCTTCATCCTCGGTTTCTGGATCCGACAATGAAGGCTCCTTGTCGATGGGCGGCTCGCCGGATGGGTGACAGCATGACTGCGCCGAATGAGACGGGCCACAAAAAAGCCGGACTGCATGGGCGCCGATTAATGACCGTCGAAGGGACAATTGCCGCAGCATGCGTCGATTGTTCGCAACCAGCAAGGGGACCCCAAGCTTGCCTCAGGAGAGCGGATGGGAGCGAGTCGACCGCTGGGAATCTGTCCCGGGCGATAGCACACGGCGCACGGCGGGCATGCTACAGCTGCCCGGCGCTTGTATACGACAGCGTTCTCGTCGGCACCCGCTCTTCGCCGCAGACCCGCGCGCCGAGCTGGAACAGTGTGGCGCGGCAGCCGGCCCGGCTTGCGATTGCCATTGACAAACTCGCGGTAGTCCGGCGCAAGACCGATGTTGTCTTCGCCGACAAACGATGTGCTCATGGTGACTCCTTGGGAATGGTGACAGTGGACGTGGAATGGCTATGGGCGCGCCGCAGGTAAGCGGCCTCAGCCTGGGCCATCTTGTTGGCGCATTCCAAAGCGTTGCGGGCGATGCTGTGGGTCAGGCTGATCTGCATGTTCAGCGCAATACGCTGCATCTCCATCGCATACAGGTCGTCAATCAGCGAGGCCGGTATCGCAGGGCTGCCGATCAGGGATTCCCACAAGGCGACGCCCATGGATGAGCGGTCGACATTGCGCCAGCGTAGGAAGGTCGTCCCTGCGCCAGTCGTTTGCTGGGCCAGCTGCACATTTAGCAGGTTGAAGGGATAGGCTCTGGCTTGGGGCAGCACACGCCGCTGTGCCAGCACGATCACGCTGTCGCGCAGCGCCAGGCATTGACCGGCCCAAGCCTCCAAACTCCCCTTACCTTTAAAAGGTTGTAAAAGGCCTTTTAGGTAGCCTGCGTGTTCCAGCCGCTGGAAGTCCGCCTGTTCCAGCGCCGTGAAGCGCCTCGGCTGGACAGGCATGGTATGTACCGTCATTCCGTCGCATCCTCGTCGCGTGCGGCAGTGCCGGTTGGGTCATCGATGGAGGCGAAAGTCGGCCCCACCGCGGTGGGCGCAACCGCGGATTCGCGACTACCGCCTCGGCGCACAATAGGCGGGGCAAAGCGTGAACGGCGCGTGCCTTCGAGCACCTCCTGTGGCAGCTGGCCGAGCTTCTGTACTGCCGCCTGCGCCGCCGCATTGTTCTCCGCAAAGTCAGCGCGGGTTGCGCCAGAGAAGCAATACTCTTGGGCGAGCGAAAACAGGCTGCGCATTGCGTGCGCGCCATCGTTGAGCCAGCGCTCCAGCGTGCTTCGGTCGATCAGCGCCGTATGGTGGGCGAGCATCAGCTTGCGCGCGAGGTCGTCGTAATCGGCCAGCAAGTAAATGGCCGCAAAGCCGAGCTGAGCGTTGACGAACAGCGGAAGTTTCACCGGTTGAAGATTCAGGTTCTCACCAAGGCTGAGCGCAGGGGGTACGCTGGCCAGCGCCTGCTCCACCTGTTCGCGCAGCGTCTGCAGGCACCTCTTAGTGTCGTCCAGCTTGTCTTCGATGCGAAGCATCCACCAGTCGGAGTAGGGATCGTCCTGCTCGGCGCCGCGCTTCATCTTGCCCATCACGCTGATGTAGCCGTTGAGGCCGATGATGCCGGGCCGCCCCTCTGCCGCGGGGCGGCCATGCCAGATACGGGAAGCGTGGTGAGTGTGCAGCGTCAGCGATATCGCGCTGCGCAACGATCCGAGATTTAGTTGCAAGGGTTCATTAGCCATAGCGACGACTCAAAAAGGAGGAATGAGTCGCTAGCATCCGCGTCGCCCGGAAGGGCGTCAGTCAAAAAACCGCAGACCGGGATTGCCCGCTTTGTTCGATGCGGAAGGCCGGGTGTGCCAGCTATCCCCTGGGGATAGCTGGCAGTCAGCCATTTTCATGGAGAGCACGATGGGGCCGATGCCAGCTCTCTTGTGTATCGAGGAACCATGCCGACAGTGCTATGGGGCCATCACGCCAGGGCGCACTGCCCTTCCCAATGGTCTACACCAGCCCCTCGTCGATCCAATTTCGGATCGACGCCCAGACCACCGACATCGGTAACGTCAGGGTCTCGGCCAGGTCCATCGACAGGCCCAGCATGGGCGGATCGTCGTCCAGCGCAAGATTACGCTCGCCGACTCCGGCCTTCCAGTGTTTCCACAGTGCGATGCCCTGTGTCTCGTCTAGCACCGGGTGCCGGCCCTTGCGTTTGGGCAAGCCGAGAATGTCGCGCCGCAGTGCGATTTCTTGATGCGTGAGGCCGTAGAAGCGGCTCACCATCTCCGTGCTCGCGCCCAGGCGCAGCATGCGGTCCACCGTGGCAATTTCCTGCTCCACGTCATGCACTTGGCTTAGCAGCCGCTTCAGGACCTCACGATTGACCGATACCGAACACCACGACACCGTGGCGTTGACCAGCACACTGACTAGCGCCGGATGCTTGAGCGCCTCCAGTTCCTCTTCGCCGAATCCCATCGCTTTGCACCGACGCAATTGGCCATTGCGCAGATCGTGCAACGCTTGGGCGATGACAGCCTGGTTGAGCGGGTGAGATGACGACATGGTGGCCCTCAGGAATCGCGGCCCTGATCGGCGAACCCCGTACTGTGCTCCAGGTCTCGCAGCCGTCGCGCCAGACGCAGCAGCCGGAACAACTTCATCAGGCCAGTGTCGCTCAGTCGCGTGGACGCTGCCCCCGCGCCATGCAGCAGCGGCGCCAGGTCGTTATCCAGTCGCGCACGATTCAATCCTGTCGCGATTGACTCGGGCATGCTCAACGCATGCAACAGCGCCAGAAGCGCGCGAGGGAAATCAGGCAAAGCGCTCACCTGCCCAACGCGGGGGATCATGCAAACGAAGCCGATACCACTGTCACTTGGCACGATCTGATTGGCAACCGCCGCCTCTTCTGCAATTTCACGGGCAAACTGTGCAATATGCACCCGAAGTCGGCTTGGCTCGTCCAATCCTGGCTCGATATGCCAGACATCCGAGATCGGGTAGAGGCCACCGACCAGAACCGGAATCGCGCAAGAAGCATTGGTGTCAAAGTCGAGTAGCCTGTCGCCCAACTGGCTCGATGCCTGGCCCTGAACGCACTGCATGCGTTCGGTGGTCGGCGCCGGAGACACGATATGCCCCTGCACGGGCTGCCCATCACGGTCAGCCCGTACTGGCGCGGCAGCTTCTTCCTCAACTAGCCCGCTGCCAGCCGCAGACACCATTGCAGCCCGTGTTGAGGCCTCTTTGAACGCCAGTTCAGTCGATAGGCCGGCCGGCTGGGCTGTCGCCGCCGCCTGAGGAAGGGATGCCGGCTTTGGCGTCCAGAATATGGTAGAGGCCGTCGATTTCGCCGGCGCCGGCTCGCTGCTCAACGCGCGCTGCCGGCTTTCGCTGCCGTCGATTTCGAGGCTCAGCGCATCATAGCCTGTGCCCAGCAGCTCGGCCATCTGGCCCACTAGTTCATCCTTCACCCGCTGGAGCGAAAAGCCATCCGGTAGCGCGTCGAACTGCGACAGCACATCCTGGAACAGCGAGGCGAAGTCCACCACGAGGTGACTCTCCTGAGCCCTTCGTTCCCAGGTTCGCTCGCACGCCTTGCGCAGCACCACGAGCCTGTCCACCTGATGCCGGCCGAGCCCTTGGTACAGCACGGTAGGTATCGCCGACAGCAAATAACACACCGCATCTTGCATGCGGCTGATGTGTGATTGCTGCACCGGATAGCCATCGGCCGTCAGGCGCCGGGCGAGTTCGGACTGGCTCAGTTTGCTACCTGCCTCCTGCTCGTAGAGTCTGCGCGCCTTCTCGACTCCCAGGGCGCGCTCGATGAAAGTCAATCCGCCGCGCAGTTCGTTTTCTGCCAAGTGGCCCGTTAAGGCGACGATCTCGCCCCGTTCCGGCCACGGACGGAATAGGCAGAAGATGCGAAAGAACCGCTCCTGCTTGGTCTCTGCCCACAACTCGCGAAGTATTGCCAGTCGCGTATTGCCACCGTTGCGAATGATTAAATGTGCTTCACCTGGGCGCCTGGTTATCGCCGGTGGCGCGTCCAAGCCGCGCTCTCGGATGGAGGCTTTGATTTCCTCATAAGCCGGATTGCGCATAACGCGCGGATCGTGGTCATACGAGCGCAATTGGTCCAGCGTCACAATCATCGGTGTGTCAGCGATGGGATCGCTCCCAGCTGTCGCCGAAGGGACGGCTCTCTGAGCCTTGGCCGCGATCAATTTTTCGTCCTTGTCCCGAAGATTCATCCGAATGCGCGGGAAACCTCGGCCTTCAGGCCGGGAAGGGATAGCGCGCCGTGTGTAACTCGGCCTTCTCCCGCGACTCCTTGGTCTTAAGCTATCCTTGTGTATCGGTATCCGTCACTCCGTTGGAGCCGGGTCAATGTCGATGCGCAATGCCTTGGACCACATCTCTGCCGCGTTGGATAGTGAAATTGCCAGTCGCTCGAACCGCTACGCAGACAACGTAGGTTCCCGGCTTATTGCCAGTGGGCAATAAGGCGTGCACCCAAGTCTCCAGTCTGGAATCCCTGCATGCGATCTCGCGAGTTTCCTCTTCGGCAAACCTGTTGCCTTCGGCTTCGCGAACCGGGCGTACGCAACAACTCCCAAGGACCACTCCCAAGGACCGCTTATATGCAATGACGGATACTGGGTCTCTTCCGTCTGCAGGCGATGCGCAACCGTCATATCGACATATGCGGCGGGGCGTACCTGCGTGATTAGACCTGCTCTGCAAGCACTTGGCAAAGACCGATTTTGTATGAATTGTTGCGCCTGGAGGCATAATCAGAGCGCCTGATGGCAGCCCCGGGCCTGCGGAGCCCGGGGAGACGACATACCAGCTCGACGATCCACGGCTGCAGGACACCTTCCACGTCTTCCGCGACAACCCGGCTGCGGCGCTGGCGATGCCGGGTCGCCGCATCAGGTTCGAACTCGACCTGCCCGGCAGCGCGCCCTGGCATGCCGTGACCATGTGGTCGCAGTCCGCGAGTTCCGATTTCTATTGCGTGGAGCCGTGGGTGGGCCTGCCCGATGCCATCCACCACGGGCAGGGGCTGCGCTGGATCAACCAGGGCAATCTGAAAGTGCGGTGTGCCGGCTGCGGGTGACGGCCTGAATCAGCGCACGCGCTCAGTGCTCGAAATCCAGCCCGCCGATCAGGATCTGCGGGTCAACCTGCGATAGAGAACGGAAATCGATCCCGCGCGGCTCCTGCCAGGCACGCAGCTTGGATGGCAGCGCCGCCAGGTAGCTGGCAAAGCGCGCCTCGCCACCATCCGCGAACAGCCGCTGCACCTCCAGCCCGTCCCACGCGAGCGTGATATCGAGCGCATACTGATGGCGCCGCAGGTCCGGCGGCCCATCGCCCGTCACGCGCAGGCGCGGCGGCCAGCCAGGGGCATCGGCAGGCAGGGTGTGGAGTTGCACGCGCCGGTCGTGCTGGCTGATCGCGGCAACAATGCGCGGCAGGCATTCGGCTTCAAAGCGGGCGAAGAAATCGGTGGTCAAGGTGGGGGCGTCCTGACGTTGCGAAGGGCGATGGCGGCACACTGCCGTGCGCCACCGTGCCAGCAACTATACGCCGCCGGGTGTCATACCGGGCGGTAGACCTGGAAGCCCAGCCCCGGCGACAGCACCTCAGTCTTTCCTTCCTGCAGCGCCACCGGCCGCAGGCTGCCATTGGCCATCGACTCCCCCGCAAACTCAGCGATATTGCGCAGGCGGGCCGCCGGGATCCCCAGCGCGTTGAGGCGCAATTCCAGGTCCTCTGCGGTGCCCGCCGCCACCGCGCCCGCAATTGCCCGCTTGAGCGCGGCCGGATCGAGCGAGCGCACGAAGGCAGGCAAGGCGCCGGCATCCAGCGGCATCTCGAACAAGGCCGGATCCTGCGCAAGCTCGCCCAGCCCGAGCACCTTGAGCAGCGCGAGCAACTGCTTCGGCGTATTCGCGCCGATCGCCAGCCAGCCATCCTGCGTGCGGAAGAAATCGGCCGACGGGCTGCCCGAATACCCCTGGTTGCCCTGCCGCGCCGGCACGCCGCCGGCGGTCATGGCATCGCACGTCATCGGATACATCAGCTGCAGGCCGGCCGTGGCCATCGAGACATCGAGCAGCATGCCCCGCCCCGTGCGCTCACTTTCGCGCACGCCGGCCAGGATGGCAAAGGCGGCCAGCATGCCGGTGGCCGAGTCGATCACCGGGAAGCCGGTCTTCATCGGCGGATCGCCCTCGGTGCCGGCCATCCAGGCCATGCCGGTGGCGGCCTGCACCACGTGGTCGTAGGCAGGCCGTCCATGCCACTGCGCTGCGCCGCGGCCAAAGCCCGAAATGCTGCAATAGACCACGCGCGGATTGCGCGCGCGCACCGCCTCATAGCCCAGCCCGAAGCGCTCGAGCACGCCCGGCCGCAGGTTGTCGACGAAAACGTCGCAGCGGCCGGCCAGTTCCAGCGCGTGTTCGCGCCCGGCTTCATCCGACAGGTCGAGCGCCAGCGACGACTTGCCCGCATTGAGCGCGACAAAGGCGGCATGCCCCTTGCCCGCGCGGCGCATCACGTCGCCGCCGCCGGCGCTCTCGACCTTGGTGACCTGCGCCCCCAGCTGCGCCAGCAGGAAGGTGGCAAACGGCCCGGCGATCACGTGCGAAAAATCCAGCACGCTGATGCCGGCCAGCGGGGCAAAATCTGGTTGTGGAGTGAGGGTCATGGGATGGCCTATTCGATAGTGATGCGGTTCTTGTCGATAACCTGGCGGATGCGGGTGGTCTCATCGGCCACCAGCCGCGAAAAGGCTTCAGGCGTGGGCGTCGGCGCAAGCACCGCGCCCATCTCGGCATAGAGCCGGCGCAGGCCGGGATCGCCCAGCGCCTGCATCACCGCGGCATGCAGCCGCGCCACGATCGGCGCGGACAGATGCGGCGGCGCCCAGATGCCGCTCCATGCGTCGAGATCGAGATCCTTGCGGCCCAGCGCCTCATTCAGCGTGGGCACCTGCGGCAGCACCGCGGCGCGGCTGGCCGAGGTCACCGCCAGGGCCCGCGCCTTGCCGCTGGCGATCTGCGGAATCGCCGTCGCCGCCACCGGGAAGCCGAACTGCGTGTCGCCCTTGATCAGCGATGGCACGATCTCGACCGAGCCCTTGTACGGCACATGCACCACGTCGATGCCGGTGGCCGACGCAAACGCCGCACCCGACACATGCGCGGCCGAGCCGATCCCGCCCGAGGCGTAGTTCAGCGTGCCGGGCGCGCGGCGCGCCGCGGCGACCAGGTCGGCCACGTTCCGGTACGGCGAGCTGGCGCTGACCACCAGCACCGCCGGGCTGACGCCGACGCGGATGATGTGGGTGAACGCCATCGGGTCGAACTTTGCGCCGGGCTGCAGCAGCTTCTGCGTGACATGGGTCGAAGCACCCAGCATCAGCGTGTAGCCATCCGCCCGCTGCTGCGCGACAAACTCCGCGGCCAAAATGCCGCCTGCACCGACCTTGTTCTCGACCACCACCGGCTGGCCAAGCTCGCGCGCCAGCAACTCAGCCAGCTTGCGGGTCTGGATATCCGGACCGCCGCCGGCGGCGTAGGGCACCACCAGCCGGATCGGCCGGTTGGGATAGGGACTGGCCGCATCGGCCCTGCCCAGCGCGGCAGCGGCCGGCAGCGCCAGCAGGGACTTCAGCAGCAGGCGGCGCCCGACGTTGGCATGCATCGCATGTCTCCTCCATGGTTTGCCCCGATTGTCCGGCGCCGGGCCATTCGAAACAATTATCCAGTCTTGATTGAGCCATCACGCTTTGTTATGAGTCCCGCCTCCCCAACGCGCGCCAGCGCCGCCGCCCCCGCCGCCACCCCTTCTCCCAACCGGATCGACCGGCTGCGCATCCGGCACCTGCGCCTGCTTGACCTGGTGGCGCGCAGCGGCTCGCTGACCGCGGCCGGCGAAGCGCTGCATATCAGCCAGCCCGCCGTCACCAAGATGCTGCAGGAACTGGAGCACGCCTTCGGCTGCAAGCTGATCGAACGCACCACGCGCGGCGGGCGGCTGAGCGCCGCGGGCGAACGCGCGCTGGAGCGGCTGCGCGTAGTGCTGGGCGTGATCGACGCCACCGGCGAGGCGCTGCAGGCGCGCCCGGAGGTGCCACTGGTCCGGCTGGGCATGCTGCCGCTGGTGGGCGTGGACGTGCTGCCGCAGGCGGTCGCGCTGCTGCGGGCCCAGGACGCGCTGCCGCGCTTGGCAGTACGCGAACATACCGTCGGCGGCCTGACCGCAATGCTCTGCGAAGGCGAACTCGACTGCATCGTGGGCCGGCTGCAGAAAGGCGACACCGACCAGCTCAAGGCCAGGGTCCACATCACCCCGCTGCGCGACGAATACCTGGCCGTGGTCTGCGCCCCCGGCCACGCGCTGGCGCGGCGCCGCGAGGTTGCACTGGCGGACCTGCATGAAGGCCCCTGGATCCTGCCGCCGCGCGGCACCCACACGCGCGACGTGTTCGAGCAGCCATTCCTCGACGCCGGCCAGCTGCCGCCCGTGCCGCATATCGAATCGGCCTCGTTCCACAGCAACCTGGCCATGACCGCCTCCGGTGGCTTCCTGACGGTGGCGCCGGCCACGGCGCTGGCCCACTACCAGGCCATGTCGATGGTGCGGGAAGTGCGGCTGCGCACCCCGTTTGCCTCGGGCCGGCTGGTCTTCATCACCCCGGCGGAGATCGAGGCGCCGCCCGCCGTGATCCGGCTGCGCGAAGCCCTCGAAGCGGTGACAAGGCAGGACACCGGTGCACCGCCGGCACGCGCGCGGCAACGCTGACGGGTCACGGCCTGGCTGCCGCACTACACTGGAAATGGATGCACCGCCATTTCCGGCCCCAGGGAACCGGCCGCCTTTTCCCGGCCACAGCCAGTGCTGACCACCCGATGAACCGCCTCAGGTACGCAGTAAGCCTGTCCTATGAGGTCATGGATCCCATGGCAGACTTCCTGCTCAATATCGAAGCCGCCCGCACGCCCCGGCAGTCCGTCGTCTCGGAGCAGCTGACGCTGCCGCCCGGCCTCGAGACCGCCCGCTACACCGATCCCGTGCTGGCCAACCGGCTGCTCAGGCTGCGCGCGCCCCGGGGCCGCCTCGGCATCCGCTATGAGGCGATCATCGACATCGATCACTACCTGGAAGTCGGCGACAGGTTGTCGGAAGTGCCCGTTGCCGAGCTGCCCTTCGATGTCCTGCCCTACCTGGCACCAAGCCGCTACTGCGAGTCTGACCGCCTGATGGAATTCGCCAGCCGCGAGTTCGGCGGCATGCTGCGGGGCTATGTGCGCGTCTACGCCATCCGCGAGTGGGTGCGCAATCACGTGCGCTTCCTGTCGCGGTCCACCAACGAACGCACCTCGGCTGCCGACACCATTGTGGAGCGCACCGGTGTCTGCAGAGATTTCGCCCACCTGATGATCGCCCTGTGCCGCGCGCTTAGCATCCCGGCACGCATGTCCAGCAGCCTCGACTATGGTGCGGACCCAGGCACGGGCGCGCCGGATTTCCACGCGGTGGTGGAGGTCTACCTGTCGCACCGCTGGTACCTGCTGGATCCTTCGGGCATCTCCATCCCGACCGGCCTGCTTCGCATCGGCACCGGCCGGGATGCCGCGGACATACCGTTTGCAGCCATCTTCGGCCAGGTAAGGTCGGAGCGGCCCGCGGTGGAAATCGAGCCGTTGACGGATGCGGCGGCTGGTATTGGGATGCCGCTGTTTACGGCCAAGGCGATCTCGACGTGGTAGAGGTGAAAGACTGCCCTAGCATGCTAGTGATACTGCCCGCCACGCCACTTCAAGTTGCCACCGGGGTCGCGCGGCATGGCCGGCCAGAAACAGGCCACCCATTCAATGCGTCCCTTGTGTGGCATTACGCCTTGGCGCTGGCCGGGTTGCACATAATCAGTACAACCTGCGCTACACGACCCCTCGTCGCGCCAGGATACCCAGACCTTCTGGCTGCACTGGTTCGTGAAATTGGTCAGGCAGTAGTTCGCGGCGCTGGGATCATCGACCTGGATGCATTGCATGGCGCCGGGCTCGTCATGGTGACAGGTGGCATGCCGCCCGCCGTACCGCCAGACTTCCCGCGCAGAGCAGCCACCGTCACGGGTTCGGCCAGAAGGGACACCCGCCCCGATGCCTGCCGGCACCGGCGAAAAGCTGTTCCCCGCAATCGTCAATGGTCAGGCCCGCCACAAGGTGGCGGCACAGCCTGACCTCGGCCGGGCTGAGGCCAAACAGGTCCACCAGGGTCGGCCTGGGCATATCGAAGATACTGCGCCGCTCGACGCGGACGCCAACCGCCGTGCTGAGGCCTTGATTCAGGTCAGTGCCCATGCGGCGCAGGCCAGCCGCCATGACCGCCCCCAGCCATCCGGCATGACCAGGCAGTCAGGCCGGCCATCCCTGGCCACCTGCCGGATGCTTGCCTTGAGGCGCGCCGCCCATTCCTGCAAGCGGTGCGCCAGGCGGCGCACTGTCGCCGGCCAGCAGGCCAATGCCGGGCGTCGCCTCAGCATGCAACCATCATCGCCCAGGATGAGAAAACCCTTTCGCGCCGCATCCAGCACCTGTGCCAGCACGTGCAGGCTCTTCCGAGTTGCCGCCTGCCGCGCCGCGAATGCCTGGTTCAGCAAACGTCCGTTCTCTGCCACCTGCGCGGCATGCGCGAACGTCGATTGCCCGACGCGCACGCACTGGATGCTGACCGCAGCAAACACATCATCATCGTTGCAGAGAACGACGGACGAACTGATGGATCTGGTTAGGCCGCATGTAATAAAGCCAGGACACGCGGTCATTCTCGGTTTCATGGCGGCACTCGGCCGAAGACTTATACCAGGCCCCCGAGGCGCCACCTGCAATCGTCGTAATGCACGAAATGCTCGGCGTACTCCCGGATCGGCTTCTCATCGTGGCCGACTTGCTCCATCAGGCGCAGTGCATGGCTTTGCTTGTCGTGGCACACGAATGATGCCCCCCTCCGCACCAACTAAATCCCGGGCCGTGCGTGCCACGTCCAGCCAACCACCCTCCCCGGTGCCGACCGCCGCAACCGCATCCGTTGCCCGCTGGAACCCCATATTGGTGCTTTGCACGTTTTCGCCCATTCCTCTCGCCCCGCCCTGTGCAGATTGCAAAGTCTCCTGGACGTTAAATCAGGGGCAACACCGCGCCTCACCGCAGGGTGTCTTTAAAGATGGACCGAACAAACTTAGTGGCAGCTGAAGCACTTCTGGAAGCGGCCACCACGTCACCCGCTTGCGCGCCTTCGGCAATCCCGCAAAGAATCGCGTGCTCTGCAAGAGTCGCATAAGCCTATTATGCTTAGCTTCCCAAGCTCAGTAGGTTTCTAGGATTTACGCATGTTTCTGGCAATTTTCTGCTCCGTAATCACCCTCCTCTGACCGCCCGGAAAGCCGCATACCTGCGTGCCTGATTTCCGTTTTGCGCAGCAGAATCCCGCCTCGTTTCACCCTGTTTTCGACGTGCCCAGACCTTCGCCGGCGCCACGCGCTGGACGTTCAATTCGCTAACTTCGGAGGCAGTCGATGACAAGCATCGCAGGGCGGCAGTGTGCCTTTGCGGTATGCTCGCCTTTTCGGCGTGAAATAGCCTCTTAGATACTGATATGACTTCCCATGGAGATGCGAGGCCGCACGGCCTATGGCAGTCTCGTAGGCAGCGCGGATGATTCTAAGAAGGCCGACGAACAGTCGCAGTGAAGGGGAGATCTACAGGATGGGTGTCATCGCCATGGCGGGAGCCGTTTTTTACTTTTGGAGGTTTGCAAGCCGGCGGGCAGCAATCCTGTTGATAGCATTCCTCGCTTTCGGCTTCCTAGCATACTGGACCAATGCTGATAGTAGGCGCTGCGATGGCAAGACTTGGTTCTGCGACCTCGTTCCAGACAGTGTCAAGGTAGTAGCTGCAGCACCTCAAGAGCCTGAGCCATGCCCCGCGGAAGAGCCGATCACCACCCGAATATTCCAGAGCGATGCGGCTAACGCTGAAGTCCATCGTCAGATTCAGGCGGGCGTTTGCCAGCAGAATGCAATCGACCGGGTCGCAAAAGGCTGGAAGGCGCCATACGACCCAGAATACCAGTCATCATTTCGCAGGTGACTTTTCTGAATTGGCCTCCGACGAGCGGTGGCGGTATACCAAACCACCTACTGCCGTTCCCACTCTCTCTCTATTCCAGGGGCCGGAGGTTCACAAATCCACTACGCCGCAGCGGGGGACAGACCGATCTGCTGGCCGGCAAAGGGAAGGATCTGAGGCAAGAGCCGATCGTGCGGCGAAAAGCTGCGCTCTGGAAGCTATTGGACGAGCCGCCGACGGGGCTGCTGTATGTGGACAGCGTTGAGGATGGCGCCAGGCTTTTCGGGCACGCTCTGACGCTGGGGCTGGAGGGAGTGGTGGCGAACCGCGCGGGATCGGTGTACCTGTCTGGCGAGCGATTGCGCGACTGGATGAAGATCAAGCGGCTTGGGGCGGTGCCGTCCGAGCGATTCAAGCGATAAGGTGCCGACGCGTGCGGACGCGTCGGCATGTCGCCTTTGGCATAGATGGGCTGCCACTGACTGCCGGCCCATCCAGCGACCGGCGAATGCTATCTGGGCCCCCAATCAGTGTCAAGCGTATCAAGCGCCACCCAGCATAACCACTGCAGGGCGATACAATCATGCATAAACTCGATCGATATGCTGAGTGAGGGAGATGCCACGTGTCACAAATTATCGTAACCGGCGCCACCGGTTTCATTGGACAGCATTTGATCCCGTTATTGCTCAAGGGCGGTTACGAAGTCGTGGCTCTGGCCCGCGACGAAAGCAAGGCTCGCGGTTTGGATTGGTATGGTGACGTGCGATTCGTTTCGCTCGATTACCACACGAATCCACTTAATTTCGACGTGAAGTCAGGCTCGTCACTAATCCATCTCGCATGGCAGGGCCTGCCAAACTACAAGTCGATGTTCCATATCGAAGAGAACTTGCCGAAGAACTATCGGTTGGTGAAGCAACTGGTCCTGGCCGGCGTGACCAAGGTCTTGGTGACGGGCACATGCTTCGAGTACGGCTTTCAGAACGGTCCAATTCGCGCAGACGCCTCCCCACGACCGGCCAATCCGTATGCCGTGGCAAAGGACAGCCTGCGGCAGTTCCTAGAACTGCTACAGGCGGAAACGCCATTCACTCTGCAGTGGGCTCGCCTGTTCTATATGTTTGGGAAAGGACAGAACCCCAAGTCAATCCTTGCCCAGCTCGAGACCGCAATCGCGAACGGCGACAAAGTCTTCAACATGAGTGGCGGAGAGCAATTGCGCGATTACTTGCCCGTCGAGGAAGTGGCGCGGCAAGTCATGGACATCCATACCGACGACTCTGGAGGCGTCTTCAACGTCTGTAGCGGCGAGCCCATATCGATCCGCAGGCTTGTTGAAGAACGGATCCGGGCCAAGGACGCATCGATCCAACTGAACCTTGGATACTACCCATACCCAGACTATGAACCGATGGCGTTCTGGGGCGCGAAGGAATAAGCAAGATGTTTCTCGTACCAACGATACCGAATAGTCCGCTCAGCGCCCCCACGGCGCCAGACACGCAAGGCGAAATGCGGCTGCGCCGAAATCGGAACCTCGATTTCATCGAGAACGCTGCATTCGACCCCACTCTAGCCGAGTACGACGACAATTACCAGAACAGCCAGGCATACTCGGAGGCCTTCCAGGCCCATATGTCCGTGGTTCTCCGTACACTGGAGAGAGCTTTCCCAGCTGGGGCGACTCTTGTGGAGGTCGGATGTGGGAAAGGAGACTTTGTGGAGCTAGCCCAAGCGAGCGGGCACTTCAAAGTCTCGGGGTACGACGCTACCTACGAGGGTACGAATCCGGCGATCGAGAAGCGCTATCTGGACGCTGACGACCGGATCAAAGCCGACCTAGTCGTTCTTCGGCACGTGCTCGAGCACGTCCGTGCTCCGCACAAGTTCCTAGCCATGCTGAAGGAGGTTTTTAGCGAGGCCAAGGCCTATATCGAGGTGCCGAGCTGGGACTGGATTGCCGAGAACAAGGCTTTCTTCGACATCACCTACGAACACGTCAACTACTTCTCTCGCAATTCGCTACGCGCGCTCTTTGACGGCGAAGTCGAGGCGGGACTTTGCTTCAATGATCAGTACCAGTACGTGGTCGCAGACATCAGCAAAGTCGCCCCCTCCTTCGAGGAAGCATACTGCAACGGCGAATGGGTACACCTGGCCTTCGCTGACCTGTTCCCGAGCGTGCCAGCAAAGATTGCGGAGATCGAGAGCCATTTGCAGCCGGAATCGAATCTATATATCTGGGGCGCCGCAACGAAGGGATGCATGTTCCTGGTTCACTGCAGCAACCAACGTCGCTTGGTAGATCGCGTGGGATTTGCCGTCGACGTGAATCCGCAGAAGTGCGGAAAATACCTGCCCGGGTCACACGTCGCGATCCGAGCGCCAGCGGATTTCTTCGCTGCCGCGAGGGACGGGGACGTCCTGCTAGTATCGAATCCGAACTACCAAGCAGAGATCAAGAGGGAAATCGCCAGGCACGGCGTCCAGGGCGTCGAAGTCCTGTGCCTGTGAGCCATTAATTACGACCGCCAGTCAGCGCGTCATAGCTGCCTCACAGGCCTGCCCTGCGATCCCGGCGCGGTCGGCGTAGTTTGCCAACTCTCCCGCTCGCGCATCAGCCCGGCTGAGCACGTCGGTAAGCACATCGAGGGGATCGCCGGCTGCCGAGCTTCCGCCGTGAGCAACCGGCGGCGCGGGCGGCTGCGGCAAGCTGGGTCTCACGCGCAGCTGCTCAGCAACGGCACCAGCGGTGCGAGCATCAACCAGCGCCTGATCACGTTCTTTCCCTGCAGCATTGGCGATTCGTCTCTGTTCTGCGGTTCTGCGTTGTTCTTCGGTGCGCGCGGCTTCTGATACCGCAGCCAAGGCGGTAGCCCCATCCGGCGAGTACGTGGGCGGGCCGGTGTTCGCGTTGGTGATCTTCACGCGCTGCACCACGCCATCCACCCACGTGCCAGCCACTAAGGGAGTCGCGTAGGGCGACGCGCTCGAGCTGGCCGAGCAGAACGTCCAGGACGGGCACCAGGTGATCAAGCAGTCCAAGACCAAGGCGACCCTGCGCATTGCCATCATCGGGGAGCTCAAGGCGTTGCTGGGGCGAATCAAGGCCCGCAAGGCCGGGCTCGACGTCAGCTCGATCTACCTGCTGGTGAACGAGCGGGGCCTGAAGCTCAGCCAGCAGCCGGCCCTTCGCTGGCACTTCCAGAAAGCCAAGGAAGCCGCGGGGAAGGTCCCCCGACCACGCCGAGCGCCTGGCCAATTTCTGGCTGTACGATCTGCGCGCGAAGGCCGCCGACGACACTAGCGACCAGAAGGGCGACGCCGCGGCGGCCGACCTGCTGGGCCACGCCGACGTGCGTACGACGAAGCGGCATTACTTGCGACGAGGTAAGCGCGTGGCGCCAACGAAGTGAATTGCGAAGCGGACACGCCATTGCGGAGCATGGACAGCGCCAAGAATCGTGCTAGAATCCGCTCCCAATAAGCCATAGCGGGCGTCGTATAATGGCTATTACCTTAGCTTCCCAAGCTAAAGACGTGGGTTCGATTCCCATCGCCCGCTCCACTTCCAGTCGAGACAAGCCGCCTTTGCCACCATTACGGTGATCTGCCCGGCGGCTTTTTTGTTGCCATGCTTCCCCAAGACCCCAGCACCGAACCGACGCCGGCTGACGACGCCGCGCCGGTAGACAGCGCCGGACAAGCGTCCGCTCCCTCTCCTGCCGATCCTGAAGGCGTTGCCCATCCGCGCCGGATCCGTTCGTTCGTGCGCCGCGCGGGGCGGACCTCGACCGGGCAGCAGCGTGCCATCGACGAAGTCGGGCCGCGCATGATGGTGCCGTATGCGCCACAGCCACTGGACTGGGAAGCTGTATTTGGCCGCAAGGCACCGTCGATCCTGGAGATCGGCTTCGGCATGGGCGAGACCACCGCGCATATCGCCGGCCTACGGCCGCAAGACAACTTCCTGGGCTGCGAGGTACATGAGCCCGGCGTGGGCGCGCTGCTCAAGCTGATCGACGAGCGCGGCCTGGGCAATGTGCGGATCCTCCAGCACGATGCGGTGGAAGTGATTGCGCATATGCTGACCGACGACTGCCTGGACGGCGTGCATATCTACTTCCCCGACCCCTGGCACAAGAAGCGCCACAACAAGCGCCGGCTGGTGCAGCCGCCGCTGGTGAAGGTGCTGGCCGCGCGCCTGAAGCCGGGCGGCTATATCCACTGCGCGACCGACTGGGAAGAGTATGCGCACCAGATGCTGGAAGTGCTGTCGGGCGAGCCGTTGCTGGAGAACACTTCGACCGCTGCGGACGGATTTGCCGAGCGGCCGGATTACCGGCCCGTGACCAAGTTCGAACGGCGCGGCGTGCGCCTCGGGCACGGCGTGTGGGACGTGGTCTTCCGCAAGCGCGCCTGAGCGCTCGCAGCCGACCAACAAAAAAGCGTGGCAGATGCCACGCTTTTTTGTTGCCCGCCGCAAATCCGCTCAGGCGTGCCAGGACACCAGGCCGGAGTACGCGGTCACCAGCACCACGATGCCGAAGGCGATGCGGTACCAGGCAAACGGCTTGAAATCATGCGTGGCGACGAAACGCAGCAGCCAGCGCACGCACAGGAAGGCGGACACGAAGGCAAAGACGAAACCCACTGCAAAGATGCCGAGGTCGTCGGCGTTGAGCAGCGCGCGCGCCTTGTACAGTTCGTAGACGGTGGCACCGAAGATCACCGGGATCGCCAGGAAGAACGAGAACTCGGTGGCCACCTGCCGCGACAGCCCGAAAAGCATGCCGCCGATGATGGTGGCACCGGAGCGCGAGGTGCCCGGCACCAGCGCGAAGCATTGCGCCAGGCCGACCTTGAGGGCGTCGCGCCAGTTCAGGTCATCGACCGATTCAATCCGCGGCGCGCCGGCCTTGGCGGCCTCCAGCAGCGCATTGCCCTGCGGATGCGAGACCGTGCCGCGGCGCGCGTCGCGCCATTCGGCCAGCAGGATCACCACGCCGCCAACGATAAAGGCCAGCGCCACCGAGATCGGGTTGAACAGGTGGGCCTTGATCCATTTGCCGAAGATAAAGGCCAGCACGATGGCCGGCACCGAGGCGATCACCACGTTGGCGGCAAAGCGTTGCGCCAGCGGGTCGGCGCGCAGGCCGCGCACCACGTTGCCGATGCGCGTGCGGAATTCCCAGCAGACCGCCAGGATCGCGCCGAACTGGATCACGATCTCGAAGATCTTGCCCTTCTCGTCGTTGAAATCGAGCAGCTGGCCGGCCAGGATCAGGTGGCCGGTGCTGGAGATGGGCAGAAACTCGGTCAGTCCTTCGACGATACCGAGTATCACGGCTTTCAGGGCAAGTGCGATTTCCATGCGGAACGGAGAAACGTTGTCATGGGCGTTGCCCGGCATGCGCGCCGGGACCGCCCTGGATTGTTGTTTGAGCGCCCCGGTCAGGGGCGGTTGATCTTGACGTTGATGCCGTCGGGCAAAACGGTGATTGTACCGGGTGCCACATTCATGCCGGCAACCCGCAGCTGGTCTTCGCGGAAGGTATAGAGCGGATAGCCCTGCAGCAGCTGCTCGGCCAGGATGCCGCCCAGGGCGTTGAGCTGGCGCGAGAACTGCGCGGGCATGCCCTGGACGTCGAAGCGCTGCACCTCGGGGTCCTGCAGCACCACCGAGCGCGTGGGCTCGTCATAGCGCAGGCCGCTGTCCAGCGCAAAACGCCCTGACAGGGCCCGGCTGAAGAACAGCTTGTTGTCGATCATGGCGTCGAACTGCACGTTGACGCGGTTGCGCGCCGGGTCCAGCGTCAGCTGCGGGTTGGCCAGCTGGATGTCGAACAGCTCCATATAGCGCTTGTTGAACGGAAACTTGCGCTCCAGCGCCGCCTGCAGCTGGCTTTGCGAGAAGGTGTATTCGTTGCGGAAGGCGCCGCAGGCGGCCAGGACCACGGCCAGCGTGGCCGCGCCTACCGCGGCAAGCCAGCGCCGTCGGGAAGTCCGGATCATATTGCCTCCGATTGCGGGATAGTCGGGTCGCGTACCAGGCGTCATGCGCGCGCACCGGGCCGCCCGGGCGTGGCCTGCGGCGCGGTCAGGATTTCCAGCCGGGTCAGCCAGTGCAGCGCGGCTTCGCGCGAATCGCCGCACATCTCGGCCGACGGCTTCAGGCCGCCGCAGAACACAGGCCGGTCCGGCCTGCCGAACACAGCGCAGCGCATGTCTGGCAGCAGCTGCGCGCACGGCTCGCCCGCCGGCTTGCCGCCAGGCATGCCGGGCAGCGGCGAGGCGATCGACGGGGCGATGCAGCAGGCGCCGCAGCCCGCGCGGCAGGAAAGGTCTGACCGGCAACTCATGACGATGGTTCAGGATGGGTGGCCGCCAGGCGGCCAGCACAAAGAGGACATTGTGCCCGAAGGGCCGCTGCCGTCCTGTAAGAAAAGGAAAACGCAGTAAGCCGCGCCCGCGCACCGCCGGAAAAAGCGCACCGTAAGCCACAAGTCGTAATTTAGCCTCAGGGCCGTCTCGGTGTGTTCCCGAGGGTCGCTGGCCTGTGCTTGACCCTCCCATGGCGCTCATCTACATTACTGACCGACAAGTTATTAACTTTCCGACCCGCCCCCCGTGCCCCGCAGGACCCGCAAGACATCCGTGAAAACGCCCGCCGATCCTCACAAGGACGCCGACACGCCGCGCTGGAGCCGGCGCAAGGCCGCCCGCCCGCAAGAGCTGGTGGCCGCGGCGCTCGACCTCTTCGTGGAGCGCGGGTATGCGGCCACGCGGCTGGAAGACGTGGCCGCCGCGGCCGGCGTGTCCAAGGGCACGGTCTATCTTTACTTCGCCAATAAGGAAGAGCTGTTCAAGTCGGTGGTACGCGAGAACCTGGTGCCGGCACTGGCGCGCGGCTCCGACCTGGTCGACGCCTACGACGGCAGCACGCCCGAGCTGTTGCGCGAGCTGCTGCGCGGCTGGTGGGGCCTGATCGGCGCCACGCCGGTGGCGGGGCTGACCAAGCTGATCATGGCCGAGTCGGCCAACTTCCCGGACATCGCCCGTTTCTATAACCAGGAAGTGATGATGCCGGGCGACGAGTTGTTCGCCAAGGTGCTGGCCCGTGGCGTGGCGCGCGGCGAATTCCGCGCGATGCCGGCCAACCCCACCACGACGCTGGTCTGTGCGCCGCTGGTGTTCCTGATGCTGTGGCAGCGCGCGCTGCGCGCCACCGCCGAGAAGGACATCGACCCGGAGGCCTTCCTGGACGGCCTGCTGGACACGCTGCTGTTCGGGCTGACTACCGGCGACGCGCGCAATCGCCCGCTGCCGCCGCAGACCGGCCCCTATATCTGGGAACGCATCCGCGACGACGTGCTGGCGCAACGCGCCGCCGCCATGGAAGCCGACACTGAGTCCGATCCCCCTGCGCCGCAACCCGACCCCTGAACATGAAGCGAAAGACCCTGCTGATCACCGCCGCCTGCATCGCCATCGCGCTGACCGCCACGGTCGCCGTGCGCAAGGCCGGCAGCGCGCGCCAGCCGCAGGCGCCGGCCCAGACGCTCAACGTGGTGGAATTCCTGCAGTCTGACCTGGTCAGCGTTGCGCGCCAGGACCTCCGGGTGTCGCTGCCGCTGTCGGGCAGCCTGCGTGCGCTAAACCAGGCCTCGGTCAAGGCCAAGGTCTCCGGCGAGATCAAGACGGTGCTGGTGCGCGAAGGCGAGCCGGTGCGCGCCGGCCAGGTGATCGTGCGCATCGATCCCACCGAGTACGAGGCCAAGGTCGCGCAGGCGCGCGGCCAGATGCTGGCCACGCGCGGACAGTTCGAGAACTCGCGCCAGACCTGGGAGCGCAACCGCGAACTGGTCGGCAAGGGCTTTATCTCCAGGACCGCGTTCGACAAGTACCAGGCCGACCTGGACGTCGCCCGCGCCAACCTTGACGCCGCCCAGGGCGGCTTGGCGGTGGCGCAGAAGGCGCTGGCCGACACCGTGGTCAAGGCACCGCTCGATGGCATGGTGGCCGCGCGCGCCGTGCAGCCGGGCGAGAAGGTCTCGCCGGATACGCGCCTGGTCGACGTGGTCGACCTGCGCGTGCTGGAACTGGAAGCACCGATCCCGATGGCGGACGTGGCGCGCGCCGCGGTCGGCCAGCCGGTGGCGCTGGACGTGGAAGGCGCCGGCCGCTTTACCGGCAAGCTGGTACGCATCAACCCGGCCGTCAGCCAGGGCACGCGCAGCATCATGGTCTATATCCGCGTCGAGAATGCAGACCAGACGCTGCGCGCCGGCATGTTCGCGCGCGGCGCGCTGGTGCTGGGCGAGCGGGCCGGCGTAGTGGCAGTGCCGTCCTCGGCGGTGCGCACGGAAGGCGAGCGCGCCTTCGTCTATGCCATCGACAAGGACACGCTGGCCGAGCGCCCGGTGCAGCTTGGCATCCGCGACGAGGCCAGCGGCATGGTGGAAATCGTCTCGGGGCTGGACGCCGGCACCGAGATCGTCCGCAACAACCTTGGCACGCTGCGCAGCGGCAGCCAGGTCAAGCGCGTCAAGGCGTAGGGACCCGCGCCATGTGGTTCACCCGCCTGTCGATCCGCAACCCGGTGCTGGCCACCATGATGATGATGGGCTTCATCGTGGTGGGGCTGTTCTCTTACCAGCGGCTGCCGGTCGACCAGTTCCCGGACATCACCTTCCCGGTGGTGGTGGTGCAGACCGAATACCCGGGCGCCGCGCCCGAGTCGGTGGAGTCCGACGTCACGCGCAAGGTCGAGGAGATCGTCAACACTATCTCCGGCATCGACGAGATCTTCTCGCATTCGTACCAGGGCACCTCGGTCGTCGTCATCAAGTTCGACCTGAGCGTCGACGTCGGCCAGGCCGCGCAGGACGTGCGCGACAAGATCGCGCTGATCCGCCCGCAGTTCCGCGACGAGGTGAAGGAACCGCGCGTGCTGCGCTATGACCCGTCCGACGCACCGGTCTTCTATCTCTCGGTTTCCAACGCACCGGGCGCCACCCGCAGCCAACGCGAGCTGACCACCATCGCCGACCAGATCGTGCGCAAGCGGCTGGAGACCGTGCGCGGCGTGGGCGCCATCAATATCGTCGGCGGCACCAAGCGCGAGGTCGAGATCCGCATCCGGCCCGCGCAGCTCGAGGCGCTGGGGATCGGCGTGGACCAGGTGATGAACGCCATCCGCAACGAGAACCAGGAACTGCCCGCGGGCGAGTTGCGTTCCTCGGCCACGGAAACGGTGGTGCAGATCAAGGGCCGCGTGCCCACGCCGGAGGCGTTCCGCCAGATCATCGTGGCGCGCCGCGCCGGCCAGCCGGTCACGCTGGGCGAGATTGCCGATGTGCGCGACGGCCAGGAAGAGCAGGAAAGCCTGGCACTGCTGGACGGCAAGCGCGCGCTGTTCCTGTCGGTGGTGAAAGCACAGGGCCAGAACACCGTCGATACCGTCGACGGCCTGGTGCGCATGGCCGAGGAAACACGCAAGCTGGTGCCGGCCGGCGTGCAGCTGAACGTGGTCAACGACACCGCGCGCGGCATCCGCAGCAGCGTCAAGGAAGTGCGATCGACGCTGCTGGAAGGGGCCTTCCTGACGGTGGCGATCGTGTTCCTGTTTCTGGGTTCGTGGCGCAGCACCGTGATCACCGGGCTGACGCTGCCGATTGCGCTGATCGGCACCTTCGGCGTGATGTATATGTGCGGCTTCACGCTCAACGTGATCACGCTGATGGCGTTGTCGCTGTGCGTGGGCCTGCTGATCGACGATGCCATCGTGGTGCGCGAGAACATCGTGCGCCACAACCTGATGGGCAAGGACCACCGCAGCGCGGCGCTGGACGGCACCAATGAGATCGGGCTGGCGGTGCTGGCCACCACCTTCTCGATCGTGGCGGTGTTCCTGCCGGTGGGCTTCATGGGTGGCATCATCGGGCGCTTCTTCCACCAGTTCGGCATCACCGTTGTCGCGGCGGTGCTGATCTCGATGTTCGTCTCATTCACGCTGGACCCGATGCTGTCGTCGGTCTGGCACGACCCGGACCTGCACGGCACCGGCAACAAGAAGAGCTGGTACGGGCGCACGGTGGGGCGGTTGCTGGACTGGTTCTCGGCAAAGATGGACAAGCTTGGCAACGGCTATGCCGGCATGCTGGGCTGGGCGCTGAAGCACCGGCTGGCCACTGCCATCATCGCCGCGGTGACCTTCTTCGGCAGCTTTGCGCTGGTGCCGCTGATCGGCACGGAATTCGTGCCTAATGCCGACCTGGGCGAGACCCAGGTGGGCTTCACCACGCCGGTGGGCACCTCGATCCAAGTCACCGAAGCCAAGGTGCGGCAGGTGGAAGCCGCGCTGAAATCCTTCCCCGAAGTGGCCTACACCTACGCCACCATCAACTCGGGCAATGCCTCGGGCCGCAACAACGCGCTGGTGTCGGTGCGCCTGACCGAGCGGCGCTCGCGCCAGCTGTCCACCGCGCAGCTCAACCCGCTGATCCGGCAGCGCCTGGCGGGCATTGCCGGCATCACGCTGACCATGGTGGGCATGCCCGACGGCGCCGGCGGCCAGAAGGCGATCCAGGTATCGATCCAGGGCGATGACCTGGACGAACTGCGGCGCCTGTCCAGGGAAGCAGGCACGCGCATGAAAGCGATCCGCGGCCTGGCCGACCTGGACTCGAGCATGAAGGACGACCGCCCCACCATCGAGGTGCGCATCCGGCGCGAGCTGGCCTCGGACCTGGGCGTGGGCGTGGCGCAGATCGGCAACGCCCTGCGCCCGCTGCTGGCCGGCGACGCCATCAGCTCATGGCGCGCGCCCGATGACGAGAACTACGACGTGCGCGTGCGCCTGCCCAAGGACGCGCGCACCGGCATGGCCGACCTGAGCGCGCTGATGATCGCGAGCAGCCAGACCAACGCCGACGGCTCGCCCAGGATGGTGCCGCTGCGCCAGATCGCCGAGCTGGTGCCGACCACCGGCGCCAACCAGATCAGCCGGCGCGACCTGAACCGCGAGGTCGAGCTGACCGCCAACGTGGCCGGGCGCTCTGCCGGTGAAGTCGCACGCGACGTCAAGGCCGCGCTGGACGGCATGAACTGGCCGGCCGGCTACAAGTACCGCTTTGGCGGCTCGACCAAGTCGATGAACGAGTCCTTCGGCTACGCCGTGTCGGCGCTGGCGCTGGCGGTGATCTTCATCTACATGATCCTGGCCTCGCAGTTCGCCAGCTTCTTCCAGCCGATCGCCATCATGACCTCGCTGCCGCTGACGCTGGTCGGGGTGTTCGCGGCGCTGCTGCTGTTCCGCTCGACGCTGAACATGTTCTCGATCATCGGCTTCATCATGCTGATGGGGCTGGTGACCAAGAACGCGATCCTGCTGGTGGACTTCGCCAACCAGGCGCGCCAGGGCCATGTCGACGGCGCCGACGGCCGCCAGCCGCTGTCGCGCGAGGCGGCGCTGGTGGAGGCCGCGCGCGTGCGGCTGCGCCCCATCCTGATGACCACGCTGGCCATGATCTTCGGCATGGTGCCGCTGGCCTTCAGCCTGGGCGAAGGCGCCGAGCAGCGCGCGCCGATGGGCCAGACCGTGATCGGCGGGATCATTACCTCGTCGATCCTGACGCTGGTGGTGGTGCCGGTGATCTATACGTATCTTGATGATTTCGGGGCCTGGCTGCGCCGGCTGTGGCAAGGCAAGGCGGCCAGCGGGCCCGCAGCGCACGCCCCGCCCGCACCCGGCCGGCAAGCGGCTCCGGACCGGCCGGCCCCGGCGGACGCCAGCGCGGAATGAGCCCGGCGGCGTCTGCAAGGTTAAAATAAAGGGTTTGATAAGACTGTCCGGCCGTGGCACCGCGCGGCCGGCGCACAGACCGACAGCGGTTGGCATTGGTAAGGAATGGCAAGATGGATCTCGAAAAAGCCCGATTCAACATGATCGAACAGCAAATCCGCCCGTGGGACGTGCTGGACCAGGAAATCCTGGACCTGCTGGCGGTGGTCAAGCGGGAGCAGTTCGTCCCGGCCGCGTACGCCTCGCTGGCGTTCGTCGACATGGAGATTCCGCTGCCCGCCGGGCAGAACATGCTGGCCCCGCGCGTGGAAGCCCGCATCCTGCAGGACCTGGCCGTGCGCAAGCATGAGAACGTGCTGGAAATCGGCGCCGGCTCCGGCTACATGGCCGCCCTGCTGGCCAACCGCGCGCGCCACGTGCTGACCGTTGACATCGTGCCCGAGCTGGTCGAACTGGCCCGCACCAACCTGGCCAACGCCGGCGTCACCAACGTCGACGTGGCCGAAGGCAATGCCGCCGACGGCTGGAGCGCCGCCGCGTCCTACGACGTGATCTGCATCTCGGGCTCGCTGCCGGCGATTCCGCAGTCGATCCTGTCGCAGGTCAAGGTGGGCGGCCGCATCGCCGCCTTCATCGGCGAGCTGCCGGTGATGGAAGCGCGCCTGGTCACGCGCGTGTCCGAGACCGAATACCAGGTCGTCAACCTGTTCGAGACCGCGGTCAAGCCCCTGCAGGGCGCGGCCCGGCCGTCGCAATTCCAGTTCTGAGGACGGATCCACCATGCAGGTCATCAAAGCGACCGAACTGGCCCAGTGGCTGGCCGATGCCAGCCGCGCCAAACCGGTCCTGCTCGACGTGCGAGAAGGCTGGGAGGTGCAGACCTGCGCCATGCCCGGCATCACCCACATCCCGATGCGGGACATCCCCGCGCGCGCGGCCGAACTGGACGAAGACGCCGACATCGTCTGTATCTGCCACCACGGCGCACGCAGCATGCAGGTGGCGGCCTACCTGGAGCGCCAGGGGTACGCCAGGGTCTACAACCTGACCGGCGGCGTCGACGCCTGGGCCAGCGATGTCGACCCGGCCATGCCGAAGTACTGAAGCGGCAGTCCAGCACAGCAACACCAAGAAGAATCGACTGTAGCCGCGGCCGCGCCCCGGCAACCTGGAGTTTTCATGACGTTTGCGCCCAACGCCCTGCCCGGAGTGATCCGGACACGCCTGGCGATCGCGGTTTCCCTGCTTGCCCCGCTGCTGGCCATGCTGCCGGCGGCACCGGCAAGCGCGGCCGACCTGCTGCAGGTCTATCGCGATGCGCAAGCCAATGACGCGCAGTTTGCCAGCGCGCGCTCGCAGCTGCTGGCCACGCGCGAGCGGCTGCCCCAGGGCCGCGCCGGGCTGCTGCCGCAGGTGGTTGGCACCGCGGGCGCCAACCGCACCAAGCTCGACCAGACGGCTTCGCTGCCGGTCGGCGCCGGGGCCAGCGCCTCCGGCACGCGCTTCTTCAACAACAACAACTGGCAGCTGCAACTGAGCCAGCCGCTGTTCCGCTGGGACCGCTGGGAAACCTACAAGCAGGGCGAACTGGCGTCGCTGGCCGGCGAAGTCAGCTTCCACCAGGCCGAGCTCGACCTGATCACCCGCAGCGCGCAGGCCTACTTCGACGTGCTGGCGGCACAGGACAACCTCTACCTGGCACGCGCGCAGAAAAAGGCCATCTCCGAGCAGCTGGAGCAAGCCAAGCGCAATTTCGAAGTCGGCACCGCCACCATCACCGACACCAACGATGCCCAGGCCCGCTACGACCTGGCCACCTCGACCGAGATCGCCTCGCAGAGCGACCTGGAGATCAAGCGCGCCACGCTGCAGCAGATCACCGGCAAGCCGGTCGACGAAGTGCTGGGCCTGCGTCCCGAGGCGCCCATCCCTGGCCCGCAGCCGCCCGACGTCAACGCCTGGGCCGCGCAGGCAGAGACCAGCAACCTGCAGGTGAACCTGGCCAGCTACAACCTGGAAACCGCCCAGCGCGAGACCAACAAGGCCAAGGCCGGCCACCTGCCCTCGGTCGATCTGGTGGCGTCATACGGCTTCACCAACCAGACCGGCAGCGCCACGCAGGCGATCTCCACCCATTACAACGCCTCGCAGATCGGCGTGCAACTGACCATGCCGATCTTCGCCGGCGGCCAGATCCAGTCGCGCGTGCGCGAGACCCTGGCCTTGGCCGACAAGGCCGCCAGCGACCTGGAATTCGCGCGCCGCACCGCCGCGCAGACGGCACGCCAGACCTACTCCGGCGTGTCCAACGGCCTAGCCCAGGTCAAGGCCCTGGAAGCCGCCGAACGCTCGGCCACCAGCGCGGTGGAATCCAACCAGCTCGGCTATGAAGTGGGCGTGCGCATCAATATCGACGTGCTGAACGCCGAAGCGCAACTGTTCTCCACCCGGCGCGACCTCGCCAAAGCCCGCTACGACACCATCATGAACGGCCTGAGGCTGAAGGCCTCCACTGGCGTGCTGCAGGAAGCCGACGTGGTGCAGATCAACACCCTGCTGACCTCGTCGCCCGGTGCGCTGTACAAGCTGCCCGCGCCCGCCCAGGCCGGCGCCAGGGCCCCGGCAACCCCGCGCGCCTCGGTCGAGCGCCGCGGCACGCGGCGCGAAGCCACGCCTGCCGGCGCACCGCGCACCTGATCCTCCGCAGCGCGCCGCAACGCAAATGGGCCGCAATTGCGGCCCATTTGCATAAACGACGTCGCGCCCTAGTTCGCCCGCGTACGCGACTCCACCTTCAGCAGCTGCCAGCGGATCGACGACGCATCCGCCGGCGGGTTCGGCACCTGGTACTCACGCACGCGCAGCTTGTAGGCCACGCCCGGCTCAAAGTCCAGCCCCTCGATCGGGCCATACCAGAGCTGCCACGGCGCCTCCGGCGATTCGCGCCAGCGATAGCACGTCATCTTGCCCACGCCAGAGCACTCCACGCGCTGCGAATCGATGTAGACCACCTTCTCCACGCCCCCGGCGTCCACGTTCGCACCGCGCTTGCCCAGGCCTTCGCGCTCAACAAACTGCAGCAGGTCGCCGCCGGCAGTCTTCCAGATGATCTGCCGACCCGTGCTGCCCGCCGACGGCTGCGTGCCGACCGTGGCAAACGGCGTCTGCATCGCCTTGAGCAGGGCCGACTCCAGTTCCATGCGCGGCGGCGGGCAAGCCATGCGCGTGCCGGCAATGCGGTCGAAGCGGATGCCGGTATCGGTCTTGCCGTAGCTGCCGGTAAAGCGGTTGCAGCCACTGGTGCCGCTGACCGTACCCTGCGCGGCGTCTATGCCCTCATTGAACTCAAAAATGATGGGCTGGCCGTTGTCGCCGTGCGGGATATCGCGCAACGCGCCGTCGGGCTGCTGCCAGCGCACCAGTTCCCAGCGGCTGGGGCCGGAGGGTTGGGTCTGGTTGAGGTTGGTGCCAGCGGAGGGGAGGTCCGGTGCTGTCGCGGTCGTGCAGGCACCTAGCGCGGTTGCCACCAGCAAGGCGGCCGCGCTGCGGGCAGGCAGAGCGAAGGGGAACAGGCTGGTACGGCTGTGCATGAAGGACTCCTGTAACAGGCCGCTCAAGACGGCCGCATGGATGCAGTCGACAGATCTGACAAAGGGCATGCCGAAAAGTGCACCCCTACTGATACATCAGTTTAGCAAGGCGGTTGCGCCAAAGCCCGGTCAAGCACCGATTAAATCACATACATCCTGTAACGTCCCAACCGCGTCGGCGGGCTAGGATGCGGAACGTCAAGAAATTCCACCCTGACCATCCGATATAATTGCCTCGCCCGGCGCAGCAATGTGACCGACAGGCTCCGCTGCTCAACAGGCGGCAACAATAATAAGAAGGATGGATCGGCCCGCATCCCGAGTGCACAACCCTTCCTCCGGAAACCTCTCTCCATGCTCTTGATGACGAGATTGCAGAGATCCCAATCGTATGGGGTCGACAAAGCTCTGTACCTGGCCGCCTGTGCCGTCCTGGCTGCGTTCCCTGCGCTGATGTTTGTCAAGCCGACGGTTAGCAACCTCTGCTATGGACTCCTGCTCGGCTGGAGCGCCATCACTCTCGTTGCCGGCGGGCGCGCGGGCCGGGCGGAATGTGGCGCGCTGCTGCGCCGATACTGGCTGTTCATGCTGGCCATGGCGGCGCTTCCGCTTGCGGTGCTGCTGCAGCAACTGCTGGCGGGGGCGGAGGAGCCGCATGTTTCTTACCTGTACCTGCGCTTTGCTTTGTTCATTCCGTTGGTTTTTGGGATGGTACGGCTTGGCAGGGGTGGGATGCGGAGTGTGCAGTGGGGTTTCGTGGTCTGCGCACTTCTTTCCGCCGCCTGGATTCACGAGGCGGCAGCTGCCGGTCGCCCAGCTCACGTAGGCTCTTCCAATATCATTCCCCTTAGCAATCTTTCCATGCTGATGGGGATACTCGCCCTGATTTCAATTGGATGGGATCGTCCCAGAGACTATCTGCAATCGGGCATGAAGCTGCTGGCCGGCTTTGCCGGCCTGTACGCCTCATACATGAGCGGCACGCGTGGCGGCTGGATCGCCATCCCCGTGCTGGCGATCATTGCGTTGGCAGCATCACGCAGATTGACTCGCTTACACAAGGCGGCTGCCCTCGTCGGACTGGCTGGTCTCATGGCCCTCACTTGGTTCGGCAGCGCTTGGGTGCAGCAGCGCACGACAGAGGTTGTATCCGAACTGTCTCAATTTGATCACCATGTAACACCGGACACGTCGATCGGGATACGGCTACAGCTGTGGCGAGCATCGCTCCAGATGGTGCGGGCTCACCCTTGGACCGGGGGCCTGTCAGTTTTTTTGTGTGCAGGGCAGTTAAAGGCTCATCGTCATTTCGACCGGTGAGCCAGCATTATCTCAACGATGTGGATGGGTGAAGCGCTCCTCGTAGAGGATTGCAAACTGGTTCATGGCAGCCTTCCAGTCATGCGTTGAACTGCCCCACTTCCCGGTGATGTTGCGCAGGGCCAGCCACAGCAGCTTGGTCGCCGCTTCATCGCTGGGGAAGTGACCCCGCGTCTTGATGATCTTGCGCAGTTGGGCGTTGACGCTCTCGATCGCGTTGGTCGTGTAGATGATCTTGCGGATCGCCGGCGGGAACGTAAAGAACGGGATCACCTGGTCCCACGCGCGACGCCAGGACGCGGCGATCGGGGTGTACCGCTTGCCCCATTCCCCTTGCTCGAAGGCCGCCAGCTCGGCCAGCGCAGCCTCCACGGTGGGCGCGGTGTACACGGGCTTGAGCGCCGCAGCCACGGCCCGGCGCTCCTTCCAACTGGCGTACTCCAAACTGTTCCGGATCAGATGCACGATGCAGGTCTGCAGCGTGGTGTTCGGGAACACCGCGGCCAGGGCCTGTTCCATGCCCTTAAGACCATCGGTCACCGCGATCAGTATGTCCCGGGTGCCACGGGTCTTCAGGTCGTTGAACACCTTCATCCAGAACTTGGCACCTTCGGTGGTCTCGATCCACAGGCCCAGGATGTCGCGCGTGCCGTCCGGCAGCACGCCCAAGGCCAGGTAGACGGCCTTGTTGCGCACCACGCCGTCCTCACGCATCTTGACCCGCAGCGCGTCGAAGAACACGACCGGATACATCACCTCAAGCGGGCGGGCCTGCCAGGCAGTGACTTCGTCCATCACTGCATCGGTCACCGAGCTGATGAACTCGGGCGAGACCTCGGTGCCGTACTGTTCGGCCAGAAACGCCTGGATCTCGCGCACGGTCATGCCACGGGCGTACATGGCGATGATCTTGTCGTCGAACCCGGTGAAGCGCCGTTCGTGCTTGGGAATCAGGATCGGATCGAAGCTGCCATCGCGGTCGCGCGGGATGTCCACCCTCAGCGGGCCATCCTCGGTCAGGACGGTCTTGGCGCTCTTGCCGTTGCGCTGGTTGGCCGTGCCGGCCGGGCGCTCCGCGCCCGGCTGGTAGCCCAGGTGATGGCCGAGCTCGGCGCCCAAGGCGCGCTCGATCAGGGCCTTCTTGAACGCCATCGAGGCGTCCTGAACCGCCTCGGCGGTCATGGGGCCCTTCACGAAATGGGCGATCAGGTCCTCGGGAATGGCCGGCAGCTCACGGTCTGCGGCTTGGCTGGTTTTCGTCTTGCGTGGCATACATGCTCCTTATCGACATGTTATGCCCTAAACACAAAATTTCTGACAGGTCCTGGACCGGCGTGGGGCCGGAGAACTTCGAGCAGACCCTGGAAACGCTTGGGGCGCAGCACGTGATCTCCCCGCTCGCTGCCACCATGCCGCATTCACACAATGAACTCCTGCATGCTACGGCCACGCTCGGCATCCCGGGCCTATTGGCAATCCTTGCTCTGTATCTGGTACCGGCCGCCTTCTTCCTGCGCCACCTTGGCAATGCAGACCGGGGCACGCAAGTCGCCAGCGCCATGGGCCTGGCCCTGTGCTGCGGGTTCATGGTGTTCGGCCTGACCGAGGTCATGTTCGCCACGACCCTGGTAAATGCCTTCTACAGCCTGATCATGGCCGTGTGCTTCGCCTATGTGGTTGCGCGCAAGGACGCTTTGCCCGCGCAGGCGGCCAGTTGAGCCAGGACTCACGACGGCACATCTGCTTCCTGACCGGCACCTTGAATGCGATGGCCGGTGCGGAACGGATGACCGCAACGATCGCCAATGCGCTGGCCGACCTTGGCCACCATGTCACTATCCTGAGCCTCTGGGACGTTGCCAGCCAGTTTCCGTTGCATCCACGCGTGCGCCATGAAGCGCTGTTCGCGCAACGGCCCTCCTTCAAACGCGCCTATTTTGCTACTGTCGCCGGCATCCGCAGGCACTGCACCGCGCATCACATCGATGTGCTGGTACAGGTCGACACCATGCTCGAACTCTTCGTGCTGCCTGCCACCCTCGGCCTGGGCCTGCACCATATCGCGTGGGAGCATTGCCATTTCGACGAGGATCTCGGCAGGCCGGCGCGCAAGGTGGCTCGGCGACTGGCCGCGCAGTTCTGCCGGCAGGTAGTCGTGCTGACAGAGCGGGACCGCCGCCGCTGGCTTGAGGCACTGCGGCCGCGCAGCGAGGTCGTCTGCCTGCCGAATCCGCTGCCATTTCCGATGCCGGCCGAATCCGCGCCACGCATGCAGAAGACCGTGCTGGCCATGGGCCGGCTGGTTCCGGCGAAAGGCTTCGATGTCTTGCTGCGCGCCTGGCAGAAGGTGGCGGAAGCGGAACCGGCATGGCAACTGGTCATCCACGGCGAAGGCGAAGAGCGCCCTGCCCTCACTGCCCTGATCGGCCAGCTGCAACTGCAAGACCGGGCCAGCCTGCCGGGTATCTGCCAGGATCCGGCGCAGGCCTACGGGCGTGCATCGGTCTTCTGCCTGAGTTCGCGCTATGAGGGATTCGGACTGGTGCTGATCGAAGCAATGGCCTTTGGCCTGCCGATCGTATCGACCGATTGCGAGACCGGACCCCGCGAACTGCTCACCCCGGGGCAGGATGCGCTGGTGGTTGCAGCGGATGATGCCGATGCGCTGGCCAAGGCGCTGCTGACGGTGATCCGCCAACCGGAACTGGCGAGCCGCCTTGGCGACGGTGGCCGCCACAAGGCAAGCCATTTCACGCTGGAGCGGCTTGCCCTGCAGTGGGAGGCCCTGGTCAAGGCACCAGGGTAAGCACCGGATCAGCCCTCCAGCGCCGGGGCCAGCGCAGCGAGGGTGCGGACGGTGGCGCCGCGATGCAGGCCCGCAAAGGTCTGCGCATGCGCGCGCATATCGGCCAGCCGGGCCGGATCGGCCAGCACGCTTGCTGCGGTGCGCATCAGCGCATCGGCATTGTCGACGCGCAGGCAAGCGCCCGCGGCAATCGCGTCTTCCGTCGCCTGCGCAAAGTTGAAGGTATGCGGGCCAACCAGTACCGGCGTGCCGACCGCGCAGGCCTCGATCAGATTCTGCCCCCCGAGCGGCAACAGGCTGCCACCGATAAAGGCGAGATCCGACGCAGCAAAGTACATTGCCATCTCGCCCATCGAATCGCCCAGCACGATATCGGCAGTCAGCGACGACTGGATGCCGTCAAGATCCAGTGCACTGCGGCGCTCGACCGAGAACCCCGCACGCGCCGCCATTGCGGCGACTTCATCGAAGCGCTGCGGGTGACGGGGGATCAGCAGCAGAGCGGGACGCGGGAAATTGCCCGCCAGTGATTGCCAACGGGAGAAGGCGTCGAGCAACATCGGCTCCTCTCCCTCACGCGTGCTGGCGGCTGCCAGCACCGCACGCGCGCCAAAGACCTTGCGCAACTGCTCACCCAGCGCAACGCCTGCCGGCGCCGGCTGCATATCGAATTTCAGGTTGCCCGTGATCTGCACCGCCGGCACGCCCAGCGCCTGAAAGCGATCGGCATCACCCGCCGTCTGCGCCAGCACGCCCGCAAAATCCCCATACATAACCGCCGCCGCGCGCCCAAACCGCGCCGTGCGCCGGAAGCTGCGCGGCGACAGGCGCGCATTGACCAGGAACAGGGGCACTCCGGCCTTGCGCGCGCCGCGCACCAGGTTGGGCCACACCTCCGTCTCCATCAGCATGCCCGCCTGCGGCCGGAAATATCGCATGAACCGCCCTACCAGCCATGGCAGGTCATACGGCAGGTAGCACTGCAGGATGCGCGGCTCCTTGCCGAACAACTGGGCGCCGGTCTGGCGGCCGGTCGGCGTCATGTGCGTCAGTAGCAGGCGGTGGTGCGGATAGGCGCCGAGCAGCGCGTCGATCAGCGGCTGCGCCGCGCGGGTCTCGCCCACCGACACCGCGTGGACCCAAAGCCACGGACCTTTCCGTGGCAGGCTGCCGTAGACACCCAGGCGCTCGCCGACATGCTGCACGTAGCCCGGCTCCTTGCGCGCACGCCAGGCCAGCCGCAGCAGCGCCAGCGGCAGCACCATCACCCACAACATGCTATAGAGCAAACGCAGCATCAGGCAGCCACTCCGCGCACGCGGCAAGCCGCGTCGTAGACCTCATCGACCGACGGCACGATGCCGTCGTCACCGACATTGGCGATGTGCCCGGACCAGTAGCCCTCAGTCTTCCAGCGCCACGTGGCCGTATAGATCTCCACCGTCGGCCGGCACAACGCCGCGGCAATGTGGACCAGGCCCGTATCGACCCCGATCACCACCTCGGCCCGGTTGATCAGCCCGAAACCCTGCATCACCGAGAAACGCGGCAACACCCTCGCCTGCGGCACACCGGCAGCAATCTCTTCGGCAGCCTGGCGTTCCTTGTCATTGCCCCACGGCAGCAACATCACCAGACCCTCATCAGCCAGCCGCTTGCCCAGCGCATGCCAGTTCTGCACCGCCCATTTCTTGCGCGCGCCAGCAGTCGCATGGAAGCACACGGCATAGCGCGCCGGCAAGTCGCCCCACAGCGGATCGTCAATATGCAGCGATTGCGCGGCAGGCCCGAAAAACTGCGGCGGCTCCGCCGGCGCAAGCCCGGTCAGCGCAGCGCCCAGCAAGCGCGAGCGCCGCACCGAATGCGTCTGGCGCGGCACCCGCACCGGATCGGTGTATAGCAGCCGCGCCGCCGGCTCATAGCCAGAGCCCTGCGTGGCATTACCCAGCCCGATAATCGGCGCACCGGGCGCCCGCGCGGCCACGCGCGCGACCACCGCAGTCTTGAGCAAACCCTGGCTCTCGATCACCGCGTCATAGCGCTCCTGGCGCAACGCGTCACGCACCTCGCCCACCTCGCGCCAGGTGCCGCCCTGCAGGATGCGCTTGCGCCAGCGCCGCAGCGCGAACGGAATTACCCGGCGCACCTCCGGCAACAGCCGGACAAGCTCGACATAGCCCTCTTCCACCACCCAGTCGATCTCGGCGCCCGGCCATCGCGCGCGCAGATCGTGCACCAGCGGCATGTTGTGCACCACGTCACCGAGCGACGACACCTTGACCAGCAGGATGCGAGGCCGTTCCGGCAGTGTGAAAGGCACCGCGGCCGGCGTGGGCTGCACCACACCGGCCGCGTCCGACGATGCCGCCGGCACCGTCGCGCGCTCAGAACGGGAGCTGAGCATCCGGCTTCTCTGCCAGGATCACGCGCTTGAACTCCGCCTGGATACGCGCCAGTGCGGCGTCGTTGTCCGCCTCGAAACGCATCACCACCACCGGCGTGGTGTTGGACGGGCGCGCCAGGCCGAAGCCATCGGCATATTCCACGCGCACGCCGTCGATGGTGATCACCTCGCGCGCGCCTTCGAACTTCGCGTTCGCCTTGATCTGGTCCAGCAGCGTGAACGGCTCACCCTCGGCACACTTGAGTTGCAGTTCCGGCGTGTTGTTGGCATTCGGCAGCGCATTCAGCACCGCGCTCGGATCCGCGTGGCGCGACAGGATCTCCAACAGGCGCGCCCCCGTGTACAGGCCATCGTCAAAGCCATACCAGCGGTCCTTGAAGAACACGTGACCGCTCATCTCGCCCGCGATCGGCGCGCCCGTTTCCTTCAGCTTGGCCTTGACCAGAGAATGGCCGGTCTTCCACATCAGCGGCTCACCGCCGTGCTCGCGGATCCAGGGGGCCAGCTTGCCGGTGCACTTGACGTCGTAGATCACCTGCGCGCCGGGGTTGCGCGACAGGATCTCCTCGGCAAACAGCATCAGCTGGCGGTCCGGGAAAATCACCTGACCGTCCTTGGTCACCACGCCAAGGCGGTCGCCATCGCCGTCGAAGGCCAGGCCGAGCTCGCAGTCCGTCTCGCGCAGGGCCTTCATCAGATCCTGCAGATTCTCGATATGGGCGGGATCAGGGTGGTGGTTCGGGAAGTTGCCGTCCACGTCGCAGAACAGCTCAGTCACCTCACAGCCCAGGCCACGGAACAGGTCACCCACGAACGCGCCGGCCACGCCGTTGCCGGCATCCAGGGCAACCTTCATCGGACGGGCCAGCTTGACGTCGCTGATGATGCGGTCGAGGTACTTTTGGCGCACATCGACTTGCTTGTAGGTGCCGGCACCGCTGGTGAAATTGCCGGCTTCGATCCGCTGGCGCAGCGCCTGGATCTGCTCGCCATAGATCGCCTTGCCGGCGAGCACCATCTTGAAACCGTTGTAGTCCGGCGGGTTGTGGCTGCCGGTGACCATGATGCCGGAGGTCGGGCGGACGCCGTCGATCTCGATGTTGGTGGCGAAGTAAACCATGGGGGTGGCTACCAGGCCGATGTCGATCACGTCCAGGCCGGCGGCGCGGAGGCCTTCTACCAGGCCGGAGATGAGGTCGGGGCCGGAGAGACGGCCGTCGCGGCCTACGGCGATGGTTTTTTCGCCCAGGTCAACCGCGGCGGAACCGAAGGAGAGACCGATGAAGCGCGCAGCTTCACGCGTCAGCGTCTTGCCAACGATGCCGCGAATGTCATAGGCCTTGAAAATCGATGAGTCAATTTGCATGAGCGTTACGATGGTTGAATGCGTGTTTACGACAGGACAGCGTCGATACCGCCAATGTGTGCAAAGCAGCATTGTGCCGGATTGTGCAACCGCAGTAACCGTCGAGATTGAGGAAGGACACTGGATTGCGACGTCAAGGCGCACACAATGCACTAATGTGCACACCTTGAACCGCCGGATAGGGAGGCAGTTATAATCATGCGCCCCGATTGCAGAATTCCCGCCCTCGGTGGGGCTTGGGCCCAAGTGCGCAGGGAAGCGCAAGATTGTGCACACTCATCCACCCGGACTAACCATCATACCTTTGCTTACCTAGCCGGTGGCCCGGGAAAAACCGGTTGCAGTTGCAAAATCTTGTAAATCTGTACAGTGACAAACTCGCGTAGAGGGTTGACGTGTGGCTAGATTCACCAATGACGAAAACCAATAGTATTTCCCGCTCGGCACCAGCCGTTCGCGCGCGAGGATCCGAGATCATCCGGCGCGCCAGCCGGATGGTGGCCTGGGCACTGTTAGGCTTGATATTTCTCGGCCTCGGCATGTTTGCAGTTGAAGTACTACGCCAAACTGGAATTGTCACTGGGCTGTTCACGCGCACGCTGGGCTGGTCCGCGGCTGCGTACGTCGGTGCGTTCGTGCTCATGCTCAGGTCGCTGCATTTGCCGCCTGTGGAGGGCAACAGCCTTGTCGGGCTGTCGGTGACATTGGCTTTTGTAGCCCTGCTGCTGTGTTTCGCCGTTATGCGACTGGAGTATTCGCGCGTAGCGTTGTTGCTCACCTATTTTGGCACGCTGGTGTGGACGTGGTTTGGGTACCGCTTGTTTGTCAGGAACTATGTACCCGTGTTTGGATACTCCGATCCCACGACGCTCGCGCAACTCGAGCAGATCGTGAACATGCCCGGTGCAGCCCCGCCGAGCCCGCACCGGTTCGAGCATATCCGGTCCCTGGAGGAAGCTACCGGGTGTGACGCATTGATGGTCGATCGGCACGCCATGGCCGATCCGGAACGCACTCGCACGCTGTCGCAGCTGAAATTAACACATGTCCGAATGTATTCCGTCGAACGAATCGGCGAGATGCTGACTGGGCGGGTGGGACTCGCGCACATCGATGAGAATTTCCTGGACGACTACGCTAAGCACTATTTTTACGGCTTCCTGAAGCGACTCATAGACATTGTTTCCGTGGTGGCAATGGCACCGCTTGCAGTTCCGGTAGGCGCGCTAGTGGCACTTGCCGTCCGCCTTGAGTCAAAGGGCCCGGCGGTATTCCGTCAAGTGCGTGTCGGTCTGTTCGGTCGCCCCTTTGTCATGTTGAAGTTCCGCAGCATGACCACAGATGAAGATGCTCCTGCGCAGTTCGCGTCGAAGCAAGATCCTCGTGTCACCCGCGTTGGCCGGATCATCCGCAAGTATCGGCTCGACGAGATTCCGCAGCTCTGGAATGTGTTGACCGGTGACATGAGCCTGATCGGGCCGCGGCCGGAACAAGTGCCCATGGTCGAGCAGTTCTCGCAGAGCATTCCCTACTATCCCTATCGCCATCTGGTTCGCCCCGGCCTTTCTGGCTGGGCGCAGGTCCAGCAGGGGTATGTAGGCACCCACGAAGAGACGGTCACAAAGCTAAGTTACGACCTGTACTACGTGAAACACTGTTCGTTTGCCTTGGATCTGCTGATTGCAGTCAAGACACTGCGAACCTTACTTACCGGATACGGCGCGCGTTGAACGCGTCCGAGCCATCCGCTCAGCCGGAGTCTTTGCGTATCCTGCTGGTGACAACCGGCCTACGCATGGGCGGTGCTGAACAGCAGGTTGCTGCCCTCGCGAAAGAGTTCATCGCACGAGGCCACAGCGTCGCGCTGATCAGCCTGACTCCGGATTGCGAAGTCCCCATGCCCGACGCGGTAGAGCGCCTGATGCTCGATTTGCGCAAGACACCTCTGTCGATGGTTCATGCGCTATTGAAAGCACGACGCTTTGCACTGGAATGGCGCCCGGACATCGTGAATTCGCATATGTTCCATGCGAATCTGTTTGCGCGGTCACTGTCGCGCATTTGCCGGCTGCCTCCGCTGATCTGCGCGGCACACAGCTTTTCAGAGGGCGGCCGGCTGCGCATGCTCTGTTATCGGCTCACCGATCGCTGGTGTACGCTGACGACGCAGGTCAGCCAGGCCAGTCGCGCAGAGATGATCCGGGCAGGAGCCGTCAGGCCTGACCGTGTTCGCGTGATGTACAACGGGATCGATACGGAGAAATTCAAGCCAGACGTGGCACTACGCGAGCGCACGCGCGCGCAGCTTGGCATTGATTCCCGCGCACGTTTGATCCTGACCATAGGACGCCTGGCCGTAGAGAAAGCGCAAGATAAGCTGATCGATGCGTTCCAACGGATGAACCGTTCACAAACTACTCGCCTTTTCGTTGCAGGCGACGGGCCACAGCGTGCAGCGCTGCAGGAGCGGATATCAAAATACGGACTGCACGATGCCGTCTCGCTGCTGGGGACAAGGCACGATATTCCCGCCCTGTTAAATGCAGCTGATCTTTTCGTACTCTCTTCGCGCGTCGAGGGCATGCCGCTAGCGATTGGCGAAGCGCTGGCTTGCGGGCGCCCTGTCGTAGCCACTTCCGCGCCCGGCGTCAAGGAACTAATGGGTGACATTGGCATCATGGTGCCCATTGACGATATCGATGCACTGGCGCTTGCCATGACGCAATCGTTTGCCGCCGAGGCCGGAACAGATGGCCAGCGCGACATGCGCCGCCAACGAATCGTCACGCACTTCGGTATCGCCGCTGCCGTCGATCGCTGGTTATCGCTCTATCGCGAGATGCACTTTGAAGCACCCGAACACGCACGCTGCACAAGGTCATGCGGCGACGCATAGCTGGCAACGTCGGCTGGATGTTGCTCGATCGCTGCTCGCAAGTGCTGGTGGGCATCGGCATCGTCGCGATACTCGCCCGTACCCTCGGCACCGACGGCTTTGCGGCGTTTCAATACGCCCAGTCCCTAGTACTGATCGGGGCCTCCGTCGCGCTGATTTGCGGTAGCGAAGTCGTGGTTCCGCGGCTTGTGGCGCTTGGCGATCTAGCCGCACAACATCGGCTCCTCAAGCACGTATTCCGCCTGCGCCTTCTGGCCGCTTGCTGCGCCTACCTGCTGGTCTGCGGCTTTCTATGGGTATCCCGTCAAGGGGATGCCAGTTGGCAGCCGGCGTTGATCTTGGGTATCGCAATCCTGCTGCGCGAACCCTCTGGCGTCGTGATCGCGTGGACGCAGGCCCATACGCGAACCCGGCCAAGTGTGCTGATCAATCTTGCTTCCCTGGCTTTGAAAGCCGGCTCTGTTGCCACGCTTGCCGTGATGGGAATTCATGCCGTTGGCGCCTACGCCGCCGCTTTCGTTCTTGAGGCCCTGATGGTCGCTGTCTTACTCGGCACCTTCTATCGCAAATACATGCCACAGCAGGTTGTCGATTACGATGGCCAACTGACGCGTCAACTGTTCCGCGATGGATGTCTATTCTGGATCAGCTTTATGCTGATGATGGCGGCGCGCAGGGCTGATCAGCTGATACTCAGACCGCACGTACCTTCTGAAGAGTTCGCTGCCTATGCGGCCGCAATGCAGATCGTGGACAACTACACCACGTTGGCCACCATTCTCGCGGGTGGCATCGCTCCGCTCTACGTCTATGCACGGGATGCGTCCGCTGGCATTCGCAATGTACTGAAGCTGGCGGCCTTCATCACCATCGTGGGGGCTGCCGGCACCGTGCCCCTTATCCTCCTGGCGCCATGGATCGTGCATCTGTTGTATGGCGCCGCGTTTGCGGAGGCAAGCTCGCTATTGCGCCTGGCCACCCTTGCCTCGCCATTGGTGTTTGCCGATGTTGGCTTTACTATCCTGGCAATTTACCTGCGCAAGCCCCGATGGATCGCCATCAAATGGGGCCTTGCGCTTCTGGCAACAGTTGCTGTCGATCTGACCGCTATTCCCCGATTTGGCGCAAGGGGTGCCGTTCTAGGCTACACAGTTGCCAATGTCCTGGCCACGCTGGCAGGTATCTACATGTGGCTCCACGCGCGAAGGGCTCAGCCATGACCTGCGCACTGTCAATTGGAGCTTAACCAGGCACCCGCCCATCAGCCTCCATTCTACGAAGGACTCCAGGAACGCAAATTATTGTAGGCCCTGAGCCAGGTACTGGCGCAGAGACAGTCCACGGCGTTGGAGAGAGGGGGAATTCAGCTTACATATGGCTCGCATTGGCACTATCGCGAGCGAAGTCTCCGTATCCATCGGATCACGACCCACGCTCGCTGCATGATCAGCAAGTGAATGCCCGTAAGCAGCAGGAATGCGACGAACAGTATGGACTCCGGCACGCCTTGCTTCCATGCAATCACGCCAATCAGACCGAGGAGAAAGTTGCCGACCAGGAGGAACCAGACTGCCTGCTTGCTATCCAGTCCCGCCCGCAACAGCAGGTGATGCAGGTGGGTGCGATCGGCTGCCAGCGGATTCTTCCCCTGGATTGCCCGACGCAAAACCACCGCCAGCAGATCAATCAAGATCAGCCCGACCACCCAGAGCATAACGGCCGGGGGCACGTGGCCAGCCGGGTTGTACTCCTTCTGCGACAGTTCCACCGAGAACCAGCTGATCCCATAACCCAGCAACAAGCTTCCTGCATCGCCCAGGAAAACCAACCGGCGGCGCAGGGGGCTGGGCATGTTGAACAGCAGAAATCCTGCAATGGCACCACACACCAGAAGGCAGATCCGGTATGCACCCGGATTGCCAATGTCGTTTGCCAACCACGCGAACCAGCCGAACACAATAAAGGAAAGTCCCCCTGCCAAGCCATCCATGCCATCAGTCATGTTGATGGCATTGACCACAGCGAGGACAGCAAGAAGGGTCAGCGGAATACCCCACGCATGAAGAATGACGTCGCGCTTGTTGAGGAGATCGCCCAGCGAGTGTAGATACACCTCGCCCCACGAAGTCATCAGAATTGCCGCTGTGAACTGGAATGCCAGCTTGCTTAGTGGCGGAATGCCATTCAGATCGTCGAAGAGGCCAACCAGCGCAAGCAGCGTCAGGCCAATGTACAGCGGCGTGTACTGATCATAGCCGCGCACGAACATCGCCGTGGACACCCAGACCGCGATGAGGATCGCGATACCGCCGACCAGCGGCGTCGAGCCTTCGTGCCGCTTTCTTCCGCCGGGGTGGTCAAGCAAACCTCCGCGGGTGGCCAGTGGGCGCAGGATCAGCACAGCGCCTGCACTCAACAAGGCCGCGATTGCAGGGAGCCAGAATAGTTCAAACATGAAAACTCAAGAGAAATCGTAACGCCAAGGTCGGGCCGGCATTCGCGTAGAATGTTGGCTTCCCGCCCGTGTCCACGTTCAGCATTGCAGATCGCAGGCGAACGTGCGGCGGCGAGCGGTCATTTGACTTCACATCGTGCCGCCCCGATAGTAGGGCCTGCCCTCCGCGTTGTGCAACCGCACAACCACAGTATTGTTCATGCTCTTGCCTATTTTTCTCGTATCGCGTAATGGGGTAAAGAACACGGGCGGCGTCGAGCGCGTCGTACATCTTCTCCAGAGTGACCTCAAACGGCATGGCGCCGAAGTAACCCTGGTCGACGAAGCCATGGTTTTACCACAATTTCTGTGTGGCAAGCGCCTTGCGCAGTTTGCCTTTCCAATCGCGGCATCGCTGTGGCTATGGGCCAGAAGATTATCTGGCGGCAAGTTCGTGACCATTTCCAACTCCTCGTACACACCGCTCTACCCTGCTGAAGCAGTAATCGTTCACGGTTCCGCAGCTGGTTATATCCGGGCCTTGGCCAAGTCGGGCAACCGGTTTCTGGGGATGCGGCTTCTGGCCCGCCTCGAAGGCCTGACAATGCGCTGCGCGCTGCGCGTGATCTGCGTCTCGGAAGCCGTCCGCGACCTGTGCATTGGCCACCATGGGGTACCCGCAAGAAAATGCCGCGTGGTCCACAACGGCATTGACGCGACCGTGTTCCATGCCGGGCAGAAATTCACGAACGGCCTCGTGCGGCTGGGCTTTGCGGGACGCCTGGAATATGGCAAGGGGTTGCCTTATCTGATCGAGATAGCGCGCTGGATCGGCACGCAACCCGACATGCGGCTGGTCATCGCAACGACGAGCGACGTGCCGACTGCCCTGCAGAATCTCCCCGGCGTCACAATTGTTCCCGGCCTGGCGCCGGACCAGATGTCGACCTTCTACGACATGATCGACATCATGCTATTGCCCTCCCTCTTCGAAGGATTCGAGCTTGTCACACTCGAGGCACTGGCTTCCGGCGTCAGTGTACTAGGCACCCGGGTGGGCGCCTGCGATGTATTCCTGCGGCAAGGCGTGCCCTGGGTCAGCGAACTGCCGACAGACAGCGGTGATTTCGTCAGGCAAGCTGCGTCGATTTTTGAGCGTCTGCGAGGCAATAGCGACCCCGCCCGCATGCACTCATTCATTGAAGATTCCTTCTCCATCGAGCGTTTCTGCAAGCAGATTCGCGCACAACTGCAATTACGAGATTCGTGAACGTTCTGCTGATATCACCCAATGGGCTTCAGGAACTTTCCGGAGGCGGCCTCTACCTCCGCTCGCTGGCCCAGGCGCTTTGCGCCGCCCAAGGCGTCGACCAGCTGACCGTCATCAGCAAGGACATGGGAAATGGGGAAATATTCGAGTTCCCTGCCCACTGCAAACGCATTTACCTGAAAAAGACCAAGCTCCGAGACGTAGCGGCACGCGTGCGGCTGTGCCCCACCTATTTGATGACTTACCGCTCGCTGCTGACGCGCGAAGCACGCGCTGCAGATGTGACGCTGTTCCACAATTCCCGTCTCGGCAGGCTCATGTCCGACATTCGCAAAAAAGTGTCTGGCAAGACCTATGGGATACTGAGCGACAACGTGGAAGCCGAACTGAAGCGCCAGCACAATGGCGGAAATATGTTACGGCAAGTAAGTAATGCGTTGGATACGCGGCTTATTCGCCACGCAGAGGCCCCGTGCCGCTCCGCGAACTTCATGACCTTTATCACTGAGGCCGACCGCACGTTGTTCGACAGCCATTACGGCTTGCCCGCGCGCACAAACATATTGCCCATCTCGCTGCCTCGTGGCGAGCCCGACACTCAACGCCTGGCGGATACCACCGCCCGTCCGCAGATCCTGTTCACCGCCCATTTCGGCTTTGCACCAAATCAGACCGCTTTGCGAGACTTCGCTGAAGTGGCAAAGGCATTCAACGAAGGCGCCGAAACGCCCGCGCAGTTCGTCGTTGCGGGCGCCCGTGCGGCGGAAATGGCCGCACCCTACCGCTTCCTGAAGGTCATCGACAATCCCGATCCCGGCCGGATGGCCAGCGCCTTCGCGTCGGCCGCGGTCTACCTGGCACCGGTAAGTTGGGGCAGCGGCATGAAGACCAAGGTCGCCGAGGCGTTATCGTATGGCATCCCGGTGATCTGCATGCCAAATGCCGCGGTAGGCTATGAAGCCATGCTTTCCGACGAGCGGTATTGCGAGGCCATTAGTGTTGTTGAAAATGTGCCACAGATGGCACGCACACTTCACAGAATTTTACAAACCCACGATCAGGGGTCCCTCCGAAATGCTGCATCTGCAGCATTCGATGCTTTATACTCGCAGGCGTCGCAGACTCGGCGGCTGGAATTGCTACTCCTTGCAAAATGATCATATCGAGCGCGAAAAGACTGGTTAGCATCATTACTCCCGTGCATAACGATGGGAAGTATATTGGCGCGACCGCCATTTCGATTCTGCAGCAGAGCCTCACCGATTTTGAATGGATTTTGATCGATGATGGTTCAAATGGCGAAACGGCAGCCGTGCTCGCCCGTCTTGCCGCATCTGACGCGCGCATTCGGATCATTACAAATCCGGTGGCATACGGTCCCGCACGTGCGCGCAATATCGGTATTGCGGCCGCATCGGGAGAATATGTTGCATTTCTCGATGCGGATGACATCTGGGATGCGAATAAGCTGGAACAGCAGGTTAGATTTATGCGCCACCATGACCTGGATTTTAGTTATCACGACTATATTCCGTTCGAGGATGGCAGCGGCCGCCCAATATCGAAAATTTGCGGACCGAACCGGTTGACGCTGTTTTCCCATAACGCCCGGCGGGGCGTGGGGTGCCTGGCCGTCATGCTCAAGCGGAAGATAGCCGGCGACGGAGTTTTTCCAGCAATGCCTCCCGGCCTCGTCGCTGAAGATTTTGCCGCCTGGGCTATCCTGATCAAGGGCGGTCTGCGTGGTGAGCGCTTGCCCAAGACGCTGGCTTGGTATCGTGTACGCAAGCGCTCCTTCTCGTCTAACAAGTTCCGCTCGGCGCATTCTGTCTGGTTCATCATGCGCACGATGGAGGGCTTCGGCAAGGTCACGTCGGCGTTCTTCCTTGCGAGCTTCCTGTTCACAGCCATGACCTCACGGGTGGTGGCCCGTGTTTCCAGCCCTTACCAGACACTGGCCGCGCCTCCATGGCATTGAACGCACTGATCTCGGGTCTGGGCGTTCTCCTGAAGTTGCTCTGCGGCCTGGCCGCGAACAAGATCCTGTCCACGCAGTTGGGACCGGCGGCCTTCGGTTCGTGGGGCAATGTTTTCAGCCTTGCCACCCTCTACACCACATTCTCGAACGGCGGCATCGCACAGGGTCTCGTCGCGCGCCTGTCCGCACCATCGCAAGACACGCAGGCGCGTGCACGCTGGCTGACTGGGGGGATGTTGTTCGCGCTCGGCGTGCCTGTGATCATCGCCATTTGGCATGCCGGCTTCCGAGAGCTGGGCATTGTCAGTGGCGCCATGGCCCTGGACCCGTTTGCGGCTCTGATCCTGGGTCTGCTTGCCGGTCTCGCCCTCCAAATTCAGGCTACCGTGCTCGCTCAAGGCCGCGCTCGCCTCAATGCATTGGTGGTAGCGCTCTCCGGCGTCACGGCACTCTTGAGCTATTGGTTCTTCGTCACCCCCGGTTCGGTGCAAAGCGCCGTTCATGCGCTAATCGCCGGCTTTGCCGCGACGCTGGTGATCTGGATCGTGGTGGCGGTCGTCACCCGTACCCGCTGGCACTCCGGCGCCGCGGCAATCGGCGAAGGGTTGACCGCCGCACGTTCCCTGGCGCCCTATGTGGCGATCGCGCTCGCGCCGGCAGTAGTGGGCACCGCGGCTGTCATCGCCGTGCGTCAAGTAGTGTCGACGCAGGTAAGCCCGGAAGCAGCTGGCCTGTGGCAAGGGATGTTCCGCATTTCCGACGCGGTTGTCGCTATGGCTCAAGCAGTGGTCGGCTTCGTCTTGCTGCCTGAGGTGTTCCGCAGTGGCACGCCGCATCGCACGCTGAAGTCCCGCATGCCGGCCTATGGATTGCTTGTCGCAACAGGGCTTGCGATTGGCGTGGCGATTCTGTGGCGTGGCGCCGATCTGGTCGTCAAAGTCCTGTATTCCGAAGAATATGCAGGTATCTCGTCCCTGTTGTGGATCGAGTTGCTCGGCGATGCATTCAAAGCCTTGGCAATGCCGTTCGTGGCGTTCTTTATCTATCAAAGAAATCTCCGCTTTTCCTGGGCACTCGAATTGACGTTTTCAGCCTGCTTCGTGGTAGCCACGTACATACTGACCGGCATGACCGGCCTGACGGGCGCCGCAGTGGCCTATGCGCTGGCGAACTTCGTCCTACTGATAGTCGCTTCTGTTTTATTTCTTGGAGCCCGGGATGCCTAATCTTTCTTTTCTGGCAATACTGGTGCTGGCGATCGCTAACTTGATCAGCGGCGCCTACGGCGTGCTCAGTTGGCAAGCACCAATTACCGCCCTGACATTCCTCCTATGTCTCTATAGGGTCAGCCAGGCGTCTTCCAGCCGGTTCAATCCGGCCCTGCTGCTGTGCATGACGACGAGCCTGTTCCTGTTGAGCCGTTTCCTGATCACGTATTTCTCTGGCTGGGCCGATTACCGCTACGGGGACTGGTTCCTGATGGGGCCGATGGACGAGGTGCTCGTGTCCAAAGCGCTATCCGGCATTTGCCTGTTCCTGTGCGGGATCACGCTTTCGGCAGGCAGGCTCGGAGAACTGCCGCAGCGGCATGACGAGTATCTGAGCATCTTTGCGTTGCGTGCCGGCCTGCTGCTCCTGCCGTTCACACTCTATCGCCTGTATATCAATATCGACACGTGGAGGAACGGTGACTACCTGGCACTCTACAAGTACGGCGGCCCTAGTGGTATTCCTTATGCACTTGGCGGCTGGCTGATCTTCTGCGTCTTTGCATACCTGGCATCGCGCCCCAGGCTGCGGCTTGCATTTATGGCATATGGAGTCGGGCTATTGCTATGTGTCTTCGATATGTTTAAGGGCGCGCGCGGCATTCCGATGGCCCAGATCATTTGCCTGACCTGGCTCCTGGTAACGACACAACAAATCAAGGTGTCCTTGTGGAAAGCGGGCTGTGCCGCAATGGGCCTGGCGGTAATGGCAGATATCGTGGGCCGCGTGCGTGTGGGTATGCCCATCGGGACCGCCATTTCGTCTGACCCGTTCGAGGCCCTCCTTGGTTTCTTCTATGGACAAGGCGTCAGCCTGATCTTCGTGGTTTCGACGCTGAAGAACCTGGCATCGTTCGCCCCCGTAATCGATGGCCTGCGCTCTACGTTTGCGCTGTTCGCGGATGGGTACCATCGCATGCTCGGTGACCTCCCAGTGGGACAAACGCTGGACTTCGCCCACCACACGGCGAGCTTGGCGCACCGCGTATCTTTCATCGTCGACGCGGAGATGTACTTGAACGGAAAGGGCATGGGAGGCTCGGCGGTAGCCGAATCGATGCTCTATTCTCCGTTGTTCGGCCCGTTGGTTGCCGGACTGTTCACAGGCGGCTGCCTGCGGCTGATATACCAGGCGGCCAAGGCATCGCCACGCGGCCTCTTTGTCTTCGCGGCCACGCTACCCTTCTTCCTGCTGCTGCCGCGCGAGAACCAGCTGTTCTTCGTGGTCCCGTTGATCAAAGCACTGCTGTTCGTCGGAATCGCTTACGTTATCGCCAAACTCCATGTCAGACAGCCAGCCTAAGGTTACGGTAGTGGTGCCTACCTACAAGCGCGCCCATCTGCTCCCGGACACCATCCCTTCTTATCTGCAGCCGGAAGTCGCGCAACTTGTCCTGGTGGATGACTGCTCGCCCGACAACACGCCTGAAGTGGCAAAGCAGCTCATGCAGCGCTACCCGCAGATCACCTATCTGCGCAACGATGTCAATGGCAAGCAAACCACTTCAAAGAACCGCGGCAAGGCGCTGGCGCAAACGGAATTCGTCTACTTTGGCGACGACGATTCGATCCTGAGTCCGGGGGCACTCGGTATCCTGCTCCAAACCGCCACCGAGACATCGAGCGATATCGTCGGGGCCTCGGCGCTATACCTGCGCGACGACAAGGACAGTGAAGCCGCCGTCCTGGCACGCCGCAAACTGGCCGGCAATGTTGACGATATCGTCCAGCTGAACCGGCTGCAGTTCGACTTTACCGCCCTGACGCGCCAGCCGATGGAGGTTCCCGTGTGCCACGCGTCGTTCCTGATTCGTGCCGAGGCTGCCATGGCGATCGACTTCGACACGGGCTATGTCGGCAACTGCTATCGCGAAGAGACAGACTTCCTCGTACGTTGCCGCGCACGCGGCCTGAGGATTTCATATGAGTCGCGCGCCGTGCAGATCAATCTGCCACCTTCGCAGGCCACCGGCGGAGCGCGTGGGCGCGGTCGCCTCTCCTACGAGGGCTACGCCTTGTACAACACAGCGCGATTCCTGCTGAAAAACCGCAAGGCGCTGAACAAGGCGGACGCCCGCTGCAATGTCGTACTAATGCTCGGCTGGTACGTTGGGGGTCGGGTCAGCGCAGTGCTTTCTCGCGTCAACGGGGCGATCGCCCGTCGAGCTTTCGGGCGGAGCTAGAGTACACATGTCCATTCCACCGCCGCTGGCGATGGAAGACTGTCACGGCCGCGACGCGTTAGCCAAAAGTGCCTCGATCTTCGCGACAACATTCGGAGGCACAGGATCTTCCACTCGGCGAAATGCCAACCCTCGATCCATACCCGGAAGTGCCGCAAGCACGTCCACCGCAATTTTCACACCACTCGAAACAGCAGCCAACAGGGCATTCGTCCATTGTTGGCGCTTCGCGAAAGTTTGGAGCTGGACCTGCAAAAGGGCTCGGCGCGCAACAAGCGTAGAGCGAACGCTGTAGTGGCCTTGCCGATATGCCAGCAGCGTTTCGTCCAGGCACGCGAAGCGGCTTTCAGTGCAACTTCGCAGCAGTAGCTCCTGGTCCTCCGCCCGCCTGACTTCAGGAATGCGATACCGATGCTTGCGGAACCAGGCCACCCGTCCCATCCATGTTGGGTGAGGCAATGGGAAGCCACGCCAGGGACGCGCACAGATCGCTTCATGCGTTTGGCGGAACGGATGAAAGCCAACGATGGAACCGTCATTCCTGAAGATCGCCACGCGACAGCCAAGCAGGTCGATATCCCCGTGCTGTTCCAGGAATTCGAACTGGCGCCTCAATCGCTCAGGGAAACTCAAGTCGTCAGCATCCATTCGTGCAAGGTACCGCCCCCTGGCTAGATCGAGTCCCTGATTCAGTCGTTCAGCCAGACCCAGCTGCCTTCCATCTGAAATGAGACGAACGCGCGAGTCCTTGAGCCCTTGTATGAGCGTTACCGTGTTGTCGGTGGAGCCATCATCAAGGACGACCAGTTCAAAATCGTCGAATGTTTGATCGAGAATGGATCTCACCGCCGAGACTATGGTTTTCGCACCATTGCGAACAGGTAGCAGCACGGTGATCGAGATAGCTTGCTCAGGCATCATTGTCGCTTTCATACTCGGCGGTGCCAACCCATATCGCCAGCAATGGCGTCCCACATCGAAGACAGCCCTTGGTTGAAATCCTCCTCAGGCTTCCAGCCCGAGCAAGCATGGAGTTTGGTGCAATCAAGCACATTAGCCGACACGTCAAACCGCCGTTCCGGCTCGAAACGGATTCGCACCGGTAGATTGCATTTCGCAGCCAGCGGCTCTATGGCGCGCAGCACTTCGCGATTATTCCGGCCAATACCGGAACCAAGGTTGTAGACCTGGCCAGCATCGCCGCTTTGCAGTACCGCCATGATGCCTCGCGCCACGTCCGCCACGTGGATGTAGTCGCGCACGGTCCCCGACTCGCCGAATACCGTCACTTCCTCCTGCTTGAGAATGGAACCCATCGCCGTCGCAATAAAGCCTTGACCGGTAAACGGCCGCTGACCGGGACCATATGCATTGGCGGGTCGCACGATGCTTACCGGGACGCCGTGCACTCGATGAAACATCAGGGCGTACTTCTCCTGCGTGAGTTTCGTGATGCCATAGGGCGAGACCGGATTGGTGACGCTGGTTTCCACCAGTGGCAGCGTGTCGGCGTGTCCGTAGACCGTGCCGCCCGAAGACGCAATCACCATCTTGCGCAATGGCAGCTGGCGAGCGGCTTCCAGCAGTCCGACCGTTGGGGGAAGATTGGCGAGGATATCGAACACGGGGTCGGCATAGCTGGTCTGCGGCACGGTGGCATATGCGAGATCAACGACCTCATCGACGCCCGCAAGCCGCTCGCCCCAGGCAATATCGCCCTGCCCCACAGAATGATATCGGGTCGCGGCCGGCAAGGTAGCAGGGCGTTCGGCACGACGGCCAAGCACCAATACCTCCCGCCCGGAAGCGAGTAGCTCGCGAACGAGCCGGGCGCCGATAAATCCGGCTCCGCCAATCACACAACAACGCATGGTCGCTCTACCCTCAATACTGTCTTCGTTCGACTGAATCGTGGCGCTCATCCGCCAGAAGGCTCTGAGATTCTTTCCGGCACTTGCACCGCTTCCGTACCGCGCAAGATCGCCTCATAGCGATCGGCAATGCGCGCCCACGTGAACTGCTCCTGCCAGCGATTGCGCGCCACTGCGCCGAGTTCCTCGAGTTGTGCCGCAGACTCCATCAGGCGCTTCATCTCGGCCCCGAACTGTGCGGCGTCGGCGCGTGTGTAGCCACGCTCATCCTTTGGCGCGGGACAGATCACACCACCGCCGGTCCAGCGCGCAATCTCCTCAGCGTTACCAACGGGCACAGACAGGAACGGCGTGCCAGCAGCCGCGGTCTCGAACAGCACAAGCGGCGAATACTCAATGTTCGAGGCAAACACGAACAGGTCGGCATTCATGTAGGCCTGCACCAACTCCTGCCGCCCCAGATCGACCTTCAGCACCTGCTTGTTTGATTGCCGGCTGGCCCGCTCCACCCAATACCGGATCGGATCCGCTGCCTTGCGCATGCTTTGCGGCAGCCAGTTGAGGTGACCCGCCGCTTCCAGCTGCGCAGCAGCAAGTGCATACACGCGCGCTCGGACGCCAGTCCAGCCTTCGCGACGGATGACGCCGAACGAGCGCCATGCAAGTCCGGAGACCCGACGGACACGCCGCCCGAGAACACCGAGCGCTCTCTTCGCAGCGATGGCAACGGCGGACGATGCGTCTGCACCGCCCATTCCGGTTGACGGTTCGGTAATCACCACGGCCGGTGCCGGCGGCGGATTGCCATTCAGGATCAGCGTGACCTTCCGGCGGCCATTACGCAGCCTGGCAAACGCTTCGGCGATCTCCTTGTGTCCCTTGACACCGGTGATGCTGCCGACAGTCAGGAACACAAAGCTGTCAGGGGGAATGTTGTGCCGGCTGCGAAAGGCTTTGTCCTTCTCCACCGAAAACTCGACCTCGCAAGCTCCGTTCGGCAGGATGCTGCGATGCTCCAGACGATGCTGTCGCGCGAAGTCGATATCGCGATAGCGCTCCGCGTAGAAGATCAGATGATCGAACTTCCGAAGGACATCGGGCAAGGCCTCGAAGTATTCGGCATAGGCTGGCTCGTACAGTCCGGAAAACCCACAAGGAATGAACACCTTGCGCGTGCGAATGCGATCAAGGACTGGCCACAGGGCGTCGAACGTCCACTGCTGGGCTGCCTTGATCATGATGGCATCACCATCGAATGCTGTCACGAAGTCGCGGTAACGATCCACTTCGCCATGCATGCCGCGCACCGTGTTGCCGGTCACGCCGAATTCTTCGATGTGAACGCCGTTATGCTCGGAGAAGTCCCGTTCAGCCAGGCGTGTCGTAGCAACCGTCACGTGGTGACCGCGTTGCACAAGCCGCTCGGCCAACTGACGCATGACTTCCTGGACCCCGCCTACGCTGGGGTAGTAGAACTCGCAGCAGAATAGAATCCGCATTACATCGTCCCCTGATTTCGGGTCAGCGAGGCAGGATGCCAAACCGGCGTCCGAAATTGCGCAACGCGCGTGCGATTGGCCGAGCCCAGTTCATGTTGTGCTTCTGGATCAAGTATTGATGCCGCAAGCTCTGGATGCGAGCTTCCGTTCTCTGCGGCACGTCCGACTGCGGAGATTGCGCCGCAAGTTTCTGTCCGGCACTGCGCACGGCCTGGCACATGCGCTCGATATCAGGCCGCGGAGACAGCCGATGCAGCGCCGAATGCGTCAACGCCGCGACATCCAGCACGTCCCGCGACGGTTCTCGCTGACCCAGCACGGCGGCGATATTCTCGGCACAGATCAGCACCAGACGCTCCACAAACGGGTTCGGGCCCGTACGTGACATGCTCGCCGGCACTTCCCGATATACCAGCAACCGCTCGGCCAGATTGGCCACGCGCCCCTGGCGTGCCATGCGCGACCAGAGCTCGTAGTCCTCGGGCGGCTGCCGTGCCGGGTCGGTGGTATATCCACCCACCGCCTCGACCGTGGACTTGCGCATCATGATCGAGCTATGCACGAACGGATTATTGAACAGAAGCTCGAAGCTCAGCGCGCCATGATCGGTCGGATGGTCGTGAGCGCGTTCAGTCGCCGTATCGCCGACCCAGATCTGCGCAGCGGTGCCCAGCAGGCCGTGGTCCGGATACTTTTCCAGGAAATCCACCTGGCGAGCGAAGCGTTCGGGGTGTGACAGATCGTCCTGATCCTGACGCGCAATATAGCGACCACGCGCCAGACCGATGCCCCGGTTGAGCGTACCGGCCAGGCCCATGTTGTCCTGATGGAACAGCCGGATGCGCGGGTCGCTCAGCGATTCGAGCACGCTGGCCGAGTTGTCCTTCGAGCCATCGTTGATGATGATGAGTTCGTAGTCGGTAAAGGTCTGCACCAGGATGCTGTCCACAGCCTTCTCGACGTCGGCGGCGCCGTTGTAGACCGGCAGCACCACACTGATCAGGGGTGTCGTCATAGTCGGATCCACGAAGCTGGAATCAGGTCGCTCGTATCGTGCGATGCCCCGCTGAACCAGTGCTGCGGCGCCACCACGATCTTGTCCGCATGCGGGTTGAGCCAGGCCCCCCACCAGCTGAACGAGCTGTTGGCAATCACGTGATGGCGACAGGCCTTCATCAGCGCCATGTCCCAGACACCACGGTCGGCACCGTTCACATCAACCAGCGTGACCGCATGGTCAAGCTTGAAGTTCTCGCTGACCCAGGCATGATCATCGGAGAACACAAAGAAGTGCGGCGCCGAAACCCGCGCGGCAACGTAGTTAACCGCTGCACGGTAATAGTCGAGCGAACACACGCCGTGATACTGCGCCGTCTGCGGATTGTTCACATAGTCGCCGCGACGAATGTGCAGCGACACCGCACTGGCGTCCGCTTCGCGAACCTGTGCTGCGATCTTCTCGTTTGCTGCATCGACCGGCTCCCTGAGCATGAACTCCTGCCGCAGCAGGTCGGCAATGCCAGCGAAGTAACGCTCACTCTGCCAGTAACCATCCAGGTAGACGGGAGGCGTGGCCTGCTCGATGCGCGCATCGTAGGTGAACGACGCTTCCTTGAGCTGGTTCGCGGGACGGTCGAATCCAAGCGCCTTGCTGACGCGATTGAACAGCGTCGGCGCCTTCGCCTTGACGCCAGCGCGTGTCAGTTCGTCTTCCGTCGCCAGCCGCGCCTGGATCGACAGCTCGCCCAGTTCATAGCGGCGCAGGTCGTAGTGCGCGAAACCACTCGCATCGAGCAACAGCGGCACGTTATGCCGGTGCGCAAAGGCACGGCCAGTGGCGTACTGGAACATCTGGTTGCCCAGGCCGCCGATAAGGTTGGCAATGATCATGGAGGGTAAGGATTTCAATTGCAGCTCAGCCCTTGCATTGCGGGTCTAGGCGCTCTTTTTAAACCAATAGCAACCGCATCCGTATTTCTGCACGTCCACGAGATGTTCGGGCGCTGCATAGATAAGACCGTTAGGCACATCGCCATCTGGAATCAATGCAAATTCCACCAAGTCCAACCCTTCAAAATACGAGATGAAATCGCGGTGGCGGTACACTCGGTGCGCATTGAACTGGACTCTTGCTTCACCAACCGGAACGGCAACCAGCAGACTGCCGCCTGGTGCTAGCACACGACACAACTCACGAATTGCTTTGATGTCTCCATTCGGATCAATCGGATCGCCATACCGACCCAGCCCGAGGTGTTCGAGCACGTGCATGCAGGACACGGACTCTAGACTGTCGTCCTCGAATGGCAACGAAAGCAAATCCGCACCCAACGAATTCAAGCCCGTCAGTTGAAGTGGAGCAGGACGATAGTCATAGAAATCCACTGGAATGAACGCCGACACAAGAGAGCAAAAATGCAGCGTCGAGGAGAAATCGGTGTGACGCCGTGGCCGCACGTTCGCCAGCACCCGCGCCGCCCAAGCCGGGTGATAAATGTAGTGGCGATCGAAGCCCGTCAACTGAGTCTTGTCATCAAGGCATAGATATCGGTCGTCCCAATTCACCTTGAGACCACGCTCGGGAAACTGCTCTGCCAATCGCCTGAAGTGCAGAAATTCCGAGCGCGCGGCTTCTTCCTTGACCAGACGATTCTCATGAATTTGAATCGCCGCATTGACGATCGCATCGTTCTCGATCCACTTCCCGATCTCTGTCTCGCGTGCAAACCAACTTTCGATCCTGTCAGCATTATTCAGCCAACGGCGATATTTTCGAACACGTCGAACCACCGGTCTTCCCAGCCGTTTTATTGGATTTGAGGAAGCGGTGTGTGTCGTTGGCACAGTTGCGTTTTGGGTAGCAGCATTTTCACCTGCCTCAGGCACGATCGGTAACGGAATGACACTCATGTCGTCAACCGTAAGCCGTGGCAATGGCAGGATGCTATTGGCAAATATCGCCGCATCAAACACGTTGGCAGCCAGATGCTCGTCGATTATTGTGGTGATACGCTTTGCATCAGTATCGACGAGTGGCACTGGACCGGAGGACCCTCCATTGCTGGCATCGACGAAGTCCGGCAATTCCGGGCTAGGCTGTTGACTAAAATCGATTACTTTTCGCAGCGCCGCAAGAACCAGATCATAGTGCAACCTGGAGGGGGCCTTCTTGAGATCGTCCACAAGGCGGGTTACCAGCATCGACCAAGAAAACTGGTACTCCGCAAACAACTCGGGGAAGCGGTCACGCGCGACAAGCAAGCCATCCGCTTCGGCAATAAAAATGCTTGGTGCATGCGACAGCGCACGATGCATTCTATTTTCGCCCCGGAATGCCGCCGCCAGCTCCGAATCAGGGCGATGCATATAAGACGTCCCATTACTCTTGCCGGACGCACCGTTTACACTCAGGCCAAATCTGCACTTGATGTAATCGGGAACCGCACTCGCGATGGCGTAGCACGAATATATATCTGGTGAGCATGCAGAGAACCACTCACTCCCATCGACGGGTAGCAGAGACGCAAGGACGCTCGTGTGGACGAACGAAGAATAGAGACCTGGGCCCTCATCATATCCAACCTGATATTCGTGCGCGCCATGCAGAAATTCCCTTGCATTCTTGACAACAATTGTGCGATCGAAAGACATGGAGAAATAATTTTTATACTCCTCCACAATAACGTTCGGCCATGCATACTCTACCTTGCGCCAGTTGATAACCTTGCAATCAAATCGCCGAACGATTGCAGCAGCAAATTTCAATGCTCCGGGCACCAAACCATCATCATCGCCAAGATAGGTAACGTATCCCCCACGCCGAATAGCCTCGGGCATAACCCGACTCCAGTTATCGGTCATGCGCAAATCGGTCTTTGATACGAGTTGCACTATCCGTGAGTCGCCCAGCGATGTCACATAATCATCGGTTCCGTCAGTGCAATTATTGCTCGCAACAATGATGGAGAAGTTATCATAATCCTGCTCGAGGCAAGTCCTGATAGCATGCTTGAGCGTATCCAGCCGGTTTCTGGTCGGAATGACAATCGTGAAATGGGGGTACGTCATCAATGATTAATTGAAATATGCAAAGTAACCTAAAACTCCGGAGATCCTGCATGCCCTTGCGCAAACTCACCTGCTGCGCGGCATGCGGTTTCTCTGGCGTCACCACCTCTGACTATCAAACGCGTCGCAAATATCCATCCGGCGCAACGGTAATCAATAGCTTATTCTCGATCGCCTTGTCAATTTCGAACTTCAGTGGGGCGCCGTCTGCAGCCTTCATCGGGTACTCGCTCAACTCTCGCATATATTCCCACACGGCGGTCTTTGGGTTGTTTCCCTTGCTCCACGGGCGAGTCGGAAACATATCATCCGGCAAATCCTCGACCACAGTGTCAAACACAATGCAATAGCTATCTGGCGTGGTAAGCGGAGCGTATGCCCTCAATTCTGCAAGAACGTGCTCATGCGTGTGGTTTGAATCCAGCATAACGAGGACGCGCTCATGGCCCTTGACAGCGTCGCTTACGCGCGCCACAACATTGGGGTCAATCGAAGAGCCCTGGATCATGTCGATGCGATGACTCATCGGATGCGCTTCAATGGCCTTGCGGTTATGCTCGCGGATATCAATATCGACGCCGATCACACGGCGACGCGTCACCTTCGGGTCCAGTGTCTCGCCCTTCTCCACGGCATCGCAATAATCCAGCAACGCAAGCATTGATGCGCTCATGATGAGCGAACCACCGTGGGCAATGCCAGTCTCGATAATCAGGTCCGGCTTGACCTGCCAGATGATTTCCTGCACGGCCACAATATCCTGCGGATATTGGATGATCGGGCGCGACATCCATGCGTAGTGGTACGAGTACTCGAACGCATTGGCACGATCAAACCACTGACGCGTCAATTGACGAAGTGACTCATCCGCTGCCCCTTTCTCGATCAGTTCTGCATTGCGTCGCTGGAATTCTTCAATCGGCTCCATCTTTCACCTCTTCATTGATATGCGCACTTCATACTTCCCCCCGTCACGGAAGTAGCAGGAGGGGTTGCCCGGGAACGTACGAGCCCGCAGTAGATTCAGAAAATCTCGACCTTGATACGGCTTGTCGAGAAGTACCTCGCTGGCCGACTCAAGCTCCTTGGCCGGATGAGAACACCTCAGTCATTCGCCGCGCGTCCGTCGCATAACGAACTTCGAGCCCGGTGATGGACGGCTTGGTGTAGTAGACTCGTGACACGGGACCCTCTCCTCAGAATACGTTGATCGCCGGCACGGCCACCGCAAACTCGCCGCCCCATTCGCGGATGTAGGCAAGCTGCGTGGTGACTTCGTCGGCGATGTTCCACGGCAGGATCAGCACGATGTCCGGCATTGTCTGCGCCAGGTGGTCGGGCGACACGATCGGGATGTGGCTGCCGGGTAGGAATTTCCCTTGCTTAGACGGCGCCGCGTCGCATACGTAGGCCAGCAGGTCCGGCTTCACGCCCGCGTAGTTCAGCAGTGTGTTGCCCTTGGCCGCCGCTCCATAGGCAACAACGGCCTTGCCAGCGCGCTGCTGCTCGATCAGGAAGGTCAGCAGGCCGTCCTTGACCGCATTGGCACGCGCCTGGAACGACTGGTAGGCGTCGCCACCGAAATCGCTCAGGCCGCTGCGCGCCTCGGCATCGCGAATACGGGCGGGCGCCGCGGTGTCATCGCGCGGATCGTCAGCGTGGCAACCATAGACGCGCAGGCTGCCACCGTGCGTCGGCAATTCCTCGACGTCGCACACACGCAGGCCAGCCGCGCGGAAGATAGCCGCCACCGTGGCCAGCGACAGATACGAGAAATGCTCGTGATAGACGGTATCGAACTGCACCTGCTCGACGAGCCGCATCAGGTGCGGGAATTCCAGCGTGATCGTGCCGCCCGGCTTCAGCGCGGCCTTGAGTCCGGCGGTGAAGTCGTTGATGTCCGGCACGTGTGCGAACACGTTGTTGCCGATGATCAGGTCAGCTTGCTTGCCCTGCTCCACGAGCCGGCCTGCAAGCGTCTTGCCGAAGAATTCCTGAAGCACCGGGATGCCAAGCTTCTCGGCGGCCTGCGCCGTGCTGGCCGTCGGTTCTATGCCCAGGCACGGGATGCTGGCCGCGACGAAGTTGCGCAGCAGGTAGCCGTCGTTCGACGCCACTTCGATCACAAGGCTCTGGCTGTCGAGCGCCAGCCGCCTGGCGATCATGTCGGAGTAGCGCGCTGCGTGATCGAGCCAGCTGCGCGACACCGACGAGAAATACGCGTAGTCGCCACTGAACAGCTCGTCGGCGCGTGCGTAGTCTTCGGTCTGTACAAGTCCGCACTGGTCGCAAACGAACAGCTTCAGCGGGAAATACGTTTCAGGTGCGCGCAACGCGGCCTCGCTCAGGTACGCGTTGCTGGGCGGTGCGAAACCAAGGTCCAGGAAGACATTGGTCAGAAAATTTCCGCAATGGCGGCACTTCATAACTGGATTCCGGAGTACTCGCTGGTCAATAGAGGATGCGCGCGATCGCGCTGCGACAGAACGGCTACGGGCAATGGCCACTGGATGCCGAGAGCCGGATCGTCGTGGCAAACGCCGCCTTCTGCCTGTGGCGCATAGTGCGCGGTGTGCAGGTACAGCAGTTCCGATTCCGGCTCAAGCACCTGGAAGCCGTGCGCGCAGCCTTCGGGAATCACGAACATCTGTCCGCTTTCTGCCGACAGCTCCACCGCATGCCAGTGCAGGAACGTGGGCGATCCGGCACGCAGGTCGACGGCCACATCCCAGACGCGTCCGCGCAGGCAACGCACGAGCTTCATTTCCCCATGCGGCGGCAACTGACAATGCATGCCGCGCACGGCGCCCACCTGCGTGGTGCGTGAATGGTTGATCTGGGCGATCTGCCGTCCGTTGAGCACGTCGGCCAGTTCCCGGTCGCAGTACAGCCGCTGGAAAGCGCCGCGATGATCGACAAAGGCCTGGCCCGTCACCACCATTACACCGGCAATCGGCGTCGCTTCGATGTTCATGGCTGACACCACGCCACGCCAGCAGCACGCGCTGCCTGCACATACTGGTCAAGCTGCTGCGCGCTGATGATGGCGCCATCCGGCAGATAGGCGCGATACCAGGCCACCGTCGCGGCCAGCGCATCGTCGAAGCCCCACACCGGCTGCCATTGCAACCCCGCGCGCGACTTGGCGCTGTCGAGGTACAGGAGCCCGGCTTCGTGCACACTCGCGTTGTTCGCGATATGCCAGCGCATGGCGGGCCATAGCGCGGCAATACGTTCCATCACGGCCTGCACCGGACGATTGCCTTCCTCCGCAGGGCCGAAATTCCAGGCTTCGGCCGCGTCATGCCGGCGCGCCAGCAGGCGCTGGCCAAGCAGCAGATAGCCGCTGAGCGATTCGAGCACGTGCTGCCACGGGCGCGTGGCGGCGGGCGAGCGAATCTCGACTTCCGTGCCATGCGTAACCGCGCGCACCACGTCGGGAATCAGGCGGTCTTCGGACCAGTCGCCGCCGCCAATCACATTACCCGCCCGCGCCGACGCCAAGGCTGGTGCATCCGTACCGTGGAAAAACGACGCGCGAAAGCTGGCCACAAGCAGTTCCGTGGCGGCTTTCGATGCGCTGTACGGATCGTGTCCGCCCAGGCGGTCGTTCTCGCGATAGCCCCACACCCACTCGTGGTTCTCGTAGCACTTGTCGGATGTCACCACCAGAACGCCCTGCACCGATGGCGTCTGCCTGCAGCATTCCAGCAGGTTCGCCGTGCCCATGACGTTGGTGGCCCAGGTATCGACGGGCTCCCGGTATGAGCGGCGCACCAGCGGCTGCGCGGCCAGATGAAATACGATTTCGGGCTGCACATCGGCGATCATGCGCGCCAGCGCATCCTTGTCGCGGATATCCACGTGATACGAGGCGATTTCGAGGCCGAGCAGGTCCCAATGGTTCGGCGACGTCTCAGGCGGCAGCGCGACGCCGGTCACGTTGGCGCCGAGTCGCGACAGCCACAGTGCCAGCCAGCTGCCCTTGAAGCCCGTGTGCCCGGTCAACAGGACGCGGCGGCCACGATAGGCGTCGCCAAACTCGATCATGTCCACACCTTCCACAACGGGTTCGACTCCCACATGTCTTCCAGGTGGTTCTTGTCGCGCAGCGTATCCATGGCCTGCCAGAAGCCGGTGTGCTGATATGCCTTCAGCTCGCCTTCATGCGCCAGGCGCTGCAATGGCGTCGATTCCCAGCTGGTACGGTCGTTCTCGATATAGTCGAACACCTTCGGCTCAAGCACGAAAAAACCACCATTGATCCACGCGCCGTCACCGGCCGGCTTCTCCTGGAAGTTGCTGACGGTCGAGCCGTTCAGGTTCAGGGCGCCATAACGGCCGGGCGGCTGGATGGCCGTCACGGTGGCCAGCTTGCCGTGCTGCTTGTGGAACTTGAGCAACGCGCCAACATCGAGATTGGTCACACCGTCGCCATAGGTAAAGCAGAACGTGTCGTCGCCAACGTAGTCGCGCACGCGCTTGAGACGACCGCCGGTCAGCGTCTCGGCACCGGTGTCGATCAACGTCACGCGCCATGGCTCCGCATAGCGCTCGTGCACTTCCATGTGATTGCGCGCCATGTCGAACGTCACGTTGGACATGTGTAGGAAGTAGTTGGCGAAATATTCCTTGATGACATAGCCCTTGTAGCCCAGGCAGATCACAAAATCGTTGATCCCGTAGTGGGAATAGATCTTCATGATGTGCCACAGGATTGGCTTGCCACCGATTTCGATCATGGGCTTTGGCCTCAGGTGCGATTCTTCACTGATACGCGTGCCCAAGCCGCCTGCAAGAATGACGACCTTCATGCCGATGCTCCGATTTGCCATTGCAGACGCGGGCGGATCACGCCGGGAATGGCCTGCATGTAGCCGTTGCGATAGGTGGTGTCCGTGAGGTTGTCGACTACTGCAAACGTCAATGCATTCGGGACATTAGCATGAACAACCTGCCCACAATTGAACGACGAGATCGCGCTCTGCACCGTAAATGTGCCGTCATTTAGTAGGTTGGCGGGTACGACGCAATCCGCGACATAGGCTCCCACGTCAAGCCACTGCACCTCGCTGCTAGATGGCGTCACGATACCGACATACGTCCCGTCAGCAGTGCGAATGTGGAGGTTCGGCACATAGATATGGTCTGAACGCTGCAGCACGCGGAAAGCCACTCGGATAGTCACGGGTTCGTTGATCTGCACCACGCCATTATCGACTCCGTCTTGAGTGAGTACCTCGACCGTTTCAATCTGGACAAGTTCGTCACCTACTGGAGGATCCAGCACACATTTCCCGAGAAGATTCGGACCAAGCTCGTCCATGCCGATTGTGCTCTGTTGCATGTAGTCCTCGATCACGTCTTGCGCCGGACCCATGCGTTTGATCTGCCCTTTCTCTAGGAAAATCGCCGTGCTGCAAAACTGGCTGATCGCTGGCGCACTATGGCTAACGAAAAGCACAGTGCGGCCCTCCTCGCTGAAGCGCCGCATCTTGTTCAGGCATTTCCTCTGGAAACGTGCGTCGCCAACCGCGAGTACCTCATCGAGAATCAGCACCTCGGGATCCAAGTGAGCAGAGACTGAGAACGCCAATCGCACGTACATGCCACTGGAGTAATGCTTGACTGGCGTATCGAGGAATCGCTCCACCTCAGAGAACGCCACAATCTCATCGAACTTCTTGCGAATCTCGCTGCGGGGCATGCCCAGGATGGCGCCGTTCAGGAAGATATTTTCGCGACCAGTGAGCTCAGGATGGAAACCGGTGCCAACTTCGAGAAGACTCGACACGCGTCCACGGATAGTGATCCTCCCGTGGGTCGGCTCGGTAATGCGGCTCAGGATCTTGAGCAGCGTCGATTTGCCAGCGCCGTTGGCGCCGACAATGCCTACCCGCTCGCCGGTCTTTACTTCGAACGAAATATCGTTCAGGGCGTAAAAATCTTCCGTGGGCCGCTCGTCATCGTTTGGCAATACAACGGACTGTTTGCTGTTGCGACCCAGCATGCGCGCGCCTACCGACCGCACACTGCGCTCAATGGCCGCGCGCAGCGATTCATCGCGATTCGCTCGCTGGTGCGCAATCGTGTAGCACTTGGAGAGATTCTCTACGTGAATTGCAATAGTCATGGTCAGATCACATCCGCAAAAGTAGATTCCGTTTTGCGGAAATACCAGATGCCGGTCCCGACCAGCGTGACACTCATAGCGATCGAGATAATCAGGCCAGGCCAGTACATTGTGAAGTCACCACCCAGAATCGACCATCGAAAACCATCGATCACGCCCACCATCGGGTTAAGCGAATACACGAGGCGCCATTTCTCGGGCAGAATCTGGCTGCTATATCCGACCGGCGAAACATACACGCCAAGCTGGAGCACAAACGGAATCAGGTGGCGGAAATCGCGATAGCGCACATTCAGCGCTGCCGCCCACAATCCCAGACCAAAGGAAACCAGCACCGCCAGTACCATGAATAGGGGTACGAATACGATCTGCCACCCTGGCATGAACCTGAACCACGCCATGACCAGGAATAGCAGCACAAACGTGATCAGGAAATCGACCATCGATACGCTGATAGACCCAACCGGCACGATCAATCGCGGGAAGTAGATTTTCGCGAGCAGGTTGGCATTGCCAATGAGGCAATTGCTGCATTCACTCAGGGCGCTCGAGAAGAAGAACCACGGCAACAACCCCGTAAACACCACCAGCGAATACGGCACGTCCCCCGACGCCAGGTTTGCCACCTTGCCAAACACGAAGGTGAACACCAGCATGGTCAGGAACGGCCGGATCAGGACCCAGCTCGTGCCCACCACGGTCTGCTTGTAGCGCACGATGATGTCGCGCCAGACCAGGAACATCAGCAGTTCGCGATGGCGCCAGAAGTCACGCCAATAGTCCTTGGCGGCACGTCCGCTTTCAAGATAGGTAACGTTGTCTGCCGTACTCATATTGCTCGTTGGTCAGGTGCTGCCATGCAGCCTCTTCCGATGGATTATTGCGCCTTGGCGTAGTGCCCGACGAACCACGCGTAAGTTTGCGCCACGCCTTCGCGCAATTCGACTTGCGCCTTCCAGCCAAGCGCGCTCAGCCGGGTGACGTCCATCAGCTTGCGCGGCGTGCCGTCTGGCTTGCTCAGGTCCTGCACGATGCGTCCCTGGTAGCCCGTCACATCCTTGACGATATCGGCGAGCTCGCGAATCGACACGTCGCTGCCAACACCCACATTGACGAAGCCTTCGTCCGAGTAGTTCTCCATCAGGAACACGGCGGCTGCACCCAGATCGTCCACGTGCATGAACTCGCGACGCGGCGTGCCCGTGCCCCAGACCACCACTTCCTCGTCGCCACGTGTCTTGGCTTCGTGGAACTTGCGCAGCAGCGCCGGCAGCACGTGGGAGTTCTCCAGATCGAAGTTGTCGCCCGGACCATAGAGGTTGGTCGGCATCAGCGATATCGCATCGAAGCCGTACTGGCGGCGGTATGCCTGGCACATCTTGATGCCTGCAATCTTGGCAATGGCGTACCACTCGTTGGTCGGCTCGAGCTCGCCCGTCAGCAGGCAGCTTTCCGGCATCGGCTGCGGCGCGAACTTCGGATAGATGCATGATGAGCCGAGGAACAGCAGCTTGCGCGCGCCGTTCTTCCACGCCGAGTGAATAACATTGGTCTGGATCGCGAGGTTGTCGCGGATGAACTCGGCCGGATAGGTGTTGTTGGCATGGATGCCGCCCACCTTCGCCGCCGCCAGAAACACATACTCGGGACGCTCGATCTCGAAGAATGCCTCCACGGCGGCCTGGTCGGTCAGGTCGAGTTCCGCATGCGTACGTTGCACCAGGTTGTCGTAGCCGGCCGCGCGCAGGCGGCGCACGATCGACGAGCCCGCCAGACCGCGGTGCCCTGCCACATAGATCTTGGCTTGAGGATTCATCGCGCGCTTACTCGTGGTAATTGAAAGCCTTGAAGCCCGCTTCCTTCACGAGGCTATCGCGGCGTGCCAGGTCGAAGTCGGCTTCCACCATTTCGCGGACCAGCTCTGCAAAGGTCGTGCGCGGCGTCCAGCCCAGCTTCTCGCGGGCCTTGGTCGGATCGCCCAGCAGTGTCTCCACTTCGGCGGGACGGAAATAGCGCGGGTCCACGCGGATGATAGTCTGGCCCACGGCAACCTTCAGGCCAGCGGCGGCGGTCCTTTGCGAATCCACGCTGTCGACGATACCGATCTCGTTGACACCTTCGCCTTCGAAGCGCACCGTGATGCCGAGTTCGGCAGCGGCGATGCGCACGAAATCGCGCACCGAATACTGCACACCGGTAGCAATGACGAAATCCTCGGGCTGCTGTTGCTGGAGCATCATCCACTGCATTTCCACGTAGTCGCGGGCGTGGCCCCAGTCACGCAGGCTGTTCAGGTTACCCAGGTACAGGCAGTCCTGTAGGCCCAGCGCGATACGGCTGATGGCGCGCGTGATCTTCCGGGTGACAAAGGTCTCGCCACGCAGCGGCGATTCGTGGTTGAACAGGATGCCGTTGCAGGCATACATGCCATACGACTCGCGGTAGTTCACGGTAATCCAGTAGCCATAGAGCTTGGCCACCGCGTACGGCGAACGCGGGTAGAACGGCGTGGTTTCCTTTTGCGGAATTTCCTGGACCAGGCCGTAGAGCTCCGACGTCGACGCCTGGTAGAAACGCGTCTTCTTTTCCAGGCCTAGGATTCGGATCGCCTCAAGCAGGCGCAGCGTGCCAAGTGCATCGCTGTTAGCCGTGTATTCGGGGCTGTCGAACGAGACCGCCACGTGCGACTGCGCGCCGAGGTTGTAGAGCTCGTCCGGCTGCACCTGCTGGATGATGCGGATCAGGTTCGTGGAGTCGGTCAGGTCACCGTAATGCAGGATGAAATTGCGGTGATCGACGTGCGGATCCTGATACAGATGGTCAATACGATCCGTATTGAACAGCGATGCGCGGCGCTTGATGCCATGCACCTCATAGCCCTTGTTCAGCAGAAACTCTGCGAGGTAGGCACCATCTTGACCGGTAATCCCTGTAATAAGCGCGACCTTCTTCATTGCGTATCCTGTTCTTAAGTTCTGCCATAGGAATCTTCGAAGCGGACGATGTCGTCCTCCTCGAGATAATCCCCACACTGGACTTCGATCATGACCAGCGGCAACTTGCCCGGGTTTTCAAGCCGGTGGCGGTTTCCTGCCGGAATGTAGGTGGACTCGTTCGTATTGATGAGCATTTCCTTCTCACCATTGACGACCTTTGCCATGCCACTCACTACGATCCAGTGCTCGCTACGGTGGTAGTGCATCTGGAGCGACAGCGATGCGCCCGGCTTGACTTCGATGCGTTTGATCTTGAATCGCATGCCGCCTTCGAGCACGGTATAGGTGCCCCACGGGCGATGTACCTTGCGATGAATCTTGCTGGCCGAATGACCCTGGGAATTCAGCTGGCGAACGATCTCCTTCACTTCCTGCGCGCGCGACTTGTCGGCGATCAGCAGGGCATCGGCCGTGTCGACCACGATCAGGTCGTTGGTACCGACCAGGCTGACCAGCCGGTCTTCACTGCGCACATAACAATTCGCGGAATCATGCAGCAGTGCTTCGCCTTCCACCTTGTTGCCGCAGGCGTCTGCGTCGGTCATGTCGCTGATCGCGCTCCATGAGCCGACATCGCTCCAGCCGATTTCGCAGGGGACGACGGCGACATCAGAAGACTTTTCCATCAACGCATAGTCGATGGAAATATTCGGCGCCTGCTCGAAGGTCTGCGCATCCAGCGTACGCTGGGTGAGCTTCTCGCCGCGGAGTTGTTTCGACGCCGCCATGCACGCGCGTACTGCTGCCAGCACGTCAGGCGCATGCGTTTCGAGCTGGCTCAGTACCGTGCCGGCGCGGAAGCAAAATATGCCCGCATTCCAGAAATGCTGGCCGCTGGCGCAATATTCGGTGGCCTTCTCCAGCGACGGCTTTTCAACGAACCGCTGTACCTTCGAGCCATCGGCCTCGATATAGCCATAGCCGGTTTCCGGACCTTCCGGACGAATGCCGAGCGTCACGAGCTGTCCCTGCGCCGCCAGGACGCGTGCCTGCGCGATGGCATCCGCAAAGGCGGCCTGATCCTTGATGACATGATCGGCGGCAAGGATCAGCAGCGTGGCATCGTCGCCATGGCGTTCGGCCACATCGATGGCCGCTGCAGCGATGGCTCCCGACGTGTTCCGTCCGAACGGCTCCAGCAGATACGAAGTCGCCAGGCCTGCGTCGTTCACTTCGCGATACTCATCCTCGGTCTTGAAGAACAGTTCACGATTCGTCACCGTCAGCACTTCGGTGACGTCGGGCAGTGCAGCGGCCCGCAGAAACGTCTTCTGCAACAGGCTGTGTGTGCCTGCCAGCCGGATAAACGGCTTTGGATGAAGCTCACGGGACACCGGCCACAGTCTGGTACCCGCCCCACCCGAGAGAATCACAGGAACAAAAGTCATAGAAATCGCAAGCTCCAGCGTCCGGCTATTCCAAAATCCATTCATGATCCATGCCACCTTGCCGTCCGGCTGGGCATATTTGCGTGGATCGCTGCCAATTCATACGTTATCTGCCCCGACTAGACCAGGGCATGAATCACATTCCGATAATGCTCAATAATAAATTTCTCGTCGAAACTGGACTGCATCTTGGCACGACCGGCAACACCCATACGACGCCATCCTTCACGGTCGCGCTCCATCATCGCTTCCATCTTGGCGGCCAGGTCTCGCGGATCCCGCTCCCGGCATAGCAGCCCTGTCTCTTCGTGATCCACCACATCCACGCACCCGGGTACCGCAGTGGCTACTATCGGCCGTTCCATGGCGGCGGCTTCGAGTAGTGCGCGGGGAATGCCTTCCCGATAGGAAGGCAACACCACGCAACTGGCCGCACCGATCACCGGGCGAATGTCCCGGACCGTGCCCAGGTATTCGACGACGCCTTCCTTCACCCAGGCATCGACCTGGCTTTGCGGTATCGCACTGGGACTCTCGCCACCCGCCGGGCCCACCATCTGAAAGCGCACGTGCCGGTATTTGGCTTTCAACGCACGCGCGGCGGCCACATATTCGCCAACGCCCTTGTCCCACAGCATCCGCGCAATCAGCAGGAAGCAGAATTGATCGGGTGCCGGCTCATTCACGTCCGCAACAGGGGCGAAGAAATCGAGATCGATGCCCTCACCCGGCAATACCGTGCACTTCTTTCCGTCCACAAGGCGTGCCGATACGAAGGCCAGCCGGTCTTCCTGATTGAGAAACCAGACCTGTCCTGAAAACCGGAGTGCAATGCGATACAGCATTTTGCTAAGGATCGACACCAGCCCCTTGTTGATGAATACGTATCCCAGCCCGGTCGTCACCGCGATCGAACGGATGCCAGCCAACCGCGCCGCAATCGAGCCATAGATGTTTGGCTTGATGGTGTAGTGAAAAATCAGCGCCGGCCTCACACGCAGGTAGAGGGCCAGAAGCGTGGCCACCAGCCGGATGTCCTGAAAAGGATTGCGGCCCTGTGCGGACATCGTCAGCGGATGGACGATACACCCCATTGCCCTCAGCGCGGCGACCTCCGGATCCTCTGGCGCCACCACGTGAACTTCGTAGCCATCGCGGATCAGCGAGGCAAGCAACCCCCGGCGGAACTGGTACATCGACCACGCAGTGTTTGCACAGAACAGGATGGCCCGGCGCGCCTGTACGTCACGGATTGCTCCGTGTGTGAGCGTACGATGTCCATCACCGGATTGTCGCAAGCAATCTTGTGTCACGACGTCACCCTAGAACGGGCTCGCGACGTCGCGCAGCAGCGGCGCTGCAGCATCGCGGGCATGCAGGATCAGGCCTTTGGTAGCCGGCCAGGCTATGCCGACGTCGGCATCATTCCATGCGATTGCAAATTCGAACTGCGGATCATAGTAGTCCGTCATCTTGTACAGCACGTCTGCATAGTCGGATGTCACCATGAAGCCGTGCGCGAAACCCTCCGGAATCCAGAGTTGCCGGAAATTCTGCGCCGACAATGTCACACCCACCCACCTTCCAAAAGTCGGCGAAGCCTTGCGAAGGTCCACTGCAACATCAAATATCTCGCCGGCCATCACATGCACCAGCTTGCCTTGCGGTTTGCGCGTCTGGTAGTGGAGCCCCCTGAGCACGTTACGCACGGACCTCGACTCATTGTCCTGGACGAACTTGCGGCGAATGCCGGTTGCGCGCTCGAAGACGCGCTCGTTGAAGCTCTCCAGAAAATGACCGCGTTCATCCTGAAACACTCGAGGCTCAAGAATCAGAACATCGGGGATCGAGGTCGGCGTAGCCGTCAGGCCAGGCTGCTGATCCATTACCTGTATCCCTCCGCCAGCAGGCTGTGCAGATACTGCCCGTACGAGTTCTTCGCCAAGCCATTGGCCATCTGCTCGACTGCCTCCGCACCGATCCACTTGTTTCGAAAGGCGATTTCCTCCGGACACGCAACCATCAGTCCCTGCCGCTTCTGCACGGTGGCAATGAAACTTGCCGCCTCCAGCAGCGAGTCGTAGGTGCCCGTATCCAGCCAGGCGTAACCGCGCCCGAGGACCTCGACCTCGAGTTGCGCCATCTCGAGATAGCATTTATTCACGTCAGTGATCTCGAGCTCGCCACGCGCAGATGGACGAATATCGGCCGCGATATCGCAAACTTGATTGTCGTAGAAGTACAGCCCGGTCACCGCGTAGTTGGAGCGGGGCTCCATGGGCTTTTCCTCGAGCGACAGCGCACGGAACTCCTTGTCAAACTCGACCACGCCATAGCGCTCGGGGTCATGCACGTGGTACGCAAACACAGTGGCGCCAGCTTGTCGGGAGGACACTTCCTTCAATTGCCGAATCAGGGCATGGCCATGGAAAATATTGTCGCCTAGGATCAGCGTCGACGGATCATTTCCCACGAAATCACGGCCAATGATGAAGGCCTGCGCCAAGCCGTCCGGTGATGGCTGTACCGCGTACTGCAGGCTAAGACCCCATCTGGAGCCGTCTCCAAGCATCTCGGTAAAGCGCGGCGTGTCTTCCGGTGTCGAGATGATGAGGATGTCGCGAATACCCGCCAGCATCAACGTCGACAGCGGGTAGTAGATCATTGGCTTATCGTAGACAGGCAGCAGTTGCTTCGAGACCGATCGTGTGATCGGGTAGAGGCGCGTGCCGGAGCCTCCGGCCAGAATAATTCCTTTGCGCATGGGTAGTATCAGGAAAGGATCTGATCGATCAGGTAATGCACGCCCGATCGCCACTCCGGAAGGTGAATGTCAAACGTCTCGCGCAGCTTGCGTGTATTCAGACGCGAATTGGCCGGCCGCGGCGCAGCACGCGGCAAGGCCGTCGCGGGGATCGCCTCGATTCCATCCGGATCAACTTTCAGCACCACGCCCTTGCCGGCCGCGTAGCGCAACACTTCGGTGCCATAGCCATGCCACGATGTCTCGCCTGCGGCTGCCAGGTGGTAAATGCCCGACGGAAACGCAGCACGGTTTCCGTGCAGCCACGCCCGGTCGATGATGCGAGCGGTCACATCGGCGACCAACGACGCCGTCGTGGGGGCACCGAACTGGTCGTTGACCACACGCAGCGTATCGCGCTCGCGGCCCCGCTGAAGCATGGTCCGCACAAAATTTTCGCCGTGCGCCCCCGCTAGCCAGCTAGTGCGCAGCACGATTGCCGGAGCACCCGCCCCGGCAACCGCCAGCTCACCTGCGAGCTTGCTCTTGCCATAGACAGACAGCGGTCCGACATCATCGGTTTCCTCGTAAGGCTTGTCACCAGTGCCGGAAAAAACGTAGTCCGTGGAATAGTGCACCAACAGACTGCCCAGCGAGCGCGCCTCCTCAGCCAGCACTCCGGGTGCCACGCCGTTTATAGCGAATGCGAGCTCGGCCTCGGATTCGGCCTTGTCCACCGCCGTATAGGCAGCGGCATTGACAATCACGGCAGGACGGATCCGACGCACCAGCGCCCGTACGGCATCTGGTTCCCCCAGATCGCATACACCACGATCCAGCGCTATAACATGACCAAGTGTGGCCAGACTGCGACGCAGTTCGAAACCGACTTGCCCGTTGCTTCCTGTTACAAGAATAGTAGGCGCCAGAGGTTGCTTATGCAGCATATTGCTTGGCTACCCAGTTTCGGTACCCGCCCGAGATCACGTCTTGCACCCATGCCTGGTTATCCAGATACCACAACACGGTCTTGCGCAGGCCGGTCTCAAATGTCTCGGCAGGTCGCCAGTTCAGTTCGCGCTCGAGCTTGCTGGCATCGATGGCGTATCGGCGATCATGGCCCGGCCGATCCTTCACGAACGTGATCTGATCGCGATAGGAACCCGCGGCCTTGGGCTTCAGTTCGTCGAGCAGGTTGCACAATATGTGCACCACATCAAGGTTGGTTTTCTCGTTCCAACCGCCCACGTTGTACGTCTCACCCAGGCGGCCCCGTGCAAGCACTTCCCGGATGGCGCCGCAGTGATCCTCCACATACAGCCAGTCGCGCACATTCTGGCCATCGCCATACACGGGCAGGGCCTTACCCGACAGCGCGTTGGTGATCATGAGCGGAATCAGCTTTTCCGGGAAATGATATGGGCCGTAGTTGTTCGAGCAGTTCGTTGTCAGCACCGGCAGACCGTAGGTATGGTGGTAGGCGCGGACCAGGTGGTCGGAGGCGGCCTTCGAAGCGGAGTACGGGCTGTTCGGAGCGTAGGGGGTTGCTTCAGAAAATTGAGGATCCTGCGGCCCGAGGGAGCCGAAAACCTCGTCGGTGGAGACGTGCAGAAAGCGAAAACCGGCCTGCGCGGCCCCGTCCACCCCCCCCCAGTAGGCGCGCACGGCCTCGAGCAGCGTGAAGGTTCCCACGATGTTGGTCTGAATGAATTCAGCCGGACCGTGGATGGACCGGTCGACATGGCTTTCCGCAGCAAAATGCACAACCGCGCGCGGCTTGTACTCTGTCAGCAGGCGATCCAGGGCGGCACGGTCACAGATATCCGTTTGGGCAAAGACGTGGCGTGCATCGCCGTCCAGCGATGCCAGCGTCTTGAGATTGCCGGCATACGTCAGCTTGTCGACGTTGACAATGCTGTCCGCCCCTGGCTGTGCCAGCCAGTTGAGGACAAAATTGGCGCCGATAAACCCCGCCCCGCCCGTGACCAAAATGTGCGACAAAATGCTTGCTCCCCTGCCTTCGATATGTTTCGAGTTGCCGACAAAAGTCGGCCGTCCGCCCGTTCCTATGATGGCTGGCGGAATCCTTAAGTCCTTGTGGAAGTGGCGATATTCTATCTGACCCCGAGCCTCTCCCCCGGCCCATTACCTAACTTTTTGTAGCGTCTTGTAACGATTCGCCAAATCAATTATGTGATCTCTGGAGAATGCGCGTTCTGGCACTTCCCCGCCCATCCACATATATCTGGCAATTCTCAATGCCCCTTAATCGACCCTTGACAGATACCCCCTTCGCCATCGGCGACCTTCAGGGCTGCGCCCCATCCCTTGGCTCTCTTCTTGGGGCTCTGCCGCCAGATGCCCCTCTCCGCTTAATCGGCGACCTGGTAAACCGCGGGCCGGCCTCACTAGCAACGTTGCGCACCATCCATGCCATGGCCCCGCGCGCCGAAACCGTCCTCGGCAACCACGACATCCACCTCCTCGCCGTCGCCGCAGGCGTGCGCAAGAAGGGCAAATCCGACACCCTGGACGACATCCTCACCGCCCCCGATTGTGAGGATCTACTCACCTGGCTCCGCCACCGCCCCCTGGCCCTGCTGGAAAACAACTTCCTCCTGGTCCACGCCGGCGCCCTCCCCCAATGGACCGCCACCCAAGTCATCGACCTCGCCCGCGAAGTCGAAGACCAACTCCAAGGCCCTAACTGGCAAGGCTTCCTCGCCGACATCTTCGGCAACGCCGCCGACCGCTGGCACAACGGCCTGCGCGGCATCGAACGCCACCGGGTTGTGATCAACGCCCTCACCCGGCTGCGCTACTGCACTGTTGATGGGGTGATGGACTTCAAGACCAAGGAAGGCCTGGGCAAGGCGCCGGACGGGTTCATGCCATGGTTCGACGTGCCGGGGCGGCGTACCGGGGATGTGACGGTGGTATGCGGCCATTGGTCGACGCTGGGCCTGGTGATGCGGCCGAATCTGATGGCGCTGGATACGGGCTGCGTCTGGGGTGGCAAGCTGACAGCGGCCCGGTTGGCACAGGATCCTGCCGAACGGGCCGTCGTTCAGGTTGATTGCCCGCAATATTGTGACCCGCTGGCCTGACTGGCAATCCCGCGTTGGCGGGGACGACAGGACGGCTACTAGCTGATGGCAGCGGAGCTTGGCTGGGGTACGCCGCCGGGCTCGACGGGGTGATTCAGCCGTCGGGCCGCGGCGGCAGCGTGTTCCGGCGCGCCCTGGCTGAGGTGGGCGACCACCTCCCTGGCGGAGTTCGCAAGCTCGCGGCGGTCTCCGGAGGCCGGCATCAGCGCAGGCCCGATTACCAATCTGGCCTTGATCCTGGGCGCGCGCAAGACCGCTTCCAGCGACTGCAGCAGTGTGGTCTCGCCGATGTAGGCGGCGGCAAGCGTCGGTTGACCCGTAGCGGCATCGAGGTAGTTCAGCCCCAGGGGCTGCACCGGTAACCCGCCAGAAATCGGCGCCTGCATCAGGTTGGCGTGGAACGGCAGCACCTCGGTGCCGTCGGTCGTGGTGCCTTCGGGGAACACGCCGACGAGGTCGCCCTGCAGCATCACGTCGGTGATGTCGTGCAGCACGCGGTGAGCATCGCGTTTGCGCGCCCGTTCGATGAAGATCGTTCCCGTCTTGCCGCACAGCCACCCAATCAGCGGCCAGTCGCGTATCTCCGACTTGGCGACGAAGCGCACCGGCTGCCAACTGTGGATGACGTAGATATCCAGCCACGAAATGTGGTTGGAAACCACCATCGCGCCCTGGCGGCCGGCACCGTGCGACGCTGTGCCGGTGGCATCCACCACCTCGACCTCCACCCCGCAAATCCGCAGCAACCGCCGCGACCAGCGGCGGATATGCCACTCGCGCGTGCGCACACCCAGCCACGGGAACAGCAAGGCGCAGGTCACCAGCCCACGCAGCAGGTGCAGCACCAGCGCGGTCTTGCGCAGCCAGATCATGCGTGGGCGTGGTTTCCGTAGACGACTTGCCCGCCGACCAGGGTCATGCGGACCTTGCCTTCCATCTCGTAGCCGAGCCACGGCGAGTTCTTGCCCTGGCTCTTGATGGAGCGGCGGTCGACCTTCCAGACTTGCTTGGGATCGAATACGCACACATCGGCGGCGCTGCCTACGGCCAGGGTGCCGGCCTTGAGGCCGATCACGCGGGCGGGTTCGGCTGTGATGCGGGCCAGTGCCTGTGCCAGCGGGACCTTGTGCTCGGCGGCCCAGCGCAGGGTCAGCGGCAGCAGCAGTTCCAGGCCGGTTGCGCCTGGCGATGCCTCGGCGAACGGCAGCAGCTTCTCGTCGTCGTCGACCGGGGTGTGATCTGAGCACAGGGCGTCGATGGTGCCGTCGGCCAGCGCGGCGACGATGGCGTCGCGGTCGCGCGGGCTGCGCAGCGGCGGCGAGAAGCGCATCTGAGAATTGAAGTAGCCGATATCCATGTCGGTCAGCGCGACGTGGTGGATGTTGACGTCGCAGGTCACGGCCAGGCCTTCGCGCTTGGCCTGGCGCACCAGCTCCAGCCCGGCCGCGGACGACAGGCGGCACAGGTGCACGCGCGCGCCGGTGCTGCGCATCAGTTCGAAGATGGTGTGCAGGCGCACGGTTTCGGCGATCACTGACACGCCGGACAGGCCCAGGCGCGACGCCACCGCGCCGCTGGCGGCCACGCCGCCGCCAAGGAAGGGGTCTTCCGGGCGCAGCCAGACGGTGAAGCCGAAGGTCTGTGCGTATTGCAGCGCGCGCAGCAGCACCTGGGTGTTATGCACCGGGGCCTCAGCCTGGCTGAAGCCGACGCAGCCGGCTTCGGTCAGCTGGTTCATCTCGGTCAGGGTCTCACCCTTGAGGCCCAGCGTGAGCGCGCCCAGCGGGTACACGTGGGTCTGGTTCAGGGTGCGGGCGCGGAATTTCAGCATTTCCACCAGGCCGGGCTCATCGAGCACCGGATCGGTATCGGGCGGGCAGACCAGGCTGGTCACGCCGCCGGCAGTGGCGGCGGCCACTTCGGATTCGAGCGTGGCCTTGTATTCGTAGCCCGGCTCGCGCAGGCGCGCGGAGAGGTCGACCAGGCCGGGGCACACGATCAGGCCGCTGGCATCGATGGTCTTGTTGGCGGTGAAGTCCGCCGGGGCGCTACCCACGCCGACGATCTTACCGGCGGCGATGTAGAGGTCCTGCGCGGCGTCGGTGTGGCTGGCCGGATCGATCAGGCGGCCGCCCTTGATGTGAATCTTCATAGCTTGGCTTGTCGTGTCGCTTGGCTGGTTCAGTGTGTTCTGGCTCGTGTCGCTCGACCGCGTCATTCGTCGCTATTTCCCGCCACGATGCCCATCACCGCCATGCGCACGGCGATGCCGAAGGTCACCTGGTTCAGGATCACGGACTGCGGGCCGTCGGCCACGGCAGAGTCGATCTCGACGCCGCGGTTCATGGGGCCCGGGTGCATCACGATGGCGTCGCGATTGGCCAGTGCCAGGCGCTCCGGCGTGAGGCCGTAGGCCTTGAAGTATTCCTGCGCCGACGGCAGCAGCGCGCCGCTCATGCGCTCGTTCTGCAGCCGCAGCATGATGACCACGTCCACGCCCTTCAGGCCCTCTTCCATGTTGTGGAAGACGCGCACACCCATCTGCTCCAGTCCCGACGGCAGCAGCGTGCGCGGGCCAATCGCGCGCACTTCGGGCACTCCCAGCGTGGTCAGCGCGTGGATGTCGGAGCGTGCCACGCGCGAGTGCAGGATGTCGCCGACGATGGCCACCGTCAGGTTGGTGAAGTCCTTCTTGAAGTGCCGGATCGTGTACATGTCCAGCAGGCCTTGCGTCGGATGCGCGTGGCGGCCGTCGCCGGCGTTGATCACGTGCACGTGCGGCGCGACGTGCTCGGCGATCAGGTAAGGTGCACCCGAGCTGGCATGGCGCACCACGAACATGTCGGCGGACATCGCCGACAGGTTGTTGATGGTGTCCAGCAGCGACTCGCCCTTGCTGGTCGACGAGGCGTTGATGTTCAGGTTCAGCACGTCCGCCGACAGCCGCTTGGCGGCGATCTCGAAGGTGGTGCGGGTGCGGGTGGAGTTCTCGAAGAACAGGTTGAACACGCTCTTGCCGCGCAGCAGCGGCACCTTCTTGACATCGCGGTCTGAGTCGGACAGCGATACGAACTGGCTGGCGGTGTCGAGGATGTGCGTGATCATGTCACGCGACAACCCCTCGATCGACAGCAGGTGCTTCAGTTCGCCGTTCTTGGTGAGCTGCGGGTTGCGGAACGTCTTGGTCATGGCTGGTCGGGCGCGGGCAAGAAACGGGGTGGTCTGGTCTCGGAGCTGGGGTCAGGCGCGCACTGCGCGCCTGGGGCATTCGGGCCGGTTCAGCCGGTGGCGGAATCGGTAGGTTCGGTCGCAAAGGCGAATTGCGCGCCGGCGCCCTCGCCCTGGCGCGAAAGCACCAGCGTGGTGCCGGGCGGCAGCGCCATCTCGGCGGCAGTCAGGTCGGCGGCAATCGGCAGCTGGCGCCCGCCGCGGTCGACCAGCACGCCCAGCGCCACGCGCGCGGGACGGCCGTAGTCGAACAGCTCGTTGACGGCGGCACGGATGGTGCGGCCCGTGGCCAGCACATCATCGATCAGCAGGATATTGCGATCATCCACCGAAAACGGCAGCGTGGTCGGCTGGGCCTGGCTGTGCAGGCCCTTCTTGGCATAGTCGTCGCGATGGAAGGCAACGTTGATCACGCCATGCTCGGGCAGCTTCAGGTCGGCAGCCAGCCGCGCGGCGATCCACGCGCCGCCTGAGTAGATGCCGGCCACCGACCAGCGCGCGCGCTCGGCCTCGGGGATCAACGCCTGGGCCTGGTCCAGCAGCTTGCGGTACAGCGACTCGGCGTCGGGAACGGGAATCTGCGTCATAGCGGGAATTGGTCGAAATACTGTTGCAGGATGATGCGGGCGGCCTCGGCATCGAGCTCGCCGCGGCGGGCGCCGGCCATCGACGCGGCGCGCGAGGTATAGCGCTCATCCACCCACTCCACCGGCAGGCCGAAGCGGCCATTGAGCTGGTTGCCGAAACGCCGCGCCAGCTTCATCGAGGGCTGCTCGCCCCCTTCAGGGTTGACCGGCATGCCGACGATCAGCTGCACCGGGTTCCACTCCTGGATAAGCGCCGCCACGGCCTCAAAGCGGCCTTCCACGGTGATATTGGGGAGGATGGTCAGCGCACGCGCCTCGCGCGTGATGAAGTTGCCCAGCGCGACGCCGATTTTTTTTTCGCCGTAGTCGAATGCCAGGACCGTGCCGTCGCGGGGCAGTTCACGCCCCACGGCATCAGGCATGCCCGGCCTCGCCCGACAGCATGGTGAAGTCGATGCCCAGCAGCCGGATGGCGGCGGCGAAGCGCTCGTCGGGCGGCACGCTGAAGATGATTTCGGGGTCGGCCTGGACCGTCAGCCAGCCGTTGCGGCTGAGCTCTTCCTCCAGCTGGCCGGCACCCCAGCCGGAGTAACCCAGCGTCAGCAGGAAGCGGTGCGGGCCGCTGCCGTTGGCCACAGCCTCCAGCACGTCCTTGGAGGTGGTCATTTCCAGCCCGCCGGGCACGGCCAGCGACGAGACATAGACGCCCACCGGGTCGTGCAGCACGAAGCCGCGCTCGGTCTGCACCGGGCCGCCGAAGTAGACCGGCTGGTGCGCGACTGGCTGGATTTCAAGCTTGAGGTCGATCTTGTCGAACAGCGTGGCCATGTCGATGTCGATGGGCCGGTTGATCACCAGCCCGAGCGCGCCACGATCATTGTGTTCGCAGATATAGACGACGGAACCCGAAAAAGTCGGATCGGCCATGCCAGGCATGGCAATCAGGAACTGATTGGTCAGATTGATAGGTGCTTCGGGCTTCGCCATGCCTTGCATTTTATCAAATCGCCGGGGGTCTTCCGGAAAAGATTGGCGGACGCTGCAGTGCAGCAATGAGCGCCCGGCCACGGTCTGGTGTTGCCATTTGGCTCAATCCTTGCCGGTCAGCGCGGCCAGCTCTTGCGCCGTCAGCCATCGCCACTCGCCTTCGGCCAGGGCCGGATCGAGCTGCAGGCCGCCAATGGCGCTGCGATGCAGCGCGCTGACATGGTTGCCGGCCGCCGCCACCATGCGCTTGACCTGATGATACTTGCCTTGCACCAGGGTCAGCCGCAGGCTGCGTTCGCCGGTGATCTCACACGCTTCTGCCGCGATCGGTGCCGGTTCGTCGAGCAGCTGCACGCCACTGCACAGCGCTTGGGCCTGCTCCGGCGTGACCGGCTCGGCAGTCGTCACTTCATAGATCTTGGGCACCTTGCGCTTGGGCGAGGTCTGGGCGTGGATGAACTGGCCATCGTCGGTCAGCAGCAGCAGCCCGGTGGTGTCGTGGTCCAGCCGCCCCACGGCCTGCACTTCACGCTGGCGCAGCGGCACCGGCAGCAGGTTGTAGACGCTGGGATGATGGCGCGGACGCTGCGAGCACTCATAACCGGTGGGCTTGTTCAGCATCAGGTAGGCCTTGGTGCAGGCCAGCCATTCCTCGCCGTCTACAGTGAGCCGCAAGCCGTCGACTTCAAACTGTGCGCGCGGGTCTTCGCACAGTTCGCCGTTGACCTCGACCAGCCCGGCGGCGATCAGGTCGCCGCAGTACCGGCGCGTGCCAAAGCCCTGGGATTGGAGGATGCGGTCGAGTGTCATGGAATGGAAAGTACGTAAGGATGGTTGATGGCTCGGGATGACAAGCGCCACGGAGCTCTGGGCAACCGTTTGTGTGTTCCCCCTCCCGCAAACGGGGGAGGAGAGCAAACCGTCAGTATGCAGGCGTTGTCAGCGGAGAGTTCGCGAGCGCCTGAAATCCTCAGGCCGCCAGCATCGCGCTTTCGCGATAATGCCGCTGCGCGTCGTCGAAGCGCTCGGTTTCCTCGAAGAGTCGAGCCAGCGCCAGGTGCGTGCGCACGCGCAGGCGGCGCTGCTGGTCGGGCTCGGCATATTTCAGCGCGCGCTCGAAGCTGGACTGGGCCTTGCCCCACAGCTTCTCGCCCAGGCATAGCACGCCCAGCGTGTAGTAGAGGTCGGCGTCGGCGGGATGCGTCGCCAGCCATTTCTCGGCCTGCTGGATCTGCGGCAGCGCGTGGCCGGGAACGGCGCAATCTGCATAGCGCAGCACCAGGCGGCTGTCCCAGTTGACCTTGAGCGCGTCTTCGATGATGCGGCGGGCCTCGTTCTGCCGGCCCAGCGCAGCGAAGTAGCGTGCGGCGGGCTCGGCGATGCGGGTGGCGCGGCGCTCGTCGGCGGACAGCGAGCGCCAGAACTCAGACAGCGCGTCGGCGTCGTGGCGGCGCTCGTCCAGCATGGCTTCGACGGCCATCTGCTTGAGCCGCAGCGCCAGCACCGGATGCAGCGCGTTGCGCTTTTCCAGCGAGCGCGCCAGGCGCAGCACCTCGGTCCAGTTCTTCAGGTGCTGGTGCGCGCGCAGCGCGATGCGCTGCACGTGGATCTGGCGCGCACCCTGCGACTGCAGCTGGGCGATGGTTTCCAGCGCGCCGTCGGCGTCGCGGGCATCGACCAGCAACTCGGCCATCGACACCAGCCGTGCCTGCTCGCGCTCGGGGTCGGTGACCTGCGACATCCAGGCGTCGCGCCGCTCGGTTTCCTGCATCCGGTGCGCGGCGCGGGCGCCGATCAGCGCGGCGGTCTGGGCCTGGTCGTCCCAGGACTGCGCCTCGCGCGCGGCGCGCTCGGCGCGGGCGAAGCGGCCGGCAAACAGGTTTTCGATCGACTCGCGCAGCGCCGCCTGTGCCTTGCTCATGCGGCTGCGCTCGCGGTAGGCGGCGGCGCGGCGCGGCATGTCGGCCAGATGGCGGACGGTGGACATCACCGTCCACACCACGAAGAACAGCAGCAGCAGCAAGGCCAGCGCGAGGTTCAGCGACAACTCGACGCGGTACGGCGGATAGAACAGCACCACATTGCTGTGGTTGAACTGCGTGAACAGGGCCAGCCCGACGGCGCCGCCAAACAGGACCGCAACCCAGAACAGAAGGCGCATGGGCTTACTCCTTCTTCAGGGCATGCAGCGCGCCCAGGCTTTCGGACATGGTCGGCAGCTGCACCGTGACCGCCCCCGCCTGCGCCTGCCGCAGCAGCGTCAGCACCCCCTGCACCCGGCGCGACTTGGTATCGAAATAGCGGCTGATCATCGCCTGCGCGGCGGCCAGATCATTGCGGAACACGGGTTCGTTGCGCGACAGCAATGCCAGGCGCGCATTGAGCAGGCGCAGCTTGACGTTCTCGCGCAGGAACCAGCCCTGATCGCCAGACAGCAGCAGCGCCTCGGCGTCGTCGACCTTGCGGATGCGGACCACCTGCGCCAGTTCCTCGCGCAGGTAGTCCCACAGGCGCGTGAACCAGCCCGGACCCGTGCCGTTGGCGGCGGCCGGCGCGCTGGCACCGTTGCCGGCGGCACCCTTGCGGGCGTCCGCCTCGCTGCGTTCCAGCATGCGTTCGCTGGACAGCAGCGGCAGTGCGTCGACCTGGTTGATGGCCTCGTCCAGCTTGATTGCGGCGCCGGTCAGGTCGGTGTCGGGCACCGCCTTCATGCGCGCGACATCGCGCGCGATCGCGCGGCGCAGCAGGTTGTATTGCGGCTTGTCGGCGCGCGCCAGGCGGGCGTCGGCGCTTTGCAGCGCGGCCAGCGCCACCTGCACGTTGCCGGTCAGTTGCAGTTGCTGGCCGGCACTGGTCAGCAGCTGCTGGATCTCGGCGATTTCCCAGTCGTCGCGGTTGCGCATCAGGTCCTGGTAGACCTGTTCCAGCGCCACCTGCTTGTCGCGGGTCTCGCTGACCTGGTTCTCCAGCGCACCGACCTTGGCCTGCAGTTCCTTGACCGTGTCCTGCGCGTTGCGGGTCAGCACGCGCGACTCCTGCACCAGCGCATCGTTGCTTTGCTGGCGGCGCGCCAGCTCGCCGGTCAGGTGGTCAACGCGCTGCTGCAGCCACCAGAAGCCGCCAGCCGTTGCCACCACCAGCACGGCGACCAGCGCCCACAACGCAGCGGACCGCCGTGAGGCTGCACTGGGAGCAGCGGGGGTAGCGGGACCCGGCGCGGGCGCGGCTTGCGCCGATGCTGCGGAGGCCGCCGTGGGCGGCGGCGTAGCGGAGGAGGACGTGGTTTCTTGCGTCACGCGTTCGACCTTCGTTGACGTTGCGGGAACTGCTGCGTCCGGCACAGGGGCCGGCGGCGCTTCGGCTTTGGCGCTGGGCGGGCTGGCTTCGGTTGCCGCGCTGGCCATGCTTGCCGGCGCCGGACCGGCATGGGCATCGGCCCACTGCAGGCACGCCGCCAGCAGGCCGGCATCGCCCGGAGCGGCACGCAGGATATGGGGGAAGCCCAGCGCCAGCGCCTGTTCGGCGATTCTCGCATGCGGCGCGATGCACTGCACCTGCCGCAGGGTAGCGTCTTCCTCAGGCGACAGATGCTGGCGTGCCAGCGCGTCAAGGTTGCGCACCGCTTCAGAACTGGTTAGGAGCCACGCATGCGGCGCCGCGCCGGGACGCAGGTTGTCGCGCACGGCCTGCCACTGCATGGCGCTGGGTTCGGGCAGCGTGCGCTGGTAGGCCTCGATGGCCTCGACCTGGGCACCGGCCTCGCGCAGGCGGTCGCCCAGCCAGTCGCGCCCGCCGTTGCCGCGGATGATCAGGACCGGCTTGCCCGCCAGCGCGGCGGGATCAAGCCGGGCCCACAGGGCCTCGGAATCAAAGCGCAGTGCTTCGGCCTCCGGCGCGGCGTCATCGGCGCCCTGCCCGTTCGCGGCAGCGCCCGCGGGCGCAATCACCCGGCACGCGGGCGGCGTGATGCCGCGCTCGGCCAGGGCGGCGACGCTGGCCGGCCCGACCACCGCCACCGGCACCTGCGCCGGCCATTGGGCCACGGACGCGCCCTGCACGCCGGCCAGCGCGTCGAGCGCGTAGGTAATGGCATTGGGACTGACAAAGACCACCAGCGCAAAGATGTCCAGCCGCGCCAGTGCCGCGCGCAGCGGCGCGTCGTCAGCGGCCGGGCCGATGGCCAGCAAGGGAAAGCTGAGTACGTCCAGGCCCGCGGCCTGCAGCGCCTCGGTCAGTTGCCGGGACTGCCCGGCGGGTCGTGTGACAACGACGGTCGGGCTGGGCATGGGGCAGCCTCAGGCAGGAGCTTGGGAGCCGGCGGGATCGCCAGAATCGGCCAGTGCCGCGAGGATGGCTTCGGCACCCTGCGCCAGCAGGTCGCGCGCGCAGGCCTGGCCCAGCGCTTCGGCGGCGGCCAGGTCAGCAGCCGGTCCGGACGCGGCAGCGCGGATGGCGCGCGTGCCATCGGGCAAGGCGACAAAGGCGTCCAGCTTCAGCTGATCGCCTTCCCAGCGCGCATGGGCGGCCAGCGGCACCTGGCACGAGCCGCCCAGCATGCGCGACACAGCGCGCTCGGCGGCTACTGCCAGCGCCGTCGGCTGGTGGTTCAGGGTTGCCAGCCATTGCGCCAGTTCAGGGCGGTTCGCCGGGATCTCGATGCCGAGGGCGCCCTGGCCTGCGGCCGGCAGCGACACCTCGATCGGGATCAGCGCGCGGATTCGCTCGCCCAGGCCCAGGCGCTTGAGGCCGGCGGCGGCCAGGATGATGGCGCCGTATTCGCCGCGATCCAGCTTGCCCAGCCGCGTGTCCAAGTTCCCGCGCAGCGGCTTGATCACCAGTTGCGGGTAGCGGCTGCGCAGCGCGGCTTCACGGCGCAGGCTGGAGGTGCCAACCACGGTGCCGGCCGGCATCTCGTCCAGCGAGGCGTAGGCGGAAGACACCAGCGCGTCGCGCGGATCCTCGCGTTCCATCACCGCGGTCAGGGCGAAGCCTTCGGGCAACTCCATCGGCACATCCTTGAGCGAATGCACCGCCAGGTCTGCCCGGCCTTCGTCCATCGCGAACTCCAGTTCTTTGACAAACAAACCCTTGCCGCCGACTTTGGACAGCGTACGGTCTAGAATCTGGTCTCCGCGCGTCGTCATGCCAAGAATGGACACGTTGCACGCGGGATAGTATTGTTGCAACGCAGCACGCACATGTTCTGCCTGCCACAGGGCCAGACGGCTCTCTCGGGAGGCAATGACGAGCTTTTGCGGAAGATTGCGAGACACGACAGCGGTAGAGGAAGACAGGGTGGCAGACGACATGCGCCAATGGTAGCACGCGCCCCAATAGCCCCTCCGCACCAATAGATAAGCTTAGAGAAGCAGAACGAGGAGATTGCATGACGCAGCATGCTGCGCGCCCCAACGGCCGGCGGACCGCCCCGGCTGCGAAAGACCAAAGCCCTGCCCTCGGCGCCGGCCAAGGTGACGCAAACGGCGCATCCACCACCGAATCGAAACGCCCCGCCACCCGCAGCGGGACCAAACGTTCCCCCAAGCCCAAGCTTTCCATCGTGTCGAGCAACGGAACCGCCATCGCCCCCACCGCCCGCCGCACCGCCGACAAGGACGTGCCGCTGCGCGAGGACATCCGCTTCCTGGGCCGCCTGCTGGGCGAATGCCTGCGCGAACAGGAAGGCGACGCAGCCTTCGAGGTGGTCGAAACCATCCGCCAGACCGCGGTGCGCTTCCGCCGCGAGAACGACCGCGCCGCCGGCGCGGAGCTGGACCGCCTGCTCAAGCGCCTGTCGCGCGACCAGACCAACCAGGTCGTGCGCGCGTTCAGCTATTTCTCGCACCTGGCCAATATCGCCGAGGACCAGCACCACAACCGCCGCCGCCGCGTGCACGCGCTGGCCGGCTCGCCGCCGCAGGCGGGCAGCCTGGCCCACGCGCTGGAGGCGATCGACGCCGCCGGCGTGACCGGCAAGCAGCTGCGCAAGTTCCTGGACGAGGCCCTGATCGTGCCGGTGCTGACCGCGCACCCGACCGAAGTCCAGCGCAAGAGTATTCTCGACGCCGAGCGCGAGATCGCCCGCCTGCTGGCCGAGCGCGACCTGCCGATGACCGCGCGCGAGCGCGAGCACAACACCGCGCAGCTGCGCGCCAAGGTCACCACGCTGTGGCAGACCCGCATGCTGCGCGATTCGCGCCTGACGGTGGCCGACGAAATCGAAAATGCGCTGTCGTACTACCGCACCTGCTTCCTGCGCGGCATTCCGCAGCTGATGAGCGAACTGGAAGAAGACATCGCCGCGGTGTTCCCGGCCACGCGCAAGCGCAAGGGCACCCCCGGCGCACAGCCGGCGCCGCTGGCGCCGTTCCTGCAGATGGGCTCCTGGATCGGCGGCGACCGCGACGGCAACCCCAACGTCACCGCCGAGACGCTGGAGCACGCCGCCAGCCAGCAGGGGCAGATGATCATCGACTGGTACCTGGACGAAGTCCATGCGCTGGGCGCGGAGCTGTCGATGTCCACGCTGATGGTCGACGCCAGCCCGGAACTGCTGGCGCTGGCCGAGCGCTCGCCCGACCACTCCGAGCATCGCGCCGACGAGCCCTACCGCCGTGCGCTGATCGGCATCTACGCGCGCCTGGCCGCAACCAGCAAGGCGCTGACCGGCCACGCCGTGCCGCGCCGCCCGGTGGCGCCGGCCGAGCCCTATGACAGTGCCAAGGCCTTTGCCGCCGACGTGCAGGTGGTGGTCGACTCGCTGCGCGCCAACCATGGCCAGGCGCTGGCCAATGGCCGCATCGACGCGCTGGCGCGCGCCATCGGCGTGTTCGGCTTCCACCTGGCATCGGTCGACATGCGCCAGGTCTCGGACGTGCACGAGGCGGTCATCGCCGAGCTGTTCGCCGCCGCCGGCATCGCCCCCGACTACGCCGCCCTGCCCGAGGCGCGCAAGCTGGAACTGCTGCTGGCCGAGCTGCGCCAGCCGCGCCTGCTGACGCTGCCGTGGCACGAGTACTCTGAGCAGACCCGCAAGGAACTGGCGATCTTCGCCGCCGCGCGCGAGCTGCGCGCGCGCTATGGCAAGCGCATTGCGCGCAACTACATCATCTCGCACACCGAGACGCTGTCGGACCTGGTCGAAGTGATGCTGCTGCAGAAGGAATCCGGCATGCTGCAGGGCACGCTGGGCAGCAAGACCGACCCGGCGCGCATGGAGCTGATGGTGATCCCGCTGTTCGAGACCATCGAGGACTTGCGCAACGCCGCCGGCATCATGCAGTCGCTGCTGGACCTGCCGGGCTTCGATTCGGTGATCGCGCACCATGGCGTCGAGCAGGAAGTGATGCTCGGCTACTCGGACTCGAACAAGGACGGCGGCTTCCTGACCTCCACCTGGGAGCTGTACAAGGCCGAGCTGGCGCTGGTGCAGCTGTTCGAGCAGCGCCAGGTCAAGCTGCGCCTGTTCCACGGCCGCGGCGGCACCGTCGGCCGCGGCGGCGGCCCGACCTACCAGGCCATCCTGTCGCAGCCGCCGGGCACGGTGAACGGCCAGATCCGGCTGACCGAGCAGGGCGAGATCATCAACAGCAAGTTCGCCAACGCCGAGATCGGCCGGCGCAACCTGGAGACAGTGGTCGCGGCCACGCTGGAAGCCTCGCTGCTGCCGCAGCAGAATGCGCCCAGGGAGCTGGACACCTTCGAGGCCGTCATGCAGCAGCTGTCGGACCGCGCCTTCACCGCCTACCGCGACCTGGTCTACGAGACCCCGGGCTTCAAGGACTACTTCTTCGCCACCACGCCGATCACCGAGATCGCCGACCTGAACCTGGGTTCGCGCCCGGCCTCGCGCAAGCTGATGGACAAGAAGAACCGCCGCATCGAAGACCTGCGCGCGATTCCGTGGGGCTTCTCGTGGGGCCAGTGCCGGCTGCTGCTGCCGGGCTGGTACGGCTTCGGCAGCGCGGTCAAGTCGCTGCTGGACACTGCGCCGGACGACAAGGCGCGCAAGCTGGCCGTGACCACGCTGCGCCGCATGGTCAAGACCTGGCCGTTCTTCTCGACGCTGCTGTCCAACATGGACATGGTGCTGGCCAAGACCGACCTGGCCGTGGCCTCGCGCTACGCCCAGCTGTGCGACGACGCGGCCCTGCGCCGCACCGTGTTCAACCGCATCAGCAAGGAATGGCACCTGACCTGCGAGATGCTGACACTGGTCACCGGCCACCAGGAACGGCTGGCGGACAACCCGCTGCTGGCGCGCTCGATCAAGAACCGCTTTGCCTACCTCGACCCGCTGAACCACTTGCAGGTCGAGCTGCTCAAGCGTTTCCGCTCGGGCAAGGATGGCGATGACATCCGGGTGCGGCGCGGCATCCACCTGACCATCAACGGGGTCGCGGCGGGCCTGCGCAATACGGGCTGATTGGCGTCAGAGTGCTGCCGGTTTGCGCCCCTCTCCCGCGTGCGGCAGAGGGGCGCGTCCACATCGGGCGGCAGCTTTTTCAAATGGCGCCAGTCTGACCCCTCACCCCACAAACGCCCCCGGCACCGGATCTTCACCCAGCGCGTGCAGCAGCACCGCCCAGTGCATCGCCTCGTCCCCGAGGATGCTGCCGGCGGCGCGGGTCAGTTCGCGGTTGTGGAAGTTCGGCAGCACGCCCAGGTAGGCGGCGGTGGCGCCCCTCTCCAGTCCCGCGGCAAAACGCAGCACATCGGCCTGGGTCTTCAGCTTTTCAGTCGGGAAGGTGTATTCCGACGCCTTCTTCGCCACCACCGGCGTGCCGCCCAGCTTCGACACTGTCCCGGCCAGCACCTGCGCGTGCGCCTTGTGGTGGTCCTGGAACTTGACCGCGGTGGCAAGCACCGGCTTTTGCAGCAGGCCGCTTTCCGCGCCGACCTGGTAGGCGGCGATCGCCTGGTATTCCAGCCCCAGCGCGGTGTTCAGGATATTGATGTCGTCCCTGGTGCTGCCCGACTGGGTCTGCGCCCAGGCCGGCATGGACTCGCCAAGGCTGATGACGGCCAGCGAGCCCAGCGCGAACAGCCCCGGCGCCTTGAGCAGCCCGCGGCGGCGCGCATCGGGTGCGGTCACAATGCGGTCACGGGAATCGGTCGGATCTGCCGTGGCGGCAGTCGTGCGCATGCGTTCCATGGTGTTCTCCTGTGTGGGATCAACGGCGCCGCGGCCCGCAGCCCGGGGCCGCCATCGTGCGCCTGCCACCTGATACGCACGCCGGGGCCAATCGGATGCAAGGTCGTGCCTATAATCCGGCAACACCCTTTCGCGAGACGCCCCGGTGCCCCCTTCTCCGGTGTCCCCTTCCACCGAAACCTACGCCGCGCCGCCCGGCGCCGAGCGCCTTGCGGCCCTGCTCCAGGCCGTGGCCATCGGCGAGCGGCAGGCGCTGCGCGGCCTCTATGACCTCACCGCGACGAAACTGTTTGGCCTTGCGCTGCGTATCACTGGCAGGCGCGATTGGGCGGAGGATGTCGTGCAGGAAAGCTTTGTCAGCATCTGGCACCACGCCGGCGACTACCGGCCGCACCTGGCCGCGCCGATGACCTGGATGACCGCGATCGTGCGCAACCGCGCGCTGGACTGCCTGCGCCGGGCAACCGCGGCACGCGTCGGGCAGACTGTCGAGCTTGACGAAGACCTGGGCGAATGGCTGGCCGACGACGCGGCCGGCCCCGCGGAACTGGCCGATGCCAGCCAGCAGGCACGCGCGCTCAACCGCTGCCTGCAGCGCCTCGAGCAGCCGCAGCGCCAGGCCATCATGCTGGCCTACCTGCAGGACCTGAGCCACGCCGAGCTGGCCGCCCGGCTGCGCGCGCCGCTGGGGACGGTCAAGTCCTGGATCCGGCGCGGCCTGGAACGACTGCGCAGCTGCATGGAGGGCGCGGCATGAAGCTGGCCAGCCATCCCGACCTGCTCGACCGCATCGCCGCGCAGTACGCGCTGGGGGTGCTGCGCGGCGGCGCACGGCGCCGCCTGGAACAACTCGCGCGCGAAGAGCCCGCGGTGCGCGCCGCGATCCACCGCTGGCAGGCGCGGCTCGCGGGCGTGGCTGAGTTGCAGGCGGCCGCCGAGCCGGTCGACAAGGTGTGGTGCGGGATCGAGGATCGCCTCGGCTGGAAGGTGGCTGATCCTGCCAGTCGGCCGACGCGCTCGGCCCGTGACACCCGTCCCGCGGACGGCTGGTGGCAGCGCCTGTGGTCGGCCCCGGTCTTCTGGCGTGGCGCCGCGGCGGCAATGGCCATAGTGGCGGTGCTGGCCGTCGGCATCGGCATCCAGCTGGCCCGGCAGGATCAGACGGCGCCGGCCGAGGTCGTCGCCGTGCTGAACGACGACCGTGCCCAGCCTGCGATGCTGGTGTCGTGGGATGCCGGCGCACGCAGCCTGATCGTGCGCCGCCTGGATCACCTGGCCCTGAGCGACCAGCAGGTATTGCAGCTGTGGGCGCTGCCTGCGGGCAGCAAGCCGCAGTCGCTGGGCGTGATCGGCCGGGCACCCGAAGCCCGGCTGGCGCTGGCGCGGTTGCCCGCGGCGGTGCCCGCGCTGGCGGTCAGCATCGAGCCGCCGGGCGGCTCGCCCAATGCCGATGGGCCAAGCGGCCCGGTGGTGTTCAAGGGGCCGGTGATCCACAGCCGGCTCTGATGATCGGCGCTGCCGTGCCGGCCAGCGCCGCCAGCGGGCCGGCGGGCGATATAATCGCCGTTTCCCAATTTCTCGCGCCCGCCGTCGTCCATACGCCGGCGCCTGCCCGCGCGAGCCACTGCAGCCGACGTCCATGTCCACCTCCCAACTTGCCAAGAAAGGCGAAGCCTGGTCCGCCCGCTTCTCCGAACCGATGTCCGACCTGGTGAAGCGCTACACCGCCTCGGTGTTCTTCGACAAGCGCCTGGCCCTGTTCGACATCCAGGGCTCGCTGGCCCATGCGGCCATGCTGGCAAAGCAGGGCATCATCGCCGAGGCCGACCGCGCCGAGATCGAGCGCGGCATGGCGCAGATCAAGGCCGAAATCGAGGCCGGCGGCTTCGAGTGGAAGCTGGACCTGGAAGACGTCCACCTGAACATCGAGGCGCGCCTGACCGCGCTGGTGGGCGATGCCGGCAAGCGCCTGCACACCGGCCGCTCGCGCAATGACCAGGTCGCCACCGACATCCGCCTGTGGCTGCGCAGCGAGATCGACAACATCATCGTGCTGCTGGGCGCGCTGCGCGCCGCGCTGCTGGACCTGGCCGAACAGAACGCCGACACCATCCTGCCCGGCTTCACCCACCTGCAGGTGGCGCAGCCGGTGACCTTCGGCCACCACCTGCTGGCCTACAACGAGATGTTCACGCGCGACGCCGAGCGCATGGCCGACTGCCGCAAGCGCGTCAACCGCCTGCCGCTGGGCGCGGCCGCGCTGGCCGGCACCAGCTATCCGATCAATCGTGAGTTCGTGGCGCAGCAGCTGGGCTTTGACGGCGTGTGCCGCAACTCGCTCGACGCCGTGTCGGACCGCGACTTCGCCATTGAATTCTGCGCAGCCGCCGCGCTGGTGATGACGCACGTGTCGCGCTTCTCGGAAGAGCTGGTGCTGTGGATGAGCCCGCGCGTGGGCTTTATCGACATCGCCGACCGCTTCTGCACCGGCAGCTCGATCATGCCGCAGAAGAAGAACCCGGACGTGCCCGAACTGGCGCGTGGCAAGACCGGCCGCGTCAACGGCCACCTGATCGGCCTGCTGACGCTGATGAAGGGCCAGCCGCTGGCGTACAACAAGGACAACCAGGAAGACAAGGAGCCGCTGTTCGACACGGTCGATACCGTCGTGGACACGCTGCGCATCTTCGCCGACATGGTGCCGGGCATCACCGTCAAGCCCGAAGCGATGCGCGCCGCCGCGCTGCAGGGCTACGCCACCGCCACCGACCTGGCCGACTACCTGGTCAAGAAGGGCCTGCCCTTCCGCGACGCCCACGAAGCCGTGGCCCACGCGGTGCGCGCCTGCGACAGCCGCCAGTGCGACCTGGCCGACCTGACCGTGGCCGAGCTGCGCGAGGTCTCGGGCCTGGGCGACAAGGCCGCGCTAATCGGCGACGACGTGCACTCGGTGCTGACGCTGGAAGGCTCGGTCGCCGCGCGCGACCATATCGGCGGCACGGCGCCGGCGCAAGTACGCGCCGCCATCGCGGCCGCACGCGCGGCGCTGTAATACCGGGCCGTGCTGTAAGTTTCGCGTAAGTTTTACGCAAGAAGAAGCCACCGCGGCGCGAGCCCGGTGGCTTTTTTTGTTGATGTTCCCCATTCTGGCGCAATCTCGTCGCCCCCGTAGGTAGTAGCCCCTAGCGCCTGTAGATTTTGTTACAGATAAACTAATCGCCGCAAAAACCGGGGAGACAACCCATGTATTACTTGCTTGGTCTGTCACGACAGATCGACAGGTTGAATCAGCACACTGGCAGGCTTGCAAACATCATGATCCTGCTGTCGTGCCTGATCAGCGCAGGCAACGCCCTTCTGCGCTATGGCTTCAACTTGAGCGACAACTGGCCACTCGAACTGCAGTGGTACATGTTTGCCATTGCCGTGATGTTCGGCGCCTCCTACACCTTCCAGCGCAATGAGCACGTGCGCGTAGACCTGATCTACGGCAACGTCTCGGAACGCGCGCAGCACTGGATCGACATCTTCGGCATCGTCGTGTTCCTGCTGCCGTCGTGCCTGCTGTTCACCTGGCTGTCGTGGGACTCGTTGTTCCTGCCCTCGTGGCGCATCCTCGAGCAATCGGGCAATTCCGGCGGCCTGCCGCGTTACCCGATCAAGCTGGTGGTGCCCATCGGCTTTGCCCTGCTGACGCTGCAGGGCGTGTCCGAACTGATCAAGCGCTTCGCCGCCCTCAAGGGCCTGGTGCGCATCGAATCCAAGTACGAGAGGCCGGTTCAATGATTCCGTTGGAATATATGCCGCCGATGATGTTCGGCGGCCTGGTGCTGTTCATGCTGATCGGCTTCCCGGTCGCGTTCTCGCTGTCGGCGGTGGGCCTGGCCTTCGGCTTCCTGGCGATCGAATGGGGTTACTTCCCGATCAGCTTCCTGCAGGCCGTGCCGAGCCGCGTGTTCGGCAGCGTGCTGGCCAACGAGCTGCTGCTGGCGATCCCGTTCTTCACCTTCATGGGCGCCATCCTGGAGAAGTGCGGGCTGGCCGAGGACATGCTGGACTCCATGGGCCAGCTGTTCGGCCCGGTGCGCGGCGGCCTGGGTTATTCGGTGATCATCGTCGGCTTTATCCTGGGCGCGATCACCGGCACGGTGGCGGCACAGGTGATCGCCATGGCGATGATCTCGCTGCCGGTGATGATGCGCTACCGCTACAATATGAAGTACGCCACCGGCGTGCTGGCCGCATCGGGCACCATCACGCAGCTGGTGCCGCCCTCGCTGGTGCTGGTGGTGCTGGCCGACCAGCTCAAGACCCCGCTGGGCAGCGCCGACGTGGGCAGTATGTACCTGGGCGCGTGGGGCCCGTCGGTGGTGCAGATCGCGCTGTTTGCGCTCTACACCTTCTTCCTGGCGCGCTTCAAGCCCGACTGGCTGCCGCCGGTTCCCGCCGAAGCGCGCACGCTGCGCGGCTGGGCGCTGTGGCGCAAATGCCTGCGCGGCATCATCCCCTGCGCGGTGCTGATCTTCCTGGTGCTCGGCACCATCATGCTGGGCATTGCCACGCCGACGGAATCCGGCGCCATGGGCGCGGTCGGTGCGCTGGTGCTGGCCGTGATCCGCGACAAGGCCTTTAGCCGGATCGACCGCCAGGTCTACCGCGTCGGCATCGCCGCCACGCTGGTGGCCGCGGCGGTGGGCTTCTTCGCCTTCGGCTCGCACGTGTTCCGCATCCCGCTGGCGGTGGTGTACCTGGTCATCCTCTGGCTGCTGCTGCGCGCCGGCCAGATGACCGAGCTGCGCCTGCTGATCGTCGATGCCTACCAGTCCACCGCGCGCATCACCGCGATGGTGGTGTTCATCCTGATCGGCTCCACCTGCTTCTCGGTGGTGTTCCAGGGCGTGGACGGCGGCGCCTGGGTGGAGCATCTGTTCACCTCGCTGCCAGGCGGCTGGATCGGCTTCCTGATCGTGGTGAACCTGTTTATCTTCTTCCTAGCCTTCTTCCTGGACTTCTTCGAAATCGCCTTCATCGTGGTGCCGATGCTGGCACCGGTGGCGGTCAAGGTGCTGGCGCCGGTGGTGGCCGACTCCATGGGCGGCAACCCGGAGGCCGCGGCGACGGCGGCGCTGGTGTGGTTCGGCGTGATGCTGTGCGTGAACATGCAGACCTCGTTCATGCACCCGCCGTTCGGCTTCGCGCTGTTCTACCTGCGCGGAATCGCCCCGAAGGAAGTGAAAAGCTCCGACATCTACTGGGGTGCTCTGCCCTGGGTCGGGCTGCAGATGGTGATGGTGCTGCTGGTGATGTTCTGGCCAGGCATGGTGACGGGGCTGCTGGACAAGGGATCGCTCAAGCACAGCAATGCGGCAGAGGTCAGCATCCCGCTTGGCGGAGAGCCGGAGAAACCGGCGTCGGCGCCAGGACCAGCCGCCCCGCCGGGTTCGCTGGAACTGCCAGGCGCGGCACCGGCACCTGAGCCCGCGGCACCACAGTTCGAGTTCGAAAAGAAGAACTGATCAGATAGCCGATCCAAGGCCCCGCAGCAATGCGGGGCCTTTTCATTGGCGCGGGTCCGCGCCGGCGCCGGCGTGCGCGCGTTCTTCCGCCAGGCGGCGCGAGAAGGTGCCGCGCTCTACCTGTCGGCGCTGACCGTGGGCGAGCTCCAGCGCGCCGTTGCGCTGATCCGCCATCGCGGCGATACGGCGCAGGCCGCGGTGCTGGAGCAATGGCTGGCAACCGTGCTGGAGGACTTTGGCCGGCAGGTGTTGCCGGTCGATACCGACGTCGCCCAGGTCTGGGGCCAGCTGCGCGCGCCGCGGCCTGAGCATGCGCTGGACAAGTTCATTGCCGCCACCGCGCTGATCCACGACCTGGCCATTGTCACGCGCAATGTGGAAGACCTCCGCTGCACGGGCGCGATGCTGCTGAATCCGTTCACCTAGTGCGACAAGGAAAGGGCCCCGCATAGCGGGGCCCTGATCTCATCAGCGGGACGCGGACTGGCGCTCAGCCGTCCTGCTTCACGCAGTCGACAAAGTACGCCTTCTTGCCGTCGATTTCGTCCTCGACCAGGCCGTGGATGTCGGTCTCGAAGCCCGGGAACAGCTTGTTGAACTCGCGCGCGAACTTCAGGTACTGCACGATGGTGCGGTTAAAGCGCTCGCCCGGAATCAGCAGCGGAATGCCCGGCGGGTACGGCGTCAGCAGGATGGCGGTGACGCGGCCTTCGAGGTCGTCGACCGGCACGCGCTCGATCTCGCGGTGCGCCATCATGGCCCAGGCGTCCGACGGCTTCATCGCCGGCTCCATGTCCGACAGGTACATCTCCGTCGTCACACGGGCCACGTCATTGGCCTTGTACACGCTGTGGATCGCATCGCACAGGTCACGCAGGCCCATGCGCTCATATTGCGGATGCTTGGCGACGAATTCCGGCAGCACACGCCACAGCGGCTGGTTCTGGTCGTAGTCGTCCTTGAACTGCTGCAGCTCGGTCACCAGCGAGTTCCAGCGGCCCTTGGTGATGCCGATGGTGAACATGATGAAGAACGAGTACAGCCCGGTCTTCTCGATGATGATGCCGTGCTCGGCCAAGTACTTGGTGACGATGGCCGCCGGGATACCGCGTTCGCTGAACTCGCCGTCCACGTCCAGGCCCGGGGTGATGATGGTGGCCTTGATCGGGTCGAGCAGGTTGAAGCCGTCGGCCAGGTCGCCGAAGCCGTGCCAGCGCTCGTTGGCCTTGAGCATCCATTCTTCGCGGTCGCCGATGCCGTCTTCGATCAGCGCGTCCGGGCCCCACACCTTAAACCACCAGTCGCCGTTCTTGCCGTCGTCATAATCGCCCTCGACCTTGCGCATGGCGCGGCGGAAGTCCATCGCCTCCTGGATGCTCTCTTCCACCAGCGCGGTGCCACCCGGCGCTTCCATCATCGCCGCGGCCACATCGCACGAGGCGATGATCGAGTACTGCGGGCTGGTCGAGGTGTGCATCAGGTACGCCTCGTTGAAGCGGTAGCGGTCCAGCTTGCGCGTCTCGGAATCCTGCACCAGGATCTGCGAGGCCTGCGACAGGCCGGCCAGCAGCTTGTGCGTGGACTGCGTGGCGAACACCAGCGCGTCCTTGCTGCGCGGGCGGTCCTTGCCGATCGCGTGCATGTTGCGATAGAAGTCGTGGAAGGCCGCGTGCGGCAGCCAGGCTTCATCGAAGTGCAGCGTGTCGATCTCGGCGGCCAGCATTTCCTTGATCTGTTCGGCGTTGTACAGCACGCCATCGTACGTACCCTGCGTGATAGTCAGGATGCGCGGCTTCTGGTTCTTGGCCTTGCTCGCGAACGGGTGGTTGGCGATCTTCTTCCTGATCGTTTCCGGGTCGAACTCGCTCTTCGGGATCGGGCCGATGATGCCGTAGTGGTTGCGCGTAGGCATCAGGAAGACCGGGATCGCGCCCGTCATCATGATCGCGTGCAGGATCGACTTGTGGCAGTTGCGGTCCACCACCACGATGTCGCCCGGCGCCACGTTGGCATGCCACACCATCTTGTTCGAGGTGGAGGTGCCGTTGGTGACGAAGTACATGTGGTCGGAGTTGAAGATGCGCGCGGCATTGCGCTCCGACGCGGCCACCGGTCCGGTGTGGTCCAGCAGCTGGCCCAGCTCGTCGACCGCGTTGCAGACGTCGGCGCGCAGCATGTTCTCGCCGAAGAACTGGTGGAACACCTGGCCCACCGGGCTCTTCAGGAACGCCACGCCGCCCGAGTGCCCCGGGCAGTGCCACGAGTACGAGCTGTCCTGCGCGTAGTCGATCAGCGCCTTGAAGAACGGCGGCGCCAGCGTGTCGAGGTAGACCTTGGCTTCGCGGATGATGTGGCGTGCCACGAATTCCGGCGTGTCCTCGAACATGTGGATGAAGCCATGCAACTCGCGCAGGATATCGTTGGGGATATGGCGCGAAGTGCGGGTCTCGCCGTACAGGAAGATCGGCAGGTCCGAGTTGCGGCGGCGCACTTCGGCGACGAAGGCGCGCAGCTTTTCGATCGCGGCGGCCTCGAGCTGGTCGTCGCCTTCGCGCGTGAACTCGTCGTCGTCGATCGACACGATAAAGCTCGATGCCCGGCTGGACTGCTGGGCAAACGACGTCAGGTCGCCGTAGCTGGTCAGGCCCATGACCTCCATGCCCTCTTTCTCGATCGCCTCGGCCAGCGCGCGGATGCCCGAGCCGGAGATGTTCTCGGAGCGAAAGTCTTCGTCAATGATGATGACGGGGAAACGGAATTTCATCGGGCATCCTTGATGGAAAGCAGGACATAAAGGACTTGAGCCACATGGCCGGCGGGAGGTTCCCCGCGACGGCGACATGTGGCTCTCACGTCAGTTGTGGCGGCCGCTCTGGGCCAGCCGCACCGGCAGACGCCGGCATTGTAATGCGCTCAGGTCTTCGGCAGTGTGACACCGTGCTGACCCTGGTACTTGCCGCCCCGGTCGCGATACGAGGTCTCGCAGACTTCGTCGCTCTCGAAGAACAGCACCTGGGCGCAACCCTCGCCGGCGTAGATCTTGGCGGGCAGCGGCGTGGTGTTGGAGAACTCCAGCGTCACATAGCCTTCCCATTCGGGCTCGAACGGCGTCACATTGACGATGATGCCGCAGCGGGCATAGGTGCTCTTGCCCAGGCAGATGGTCAGCACGCTGCGCGGGATCCGGAAGTACTCCATCGTGCGCGCCAGCGCGAACGAGTTGGGCGGGATGATGCAGACATCGCCCTTGAAATCCACGAACGACTTCTCATCGAAATTCTTCGGATCGACGATGGTACTGTTGATATTGGTGAAGATCTTGAATTCGTCGGCGCAGCGGATGTCGTAGCCATAGCTCGAGGTGCCGTACGAGACGATCTTGCGCCCGTCCTGCTCCCGGACCTGGCCTGGCGCGAACGGCTCGATCATGCCGTGCTGCTCCGCCATGCGGCGGATCCACTTGTCGGATTTGATGCTCATAAGGTTGGGAGGGTAAACACACTGGCTCGGAGTGCGCCGCATTGTACAACCAATCGGGGCCCGCCCCTGCAAGCAAACGCAAGCAGTCAAGTGCCGCTTACGCCACCGCGTCTTCCGGCAGGCGGTGGTGGAAGCGCTCGCGCCCGGTGTAGAGCAGGAAGTGCTTGCCGGTGCAGCGCGCAAACAGCGTCAGGTTGACGCGTCGGGCCATCTGGTAGCCCATCTGCGTCACGCCCGAGCGCGACAGCAGGAACGGGATGCCCATCTGCGCGCCCTTGATCACCATCTCGGAGGTCAGGCGGCCGGTAGTGTAGAAGATCTTGTCGCTACCCGTCATGCCTTCCAGCCACATGCGTCCGGCGATGGCGTCCACGGCGTTGTGGCGGCCGACGTCCTCGATGAACATCAGCAGCTCGGTGCCCTGGAACAGCGCGCAGCCGTGCACTGAGCCAGCCTGCTTGTAGACTGACTGCTGCAGCCGGATGGTGTCGATAATGCCGTACAGGGTGTCCTGGTCCAGCGTGGCGCCAACCGGTAGGCGAATGTTGTCAACTTCATCGAGCAGCGAGCCGAACACGGTGCCTTGTCCGCAGCCGGTGGTCACCACGCGGCGCGCGGTGCGCTCCTCAATGCGGTCCACGCCGTTGCGCGTGGTCACGGCGGCCGACTCGGTTTCCCAGTCGACCTGCACCGCGGCGATGTCTTCGATCGATTCCACCAGCCGCTGGTTGCGCAGGTAGCCCAGCACCAGGTGCTCGGGCGCGCCGCCCAGGGTCATCAGCGTGACCAGCTCGCGCTTGTCGAGGTAGACCGTCAGCGGACGCTCGCCCGGCAGGTAGGCCGCGCGCACGCGGCCCTGCTCGTCGACGACTTCAACCTCTTCGATCAGGGGAACGGCTGCCTGGGTAAGCTCGGGACGCAGGGTCATGACGAGGGGCTCGGGACTGCTGGTGAGGGCCCCGCGCCGCGCGCGGCGTGCGTGGGGCTGTGGTTACGGCGCCTTTGCAGGCGATTGTACCGCGCCGGCCGCGGCCGGTTTGGCCTCGGCCGCGGTGCTTGCCACGGCTGGTGCCGGGGGCGCAGGCGCAGCGGCGGTCGGCGCCACAAACGGGCCCGGATCGGCACATTCGGCGGTCTGCGACGGCGCGCGGGCTTCCTGGCCGTGGGTCTTGCGCTCGGCAAAGTAACGCGCCGCGGTCTTGTCCTGCGCGCGGCACAACTGGTAGGCGGCGACCTTGTCGGCCCAGGCGGCGCGCGCCTTGGTCTCGGCGGCCTTGGCCTGCTGGGCCTCGGTCGGCGGCGGCAGCTTGGCCAGCGCGCCGGTGGCAAAGGTGGCGCCCGCACACAGGGCAAGCAGCGTCAGGGTGCGTGTCATCGTCATGGTGGGTTCCGCATGGTCTGGTTGGCGCCGGCCTCAGGCTTCGCCCGGGGTATGCCGGGTGTTGCGCCCCGCGGCGGCTTCCGGGCTGGCCGAACGCTGGGCCGGGATCTTGCCCGACTTGATGTCGTCGTACCAGTGCTCGTGGTGCTCCTTGGCCCAGGCCTCGTCCACCCAGCCGTCGCGCATGGCGCGGTAGGCGCCTTCCATGCCGACCGTGCCCATGTAGATATGGCCGCACGCCATCGCGATCATCAGCACGGCCGAGATCCCGTGGATCACGTTGGCGATCTGCATGGTCGCGCGGTAGTAGTCCATGCCCGGCACGATCATGTCCAGCACCCAGCCCGAGGCCGACAGCACCAGCCCGAACACGAACACGCCGATCCAGAACCACATCTTCTCGCCGGCATTGAAGCGCCCGCTCGGCACATGCTTGCCGGATGCCAGGCCGCCAAGGCTGGTCACCCAGTGCACGTCGTCGCGGCTGGGCAGGTTGTCGCGCACGAACACCACGAAGCCCACGATCACCGACAGCGTAAAGATCGGGCCGATAACGTTGTGCAGGTTCTTCAGCACGTAAGTCAGCCAGCCGAACAGCATGTGGCCCATCAGCGGCAGCAGAAAATGCTTGCCCAGCAGCAGCACGATGCCCGACACCGCCAGCACCACGAATGAGATCGCCATGGTCCAGTGGACGATGCGCTCAAGCGGCGTGAAGCGCTCGATCATGCGGCCGGTGCGCGGCGTGCGCAGCGGGATGGTGCCGCGCCAGAGGAAGAAACCCAGGATGGCGAGCGGCACCACCAGCAGCAGCCAGCCGCCCCAGACGGTGATGACGCCGTTGCGGAACAGGCGCCATTGCTGCCCGGTGCGCTGGATCAGCACGCCGGCTTCCTTGTCGGGCAGGCTGCTGTAGTGGCGCTGGTCGGAATTGACCTCGCGCCAGACCGGCGCATTGTTGCCGGGCTGCTCGTCGGTGCGGCGCTTCTGCGACTGCGCCTCGGCGGCGATGTCGCGGCGTGGCACGTTGAAGATGTTTTCCGACGCGATGCCGGCCAGCGGCTGGACCGGGTGCGTGGCGGGGTTGTTGGTGTCGGCGCTGGCCTGTGCGGCGGCCGGTGCCGGCGGTGCCGAGGCCGGCGCCTGTGCGGCGGCGGTCCCGGCAATGGCCGCCAGTGCCAGGGCGCCGGCGCTGAGCCAGCGCCGCCAGCCTAAGCGGCATGCATTCTGCAACGGCGTCATGTGCGCTCCTTCGGATCGTCGAGGACCAGCGCCCGGCTGCCGGGGCGGCCCAACTGCAGCGCCTTCATTGCGTGCGGTTGTACTCGTTCTGCAACTGGTTGCGCTGGCGAATCTGGTTGCCCCAGCTGGTCTTGTCGCCCTGCGTCCAGCCCTTGGCCACGAACGGATCGTCCGGGGCGCCCTGGTAGGCCTGGGCGTCAGCCTTGCGGTGCGACGGACCGATGGTCTGCGGCTTCTCACCGCACGCCGCCAGCAGCACGCCGCACAGCGACAGCAATGCAATAACGCGGACGCGGTTCATGACGCTTGCCCTCCCGAGGCCGCGGGTGCGGCCGGTGCAGCGGGCGCCGGCTGTGCCGGTTGGGCCGGCTGGGCCGCGCCGCCCTTGGCGGTGCCGTAGGCGGTACCCCAGCCGAACACGTCGCCGCCAGTGCCGCGCTTGATCACGCGGTTGCGCAGGATGTCGGCGATCACATCGCCGTCGCCACCCAGCAGCGCCTTGGTCGAGCACATCTCGGCGCACAGCGGCAGCTTGCCTTCGGCCAGGCGGTTGCGGCCGTACTTCTCGAACTCGGCTTCCGAGCCGTTCTTTTCCGGGCCGCCCGCGCAGAAGGTGCACTTGTCCATCTTGCCGCGAACGCCGAAGGTGCCGGTCGACGGGAACTGCGGCGCGCCGAACGGGCAGGCGTAGGAACAGTAGCCGCAGCCGATGCAGACGTCCTTGTCGTGCAGCACCACGCCGTCCTCGGTGCGGTAGAAGCAGTCGACCGGGCAGACCGCCATGCAGGGCGCGTCCGAACAGTGCATGCAGGCCACCGAGATCGATTTCTCGGCGCCGACCATGCCGTCGTTGACGGTGACCACGCGGCGCCGGTTCACGCCCCAGGGCACCTCGTGCTCATTCTTGCAGGCAGTGACGCAGCTGTTGCACTCGATGCAGCGCTCGGCGTCACAGATAAATTTCATGCGTGCCATGGTGTCCCTCTGCCCTTATGCAAACCGCTCGATCTGGCAAACGGTGGTCTTGGTTTCCTGCATCATCGTGACCGCGTCATAGCCGTAGGTGGTGGCCGTGTTGACCGCCTCGCCCCGCACCACCGGCATCGCGCCCTCCGGGTAGTAGTCCTTCAGGTCCTTGCCCTCCCACCAGCCCGAGAAATGGAACGGGATAAACGCGGTATCGGGCCCTACCCGCTCGGTCACCAGCGCGCGCACCTTGATGCGGGCCCCGGTGGGTGTCTTCACCCAGCAGAAGTCACCGTTGCGGATGCCGCGGTCGGACGCCGCGCGCGGGTTGATCTCGACGAAGTTCTCCTGCTGCAGTTCGGCCAGCCACGGGTTGGAGCGGGTTTCCTCGCCGCCGCCCTCGTACTCGACCAGCCGCCCGGAGGTCAGGATGATCGGGAACTTCTCATAGACCTTGTTCTCGATATTGCGCTGCTGCACCGACTTGTACAGCGTCGGCAGCCGCCAGAACGCCATCTTGTCGTCGTGGGTCGGGTACTTGGCAACCATGTCGGGGCGCGTGGAGTACAGCGGCTCGCGATGCTGCGGGATCGCGTCAGGGAAGTTCCATACCACCGCGCGCGCCTTGGCGTTGCCAAACGGGTGGCAGCCATGGTTCTTCAGCACCACGCGCTGGATGCCGCCCGACAGGTCGGTCTTCCAGTTCTTGCCTTCGGCCTTGGCCTTCTCGGCATCGGTCAGGTCGTCCCACCAGCCCAGCTTCTTCAGCAGCACATGGTCGAACTCCGGATAGCCGGTGGTGATCTCCGCGCCCAGCGAGCAAGAGCCGTCCTCGGCCAGCAGATTGACGCCATCGCGCTCCACGCCGAAGTTGGCGCGGAAGTTACCGCCGCCGTCCATCACGTGCTTGCTCGTGTCGTACAGGTTGGGCGAGCCCGGGTGCTTCAGTTCCGGCGTGCCGTAGCACGGCCACGGCAGGCCGAAGAAATCGCCGGTCAGGTCGTAGCCGGTCACCGGGTCCTTGCCCGCCTTGCAGCGCAGCGTCTTGACGTCGAACATCTGCATATTGCGCATATGCGACTTCAACCGCTCCGGCGACTGGCCGGTGTAGCCGATGGTCCAGTTGCTGGCGTTGATCTCGCGCAGGATCGATTCCGGCTCAGGCTCCATCCAGGTGCGGCCGGCGCGCTTGACCTCGATCAGCTTCATGTTCTTCGACAGTTCCTTGCCGAAGCCGAGCCGATCGGCAAACGCCTGCATCAGCGTATGGTCGGGCATCGACTCGAACAGCGGCTCGATGACCTTTTCGCGCCATTGCAGCGAGCGGTTCGACGCCGTGCACGTGCCCGAGGTCTCGAACTGCGTGCAGGCCGGCAGCAGGTACACCGCGCGGTTCGGGTTGACCTTGTCGCCCTCGGCCGGCGGCATGTTGGCCATGGCCGCGGTCGCCGACGGATAGGGGTCGACCACCACCAGCAGGTCGAGCTTGTCCAGCGCCTTCTTCATCTCCAGGCCACGCGTCTGCGAGTTCGGGGCATGGCCCCAGAAGAACACGCCGCGCACGTTGTTGTCCTGGTCGATCAGCTCGTTCTTCTCGGTGACGATATCGATCCAGCGCGACACCGTGGTGCCGGACTTCTCCATCATCGCCTGCGAGGCAAACTGCTTCTTGATCCATTCGTAGTCCACGCCCCACACCGCGGCGTAGTGCTTCCAAGCGCCGGTGGCCAGGCCGTAGTAGCCCGGCAGCGAGTCCGGGTTGGGGCCCACGTCGGTGGCACCCTGCACGTTGTCATGGCCGCGGAAGATGTTGGCGCCGCCGCCCGACACGCCGATATTGCCCAGCGCCAGCTGCACGATGCACGAGGCGCGCACGATCGCGTTGCCAATGGTGTGCTGGGTCTGGCCCATGCACCACACCAGCGTGCTGGGGCGGTTCTTGGCCATGATCTCGGCGACCATCTTCACCTGCGCCTCGGGCACGCCGCAGACTTCCTCGACCTTGTCGGGGGTCCACTTAGCCAGCACCTCTTCCTTGACCTTGTCCATGCCATAGACCCGGTCATGCAGGTACTTCTGGTCTTCCCAGCCGTTCTGGAAGATGTGGTACAGCACGCCGAACAGGAACGCGATATCGGTGCCCGAGCGGATCCGCACATAGTGCTGGGCCTTGGCCGCGGTGCGCGTGTAGCGCGGGTCGACCACGATCACCTTGCAGCCGTTCTCCTTGGCGTGCAGCAGGTGCAGCATCGACACCGGGTGCGCCTCGGCCGCGTTGGAGCCGATATACAGCGCTGCCTTCGCGTTCTGCATATCGTTGTACGAGTTGGTCATCGCCCCGTAGCCCCAGGTATTCGCCACGCCCGCCACAGTGGTGGAGTGGCAGATACGCGCCTGGTGGTCAGTGTTGTTGGTGCCGAAGAACGACACCCACTTGCGCAGCAGATAGGACTGCTCATTGCTGTGCTTGGACGAACCGACGAAGAACATCGAGTCCGGGCCGGTCTGCTGGCGGATCTCCTTCATCTTGGCGGTGATCTCATCCAGCGCCTGGTCCCAGCTGATGCGCTGGTACTTGCCGTTGACCAGCTTCATCGGGTACTTGAGGCGGTATTCGCCGTGGCCGTGCTCACGCAGCGCCGCGCCCTTGGCGCAGTGCGCGCCCAGGTTGATGGGCGAATCGAACACCGGCTCCTGGCGGATCCACACGCCGTTCTGCACCACCGCGTCGACCGCGCAGCCGACCGAGCAGTGGCCGCACACGGTGCGCCTGACCACGATGCCGGTCTTGCCGTCGGCTGCCGCCTTCTTGTCGTCGGCGGCGTCCGCCTTGCGGATCAGCGTCAGCTGCGAAGCCGCCAGCCCGGCACCGACGCCGATGCCAGAGCGCTTGAGGAAGCTGCGGCGGTCCATGGTCGGCATCGCGCCGGCCAGGCTGGCCGCGAGCCGCTGCGAGAGTCGGCCGGAGGCTGCGCCGACAGGTTCAGGCCGGTTGGCCAGGCCGTCAGCGAGGCGGGCGGATGCGCCCTGCGCCGCGCGTTTGCGGGTCAAGATCATGTCTCACCTCAGATGCGGACGCTGGTCGCGTCCGGTTGCAGGCGGCGCGGCAGACCACACCGCCCTGGCAGTTACACCAGCGTGGTCCGGTAGTACTTGCGGATGTGGTCAGAGACCCGGTAACCCTTGCTGTCCGACGGAGGATCGGTGGGTTCCGGCAGAGCTGCGGCCTGGCCCGGCATGGCCGGACCGCGCGCGGTCAGCGCTGCCGCACCCGTAGCGGCAGCCACAACTCCAGCGCCCGCGAGAAACGTGCGGCGCGCGACCCTGGTTTGCTTCTCTGTCATGTGGGGGCTCCTCGGCTGTCCAAGCCCGATGGTTTTAGCCGTTATGCGTTCTTATGCATATTCTAGAATCAACTAGCAGGAAAGACCATGATATGCACGGGTTTTTCCTTACTTTCCAACCCATTTTCGAGTAAGGGCTGCCTTGGGCCCGCGGCGCTAAAGAAGCCTCGAAGCGCGCCGATATTCAATGCCGCCCGCTCAATGCATCTCGAGCGCCACAGCCTCCACGCCGGTAAACGCGCCCAGCAAGCCGGCCACGCCGCGATAGAAACGCGCCTGCGGGTGCGTCGTCACTGCATCGCACAATCGCTCCACCCAGGGCTGCAGGTGCTGCGCATAGAAACGCTGCTGCTCGCCCAGGTTGGACACCGACAGGTCATCGCCCGCCACCAGGAAGCGCATCACCTCGCACAGCGTGGCGATATGGTCCTCGGTCTCGCTGACATCTTCATGGCGCTCCAGGCCGTAGCGGGCCAGGTCTTCGCGCAGCGCCACCAGCGGGCGCTCGTTCAGGAAGCCGGTCATGTAGAAGGAGCCGTACAGGAATACATCCTGGCGGCCCACGCCCACGAACAGCTGCCGGTACTCCTCCTCGGCCTCGGCCGCGGTGGTCTCAGATGCTGCATCGCACAACGCGTTCCATGCCTTGCCCAGCACGGTGTTCGCGTCCTCGCCCACGGCGCGGTTGGCGGCGATGTGGTGCAGCAGCGCGGCATCGGGCGCGTGGTAGAACAGCGTGGCGAGCAGGCCATAGAGGTCGGCGCGGGCGGTGTCCTCGGCATCGTCGGCCGGCGGCGCGGCGGTGAGCTGGATCGGCTGGAAATCTGTCATATCGTGATGATTTGTCCTGGGTGGCCGGCCGCCGTCAGCGCAGCGTGGCGCCGGTGGCGGTTCCCGTGTCGCGCTCTATCATGTCGATGACGCGGCAGTCAGGGCACATCTTCAGGCGCTCGGCCGCGGCGCCAGCAAAGGCCGGATGGCCGGCCAGGCGCACCAGCATCGACTCCACCATCTGCGCCGTGCCGAACGGCTTGGCGCAGCGGACGCAATGGAACGGCTGGGTCTCGTTGAGGGTCACCGGGCGGCGCGCCGCGTCGCCGGCCAGCAGGCGCGGCACCAGGCTGATGGCGTCTTCCGGGCAAGTCTTCTCGCACAGCCCGCACTGCACGCAGTTGCGCTCGATAAAGCTGAGCACCGGGCGCTCGGGGTTGTCGCGCAGCGCCTGCGACGGGCACGCGCCGACGCAGGCCATGCACATGGTGCACTTGCCCGTATCCACCGCGATCGCGCCGATCGGCGCGCCGGCCGGCAGCGGCACGCTTTGCGCGGACACTGGCGCGTGCCGCGCTAGGTGGTCCAGCACAAAGTCCAGCATCTCGCGCTTGGCCGCGACGGGGCCGAACGGCGCCGGCGGCAATGCGTTGCGGCCAGGGCGCAGCGCCGCCAGGCCGGCATCCAGCGCCAGGGTATCGGCGGCCTCGACCAGCGACAGCACCTCGCCGTCATAACCCAGGCCCGCCAGCATGGCGCGCCCGACCGCGATCTGCTCCAGCAGCGCGGTGCGGTACTGCGGTGCCTCGTCGCCGGTCAGCAGCACCGCTACGCGGCTGGCGCCCCAGCACAGCGCGGCGAGCCATAGCTCCAGCCCCGCCGAGGCCGGGTGGAACAGCGACAACGGCATCACATTGGCGGGCACGCCCTTGGCCTTGCCGCCACGAGCGGAACGGCCCAGTGCCAGCAGCGCGGGCGTGCCGTATTCCTCGCCGTGCAGCAGCACCACCGGATCGCGCGCGCCGGCCTGGCGGTACGCTGACAGCAGCGTCCTCAGGCGCGCGCCCGTCACCTCCGGCCCCGGGTAGCCATAGCTGATGGCCCCGCTCGGGCACACGGTAGTGCAGGCACCGCAGCCCATGCACAGGTTGGGCGTGACCTCGATGCGTCCCTTGCCGTCATGCCAGCGCGAGCCGATGGCCTCGGTCGAGCAGATGTCGATGCAGGCGGTGCAGCCGGTGGTCTGGTTGCGGCCATGCGCGCACAGGTTTTCCTTGTAGCGGAAGAATTTCGGCTTCTCGAACTCGCCCACCAGCCCCGCCAGCATCAGCGCCTGGGCCTGCTGGTGCGAGGCATCGGCGCCGGCGTGCAGGTAGCCCTGCGGCGGCTGGTGCATGGTGAAGGCGGGCGTGTCGCACAGGTCGAAGACCAGGTCGAAGCGCCCCTGCACAGTGCCCTGCGGGCGGTCGAAGTCGATCGCCGCGGCGGCGCCGCAGGCGCGCACGCAAGCACGGTGCGAGCGGCAGCGCGACAGGTCGACCTGGTAGCTGAAATCGATCGCGTCTTCGGGACAGGCGTCGATGCAGGCGTTGCAGCGGGTGCACAGGTCCAGGTCGATCGGGTTGCTGCGGCCTGCGCCGGTCTCCCAGCTGGCCTCGAATGCACCGAGCCAGCCCGTCAGCGAGGCCAGCCGGCCGCTGTGGACCGGATAAGCGCGCGCCGCCGGCTGCGCCGCGACGCCTTCACGCCTGTCGCTGCCGGTCAGCAGCACCGTGACCTCCAACTGCATCGCGGCCAGCCGCTCAGCCCACGGCAGCGCCCGCTGGGCCGGGCCCAGCACCAGCACCGCGCCGTCGGAACGGTAATCCACCACCGGCACCGGGTCGGGCTCCGGCAGCGCTGCCACGGCCAGCAGCGCGGCGATCTTGGCATTGGCGGTCTTCGGGTCGCGCCGGGCGCCCTGTGACCAGCCGCCGGTCTCGCGGATATTGACGAAGCGCACCGGCGCGGTCACCACCGGGCGGCCATCGCTGCCCTGCGCGGCTTGCGCTGCAACTTCAGTAAATAGCTTGCGTTCCTGCGTGCAGGCGACGATGACGTCGTCGGTGCCGTCGAGCGCGGCGGTGAAGTCGCCGATCTCGCGCCGGCACAGCAGGTGATGGACCTTCAAGGGGCCCTGGTTGGCGTCCTTGGTTGCTTCGGACAATGCCGCCCCGTCAAGCGGCATGGTGTCGTTGCAGTTGCAGATCAGCGTCGGCATGGCGAATGCGGCTGACCGGTCCGGACGTCCTTCTTCGCGAGGGGTCTGCGGGCCGGCGGATTGTGGGGATGCCTATTGTAGGCTGCGCTGCACCTGCGGGGCTACGCGCATTTATGCGGGTCTTGCGGGCCCTGTTCTGCGCTTTGACTTACCGTTTGCTGCGGCGTTTCGACTGGTGCGGGTATGTCCGTAGTGTCGGCGCTCTCGCCGGGTTCGGCGAACTCGGCGGGCGTCGCCGGCGGTACATCCACAGGCCCCGCGGCAGCGGCCGCGGCCTGTGCCGCCGCGCGTTCCTCGTCGGTCGGCTCGAACAGGCCCAGCGTCTCGGCCTGGCGCAGCTGGCGCAGGATCTCCGGCGGGATCGGGTCGGGCTTGCTGTAGTCGTCGATATAGATGTCGAGCCCGTCCATCACATTGAAGTGCGGATCGGCGAACAGTGTCTTCAGCGCCGCGCGCTTGACCGATTCATCCACGCCGCGGACCACGAACCGGGCGATCTCGTCGCCGGGGCGCAGCGCCGCCACGTCCTCCAGCGTCGGGGCCGGTACCTGCGGACCTTCGGGCGCGGCTCCGGTGGCCACGGGGACGGCGTCGCCAACAACTGCCGGCGGTGCCGGTTCGGCCGGCACGGGCATGCCCTCCCGCACCGCGGCCTTGCGGCGCGACCAGCGCGACAGGAAGGACGAATCGCTCATCGGCAGGGCAAGCTCAGGTCGTCAGGATCAGTAGCGGGCGCGGTCTTCCGGCGCCTTGAAGGATTCGGGCCGGCGCCGCTGCTTGGGCTCGGGCCGGTAGTGCTCGTCGACATAGGCCTGCAGCCACTCGCGCTGCTCGGGCGCCAGCGGCACGTTCTCGACGGTCTCGCCGGCATCGAGCCAGCGGCCAGCCTCGTTGTACGACAGCGTCACGGTCATCGGCACCGGATGGGCTTCTTCGCCATCGCCGTCATCCTCCGGCATGCGCCACAGCACGAACCAGCACGGCGTGGTCGAGGTCAGGTTCAGGTAATAGCCTTCGCCCTGGTCGCGGAACAGCGTCACCTCAAAGCCCGGGTACAGCCAGTGCGCGCCGTGGGCGTCATGCTCCAGGCACACGGGGTGCGTGCCGAACTCGCCAAGATCCGGCAGCACCGCGTCCAGCTCCCACTTCCACGGCTGCCAGCGGTTGGCCAGCGCGACCTTGCGCATCACCACCGCCATGGTGACGGCGGGGCGGGCTCCGGGTGCCGGCAGGTCTGGGGTAGGCTGGCTGTCCATAGTTGCTGCGCGCGGCGCGCCGCGCCCTCAGGTGTTTTGCACCACGATACTCGGGAACTTGCTGGTCATGTCGCGCGCCTTGTCGGCGACCTTAATCGCCACCTTGCGCGCGATGGCGCGGTACATCTCGGCCACCGGGCTGTCGGGCTCGGCCACCACGGTCGGACGGCCGGAGTCGGCCTGCTCGCGGATCTGCAGGTTCAGCGGCAGGCTGCCGAGCAGGTCCACGCCGTAGTCGGCGCACATCTTCTCGCCGCCGCCGTGTCCGAAGATATGCTCGACGTGGCCGCAGTTCGGGCAGCAGTAGACCGCCATGTTCTCGACGATGCCCAGGATGGGAATGCCCACCTTCTCAAACATCTTCAGGCCCTTCTTGGCGTCCAGCAGCGCGATGTCCTGCGGCGTGGTGACGATCACCGCGCCGGTGACCGGCACCTTCTGCGACAGCGTCAGCTGGACGTCGCCGGTGCCCGGCGGCATGTCGACGATCAGGTAGTCCAGGTCGTGCCAGTTGGTCTGGCGCAGCAACTGCTCCAGCGCCGAGGTCACCATCGGGCCGCGCCATACCATGGGGTTGTCCTGCTCGATCAGGAAGCCGATCGAGTTGGCCTGCAGGCCGTGGCCTTCCAGCGGCTCCATGGTCTGGCCGTCGGCGGATTCCGGGCGGCCGTCGATGCCCAGCATCATCGGCAGGCTCGGGCCGTAGATGTCTGCGTCGAGCATGCCGACGCGCGCGCCTTCTGCCGCCAGCGCCAGCGCCAGGTTCACGGCCGTGGTGGACTTGCCCACACCGCCCTTGCCCGACGCCACCGCGATCACATTCTTCACGCCCGGCAGCAGCTTGACCCCGCGCTGCACCGCGTGCGCGACGATCTTCATGGTGACGGCCACGCTGACATTGCTCACGCCCGGCACTTGCCGCACTGCAGCAACCACCAGCTTGCGGATCGGATCAAACTGGCTCTTCGCGGGGTAGCCGAGTTCGACTTCCAGCGAGACATCGCCGCCGTCGACACGGATATTCCTGGCCGATCGGGTGGACACCAGGTCCTTGCCCGTATTGGGGTCGATGACGGTGCGCAGGGCTTCGGTGACCTGCTCAGTGCTGACGCTCAAGACATACTCCGCTTCGATGATTGGGGGACTGGCGCATGGTGGCCTGCGCCTAATGTATCAAAGTATGCAGCACCGGCCATGAAGGCCGGAAATCCACGCGCAATACCCTGCATGGGGTGTGGGATTACAGACATTTACAAATCTCACAAGCTTGCACTTGTGCGCGCGCCGCCATATCCATATTGTAGTGCGGTTGGACGGTCCGGTACGTCGGCACCGCAGCCGGTGCCAGGACCGGCCGGGCCCGACGCGTACAAAAGGTTACCTGCCGCTAGCCTTGGCGTTACCATCGCGATGCGGTACCAAGAACATTTACGGGAACATCAGAAGGAGAAAGCATGAAGATCAAGCTCGTTACCGTCTCGCTCGCCGCTGCCACGCTGCTGGCCGCTGGTTGCGCCACTGAACAGCAGACCCATACGGCAGTCGGCACCGGCGTGGGCGCCGCGGTCGGCGCCGGGCTTGGCAACCTGATCGGCGGCAATACCACCGGCACGCTGGTGGGCGCGGCGGTGGGCGGTGCCATCGGCGGCGCAACCGGCTACAACTGGAACGCCATCCGCGGCAAGCTGAGCAAGGACACCGCGGGCACGGGCACCCAGATCACCGAGCAGCCGGATGGCACGCTGAAGGTCAACATCCCCAGCCAGGTGACTTTCGATACCGACAGCGCCACGATCAAGCCGTCGTTCCGCTCGGTGCTCGACCAGGTCGCGCAGACCCTGGGCCAGCACCAGGACGTGAGCGCCAACGTGGTGGGCCATACCGACAGCACCGGCAACCCCAACTACAACATGCAGCTGTCGCAGCGCCGCGCCCAGAGCGTGGCCGGTTACCTGGGTGATCGCGGCGTCGCACGCAATCGCCTGACCGCCGAAGGGCGCGGGCAATCCCAGCCGGTTGCGGACAACGGCAGTGAGGCCGGACGGGCACAAAATCGCCGCGTCGAAATTTTTTTGAAACCAATTCAAGGATGACCTAGTCATAGAAACAGGTGCCGCTTGCCACCGTTGCTGGCTCGCGATGGGTGGCTGACCTCCCGGGCGGTACCTGATTTCTCCTCCTTTTCCGTTGTGGAAAGCTGCGCCGGCTCTGACCGGCGCTTTTTTTTGGCCGAAGGGATCCGTGGGTTTCGCCATTCCGCCATGCGGAACCGGCGCGCAGGCGCTGGCCAGTTGCTAAAATAGCCCCTTCCCGGCACGCGCCCTTCCCTCCTGGCTGGCGCCGTCCCCCTGATATTTCCCCGCTCCTGACCGGCTCCTGTTTATGACCGCACGTCGCATCCTCGTCACATCCGCCCTGCCTTATGCCAACGGCCAGATCCATATCGGCCACCTGGTGGAATACATCCAGACCGATATCTGGGTGCGTTTCCAGCGCATGATGGGCAACGAGGTCTACTACGTCGGCGCCGACGACACCCACGGCACGCCGGTCATGCTGCGCGCCGAGAAGGAAGGCATCACACCCAAGGCACTGATCGACCGCGTCTGGACCGAGCACAAGCGCGACTTCGACAGCTTCCTGGTGTCGTTTGACAACTACTACAGCACCGACGCGGAAGAAAACCGCGAACTGTGCGAGAAGATCTACCTGGCCCTGAAGGCCGAGGACCTGATCGCCGAGCGCGAGGTCGAGCAGTTCTTCGACCCGGTCAAGAACATGTTCCTGCCGGACCGCTTCATCAAGGGCGAGTGCCCGAAGTGCGGCGCCAAGGACCAGTACGGCGACTCCTGCGAGGTCTGCGGCACCACCTACGTGCCGACCGACCTGAAGAACCCGTATTCGGTGGTGTCCGGCGCCACGCCGGTGCGCAAGTCGTCGGCCCATTACTTCTTCAAGCTGTCCGATCCGCGCTGCGAGACCTTCCTGCGCGAATGGGTGGCCGACCTGGCCCAGCCCGAAGCCGCCAACAAGATGCAGGAATGGCTGGGCGCCGAAGGCGAGGCCTCGACCCTGTCCGACTGGGACATCTCGCGCGATGCGCCCTACTTCGGCTTCGAGATCCCCGGCGCGCCCGGCAAGTACTTCTACGTGTGGCTGGACGCCCCGATTGGCTACTACGCCAGCTTCCAGAACCTGGCCGCGAAGCAAGGCATCGACTTCGACGCCTGGGTCGGCCCGCATTCCACCGCCGAGCAGTACCACTTCATCGGCAAGGACATCCTGTACTTCCACACGCTGTTCTGGCCGGCGATGCTGCGCTTCTCGGGCTACCGCACCCCGACCAATGTGTTTGCCCACGGCTTCCTGACCGTGGACGGCGCCAAGATGAGCAAGTCGCGCGGCACCTTCATCACCGCGCAGAGCTATGTCGACACCGGCATGAACCCGGAATGGCTGCGCTACTACTTCGCCGCCAAGCTCAACGCGAGCATGGAAGACCTCGACCTGAACCTCGATGACTTCATTGCGCGCGTGAACAGCGACCTGATCGGCAAGTACGTCAATATCGCCAGTCGCGCCGCGGGCTTCCTGGTCAAGCGCTTCGAAGGCAAAGTCGATGAAGCCGCGCTGGCCCACCCGCTGCTCGAGCAGCTGCGCCAGGCCGCCCCGCAGGTCGCCCACCTCTATGAAGCCCGCGAGTACAGCAAGGCGTTGCGCCTGGTGATGGAGCTGACCGACACGGTCAACGCCTTCGTCGACACCGAGAAGCCGTGGGAACTGGCCAAGGACGAAAACAAGCGCGCGGCGCTGCATGCGGCGTGCTCGGTCTCGCTGGAAGCCTTCCGCCTGCTGACGGTGTACCTGAAGCCGGTGGTGCCGAACGTGGCTGCCGGCGTGGAACGCTTCCTGAACGTCGAGCCGCTGGACTGGCGTGCCATCGACAAGCAGCTGTCGGCTGCCAGCCCGGTGCAGGCCTACCAGCACCTGATGACGCGCGTCGATGCCAAGCAGGTCGATGCGCTGCTGGCTGCCAACCGCGAATCGCTGCAGGCAACCGCGGCGCCGGCCGCCGCAGGCGCGGCAATCGAGCCGATCGCCGACACCATCACCATCGACGACTTCGCCAAGGTGGACCTGCGCGTCGCCAAGATTGTCGAATGCCAGAAGGTGGAAGGTTCGAACAAGCTGCTGCAGCTGACGCTGGACCTGGGCGAAGGCCGCACCCGCAACGTGTTCTCCGGCATCCAGTCGGCCTACACGCCGGAGCAGCTGGTCGGCAAGCTGACCGTGGTGGTGGCCAACCTGGCCCCGCGTAAGATGAAGTTCGGCGTGTCCGAAGGCATGGTGCTGGCGGCATCGGCCGCGGATGAGAAGGCCGCGCCGGGCCTGTATATCCTGGAACCGCACGAGGGCGCGGTGCCGGGCATGCGCATCGGCTGAAGCAGAGCACGCATCGCCGTTCCCCTCTCCCGCTCGCGGGAGAGGGCGGCAAATCCGCGGCAACACCATGTTCCGCGCGTCCCATCGGTAGCGACCCAAGGCCAGCCAGGCCTTTGGATCAACCCGCCACAGCGCCCGAGATTCTGCAATGCAGAACAGAACGGGCAGCACTTCCCCTCCCCCTCGCTCGCGCGCTATGCACGCGCGGCATGTCATACATGGTTCCGGCGCATCGCGCTTGTGACCCCTGGACGAGCCGCGTAGATTCCACCTCGCAGAATCACAAACCAAAAAACAGAAGCCGGCCACGCAACGCTGCTTGCGCGATGCCGCTTCGCATGGAAGGGGACATTTGTGAAGAAGCTCCTGATCGCCAATCGTGGCGAGATCGCGTTGCGCGTGCAGCGCGCCGCACGAGACCTTGGCATCGCCACCGTGGCCGTCTATGCCACCGACGACGATGCCAGCCGGCACCGCCTGCTGGCCGACGAAGCTGTCGCGCTGCAGGGCCAGGGGGCCGCCGCCTATCTCGACATTCCCGCCATCATCGCCGCAGCGCGCGCCACCGGCTGCGACGCCATCCACCCTGGCTATGGCTTTCTCAGCGAGCGCGCGGACTTTGCTAGCGCTTGCGCAGCCGCGCAGATCGTCTTTGTCGGCCCCGAGCCCGAGCAGCTGGCCCTGTTCGGCGACAAGGGCCGCGCGCTGGCGCTGGCCGCACGCTGCGGCATACCGGTGATGCCCGCCACTGCGGGCGGCGCCACGCTCGATGCAGTGACCGCCTTCTTCGACGAGCAGGACGGCGCCGGCGTGGTGCTCAAGGCGGTGGGCGGCGGCGGCGGGCGCGGCATGCGCGTGGTGCGCGAGCGCGACGCCCTGCCCGAAGCCTATGCGCGCTGCCGCTCCGAAGCGCGCTCGGCCTTCGGCATCGATGCCATCTACGCCGAGCGGCTGGTGGCCCGCGCGCGCCATATCGAAGTGCAGATCGCCGGCGACGGCCACCACGTGATCGCACTGGGCGAGCGTGACTGCACGCTGCAACGCCGTTTCCAGAAAGTGGTCGAGATCGCGCCCAGCCCGGCGCTCGATCCGGCGCTGCGCCAGCGCATTGTCGATGCCGCCTGCACGCTCGCGCGCGAAGCGCGCTACCACAGCCTGGGCACGTTTGAATTCCTGGTCGAAGAGCCCGAGGACGGCGCGCGCCGCGATGGCGCGGCCTTGCCCTTTGTCTTTATCGAAGCCAATCCGCGCCTGCAGGTCGAGCACACCGTCACCGAGCAGGTCACCGGCGTGGACTTGGTGGCCGTGCAGCTGGGGCTGGCCGAAGGCCGGCGCCTGGCAGAGCTGGGGCTGGACCCGCAACACCCGCCGCGCGTGCGCGGCTATGCCATCCAGGTGCGTGTGAATGCCGAGGCCACCGACGCGCAAGGGCTGGCACGGCCGGCACAGGGGCGGCTGGAGCGTTTCGATCCGCCCACCGGTCCGGACGTGCGCGTGGACACCCACGGCTATACCGGCTATGCACCGTCCGCGCACTACGACACGCTGCTGGCCAAGCTGATCGTCACCTCAGCCAGCGACAACTTCGCTGACGCAGTGCGGCGCCTGCAGCGCGCGCTGGGGGAATTCAATATCGGCGGCATCGCCACCAACCTCAACCTGCTGCGGGCGCTGGCCGAGCGCGAGGACTTTGCCAGCCAGCACGTGCATACGCGCTATATGGAAGCCGCGCTGCCCGCCCTGCTGGAACGCGCCGCGCAGATTGCTGCGCAAGACGCGGCGCGACAGGCCCTGGCAGGAGGCAGCGCCCCCAAGGTGGCGGCACCTTCCAGCACGGCAAGCTTCGAGGAGCAACTGGGCGAGGGCCTGTGCGCGGTGCGCGCGCCAATGAACGGACGCGTGATCGAACTGGCGCGCGAGAACGACCTGGTCAAGGCCGGCCAGACCGTGGCCGTGCTCGATGCGATGAAGATGGAACATGCCATCGTGGCCGAGCACGCGGGCCGCGTGATCGACCTGCGCACCGCCTCAGGTGAGCAGGTGGCCGAGGGCCAGGTCATGCTGGTGCTGGAGCCGGCCGACGCCGGCGCCCATGCCGATGGCGAAGCCGAGCACGCCGACCCGGCGGCGATCCGCGCCGACCTGCAGCGCGTGCTCGACCGCCATGCCTTCCTGTACGACGCGGCCCGCCCCGAGGCGGTGGCACGCCGCCATGCGCGCGGCCAGCGCACCGCGCGCGAGAACGTCGACGACCTGTGTGATGCCGGCAGCTTCCGCGAATACGGCGGCCTGGCGCTGGCGGCACAGGCCAGCCGGCGCAGCGAGGCCGACCTGATCGCCAACACCCCTGCCGACGGCCTGATCACCGGCACCGGCGCCGTCAACGGCAGCCTGTTCGCACCGGAGCGCGCGCGCTGCGCGGTGCTGGCCTACGACGCCACAGTGCTGGCCGGCACCCAAGGCAAGCGCAACCATATCAAGACCGACCGCATCCTGGAGGTGGCCCTGCGGAACCGGCTGCCGACGGTGATCTTTGCCGAAGGCGGCGGCGGCCGCCCGGGCGACATCGACTTCCCCACCGTGGCCGGCCTGTACCAGCCGTCGTTCGCCGCCTTCGCCGAGTTGAGCGGCGAAGTGCCGGTGGTGGGCATCGCCTCCGGGCGCTGCTTTGCCGGCAATGCCGCGCTGCTGGGCTGTTGCGACCTGATCATCGCCACGCGCAACGCCAATATCGGCATGGCCGGCCCCGCCATGATCGAAGGCGGCGGCCTGGGCGTGTTCCGCCCCGAGGATATCGGCCCGGCCACGGTGCAGTACCACAACGGCGTGGTTGACCTGCTGGTCGACGATGAGGCCGACGCCGTGGCCGCGGCCAGGCATTACCTGTCGATGTTCCAGGGCCGCGTCGACGACTGGCAGGCGCCTGACGCGCTGGCGCTGCGCCAGGTGGTGCCAGAGAACCGCCTGCGCGTCTACGACACGCGCGCCGCCATCGCCGGCCTGGCCGACGCGGGCAGCGTGCTGGAACTGCGCGCAGGTTTTGGCACCGGCATCCACACCGCACTGGCGCGCATCGAAGGCCGGTCCGTGGGCATTCTCGCCAACAACCCGCGCCACCTCGGCGGCGCCATCGATGCCGATGCCGCCGACAAGGCCGCCCGCTTCATGCAGGTGTGCAATGCGCACGGGCTGCCGATCGTGTCGCTGATCGACACCCCGGGCTTCATGGTGGGCCCGGAGGTCGAGGCCCGCGCCCAGGTGCGCCATGTGTCGCGCATGTTCGTCGCCGGCGCCAAGCTGCGCGTGCCGTTCCTGGCGGTAGTGCTTCGCAAGGGCTACGGCCTGGGCGCGATGGCGATGGCCGCGGGCGGCTTCCGCGCGCCGACCTTCACGGTCTCGTGGCCGACCGGCGAATTCGGCGGCATGGGCCTCGAGGGCGCGGTGCGGCTGGGTTTCCGCAAGGAGCTGGAAGCGCTGCCGGCCGGTCCGCAGCGCGATGCGCTGTACCAGCAGCTGGTGGCGCAGATGTACGAGCGCGGCCATGCCATCAACGCCGCGGCGGCACTGGAACTCGACGCCGTGATCGACCCCGCCGCCACCCGCCAGTGGGTGGTCAGCGGGCTCGAGGCCGGCGCCGCCAATCCCCATCGTCCGGTACGCACCTTCGTCGACGCCTGGTAGGCACGGCGGCAGACAGAACCAGAGCGAAAGCAACAGGAGACAGCAGATGAACGAACAGGCGTTCTTCGAGGACCTGGAAGCCCGGCATCGCAAGATCTGGCCCGCCGGCCTGCCCGACGCACCGGTCTACCCCCATGGCGAGGCCCCGCTGGGCGACTATCTGCGCGCGTGGGCGCGCAAGCGCCCGGACCACCCCGCGCTGGTCTGGTACGGCACCACCGTGACCTACGCCGAGCTCGACGACCTGTCCGAGCGCTGCGCCGCGCTGCTCAAGGGCCGCGGCGTGGGCGCGGGCGACCGGGTGGCGGTGATGATGGGCAACTGCCCGCAGTTCCACGTGGTCTTCTACGGCATCCTGAAGCTGGGCGCGGTGTATGTGCCGGTCAACCCGCTCTTCAAGGAACAGGAGCTGGTCTATGAGCTGAACGATGCCGGCGCCACCACCGTCATCGTGCAGGACCAGCTGGCGCCGCTGCTGATGTCAGTGCGCGCGCAGACGCTGCTGCATACTGTCTACACCACCAGTGCCGGCGCGATGCTGCCGGCACAGCCGGACCTGCCGCTGCCAGCGGGCCTCGACGCGCCCCCGCTGGCCGTGGAAGGCGCCATCGACCTGCTGCAGGCGCTGCGCGACACCGAGCCGGTCGCACAACCCCCGGCCGACATGGACACGCTGGCCGCACTGAACTACACCGGCGGCACCACCGGCCTGCCCAAGGGCTGCATGCACACGCAGCGCGACATGGTCTACACCGCGGCGGCTTCCTACGCGCTCACCGGCGGTGTCGATGCGGAACGGCTGGCAGAAGGCTCCGGCGACGTGATGCTGAACTTCCTGCCGATGTTCTGGATCGCGGGCGAGAACCTCGGGCTGATCTACCCGATCTTCAGCGGCGCGACGGTGGTGCTGCTGGCGCGCTGGGACCCGGTCGCGGTGATGGCCGCGATCGAGCGCTATCGTGTCAACCGCACCTTCGTGGTGGTGGACAACGCGGTCGAGCTGATGAACCACCCCGAATGCGGCCGCTACGACCTGCGTTCGCTGCAGCACACGCGCGCCGCCTCGTTCATCCGCAAGATCACCCCCGACATCCGCCAGCGCTGGCACGCGCTGACCGGCAGCATCATTGCCGAAGGCGCCTGGGGCATGACCGAGACCCATACCAGCGACACCTTCACCACCGGCATGCAGGACGACGATATGGACCTGCGCGGCCGCCCGGTGTTTGTCGGCCTGCCGGTGCCGGGCACGCGCATCAAGATCTGCGACTTCGACACCGGCGCGGTGCTGCCGGTCGGCGAGGAAGGCGAGATCGTGGTCAGCACGCCGTCGCTGTTCAAGGGCTACTGGGGCCGCCCCGACGTGGATGCTGAGGTGTTCCGCGACGGCTGGTTCCGCACCGGCGATATCGGCGCCTATGACGAGGCGGGCTACCTGCATTTCCTGGGACGACGCAAGGAGATGCTCAAGGTGCGCGGCATGAGCGTGTTCCCGTCCGAGCTGGAGGTGCTGCTGTCACGCCATCCGGCGGTGCTGGGCTCGGCCGTGGTGGGCCGCCCCGACCCGGACAAGGGCCAGGTCCCGGTGGCCTTTATCCGCCTGCGCCCCGAGCATGCCGACGGCATCACTGCCGACACGCTGCATGCATGGTGCCGCGAGCAGATGGCGGTCTACAAGGTGCCCGAGATCCGCATCCTGCCCGAGTTCCCGCTGACCGCCACCGGCAAGGTGCGCAAGGTCGAGCTGCAGGCCTTGCTGGATACCGAGGCCGGCGGCTGAACGGGACCGCTGTCGGGTAGTACCGCCGTACCGGACGAGGACGCCGCGCGCGCGTCCCGCACGCCTGCGCGTCGAACAAGCGCGGCTGGCATGCAACGGCACAACGAGGGAGCCAACGGTTATGCAGGACCGATCCACCGGCAATGCCTTCAAAGAAGACCGCCACTTCGTCACCGCGCTGGCGCGCGGGCTGGAAGTGCTGGCCTGCTTCCGCACCAGCGACCGCGTGCTGGGCAACCAGGAAATCGCCCGGCGCTGCGGGCTGCCCAAGTCGACGGTATCGCGCCTGACCTCCACCCTGACGCGGCTGGGCTACCTGGCGCAGGCCGAAGGCAGCCACAAGTACAGCCTGGGCACGGCCTGCCTGCGGCTGGGCAGCGCCATGCTGTCGCGGCTGGACATCCGCAAGGTGGCGCGACCGCTGATGCAGGAGCTGGCCGACTTTTCCGGCGGCACGGTGTCGCTGGGCACGCGCGACCGCTTCTCGATGATCTATGTCGAGCACTGCCGCAGCTGCGCAGCGATTGCGCTGACGCTCGATACCGGCTCGCGCATTCCCGTCGCCACCTCGGCCATCGGCCGCGCCTGGCTGGCGGTGGTGCCGGACCAGGAGCGCCAGGCCTTCATGGAACAGGTGCGCGACGTCGACGACATGGCGTGGCCGCGCCTGCGCCAGGGCATCGAGCAGGGCCTGGCGGACCACCTCACCCTGGGCGTGACCTGCTCGATGGGCGACTGGCAGCCGGACGTCAACGGCATTGCGCGCGGCTTCGAGCCCGGCCATGGCATGCCGCCCATGGCCATCAACGTGGGCGGACCGTCGTTCCGCCTGTCCCCGTCATTCCTGCTCGACGAGGTGCGCCCGCGCCTGCTGGAGGTGGTACGCCAGCTGGAAGGCAGCTTCCCGCGCTGAGCGCATCCGTTGTTCTCACCAACAGCGCCGCCACGAGACGGCGCAACAGGAGGAGCACCATGCAAGTGAAGTTGACCGGCGCCGCCCGGCGCCGCCTGCTGGCCGGCATGCTGGCCGCCGCCATCCCCGCGGCTCACGCCGCACCGGCCGCACCGGCCGCGCCGGCCACCGGCAGCCTCACCGTCGCCTTCGGCGCGGAATCGACCACGCTCGACCCGGTCAAGATCTCGGCCGGCGTCGACCACTACTTTGTCGGCCAGATCTTCGAGATGCTGGTGCGCCGCAATGCCGCGCTCAAGGACGAGAACTGGCTGGCGGAGAACTGGAAGCTGGAAAACGGCAAGGACGGCAAGCCCGTGCTCGACGTGCAGCTGCGCAAGGGCGTGCGCTTCCACAACGGCGACCCGCTGACGTCCGAGGACCTCGAGTTCTCCTGGCAACGCCAGCGCGACCCCAAGAGCAGCTTCTTCTCGCACTATGTCTCGTCAATCGAGCGTTTCGAGATCGTGGACGCGCACCGCTTCAAGCTGCATTTCAAGGAGCCGGATGCGCAGTTTATCGTCGGCAACATGCAGCTGTGGGCCATGCCCAAGAAGTACATCCAGAAGGTCGGCGAAGAAGAGTTCGCCCGCAAGCCGGTCGGCACCGGGCCGTGGAAGTTTGTCTCGCGCACGGTCAAGGACGAGCTGAAGCTGGAAGCCTTCGACGGCTACTGGAACAAGGAAAAGCGCCCGGGCATCAAGGACCTGACCATCAAGGTGATCCCGGAGGACCTGACCCGGGTGGCGGCCTTCAAGACCGGCAAGGTCGATTTCATCGACAACGTGCCGCCGTCGATGGTCGAGGAATTCAAGAAGATGCCGGGGGTGAAGACCGTCACGCTGGTGAGCGGCAACAACCTCTTCCTCAATTTCAACACGCAGATGCCGAAGTCGCCGTTCAACGATGTGCGCGTGCGGCAGGCGGCCGCGCACGCCATCGATGTCGACGCCATCATCAAGCGCGTGCTGTTCGGCCAGGGCGAGCGCTATGCGCAGGTGGGCAAGGAGTCGAATGGCTACGACCCCGAGCTCAAGCCCTACGCCTTCGACCAGAAGCGTGCGCGCGAGCTGCTCAGGCAGGCGGGCTATCCCAATGGCTTCGAGACCCCCTGCTACAACCTCACCACGCCGCGCGAACCGGGCGTGAAGGAAGTGGGCGAAGCCATGTATGCCTACCTGAGTTCCGTGGGCATCCGCTGCCAGGTGCGCAACCTAGAGTACGGGGCCTGGATCAGCCTGGGCAAGCGCGGCCGCTCGGGCCCGCCGGAGATGGACGGCGTGCTGAGCTGGATGTGGTCGCAGGGGCTGCCCGGCGACCCGGGACTGGCCTGGTCCGGCCATTTGCACAGCTACCAGGGCGGCGGCGGCTGGGGCACCTATTCCTACACCAGCGACCCCGAGGTCGACGCGCTGCTGGAGAAGCAGCGCCAGACCATGGACCCCGCGGCGCGCACCGCGCTGCTGCGCCAGATCGCGCGGCTCAAGCAGGAGCGCGTGCTGGGCGGCCTGCCGACCTACCGGCCGCTGGTGACCTTTGCCTGGCGCGACAACAAGATCAACTACGTGCCCTGGCCCATCCGCGACTACTGGCGCTCATTCCAGGAAGTCAGCTGGAAGCAGTGATCCGCCGCCGCGCCCGGCGCCCGAGCCGGGCGCGGCATTCCCGCTGACAATTCTCCGACGGAGCCTGTCATGCCTATTGCAAAACGCCTGCTGCACGGCCTGATCAGCATCCTTGGCGCGAGCGTGATCATCTTCCTGATCTCGCGCCTGTCCGGCGACCCGCTTGCCCTGTTGTTGCCGGCCGACGCGCCGCCGCAGGTGATCGAGGCAACGCGCCGCCATCTCGGCCTGGACCAGCCCCTGGTGGCGCAGTACCTGGTCTTCCTCGGCCATGCCGTCACCGGCGACTTCGGCAACTCCTACCGCTGGCAGGAACCGGCACTGGGGCTGATCCTGGAGCGGCTGCCGGCCACGGTGGAACTGGCGCTGGCCGCGCTGGGCTTCTCGATTGCGATGGCGGTGCCGTTCGGCGTGCTGTCGGCGGTCTACCGCGGCTCCTGGTTCGACCGCTTTGCCAAGGTCTTCGCCATGCTTGGACAGGCCATGCCCAACTTCTGGGTCGGGCTGCTGCTGATCCTGTTCTTCGCGGTGCAGCTGAACTGGCTGCCGGCGTTCGGGCGCGATTCGTGGAACAGCCTGGTGCTGCCCGCGATTGCGCTGGGCTGGTATCCGGTGGCGGCGCAGACCCGCGTGGTGCGCTCGGCCATGCTGGATGTGCTCGACAGCGACTACATCCGCATGGGCCGCGCCATGGGCCTGCCCGAGCGCGTGCTGATCTGGAAGTACGCGCTGCGCAACGCGGCCATTCCGCTGGTGACCATCCTCGGCGTGTACTTCGCGGCGATGCTGGGCGGCGCCTTCGTGGTCGAAGTCATCTTCGCCTGGCCAGGCGTCGGCCGCACCGTGGTCGAGGCCGTGTTCGCGCGCGACTTTCCCGTGGTGCAGGCGGGCGTGATGCTCACCTCCGTGCTGTTCGTGCTGTCCAACCTGATGGTCGACCTGAGCTACGGCCTGATCGACCCGAGGATCCGCCATGCCTGAGATCGCCGTTCCTCCTGCCAGCGCCCCGGCGGCGCCGGCCCGCAAGCGCCAGCGGCGTGACCTGAGTGGCCTGCCCTGGTTTGCGCTGGTAATCTTCCCGGTGCTGCTGGTCTGCGCCGTCGGCGGCGAGGCGCTGCTGCCGCACGACCCCAATGGCCTCGACCTCGGCCTGGCCTTCCAGCCACCGGCCTGGCTGGCGGGCGGCAGCTGGGCCTATCCGCTGGGCACCGACAACATGGGGCGCGACCTGCTCTCGCGCATCATGGCCGGCACGCGCATCTCGCTGGTGGTCGCGCTGTACGCCATCCTGATCTCGGGCGGCATCGGCACCGCCGCCGGCATGCTGGCCGGCTACTTCGGCGGGCGCCTGGACGCGCTCATCATGCGGCTGGTCGATATCCAGATGTCGATCCCCGCGCTGGCGCTGGCGCTGGTGCTGGCCGCGGTGCTGGGCCCGGGCTTCAACACCGTGGTGCTGGTGATCGTGGTGACCTACTGGACCTGGTACGCGCGCATCGTGCGCGGCGAGGTGATGTCGCTCAAGCAGCGCGACTACGTGGCGCTGGCGCGCGTGGCCGGCTGCGGCACGCTCACCATCTTCCGCCGCCACCTGCTGCCCAACCTGCTCAACACCCTGCTGGTGCTGGCCACGCTGCAGGTTGGCCAGGTGATCATCTTCGAGGCCTCGCTAAGCTTTCTCGGCCTGGGCATCCAGCAACCCGATGTGTCGTGGGGGCTGATGCTAGCCGATGCGCGCAACTACATCACCAACGCGTGGTGGGCCATCACCATGCCCGGACTGGCCATCATGGCCACCTGCCTGGCGTCCAACCTGCTGGGCGACTGGCTGCGCGACCACTTCGACCCGAAAAGGAGGCAGCTATGACCGGCCCCGACCCGCACGTGACGCAACGCCCGTCGCCAACGCCAGCTGCCCAGAATTCCCTACGCGGCGCGCCCATGCTGTCGGTACAGGGCCTGACCACGCACCTCGAACTGCGCCGCGGCACGGTGCGCGCCGTGGAAACGGCGTCGACCTGCACGTGCATGAGGGCGAGACCCTGGGCGTGGTGGGCGAATCCGGTTCCGGCAAGTCCATGACTATCCTGTCGATCCTGCGCCTGCTGCCGCGCCAGGGCGGCGTGCAACTCGGCGGCAAGGTGTTGCTCGATGGCGTGGACCTGCTGCAGCTGCCCGAAAAGACCATGAGCACGCAGTACCGCGGCCGCAAGATCGCGATGATCTCGCAGGATCCGCTGACCTCGCTGAACCCGGTCTTCACGGTGGGCGACCAGGTCGGCGCGCCGCTGCGCTACCACGGCCGCGCCGACAGCCGCGAGGCGCGACGCCGCCAGGTGGTGCAGGTGCTGGACAGCGTGCGCATCCCCTCGCCCGAGACGCGGCTGGACGACTATCCGCACCAGTTCAGCGGCGGCATGCGCCAGCGCGTGGTAGCCGGCATGGCCATTGCCAGCGCGCCGCGCCTGCTGGTGGCGGACGAGCCCACCTCGGCACTGGACGTGACCATCCAGGTGCAGATCATGGCGCTGTTCCGCAAGATCCAGGCGCAGACCGGTGTCGGCATCATCCTGATCACGCACGACCTGGGCGTGGCGGCCAGCATCTGCCACCGGGTGGCGGTGATGTACGCCGGACGCATTGTCGAGACCGGCGACGTGCGCACGCTGTACCAGCGCCCCGCCCATCCCTACACGCAGGCCCTGCTCCAGGCCATCCCCCACTTCGGCGAAAAGCGCGAGCGCCTGTACGCCATCCAGGGCAGCCCGCCCAGCCTGATCGACCCGCCGCACGGCTGCCGCTTCGCGGCGCGCTGCCCACACCGCAAGCCGCTGTGCGATGACGCCTATCCCCCCGAGATCGAACTTGAATCCGGCCACAAGGTCAGTTGCTGGCTGGCGTCGGCCGGCCAAGAACCCAGGAGGCAGCCATGCTGCTCGAAGTCGAAAACCTAAAGAAGCATTTCCCCGCGCGCGGCGGCGGCACGGTGCGCGCCGTCGACGGCGTCAGTTTTGCCGTGGATGCCGGGCAGACCTATGCGCTGGTGGGCGAGTCCGGCTGCGGCAAGACCACCATCGCCAGGCAGCTGCTGCTGCTTGAGCGCCCCAGCGCGGGCACCATCCGCTTCGACGGCCAGGACGTGCTGGCGCTGGACCGCAAGGGCGTGCTGGGCTACCGGCGCCAGGTGCAGGCGGTGTTCCAGGATCCGTCCTCGTCACTCAATCCGCGCCTGAAGGTCAGCATGCTGCTGGCCGAGCCGCTGCTTGCGCACGGCCAGGGCGGCGACCGCGCCGCGCTGCGCCGGCGGCTGCTGGAGCTGCTGGAGATCGTCGGCCTGCCGCCCGGCGCGCTTGACCTCTATCCGCACGAGTTCAGCGGCGGCCAGCGCCAGCGCATTGCCGTGGCGCGCGCGCTGGCGCTGCAGCCGCGGCTGATCGTGCTGGACGAGCCCACCTCGGCGCTGGATGTCTCGATCCGGGCGCAGATCGTCAACCTGCTGTCGGATATCCAGCGCAGCTTCGGCCTGGCCTATGTGGTGATCGCCCATGACCTGGCGCTGGTGGAACATTTCAGCTCGGCCGTGGGCGTGATGTACCTGGGCAATATGGCCGAAAGCGGGCCCAGCGCCGCGGTGTTCAGCGCCCCGCGCCACCCCTACACGCAGGCACTGCTGGGCTCGGCGCCGCGTCCCGACCCTGACCACCAGCCGGCCGAAGGGCTGATCCTGGGCGATATCGGCTCGGCGCTGAACCCGCCGGCGGGCTGCAAGTTCCATCCGCGCTGCCCGCGGGCGGTGCCGGCCTGCGCCACCGAGATCCCCCGCATGCTGCGGCTGGACCCGGCCGCCGGCTCAGCCGCGCCGGTGCACGTGGCCGCCTGCCACCTGCTCCACTGAGGGCCTGGGCACGGGTCAGCCGCCCTGCATCTTCGACGGATCGTCGCTGCGCGAGGTCGTGGTGACGGTGCCGTCGCTGTTGAAATGCACATTGAAAAAGGCCTTGTCGGTGGAGGTTTCCATCCAGCGGTAGCCCCACACCTCTTCCTTCTTCAGCGCAAATGCCTCCACCTTGGTGGGCTTGCCGAGCAGGCGGCGGATGTCGTCCTTGCTCATGCCGGCGCGCACGCGTGCGAAGTTCTCGGCTGACAGCACCTGCTCGATCTTCGCGACCTTGCCATCGGCGCCGATGGTGACCATCCAGGTGGTGGTGCCCTCGGGGCCACGCGGGTACTCCAGCCGGCGCCCGCCGTCGGCTTCCTCCCATACGATCTCCGGCTTGCCGGCCTGGCGCCGCAGGTCTTCCTCAGTGGACTGGCCGGGGACGATGCCCTTGAACAACTCGCTGTCGGGCTTGATCGCGTTCCAGGTGTTGCGGGCGGTGTCGCCCGCCTTCTTCATGGCTTCATCGACCTTCTGCTGGTCGCAGCCGAACAGCGCAAGCAAAGCGGCAAAGAGTCCCATGGCGGCAAGGCGTCGCGGCGACGCGAAAGTGGCGGGGCGCCCGTCAGCGGCGCACGGGTTCGGCGACGGCTGCCGAGGCTGCCTGTGCCGCGCTGTCGGGACTGGTTGGCTGGCTCTCATCCTGCTGGCTCCTTCTGGTGTCGCTGCGACCCGAGGTCCCGCTGAACAGGTTCGCCCAGCTGTCGAAGCGGCGGTTGAACAAGACCGACAAACCGTTGATGGACCCGCCCTTGGCAATCAGCGACCAGCGCCGCGAGAACTGCCAGGTCAGCTTCACCACGTTCGAGGCCGATGTCAGGCTCTGCTCATAGCCGACCGACATACGATCGGAAATGGCCTTGCCCATGCTGACCACCTGCTGGTCATTGAGACCCGCGGTGCTGGGCCCGATCGAAAATTCGTCGATGCCGAAATGCTGCACGATCCCCTTGCCGGCCTTGCCGCCGATCATACCCAGCGCCGCGCCGCCCAGCGCGGCGCCACCCAGCTGGCGCTGCTGGCCGGCACCGGCGCTTTCCGCGCCGTAGCCGAACATCAGCCACGAGAGCTTATCCTCTTCGGGCACGTTGGGCTCCGACACCAGCCGCACGCGCGGCAGCCGCACCGTGCCGGTCACCTCCACGCCCGCCTCCACTTCCTGGTTGCGGCGCATGGCGCGGATGTTCATGTTCGGGTTGTCGATCGGGCCGTTGAAGTTGATGACGCCACGCTCGATGTCCAGCTTGCGCCCGAAGGCTTCATAGGTGCCTTCGGTCACGCGCACCGTGCCGGTGGCCTTCATTGGTGCCAGGGGTTCGCTCTTGACGCCCATCTGGCCGGCCAGCAACAGGTCCGCGCCCGCGCCGCGGAAGCGGAAGTTGTTGCCCAGGTCCACGGTCAGGTCGATCACCGGGCTGAACTTGCTTGCCGGCTTGGTCTCCGGCGCCGGCGTGGCGGCAGTCTTCACGGCGCGCTGGTCCTTGCGCCGGATCACCACCACATCGTCGCCCAGCACTGGCGCACCGGCCTTGGGCAGGTCGAACAGGCCGCGGTCGACGCGGATCTTGCCGCGGATCACGACCTGCTTGTTCTCGTTGGCGATGGTGGCATCGCCCGAGACCACCAGCGTGCGCTCGGGGCTGGCGAACAGCTGCAGCTTGTCGGCGACGATCTTGCCGGTCAGGTTGGGATCGGCCTCGCCCAGCTTGACGTTGCCAGTGGCCGTGATCTTGCCGTCGCCACCGTGGAATTCCACGTGCTTGAGCTCGACCGTGTTCTGGTCCAGCACCACGCGCACGGTGCCGTCGGTCAGGCGCAGGCCCAGGTCATACAGCGTGACGGCGAGATTGTCGCCGTCGACGGTGCCGGTCAGCAGCGGCGCGCCGACCGTGCCGGCCAGGCGCATCGCCGCGGCCAGTTTGCCGTCGAAGGCGTACTGCGGGCCGGTCAGCGCTTCCAGCGATTTCAGCCGCGGCACGTCGACGGTGACCGTGCCGCCCAGGGTCGAGGCCGGGCCCACGGTCTGCAGCCCCTGCTCCTGCACCAGTCCGGCGGAGGCGTCCACCACCACCTTGCCGATGCGGCCCGACACCATGCCGCCGCGCAGCGCGATGCGGTTGCCGCCGGCCTCGGCGCGCAGGCTCGTCTCGCCCAGGCCGAGCGTGGTGAAGCCCCGGCCGGCATTGACCGACAGGTCGCCGCTGCGCCGGCGCAGTTCGGCAAAGCCGGTCGCGGTCTCGGCCAGCGCCAGGTTCCAGCGGCCGTCGATGACCAGGTCGGAGCGCACCGGCGGCTTCTCGCCGGTGATGGTTTCCATCAGCTCCAGTACATGGCCCACCTGCAGGCCGTCCAGGCTGCCCGCGCTGCGGATGCGGCCGTGGTCCCAGTCCAGGCTGTCGATCGCCAGCGTGGCGCGGTCCAGCAGCAGGCGCGCGGCGCCCAGGCGCACGCGCTGGTCGGCCACCAGCAGTTGCGTCGGCGCTGCCAGGCGCAGGTTGACGGTGCTGCGCTCTTCCAGCGTGCGGATGGTGCCGTTCCAGCCCTCCTTGCCCTTCCACGCGCCCTGCCCCGCCAGCGCCAGCTGCAATGGCCGCTTGTTCAGGCTGCCGGCCGCCTTGACGTCGAATGTATGGTTGGCCTGGGTGCCGTTGAGCGTGGCATCGAGCGTGCTCAGGCTGGCCTGCGGGCCGCGGTAGTCGCGCGCGGCCAGCTGCACCGAGAGCGGACCGTCCAGCCCGCCGCGCACCTCGGCGCGGCCGCTGGCGCTGGCCACCTTGTGCGGACCCACTTCCAGCGCCTGCGCGTTGTAGTCGGCCACCACTTCAGGTTTCTTCAGCGTGCCGGTGATGGTGGCGTCGAGCTTGAGCTTGCCGGCCACGCCAAACTTGAGCCGCTCCAGCTGCGGCGCATCGACCGCTAGCTTGAGCGCATCGCCGCGCGCGCCGAAGCTGCCGCGCAGGTTGGCCTGGTTGCCGGCCATGCTCAGCGAGGCCTCGCTTGGCAAGAGCCGCTCGCCTGCGAGGCGCACCTTGCCGCCGCCGGTCATCGGCAGGCCCGCGTATTCGCTCTCATGCACGGCAAAATCCAGCGCCACGCCAAGCTCGGGCGCGATCTCGCCGGTCGCGGTGAAATCCGCGTTGATCCGGCCGGCGGCAACCTTGGCCAGGCGCGAGGGATCGAACGAGGCCAGCTTGCCCTTGAAGCTGAACGGCTGCTTGTCTTTCAGGCCGAGCTTGCCTTCCGCGGTCAGCAAACCCGGCCCCACCGCGGCGCGCAGCGTGGCCAGCGTGACCGCCTCGGCATCGATGCTGGCATCGGCGAAAAGCTTGAGCGGCCCGCCCGACAAGTCCAGCGCCACGCTTTGTCGGCCCGGCTCCATCCGCACCACCACCGGGCCGGACAGGCTGGCGCTGGTCAGCGAGCCATGCAGCGCGGCCGGGTCCAGCCTGCGCACATCCAGGTCGAAACCGCCACGGCCGCCGCGCAGCGAACCGCCGCCGGCAATCTCGGCCTTGCCGGCCAGCGCCACGCGCAGGTCCGAGACGGCCTGTGCCATCTCGCTCAGCTCGACGTGGGCGCGCACCGACTGGACCGGCAGCCGCTCCTTGTCCAGCGGACCGGCTTCCAGGTTGTGGATCGCGATGTCGCCGGCGACCGCCAGCGGTGCGGGCGCCGGCACCGCCGCAGGAGCGGATGCGGAGACCCCCGATGCCGCCGGGGGAGCCGATGCCGCCACGGCACTGGCTGCCTGCGCGCCGGCACCCGCCGCCACGCCGCCCACCGGCCGCAGCTCGGCATGCACGGTCAGGTTGGCCTGTGGCGCCGACGGGCTGAACAGGCGCGGGTTGATGCGATCGCCATCGACCAGCAGGTGCGTGAACGGCACCTTGCCGAACGGCGTCAGGTCGGCGCCTGCGCGCAGGTGGATGCGGTCGCCGCTGGCCTGCAGCTCGGCACGCAGCGCGTCCAGGTTGCCCTTGGCGGTGGCATTGACGGCAAAGGCCTCATCCTGCCAGCTGCTTTCCAGCAAGGCTTCGGCGCTGAGCGCGAACGGGGCGCGTGCGCCCAGCTGGGCGTTGGCCGCCAGCTTGCCGTATGGTGTTTCCAGCTTGTCCACGCTGACGCGGTGGCGCTGGCCGTCGCTGTGCAGCGCGCCGGCCAGGTTGCTGAACACCATCGGCACGGCCGTGGGCGCCGTGCCTTGCAGCAGCGACAGCCGCTCAAGCGTCAGGGAATCGACATCGATGGCCAGCGGCAGTTCGAGCGACGTGGGCTTCTGCGTCGGCTCGGTGCTCGGCTCGGACGGTCCGAGCTTCACTTCGGCCTTGCCGATGCGTAGCCACTGCACGTGCAGGCGCCGCGCCTGCCAGTTGAGCGCCCAGTTGCCATCCACGCGGTCCACCGCCACGCGCGTCTGGCCGCTGGCGAACACCACGTCGCGCAGGCGCAGGCCGTGCGTCACGGTGCCGCCTTCCAGCCGGCCGCTGAGCATGCCGGCCGACAGCCGCGTGGCCAGCGTCCACAGGTGGCGGGTGCCGGTCTCGGTGTGCAGCGCCGCCACGCCCGCCGCCACCAGCGCCACCATCAGCAGCAGCAGGATGCCGGCCAGCCAGGCCAGCACGCGCCACAGCCGCCGCCGCTTGCGCGGCGCGGGCGGGGTCGGCGTCCGGGCCGAATCGCCGCCGGGCACCGAAGGCAGATCGTGAGCGCTCATGCCGGCATCCGGGTCAGGCGGGAAAGACAAGGGTGCCGCATCAGAACGCCACCCCCAGCGAGATATGCGGCCGGAACTGCTGCGCCTGGATGCCGTAGCCCAGGTCCAGCTGCAGCGGGCCCACCGGCGTGCGCCAGCGCACGCCGACGCCCACGCCGTTGTAGATGGTCACGCCGCGCAGGTTGTCGGCGGCAGTGCCGAGATCCCAGAACACCGCCACGCCCCAGTCCGGCTTGAACCAGTACTGGTACTCCAGGCTGCCGGTGCCCAGGTACTTGGCCGGCAAGATGCTGGAGCCGCTGGGCGTGCCGATCGACTGGTAGCTGTAGCCGCGGATCGAATCGGTGCCGCCGGCGCGAAAGCGCAGCGTGGCCGGGATCTGGCTGGAGCTGTCGCCGGTCAGGTCGGCACCGAGTTCCAGCCGTGCCACCACCAGGTCGCGCTTGCCCACCGGTATGTACTGGCGGATACGGCCGTACAGCCGCAGGAAGGTGGCATCGCTGAGGAAACCCTTGGCGGCCACCCCGACCTGGGTGCTGATCACGTTGCCGCGGCGCGGGAACACAGGATTGTCGACGTCGCGCCGCGTCCACGCAAAGGCCGGCACCAGCGCCTTGCTGATCTGGGCGGCCTGGCCCTCCGGCAGCAGCTTGTCGTAGTAGAAATCCAGCGACGTCGTCACGTCGTACTTCTCGCGCGAGCGCGAGCGCTTCAGGCCCGCGCGCAGGCTGGTGGTGTCGGTGTTCTCGATGTCGATGGTGCGCTCGTAGCTGCTGTACACGCTGTTGCGGTAGTTGCCCCTGTCCGGCGGCATCGCGGTCTCGGCGAACAGATAGGAGCGCTTCTGCTCCAGCCGCGCCTGCGAGTCGAAGGTCCAGGCGCGGTTGAACAGGTTGTAGTACGAATAGCGGCCTTCGATCTGCGCGCCGGTGTCGGTGGTAAAGCCCACGCCGCTGTTGAGCCGGTGCGCCGGATATTCGCGTACGCGCACCAGCACTGGCGAGCTCACCACGCCGTCAGCCGCCTTGTCGGCGTCCGGCGGCGGTTCCAGGTCGACCTGCACGTTGGAGAAGTACGGCTGGTTCTGGATCGCGCGCTGCAGCTCCAGCAGCCGCTCCACGCGGTACGGCTCGCCCTCGCTCAGCGGGTTGACGTTGTAGATGATCTGTTCCGGATAGCGGCGCGTGCCGGTCACCTTCAGCGGCCCCAGCAGGTAGGCCGGGCCGCTGGCGTAATGCGCGGACAAGTCCGCGCGCTGGTCGTCCGGCTCCACGCGCGCCTGCGACGCGGCCAGGCGCGCGCCGTAGTAGTTGTGGCTCTGCAGCGTGACCAGCGCGTCTTCCTTGGCCTTGTCCCAGTCGCCCTGCCGGAACGGCTCACCCACCGGCAGTCCCCACTTGGCCTGCATCTCTGCCACCTGTTCGGGCGAGCGCGTGGCTGCCGGGCCCGTCACCTGGACGTCGACATTGCGGATCAGCGTGCGCGCGCCGGGGTCGACCATCACGTGGACCACGCGCTTGTCGCCCTCGCCTTCGACGCGGGTGGTGGTGGTCGGGTCGAAGTAGCCCTCGGTGGAGGTGAGCGCCCGCACCTGCTCGCCGGCGGTCTCGACCATATAGTCAAGCTGGTCCGGCGAAAGGTCGGCGCGGTCCTTGTAGCGTGCCAGGTCGAGATGCTCTTCCAGCATTTCGCGAATCGGCTTGGGTGCCTCGACTTCGACCTCGTAGGCGGCGCGGGCCGGGCCGGCCGCCAGCGCCAGCACCGCGCCCAGCACGGCCAGTACGCGAACGGCCACGCGCGCGCGGCCAGCGGAGTTAGCGGTAATAGCGGTGTCTTGCGGCATCGCCGATTGTCCACACATACAAAGTCGGTATTTGACCACACCCGGCCTTACGCCCGGAACTTTCCGGCGCCTTGCACCAGGCCTGGATGCATTCCGGGGGGCCGATACTGTAAAATCGTGGCCCACTGCACCCATCTGGCGCCCGCGCGGGCGCATCACGGTTGAACATGGCCATCTACGAATCCGAAATCACCCAGTTCCTGAAGCAGCTCAAGCAAGAGCGCCCGACGCTGGAGGCCGAGCAGCGCGACGGCCGTGCCCTGCTGTGGGACAAGTCGCCGATCGACCTGGAAGAGCGCGCCCGCGCCGAAGCTTCGCGCGTGGCGCAGAAGCCATACGTCTACTCGCAGGACAACTGATTCCCGCCGCCCCCGCGAGCGCACGCCGCCCATGAGCGCAGGCGACCAGGACAAGCTGCCGCTGCCCGTCGAGCTGCCGGCCGTGGCCCCGGCCGTTGCAGCCGGCCCTGCCGACATGGTCGACGGGATGGCCTTCGCGCGCCTGTACGGCGAGCCGCTGTTCAAGCTGCCGCAGGACCTGTACATCCCGCCGGACGCGCTCGAGATCTTCCTGGAAGCCTTCGAGGGCCCGCTGGACCTGCTGCTGTACCTGATCCGCAAGCAGAACTTCAATGTCCTCGACATCCCGATGTCGCAGGTCACCCGGCAGTACCTGTCCTACATCGAGCAGATCCGCAAGACCAACCTTGAGCTGGCCGCCGAATACCTGCTGATGGCGGCCATGCTGATCGAGATCAAGTCGCGCATGCTGCTGCCGGTCAAGAAGGCCGACAGCGACGATGAGGCCGAGGACCCGCGTGCCGAGCTGGTGCGCCGACTGCTGGAATACGAGCAGATGAAGCTAGCCGCGCAGCGCCTGGATACGGTGCCGCAGCTGGGCCGCGACTTCCTGCGCTCGCAGGTCTATATCGAGCAGAGCCTGGCGCCGCGCTTCCCCGAAGTGGAAACCGTGGACCTGCAGTCCGCCTGGGCCGATGTGCTCAAGCGCGCCAAGCTCAACCAGCACCACAAGATCTCGCGTGAGGAACTGTCGGTGCGCGAGCACATGAGCCAGATCCTGCGCCGGCTGCAGCACTCGCGCTTCATGGAATTCTCCGAACTGTTCGAGGACGCGGTGCGCTCCGGCAAGGGCGTGCCGGTGGTGGTGGTGAACTTTATCGCCATGCTGGAGCTGTCGCGCGAAGCGCTGGTGGAGATCACCCAGGCCGAACCGTTCGCACCAATTTATGTGCGATTGGCGTACAGCCCGACCTGACCCACCCGCGGTGCGGGGTCCGGCCCCGTCCCACTTGTTCTACAATCCGCCGACAGCCGGCCCAACGGCCCACGGCGCAGGCCCCGACGGCAAGTGCCCGAAGGCCCCACGCCCGACAGAAGGCCGAGACCGGTAGTCCATGTGCCGCCCCTCGATGGACCGGCGCCCGGGTCACACCTATCACGACCAGCACACCAAGGCAGATGAAAGTCATTTCCTCCATCCAAGAGCTGCGCGACCAACTGCGCGGCCAGAACCGCGCTGCCTTCGTCCCCACTATGGGCAACCTGCACGAAGGCCACCTGTCGCTGATGCGCCTGGCACGCCAGCACGGCGACCCGGTGGTGGCATCGATCTTCGTGAACCGCCTGCAGTTCGGCCCGAACGAGGATTTCGACAAGTACCCGCGCACGCTGCAGGACGATATCGAGAAGCTGCAGCGGGAAGGCGTCTACGTGCTGTTCGCGCCGTCCGAGCGCGATATGTACCCCGAACCGCAGGAATACCGCGTCGAGCCGCCGCATGACCTGGGCGACATCCTGGAAGGCGAGTTCCGCCCCGGCTTCTTCAAGGGCGTGTGCACGGTGGTGATGAAGCTGTTCTCGTGCGCGCAGCCTCGCGTGGCGGTGTTCGGCAAGAAGGACTACCAGCAGCTGATGATCGTGCGCCGCATGGTGCAGCAGTTTGCCCTGCCGATTGACATCATCCCCGCCGAGACCATCCGTGCCGAAGACGGCCTGGCGCTGTCGTCGCGCAACCGCTATCTGAGCCCCGACGAGCGCGCCGAGGCGCCGGTGCTGTACCGCACGCTGCATGACGTGCGCGACGCCGTGCTGGGCAGCGACCGCGCTGCGGCCGACCTGCTTGCGGTCGAGGCGAATGCGAAGGAATCGCTGGCCAGGCGCGGCTGGAAGCCTGACTACGTGTCGATCCGCAAGCGCGTCGACCTGCAGGCGCCGACGCGCGAGGAATTCCTCGCCGGCGAGCCGCTGGTGATCCTGACGGCCGCCAAGCTGGGCGCGACCCGGTTGATCGACAACCTGGAAATCTGAGCGGCGCCGCCGCACCGGACAAGAAAAGCAGGCCGCCGGCCTGCTTTTTTCATGCCCGGCGCATGCCGGAGCGTTGTGCGGCCTTCACCATATGCCGCTGATGGCCCCGCCGCCGCTTCCACCAGATCAGCACGCCGGTCACGGCAAACGCCAGCGGTGCCAGCCCGAACAGCGTGATGAAGACGCGCCCCGGCAGCCCGAAGGCCTCGCCGGTATGCAGCGGGAACAGCCAGTTCAGCAGCGTGTCGCCCGCCGGCGCCTCGTGCGGATCACGCACACCCAGCGGTTTGCCGCTCCAGGCATCGAGCCACAGCCGCGTGGCACCGGTGTCCTTGCGCACCTCGCCGGGCTGGCGCAGCCGTACCTCGAACGCGTCGCCCGGCTTGCGCGGGAAGCTGATGCGGGTCACCTGCGCTTGCGGGTATTGGGCCTGCGCCGCCGCCATGATCTCGCCCACGCCCAGCTGCCGGGCCCCGGCAGGCGCTGGTGCCGAGACGTGCTTCACCGGCGGCGTCACGGTCATTACGCCCGCCACCATCGGTGTCACCCACTTCGGCAGGTTCAGGTACCAGCCGGAAAAGGCAATGATGGCCAGCACCGGCGCGGCCAGGATGCCGCCCGCGCGATGCAGCGAATAGTTGAAGCGCGACCATGAACCGCCGTGCGTGATGCGGAACGCCTGCACCACCGAGCGCAGCTTCATCTTGGGCCACCACACCGCCACGCCCACCAGCGTGGTCAGCAACAGCAGCATGCCGGCCACGCCGGTGATGGTCTTGCCGGTGTCGCCGCTAAGCAGGTAGCGATGCAGGTGGAACAGCGTGGGCAGCAGCAGCCGGCGCGACAGGCCCGCCTCGCCCCAGACCCGCTCGCCCTTCACCGCAAGCGTGACCGGATCGACCATCACCTGGCGTGAGCGGCCCGGCACCACGCCGTCGGGCCCCTTGACCGGATACCAGGCGATAAAGACGCCGTCGGCATGGGCCGGCAGCATCAGCAGGTTGGGCTTGCCGTAGGGGGGCGCAGCCAGCCGCTCGGTCACTGCCTGGACCGTGGCCGGCGAGACCGGCTCCGTCATCGGCGCGGACGCCACCAGCAGGTCAGGGTTGAGCCAGGCATCCAGTTCGTCGCGCCAGGCGATGGTCATGCCGGTCAGCCCCAACAGGACGAACAGCAGGCCAAGGCTCAGGCCGATATACAGGTGCAGTTTGACGAGGACGACGCGCAGGCGGCCGGTGACCATGAGGGGGCTGAAGTACGTTGAGCGGACGCGGCCATGCGTGGAATATGGCGCACAAGCCACTTTCACGCAGAATGCAAATGCGAAAGATTCGCGATTCTAACAGGGCCCCGCCAGGCGGCCGTGCCGCATGCGTCAGCGCCGCAGCGGCGCCAGCATCGCATCCAGGTCCAGGTGCGCGGTCATGGTGTCGGCAAGCCGCTCGATCGATGCTTCGCGCAGTGCATCGAGGTCCACCGCCTGGGCGCCGTCCAGCCCCGCCCAGCGCAGCAGCGCCTGGCAGCCGGCGGGCTCGTCGAACAGGCCGTGGACATAGGTGGCTAGCACCTGGCCGTCGGCCGAGCGTGCGCCGTCGGGCCGCACCGTGCCGTCGCCGCGGTCGAGCCACAGGGCCGGCTGCTCAAGCCCCGCGCCCGTGGTGACGCCAAGATGGATCTCGTAGCCGCGCACCGGCGCATCGGCTTCATCCAGCGCCAGCCGGCCGCCGACCTGGCGCAGTTGCTTCTCTGCCGCCAGCGTGGTCTCGAAATCCAGCCAGCCCAGCCCCGCGCTGCTGCCGGCCGGGCCTTCGCGGCCATCGGGATCGTGCACCTGCCGCCCCAGCATCTGCATGCCGCCGCAGATCCCGATCAGCTTGCCGCCGTAGCGCAGGTGCCGGGCCAGCACCGCGTCCCAGCCATTGGCCCGGATGAAGTCCAGGTCGCCGCGCACGTTCTTGCTGCCGGGCAGCACCACCAGGTCCGCGGGCGGGATCGGCATGCCGGGCCCGACAAACTGCAGGTCCACCTGCGGGTGCGCGCGCAGCGCGTCGAAATCGGTATGGTTGGCGATGCGCGGCAGCACCGGCACGATCACGCGCAGGCGCTGCGCCGGCGTGCCTGCCTTGTCCGCTTGCGTGCCGATGATGGCGTCCTCGGCATCCAGATGCAGGCCGTGCAGGTAGGGCAGCACGCCGAACACCGGCTTGCCGGTGCGCGCGACCAGCCAGTCCAGTCCCGGCTCCAGCAGGCCGATATCGCCGCGGAAGCGGTTGATGATGAAGCCGGTCACGCGCGCGCGTTCGCTGTCGGACAGGCAGTCGAGCGTGCCGATCAGGTGCGCAAACACGCCGCCGCGGTCGATGTCCGCCACCAGCACCACCGGGCAGTCGACGCGCTCGGCGAAGCCCATGTTGGCGATGTCGCGCTCGCGCAGGTTGATCTCGGCGGGACTGCCGGCGCCCTCCACCAGCACCACGTCATAGGCCTGCGCCAGGCGCGTGTGCGAAGCCAGCACGGCCTTCATCGCCTCGGGCTTGTAGGCATGGTAGGCGCGCGCATCCAGGTCCAGCCGCGCGCGGCCGTGGATGATCACCTGCGCACCGGTGTCGCTGCTGGGCTTGAGCAGCACCGGGTTCATGTCGGTATGCGGCGCCAGCCGCGCGGCCTGTGCCTGCAGCGCCTGCGCGCGGCCGATCTCGCCGCCGTCGGCGGTGACCGCGCTGTTCAGCGCCATGTTCTGCGGCTTGAATGGCACCACGTGCGTGCCGGCACGCGCCAGCACCCGGCACAGGCCGGCCACGATGGTGCTCTTGCCGGCATCGGAAGTCGTGCCCTGGACCATCAGCGTGCCGCGCAGGGCACCCGGCGGCAGGGATTGCGAGGAGTCGGTCTGCATTGGCGGATTATCGCACCGGTGCCTGCAACACCTCCCGTGCGATGCCCGGATGCGGCGGCTACAATACGCGGATGGAAACCCCGGCCATCGCACCCGCCTCCGCCCCCGACACCGCCACCCAGCCGCGTGCCGCCGGCGGACACGGTAACCGCCAGCTCACCCTGGTGCTGGGCGGCGCGCGTTCCGGCAAGAGCCATTACGCCGAACAGCTCGCCACCGACCATGCCACCATCACCGGCGGCCCGGTCACCTACATCGCGACCGCGCACCAGGACCCGGCGCACGCCGACCAGGAGCTCGAGGTCCGCATCGCCCTGCACCGCGCCCGCCGCCCCGCCGACTGGCGCCTGGTGGAAGAACCGGTGCACCTGGCCGATGCGCTCTACGCCAACGCGCGCCACGACGGCTGCATCCTGGTGGATTGCATGACGCTGTGGATGAACAACCTGATCTTCCCCGACGGCCGCACGTATCCTGAGCATGGCGTGATCACGCCGCCGGATGCCTTCACCGAAGAAATCGAAGCGCTGCTCTCCGCGCTGCCCACGCTGCCGGGCCATGTGATCCTGGTCACGAACGAGATCGGCTTCGGCGTGATCCCGATGGGCGCCATCACCCGCTTCTATGTCGATGAACTGGGCCGCCTGAACCAGAAGCTGGCCGCCGCCGCCGACTGCGTGCGGCTGATGGTGGCAGGCATTCCGGTTGCGGTGAAGGGTGCCGATCCCACATGCTGATGCTGGCCTGGCCGGCATGCGTGGCAGCGGCACTGACGGGCGTTCTGCTGGACCGCTGGCTGGGCGAGCCGCGCCGCTGGCATCCGCTGGTGGGCTTCGGCCGCATCGCTGCCGCACTTGAGCGGCGGCTCAACCCCGCGCCGCAGCGCGGTGCGCCCTGGCGCCAGCGCCTTGCCGGTCTCGCCGGCTGGTGTGTGCTGGTGCTGGTGCCGGCAGCGCTCGCATGGTGGCTGGTCGACGCCGCGGCCAGCCTGCACCCGGTTGCCGCCCTGGCGCTGCATGCGGTGGCGCTGTACGCCGCACTCGGCGCGCGCAGCCTGCGCCAGCATATCGCCCCGATCGCCGCCGCCCTTGCCGCGGCAGACCTGCCCGCCGCGCGCGCGCTGACCGCGCGCATCGTCTCGCGCGACACCACCGATGCCGATGCTGAAGCACTGGCCCGTGCCGCCTGTGAGTCGGCACTGGAAAACGGCAACGACGCGGTCTTCGGAGCGCTGTTCTGGTTCCTGGTCGGCGGCGCGCCCGCCGTGATCGTGTTCCGGCTGGCCAATACGCTCGATGCGATGTGGGGCTACCGCACGCCGCGGCTGCTGTATTTCGGCTGGGCCGCGGCGCGCATCGACGACGGGCTCAACCTCGTGCCCGCGCGCCTGACCGCGCTGTCCTATGCGCTGCTCGGCGCCACCGCGCAGGCGCTGCATTGCTGGCGCACGCAGGCCCCGGCATGGTCGAGTCCGAATGCCGGCCCCGTGATGGCCGCGGGCGCCGGTGCGGTGGGCGTGCGGCTCGGCGGCCCGGCGCGCTATCACGGCGAGATCGAGCAACGCCCGCCGCTGGGCGCCGGCCCCGCGCCGCAAGCCGCGCACGTGATGGCGTGCCTGCGGCTGGTCGAGCGCACCTTGTGGCTGTGGCTGGCGTTGGCAGGCGCCAGCGCGCTGGCCGTCCTTGCGGTTGCCAAGCCGACATGAACACCGCCCTGGCCACGATCCGCCACGGCGGCGACCTCCTTGCCGCGGTGCGCCGCTACGGCCGCCCCGCCGGCGACTGGCTCGACCTGTCCACCGGCATCAATCCCGACGGCTATCCGGTGCCGGCGCTGCCTGCGCGAGCGTGGCAACGGCTGCCGCAGGATGACGACGGACTGGCCGAACTGGCCGCACAGGCCTGCGGCGCGCCGCAGGCCTTGCCCGTCGCCGGCTCGCAGGCCGCCATCCGCACGCTGCCGGGTCTGCTGCGCCCGGGCCGCGTGGGCATCGCCGCGCTCGGCTACAGCGAATACGCGCCGGCCTTCGCTGCCGCGGGCCATGCGGTGGCGCCGCTGGATGAAGCGGCTTTCGCGCAAGCGGCGCTGGCCGACGAGCTCGACCATCTCGTCGTCGTGAACCCGAACAACCCGACCGGCCGCATGCTGCCCGCCGCCACGCTGCTGCGCTGGCACGCGAAGCTGGCGGCGCGCGGCGGCACGCTGCTGGTCGATGAAGCCTTTATCGATTGCCTGCCCGATGGCTCGGTAGCCGCGCAAAGCGGCAAGGCCGGCCTGGTGGTGCTGCGCTCGATCGGCAAGTTCTATGGCCTGGCCGGCATCCGCTGCGGCTTCGTACTGGCGCAGCCGGCACTGCTGGACGCGCTGCGCGAGCGCCTGGGCCACTGGACCGTATCGGGCCCGGCACGCGAGGTCGCGCAGCATGCGCTGGCCGACCACGCCTGGCAGGATGCCACCCGCGCGCGGCTGCAAGCATGCGGGGCGAAGCTGGCCGCGCTGCTGGACCGCCATGGCCTGGCGCCGGTGATGCATCCGCTGTTCTGCTGGGTGCCGCATGACGACGCCGCGCGGTTGCACCACGCGCTCGCGCAACAAGGCGTCTGGACCCGCTACTTCGACGCCGCCGGCGGCTGCTCGCCGAGCCTGCGCCTGGGCCTGCCGCCGGACCAGCCACACGCCTGGCAGCGGCTGGACGCGGCACTGGCCGCAGCCACTGCCTGAACCACTTTCCCCGATGCCATGCTGAACCGCCTGACGCCCGTTATCGCTTCCACGCTGCTGCTAGCAGCCCTGCCCGCCGCCGCCGCGGTGTCTGCCGTGGATGACTCAGGCCAGACCGTGACGCTGGCGCAGCCCGCGCGCCGCGTGATCTCGCTGGCGCCGCACGTCACCGAAATGATCTTCGCGGCCGGCGGCGGCGAGCGCATCGTCGGCACGGTCAGCTACAGCGACTACCCGCCGCAGGCGCGCGAGATCGCGCGCGTGGGCGACAACAAGGCGCTGGACCTGGAGCGCATCGCCGCGCTCAAGCCCGACCTGATCGTGGTCTGGCGCCACGGCAATGCGCAGAAGCAGACCGATCGCCTGCGCGCGCTCGGCATCCCGCTGTTCTACAGCGAGCCGCGCAGGCTGGCAGCGATCCCGGAGAACATGGAGAAGCTCGGCACGCTGCTGGGCACCGAAGCCACCGCGCGGCGCGCTGCCGACGGCTTCCGCCAGCAGGTGGAGACTCTGCGCAAGACCTACGCGGCACGCCCGCCGGTGACGGTGTTCTACCAGGTCTGGCAGCAGCCGCTGATGACGCTCAACGGCCAGCACCTGGTCAGCGACATGCTGGCGCTGTGCGGCGGGCGCAACCTGTTCGCGGCCGAGACGCCGCTGGTGCCGACCGTGTCGGTCGAAGCGGTGATCGCGGGCAACCCGGAAGCGATGCTGACCGCTGGCATGGGCGCCACGCGCTCGGACCAGCCGCTGCCGGATTTCGAGATGTGGCGGCGCTGGAAGCAGGTCACGGCGGTGGCGCGCAACAACCTGTTCGTGATCGACGGCGACCTGGTCAACCGCGCCGGTCCGCGCGTGGTGCAAGGTGCCGAGCTGATCTGCAAGGACCTCGACACCGCGCGCAAGCGCCGGCCCGCACGCTGATCAGGCGGCGCGGTTCCACCAGCCGAGCCGGACCCCGCCCGGCCCCAGCGTGAAGCCGCAACTGGCACCGAAGCCCAGCTCCCAGGTGACCGTCGCCGCCAGCGGCACGCCCAGCCAGTGCGCGGCCAGCATGCGCATCGGGCCAGCATGGCCGACCACCCACAGACATTGCGCGCGATCTTCCGCCAGCGTTGCGGCCCAGCCGGCAACCCGCGCCATCGCCTGCGCCGGCGCTTCGCCGCCATGCGGGCGCGCGTGCAGCAGGTCGGCCGCCCACTGGTCGAGCGCGGCGCGGTCGATCGCATCCCAGGCCACGCCCTCCCAGCTGCCGAAGTCGATTTCGCGCAGCCGGGGTTCGGTGTCGATGGCCGGCGCGCCGGCCGATAACGTCTGCACCAGCGCCTGCGCGGTGCCGAGCGCGCGCGCCAGCGGGCTGGCGACAATGCGATCCGGCGTGGGCAGGCCGGCGGCGATCCGTTCCGCCGCAGGCGTCAGGGGCGCCACCAGCGGCAGGTCGAGGCAGCCATAGCAGGTGCCCGCCGGCACCTGCGGCTGCGCATGGCGGATCAGGACCACATCCATGCCGCGGCCACCAGGTAGAGCAGGATCTCGGCGCACTGCTGGGCCATGCCCAGGCAGTCGCCGGTATAGCCGCCGATGCGGCGCACGAAGTAGTGGCCGAGCAGCAGGCGCAGACCCAGCAGCGCGACCACTGCCGTCGCGCAGAACCACGGCGACACCAGCCACAGCGGCACCAGCCCGCACAGCAGCGCGAACGCCAGCCCCGCGCCGGCCAGCTTCTGCGCCACCGGCTTGGCCTTGCCTTCGGGGCGCACATAGGTCAGCGTGGCCAGATAGCTGGCCGCCATCGCGCGGCTGGCGGCGTGCGCGGCGACGATCACCGCCAGCAGCACCATCAACCCGCCGCGCCCCGCAATCGCCACCAGCAACTGCCACTTGAGCAGCAGCGCCACCACCAGCGCGATCGCACCGAACGCGCCGATGCGCGAGTCATGCATGATGCGCAGCACGTCCTCGCGCTGCCACGCACCGCCGAAGGCATCGACGCAATCGGCCAGGCCGTCTTCATGGAAGGCCCCGGTCAGCAGCAGCGTGGCGGCCATGCCCAGCAGCACGGCCACGCCGGGCGGCCACCACAGCATTGCGCCCCAGGTGACCAGCGCGCCCACCCCGCCCACCAGCAGCCCGACCAGCGGGAAGTAGCGCGCGGCGGCGTGCAGGTAATGCGGTTCGAATCCGGCCCAGCGCGCCAGCCAGCCCGGCAGCGGCACGCGCGTGAAGTAGCCCAGCGCGGTCAGGAAATAGCGCAGCTCGCCGGCCACGCCGGCGGGGCTGCGTGGTTCGGGTGCTGGTGCAGGCACCGGGTCGGACGGCACGCTCATGGCGAGGCGGTGCTGACGCCGGCGCCGCTGAAGGTCGCCATTTCGTTCAGGAACGCCGCCGCCGAGGCCAGCAACGGCCACGCCAGCGCGGCGCCCGTGCCCTCGCCCAGGCGCAGGTCCAGCGCCAGCAGCGGCGCGGCGCCGAACTGGTCGAGCAGCGCACGGTGGCCGCGCTCATGCGAGCAGTGCGTGAACACGCAGTACTGCAGCACGTTGGGGTCCAGGCGCTGCGCCACCAGCAGCGCGGCCGTGGCGATAAAGCCATCGACCAGGATCACCATGCGGCTCGCGGCGGCGGCCAGGAAGGCGCCTGCCATCATCGCGATCTCGAAGCCGCCGAAGGTGGCCAGCACCTCCAGCGGCGCCTGCACATCGGCATGCAGCGCCAGCGCGCGCTCCAGCACCTCGCGCTTGCGCGCGAGGCCGGCATCGTCCAGCCCGGTGCCGCGCCCGATGCAGTCTGCCAGCGGCAGGCCGGTCAGCCGCTGCATCAGGCAGGCGGCCGCTGAAGTATTGGCAATGCCCATCTCGCCGAAGCCGATCACGTTGCAGCCCTGCTGCGCATGGCGCAGCACGCGCGCCATGCCGGCCGTCATCGCCGCGGCCGCCTGCGCCGATGTCATCGCCGGCTCCACCGCGAAGTTGCGGGTGCCGTCGGCAATGCGGCAGTTGACCAGGCCCGGTGCCGCCGGCAGCGGCACGCGCACGCCCGCGTCGACGATCTCCAGCGCAATGCCGTGCTGGCGCGAGAACACATTGATCGCCGCGCCGCCAGCCAGGAAGTTCTGAACCATCTGCGCGGTGACCTCGGCCGGATAGGCGCTGACACCGGCGTCGGCCACGCCATGGTCGGCGGCAAACACGATCACCGTCGGGCGCTGCAGCACCGGCCGCGCCGTGCCGAGGATCAGGCCCAGCTGCAGGGCCAGCGATTCCAGCCGGCCCAGTGCGCCGAGCGGCTTGGTCTTGTCGTCGATGGCGGCCTGCAGCACGGGGCGCAGGGCATCGTCGAGGGGAGTGATTTCCGGAAACTGCATGATGCTTTGACCTTGTATTCCAAAAGGATGCGGCTACATTTCAACGCCGCGCTGCGCCTTGATGCCCTGCTGGAAGGCATGCTTGACCGGCGTCATGTCGGTGACGGTGTCGGCCGCCTCCACCAGCGCCGGCGGCGCGCCGCGGCCGGTGATGACCACGTGCTGCATCGGCGGGCGCGCGCGCAGGTCGGCAATGACCTGCTCCACATCAAGATAGTGCAGCTTGAGCGCGATGTTCAGTTCGTCGAACAGCACCAGGCCGATGCCGGGGTCGCGCAGCATGCCGCGCGCCACTTCCCAGGCAGCCTCGGCCTTGGCCACGTCGCGGGCGCGGTCCTGCGTTTCCCAGGTATAGCCCTCACCCATCACGTGGAAGGCGCACTCGTCCGGGAAGCGGCGCAGGAACATCTCTTCGCCGGTGGGCTGCGCGCCCTTGATGAACTGGACCACGCCGGTGCGCATGCCGTGGCCTAGCGCGCGCACCACCATGCCGAAGCCCGAGCTGGACTTGCCCTTGCCATTGCCGGTGGTGATGACGATCACGCCGCGCTCGTCCTGCGCGGCGGCAATTTTGGCGTCGACGATTTCTTTCTTGCGCTCCATGCGCGCCTTGTGGCGGGCATCGCGGTCCGGGTCTTCTGCAGGCGGGTTCTGGGTATCAGTCATGATGTGTGTCGGGTATGGGTGGGGCGGCGCCGTCGGGAATCAGCGCAGTATGCGCGCCGTCGGTGACGCTGACGATGGCGGTGCGCAGCGCGCGCGAGCAGTGTTCAGGGGTCAGCACCTGGGCGGCAGTGCCATGCAGCGTCGTGCCGTCTTCTGCCATCAGCAGGGCGTGGGTGGCGTAGCGCAGCGCCAGCGTCAGGTCGTGCAGGATCACCACGATGGCATGGCGCCCGGCCCGGGCCAGCGCGGCCAGCTGTTCCAGCACCAGGATCTGGTGGCGCAGGTCCAGGTGCGAGACCGGTTCGTCCAGCAGCAGCAGCGGCGCCTGCTGCGCCAGCGCCGCGGCCAGCGAGGCGCGCTGGCGCTCGCCGCCGGACAGGGTCAGCACATCGCGCGCGGCCAGCGCCTCAATATCCATCGCGCGGATCACTTCGTGCACGATGCGGTCGTCCTCGCGCCCGCTCCAGCCCCAGCCGGACAGGTGCGGATGCCGCCCCACGCGCACGGCATCCTGCACCGACATCGAGAAGGTGTCATGCACGGCCTGCGGCAGATAGGCGCGCTGGCGCGCCAGCACCGCCGGCGCGATCTGCGCCGCCGCGGTGCCGTCGATCTCTGCGCTGCCGCCATCGGCGTGGCGCAGGCCGGCCAGCACCGTCATCAGCGTGGACTTGCCGGCACCGTTGGGCCCTGCAATGCACCATAGCTGCCCCGCGCCGATGGTCATCGTCAGGCGATCCACCAGCACGCGCTGTCCGGTGCGCAGCCGCACATCGCGCAGCGCAAGCTGCGGACAGGCGGTGAGCGGATGGGACCAGTGCGGGCCTTGGCTCATCGCGGCCTCCGCAGCAGCAGGTAGAGGAAGGTCGGCACTCCCAGCAGCCCGGTGATCACACCCACCGGCAGCTGCGCGGGCGCAATCACGGTGCGTGCGATCAGGTCGGCGGCCATCAAAAGCGCCCCGCCCAGCAGCGTGGCGGCCGGCAGCAGCAGGCGCTGGTCGTTGCCCCAAGCGAGGCGCACCAGGTGCGGCACCACCAGCCCGACAAAGCCGATCGAGCCGGCCGTGGTGATGGCCGCGGCGATGCACAGCGACGCCAGCAGGAAGGTCGCCAGCCGCACGCGGCCCACGCGCACGCCCAGCGACTGCGCCACGGTCTCGCCCAGCAGCATCACGTTGAGCGCGCGCGCCATCGGCATGGCCAGCAGCAGCGCCACCACCAGCATGGCCAGCGCGCCGCCGTAGGCGGCGGTGCCGCTCAGGTCGCCGGTCAGCCAGAACAGCATGCCGCGCAGGCGCGACTCCGGCGCAATGGAAAGGATCAGGGTAATGACCGCGCCCCAGCCTGCGGCCAGGATCACGCCGGTCAGCAACAGCCGGGCGCCCGCCTCGCGGTGGCCGCCCTGCACCTGCGGATGCAGCAGGTCGCGCCGCGCCAGCGACGCCACCAGCACCATCGCCGCCAGTGCACCGGCGGCGGCGGCGGCCTGCACGCCCCACCACGGCGCCAGCAGCAGCATCGCCAGCAGCGCGGCAGTGGAGGCGCCGCCCGACACGCCCAGCACATAGGGCTCGGCCAGCGGGTTGCGCAGCAGCACCTGCATCAGCGCGCCGGACAGGGCCAGCAGCCCGCCGCAGGCAAACGCCGCTGCCGCGCGCGGCAGCCGCAGTTCGCGCACGATCGCTGCGGCGGTGCCGGTGTCAGTGCCGCTGAACGCAAGCCAGAGCTCGCGCGCATCGAGCGGCACGCTGCCCAGCGCCAGCGACAACGCGAACGCCAGCAGCGCCGCGAGCGCCAGCACCAGCCAGATCGCCAGGGCGCGCCGGAACTCAGACATGGCGCGCCCGTGCGCTCATCGCTGGCGCCAGCCCAGCGTGATGAAGCCCGCGCGCCCCTGGGTGTTGTAGGGGTAGGCGAGCTGGTAATCCTTGTCGAACAGGTTTTCGACGCGGGCGGCGATGAACCATTGCTTGTCGATGTTGTAGCGGGCGTTCAGGTTGACGATACCGTATCCGCCCAGCCGGCGCGAGCCGGCATCCATGCGCGACGACGACACCAGCCATTCGCCGCCGAAGCGCCAGTTGCCGAAATCACGGCCAACATCGAGCGCGGCATGGCGGCGCGCGCGGCGCAGCAGCTGGGTGTTGGTCTGCTCGTCGACCGGGTTCTGGAAGGTCACGCTGGCGCCGAGGTCGGTGCCATACACGCTGGCGCGCCACGATGCCTCGATGCCCTGCACCTTGGCCTTGTTGACGTTCTGCGCCAGGAACATGCCGCTGGGCTGCTGCGCCGACACGATCAGGTCGTCGTAGCGCGTCTCGAAGGCGGTCACGCGCAGCAAACCGGCGCTGGCGGTGGCGTACTGCACGCCGGCCTCGACCGACTTGGCACGTTCGGGCTGCAGGTTCGGCTGGCCGAAGTTGGGGTAGTACAGCTCGTTGAAGGTCGGCGCGCGGAAGGCATTGCTGACGCTGGCGATCAGCTTGAGCGCATCAGTCACGTAGTAACCGTAGCCGGCGCGGAAGCTGCCCTGGTTGCCGAAGTCGGAATAGTGGTCGTTGCGCGCGTTGAGCTGCAGCTGGTGCTGGCCGATGCGCCCGTCATAGCCGCCGAACACCGAGAACACATTGCGCGTGGGCGCGCCGTAGGCGCTGGAGTCCAGCTCCTGCTGCAGGTAGTCGGTGCCGAACAGCAGCGTGTGGTTCGCGGCCAGCGCATACTCGTTCTGCCAGTTGAACTGGCGGTTGCGGGTATTGAAGGTGCCGTTGGGCCTGCCGTTGAGGAAGGTGTCGCTGCGGTCCTCGCTCTGCGACAGCTTGAAGTGGGTGGACCAGTCCGCCCCCACCTTGCCGTTGACGAAGGCCGACAGCGTGTACAGCTCGCTGTTGGTGCGGTTGTCGTCGGTCGGGCGCCCGAAGGCGCTGTCGAACGACAGCTTGCTCTTCGAGTAGTAGCCGGTGAAGCCCGCGTCCCAGTCCGGCGCGAAGCGGTGCTTGACCTGGCCCGACACGCTCTGGTTCTCGTACGGGTTGTCGTTGGGATTGGCGCGCGGCGCCTGCTTCGTGTTGATCGACGAGAAGCCGTCGGTCTTGAACGCCGAGCCGGTCAGGTTGAACGAGGTATCGCCGACCTGGCCGCCATAGCCGACCGTGCCCTGGCGCGTGTTGTTGCTGCCGTACTCCACCTGCGCATTGGCCGCCGGCGCCTGGCCCGCGCCGCTCTTGGTGAAGATCTGCACCACGCCGCCGATGGCGTCCGAGCCGTACAGCGCCGACACATTGCCCCGCACCACCTCGATGCGCTCGATCTGGTCGGGCAGGATATTGGCCAGCTGCGCGGTGCCGCTGCTCACGGACGATACCCGCACGCCGTCGATCAGGATCAGCGTCTGGTTGGAGTTGGCGCCGCGCATGAACAGGGTGGTGTTGCTGCCCATGCCGCCGTTGGTCGAGAACTCCACGCCGGCCTGGTTGCGCAGCAGCGTGCGCAGGTCGGGCGCCTGCGAGTTGACGATGTCCTGCTGCGTCACCACCGTGGTGTGAGGCAGCGCCTCGGTAATGGCTTGCTCGGTACGGGTGGAGGTGACCACCACCGGCGCGAGCTGCGTGGTGTGGCTGTCGGGGCGGCTGCCGGTGCCGCTGTCGGCCGCTTGCGCGAACGAAGTGGCCGGAACCAGGGTGAACGAGGCGATGGCCGCCAGGATGGCGGGCACGGACGGACGCACCGCCGGGGTTGCCGGGCGGGTCGACCTGTGGAGCGATGAACGCATGATGCAGGACTGGATAGGAACGGCCGGGCCCGTTCCCCCGCGGACCATATGGCGATGAGGCGTGCCGCGCACGGGCGGCAACCCGCGTTCAGGCCGGTATCCGGGCTGGCGACACTGGACCGGCGCCTTCCCGAACCTGCGGTTCAGTGGCGTGTGGCCGGTCCTGCGGTGCATGTGGCCGGGAATGGGATCCGGCCTTGCCAGCGGCGTTGCCGGCAGGCTGGCTGTCGGCGATGTCGGAGTCTGGCAGATGCACACCGCGGTCGCTTACCGTTGCGGGGGCAGCACAGGTTGGCCTGTCCGGCGCGCAGCCGGCCCGGCTCCCTGTTTCCCGTTGAACTGCCCTTTCGCCAGGGACGAAAAGGGCGAGCACCTGGAACGTGCGCGAGTCTAGGGCGTTTCGCCCCCCGCGTCAACGCGGCTGCCAGTAGTGCTTTGTCACAACTCTGGTGGCGTTTTAGGTGCAGAAGCCTGCAACTTCCACGCGGGTCGCCGGTCACAAACCCTTTCCTCCGCATTGTGCAAGCCGGCGCATCGGCTAGAATCGCGATACCTGACACTACTCCCATCATGACAGGCCCTATGCTCACCGAACTCGAACAACTGGCCGCCAAGATCGGGCGCGTGCTGCACCATGCGGACACCCTGGCGGCGGAGAACCAGCGGCTGCGCGACGAGATCGCCCGGCTGGAGGGCGAAGCCGCGCAGTTGCGCGGCGAGCGCGAGGCCATGGCCGCCGACCGCGAACTGCTCAATATCAAGATCGAGGAAGCGCAGCTGCGCATCCAGTCCATCCTTGACAAGCTGCCGACTGCCAGCGACACGCGCCAGCTCGACCTGCTCGGCGAAGAGGCTGCGGCGCAGGACGCCGAGCCGCACAAGGCCCCCGGAGAACACGCATGAGCAACAAGCAAGTCGAAGTCAATATCGCCGGCCAGCCCTACCGCTTCGCCATCGCGCCCGAGAACGAGGCCGCGCTGCTCGAAGCCGTGGCCCTGGTCGACACGCAAATGAACAAGCTGCGCAACGGCATCGCGGCCAAGGGCGTGGAGCGCGTGGCAGTCATGGCCGCCATCAGCATCGCCTCGGACCTGCTGTCGATGCAGCGCAAGCAGCAGGCCGAGGGCGCGATCCCGGTCGATGCCATCCGCGCGCGCATCCGCGAACTCAACGACCGCGCCGACGAGGCCCTGCGGCAATATGCGCACGTGGGCACCGGTACGCGCGGCTGAGCGATGACGCAGGGATGTGCTGCGGATGCCGCGCTGTCGCGCAAAATGTAACGATACGCGCGAGTGGACTTGGTATGCCCTGCGACGCGGTGTATAGTGTAGCCAGACTGCACGAGGCACCATAGATGTGCAGCGACAGGCCAGGTTATCGCGCCCGGCCGCCGTTCTTATCCCATCCTAGTCAGAAACGGCAAACGTCTGACATCCCGCACGCGGATCCGGTTTTCCGGGCACGATGATGCGCCTGGAAAGTCAGACGTTTGACAGTTTCCCTGCCTGGTTCGTGAGGGTCATAAACTCCTTGAACCGATATGCATTGCATGGTGCGGGATCATGTCGCGTGGGCGAGCGCGTCATCGCATTCATAGTCTGGGCCTGGCCTGGACTCCCTGAGTGGATGATGTACCCGAAATGCGACTTCCGCAGCCACTCTGAACCTCACTTGGGTTCAGGATGCCGACCCAGCGGCCAAGGCGGGGACCCCTTAAAAAGGCGGTGGTTTTCTGAACCATCGCCTTTTTTCTTGCCTGCGCGTCCGCGTGCACACGCTGTGCACGCGGCGCCCTGATCTGCCTTCCATTCCTGAGCTGCGCCGTGAGCCCGAACCAGAACCAACGCGCCCGCCAGTACTGGCTGATGAAATCAGAACCGGATGAAGCCAGCATCGACGACCTGGCCCGCGAAGGCACGCTGCCCTGGACCGGCGTGCGCAACTACCAGGCGCGCAACTTCATGCGCGACACCATGCAGATCGGCGACGGCGTGCTGTTCTATCACTCGTCGTGCCCGGAGCCCGGCATTGCCGGCCTGGCCGAGGTCTGCTCAGTACCCTACCCCGACCCCACCCAGTTCGACCGCAAGAGCCCGTACTACGATGCCGCATCCAAGGCCGAGGCCCCGCGCTGGCTGCTGGTCGACGTGCGCTTCGAGCGCAAGAGCGCGCTGATCCCGCTGGCCGCATTGCGCGAGCATGAGGAACTGGCCGACATGGTGGTGCTACGTCGCGGCAACCGGCTGTCGATCACGCCGGTGACGCCGGCAGAATGGCGCTTCATCACCGGCAAGCTGATGCGCTGAACGCTGCCCGGCCGGCCCGGGCAAGGCTGATCACAACAACCCTGAAGACACGATGCAGTTCGACAACCTGCCGGTGCTGGTTCCTGCCCTGCTTGCCCTGGGCGCTTTCACCGGCTTCTGCGCCGGGCTGCTCGGCGTCGGCGGCGGCATGATGATGGTGCCCTTCCTGACGCTGCTGTTCACCAGCCTGGGCTTTGCCGACGAGGCCATCGTCCATATGGCGATCGCCACCTCGATGGGCACCATCCTGTTCACCTCATTGTCGTCCGTGCGCGCCCACCACCAGCGCGGCGCGGTGCGCTGGCCGATCGTGCTGGCGCTGGCGCCGGGCATCGTGCTCGGCGGCATGATCGGCGGCGGCAAGGTGTTCGCGGCGCTCAAGACCAGCTGGCTGTCGCTTGCCTTTGCCGGCTTCGTCGGATTTTCCGCGCTGCAGATGCTGCGCAACCGTCGCCCCAAGCCCGGCCGGCAGCTGCCCGGCTTTGCCGGCATGGCAGGCGCGGGCGGCGTGATCGGCTTCCTGTCCAGCCTGGTGGGCGCGGGCGGCGCCTTTGTCTCGGTGCCGTTCATGACCTGGTGCAACGTGCCGATCCACAACGCGGTGGCCACCTCGGCCGCGCTCGGCTTCCCGATCGCCGCGGCCAGCGTGGCCGGCTATGTCTGGAGCGGCTGGCAGATGCCGGGGCTGCCGGCGGGATCGCTCGGCTATCTCTACCTGCCGGCCCTGCTGGTGATCGCCGCGGCCAGCGTGATGACCGCGCCGCTGGGCGCGCGCACCGCGCACCGCATGGATGTGGGCCAGTTGCGCAAGGTCTTTGCCGTGCTGCTGCTGTGCCTGGCAAGCTATATGTTGTGGAAGGCCTGGCGGGCATTCTGACCCGGACGGGGGAGGCGCGCCCGCGCCGGCTTCGCAACAATCGTTTGCAATGTCGCGGAACGATCGGGCACCCGGGCACGTCTGATACCCATCACGTTCGAACAAGAGAACAACATGAAACAATGGCTTGCCGCCACCCTGCTGGGCACCACCGCCATCGTCGCCTCGGCGCACGGTGGCCCCACTGAAACGCCGTCGGGCGTACTGTCGCTGAGCGCGCAGGCAGTCACCGAAGTGCCGACCGATATCGTGCACCTGACGCTTGCCGCGGAGCAGGAAGGCGCTGAACCGGCCGCGATTTCCTCGGGCCTGTCGGCCCGGACCCAGGCCGTCATCACGCAGGCGCGCCGCGTCCAGGGTGTGACCGCCGAGTCGGGCGGCTTCACCATTCACCCGAATACCGACCGCAACGGCCGCATCAGCACCTGGCGCGGGCGTTCCGAAGTCATCCTGAAGTCGCGCGATTTCTCGGCCGTGTCCAAGCTCGCCGGCGAGCTGGCCAGCCAGATGCAGGTGCAGAACATAGCCTTCTCGCTGTCGCGCGAAGCGCGCGAGGCGGCCGAAGCCAAGCTAGCCGAGCAGGCCATCGCCTCGTTCCGCGGCAAGGCGCAGTCGACCACCAAGCTGTTCGGCTACAACAGCTACACCATCCGCGAAGTCAGCCTGAATGAAACCGGCGTGGTGCCGCCGATGCCGCGCATGTACGGTGCTGCCAAGGCCATGATGGCCGACGCTGCGGTGCCGGTGCCGGTTGAGGGCGGCAAGACGCAGGTGACGGTGTCGGTCAACGGCTCCGTGCAGATGCTGAAGTAAGACAGCCGCGCCCTGCGCCATCGCGCAGGGCGCGGCCATCATCACTGCGCTCAGAGCGTCGAGAACTGCTCGCGCAGCACGTTCTTCTGCACCTTGCCCATGGTATTGCGCGGCAGCTCGTCCACCACGTGCACGCGCTTGGGCACCTTGAAGTTGGCAATGTGGCCCTTGAGCGTGCCGATCAGCGCCGCCTCGTCGATTTCCGCACCCGGCTTGCGTACCACCACCGCCACCACCGCCTCGCCGAAATCCGCGTGCGGCACGCCGATCACGGCGCTCTCGGCCACGCCCGGCATCTCGTCGATAAAGCTCTCGATTTCCTTCGGGTAGACGTTGTAGCCGCCCGAGATGATCAGGTCCTTGCTGCGTCCGACGATGGTCAGGTAGTTGTCGGGCACCGCGCGCTCGCCGGCCTGGCTGACAATGGCGCCGCCGAAGCGGCCGACGTCGCCGGTCTTGAACCAGCCGTCCTCCGTGAACTCTTCCCTGGTCTTCTCCGGCATGCGCCAGTAGCCCTTGAACACGTTCGGGCCCTTAACCTCGACATTGCCGATCTCTCCCGGCGCGCACGGCTGGCCCTCGCCATCGACCACGCGCACCGACACGCCCGGCAGCGGCATGCCGACGGTGCCGCCGATGCGCTCGCCCAGCGCGGCATCGTACGGGTTGGACACCAGCATCACGGTCTCGCTCATGCCGTAGCGTTCCAGGATGGTATGGCCGGTGCGCTCGCGGAAGGCATCGAAGGTCTCCAGCAGCAGCGGCGCCGAGCCCGACACGAACAGCCGCATGCGGCGGCAGGTGTCGTCGTCGAAGCGCGGCTCCTGCAGCATGCGCACGTAGTAGGTCGGCACGCCCATCATCACCGTGCAGCGCGGCAGGAATTTCAGCACCTGCGCCATGTCCAGCCTGGGTGCCCAGATCATCTTGGCACCGGCCAGCAGCGCGCCGTGCGAGGCCACGAACAGGCCGTGCACGTGGAAGATCGGCAGCATGTGCAGCAGCACGTCGTCGCTGCGCCAGCCCCAGAATTCATGCAGCGTCTGCGCATTGGAGGCCAGGTTGCGGTGCGTCAGCATCGCGCCCTTGCTGCGGCCGGTGGTACCGGAGGTGTAGAGAATGGCGGCAAGGTCGTCATCCTGGCGTGCGACCGTCTCGAAGGCATCCGACTTGCCCGCGGCACGCGACAGCAGCGAGCCGCTGCGGTCGTCGTCCAGCGTGAAGACGTGGTTGACGCCGTGGCGGAACGCCACCTTGGACACCCAGCCGAAATTCTTGCTGCTGCACACCACCACCGACGGCTCGGCATTGCCGACAAAGTAGTCGATCTCTGCCTCCTGGTAGGCGGTGTTCAGCGGCAGGTAGACGTAGCCGGCGCGCAGCGTGGCCAGGTACAGGAACAGCGCTTCGGGGGACTTCTCCACCTGCACGGCAACGCGAGCGCCTTCGGGCAGTTGCAGCGAGGCCAGCAGGCTGGCCAGCTTGGCAGTGGCGCGGTCAAGGTCGTCCCAGCTGTAGTACAGCCCGTCATGCGTCTCGATGCAGCAGGCGGTGCGGTCGGCGGGGAAGCGGGATTCGAACAGGGCGAACAGGTTGGCGTTCATGTCGGGGATCGAACGAAAGGCTAAGGAAAACGAAGAAAACAATCGCGCGTGGAAGCAGTCATGGCGGCGTGCCCTACTCCCCACGGAACTGCGGTGGCCGGCGCGCGAGGAAGGCGGCCACCCCTTCCGCGTGGTCCGCGCCTGCGGCGTAGGCAAAATGCGCGTCCAGCTCGGCGGGCGACAGCGGTGCCGGCAGCGGCGCCAGCCGGCGGATGGTGGCCTTGTTGATGCGGGCGGCGACGGGCGCGCCCGCGGCTATGCGGCGCACCGTGGCATCGACCTCCGCGGCCAGCGCGCCGGGCTCGACCACGCGGGTCAGCAGCCCTTTGTCGCGCGCCTCGGCGGCGTCGAAGACCCGGCCTTCCAGCAGGATCTCCAGCGCGGCGGCGCGGCCCGCCAGCGCCAGCAGGCCCTGCAGTTCGCCGGGCGCCATCGGGAAGCCCAGGCGGTTGATCGGCACGCCGAAGCGGCTGTCCGAGGCGGCGATGCGCAGGTCGCAGTGGCTGGCGATTTCCAGCCCGCCGCCCACGCAGACGCCTTCAATCATCGCCACGGTGGGGTGCGTGCATTGCGCCACCGCCGCCAGTGCCGGCGCGATGGTAGCCATGTGATAGTGGCGCACCGCGGCCTCGTCGGCGCGCTCTGCCGGGAACTCGGCGATGTCGGCGCCGGCGGCAAAGTTGCCGTCGGCACCGCGCACCACCACGCAGCGCAGTGAAGTATCGGCGGACAGGCGCGCAAAGCCCTCGGCCAGCTCGCGCCACATCTGCGCGGAAATGGCGTTGAGCTTGCCCGCGTGCGACAGCGTCACGGTGGCGGTGGTGCCCTGCGTGGCAAACAATACGGTGCCGCTCATCGCCGCGCCCCCTTGCATCGGATCAGCGTTGACATGGCGCCCCGTCAGTCGATCTTGGCGCCGGACTGCTGCACCACCTGCGCCCAGCGGCGAATCTCGGCGTGCAGGAACTGCGCGAACTGCTCCTGCGTAAACGCCGGCGTCTCGGAGCCGTTGTTAAGCCAGACCTGCTTGAGCTCAGGCGTGTTCAGCGCCTTCTCGGTCTCTGCGTACAGGCGGTCGACGATCTCCTTGGGCGTGCCCTTGGGCACCCACAACGCATACCAGGTCGACACGTCATAGTTGGGCACGCCCGCCTCGGCCGCGGTCGGCACGTTGGGGAACGCCGCCGAGCGCTTGCTCGAAGCCACCGCCAGCGCCTTGATGCGGCCCGCGCGGATATGCTGCGCCGACGAGCCCAGGCCGTCGAACATCAGGTCGACCTGGCCCGCGATCAGGTCGGACAGCGCCGGGCCCGCGCCCTTGTAGGGGATGTGGGTGATGAAGGTCTTGGTCTGGAGCTTGAACAGCTCGCCCGCCAGGTGGTGCGACGAGCCGTTGCCGGCCGAACCGTAGTTCAGCTTGCCGGGATTGGCCTTGGCGTAGGCAATCAGCTCCTGCAGCGTGTTGGCCTTGACACGGTTGGGATTGACCACCACCACTTGCGGCGGCTGCGCGATCACCGTGACCGGGATGAAGTCCTTCTCGATGTCGTAGTCCAGCTTCTTGTAGAACGACGGCGCAATCGCGTGGTGCGCGCCGCCGATGAACACCGTGTAGCCGTCCGGCGCGGCCTTGGCCGCAATGCTGGCGCCGACCGTGCCGCCGGCGCCGCCGCGGTTGTCGATCACGAACTGCTTGCCGAGTTGCTTGGACAACTGCGCGGTCAGCGGCCGTGCAAAGGCGTCGGTGCCACCGCCGGCGGGAAACGGCACGATCACGGTGACGGGCTTGGACGGCCAGGTGTCGGCATGCGCGGCGGGTGCGGCGAGCATTGCGCCGGCGCCGAGGCCGGCCAGGCCCAGGGCCATGCCCGTTGCGCGCGCGCACGCGGCCAGGCTGAACTGACGACGATTCATGGGTTGTCTCCTCTCTCTTCTGCGGAAAGTCAATCTGATGGCCGCGCGACACCGCCGCGGCGCGAAGTTACTGCATGGGTCCCGACAAAGAAATGCGGCGCGTCGGGCGCCGCGGGTACCAGGGCCTGTGCCGTGACCGGACCAGGGTCACAGCAGCTTCCCGACGCTACGGCTGATGCGCGGGTTGCCGGCGCCCAGGCGTGCCAGATTGTCGTCCAGCGCCTCGGGCACGTAAAGATAGTTGACCATCATGCCGCAGCTCTGGCTGCGGCCTTTGCGCGACAGGTCGGCGCCCCAGTTCAGCCGCTCCACGCAGGCCCCGTTGCCCAGGTGGAAGCGCGCCACCGGGTCGGCCGGCATCGACTGGTTGCGTTCGCGCACCAGGAAATGCGCGGCCAGGGTCATGGCGGTATCGCGGATCACGGTATCGGCGGCGTCCGGCACCAGCGCCTCCAGCCACCCGGCGCCGTCCGCGGGCGCCTTGTCGTGGCGCTCGCTCCAGCGCGCCAGGCGCTTGTCGCCCAGCACGCGCGCAATGGCATCGCCATCCTGCTTGCGCAGCCAGTCGGCAAACCCGGGGATCGGCGAGAGCGTGGCGAACTGATTCACTTTTGGAAATTCACGCTGGACTTCCTCGATCACGCGCTTGAGCAGGAAGTTGCCGAAGCTCACGCCGCGCAGGCCCGCCTGCGTATTGCTGATCGAATAGAAGATGGCCCACTTGACGCGGCGCAGGTCTTCCAGCGGCGCGGCCTCATCCAGCAATGTATGGACATTGGCCGCCATCTCCGGCGCGAATGCCACCTCGACAAAGATCAGCGGCTCGCGCGGGATGCGCGGGTGGAAGAACGCATAGCAGCGGCGGTCGGAATCGAGGCGGTTGCGCAGGTCGGTCCATGAGGCGATCTCATGCACGGCCTCGTAGCGGATCAGCTTCTCCAGCAGCGATGCCGGCGAATCCCAGGTGATCGGCTGCAGCTCCAGCAGGCCCACGTCGAACCAGTTGGAGAACAGCGCCTCGAGGTCTTCGTCAAGCGGGCGCAGGCCCGGCATGCGGCGCTGCCAGCGCAGCATGTCGGCGCGCAGCTGGATCAGGAAGTGCAGGCCGCAGGCGCTGTTGCCGCGCTGGCCATGCAGCGCGGCCAGCCGCTTGAAGAAACGGATGCGCGCATTGGACAGGGCCTGGGCCAGGCCCGAAGGCCCGGCCTGCGCGCGGGCGGCGCGCGCGCCCTTGTCGCCGTCGGCCCCGGCGTCTTCACTGCCCTTGCCGCCGCTGCTGCTGGCGACTTCGGCCAGCACCGCCAGCATGCCGCGCCGGGTGGCCTCGCCGGCGGCTTCATACTCGGCCTGCCACGCGTGCGCGGCGGCATTGGCGGCGCCATCGGTCAGGCGCGCGTCGAAGCAAAGCCGCAGCTGCTCGCGCTGGCGGCGCACCGCGCGCGGCGGCAGCGGCGCCTCGCCGTCGGCCGGCGTGGCGGCGGCGGCCTTGGCGCTGGCCTTGGCGTCGCCCTCGCCCTTGCGTCCCCACCAGCGGCCCAGCCGCGACAGGAACTTGGAACCTGCCGGCTCGCTTTCGCCCAGCGGCGCACTGATCTTCTGGTCACCCGTGTCGAAGGAATTCATGCGGTACCTGCCTTGATGCATCGATCGGAACGTAGGAAAAACATCGGACTGGGGTGGCGGCCGCGGCTACTCTTCGCCGCCGGCCACGCGCAGCACCGGCGGCGCGCGCACGGCCTGGGTCTCTGCCGCCCCGGCGGTGGCACCGGCATCCAGCGTCTTGAGCGCCGCGCGCTGGCGCAGCAGATGGGTCTTCATCATCGCCTCGGCGCCTTCGGGGTCGCGGGCCTTGAGCGCGGCGAACACGGACAGGTGCTCGGCGCAGGATTCCTGGATCCGGCCCGGCAGCTTCAGGCTTTTGTGGCGCGACAGCCGCAGCACCTTGCGCAGGTCGCTGATCAGGCCCGACAGCCAGCGGTTGCCGGCCAGCCGCTGGATCGATTCGTGGATCTGGAAGTTGGTTTCGTAATAGGCATCGATGTCGCCCGCCTGCGCGTAGCGCGCCAGGTCGGCATGCAGGCCGTCCAGCGCGTCCAGGTCGGCGCGGGTCGCGTTGCGCGCGGCCTCATAGGCGCAGCGCCCTTCCAGCAGTGCCATCAGCGGGAAAATCTCGTCCAGGTCCTGCTCGGACAGTTCATTGACGAAGCAGCCGCGGCGCGGCTCCAGCCGCACCAGGCCTTCGGCGGCCAGCACCTTGAGCGCCTCGCGCAGCGGCGTGCGCGAGATGCCCAGCGTTTCGGCCATCGCGCTCTCGTCGATCCATGCGCCGGGCACCAGCGTATGCGCGTCGATCATGGCGCGCAGCCGGTCTGCCACTTCCAGGTACAACGCCTGCTGGACGATGCGCATGCTTCCCCCAGGGTCGGATGGCGTGACCGATGCGTCCCGGCCACGATCTGGCATCGGTCAGGGTAGATGCGCCCCGTTAGCCATAATTCATAATTATGGATTAGGACGCGAACGATACAAGGGATTTCGATGCTGCGCTGCAAACAAGCCGGAGCGATTGGTGTCTGATGTTGACCGGCGAGGTGCGGTCTGTGAGGTGCGGCGTGGGTACGGTATGAGGTGCGGCGGGCGTTTCCATGCCTCCCTGCAAGGAAACGCCCGCGCCTGAAAATACTGCAGCACTGCTTTTCATCGTCGGCGGGTACTTTCAAAAGTATCCACCGCGTGGGTCCATGGATTGCCGGCGCTGGCCCTGCGCCCCCCTTTTGAAACGCGCTTGACGCGCGGATTTTCCCGTCGCCCTGGCTGTACGTGAAGTGCCGGCAAGTGCGGCCTGTCAGCCGTCACTCCCTCCCTGGCACTTCCGTTGGCGGCTGTGGCGTGCCGCTCATCTTTGTAACAATCAAGATAGCGATTTACGTGCCAGCAGGACTAAGTCCCTGATTTCATTGGCAACACGCATTCGGAAGTTGTTACAGAATACGTCTAGTGTAACAGAATGTTTCTAGAGTGTTACGAGGGTTTTCCCACATTTTTTTTTACGCCTGCCCGCCTGGCGGCAATGGCATATGCAGATTGTGCCGTGGTCGCTATTTATCAGTGCGAGAATGTGAGCGCATCGCCGCAAATGCCCGATCTAAAGTGGTTGCATTCCTGAAACTGCGGTCAAGGCCGCAATCCTGACTGTCGCTTTCCACACACACTGGAGCCCCGCCATGCAAGCTGGCAGCGATTTCACCCTGGCCGGCACTCCGGCAAACGAAGCGCCGGTGCCTGCCGAGCCGCGCTACGCCGTGCCGCGCCCGCTGGGCCTGTCCTTTACCGGATCGGGTTCGGAATACTTCCGTATCTGGATCGTCAATGCGCTGCTGACCATCGTCACCTTCGGCATCTATTCGGCCTGGGCCAAGGTGCGCACGCTGCAGTATTTCTATCGCAACACGCGGCTCGACGGCGCGAGTTTTGACTACCACGGCAAGCCGTCCGCGATCCTGAAGGGCCGCGCCATCGTGTTCGCGCTGGTGTTCGCCTTCCAGCTCGCCTCGACGGTCTCGCCCTTCCTTGCACTGGCGATGCTGGTGGCGCTGCTGGCGGTGTTCCCCCTGTTGCTGGTGCGCTCGTTGCGTTTCCGCATGGCGAATTCCAGCTACCGCGGCCTGCGCTTCGCCTTCACCGGCGGCGATGCCGAGGCCTACAAGGTGTTCGTGCTGTGGCCGCTGGCCGCGGTGGCCACGCTGGGCCTGCTGGGGCCGCTGGCGCACCAGCGCTTCAAGCGCTACCAGCACAACCACACCCGCTTCGGCACCGCACCGTTTGCCTTCCACGCCGGCGCGGGCGATTTCTACGGCGTTTACCTGCGTGCCTTCGGCATGATGGTCGCGCTGGTGGCGGCCGCGGCGCTGGCCGGATTCGCGCTGGGCGCGACCGCATCGGGCAAGGCGGGCGTGGTGCTGTCGTTCAGCATCGGCGTGGGCGGCTTCTACCTGGCGCTGCTGGCCGTCAGCCCTTACGTGATGGCGCGCTTGCAGAATGTCGTGTGGAGCCACACCACGCTGGCGCCGCATGCGTTCCGCAGCGAGGTGGGGGCCGGCCGCATGGTCTTTATCTTCGTCACCAACCTGATCGCCATCGCGCTGACGCTGGGCCTGTACCTGCCGTTCGCGCGGGTGCGTTCGGCGCGCTACCGGCTCGAATGCGTAACCATGCTGGCGGCGGGCCCGCTCGACACCTTCGTGGCCGGCGAGGCGCAGCAAGTGGGTGCACTGGGCGATGCGGCGGTAGACTGGTACGACATCGACATCGCGCTCTGAGCGCGCCGTGCGCTGACCCGGCCCGCACCATGATCCCTGTCACCTTCTTCGACGGCCGCTCGTCGCGCGCGCATCCGGCCACGCTGGCCGTTGAGGCGCAGCAGGCCGTGCTGCGCGACGACTCCGGCGCCGAACTGCGGCGCGCGCCGCTGTCGGACGTGCGCGTGTCCGAGCGCGTGCGCCGCGCGCCGCGGCTGGTCACCTTTGCCGACGGCGCCTTCTGCGAGATCACCGACCACGCCGCCTTCGACCACATGCTGGCCGCGACCGGCCATCGCGACAGCCTGGTGGCGCGCGCGCAGAACAGCTGGCGCCTGGCCGGCCTGGCCGTGGCGGCACTGGTGGCGGTGCTGGTGCTGGGCTATTACGTGCTGCTGCCGTGGGGCGCCGGCATGCTGGCGCGCGCGGTGCCGCCCGAGGTGGAGGCCCATCTCGGCAAGCTGACGCTGGCGAGCCTGGACAACGGCATGGTCAAGCCGACGCAGCTGCCGCCCGCGGAGCAGCAACGCATCCGCTCGGGCTTCGCGGCGCTGAAGCGGCCGCGCGATGCCGGCCACGATTACCAGATCCTGTTCCGCCAGGGCGGCGAGATCGGCGCCAATGCGCTGGCGCTGCCGGGCGGCACCATCGTGGTCACCGACGAGCTGGTCAGCCTGGCCGGCACCGGCGCCGGCATGATGGGCGTGCTGGCCCACGAAGCCGGCCATATCGCCAACCGGCACGGCTTGCAGCAGGTGATACAGGGGTCGGCGCTGGCGTCGCTGTCGGCCTACCTGTTCGGGGATATCTCGACGGTGCTGGCCGGGGTGCCGGCCGCGATCCTGACGCTGCGCTATTCACGCGACCAAGAGCGCGAGGCCGATGCCTTTGCGATCGAGGTCATGCAGCGCAACGGCCTGCCGCCCGCGGCACTGGCCGATGTGCTGGTCAGGCTGGACCACCGGCGCGGAGCGGCGTCGGACGCCGAGCCGGAACGCAGCCAGGACTTCATGTCGACCCACCCGCAAACCCAGGCGCGCATCGACGCCTTGCGCCGCGCCGGCAAATAGCGCGGACCGGAACTTAGAACCCGTTCTCAGGCTGCCGGCTGCGATGCGCCGGCGCCGGGCTGGCGCCGGTAGGCCCAGACCACCATGGCGATGCCGGCCAGGATCATCGGCAGGCTCAGCCACTGGCCCATCGACAGCTTCAGCGCCAGCAGGCCCAGGAAGTTGTCGGGCTCGCGCGCGAATTCCGCGGCAAAGCGGAAGGCACCATAGCCGATCAGGAATACCCCCGACACCGCGCCCATCGGCCGCGGCTTGCGCGCGAACAGCCACAGGATGATGAACAGCGCCACGCCCTCGCCGGCAAACTGGTACAGCTGCGACGGATGGCGCGGGATGTTGTCGCCCGCCTGCGGGAAGATCATGCCCCACGGCAGGTCGGTGGCGCGGCCCCACAGCTCGCCGTTGATGAAGTTGCCGATGCGCCCGGCGGCCAGCCCGCAGGGGATCATCGGCGCGATGAAGTCGGTCACCTCCATCCAGTGGCGCCGGCGCAGCTTGCCGAACAGCCACATCGCCACGATCACGCCAAGGAAGCCACCATGGAAGGCCATGCCGCCTTCCCACACCTTGAGGATCTCGAGCGGATGGGCCAGGTAGTACGACGGCTTGTAGAACAGCACATAGCCCAGCCTCCCGCCCAGGATCACGCCCAGCACGCCGAAGAACAGCATGTCGTCCAGGTCGCGCGTGGTCCAGCCCTTGGCCGCGATATGCGGCTGGCGGATGCGCAGGCGCCCGAAGCCCAGGAACATGATGAACCCGGCCAGGTACATCAGCCCGTACCAGCGGATGGCAAGCGGGCCAAGGTGGATGGCAACCGGGTCAAACTGGGGATGAATCAGCATGTTGGCGTGAATGGAGGTTGTATAGGCCGCGGCCTGCGTATTGTCAGTGGCCTCGGTGACATTGGTGACGTGTCAGCGAGGGGCGGGCCCGGCTGCGCCCGCTTCTTGCGCGAGCGCGGTCGCAATATCGATGAACGAGCGCAGCACCGGCGCCACGCCGGCGGACGCGCCGTCGCGCCAGACCAGCCCGGTCTCGATCTGCGGGCCGGTCTCGCGCAGCGCCAGGTACGACACCCCGGTGCGGCGAAGGTTGCACAGCGACGCCGGCACCAGCGCCACGCCCATGCCCGCCGACACCAGGCTGACGATGGTCTGCATCTGGATGGCTTCCTGCGCGATCACGGGCACCAGGCCCTCGCGCGCATAGTAGCCCGTAATGATGTCATAAAACGCCGGCGCGCTTCGGCGCGGGAAGATGATCAGCGGCTCATGGGCGGCCTCGCGCAGCGAGACCGTGCCGTCGCCCGCCAGCATCCCGCCCGCCGGCCGCCAGCCGTCGGGCACGGCCAGCACCAGCGGCTCGCTCACCAGCGGCAGGTAGGCCAGCCCGTGCGGCATGGCCGGCAGCTGGGGGCGGATCACCAGGCCGGCATCGATCGCGCCCTCCATCAACGCTTCGAGCTGCACGTCGCTGGTGGCCTCGCGCAGCTGCAGCTGCACCTCCGGGTGGCGGGCGCGAAAGCGCCGCAACAGGTCGGGCAGGATGCCGTAGTCGGCGGTGCTGACAAAGGCCAGCGACAGCGACCCCACCTCGCCGCGCGCCAGCCGCTGCGCCAGCCCGGGCAGCGCCGCAGCGTCGCCCAACACGCGCCGCACCTCGGGCAGCCACTGCTGGCCGGCCGGCGTCAGCGCCACCGAGCGCCGCGTGCGCACGAACAGCTGCACGCCGATTTCCTCTTCCAGCGCCTGGATCTGCTGCGACAAGGGCGGCTGCGTCATCGACAGGCGTCCTGCCGCGCGGCCGAAATGCAACTCTTCCGCCACTGTGACGAAGTAACGCAGCTGACGCAGGTCCAAACGCCCTCCTGATATGTTTTTCGACTCAATAAAGGTCAAATAATATATTTGACACTCCAAAACGCAAGCGTCATTCTTTGGCCCACAACATCGCCGCCATGCGTTCGTGCAGCCTTCGGGCGCGGTGCGGAGCGGCACTGAAGACCCCCCGGAGATTCCCCACCATGGCATTCAACAAACGCTCGCAGAACATCACGCAAGGCGTGGCGCGTTCGCCCAACCGTTCGATGTACTACGCACTCGGCTACCAGAAGGAAGACTTCGACAAGCCGATGGTGGGCATCGCCAACGGCCACTCGACCATCACCCCCTGCAACGCCGGCCTGCAGCGCCTGGCCGATGCCGCCATCGACGCCATCAAGGCGTCCGGCGCCAACCCGCAGGTGTTCGGCACCCCGACCATCTCGGACGGCATGTCGATGGGCACCGAGGGCATGAAGTACTCGCTGATCTCGCGCGAAGTCATCGCCGACTGCATCGAGACCGCCGCGCAGGGCCAGTGGATGGACGGCGTGGTCGTGATCGGCGGCTGCGACAAGAACATGCCGGGCGGGATGATCGCGCTGGCGCGCACCAACGTGCCGGGCATCTACGTCTACGGCGGCACCATCAAGCCGGGCAACTGGAAAGGCAAGGACCTGACCATCGTGTCGTCGTTCGAGGCCGTGGGCGAATTCACCGCCGGGCGCATGAGCCAGGAAGACTTCGAAGGCGTGGAGAAGAACGCCTGCCCGTCGACCGGGTCGTGCGGCGGCATGTACACCGCCAACACCATGAGCTCGTCGTTCGAAGCGCTGGGCATGTCGCTCTTGTATTCGTCGACCATGGCCAACCCGGACCAGGAAAAGGTCGACAGCGCCGCCGAGTCGGCCCGCGTGCTGGTGGAAGCCGTCAAGCAGGACATCAAGCCGCGCGACATCATCACGCGCAAGTCGATCGAGAACGCCGTGGCGCTGATCATGGCCACCGGCGGCTCGACCAACGCCGTGCTGCACTACCTGGCCATCGCCCACGCCGCCGAAGTGGAATGGACCATCGACGACTTCGAGCGCATCCGCCGCAAGGTGCCGGTGATCTGCAACCTGAAGCCGTCCGGCCAGTACGTGGCGACCGACCTGCACAAGGCAGGCGGCATTCCGCAGGTCATGAAGATCCTGCTCAAGGCCGGCATGCTGCATGGCGACTGCCTGACCATCACCGGCCGCACGCTGGCTGAGGAGCTGGAAAACGTGCCCGACACCCCGCGCGCCGACCAGGACGTGATCCTGCCGATCGAGAAGGCGCTGTACAAGGAGGGCCACCTGGCCATCCTGAAGGGCAACCTGGCCGAAGAAGGCGCGGTCGCCAAGATCACCGGCCTGAAGAACCCGGTCATCACCGGCCCGGCGCGCGTGTTCGAGGACGAGCAAAGCGCGATGGAAGCCATCCTGGCCGACAAGATCAACGCCGGCGACATCCTGGTGCTGCGCTATCTCGGCCCCAAGGGCGGCCCCGGCATGCCGGAAATGCTGGCCCCGACCTCGGCCATCATCGGCAAGGGCCTGGGCGAGTCGGTCGGCTTTATCACCGACGGGCGCTTCTCGGGCGGTACCTGGGGCATGGTGGTTGGCCACGTGGCGCCGGAAGCGTATGTGGGCGGCACCATCGCGCTGGTGCAGGAAGGCGACTCGATCACCATCGACGCGCACAAGCTGCTGCTGCAGCTGAACGTGCCGGACGAAGAACTGGCCAGGCGCCGTGCCAACTGGAAGCAGCCGGCACCGCGCTATACCCGCGGCGTGCTGGCGAAGTTCTCGAAGCTGGCGTCGACGGCGAGCAAGGGTGCAGTGACGGATTGATTTTCAGCCGCGCTGATGCAAAAAAGCCTGCGAACAATCGCAGGCTTTTTGTTTGCCGACGTCTGTCGAGCCCCGCCGGTTTGCTCCAACCCTTCAGCCGCCGTTAATCCGCCCCCGGCGTCTTCTCGATCTCCTCCAACGTCGCATCCAGCCATTCCACCAGCCGCGCCTCCAGCGACTGCGTCAGCTCGCTGGCCAGTTGCGCTGTCAGCGGCGCCAGCCGCGACTGCAGCGTGGCTTCGGTATGGGCCGCCACGACCTGCGGCCATTCGGTGCGAAAGCGCATCATCACGCGCGTCAGCAACTCGGTGCGCACGGCGCGCAGGTCGTCCTCGCCCGGGGCGCCGGTATCGGCTGGCATCGCCGATGCCGGCGCGGCGCCCTCGTCCGCCACGGCGTCGCCGGTATCGCCGACATGCATGACCAGGCCCGAATCGGCCATGCCGAAGGTATCGATCACGCCCTCCTGCGCAGCGGCAGCTGGCGCTGCTGTCCCTGCATCCGGCAGTTCGAACACCTCGGTCAGCAGCGGGATGCTGTCGTTCGGATCGAGCCGCGGGATCACCCGCGAGGTGGTGCGTTCGCTCATGCGGCGTCTCCCTTGGGCTGGCCGATGTCGTGGTGCGTCAGCGGATAGCCGCGTTCGCGGTAGAAACGGTAGCGCTGGCGGCCGGCCTCGCGCGCGGCCTCGCCCGCGCCCACCACCTCGATCAGGCGTTCAAAGCTGGCAAACTGCGCCGGGGCCTGGTCGGCCAGGTTGATCAGCAGCTGGTGGTGCGGCACGCCTTCGGTGGTGGCGGCCAGCAGGATCGGCGTGACCGCCGCATTGGCGCTTTCCAGCCCGCAATGCGGCAGGAAGTCCAGCGCGGAGAAGGTCCACAGGCGCGCATCCAGGTCCGCCAGCTGCGCCGGCGCCCCGTGGATCACCACCTTCTGCCCGGCGCCGTAGGCCTTGCGGACCAGCCGGCAGACATAGCCGAGCACGTCCGGCACGTTGCTGTGGAAATCGATGCGCGTCATGAACCCTTGCTGCCTCTGTTGCCTGCCGCCGCTGCCATCAGGCCGCGCGGTCCATCAGGAACTGCGCCAGCAGCGGCACCGGGCGGCCGGTGGCCCCCTTGGCCGCGCCGCTCTTCCAGGCGGTGCCGGCGATGTCCAGGTGGGCCCAGTCGTACTTCTCGGCAAAGCGCGACAGGAAGCACGCCGCCGTCACGCTGCCGGCCGGGCGGCCGCCGATATTGCCCATGTCGGCAAAGTTGGACTTGAGCTGGTCCTGGTACTCGTCGTCCAGCGGCATGCGCCAGGCGGTGTCCATGGCGCGGCGGCCGGCTTGCAGCAGGGCATCGGCAAGCGCGTCGGAGCGCGCGTACAGGCCGCTGTTGACATGGCCGAGCGCGATGATGCAGGCACCCGTCAGCGTGGCCACGTCGATCACCGCGACCGGCTTGAAGCGCTCTACGTAGGTCAGCGCGTCGCACAGGATCAGGCGGCCTTCGGCGTCGGTGTTCAGGATCTCGATGGTCTGGCCGGACATGCTGGTGACCACGTCGCCCGGCTTGGTGGCGATGCCGCTGGGCATGTTCTCGCAGGTCGGCACCACGGCGATGACGTTGAGCTTCAGGCCCATCTCGGCCACGGCCTGGATCGTGCCCAGCACCGAGGCGGCGCCGCACATGTCGTACTTCATCTCGTCCATGCCCTCGCCCGGCTTGAGCGAGATGCCGCCGGTATCGAAGGTGATGCCCTTGCCCACCAGCACCACCGGGGCCTGCTTGGCACCGGCGCCGTCGTAGCGCAGCACGATGAACTGCGGCGGCTCTTCGCTGCCCTTGGTCACGGCCAGGAAGGCCCCCATGTTCAGGGCCTCGATCTGCTTGCGGCCCAGCACCTCGGCCTTGAGCTTGTGGCGCTTGGCAATGCCGCGGGCGGTATTGGCCAGGTAGGTCGGCGTGCAGATATTGGACGGCAGGTTGCCCAGGTCGCGCGTCAGCTCCATGCCATTGGCGATGGCGGTGCCGCGCACCACGGCCTGGGTGGCGGCGCGGGCATCGCCGCTGTCGACCGCGATCACGACCTTGCGCAGCGACGACTTGTCGTTGCCGTTGGGCTTGCCGTTGGCATTGGCGCGCTTCAGGCCCGGATGGCGCTCCAGCAGGCGATAGCCGGCTTCGCGCACCAGCGTGATGGTGGTAATCACGCCCCAGGCGACATCGCGCTGCTGCGGCGCCTGTTGCGCCAGGCACCACAGGGCCGAGGCGGCACGCGTGGACGACAAGGCACGCACAGCGGTGCGGACCGCGTCGGCAAAGGCCTTGTCGCTGAAATCGGCTTCCTTGCCCAGGCCCACCAGCAGCACGCGCGCGGCGCCCACGCCGGCCACCTCATGCAGCATCAGCTGGGTGCCGCGCTTGCCCTCGAAGTCGCCCTGCTTGACCAGCCGCCCCACCAAGCCCTTGGTGGCCACATCCAGTGCCTTGGCCACTCCGGCCAGGTTCTGGCCTTCGAACAGGCCGACCACCAGGCAGTCGGTCTTGGTCGCCAGGAAACCATTTTGGCCGGCTTTGCTCCAATCCAAGGCTTTTGTGCTAAATTCCATCGCGCTTCCTTCCAGGGGCTCGTTAGACACGAAAGCCTCCATTATCCGCGATTTTTATCCCGCGACCTGCCGCCGCTGATACGCCCCGGCCACGCTGACAGCTTGTAGTGCTACCAGCCAGCTGTTCTGCCAGGCACCTCGCACGGCACATCGCCCGCTCCGGCCGGCAGCCCGGAACCGAACCCGCATGATCCTTCAACAAGCCCTGCGACGCGAGCTTGCCTACACCGCCGGGGCGGTGTTCCTGGTGATGCTGACCTTCATGCTCACATCGCTCGTGATCCGCATCCTGGGGATGGCCGCCAACGGCAAGGCCAGCCCCAACGACGTGCTGATGCTGATCGGCCTGGCCACCATCGGCTACCTGTCGATCCTGCTGTCGGCCACGCTCTTCATCTCCACCCTGATCGTGCTGACGCGCTGGTACAAGGACTCGGAGATGGTGGTGTGGTTCTCGGCCGGCATCTCGCTGCGCGACCTGGTCAAGCCGGTGCTGCAGTTCGCCGCACCCTTCGTCGTGCTGGCGCTGCTGCTGGGCATGTTTGCCTGGCCCTGGGCCAACCAGCAGAGCGCGCTGTTCCGCGACCGCTTCGAGCAGCGCGGCGTGATGTCGATGATTGCCGCGGGGCGCTTTATCGAGCCGGCCAAGGCCAACTACGTGCTGTTCATCGAGGGCATGGATGCCGACATGAAGTATGCGCGCAATGTCTTTGTCGCCAACTCCGAGGCCGACAAGATCGGCGTGGCGCTGGCGCACCAGGGCAAGTTCGAGACCATGCCCAACGGCGACCGCCTGGTGGTGATGGAAAACGGCCGCCGCTACTCGGGCACGCCCGGCCAGATCGACTACCGCATCGTTGAATTTGGACGCTATGCGGTCAAGGTGGACAACAAGCCGCCCGAGTCCGAGGCCGACCAGCCGCCCAAGAGCCGCGACACCATCGACCTGATCCGCAACCCCACGCGTGAAAACCTGGGCGAGCTGGTATGGCGCATCTCGCTGCCGATCCTGGCCTTCAACTTCGTCATGATCGCGATCCCGCTGGCCTACGTGAACCCGCGCCTGGGCCGCTACACGCCGCTGGTGTTCGCGGTGCTGATCTACCTGACCTACAGCAACCTGATCAACCTGTCGCAGTCCTGGGTGCGCTCGGGTGCGATCCCGTTCTGGCTGGCGTGGTGGCCGATCCACCTGGTGGTGTTCGTGGGGGCGCTACTGCTGTTCCGCTACCGCCAGAACCGCAGCCTGGGCGGCTGGCGCGCCGTGTTCGGCCTGCGCAGGCGCGATGCCGCGGCCACCGGAGGCCGGGCATGAGGATCCTGCGTGTTTATGAACGCTACTTCGGCCGGCTGGTCTATGGTGTGTTCGCCTTTATCCTGTTCGCGGTGCTGTCGCTGTTCGTGTTCTTCGACATGCTCAACGAGCTGGAGAGCGTCACCAACCAGTACACCTCGCTGATCGCGCTGTTCCACGTCCTGCTGCAGGCGCCCACGCGGGTGTATGAGGTGCTGCCGATCGCCGTACTGATCAGCGCGATCTACGTGTTCTCGCAGCTGGCCAGCCAGTCCGAGTACACCATCTTCCGCGTAGCCGGCCTGAACACGCGCCAGGCGCTGTTCTCGCTGTTCAAGCTGGCGGTGCCGCTGGCCATCGTGACCTTTATCTTCGGCGAGTTCATCGGCCCCCGCGCCGAGCAGTACGCGCAGAAGATTAAGCTCGAGGCAATCGGCGCAACCGTGTCGGCGGGCTTCCGTTCGGGCGTCTGGGTCAAGGACCGCGACAAGGATGCCGCCACCGGCGGCGGCGAGATCACCCGCTTCGTCAACGTGGCGGGGTTGCGGCCGGACCAGACCATCACCGGCATCACCATGTACGAGTTCGACCCGCAATACCGCCTGCGCGTGATCCGCGTGGCGGAGGAGGGGCGCTACCAGGGTGGCCAGTTGTGGGAACTGCAGGGCGTCAACGAGACCCGCTTCATCGAGCTGGCGCCCGCGGCACAGGGGGCGAAGCCGGCACGCGATGCGCTGGCCCCGGACTTCCGCGCCGAGCAGATCAAGTTCCCGCGCGTGACCATGCATTCCGAGCTGACGCCGCAGATCCTGTCGGTGCTGCTGGTGACGCCGGAGCGGATGTCGACGCTGGACCTGTTCCGCTATATCCGCCACCTGCGCGACAACAAGCAGGATACGCAGCGCTATGAGATCGCCTTCTGGAAGAAGGTGATCTACCCGCTGACGCTGTTTGTGATGGTGGCGCTGGCCCTGCCCTTCGCCTACCTGCACGCGCGTGCCGGCGCTGTCGGCGTGAAGGTGTTCGGGGGCATCATGCTGGGGCTGTCGTTCCACTTGTCGAACACGCTGTTCTCGCACGTGGGGCTGCTGCATACGTGGCCGCCGATTATCTCAGCGCTGGTGCCAGGCACGCTCTACCTGATGGTGGCGCTGCTGGCGCTGCGGTGGGTGGATCGGCACTGAGGAGCAGGCTGCCATGACCGCACCCACCCGGGCCTTGGTCCTGTTTGCGCATGGCGCGCGCGATGCACGCTGGCGCGAGCCGTTCGACCGCCTGCAGCAGAAGGTGGCCGCTGCCCTGCCCGGGTGCGAGGTGCGGCTGGCGTTCCTGGAACTGATGACGCCCGCGCTGCCCGACGCGCTCGCCGACCTGGCAGCGCGCGGCGTGTCCGACGCCACCGTGGTGCCGGTGTTCCTGGGCCAGGGCGGCCACCTGCGGCGCGACCTGCCGGCCTTGCTCGACCAATGCCGGCAAACGCATCCCGGGCTGCGTATCCATTGCGCGACGGCAGCAGGCGAGGCCGATGCGGTGCTGGATGCGATGGCGGCGTACTGCGTTGCCTCAATGCCGGCAAGCGGCCAGCCCTGAGCAGAAACGTGGTCCCCGATGACAAAAGCCCTGTACCGGCATGCCGGTACAGGGCTTTTTTTCTAGTGGCGCGGAGCGCGGTCAGGCAGCGCGCGGCGCCTGCACGACGGTATCGTCCACGCCTTCGCGCGGCGTTTCGGTAGCCCGCGCAGCCAGCGCCGCCCCGATCATCAGCAGGCTCGGCTGCACCGGATCGATCCAGGCCGCGGCCTCGCCCGCTGCCATCCGGCCCAACGTGAACTCACGACTACGCTGCCGCGGCGTGCTGGCGGCTTCCACCACCCACGCCGGCGTGGACGCCGGCTTGCCATGCGCGATCAGCTGCGCGGCAATCGACGCCGCCTGGTCGCGGCCCATGTAGTAGACCAGCGTATCGGCCTTGACCGCGGCTTCGATATCGGCCGAGCCGTCACCATCCGCAGCCTTCGCCTGCGTGGCAAAGGCCACGCTGCGCGACACACCCCGCTTGGTCAGCGGCTTGCCGATCGCCGAAGCGGCCGCCAGCGCCGCCGTGATGCCCGGCACCACTTCATACTCGATGCCGGCGGCTTCCAGCGCCTGCAGTTCCTCGTCGGCGCGGCCGAACAGCATCGGGTCGCCGCCCTTCAGGCGCACCACGCGCTCGTACTTGCTGGCCAGGTCGACGATCTGGCGGTTGATGAACAGCTGCGCGGTGGAACGCTGACCGCAGCGCTTGCCCACCTCTACCAGCTCGGCCTGCGGACACCAGGCCAGCATCTCCGGCGACACCAGTGCATCATGCAGCACCACCTGGGCTTCGCCCAAAAGCCGTGCACCACGCACCGTAATGAGGTCTGCCGCACCGGGGCCTGCCCCGATGAGGAACACCTTGCCGTAAGTCTTCTGCGCCTGCTTGTTCATCTCCGGTCCCTTTCCTGTCGTTACCGATCAGGAGAACGCACGGATCATGCCCGCGGCCACCGTGTGGTTGGTCGCTTCGTCGATCAGCACGAAGGCGCCCGTTGCCGGGTTGTCGCCATAGGCATCGCACACGATCGGCTTCTGCAGCGAGATCTGCACCGAACCGATGTCGTTCAGGCGGATATCGTGGCGGCCGGTCTCGTGCGACAGCGTATGCACGTCCAGCACGCGGTCCACCGCCGACACGCGCGCGAACACGCTGGCCGTGGTGTGCTTGAGCACGTACTTGCGCGCCGGGTTCAGCGATTCGTCGTCGAACCAGCACAGGTCGGCTTGCAGCTTCTTGGCCGGCGCGGTGGCGGCATCGGCGGCGACGAACATGTCACCGCGTGATACATCGACGTCCTCGGACAGGCGCACGGTGACCGTGTCGCCGACATTGGCGGATTCGGCGGCGCCGTTGGGCGTCAGCACTTCGGCCACCACGGCCTCGCGGTTGGCGGGCAGCACGCGCAGCTTCTGGCCCACGCGCACGGTGCCGGCTTCGATGCGGCCGGCATAGCCGCGGAAGTCGTCCGACTGCGAACCGTCCTGGCGGATCACCAGCTGCACCGGGAAGCGCAGCGCGGCGTCATCCTCGGGCGCGGCCTCTTCCACCGGCAGTTCTTCCAGCAGCGGCAGCAGCGGCTCGCCCTGGTACCAGGCCATGGCATCGCTCTCGTGCACGATGTTGTCGCCGCGCAGCGCCGACACCGGCACGTAGCGCACGTCCTTCAGGCCCAGTTGCTCGGCCAGTTCGGTGTAGGCGGTGCGGATCTCGTTGAAGCGCTGTTCGCTGTAGTCGACCAGGTCCATCTTGTTGATGGCGACGATCACGTGCCGGATCTCAAGCAGCTTCAGGATCGCCGAGTGGCGCTTGGTCTGCGCCAGCAGCTCGGCGCGGCCGTTGGTGACGGTGACGCGGGTGGCATCGACCAGCACGATGGCCGCGTCCGCGGTCGAGGCGCCGGTGACCATGTTGCGGGTGTACTGCTCGTGGCCCGGGGTATCCGCGATGATGAACTTGCGGCGCGCGGTCGAGAAGTAGCGGTAAGCCACGTCGATGGTGATGCCCTGCTCGCGCTCGGCTTCCAGGCCGTCGGTCAGCAGCGAGAAGTCGATCTGCTCGCCGGCGGTGCGCTTGTTCTTGGCGTTGGCCAGCGCGGTTAGCTGATCGGACAGCACGGCCTTGCTGTCATACAGCAGGCGGCCGATCAGCGTGCTCTTGCCGTCGTCGACGGAGCCGGCGGTGATGAAGCGCAGCAGGCCTTGATGAGTTGCTTGGTGAGTCATGTTGAATTCCTTTGCTGCGTCCGGGATCAGAAGTAGCCTTCTTTCTTCCGGCGTTCCATCGAGGCTTCGCTGGTCTGGTCGTCCATGCGGGTGGCGCCGCGCTCGGTGATCTCGGTCACCGCAGTCTCGGCGATGATCGCTTCCGGCGAATCGGCAACGCTGGCCACCGGGCAGGTGCAACTGATGTCGCCGACGGTACGGAAGCGCACCGACAGCACTTCGCTGACGTCGCCGTCCTGCTTGGGCGTGATCGGCGTGACCGGCACCAGCAGGCCGTTCTTGCGCACCACTTCGCGCTGGTGCGAATAGTAGATCGGCGGCAGCGCCAGCTTTTCGCGGGCGATGTACTGCCACACGTCCAGCTCGGTCCAGTTCGAGATCGGGAACACGCGCATCTGCTCGCCCTGCGCCATGCGGGCGTTGTACAGGCTCCACAGCTCGGGGCGCTGGGCCTTGGGGTCCCACTGGCCGAACTCGTCGCGGAACGAGAAGATGCGCTCCTTCGCGCGGGCCTTCTCTTCGTCGCGGCGTGCGCCGCCCATCAGCGCGTCGAACTGGTGCTCGCCGATGGTTTCCAGCAGCGTCACGGCCTGGGCCGCGTTGCGCGAATCGGTTTCCTTGCGCAGGCGCACGGTTCCGCGCTTGATCGAGTCCTCGACATGGCCCACCACCAGGCGCGCGCCCAGCTCAGCCACGCGCTGGTCGCGGAAGGCGATCACTTCCGGATAGTTGTGGCCGGTGTCGATATGCACCAGCGGGAACGGCAGCTCGATCTTGCGGTCGCCCAGGCGGAAGGCCTTCAGCGCCAGGTGCAGCATCACGATCGAGTCCTTGCCGCCCGAGAACAGCAGCGCCGGGTTGCGGCACTCGGCCACCACCTCGCGGATGATGTAGATCGACTCGGCTTCGAGCCGGTCGAGATGGTCGTTCTGTACCTGCAACAGGTGCGCCACGCTGCTGGTGGCTTCTGCGATGTCGTTCATGATGCCCATTTCGTCCGGCCTCAATGCTTGATGTTCTGTTCGTGGAGCCCGCACTCTTTCGAGTCCTTGCTCTCCCACCACCAACGTCCCGCACGGACATCCTCGCCCGCGCGCACGGCACGCGTACACGGCTCGCAGCCGATGCTCGGGTAGCCCTTGGCGTGCAGGTCGTTGATGGGCACGTTGTGGCGCCTCAGGTAGGCCCACACTTCGGCCTCGCTCCAGTCCGCCAGCGGGTTGAATTTGGGGATGCCGCGGGCCTCGTCCATTTCCTCGAACGGCAGCTCGGCGCGCGTCACGGCCTGCTCGCGGCGCTGGCCGGTCATCCAGGCGTCGGCGTGCGACAGCGCGCGGTTGAGCGGCTCGACCTTGCGGATGCCGCAGCATTCCTTGCGCAGGTCGATGCTGTCGTAGAAGCCGTTCAGGCCATTCTTCTTCAGGTAGTTCTCGACGGCCTCGGCGTCCGGCGTGAACTGCTCGATGCTGTAGCCGTAGTGCGACTGCACCTTGTCAAGCACCGCCAGCGTCTCGGCGTGCAGGCGCCCGGTCTGCAGCGTGAACACGCGGATGCCGGCGCGCACGGCTTCGGTGCCGCGCAGGATCGCGTCGGTCAGCACCATGTCCTCGGCCGCCAGGCTCGAGGCAAAGCGCGCGCGAAAGAAGCGTGCCGCGATGCCCGCCAGGCGCTCGCCCAGCTCGCGCTCCTTCTGCTCCAGCGCGGCGATGCTGCCGGTGTATTCCGGCGCAACCCACAGCGCGGGCGGACGCAGCGCCGACGCCGCACCGGCGTCGACCACGGCGATGTCGCTCAGCACCGTGCTCATGCCGCTTCCTTCGGTTGCGCGCCAACCTCTGCCCGCGCGCGGCGGAACAGCGGCAGCGGCTCATCCACCGAAGCCTGGTAGGTCACGGTGAACTCGGTGAAGCCCTTGACGGCGTCGTCGATGTTCTTGTCGGCGCGTACCGCGAAGGCGTCGAAGCCGCAGCGCTTCATGAAGTTGAGCTGGTCGCGCAGCACGTCGCCGATGGCGCGCAGCTGGCCCTTCCAGTGGTAGCGGGTGCGCAGCAGGTAGGCCGTGGAAAAGCCGCGGCCATCGCGGAACACCGGGAAGTCCACCGCCACCAGCGCCACGCGCGCGAAGTATGCCTCGGCATCGCCCGGCTCGTCTTCCGGGGCCAGCCACACGCCGGTGCGGGCCGCATCGCGGCCGGCCAGCAGCGCTTCGTTGGCCTTGAACACCGACAGCGGGAACAGCACCGCGTCCTGGCTTTGCACGGCCGCGGCGATCTGCTCGTCGGTCAGCGGCTGCTCGGCGGTGCCGCGCAGCACGGTCCAGGCGTCATCGACGATGACGGGGGCGACGGTAGCGCCGTCCTGTTGCAGTTGAATGATCTTTGCCATGTTCAGTCTCCGGTCCTCAGGCTTCAGCGCGCTCGCGCGGCTGCTTGTCGGCATAAACGCGCTCCTTGAACGGGGCGATGCCGATGCGGGACAGGGTTTCGATAAAGCGTTCGTCTTCGATGCGGTTGGCCACGAAGGTGTCGATGATGCGGCTCACCACCTCGGGCATTTCCTCGGCGCTGAACGACGGGCCGATCACCTTGCCCAGCGCTGTCTGGTTGCCCTGGGCGCCGCCCAGCGTGACCTGGTACCACTCCGAACCATCCTTGTCGACGCCCAGCACGCCGATATTGCCGACGTGGTGGTGGCCGCAGGCGTTGATGCAGCCCGAAATGTTCAGCGAGATCTCGCCCAGGTCATAGACGTAGTCGAGGTCGTCGAAGCGGTCCTGGATCGCCTGCGCGATGGGGATCGACTTGGCGTTGGCCAGCGAGCAGAAATCGCCGCCCGGGCAGGCGATGATATCGGTCAGCAGGCCGATATTCGGGGTGGCGAGGCCGGCCTTCTTGGCCAGTTGCCACAGCGCGTACAGGTCCTGCTTCTTCACGTCCGGCAGGATCAGGTTCTGCTCGTGCGCCACGCGCAGCTCGCCGAAGCCGAACTGGTCAGCCAGGTCGGCCACGGCTTCGATCTGCGCGTCGGTGGCGTCCCCCGGGGGCGAGGCCACGCCCGGCTTGGTCGACAGCGTCACCGCGGCGTAGCCCGGCACCTTGTGGCCGTGCACGTTGCGGCTGACCCAGCGCGCAAAGGCCTTGTCTTCCAGCAGATGGTTCTCGTACGAAGCGTCGGTGTCGGCAAGCTTTTCATAGGCGGGCGGCGTGAAGTACTGCGCCACGCGGTCGAACTCGGCCTGCGTCAGCGTGGCCGGGCCGTCCTTGCTGTGCTGCCACTCTTCCTCGACTTCCTGCGCGAACTTGTCCGCGCCGATGGCCTTCACCAGGATCTTGATGCGCGCCTTGTACTTGTTGTCGCGGCGGCCATAGCGGTTGTACACGCGGATGGCCGACTCAACGTAGGACAGCATGTGCTGCCACGGCAGGTCGTCCTTGATGATCGTGCCCAGGATCGGCGTGCGGCCCAGGCCGCCGCCGGCCAGGATGCGCAGGCGCGTTTCGCCTTCGGCGTTCTTGTAGGCGTAGATGCCGATATCGTGCATCTGCACCACGGCGCGGTCATTGGCCGAGGCCGAGATGGCGATCTTGAATTTGCGCGGCAGGAAGGCGAATTCCGGCTGGAAGGTGCTCCACTGGCGCAGCAGCTCGGCCAGCACGCGCGGGTCCACCGACTCGTCCGGCGCCACGCCGGCGAAGTGGTCGGTGGTGATGTTGCGCACGCAGTTGCCCGAGGTCTGGATGGCGTGCATCTCGACGCTGGCCAGCTCGGCCAGCACGTCAGGCACGCGCTCCAGTTCCATCCAGTTGTACTGGATGTTCTGGCGCGTGGAGAAGTGGCCATAGCCGCGGTCGTACTCGCGCGCGATATGGCCCAACTTGCGCATCTGCTTCGACGACAGCAGGCCGTACGGAATCGCCACGCGCAGCATGTAGGCATGGCGCTGCATGTACAGGCCGTTCTGCAGGCGCAGCGGCAGGAATTCTTCCTCGGTCAGCTCGTCGGACAGGCGGCGGCGCACCTGGTCACGGAACTGGGCGACGCGCTCGGCGACGATGCGCTGGTCATATTGGTCGTACTGATACATGGCGGGGTCCGTTCAGTATTCGTTGAATTCAGGAAACGAGCTTGATGGCGACCAGCGTCAGCGTGGTCGCCAGTGCGGCACGCACCAGCCGTTCGGGCAGCGCCCGCGACAGTTGCGCGCCCAGCCAGATGCCGGGGATCGAACCCACCAGCAGCGCCAGCAGCAAATTCCAGTCGACCGTGCCAAGCCACACATGGCCCAGCCCGGCAAGCGCCGTCAGCGGGACGGCGTAGGCAATGTCGGTGCCGGCCACTTCAGCCGGCTTCATATGGGGGTACAGCAGCAGGATCAGCGTGGCGCCAACGGCGCCGGCGCCGATCGACGACACCGTCACCAGCACGCCGATCACGGCGCCGACGGCGATGGTGGCAATGACCTGGGCGCGGCCGTGCAGCTGGAAGCGCGGATTGCGTTCCAGCCAGGCCAGCATCTGCTTGCGGAACAGCAGCGACAATACGGTCAGCAGCACCGACACGCCGATGGTCAGGCGGATCGCATGCAGCCACTGGGCGTTGAGCTCGCCGGCGCTCTTCAGCACCAGGATGGCGGCCACTGCCGCCGGCAGGCTGCCGATGCACAGGCGCCGCACCACCTGCCACTGCACATGGCCGTGGGCGCGGTGCGCGATGGTGCCGAAGCCCTTGGTGATGGCCGCGAAGGCCAGGTCAGTGCCGACCGCAGTGGCCGGCGAGAAGCCGAACAGCAGCGTCAGCAGCGGCGTCATCAACGAGCCCCCACCCACCCCGGTCAGACCGACGAGGACGCCTACAAACAGACCGGAAACGGTATAGGCAACAGACATGGGGGACTCGGTGGGGCCTGGCCCGTGGATCTCGCATCACAAAGTGGCTGCTGCGAGAAGACGCACGGAGGGCTGGCCATTAATTAACAAAGTTCGAGAATCGTAATAAACTGGCCTCATACCTCAAACTAATAAGAAGTTGTTTGTTTATACGAACCCAGATATATGAACCTGCACCAGTTTCGCTTCGTGCGTGAGGCCGTCCGGCAGAACTACAACCTGACTGAGGCCGCAAAAGCGCTCTACACGTCACAACCCGGCGTGTCCAAGGCCATCATCGAACTGGAAGAAGAGCTGGGCGTGGATATCTTTACCCGCCACGGCAAGCGCATCCGCAGCCTGACCGAGCCGGGCCGCCGCATCCTGAGCTCGGTCGAGAAGATCCTGCAGGAAGTGGAAAGCCTGAAGCGCGTCGGCATGGACTATGCGGCACAGGACCAGGGCAACTTCACCATCGCCACCACCCACACCCAGGCGCGCTACGCCCTGCCACGGGTGATCAGCGAGTTCACCAAGCGCTACCCCAAGGTGCGGCTGTCGATCCAGCAGGGCAACCCGGCGCAGATCGCCGACATGCTGCTGCACGACCAGGCCGATATCGGCATCGCGACCGAAGGCATCTCCGCCGACAAGAACCTGGTGTCGCTGCCGGGCTACCAGTGGACCCATATGGTGATTACGCCACCCGAGCATCCGCTGCTGGACAAGAAGCACCTGGCGCTGGAAGACCTGATGGGCTACCCGCTGATCACCTACGATGCCAACTTTGCCGGTCGGACCAAGATCGACAAGGCCTTCGCGCTGCGCCACCTGGAGCCGGACATCGTACTGGAGGCGATCGACGCGGACGTGATCAAGACGTATGTCGAGATCGGGCTGGGCGTGGGCATCGTCGCCGGCGTCGCCTATGATGCCGAGCGCGACCGCAACCTGCGCGGCATCCCGGCCGGCCACCTGTTCGGCAGCAACGTGACGCACCTGGCCGTCAAACAGGGTGCCTACCTGCGCAGCTTTGTCTACACCTTCATCGAGCTGTTCTCGCCGACGCTCAACCGCAAGCTGGTTGAGCAGGCCATGTCCGGCGAACACGAAGCCTACGAACTCTGAGGTCGGCCCCCACCGCCGCCTCTCTCTATATAAGAAGCAAACCCAACCATGCATCTGCTGCCCATCAAGCCCTGCCGGCCGGAGGCCCTGTGAGCGACCTGCCCCGCATTCACTGGACTGAGGACGGCGTCGAGCGCAGCGCCGCCTGGCGCTCTGAAGCCGGCCTGCCGCCGCCGCGCCGCGTGGTCATCGCCGACGACACCACCAGCGCCGACACCGCCTACCGCCTGGCCTGCGAAGGCACCGCGCTGCTGTGGCGAGGCGACTTCCAGAACGCGCGCCAGCTGCTGCACGCGCTGGCCCGCCGCACCGAGCGCAAGCCCAAGAAGGCCAGCCGCCCCGGCCAGAAAGCCAAGGACAAGGCCAAGGGCGGGGCCGCTTCGCCGACCGAGGCCTTCAACCTGCACCGGCTGGCCCAGTCGCAGCGCGCCCGCACGCTGGGCATGCTGCTGCTGCCGTTCGAGGCCAGCCACGAGGTGCCGCTGCGCCGCGCGCCGGATGTGCGCGACGCCTGCGAACAGGTCTATGGACCGGCCAGCGAGCCCTACGTGGCGTCGATGCGCGAGCTGCTGGGCATGATCGGCGCCTATGAATGGCGCAAGAAGGGCGTGGAGATCCCGGCGCTGGAAGACCGCATCCACCCCTGGTACGGCGTGTTCTCGCCGGTGCGCGGCGAGTATGTCGACCTGATCGCGGCCGAGCCGCTGCCGGCCAAGACCCTCGCCTTCGATATTGGCACCGGCACCGGCGTGCTGGCCGCAGTGCTGGCCCGCCGCGGCGTGCAGCGCGTGGTCGCCACCGACCAGGACCCGCGCGCGCTGGCTTGCGCGCGAGAGAACATCGCCCAGCTTGGCTACGCTGGCGAGGTCAAGATCGTCCAGGCCGACCTGTTCCCCGAAGGCCGGGCGCCGCTGGTGGTGTGCAACCCGCCCTGGGTGCCGGCCCGGCCCAGCTCGCCGGTCGAGCGCGCGGTCTACGACCCGGACAGCGCCATGCTGCGCGGCTTCCTGCAGGGGCTGGCCGAACACCTGGCGCCGGGCGGCGAAGGCTGGCTGCTGCTGTCGGACCTGGCCGAGCATCTCGGTTTGCGCCCGCGCGAGGAACTGATGGGCTGGATCGACGCCGCCGGGCTGAAGGTGCTGGGCCGCTCCGATATCCGCCCGCGCCACCCGCGCGCGACCGATGCCGCCGACCCGCTGCATGCGGCGCGTTCCGCCGAAGTGACCACGCTCTGGCGCCTGGGCGCGCGCTGACCAGCACGGCCGCGGCGGGGCGCAGGCGTGCCCCGCCGGCCGAGTTCGGCTATCCTTCCCGTCACATATAAGAACGGAGGAGACGATGCTGACACTGCCCCTGCGCCCCCTGCTGCTGGCCGGCGCCCTGCTCTTCACCAGCGCCGCCGCGCGCGCCGACATCCGCGTCGGCATCGATGTGTCCACCACCGGGCCGGCGGCCTCGATCGGCATCCCTTCCAAGAACACCGTGCTGATGTGGCCGCAGACGCTGGGCGGCCAGAAGGCGCACTACGTGATCCTGGACGACGGCACCGATCCGGCCGCGGCGGTGCGCAACGTGCGCAAGCTGATCTCTGAAGAAAAGGTCGACGTGATCGTCGGCCCCAACATCACCCCCACCGCCATCGCCGCGCTCGACGCCGTGGCCGAGGGCGAGACCCCGATGGTGGCACTGGCCGCCTCGGCCTCCATTGTCGAGCCGCAGACCGACGCCAAGCGCCGCTGGGCCTTCAAGATGCCGCAGAACGACTCGCACATGGCGACCGTGCTGACCGAGTACATGAGCAACCACGGCGTCAGGACCGTCGGCTTTATCGGCTTTGCCGACGCTTACGGCGAAAGCTGGTGGCGCGAATTCTCGAAGCTGGCCGAGGTGCGCAAGATCAAGGTGGTCGCCAACGAGCGCTTCTCGCGCAACGACACCTCGGTGACCGGGCAAGTGCTCAAGCTGCTGGCGGCCAACCCGGACGCGATCCTGATTGCCGGCGCCGGCACGCCGTCCGTACTGCCGCAGAAAACGCTGGGCGAGCGCGGCTACAAGGGCAAGGTCTACCAGACCCACGGCATCGCCACCTGGGACTTCCTACGCATGGGCGGCAAGGATGTGGAAGGCACGCTCTTCCCGACCGGGCCGGTGGTGGTCGCGCGCCAGCTGCCCGAGAGCCACCCAGTGCGCAAGGTGGCGCTGGACTTCGTCAACCGCTACGAAAGCAAGTACGGCGCCGACAGCGTCACGCAGTTTGCCGGCGACGCCTGGGGCGCGTGGATGCTGCTGGACGACGCCGCCCGCCGCGCGCTGAAGACCGGCGCCCAGCCCGGCACGCGCGAATTCCGCGCCGCCATGCGCGACGCGCTGGAAGCCACCGCCAATCTCACCATCCCCAACGGCGTGATGAACCTGAACCCGAAGGACCACCAGGGCTTCGACCAGCGTTCGCGCGTGATGGGGGTGATCCGCAACGGCAAGTTCGCCTATGCGGGCGATAAGTAGCCCGCCGTATCAAGAAAGGAAGCATGGCATGAGCACCACTCTCACCCCCACCACCGTCGCCTTCATCGGCCTGGGCGCCATGGGCTCGCACATGGTCCGCCACCTGCTGGCCGCCGGCCACACCGTGCGCGCCTTCGTGCGCCGCCCGGAAGCGGCCGAGGCCGCGCGCGCGCTGGGGGCGGAACCCTTCTTCACCCCGGCCGAAGCGGCGCGCGGCGCCAGCGTCGTCTTCACCAACGTGACCTCGTCCGAAGACGTGCGCGAAGTGCTGCTGGGCGAGCAGGGCGTGGTCCACGGCGCGGCGCCGGGCACCATCTGCGTGGACCACAGCACCATCTCGCCGATCGTCACGCGCGAGATCGCCGCGGCGCTGGCCGCGCGCGGCATCGAAGCGCTGGACTGCCCGGTCTCGGGCGGCACCATGGGCGCCGAGGCGGGCACGCTGACCATCATGGTCGGCGGCAAACCCGAGATGCTGGAGCGCGTGCGCCCGCTGCTGCAACGGCTGGGCAAGACCATCACCCATATCGGCGACCACGGCGCGGGCCAGGTTGCCAAGCTGTGCAACCAGATCGCGCAGGTGGTCAATATCGAAGGCATTGCCGAGGCCATGCGTTTTGCCGCCGCGCAGAACGTCGACACCGGCCGCGTGTTCGAGGCCATGGCGACCGGCATGGCCGGCAGCCGCATGCTCGACCTGATGGGCCCCAAGATGGTGGCGCGCAACTTCGCCGCCGGCATCGAGGCGCGGCTGCACGACAAGGACTTCGGGCTGGCGCGCGATATCGCCGAAGAAATCGGCCTGGACCTGCCCGCGATGCAGGCCACCTCGGCGCAGCTGCGCACATTGATGGCCAACGGCTGGGGCAAGGACGATACCTCGTCGCTGCTGCGCGTGCTGGAGGGCTGACGCCCTTGCGCCCGGTGCGCGCTCAGCGCTCCATCAGCCGCAGCACCGCGCGCGTCAGGGCACCGTCCGGGCTGGCAAAGCTGTCCAGCACATTGAAGTGATGGCAGTCCGGCAGCACCAGGTCGCTCGCGGCCGGATGCGCCACCTTGGCCGGCCACGCCGCGCGGATCAGCGCGTGCTGGCGATGGTATTCGGCGGCCTCGAGTTCCCCCACCGCGATCGCCAGCGGGGCACCGCTGGCCGGCGGCATATACGCGGGTGACAGCCGCGCGACATCGTCTTCCGAGAACCGCAGGTCGCGCTGCAGGAAGGCCGCACGCCGCAGCGGCTCCATGTCGTATAGCCCGCTGACCGACAGCCCGCCCTTGACCAGGTCGGCCGGCAGGTCCGCACCCAGCTGCGGCCAGCGTGCGGCCATCAGCATCGCCACCAGGTGGCCGCCGACGGAATGCCCCGCCAGGAAGAGCTTGTCCGGATCATGGCCCAGCCGGTCCGCCTGCCGGTACAGCCAGGCGACGCTGCGCAACACCTGCCGCACGATCTCCGGCACCGTCACCGCAGGCACCAGCGTGTAGTTCACCACCGCCACCGCCACCCCCAGCGCCGGCAGCGCGCTGGCGGCAAAGCTGTGGTCGTGCTTGTCCAGCGCCCGGTAGTAGCCGCCGTGCACGAAGACCAGCAGCGGCGGCAGCGCCCCGTTGGCCCGCTGCGCGGGGAAGTAGTCCAGCGTCTCGCCCTGCGCATGGCGCGAGTCATCGCCGGCATAGCTCAGGTCCGCCAGATAGGGGCTGCGTGCGCGCACCCCGGCGGACCACTGCGCCCAGCGCGCCATATGCACTGCGTTGTCCGGCACATTGGCGCGGTTGTTGTATTCCCGGTCATAAAAGCCGGGGTCCTGCGAAGGCAGGCTGGCGAGGCGCGCCAGCGAAGCTTGGTTGGTCATGGCGGTCGGGGGTGATCGGGACGATGGGCGTGTGAGAGGCTGGGCGCCATGCTACCGGATTTGCGCGGCCGCTGATGTGCCCGGCGCCGGTTGTCCGACGCCAGGATTTCCGGCATAATTCCCGGCTCAGCACGGCACCGGTTCCGGCGCCATACACCCTGCCCGGGTGGTGAAACAGGTAGACGCAGGGGACTCAAAATCCCCCGCCGCAAGGCGTGTCGGTTCGAGTCCGACCCCGGGCACCATCTCCCAAAAGCCTTACTGCATAAGGCTTTCAAGCGAATCCACCCTCCGAACCGCTTTGGCACGAACTGCGGGCTTCAGTCGTTTTCCCACAATTTTCCCACAAGAACTGCGCATGCTTTTATGTCTGCCGGAGCGACTTGTGGGAAAACCGAACGGCGTATGGCAAGGAATCCGACGTCAGAAGTCCGCCCGACTAACGGCACCAAACCTGCACCGAAGCTGCGGGTGTCCAAGTCCCAGCCATCAGGCTGGTGGAGAATTAAGCACCCCGCCTCAACGGGAGAAAGTCCCGCACCAACCGTCGCCAGAGCCGTAGCCCTCCGCCCGCCAAGGCCATGAACAAGGAGCCCGCGAGAGCGAGCCCCCTTGCCTCAATCAAGTAACGCGTTACGGCCGACGACGGGGCTCACTGAACGCCAGCTTCCGCAGGTGCCTGACGATAGTGCTGTAACTCCCCCGCCCAAGCTCCAACCGGACGTTGACCGGCCCAAGCCGACGGCCCCGCCTTTTGAGAGCAACGCACGCCCGCACGACATCCGCGGCACTAATGCCTCTCCTCTTCATGTCGATGACCTCATCAATGCGCCCGACCACGGTGGTCGAACTCATTACGTGTAGTCACCAGAAATTGATGTAACCGAAATCCCGTGCGTTCTCGCGGGCATTGCGCCATCCTGTTGTCACCACAACGACAAGGAGCACCCATGCAAGCAACGGCCTTGGATACCGCACCCACTGTTCGCACAATGCTGCATCTATCACCAGCGGTCTGCGCCGCCGCCATGGTCTCAGCGCAAGCGGCAGGACTGGGGCTGACTGAATGGCTTGACCACATCGTGGCAGCGGCGGTACAGGACACCGAGCTGCAGGACGCGCCGCCCTTGGCGCTGCCCACCGCAGAACTCTTTTGCCGCGTGGCAAATAATTCGCCCGAGCTACTGCACGGTCGCTGGGCGCTGCTCTATGAACGAGTCTGCCTCGAGCGAGACCTGTGGCACGTCCCAAAGCAAACGGTCGGACAGATTGAAGATGGCGAGCCTCAGTTCGAGCCGTACATCAGCGCGTCTCGGCTGCGAAAAGCCTGGCCACGACTGGTCGCGGCCACATTCTGCTGCTGAGTTTCCGCCCGAAGAATAGCCAGAGGATTGAGACCAACCATGCAGACCTTCGTTCTCATTTTCGGCCCCGCGGCTGCAGGAAAAGCTACTATCGGGCAAGCACTATGAAACCAAGCAAACGCAACGTTGAGGAATCGCGTCGTGTGCTGCTCTCGCTGGAGTGGCACTATGCATTCAATTCGATGGCGACTTCCCCTACCCAGAGGACTGGTTGTTGCTGGATACAGAAACGCTGAGTCCAAAGGCGTGTGCTCGGGCGATTGCAGACAGATTTTCTTTGACGGCACTGTAGCCCAAGCATAGAGCTTTGGCAGTGGCACACCACATCCACGCCGCAATTTCTCGGCGCACCGTCAACAATAGGAGGCCTACGTGGTGACGATTCCCGAAGATTTTCCCCGTGACCTTCACCCCGCTGGTCTCGCAGGCGTACAGGCGAAGCTTGCTGCGCGAAAAGTCGGCGACCAATACGTTGTAGGACTGACAGATGAAGAGCTGGCGCAGCGCTATGACGTGTGCCAAGACCTCGTCTCGCAGCTGACCGCGTACTGCAAGCGGAAGCAGGCGGAACAACCGGCCTGGTCGGCGGCACAGGTTTTCGAACGCGCCAAAACGGGCCTTCTCCGCAAACAGGGTGCGTGGGGCGTGTCGGCACCCGAGGTCGCCTGGATAATGCGCCATGTGGCCACGCAGCTGGGGTGGCAAACCACCCTCTGAAGAGAGTCCTGTTCAGAAATCGTCATGCCTTTCAAGCCCTTGCACGTTCGGCAGAGCCGCATAAAGTCTGCGCTGAGCGGGGGCGACTATGAGCGATACAAGTACCGGCGTGGTCGCTGCCGGAATCACCACGCTGACCCGCGACGCGGAATCTGCCGCTCCAGCACTGAATTCGTGGGTGGAAGTAACCAAGCCGGCTATTCGTCGTACTCATCTTTGGCGCACTGGAAAATCGCCCTCGCTCGCGAACAGCATACGCGCCGCCTCTTGGGTCATTGGCGAATAAGACTCATCCTACTCACCCACAGAGCGTCTACTCCTTACTCTGCACCTTCAATTATTATCTTCCTATAGTAGCCCGTTCCGTCGCACTTATAGCAATTTTCATTTTCCCCGCCACAAGTGCAAGAGGCAATTTCATATCGCGTGTATGAGCCGTCGCGATTCCTCTTGCGTTCAAGAACCTTTCCCTCGCTGGCTGCCGCCTGCCCCAAGCTGAGACCCGGTGACAGATTGCGAAAGGCTGAACGACCACGCCGCCTCTTCTTCGCCTTCCTTATTATCCACATAATCTACCCCTCATTTGAAGGCAGCCCAAATATTGCTAGACTATGGCGCAGTACTCCTCGATTCCGTCTCCACCGAACAAGACCCAATTATGCTGTCGGCTGGGTCAGCGGGTGGCCGGGCGGCGCGAAGATGTCAATTTCGCACGCACGGACACGCCGGCTTGTCTGACGGTGCACCGCCAATCCGGTGGCCGGCTTGTAGATATCCAGGCCCCGGCCCAGCTTGAAGAGCACACCATGGTCAGCCACCAGGTACCGGTCATGCAAGCCCGTCTCACGCAGCACGGTCAGCACAACACCGAAATTCTGGAACAGGTCTTTGGCCGTGTCATCGATGACCCGCGCTTGATGGTCCGCCAACTCTGCCGGCGCAAATCCGGTAATGATTTCGATTTCCTTCGGGCGCGCCACCTCGGCGACGTGCGATAGGAACTCATTGAGGTTCCGAATCTGATGATATGCGGCCAGATGGGGGTCAATTAGCGCCAAGCGCACCGCCCCCTTCAGGAAGGGGGCATCGAATACCTTATCGTAGGACCAGCCGGTTGCGCCGTCTTGCAGATGGATGCGATTGACGACAACGGTGGCGCCACGCTGCACGTCTGCGACCCAGTTCCGGACCGAGACGTCCTCCGTGGCGTGCCTAGCCGGCTGGATAACGGGCTCGGCGGCGAGCGCGGCATCCTGTGTCGTAGACGCGATTGGCGATACGCCAAGCGTCATCGCGTCCTCCCCCGGCGCCGTCGCCAACTGCATCAGTTCGTCGGCTCGCCGGAGCACGTCGGCATTGTCGGCTTCAATCGCCGTGACCAGGGATTGAACCGCCTCCTTCTGGCCGGCTACGAGCGCGGTCGCTGCCGCGCGGATATTGTCGGATGCCTGCTCTAGCAGCACCTGCACTTCATTCAACGCGTCGCGCGGGGCCCCTTTCGCCTCCTTCACCAAGAATTTCCCAAATTCTTTGCCCCGCTTATTGAGATGGCTCGTCAAGGCCTCGGTCAGAAGCGCCTGGACGTCACGATAGAACGCCCGAATCTCATCGGACTGATTGCTGGTCGTGCCCACCCCCCAAATGGTCGCCACTGTCGCGCGCCGCTCCGAAATGCGCTCCGACACCTCCTCGGAAATGAAGTCTTCCAACAGCGTCGTCACGCGCAGCTCTTCGGCAGCAATGAGGTCCTGCGCGCCTTGGAGTGAGCGTTCCAGCGATTCCTTGAGTTTTGCCGTGACATCGAACGGCAGCGTTGAACCCAGCTCCAACGCGTCAGAAATCTGGCCGCCCTCCTGCGACAGGCTGGTCAGATAGACCTCAAAACCCGCTGTGAACTCGGCGAACAGTTCCGTATATTCCCCCAGCATCCGTTGCACCTTGGGAAAGATGCGGTTAGCGACCCGGGTCTGGAAGTCGTACATGTAGCCCCAGTATCCCGACCGGCGTGTTCGCCAATGGCGCCCAAGGTCTTCCGCCTCAAAAGCCGCCAGCTGCCGCTCGGCATAGAGAGCGATGTTCTCGACCAGAATCTCGTGCTGCTCACGTTTGGCCTGCAAGCGGTCAGCCAGCAGCGCTACTTGCTGATTGACCGCAGTCTCAAACCGTGAGCTAGCCTGCCCAAATTCCTCGCGAAAGGTATGGAGCTTCTGCTCCGCGACCTCCTTATCCTTGATGTCCCGAATGGCAATGAGCTTCGTCTGAAGGACAGACTGAAGGTCCAGGAGACTCGTTCGCGCACCGATGGAGATGTTTTGCGCGGTGAGCGCGAGCCTGGATTCCGTGGACAGCAATCGCAGCAGCTGCGCTTTCAAGCGCTCGACGCCGCCGGGGTCGGAATTATCAATGGCGTATCGGACTGGCTTCTGGGCCTTCCAATCCCGATGGAGCACTGCCGACGTGAAGGCAATCGCGACGTCGCCGAGTTGCTCCCGGTAGCGCTGCATCGCCGGCGAGTCATCCCGACTTAGGTCATTGAGTGTCGCCTGGATTTCGGCGGCAATTCGGCCTCGCTCGAGCTCGATACGCATCCCCATCGGCTGCGGGTCTTCGTCGTTGTCCTCGGCGAGGCGAACGTGTTGCTCATAGGTTTGGTCAACCTGCGTAATGACCACAATCAGTTGCTTGACCGTCCCCTTGCGCAACAAGGACAGCAGAAAATCTTTCTCGGACTGCGAATATGCCATGCCGGACTTTGTCAGAAACAAGACCGCGTCGACGTCCCTGACCGCGCTTTCCGTCAGGCTCACGCGAAAGCGTTCCGTGTCATCCAGGCCCGGGGTATCGATGAGGAGCACCCCCTGCTCAAGAATCGGCGCCGGCGAGGTAATCTCAATAGCCTTGACCAGGCAGTGGTGCGGCTTCGTACCGGACGTGAATTCCTTGAGCTTTCGACGGAATTCTGTCTCGGCCTTCCTACCCCCATCGGGTACCAAGCCGATTTCGAGGGTATAACCACCCGGCTTGATGAACTCGCGCTCGAGCGCGGCTAAGTCAAAGCTTTCTTCCGGTTCGCCCTCGCGGGTCTGTCTCGGCTTGCTGAAGCTGTTCCAGACCTTGACCCGATGGTCCTCGATATCCTTTGCGTTTTCGCTGTACAGCGCCTGCAACTTAACCCACTCTTCCTGCGCCAGAAAGCGGATGGTGGCCTTGACCTGCGTGCCGTGACGGAACGTGGTGATTGCCGCCGTCTCGCGATTGGTATCTTCATTGGCCAGTCGCGCGCCAAGCAACTCATTGACAAAGGACGATTTCCCGGTCTTGAAGCGGCCGACCACCGCTACCTTGTAGTCCTCGGGCAACTGTTGGGAAGCCAAGAGCTCGCCAATCGCATCCGCTGTGCGCTTGCACTCCTTGCCTATCTGCGCAATGGGGAGGCCCGAGCGCTTGAGCAGCGATTCACGGACCTGAACAAGGTGCTGCGTGAGGGTACGAATGTCATCCCGAACTTGCTTTGGTGTTTTCATCGTATTTCCCTTCTGGATGCAAGAAAGCGGCCGAATGGACAGGCCCGGATGCGCTGCCGTTGTTCCCCCGACAACATTCCGGACTCAACGTGCGTTGACCTTGGGCCTTGAGCGCCCCCGCGCTCATCGTTCTGCGTACGGCGCGACGTGAGCACATACAGGTACGCAAACAGGTACGCAAACGCCCACCGATACTGCCATATCTCCCAATTCGCGTGGCCCGCGCACCACCCATTTATGTGCGAAACCTAACCCCCGAAAAAGCGCTCCTAAATTTAGACTGCTCCATGTCGATAGGCCGCATTGCCGGCTCTGCGGCCTCATTCTTAAACTCGAAGCCTTGGGCTCGACAGGAAGGTGCGGAAGCCAACGGACCTAAGCTCGCTGGAGTGCTATTAAGGGATGCCAGGATTCCAGCGTTATCGACACCTCTCGAGTTGCGTGTATGTTCGGCGCCGGTCAGCCGTTCTCGTGGAAGCTTCTACTTGCGGTGGCCCTACAGGAGCTGTTAAGCACGGCACCTTCGCAACCTCGCATACGTACTGAGGTAAGCCATGGACACAAGACCGCTTGCAACTGGCACCGTCGTGAAGGTGCTTTTCGCGCGTACGCCGCAAACCGAATTCCTCGTTGGCGAGACTGCCGTAATCGTCGGCTATCGTGAACGCAGCGGGCAGTACGCTGTCGCGTTTGACGGCAAGGCGTATGGGCCATTCAGGCGCGAGGACTTCGAAGTGCTGTAGCAGGCCATCAGCGCCCAAAAAGCGCGGGACTCACGGCGTGACCTAGTTACCTCGTTACCCGCCTCATCCCTGAGAACGCGGAGACTGCGGCGTTGACTCCCCGTACTGGGGAAGGCGCGTACAAGTGCTCCTGCAGCCAGCCCCAGCACCTCAGATGTCCTATCCGGACATCGTGCCTCCAGTCGTAAAGCGGCGGGGGATAGGAAGCTCCCGCACTGGGGACTGGTGCGCATATAGAAGCCAGACGCAAGGCCAGTGGGTGCCTTTAAACATGTGCGATGAGTGGGCGCCCCCCCTGCCCACTATGGCGTCATCAAAGCCCTGCCGTACGGTAAACAGAATACACCCCGATTTGTTGAATTGATTTCCCGGGAACAGCAAACTAGAGTAGCAATACAATTTTAATTCCACTGTGAACAATAATGAAACAAGAACAACGACTCGTTGCTGAGCTTTATCACTTGCTCAGCCCATTTATTGACAGCGATAAGGATATTTTTGTCAGCCTGGACGGTCAGGCAGCCCTAACCGGGGTGCAAAAAGGGCACTTCATTGATGGAACCCTCCCGGACCTCTGGTTTACGCTGGTTGGCAACAAAGCTCCAACTCTGGCTGAAGTAAAAATCATTGATGACAATGGAAGGTTGCTGCTGATGCGGAGCCAATTAGTGAGTTGGCGCACGCGCGGCTCAGGAGCCCATCGCCCCCACTTTTGGGTGGCATCGAATCGAGCGTTCAACCGGTTCTATATTTGGAGCCATGAGGTATTTTTACCGAAGCTTGACGCATCATCTGCCACGGCCAACACATTAACTGTTTTGCCGCCTGCACACAGAATCGATGTAGGCCAGATGAACGAAGTGGCGTTATGGCTCCTGCGCATGGCCGGCCCGTCGGGCGATGAGATTGTTAGTCCTGTGAAGGCAGCCTAGCTTTGGAATTATGAAATGGCGACGCCATGGCACTACCTGCCGCCGGTGAGGGGCCGACCAGGCACGTCCAATTTGTCCTCCAGCTCTAGCGCACTAGGCTTCTTCTTGGAACCAGGCATGGGGAAATGACCTTGGTTCCTCGTATGGCGACAGGAGTACAGTTGCAAAACAGGGCCAGGTGCTGCCAGTCCCTCCACATCCTAAGGAGCCTCCTGCAGCAGCTTGCGCGCCGAGTTCTTCAACCCAAACGTGGCTTGGCGGTTGTTTGTATGGTTGGGGCCGTCCTTTGTGGGGGTATAGCTCAGCTTGCCACAGTTTTCTAGCAATAGCAGCGCATGAAACAGGATGTCGTCGGATTCCGTGGCTTTTACAAACTTTTCGGCGCCCACCTCTGCATACCTTGTCAGCCCGTCCTTCTCAGGCGTGAATACAAAGCGGGATTTTCCGTCCTGTGCGACAACCGACCGCTCAACAGCGGTCACTAGATGCTGCCCAATTACAAACTTCTCCACAACATGGCGTGTGAAATCTTCGGTTGACCGCGCCTTATACACATTCAGCGCCGCCAGCATTTCCCCCGGCGTCAGGATAGATGTCACGTCACCTGATTCTTAGAGACGAAGACCGGGGGCGGTAAAATCAGGGGTAAATGAAAGCCTACTCAGCAGAAAGAAAGGAAGCGCTGGTTCGTCGCATGATGCCGCCAGAAAACGCGCTGGTTTCAGCGTTGGCCAGGGAAACGGGGATTACCGAGCAGACGTTGTACACGTGGCGCCGACAGGCGAAAGGAAAGGGGCTGGTCGTGCCGGGCGATGGGAAGAATCCCGAAGGATGGTCTTCGGAAGACAAGTTTGCGGTGGTGCTGGAAACCGCCCCGTTCAATGCCGCGGAGCTGGCCGAGTACTGCCGGCGAAAGGGTCTTTATCCCGAACAGATCGCCGCCTGGCGGGCCGCATGTCTGACAGCCAATGCGAACGCTGCGGAGCAGGCGCGCGAGCAGCGGCATCAGTCGAAAGACGACAGGAAACGCATCCAGCAGCTCGAGAAGGAATTACAGCGCAAGGAGAAAGCGCTGGCGGAAGCGGCTGCGCTGCTGATTCTGAGAAAAAAAGCCCAGGCGATTTGGGGAAACAAAGAGGACGATTGATCAACGTCCCGGATCGCCTGTTATGTGTATCGTTGATTCGCGAGGCGGCGCAGTCCGGCTGTCGGTTGGAGAAGGCTTGCAAAGAGCTGGGCGTGAGCCTGCGCACGTTCCAGCGCTGGGTGGCTGACGGCGACGCAGTGCCGGCCGATCGCCGCACGACGACCGTGCGGCCGGCGCCGGGCAACAAACTGAGCGACACCGAACGGCAACAGATTCTTGAGGTTGCCAACAGTGAGGAGTTTGCCAGCCTGCCGCCCAGCCAGATCGTGCCGGGTCTGGCGGACCGCGGCGTGTACCTCGCGTCGGAGTCGAGCTTTTACCGTGTGCTGCGCAGCGTTTCGCAGCAGCACCACCGGGGTCGTGCGCGCCAACCCTCGGCTCGGGTGGTGACCAGTCATTGTGCGACGGCGCCGAACCAGGTCTGGTCGTGGGACATCACGTGGCTGCCGTCGGCGGTCAAGGGACGGTATTACTACTGGTACATGATGCTGGACGTGTTCAGCCGCAAGATTGTCGGTCACGAAGTGCATGAGGCGGAATCGGCGGAACTGGCCGCGCTGCTGATGCGGCGTGCCAGTCTGGCCGAGAGCCTGGCGGGACGTCCGCTGGTGCTGCACTCGGATAACGGCAGCCCGATGAAAGGCGCGACGATGCTCGCCACCCTGGAAAACCTGGGGGTGGTGGCGTCGTTCAGCCGGCCGCGCGTGAGCAACGACAACCCGTACGCCGAGTCGCTGTTCCGCACTTGCAAGTACCGGCCTGACTACCCACGCAGGCCCTTTGGCAGTGTCGATGAGGCCCGTGCCTGGACGAAGAAGTTCGTGCGTTGGTACAACCACGAGCACAAGCACAGCGGCCTGAAATTCGTCACGCCGGCGCAGCGTCATAACGGTGTAGCCGCTGCTGTGCTCGCGCAGCGCAAGGGCGTGTACGCAGAGGCCAAGGCGCGCAATCCGCAGCGTTGGTCTCGATCGACGCGCAATTGGGAGCTGGAGAACGAAGTCTGGCTCAATCCGGAGCGGATGCAGCCGCAAGAACTAAAGCAGTCCGCATGAAGTGACGCGTCAACTATCTTGACAACCGCCGTCCCCGAGAGTGCAAGTCAACAATCGCCTCCGCGAACGGCAAAACCGATACTCTACGTGGGCAAAAAATGAGGACGGTCTGACCATCGTCAACCAAACGCCAAGCGGTAGCCAAACAGAGTTCGCGCTGGTCATTAGGAAACGGCTTCGTTCTCTTACCGTTCGGAGGCCGCTTTGCAGTTAGAAATTTCCTAATCCACGGCTTCTCGTCCCCAACGCTGACAGTCAGCTGGGCGTGGTCACCTATCCATTCGACTTCGCCGTACCGTAGACGAGTTGGGCGCCACTTATCCTTAATTAATCCGCCAGGCTTGTCTGAAGTTAGCCAATCGACGAAGTCTTCGAGTTGGTCTCCTTCGGGCAGAATCGCGGAAAGGCAAACAATCCGCCGCGTAGCCGCATCGCCGCGCTTAAGAAGTCGTTGAATCTGTGCCTCGTACCGCACCTCGCGTTCGTTAAGCCCAATCATGTGGCCTTCATCAAGAACAATAAGTCCGACATCGTCGAGTAGGGCTGGCTCGTTCCTGAGCGCGAAGTCGAGCTTCTCCGGTGTCGCTACCACGATATCTCGCGAGCGCAGCGCGTCGACATCGGCACTGCTTGCACCGATGCTCCCATATAGACTAGAAACCGTCTTCCCGAGCGGGTGGAAGGTCCGCTGCAGACCGGCTTCAGTCTGCGCTGAAAGTGCACGCAACGGCGTTACGAAGACGACCCGCATTCCCGTGGCAAGACAGGCTAGGATGCAGAGCTCAGCAATTCTGGTTTTCCCCGCACTTGTCGGCAAGGACAAGACAAGGTTTGCCTCGAACTCTAATACTCGGCTCGCAGCCCTTAGCTGGGAAGGCCATAGCTCAATTTCGGACTTTTGGCGTCGATACAGGGAACTTATGAAGAGCCTTCTGAGTTCTGGCCACGCATCGGCCGTCCCCTCAGGTGGCCCCAACTCGGGCAAGCGATGATGAAAGCTCATGTCCCAGAGGTCCCGCAACAAATGGATGGTCAGTCGGTGACACCACCATTGGGCGACCAAATTTAGTTCTGCTGCACTCCCCAGTCCTACCGTCAACTTGCGAACGGCCTCCTCAATCAGAGGAGAATCCCCTCGCTCTAACGCGAGAAGCGCCGTGGCCAATGCGGACAGGAAATCCTCATTCAGCACAAGATTGAATGCCTCGATGAGCCTGCTTTCTCTATCCTCTGCCTCTAGGTCATCATCCTGGGAGCTTTTTAGAACGCCAATAAGAGCCTCATCCGAGCCAGAGCCGGCGCGCTTCCATGCGGCAATGTCTTCTGAGAGCCCATCAAGGTCACGCAGCATCAATTTGGCCAAGCTGCGTTCAGGAAGACTCAAGTTTGGCTCGGTCACGCTCGCACGAAGTAGCGAGTACGCTCTAGCGGAGAAATGTCCTAGGTGATAAGAAGCGGCGGCAACGACACGATGAAAGTCACGCTCTGGATTGTCTGCCGACCTCACAATCGCAGCCTCGATTGATTCTGCTGCGTGCTCAAATGCGGCTCGGGCAACGGCTGGGTCACCCTGTAACTCGACCAGTCTCAGTCCTTGTGATAGGAGCGCGTAGGCGTATGAGAATAGGTCATGACTGAGATACTCGGAGTACTCCGGAGCATCTTCCGGCAACGCCCCGTCGCGCCAAATCATCGACCTTGATTGTCCCCGAGCCAAGAGGTCGTTCCGAAAGCCCTCGGCGATTGCCTCCGCGATATTATTCTGGAGGTCCTGTATGTTAGAGGCCATTGCTGTCTACAGTGTCGAAGACTGACTTGATAAATTCTTGATGCTTCGCTACTTGAAGGCCGACGTATATTTGGTGAATGCCCTCGCCGCACTTCAATAAATTCCTACGCAGAAGATTTGTTGGGTTATTGCCAGAGAACGTGAACATCAGATGGGTGAGCTGAGCCTTCGATATCCGCTTTTTCAGTTGCGCATTATCAAGCATGTCAGCCAGCTCCTTGTCCCCTTGCTCGAAGAAGCGGTCAGCTAGGAATGACATTGCATGGGCCGATGGCATACCGTGGTTGGCCGAGAGCGCCTTCCTTGCGGCCTCCACCACTGCGCCAGAGAGCGTGGCGCGGCTCTTTACCTCACCCTTGACCACAAGCAATTTCTTTGTCTTCTTGTCAATGCTGAAGGCTAGTAAATCCTCTCCACGCATGGACATATTGCGGTGGTCTTTCCAGCGCAATCGCTTTACGCTATAGATGAAAGGAGTGTGCTCATGGAGATACGCAACACCAAGTATCTCCCCTAGGTCTCCTGACCTGATGGACTTGGCGGTAGGAAGCTTCTCCTCAAGATACTTTGCCACCCCTTCACGCCCATGCTTTCTTAGCAAGTCGGCCACTCGGTTCGGCGCGGCATAGTAGGAGGGGATGGCGTCAGCAAGAAGTTCGATGGCATCGGTGGTCTTCTTGGGGTCGCCGACGAAGATGTTCATTTCGTAACCATTGACTTCTTCGCTAGTGGCGTCACTCCATTTCGCCAATTGAGTCACGTTCCTTCTCCTTCTCGGTCCCACTGCCGCGTGTGGCTTGGATTCAAGCGGCCAATTTACACGTTGCGTTTCGTTTCGGCTGTGGTCAGCTAGACCCACGCCTCCCCCAATGCCTCGGCCTGCCGCAGCACCAGTTCCACAGCCCCATTCTGCTGGTCAGGTGGGTACTTGTATTTCCGTAAGACGCGCTTCACCATCAGCCGCAACTTGGCCCGGACGCTTTCGCGTGCCGACCAGTCGACAGTGATGTTCTGCCGCAAATTTTCGGTCAATTCGTGCGCAATCTTCTTCAGAGTCTCGTCAGTCAGCTCCCGAACTGCAGACTCGTTGTTGGCCAGTGCGTCGTAGAAGCGCACCTCGTCCTCGGTCAGCCCAAGTTCGTCGCCCCGGCTCGCAGCAGCTCGGAATTTCTTGGCCATGTCGATGAGCTCTTCGATGACCTGGGCCGTTTCAATGGCTCGGTTCTGGTACCGCTTCACCACATTAGCGAGCATCTCGGAGAATTTCTTCTCTTGAACCACGTTGCCTGCAAAGCGGCTCTTGACTTCGCCTTCGAGCAACCGCTCCAGCAGCTCCACCGCTAAGTTACGTTCCGGCAGATTACGAACTTCAGCGAGGAAAGCATCGTCGAGAATGCCAATATTTGGCTTATCGAGGCCGACAGCCTCGAACACATCCACCACCTCTTCGGAAACGACGGCCGAGCCGATGATTTGCCGGATGGCCAGTTCGCGCTCCTCATCGGTACGCTTCTTCTCGCTGAGCTCCCGTTTGGTCAGGATGACTTTAACGGCCTGCATAAACGCTACTTCCTCCCGGACGGCCTTAGCCTCGTCCAGGGTACAGCAGAGGGTGAAAGCCTTACTCATGGCAAGCGCCGTGTCGGCAAAGCGCTTTTTGCCGTCTTCCAGGCCCAGCACGTGGTTCGCGGCCCCCGCCAGGCGCTTGTGACCCGCCGTCAGAAAATCGCTGTAGTCATAACCATGGAGCATGCCGCGCAGGATATCCAGCTTCTCCTCGAGAATGGCATAAGCCTCGGCGGCATCGACAGTGGGCCGACCGCGCCCGTGGCTGGCCGTGTATTCCTTTAGCGCGCTCTTGAGCTCATTGGCGATGCCAATGTAGTCAACCACCAGGCCGCCTTGCTTGTCCTTGAAGACACGATTGACACGCGCAATGGCCTGCATCAGGTTGTGGCCCTTCATGGGCTTGTCCACATACAGGGTATGGACACAAGGGGCATCAAAACCCGTCAACCACATATCCCGCACGAGGACGATGCGCAATGGGTCGGCCGGGTCTTTGAAGCGCTTCTCCAGTCGTTTCTTGACCTGACCGCTGTATATATGGGGCCGTAGCAACGCCTTGTCGCTGGCCGAGCCCGTCATCACGATTTTGATTGCACCCTTCTCTGGGTCTGGGTCGTGCCACTCGGGGCGCAGCTTGATGATTTCGTTGTAGAGGTGAACGCAAATCTCGCGACTCATGGCGACCACCATGGCCTTGCCGCTCTGAGCCTTGTTGCGCTCCTCAAAGTGAGCCACGAGGTCTGCAGCTACGGCCGCCACGCGAGGTTCCGCGCCTACGACCTTCTCGAGCGCTGCCCAGCGGCTCTTCAGCTTCGCTTGCTGGCTCTCTTCCTCATCCTCAGCCAGTTCGTCCACTTCCGCGTCTATCTGAGGCAGTTCCTCAGCTTTGAGCGATAGCTTGGCGAGGCGGGACTCGAAGTAGATGGCCACTATGGCGCCATCTTCCTTGGCCTGCTGCATGTCGTAGACGTGGATATAATCGCCGAACACGGCGCGCGTGTCCCGGTCCTCGCTCGACACGGGCGTGCCGGTGAAGGCGACAAAAGTGGCATTGGGCAGTGCATCACGCAGATGCTGCGCATAGCCGACCTGATACTTCTCCTGCCCGGGCTTCCCCTTTAGCTGGGCTTCGAAGCCGTACTGGGTCCGGTGGGCTTCGTCGGCGATGACCACAATGTTGTGCCGGTCCGACAGCATGGGGAAGGTATCTTCATCTTCCCCTGGCATGAATTTTTGGATGGTTGCAAATACAATGCCACCGGAAGGCCGATTGGCCAATTTAGCGCGCAAGTCCTGTCGTGTCGACACCTGCACCGGCTGCTCGCGCAATAAATCTTGCGCCAGAGAGAACACGCCGAAAAGTTGCCCATCTAGGTCATTGCGGTCGGTGATGACCACAATGGTTGGATTCTCCATGGCCGTTTCCTGCATCACCCGGGCGGCGAAGCAAGTCATGGTGATGCTCTTGCCGCTCCCCTGTGTGTGCCAGACCACTCCGCCTTTATGGCTTCCACCCGGCCGGGAGGCTGACACCACTTGCTGAATAGCGGCACGAACCGCATGGAACTGGTGATAGCCGGCAATTTTTTTGACCAGGGTGCCATCGTCCTCGAACAGGACAAAAAAACGCAGGTAGTCCAGCAGATAGGCTGGCGCCAGCACGCCTCGTACCAGGGTTTCCAACTCGTTGAACTGGCCGAGAGGGTCAAGGGTGACGCCATCGATGGTGCGCCACTGCATGAAGCGCTCGGCATTGGCCGACAGCGAGCCCATGCGTGCCTGCGAGCCATCGGCAATGACGAGGATTTCGTTGTACTGGAAGACGTCCGGAATCTGTTCCTTGTACGTCTGAATCTGGTCGTAGGCCTTCCAGATGTCCGCGTTCTCGTCGGCAGGGTTCTTGAGTTCCAGCAGCACCAACGGCAGGCCGTTGACGAACAGAACCACGTCCGGCCGACGCGTGTGATGAGGACCTTTGAGGGAGTACTGGTTGATAGCTAGCCATTCATTTCCGGCCGGGTCGGCCCAGTCGATGAGGCGGACGAAGTCGCCCCGCGTTTCGCCGTCCTTCTGGTACTCCACGGGAACCCCGCCCACCAGCATTTGATGAAAACGCCGGTTGGCCGAGAGCTGGACCGGAATGCCCAGGTCCTGAACCTGGCGCACAGCATCTTCCCGTGCAGCCAGGGGAATAGAAGGATTGAGGCGAGCGATGGCGCCGCGCAGGCATTCGACCAACAGAACTTGACAGTAGTCGGCCCGCTCGGCATTCGCTCCATCGGGAGCAAGGTCGGGGCCGAAGATATGTCTGTAGCCGACTTCGGTGAGCCAGCCGAGCGCTTCTTGTTCTAGTTGGTCTTCGGTCATGGTGGCTTCAGGCTGCGAGGGCTTCTGCTTCTGTCTCGGGGAGGCTGAGTTGACCGGAAATCAGGCGGGGGAGCAAGGTGTCGCGCAACGCTGCTAACGTGTGAGCCTGCTTTTGATTCTCACGAACTCGCATATGTAGCGTCATCGCGATAGCCTCATACGCATCAACACATTCTCGAGTTGGAATCAGATGCGGGAGAGAATGTATATGGTTGCGATTCAAGGTAGGAACCGCAGAGCCTGCATTAAACGATGCGAAATCCAGAAGCTGCAGGGTCTCATACGCGTAGCAGGGCGGTGCACCTCGGAACTCCTTTACCCAAAGCGTCGTATTGAGCGGCCAATAATCCTCCAACTCCAGGAACACTCTGCCAAGCACTCCGGACCGCCCCGTAACGACCCCGGGAGCTTTGGCCATCGACATGTGGTGTGTCCCAGAGGGACCACTTGCTGCAATGATTGGGTAGCTGCCCGGCACCCGCGCGGATGCTGGAAGGTCAAATCCCCGCTGAAGAACAAGCAAGTCGTCTAGCGTGCCTACGCGCCACCCTCTCGGTACCAACCCCAACCCCGATTCCTCCAACTCAGCCGGAAACAGAGCGGCGGTGGCTTCGTCCATGCCTTCTGGAGCGCGGCCTTCCTGCTTAGCGCGGACGGGGTCGAAATCGACAAACCAGGACCTAAATACGGCTTTAGCGATTGCTTCTAGGGTGGCGTTAGTTTCGCGCAGGAGCGTGATGCGGTCGTCGAGAACGCAAAGCGTCTCCGCTATCTGTGCCTGCTCGCTAAGCGGAGGAAGCGGAACAACGAACGACTCGATATGTCCCTTCGTAATAGCCCTTCTTGACCCTCCAGCGTTGAACGTCTCTATGTAGGCTTTGATTAAGGGATGAGTTAGATAGCTGAGGATGTAGCCGGGATTTGCCTGTGCTTTATCCAAACGAATGATGGAAACATGTTGATTTACGCATGCAGGCAAGACAGCCTCTGGGACCAGACAGGCACGAGCAAAGGTAACTCCATCACCAGTAATATTTAGCAGCAGGTCATCTTTCTCGAGCCTGACGGAGGTGTCAGGAATTCTGTGTGCTGAGGTCGGTTAATTAAATCTCAGCGTAGGGCGTTGGTGAAGCGGTCACCGAAGAGAATGGCGAACTGGTTGGCCGCTTGTTTCCAGGTGATGGGCGGCATCTTCCAATCTTTCTCGATGTTGCGCAAGGCCAGGTACAGCAGCTTGCTGGCGGCTTCGTCGCTGGGGAAGTGGCCCCGGTTCTTGACGATCTTGCGCAACTGCATGTGCATGCTCTCGATGGCATTAGTGGTGTAGATGATTCTGCGCACTTCCGGCGGATAGGCGAAGAACGGGATGACCTGCTCCCATTGCCGCCGCCACATGTCGGCCACCGTCGGGAATTTGCGGCCCCAGTCGCTGCCGGCAAAGGCATCCAGCGCAGTGGCAGCGGCATCGGCCGTGGCAGCCTGGTAAATCGGCTTGAGTGCGGCCGCCAGGCCCTTGCGATCCTTCCAGCTCGCCAGGTTGAGCGAGTTGCGGATCAGGTGGACGATGCAGGTCTGGATTTGCGCGGCCGGGTAGACGGCCTCGATGGCCTGGGGGAAGCCGCGCAGGCCATCGACCACGGCGATCAGGATGTCCTCCAGGCCGCGGTTCTTCAGTTCGTTGAAGACCTTGAGCCAGAACTTGGCGCCTTCGGTCTGCTCGATCCACAGGCCGAGGACTTCCTTGCGCCCATCGGCGCGGATGCCCAGCGCGAGGTACACCGCCTTGTTCCTGACGGTGCCTTCGTCGCGGATCTTCAGGCGCAGCGCGTCGAAGTAGACAATGGGGTACATCGCCTCCAGCGGGCGCTGCTGCCATTGTTCGACCTCGGCCAGCACTTCGTCGGTGATGGTGGAAATCAGGTCGGGCGAGACCTGCAGCCCATACAGTTCCTGCAAATGGCCCTGAATCTCACGCACGCTCATCCCGCGTGCATACATGCTGATTACGTGGTCGTCGAAGCCGGACAGCCGGCGTTGGTACTTGGCGACCAGTTGCGGCTCGAAGGTGGCTTGCCGGTCGCGCGGAATGTCCAGTTCCAGCTCGCCGTTGGGCGTGATGACGGTCTTTGCACTGCTGCCGTTGCGGTGATTGCCGCTCTTGCCTTGCTTGGCCTCGCTGGCCAGATGGTGCGTCAGTTCGGCGGCAAGCATACGCTCGGCCAACTGCTTCTTGAGCAGGCCGGCCAAGCCTGATTCACCGAGAATCGACTCGGCGTCCTTGTTCTGTACCTGAGCCAGTAGTTGATCGATCAACTCATCCGGAAACAGCTTCGGCGCGCTCGATTTCTTGCTCTTCTTGGTCATGCTTTTTGTTTCGGTCATAAGGGCGTTTCTTTCGATATCGTCTCATGACCTCAACACACAAGAAATCTGACAGGCTCAGCCTGACATTTCGCAGCCCCGTCGCTTGCTCATCCGAAATGAATGCCAGTCCGGCATCAGAGAACTCTCGGTCGAAGACGTTCTGGCTACGGACCAATGCATAATTTGTGCGCTGCTCTTGATACGCGGCTTGTCCCCCGGTCGGCGTTGCACCCGAGCCAATCTTTGTCGATATGTCTTTCAAGCGAACGAGCCGCCATGAGCTCGGACAGCCGATTGGAGAAACCAAAAACTCAGAACTCATATCCTAGCGCCCCAATCTTCTGCCGAATCAACTGGTCTAGCTCCACGCCCTTCGCCATCTGCTCACCCAGCTTCTCCGTGAGCTTCTGCATTTTCTCAGCGAAGGCCTCATCGTCATCCTCGACCTCCTCTGCACCAACATAGCGTCCTGGGGTCAGCACATGACCATGTTCAGCAATCTCTGCCAGCTTCACGCTGCGGCAATAGCCGGGAATGTCCTCGTATTCACCAATGCCTTCGCCTGCCCCACCTCGCCAGGCGGCGACGGTGTCAGCAACCCTGCTGATGGTCTCTTCGGTCAGCTCCGCCTGAACTCGGCTAATCATGGTGCCCAGCTTACGGGCATCAATGAACAGCACTTCGCCAGGGCGGGCGGTCTTCTGCTTGGCCAGGAACCAGAGGCAGGCCGGAATCTGGGTATTGAAGAAGAGTTGTCCTGGCAGGGCCACCATCACTTCCACCACATCGGCGTCCACCATGGCCCGGCGAATATCGCCTTCGCTGTTCTGGCTCGAACTCATGGAACCGTTGGCCAGCACGATGCCGGCTCGGCCGTTTGGCTTCAGGTGATACAGCATGTGCTGCAGCCAGGCGTAGTTTGCATTGCCTTGCGGCGGCGTGCCATAGACCCAGCGGGGGTCGCCCTCCAAGCTGCCGTGCCACCAGTCGCTGACGTTGAAAGGCGGGTTGGCCAAGATGAAGTCGGCGCGCAGGTCTGGGTGCTGGTTGCGGACAAAGGTGTCCGCCGGCTCGCGCCCGAGGTTGTAGTCGATACCCCGGATGGCTAGGTTCATCGCGGCCAGCCGCCAGGTGGTCGGGTTGGACTCCTGTCCGTAGATGGACACGTCACCCAGCTTGCCGCCATGGGCCTCGATAAACCTCTCCGACTGGACGAACATCCCACCGGAGCCGCAGCACGGGTCGTAGACTTTTCCGTGGTGGGGTGCGAGCACGGCGACCAAGGTATTGACGATGGATGCCGGCGTATAGAACTGACCACCCTTCTTGCCCTCCGCGCTGGCGAACTGGCCGAGGAAGTACTCGTAAACCTGGCCCAGCACGTCACGTGCCTGGCTGGCGTCCGTGCCAAAGCCAATGGTGGAAACCAGGTCGACCAGTTCCCCCAGCTTGCCGTCGTGCAACTGTGCACGGGCGTAGCGCTTGTCCAGGATACCCTTGAGCTTGGGGTTCTCCCCCTCGATTTCAGCCAGCGCCTCGTCGATGCGCTTGCCAATGTCCGTCTGCTTGGCGGCGCTGCGCAGGTTCTCCCAGCGGGCAGACTCGGGCACCCAGAAAACGTTGACTTCCTTGTAGTAATCGCGGTCCTCCAGCTCTTCGGCGAGCATCTCGTCGTCGCACTCATGTAGGAAGTACTCGTCGGCCTCGTCTGCGAAGCGGCGGGTCAGTTCGGCCCGGCGGGCGGCAAATGTATCGGAAATGTATTTGAGGAAGATGAGACCAAGAACAAGATGCTTGTATTCGGCAGCATCCATGTTGGCTCGCAGCTTATCGGCGGCAGCCCAAAGAGTTTTCCTGAGGTCCTGATTCATTGGTGAGTACTTACTTGCTTATCCCACGTTTCGATTTGGCACGCAGATACGAGAATGTTGCCGAGAAGGCGCCAGTTTAGCCCGATGTATCGCCTTTGCCGCAGGGAGCGTGGCGTCTCGCGTTGCAGATACCCCTAAATAGGGGTTACAAGACGCAAGCCATGAAAGCCGTCAGTCTCGGGTAACACTCCCACCTGCCTTGACCCAATTTGACCCAGGAGCGGCCCGAGCGCGGGTGCGGTATGCGCCCCCCCCGCCGGTGACGAGCGCCAAATGGCTCGACTCCCCTCGAACGTGGGATATCCGGCGCATACGGACTTGCCGACATACAAGCCTAAATGGGGGGGACGAGCCCCAAAAGGCGCGAAGACAAGCAGCCGGCCACGCACCCCAGTATGCGACCTCCATCGGCACCACCGGCTCTATTGGCCAAGACTGGCTTCGTCATGAAAACGCCCGCGGTATGAAAAAAGGCTTCGAAATCATCCACGGTCGCGACGCTCCCTTCCCCCTGAACGACTTGGAACCCCTGCTATGCGTCAAAACCGCATGAGACACAAATAGCTTCGCTCGTGCTCCTGGCTTCTGCCGAGAGGGCGACACCAATACACTCTTGAGCGCGCGTATCGCGCGCTGACGGGCTCTCCCAGCCCTCAGCCATGGAAAACAGAGTTCGAAGCTCTTTCTTGCACCCGTGGCGTCTCCCGGAGAGGGCGACACCGATGGGCTTTTGTGCACGCGTTTCGCGTGCACTTGCGCGCTCTTAGCCCTCGCCTGTGGCAATTGGATTGCTTATTCCTGCCACACACCCTGAGCTTCTGTAAGGCTTCCAAACGTGCGCTCCCGTCGGCTATAGAGCTATCGAATCTCCGCTCTTAGCTAGTAGGGATGTCCAGCATCCCGAGGGCGGCGCCCCGTTCCCCCGGAGAGTCGGATTTTTGAAAGGCCCCCACCCTGTAAAACCAAGCGCTCTACATCCGATTTAGTAAGACTTGGAGTCTACACACAAATCAAACTTAATCCGCGCAGCTGCGTCGAGCAGCGAACAGCGCGACTAGGCGCTTGTGAGCCGTGCGCAAAATGCGTACGGCGAATAGTATGAACGGAAAACTCCCAAGCCTGGCGCGGGTTTCCGGGCGAGAAAGTGGGGTCGTTTCACTATCCGGGCGAAATGCACCCTCGATTTCCCATCAAAACAAGTGAAATGACCCCACCTATTTTAACAAAGGTGGGGTCATTTCACTCTTTGGCGGACCGATGAAAAGCAGTCTAATGATGCATTTTAGAGTCGTGGGAACGGCAGCATCGTCTTGACTTTAATCCGTCCCCGCGAACACTCATACTCGCTCAACGCACCAAGCTTGTACATCGTATCGAGCGCTCGTCGAGCGTCGCGACCAAACTCCTTTACTTCCCTTCCCCAAATAGCGGCCAGGTCGGCCAGCCGATAGTCGAACTGTCTCGTGGCAAAGAACAGGTCAAATAGCGCAGTCTGCAGACCATCCGCAAGTCGATTGCGCGTTACCATCCACAAGAAGGAGTTCCTTTTCTCGGCGAGCGCCGACGCCGCCCGGCGGTCCATGGACACGGTAAACTTGCGCCTGTCCCATTCAACCGCACTCACAAAGCCAAAGGCACAACCGCGGTCGAGCGGATAATTGCGCAGGATAAACGTGCCGGTGCGCAGGTCGGCAACGGTATTACGCAACACTTCCACGTTCGCCGTGCAAACGTCGCGACCAATACCCTCAAGAAAGGTATTGGCGTGGAAGTCGAGCGTGACATCACCCAAGGCCCCTTCAGCAAGCTTTAGCAAGCCAAGCACGACCCTCTTATGAAACTGACCAAGCTGTGGCCCCTTGTATTGCACACTGCCGTCGCTAGAAACGTCGATGCTGTCAAAGCGCGCCACGGGGAACGTCTTGTCGACCATGCCGCACGGGGTTCCGAGGGAAAACACCGCACTGCGCAGCAGTGCTGGCATCATCAGACAGAATCCCTCGCGGGTCTTTGGGTAATAGCGGTACGCCTGCTCTTCGTTAAATCTGGCTTCCGCAAAAGAAATGAAGCGCTCGGCCTTCTTCATATGCAGCTTACTCCGGTGATTTGACAGAGCCGACAGATACCCCCCTTGACCCGATTCCGCAGACGGGAGCGCCGGCGACAACATATCCTGCGAGCCAGGCAGCCACATCCTCCTCACGCCAGCGCAGAAGTCGAGTTCCCGGGATGTGCAAGCGCGGTGGCACCGCGCGAGGGTTGCGTCGAATATCTTTCTTAATCGTTTCCGGGCTACGGCCAAGAAGAGCTGCAAGCTCGTGGAGGTCAAGGATTTTCATGGGTGTTCCGAAATGTTTTCAGGAACACGTGGGCTTGGCGAGCCGACACGTGCCGGTACGCGCCTCAAGGCGACATACCGGCTCGTGTAGATGGAAATGTTTAGCCTTTTGAGTTTCTCGCATGCCCGCCGCCCCAACACGACATGGTCTGGCCCACAGCAGAAGACAAGCTTTCTGATGGCCGGAACAATCGGAACCGTGCCTGACAATGACTCAGCTTGGGGAGCAACGCTACGATGCCTAACCAGCGAAGTCGATGGCTATGAGCTTCTAGGCCATCTCGATTGCACCAGCTTTCAAAAAGGGCTTGGAGGCTCTTCACGCTGTACGAATTGCTGAACTAGGGCTGAGCGAACGGCGGGAAAAAGGGCGAACTTCGCATACTCCGCGGGTGCTGCGCAAGTCGAATTACGCCAGAGAATACTGGTGGGACTACGCTTAATTAGGTCGCCTTTCGAGCCAATACTCGCACGCAGTCCTAGGTGGCGCGGCAGCACAGGAATTACAGCTATCAATGGCGCCGCCTCCGGCATTACAAACCCCTTGGGTCCCCTCTGAGGGGCTCACTTTTACCACCGTGTCCGGACCGTGGAGGATGTTGTTGCCGGCAATACACTCCCACGACTGCGTGCATGAGATGTTGACCTGGGCAAAATTCCGCGCCACCCATTTTCCCGGCTCTTTCTTGCCGACTATCTCCGTGGCACCCGCTGTAGAGCTGACTGAAAGGAATATAATGACCGAAATTACGAATGAGCCTACCGACGGGGCTTTTCCATCTGTAGCCAAGAATCTCTGCCAATTAATTACCATTTCATAACCTTTACGATTCGCAAAACGTGTATGAGAGCCTAAGGTAAAGCTGACTAATCGATATATGGTTTTCCGAGGGCTCAATCGAGAGCACTAGGTCCGCGTCGAGGCCTGGCGCTGCAAATAAATTCAAATTATCATCGTCTATTTTTAACACGGTTGCGAATAGAGATTTTTCCGCTTCGGAATCCGCTTGAGGCTCTGTTGCGCCGGTAGCGAGATACACAGTGGTTCGCCAGGTCATCAATTTCTTGCCATCATATCCAATGTGCCGGAACCCGTACCGGGTCCCTTTTGAAGTGATACGGGAGACACCGCTATGCCTCACAAGCACATCGATAGCATTCACGGGTGGGTTTTGAACTACCATGGAGTTTGCAGGAATATCGACGCGTAGCAAACGAAGCTCCTCAATACTTAGCCCTTGAAATTCCGGGCGTAACACGGGATTGAGCACGATGCTTTCGCCTCGTCCTAGCCGGACGCACTCATCGGTCGTAAGCGCGATAACCTTGCTTTGCGAATGCTCGATGGGATGTTGCTCTTCCAGATATCGATGAACTATCGATTCTGTGATATTCGCTAGGATGTTGTCGTACGCCTCCATTAAGGTCTCTATTTTCTCGAGAGTCAAGGGTATATTATTTGCCCGTGCCGAGGAAACAAGCTCCTCATAATGAAGTTCAACTAGCAAAGGCTCAGTGTACGGTTTAAGTAACCTGTATTCATAGGCCAAAGCAACCAAATACAGGTAGTACCGAAGTCTTCTATCGGCCGAAATTTCTGCTTCTCTAATCGCAGTGAGTACAGCGGAATTATGACCGCCCTCTGCCTCCCGGAGCGCGGTCACAGCGAGGTCGACTTGCCGTACGTGCTCGGAGATGGCTTGTACACTATCAATTGCGAATTGTTGAAGGTCTTGGAAGGCTGCGAACACCTCCTGTTTTGCGAGCAGCAAAGCTCTGGCGTTTGCGCTGTATTGCTGAAACTCTGGGTCTGCAGCCTCGTACTGTGCAAGGAGCTTGGCAGCAAGGTCGGTCGAGACTGTCGATTTACTCTTTTCCTCCAGGAACTCAGTTGCCTTGTCATAGACCTCTGCCGCGGCTTTTACTATCTTTCGCCCCCTCGACTCGTTCGCACCCGCGGGAACTTCGTTTATTGTCTTTTCTATGGAATCGAGCGTGGAAAAGTCGAGGCCATCGATGCCGTTTACAAGGTCATTTAATCCTTTAAGGCCTTCCGCGCCACTGAGATACGCCGCCCCCACGTTTTTGACGATTGACAAAATATCCTTGTTGTCTGCCATACCCTCTATTGCCGCCCCCATCATGGCGCCGGCGGGTTGAATGACTGGAATGAGAGTTAGTACCACTGCAACGATGTGCAAATGCTGCCTAGCACGCTCAGCTCTCTCCATTTGCTCCGCGTTGTGTTCCGCTAGGGCCTTAAGTGCCTGCTCGCGTAATAAAAGCTGTTGGTAAACTAATTCCTGAAGCGCGGATATTTCCGCGAGTCTGTGCTGAGCTAGAGGGATTTTGACGAGACGTATATTGTTGACATTTGCCTTGAACTCTTTTAATTTCTTGTTAGAATCATCCAATAACAGGTGCAACGTCGCCGCACGCTTATCTGCCCTCTCTATAGTTTCCCCGAGCCAGTAAGAAAGGTATTTCGCGTTTGCGACACGGCTTTTCTCTTCTCTGTATGCGCTTAGACTGACTTCGAGTGAAAGCAAAGGAATCCATCCCAACGGTTTCCCAAAATAATCCATGCCAAGCGCTAACTGTGCTAATCGATGGCGGGAGCGTCGGAGAAGATTGGATAGTTCCCCAGCATATTCACCGTTTGGGTATAGTTCCAAGAAGCGTGTGATTGTGTTCGCGCACGTGGAAAAGATGTCGTTCGCCTCGGGAAGCATTCGCGAGAAGAAGAGGTCCTCGCCATGAATAAGTAGCCAACTAAAACCACGAGGATGTACCCAAGCGAGTTCGTCATTCACTACGATTAAACTTCCGGGTGGACCTGCTATATTATGCGGCGTTTGAGCAGGAGGACCTGGCACTGCATCGTGGCGCTCCGAGTGGTTCTCAACCCAACCCGCGCCACAGTACACATGATAGGAAGGATTCGGCGTACCAACTGGGCCGGGGGTCAGCACGTCAATGTACGGAGTGCCAGGCAAACCACCGGAGTTGTCGACAATAGGACTCAGCTCTTCCTTGTTGATTTTGATGGCTCCGCCATTTCCGCCTTGTCCCGGCAAGCCCCCAGGAACCCCAGGTATCCCGTCACCCGGGAATTGTTTTTGCCCAACTGTTACCTGTCCTACTCCGAAGTGTCTCGTCTCAAAATAGACAATCGCGTATGGCATGTTCGGGTCGTCGGCAGGGACTGGAACGCCGCAGTGTCCTAGGTTCGGGTCATTATGCTCAACGAAGACTTTTCCATCATAGACTTCTTTTATTCCTACGGGAGGCATTGGCGTGCCTGGCGCAGGTGGAGTCCCCGCGCCACCTGGCTGCCCATTCGCACCGTTCGCGAGAAGCACTTTAGGAATTGTGGACAAACTGATGTCGATGGACCCGGCGAGGCAAGTGATATCTCCGGCAGAGAGCCCGGGACTTCCACCACTTGGTGTCCCATTATTGGCTGGTGCCGGTACGACGGTATTCGCAGGGGGTGTGCTCTCAATGCGCCCATCATTGATGAATTTGATGATGCGCGCGAAAATGACTACATTTGTTTGAGGCAGTCGGAACGGTGATTTAATAATTAAAGTGTCTGCAAATATCTTGACAGTTTTCAGATTTTTTCTTCCGTCATAATCTGCGTGCGGCGAAGTTCCGCTTTCTAGGATAACTTGAAATCCTGAGATTTCCACTTCAAAGAGAACGGCTGCGGATTCACCATTCAACTGTCCAATTTCAACGCTATGTTCGGAAATTTTGATTCGGCTGCCAATTGGCGTTGATGTTTCGCCGAATGGTTTTTTGAAGACCACCGGGTCTACTGCATTATCAGGGACGAGAGCCATTGTCTCCGTTTGGAGTACCATGGCAATTTCAGTTATGTGACCATTGGCCATTGCGGTAGGCTCCCTTAGCACAAGATTATACGTGTCTAACAAAGTACTTTAGGCCGTGCATGTGCTCCTTTCAAGGCTAAGCTTAAGGAATCCATCCCTCCGAGACGCCCCAGCCGCCCGTGTTACCTCGCTTGCCACTACCGGGCACATATTTTTTGATTTCCGAGGCACTGGCTAAAGCGATGTGGGTTGCACAACAATGGCATATCGTCAGTGCGTTGGCGGACGGATTTGGCGGTGTCTACAGGGATGCCACAAGCTGCGGCCATGAGCCGAGCGTTGAGCACTGGTGGAATATGGAGCAGGGCGACGAATGCGCCTGGGCTGTCTGTCAGATTTAGCATGAACAGGGTCCGACCGCCCGGGAATGCGTCTCATTGAGGAGACTCTCAGCCAGTACGACCATGCGGCCGACAGCGCCAGAAGAAGCAACTGTCGGAGCGCTGGCACGTCTTTGGCGATTATGGTAGAGGTCGGTGCAGCGCGACCTCTACAGCCTTTCTGGCGAGAAATTCCGAAGGGAAGTCGTATCAGCCGAGTAACGTCGAACAGGCGTGGCAGGCTCTGGAGTCGATGCTTAGCGCAGCGGGTGGTACGAACCTCAAACTGCGAAGGCTGGCTCTGCCAGCTTACGGAGCGACTTCGCGCTCTGCCAGAGTGGTTTGCTCGCGAAGCCTGAGGTGCTGCAACACCGCGGTGATGCCGCGCTGGCGGTTTGAGCCGGCGCTTTTGCGCCGGTGCCTTAGCACGGTCGCTATGCATCTGGCAGTTCTTCCGCAAACACGGCGCCCTCCTTCGTCATCTGGAAGAGCCAACTTCCGAGGGCAGCATTGTTATGAAGTCCCCCAAGCACACGCATTCTCGGAGGACCCGAGCGGTGACACCCTAATCGGGAGGCGTTCGGCTAGTTCGCAGAGGCTACCTCCTGAGTAAGCAGGTAGCCGGAGGCCAAGTTGGACGCCGACGCTTCAATCCAGAGTCAGCAGAAGCGATGCGCTAGAAGCGTAGTGCACCATGTATCGACAGATTCCATTAAATACCCTTGTTCTCGCCGCAATTCGAGCAGCGCGCGCCCTGCCCGCCTTTGCCATTGTTGGCCGGCAGCGTCATGGTGTGACTGCATCGCGAACACTTCCTTCCAGCGTTTCAAAAAATGTTTGCTCCCCACATCTGGGGCACATTTTTCCGGCCATTCGCAAGTCCTTTCAAAGGTATGTGTGTATATGTGATGTGTGGTATCGACCAAAGTTGACAAATCTTGAGTACCCCCCATGAAGTTGGGTACTGAACGGTTTTTTTGCAAGCAGTGGGTTGTAGTGAGCAACGCATCTTCGATGGCTGCAATCAACTCCCGGCACACTAGTGAACATGCTGCGGCGTAGCCGCTCGACGATGATGGATGAAGCGCGCCCCGCCGCCGGAAATGGAATGGCTGAGCGACAACGGCCCAGGCTACACGACGGAAAATACCAGGCGCATTCGCCTCGGCCATCGGTTTGAAGCCTCTGACCACGCCGGTGTGCAGTCAACGGAGCACAGCATGGCGGAGAGCTTTGTGACGACCATGAAGCGGGATTTAGACGGCCTTAATGCCCGAGCCACCCTCAGCACAGCCGGCGGACACAAAAGACAGAAGTAAGGGGAGCCCACGCTGCAACTGATGAAGGAACGCATCCTTCAGGCATCCTCCCCGCGGGCCATTTCCTCGCCTGACGCCGTTTGGTTACCCACAGAAAAGCCGCTACAGGGACCTACCCCAGCATGTATGCGTCCAGGTCCGCCTCATATTTCATGAGAAGCGTCTCATCCACGCTATAGGCGCGAGCTAGTTCGAGGCATCCGTTCCTGCCCGTAAAACCCAGAGGGCAGTCCCTCATGCTATTTTTCAGACTGCCCACCGAATCCGCTTGCGGGACGTCAGCCTAAACTAGCGCGCGGAGCAGCCTGTCGTACCCACCCTTCGCCCTGCAGCGCGCGCAACAGACTGTCCTCGGCGCGCCCGCCTACAGCAGACGTGATTGCACTCCAAGCCAGATAGACACTAGTGGACTTCATCCCCGACTCAGGCGCAGGGCCATAGTGACCAGCGCGCACAGATTGCACCGCTCGCTGCACAGCCGCTAGCGCATCCCCCAGTGGGTCTGCATCTGACTTACTGATGCTCGCCTCCGGCGGCGGCAGGTCTCTAACTCCACCAATTTCGCCAACCAGTTTCCATAGACGGGCAACCTGACCCGCATCAGCAGCCACGGAGCCCTCAAGAATTCGTTCGCTCGCCTCTCGCAGTAGGCTCAATGCTTCATCAATGCGCCAGTGGGGGTCCCACTCCCGCTCCTGTGCTTCCCGCTGTTTCTCCTCCATTGCACGCAAAGCGGGCTCAATGACGACACGCTCTACGTACTGGCGCTCCTCTGCCGTCAACGTCTTTGCCAGCAATGGGGGAATTTCCCGCGAGTCGACAGGCAAGCTCCCGACAAACGCTGAGACCGCGTAGCCATGTGTGTTGCCATTCTCGCCTTTTCGGACATAGCTGGAACGATAAAGGTTGACGCGGTTGCCTCGCTTCTTTGCATGCATGTGACACCTCCCGATGTCTAGTGAGTGATGCCACGTATAGGCGCGCGCGATACATCAGGTCGGCCCCACCGTTACGTGCCGAGTGCATGCGGAGCACTTTGCCTGCGCTAGTGGGCTACGCTTTCGGGTATCACTAAGGCACACAAGCGACGGAGCCCTCAGCCTTGGTCAGGACGGCTTCCGCAAACGCCTGGCCTGATGGCACCAAAGAACTGCTCCTTGGAGGACCAGCAGGCGGACGGCGCGGCGTGCAGCCGCGGGCATTGATGGCACGAATGGTTGCGTGCAGGAAGGGGCGGTCGACGTTGGTCGAACGATTATGGGAGAACAGTTGCTCGCGACCGGGCGCGGCAAGCGGGGGCGAAACCCCCGCCGCCCGCCCAGCGCGTGCGACATTGATGACACATGCGAGCGCGGCAGCGAGAGCATTGCATCCGGCGCGGGGTCCCCGCGCTGCGCCGGGAAAACATTTGCTTGCGCAGCGTGGGGCAGCCGACGATGAAACGGCACGCCGAAAGCACACTTGCGCTGCCGCCCGATGAGAGTACGGATGGCATCGAAAAAAGGGTTGTCGGGCGGCGGGGGTTTCGCACCGGCGCAGCCGGGCAGAAGGAACAATCGCTTTGAGGTACGTCGCGACGGAAGCGTCGGTGCCACGCGCCCCAAGCGCGTGAGGCTGGATGCGGGGAATAGACAGCTGCCCCCTGCCCTCATCCGGCCGCGCTACGAAGCATCGGGTGCACCAACATTTACCGGACGCAATGTGGTGTGCAGCTATTTATAGCTGGTTAGTACGGTGTTGCTACAGGAAGAACCACCACCTGTGCGCCCGACGAGGCGAACGACGACCCGGTGGCCTCGTAAACTCATATCCGGAGCAACACTATGCGCCAATCCTCGACGACACCGAACGCCGCCCCCGACGATGCCAACATCGGTATGCGCGCGGCACTCACAGCAGATTCCACGGACACACCTTCCGGTGACATGGCTACATCGCACCCGGTATCACGCGTCACGCCTGCTGATGACGCCGAGACAGCTGGGAGCGTATCTGCTCGACACACAGCCGGTAAGCGCGGAAGGCAGTCAGTTGACCGAGGTCTCGCCGCCACCATACCCACTAACTACCTTCGTCAGGCTATCCACCTACGCGCCCTCTCAATCGCGAATCGATTTCGCATCATTCGCACGATTGATGTCGCGCTCCATTGCTTTCCGGAACGCCCCTTCAAGGCCGCGCTGACAGCAGCACAAAATGCTATGCGCAAGCTCAAGAAAGAAAAGCTCTTGCTGCATTACCGTACAGACCGCTTCCAACATGTGTATGGACTTACTGTAGCCGGCGCTCGGTGGCTCGATGACCACGGCGTCGATGCGGCTGCGTCGGTTCGGCGCTGTGCAGATATGACAAATCCAGAGCATGCCCTCTGGATGCACTTCATCACTATCGCTTGCGAGGTGCGTGGATTAGCAGCGCACACTGAGTCCGAAGCGCTTCAAAACCTGAACAAAGGCCGCAAGGACGGCGAGCCGGTTAAACAAGGCTTCTTGGATGTCTCTGGGAAGAAACGCAGCCTTCTTCTTCGGCCCGATGTGCTTGCTTACGAGCCAGACGGTGTCACGTGGTTCGAAATCGACAGAAGCAAGCGAGGCGACGACCGCGAAGCGTCGCTCGTCGCTCTTGTTCAACGCATCGGAGGCAAGATTGCGACGGGACATGTCCTGCGTCGAGTGGTCGTACATGCAAAGACAGAGCGTATTCTGAAGCGGGCGTTGGCACTCGTACGCGCGCAAGTAGTAGCTTCGAACAGCCAACCACTGACCACTGGTTCGCGCGCATTCCATGAAATCGACGGTGGCATTTTTGAGGTGCGTGCCCTACTGGAACGTCGACATCCCGATGGCCGCACGAGTCTTGTCGAACAATGTGTCGGTCATGTCATCATTCAACTGCTCCCCACCTGGCTCCCGAAGGTCCGGCTTGACGCCAAAAACAAGCACCCTCTTACCGGATGGCTCGGGGAGAACTATCTGCCATACCGGCGCCCGAGCGCTTTCGGCCCGTGGCAGCCTGTCACCTCACCACTTCCTGACGTTGTCCGAAACCTGACTTCGTAGTGCTCGCTATACGAGGAGATGGACATCCATCGACAAACGATATCGAGGACATCTAAAAATGCAAGCATTTGGTAACGTAGCGACCGCGCCTGTTCGCAAGGAAACGAAAGCGTCCGGCAAGGGCTATTATGAATTTCGCGTCTGCGAAAGCCAGCGCGGCGCTGACAATGACCCGACCTGGTACACAGTGCGAATCATGAAAGATGTGGACCCCGGGCTGGCCAAAGGTGACTTCGTCAAGGTCACTGGGAAGCTGAAGACCGACTTCTATCTGTCGCGCGAGGGCAAGCCCACCGGCACGCTGCTCATCATCGCTTTTGAAGCGACAAAGATAGCCAAGCCGACGCAACAAGCTGCGGCCACGGCAGAGGCGGTGGTGGCCCAAGAGGGCTAGGAATTGATTTTGATTTCAGCCACCCGTTGACGGGTGGCTGCTTACTTACGTGGCTCGTTACCGAGTCAGCGAACTTGGGCACCATGAACCCTTGTCAAGCCGGAGTCGAAGTCAGGTATAGCGTGTCACGGCACGAAGCCTTCTGCGCGCGACGGGTGACCAAGAAGATAGTCACGCGCGTCGATGTGGTCTTTCGGGGCGCGAATTCGTCGGTACCGTCATCGTGGCGGGCAAACTTGCACACCAATTGCCCGAGCCGAGTCGCCGCAACAATCTAACTACGAGCACCGTGAGTCGGCAGTAAGCTAATGATGGCTTCGCCAGTTCGTGAAATATGAGAAGCAAGGACGCGCTGTGCGCCGCGCACGTTGCCAGCACGACACAAGCCAAGTATTTCTCGATGGTCGTCCTGGGACTCAGACTTGTACTCCGACCGCGTCCACAGCATACGCAGGTACGGCTCAAGCGCTACCCGAAGCCGTTCAAGCGTAGCGAGCGTCCGTGGCCTTTGCGCCTTGGCATATAGATGGCCGTGGAAGTCTACATTGAGCGCTAGCTGCTCCTCGAGGTTCTTAGCCTTTTCGAGCTGAGAAATAATCCGCTCCGCCTCTGCAAAGTCTGCGGCCGTCAGATTCGGAATCGCCTTCGTAATCAGCGTCGATTCCAACGTGACGCGCAACTCGACGATTTCACGTACATCGTCTTCTGACAAGCATGCGACGATTGCCCCACGTCTCGGCACAATTTCTACAACTCCCTCCTCACCAAGCAGCCGAAGCGCCTCACGTACGGTCACTTGGCTAACAGAGAACTGCTTCGCAATCGCGTCTTGTCGCAATGGCTCGCCTTGCTTGAAGACGCCACTAAATATCGCCTCGCGAAGTGCATCAGCCACCACATTTGAGATTGGCTGGCGCTTTTCCTGCACTGCTTGCGCCAACGAAGAAAGCTGCACCACGGGTTTACCCCCATCCAAGTTCCACACAACCAAATCTTGACACACTTCCTGGCGAGGCGTAAGTTCCCGATTACCGACTAACGATTATCGATAATCGTTAGTAGCGGACATTCCCTAACCATGACTCAGGATGAGCTCTAGCATGACCCTCAAACTTTCCGACTTCGACGCCATCACGTTTGACGTCTACGGTACTCTGATTGACTGGGAGCCCTCTATCGCCGACTTTCTTCTCCGCTGGGCTGCCGAGAACAATGTCACTGCCGACGCCGAGACGCTGGTGATGACCTTCGATGGCGCTCGAGCCTGTGTGCAGAAGGAGCGCCCCGCTCACCTCTACCCAGAGGTTCTGACCAAATGCTTCGACATCATTTGCGCCGAGTTCAAGGTGCCGGTCAACGTTGACCGCCGGCGCCAATTCGCCGCTAGCCCGCACACCTGGCCGGCTTTCGCAGATAGCCGCGATGGTCTCAAGCAACTGCAACAGTCGGCACGCATTGGCGCACTGAGCAACATCGACGTCGCCTCGCTCAACACTTCGTGCCGCATCCTGAACTTCGAGTTCGACGTGGTGGTAACCGCCCAGCGCGTAGGCGCCTACAAGCCGGACTGGCCCCACTTCGATACCGGCATCGGCGACCTGATGCGGCTCGGCGTCGCACGCGACCGCATTCTTCACGTGGGTCAAAGCCTGCGAGCAGACATCACGCCCGCCAACAAACTCGGCCTGCGCAGCGCCTGGATTAATCGCCCTGGCCGTCTGCTCGGCCTGTCTGGCGAAGGTGCCGCAGAGGCCTGTCCGGATTTGACGGTGTCGAGCCTCGCAGAACTGGTAGCGGTTCTGACAGGCACGAAGGAAGTCGACGCTCGATAGTCGTCCGTCCGTAAAAGTATTGGGGAGACACCACCATGAAGACCACCAGCCTCACTGCACGCGCGCTGCTTGCGTTCGCGCCCTTCGCCATCGCTTGCCTGACCAGCGCCCAGGCCTTCGCACAAAGTACCGACCCGGTACTCGAACGCATCAAGTCCAAAGGCGTAATCACGATTGGCTATCGAGAGACTTCAATTCCTTTCTCGTTCCTCAACGACGAGAAAAAGCCCGTCGGCTATGCGATTGACCTCTGCATGAAGGTCGTGCAAGACGTCCGACAGCGCCTGAAGGCACCGACCCTGAAGGTGGACTTCGTGGCGGTGAATCCTCAGAACCGAATCCCTCTCGTCTCAAATGGCACTGTGGATATCGAATGCGGCTCTACAGTCAACACGCTGGGACGACAGCAGCAGGTCGACTTCAGCGCACCACACTTTATCTCCACCACTCGACTCCTTGTCCGCAAGGGCTCCCGCGTGCGCGAGGTCGAAGACCTGATTGGGAAAGCGGTAGCACTGCCAATCAATACGACACCCGAACGCCTGGTCAAGGGGCTCATCGAGGCCAAGAAGTTGAACGTTCGCATCGTTCCCGTGCGTGACAACGCCGAAGGCTTCCTTGCTCTTTCGACGGGTCGCGTGGACGCGTTCTCCACCGACGACATCCTGTTGTTCGGCCTGCGCAAGAGCGCACCGAATCCTTCCGAGTATGAAGTCGTGGGACGGGCCCTGTCCTTCGACCCCTACGGTCTCATGATTCAGAAGAACAGCACGGTGTTTCTGAGCCTTGTGAACGCCACCATCGCGCGAGAAGTGCGTGATGGTCAGCTGAAAGCCTCCTACGACAGATGGTTCTCCCCGCTGCAGGTGCCGATGTCCAATGACTTGGCTGCAGCCTTCAAGCTCGCGGCCCTGGCAGAGTGACGCGCCCGTAGAGGAAACCGACCATGAATTACGCTTGGAATTGGTCCGTACTCGTAGCGGAACCTTACCTCGGATGGCTGATTGAAGGCCTGGTAGCGACACTCATTATCTCGCTGGCCGCATGGACTTTCGCCCTAGGACTCGGGGTCGTCCTGGGAGTCATCGGCTCGCTTCCGAGCCGCATCCGACTTATTACACCGGTATACGTAGCGTGCTTTCGAAACGTCCCGCTTCTTCTGCAGCTTTTCTTGTGGTTCTTTGTGCTGCCGGAGTTGCTGCCCACGGCGGCTGGCGATTGGCTCAAGCGGGACCTGCCTCATCCCGAGGTCTGGAATGCGATAGCGGCGCTCGGACTCTTCACTGCCGCCCGCGTAGCCGTGCAAGTACGTGCGGGAATCCGCTCCATCCCTCGTGGCCAGCCGTCCGCTGCACGCGCGTCGGGTCTTACGGTCCCGCAAATGTATCGCTACGTACTGCTGCCACAAGCCATACGCATCGTACTGCCCCCGTTGACATCGGAGTTCCTCACTGTATTCAAGAACTCCGCTCTAGCGCTGACCATTGGCGTCTATGAGCTCACCGCTCAAAGTCGGCAGATTGAGAGCTACACCTTCAACGGATTCGAAGCCTTCACGGCCGCCACAGTGGTCTACCTATCCTTGGCGCTCTCGGTAACGTACGGCATGCGCAAGTTGGAAAGGCGTTTGGCGATTCCGGGAATGCGGAGCGCATGACATGGACTTTGATATTTCTGCAATTTCACGAAGCTGGTCATTCTTACTCGATGGAATGGCAATGAGCCTATTCCTCATGCTTGTGGCCATGGCAGCCGGGATGGTATTGGGGCTGGCACTAGCTGTTGCGCGCCTTTCTGGTCCTCCCTGGCTTGCACGTGCGGCAGCCCTGTATGTCAATGGCTTCCGAGCCGTACCACTGATTCTGGTGATTTTCTGGTTCTATTTCCTAGTGCCACTTGTATTGGGTCGCCCCGTGGGAGCGCTGCCGTCCGCGTTGATAGCGTTCTCGCTTTTTGAAGCTGCGTACTACTCGGAGATTCTACGAGCAGGACTGCAGAGCGTGCGCCCTGGCCAGTGGCAGGCAGCGGCAGCATCTGGCTTACGACCCTATCAGGCATTGCGCTTCGTCGTACTGCCCCAAGCCCTGCGAAACATGCTACCGGTGCTTATCACTCAAGCCGTAATCCTGTTCCAGGATACATCACTGGTCTATGTCATTTCGCTGCGCGACTTCATGACGTCGGCAGGCATTGTAGCCACGCGTGAAAACCGCTTGGTGGAGATGTACCTGTTCGCCGCCATCGTCTATTTCATTATCTGTGCCACTTTTTCCACGCTCGCGCACCTTGCCGAGCGGCGCTGGAGCCGTGCATGACCCCCACTAGCTTTCCAAACGCTGCTGCAACCGCCCCCGTCCCCGGTCCGCATCTGCGGCAGGACATCGATGCAATGATTGAAGTGACGCAACTTCGCAAGTCGTACGGCGATACACCCATTCTCAAGGGGTGCAGTCTGACGATTCGCCGAGGAGAAGTCGCTGTGATTTGCGGCCCATCGGGGTCCGGCAAGAGCACTCTCATTAAATGCTTCAACGGCCTGGAGCCATTTCAGGGCGGAAGTATCCGCATCGATGGAACGGAACTCACCGAACGCGGCGCAAATCTCCATAAGTTGCGCTCTCGCGTTGGTATGGTTTTCCAGCATTTCGAACTGTACCCCCATCTCAGCGTGCTCGAAAACCTCTGTCTCGCTCCCGTACGGGTTCTCGGGCGCCATCGAGATGAAGCGGCGTCCCGCGCACGGGTGCTGCTGCAACGCGTTGGTCTTCCCACCAAAATCGACGCCTATCCTGCACAACTCTCTGGAGGGCAGCAACAGCGCATCGCCATCGCTCGCGCATTGGCCATGGACCCCACTGTCATGTTGTTCGATGAACCAACCTCCGCGCTTGACCCGGAGATGATTGGCGAAGTTCTCGGGGTGATGCAGGAACTCGCTCAGGAAGGCATGACGATGGCGGTCGTGACCCATGAGATGGGATTCGCCCGCCGCGCAGCCAGCCACATGATTTTCATGGACCACGGCGAAATCATCGAAGACGTATCAACGGAGGCTTTCTTCTCGGCGCCGGCATCACCACGCGCGAAGGACTTCCTTTCGCGAATCATGTCTCACTAAGTCGCGCATCATGACGCACCCCATCCCATCTCATATTGACCACGAGACTCTTGGCTCGCTGCGAGTCCCAGGTTTCAACGACGTTCGTCGCGCCGCCATGGCCATTGCACCATACGTAGTCCGCACTCCACTATTGCGTTCTCCACGGCTGGAGCAACTAGTAGGTGCGCGCGTATGGCTCAAAGCCGAATGCCTCCAGGTAACCGGCTCTTTCAAGGCCCGCGGCGCTTTCAACGCCCTGCTCGCTCTTGACGGTAGTCAGCGGGAGCGCGGCGTAGTCGCCTACTCGACCGGTAACCACGGCCAAGCGATTGCTTGGGCCGCAAAGCAGCTTGGCATGCCCGCGACCATCGTGATGCCGGCCGACGCTCCTCGCAATAAGGTTGCACGCGCATTGGCGCAGGGCGCGCGAATCGTTCACTACGACCGCAAGCATGAGAGCCGCGAAAAAATCGGCATGCAACTGCTCGCAGAAGCAGGCGGGACCCTCATCCCTCCCGGGGACCATCCCGACGTTCTGGCTGCCCAAGGAACAGTAGCGTTAGAGGCTCTTGAGGACCTTCCTGCCGACGCCTTGTTGAACCTTCGCACATTCGCGGCACCCTGCGGAGGCGGCGGCCTCTTGGCGGGCTGCGGAATCGTACTCAACGCACTTGACACGGGCGCGTCTGTGGTCGCAGCCGAGCCCGAAGAATTCGATGACACAGTCCGCTCGCTTCGAAACGGCAAACGTGAACGGAATTCTCCGGGCGCTAACTCTATTTGTGACGCCCTGCAAGCTGTCACGCCAGCTGAGCTTCCCTATGCCATAAACCAGCACCGGCTCGATAGCGCAGTTGCCGTCTCGGATAAGGAAGTCGTCGCAGCCATGCGTTTTGCGCTCGAGGAGCTCCGCGTACTGGTTGAACCGGGCGGTGCCGTTGCATTGGCGGCTTTGCTGGCTGGACGGATGAACCTGAACGGACACGACGCTGTAGTCGTACTTTCCGGTGGGAATGTCGATTTGCCTCTGCTCTCTCAGTTGCTGCAGGAGCCACAGGCAGATTCCAGCCTCTCACCTACCGCAAGCTAGCGAGCCTCCGTGCTTGTGAGCCGCGCCGACTGCCATTGGGTGGGAGGCCGCACTAGCACTTCCGCGTACGTAGAACCGACCTTTCCAACTTCTCAAGAAGGAAATCATGAGTCAAATTGAAGAGAAATTCGCCAAGCTGGGCACCGAGAACGCACCAGGCCAGGAAGTACGCCAAAGCTCGACGACTGACAGCTCAGAACTGCGTGGCGACTCTCTGCCAGGCGTCCCCGTCGACTTCTCTCATGGTGATGTCAATCGCAGCGCCTTTGAGGCGACGCCCGGCTCCCTTGATGAATTCATTCGCGGCGTCAAGAGCGGTGGGGAACAAGCCTACACCGAGTATCGCGGGCGCGCAGATATCCGCGAATCTCTCGCGACGCACCTCGCAGCCTTTACCGGTGCGCCCGTGTCCGCTGCTACTGAGCTTATCATCACCCCCGGCACCCAAGGCGCGCTATTCCTAGCAGTTGCGGCAACGGTCTCCGCCGGAGACAAAGTTGCGATTGTTCGCCCCGACTACTTTGCAAACCGCAAGCTAGTTGAATTCATGGGCGGCCATATCGTTCCGATTACTCTGGACTATCTCGGCCATGAATCCCATTCTGGTATTGACTTGAGCCAGCTCGAGGCAGCATTCAAGGCTGGCGCAAAGACGTTCATTTTCTCGAACCCGAACAACCCAACCGGCGTCATATACTCGCAGGACGAGATTCAACAAATTGCAACGTTGGCCAATCGATATGGCGCGACCGTCATTGTCGACCAACTGTATTCTCGATTGCTCTATCCCGGACGAGTCTATTCGCACCTGAGAGCGACGGATATCGACAATTCGAACGTTGTCACCATCATGGGTCCGTCGAAGACTGAGTCGCTGAGCGGCTACCGTTTGGGCGTCGCCTTTGGCAGCGCTCGGCTCATTGACCGCATGGAAAAACTTCAGGCTATCGTCTCATTGCGTGCACCTGGGTATTCCCAGGCGGTCCTGCGAACATGGTTCGACGAACATGCAAACTGGATGCAGGACCGCATCGCAAAGCACCAGGCAATCCGCGACGACCTCATTCAGGTGCTGGGCACTTCAGGCGACGTCATTACCCGCGTGCCCGAGGCAGGAAGCTACCTATTCCCGCGCCTTCCCAAGCTTGCAGTCACCCTCCACCAATTCGTTCGTAATTTGCGCTACCAGGCCAGCGTTATCGTCACCCCCGGAACCGAATTCTGCCCCGATTCGACAGATAGCATTCGTCTCAACTTCTCGCAGAATCACGAGGCGGCGGTTGCGGCGGTGGAGAGAATTGTGGAACTGGTCCATCGCTACCGGGACTGAAGGGAGAGCACTCGTGAGTCGCCAAGTCTTTTCAAGTCAGAGTGCACCTGTGCCGGCAGGCACCTACAGCGTTGCTATCAATGCGGGCGGACTTGTCTTCCTTTCGGGTCAGACGCCGCGCGATTGTGGGAACGTTCGACACGGAGACAAACCATTCTCGTTCCAAGCGAGGATGACACTTGACAATCTCGAAGCTGCGGCACGGGCCGCTGGGCTCTCGCTGAAAGATGCCGTCAAAGTGAATGTCTTCCTGAAGAATCCTGCCGATGCGAAGGAGTTCGATGCGATATATTCCGAGTACGTAGACAACCCGCCCCCCGCAAGGACACTTGTTCAAAGTGGCCTTGTCGGGTTCGACATCGAAGTTGATGCAATCCTGCTTGACCGTAGCGAGTAGATAACTGCTTCGGTAATGTTGACCGTTGGCCAGAGCCAGCTTCGAGAGACTCTGGCCCGACGCGAAGCAAATGCAGTTCGCCTTCCTGCTGGCCCGTGAAGAAGTCTCGCGTGGTGATAGACCACCGTCGCACATCCGTGTAAGACAGTAGCCAATGGCCGCTACTCTGCAATCAAGAATTTGGCGCGATTTTTGCCAAGCCAAGCCGGTGCGCGCCCGCGTCCGGACCAAGTGGCACCAGTCTTGGGGTCCTGATATTTCGGTGGCAACTCAGTCTTCGGCTTGGCGGCCGCCTTTCTGGCGCCAGCCGCCGGCCGGCCACGGCGACGCTTTGTGGCAATGTCGTCAATCGTCAACTCATACTCTGCCATCAAGCCTTGAATCTGCTCAATGACACCAGCGGTTTCGCTCGCACGCATCTCCGCGAGCTTTGCTTCAAGCGCTTCTTTTTCTGCGACGAGTTGCTTGTAGGTAGCCATTTTTTCCTCCAGTAATGTGTACGGCGCAATCATAGATTATTTCTATTTCTGGCGCCGCCTGTTTCGCATTTCGCAAAATTATTACGAATGCACCGCCCCAATCCACTCGCCGAGCCAGACTCCCGCAAGGAAAGCTGTTCCTCCGCTTACAATGCTGGTGCAATATGTGACCAGGACCAAAGTGGCGCCCAAATAGTCACGCGCTTTGTTTGAAGCGGACCAGTGGGATGTGTCCGCCGAGAGATGCAGTGGAGGACAGAATGGCGACAGCTCGAGCTGGCACCAAAGGGGAGGCACTGAGGCTCCTGGAAACAGAGGGAGTCACGGTGGTGGAACTGGACTATGAGGCGGGATGGCAAGACGCAATCGAGCTTGGCCGCCTTGGCGACAAGCGCGGAATACGCGTTGAGTATCGCGGGCACGAAAATATTGCCGTCAGCTCGCCGGCGGCTTTGGTCGCAGGGCTATCGCGGCCAAAAGCGACGTTCCGGCAAAGGAACCTGTACTGTCGGTTCGAATTGAGCGAGCTACCCGCAGCCGAGCTTGAGCGGCTGGAGGCTAAGGCAGCGCAGTTGGGGGACTACGTCCTTGCAGGTCACTTGTTGCGAGAAGTGGATGCGGAGTGGTCCGAATAGCGACGCCAGAACACACCATCGCCGGTCAAGGACCTGCTGAGCTGGAGGCAGCCAGCCTAAGGTCGGCAGACCTGGCCTTGACCCCGGCGCTCAATCACTAGTCAGCCAAGCCTTAAGTACTTCGCTGATTCGCGCTTTACCAGTTCCTTCAACTCGCACGGAACTAATTGCACCCACACCGTACCCGTAAGCATATGCATCCTGTTCCAACTCAGGAACCGAGCTTTGCCCAGGGAGGAGCAACAGGCACGGTGCAGGCGACGCCCCATCGACTCTCAGGGCATCATGATAGATGTGGCCGGACTCCATGGCATCGAGTACGTTCTCTCTCCCTCTTCTCCACTTTGCGTCAAAGACGAGCGCTCGTGGGCCAGTCTCTCCCTTGTCAATGAGCACGATGTCCGGCCGACGTTCCCTAGATAAGCTCCATCCAATTCGCGTCGCCGGTGTCTTGAGGGCTGGGAACGTGGCTTGAAAAAGGACTTCGAGCCACCGTTTGTCCTCTAGCTCAAATCGCAGAGCGCGTTCAGCTGAAACCGCCTTGGGTGCTGCCTCGATAGGTGTCACGCCGGTGACCTCGGTGACGCACTGCGCAACACAAAGGTAGCACCATGTCTCATAAATTCCCCATGATGGGGGAACATGCAGCTGGTCGCTGTCGTGGCCTCCTTCAACCTCCGTTAGGAGCGCCCGGCAACCAAGGCGGTAGGCCCGACTGTACGCAGGCTGCGCCGCTATTTGTGTAAGGCCAGCTGCCGATGTCTCGCTGGACGTGACCTCACGAAATAGTGGCGTGAACATCAGCTGCTGTGTGCGCTGCGCTAAGCTGTCCAAGTCACGTAGTCGTGGCCCAGCACGGAGACGCTGCTCTTCCAGCGGGCTTCCAAGCTTCGAGTCCAAGACTTTCTCACGTATGGATGAGACGGCGGCTCGGAAACGCCGCAAGAGCGCAAGCATTGACCGGTTTGCGGGAGTGTCGAACGTTGGTGCAGAGGTCCGACTATTGACTTGGAACGAGTCCATCGACTCCGTGCCCAATACGCGTCCAGTGGCAATAGCAGCCAGCCGCCTGTCCTGCAGCGATGTATGATGCAGTCGCCGTACCCGCGAGAGAGGGAGTACCTTGGTGTCGGCGGATAGAAACCTATGAGGGGAGCGCCCAATCGTTTCGACCGAATCAAGAAACGACGGCCCATACTCTCTCAAGCGAGCGAGTATGATGTCGTTCTCATACTTGCCCGTACGTCCTTCCCGTCCAAACGCCATTGTCGCCGAAGACGCGCCGCTCAACAGGGTCTGGTCGAAAGCCCTGATATCCGAGACCATTGCATTGAACTCGGATTGACCGGTCTTGGAAGGGCTCGGGCTGACGTCCAGTAAAAATTGAGAGCTAACTTCGCCAGGCAGAATAACATCGACCACCACCGTCCCTGCGTAAAAGCTAGGCCGCCACAGGAACAGCGATGAGCCATCGCGGCGTAGTTCGACATCGTCAACATACACTCGAGCATCGGGACGCCCGACACTAAGCACATAGTCCGTGTCTTCAGTAAGTCCCATTAGGACCTTATGCGCTTGAACTTCAGCCCAGACGCCACTGTCTTGTATGTCGGCTCTTCGAATGCGTAGCACCACTGGCCCCTCTCGAGCCTATCGCCAGAAACGGGCCGAGCCCGTTGCGACGAGGTCTTCTTGCAGACTTTTAACCTTGCCGCAACACCTGGCGAGTCCGTTGTCTGCCAGAACTTTATGAGTTTCCTGAAGTGCCTTTTGAAACTTGGCAGAGGTCTCACCGCGTAGTTTCGGTAGAACCTTGGCGTACACAACGTCGTCGAGCGCAGCCGTCTCGGATGGCGCGAATGCAGACTGGAATGCCAGATAGCTCAGCACGTCGCTAATTGTTCGCCAGCCAAAGTGCAGTCGTACTGGCGCAAGGGCCTCGCCGAGGGCAGTGAGAAGAGCTTGAGTCTTCTCCTTTAGCGCCGGGGCAAGCGGAGCGGTGGCCCATCCCGGAAAGTCCTGCACGTTGATGTTCCAAAATTCGAGTGTGTAGGCACGGTCAAGCACCTTGTCGGACAGACCATGAGTGGTTTCATCCATGTTCAGGGTGCCGATGATGGCGAGATTGGCTGGGTAACGCACGCGCCTCGGGATAGGCGTGGTTTCTTCACTGAGTTGATGAAGGTCGAGCCATCCGTAGGTTTCCATCGCGGATAGCACTGGTGCCAAATACTGCTCCGGATGGGAGAGGTTCATCTCGTCAAGAATCGCTACGTAGGGATGTTCGGGGTCTGCGGCCGCGCGCAGCAGCAGGTCAAGGAACGGGGCGCTTCTGTAGGATGAGTCCTGGATGGGATTGACGTAGCCGAGCAAAGGACTTGGGTCATACCAACCCGGCTGGACAGGGATAACTCGGACTCGGTCATGGTCGTACTTGTCGACATTGCCCAGCGCCAGAGCGTAGTTCAGCGCCAACTGAGTCTTGCCGGACCCTGAAATGCCGGTTAGAACGGCGAAGTGCCGAACGGGGTGAAACCAGAGTCCAGCGTGGAGTTGAGCGACCAGTGACTTCTCCAGCACGAGCTTTCCAGCAACCAATGCAGAAAGGCGTTGCCATAACTCGGGAAACGCCGGCAGTTGCGTGGCGTCGGAAGTCTCTCCCTTGACCTCGACCACCGGCTCCGTCGGCGCGGGTAGGCTCTCTGGCTCCCAGGTGACAAGTTCTGCCCAACGCTTGCCGCGTTCGGTGAGTTCTAACTGCTTTTTATCGCCGACCTCAATGACCCCGAGACTGGTCAGCCATCCGAGCAGTGAAGTCGGGGCAAAATCAGACGTCCAGCCAGGGTGTACTTTCTGAAGCATTGCGACGAGGCTAGCCTTGCTCTGCGGCGCAGAGTCCAATACCTTCACTACGTGGTCGACACCAAGAATCTTGGTTAGCAGGTGGTCAGCCAGTTCGTCTGGGTCTTGCGTCTCAAGCAAGTTGATACCACGAGCGCTTAGCCGGTAGGTGTCCCCGTCGCGCTTACACAGGTCAAACTCTCGAGAAACGACGTTGATGCAGGTGATGAGGCTGCTCGGGGCGAGTTCGGGGTTGCTCTGCCTGATGATGTCCGAGAATTCTTCTTTGGAAACGCCCTCGCTGAGTTCAGGAAGGTACCCCAGCAGTGTCTGGAAGCCGCCCTTCATGGACGTCAGTCCCTTGCGCCGCAATGTCGCAGGTACTGGTGTCAGCGACGCTGTTTGCTCCGTCGGGTCAATCGGCGTATCACCGATGCCATCGTCCGCGATGCGCTCATAGACCATCCACGGCAGGCAAATCCTCCGCACGATGTCGACGGGGTCGGTATCGTTGACCAGCCCGAGCACTGTATCGATACGGGTGCGAATCGCCTTGTGCGCTCTAACAGGATGGTCGCTGGCCGCCCCACCCATCTCCTTGTGGAGAAATAGTAGCTTGCCGGGGTCGGCGACTGTCGTGAAGTGCTCAGGGTATATAGCGCACAGCACACGATTGAGTTTCAAACGCGGCGTACGTCCGCAGAGAACCTTAAGGCGGTCCCGAAGTCCATCGTAGAGCGCCGTAAGTTGAATCTCTGCCGCCACGGGGTCCGGTGGCAGTGGTTTCGTCACTTCGGCTGCAAACCAATCTCGAAAGGTGGCATCAGCCAGAGCCGGCGCCGTCTTGACGGAGCCCATTCCTGTAGCGGCGACCGGATTGTCGTCCCATAACTTCTTCAAAAAATTGGCATCATCGAGCTTGCTGGGAATCCCAGCTTTAACCTCGGCCACGAAGGCGGCCAACCTCGAGTACCAATCCTGAGCGCCTTTGGACACTGCGGCCCCGGCTAGGGCGGCATTTAGCTGAGCTTTCAGCGCAGCATCGCTCTCCAGTTTCCCGTTCAAGTTTTCTCCCGTTCCTGTTCTTGTGAGACGGTGCAAGGTTATAGGATGATACTGGCATATTGTGAAGTCAACGGCTTCGACCTTTTAGGCCCAAGAACAGCCCCGAACAGAGGTATGCCTTCCCATTAGGCACTGAAAAAGCATCCGGACCGATAGCACAGGCTCGGCCGAATCCAAATAGAAGCCCTTAGTCTCCTGGAAACTGCGGGAGTGACCATGCTTGAATGAGCCCATGAGACGGAGCACTATGTTGAACGTCAATGTATATCAAAGAGGGCGCAATGATTCTGCAAATCGCAATGTGGGGCAGTAGCTTTGCGCTGCGCATACCTACCGAATTCGTGCACAGCATGGGCATATCAAGGAAGGCGATTGGGTGCAAGCGCACCTTAACCGTCGACGACGGCATCAGCATCCGCGCCCTCAAAATGGACCATGGCGCTTTCGCGCACGAACTTGATACGACGCCCGAATCGACAGAATAAGCGCTGGTGGTACTCGAGACACGCCGGGAAGTCTACCTTGACCAACTCATCTTCCCCGGCAAGCCGACCGGCACGCTGCTCGTCTTCGCGTTTGAAGCGACAAAGATTGCCAAGTCGACACAGCAACCGGCTTCCCAAGAGGAAACTACTGCGGCTGCGCCAGCGGACTCGCACTGACCGTTCCCAGCCGCCCACTTCAGGGCGGCTTTTCCACACCTCAGTGTTGTCGGGCTCATAGCTCGCTCTGAGCGCGAATGATTTCCTCCGGCCATCATCGGATTCACGCGAAGTCGAGCCTGTCGGCGGGCTTGCTGCGATAGAGCGTGATGGGCTCCGCACCTTCGTGCGGACGGTGCTCAACCACATCGAAGACGCCAGACAACAGGAGGATGCGCTTGAGCTTGCCGACACCATAGGCCTGGGGACCTAGGTCATCGCCGAGCGAGCGGAGAAAGGCGCCGGCACGGGCAAGCGAGGTCATGCCGTGCACGGGGTCGGTCTGCAACTCAGCCTGCTGGAGCGCTCGCACGATGCGCGTGGTGGGCCAATTCGTCTTGGACGGGTCGGACAGGTCGACGTACTCCACATGTGCAGGCAGCTGCCGCTTCAGCGCCGTGTAGACGGCCACCAACTCGGTGTTGTCCCCGGTATTCTCCTTGGTCATGGACTCCCCCAAGCTGACGCCTAGCACCTGTACCAGGTCCTGGAGGGGTTGCGCCTCGCGATGCTGGTCGTCGAGAACCTGCATAGCGGCCCGGCAGCCGGCCACAGTCAACAGCGAGACACCAGGCATCTCATGGAAATGGTGAACGAGCTGGTTGCGCTGTTTGACCATACGCTCCATATATCGGGCCAGCGCCTCGCCATCTGCCGTCGCCGATTCCAAAAAACTCTCTACGAGCTTCCCTAGCGTCTGCTGCTTGGCCTTGTCCCGGAAACTAGCGAACGCATCATCGCCGCTAGCACTCCCTTTCGGGTGCATGTACGGCAGCATGAGCTTCAGACCGGATTCAATCTGCTGGAACATCAGGATGTTGCGGCCGAGTCGGAGCAGAACCGACTGCACTAACGCTGCGTGTTCATCTGCCATGGGCGCGTCCGTGAGCTCAGCTTATAAGCCAGAAACACTTAGCACACCGGCTTTCTGACGGACTCAGCGGAGCTCGGCAAATCTTGCAGCGCAGAACGTCACTCTCATCCTTCTCTGTCGCGTTGCTGCGAGCCTTGTTCGGCTGAGCCGGTGCACACGAATTGCAGGTCCGCCAGTTCCTGGACCAGCAATTGCTTATGCAGACTAGTCTTCTACATTTTTGACATCTGCGACGTGGCGCATGCGGAGTGCAGCCACACTGTTCGCATTTCTCTTTCATGACTCGTAGCCCATAAAGACGTCATTAGTCCTCGGACTGCTGCCACTCCGCATACAGCATACGCTCCACCTCGAGCATCGTTACTTCGTGCTTTTTAAGCAGACTGCCCAAATGCGTTTGGTCCAAGAGCTCTACTGAGTTCAAAACAGCATTCTCATGTGCCTGTCTGTTGAAGAACTGGTTCGTGATACAGACCTTTTCAAGCTCCACCGTTGGGTGCCTACGGTGGTAGAAAGCTTCGCCGGTCACGACGTCCTTAACAGCCTCCCATCCAAGCGTGGCACCATCAGTCCCGCTTGTCTTGGCTTGAATGAGCTGCCCCCTACTACCGGCGAGAGCAACTATGTCCACACCATTGTCATTCGTGCTGGGCGTGCGATAGCAATCGTACCCGCGCTTGCTCCACAATGCGCCAACCAAGCATTCAAAATGCTGCCACCCCATGCGTAATGCCATGTCGAGCGTGATGCGTTCGTGCATGTCTGCACCCTCTGACTCGGGAACAACGTCGGCCAAGTTGAAGTCCCCAGGCGCGACGTCCCCGGCGCCGTTCAACATGTCTTCCGCCAAGCCGCGCTTGTATTCAAGCAGCATGTCGAGTTTTACATCGAAGGTCGTGAAGTCATCAGCGCGGACCACCGGATAGTAGACGTACACGGGCTTCTTTTGATTTATGCGGTAGGCCCGGTCGGTGGCCTGGTCCTCCTTGGCCGGATTCCAGGTTCGAGTGTAGTGAACGACGTGGTTCGCCGCCTGAATGTTGACGCCGAAGCCGACAGCAACTGGCGAAAGCACGAGAACACCGAACCCCGGAGCATCCTGGAAGGCCTTGATTCGCTTTTGACGGCTGGCTGCGTGACTCGCCGACGCCTTAGTGTCACCATTGATAATGTCGGGACGTAGTCCGAATTCGGCCTCAATGTAGTGTTGTAGGAGCCGCTGAATCTCCCGAAACTCACAGAACACTATGACCTTCTCGCCTTTGGCCTTGATGGCATGAAGCTGGTTGAGCAACCAGTCAAGCTTCGGCGCCTTCTCTCGATATTGGCTGACAGGTTCAGGCCTGAAGATGCCTAAGCCGTGCGGTCGAGGGTCGGTACAGAGCAACCGAAGGTAATGCAGTAAGCCGAGGTGATTCTTGAACGGCGTCGTGTGCGTTTGGTCTCCGCGCTTCTTGAAGCTTTCGATGGCTTTTGCATATAAATTACGCTGCGTGCTCGAAAGCGGTAGGCGCCGGCATCCCTCCACCACAATCTTCGGCGGCAAACCCGTATCCACTTGGCTCTTGAGACGCCGAAGAATCTGCGGCGCAATGCGTGCCCTCAACTCGTCGACGCGAGCCTTCTCCTCTTCAGTCTTGGCTTCGATTGGCTTTCTGTACCGGTGGCCAAAATCGTTCAGGGCGCCCAGCAGACCCGGCTGCACGTAATCGAAAAGGCACCACATGTCAGCGAGCGTGTTTTCAACTGGAGTGCCCGTACAGGCAATCTTGAACGCCACGTTCTGCTTTTTTGCAGCCCGGGTCACCATCGCAGCTGGATTCTTGATACGCTGCGCTTCGTCGCAAACCATCAAAGACCATTTCTGTGCCGCGAATGAGAACTCAAGGTCGCGCAGCGTTTCGTAGGTCGTTAGTACTACCTTCGCGCTGCCAACCCAGTTCGGGCGCAGAAACTTAACCAGCCCGTCCTCAGTCTGGAGACGTTGGTCAATCTGAGCGCGTGGCACGCGCAATTCGGCAAGACCGTCACCGTAGGCAGTCAACAGAGGCAATGTACCCGGTGCGAAAAACTTGTTTGCCTCTTCAGCCCAATTCTCGAGCAACGAGACTGGAGCAACAACCAACATGGGATGCATGTCAGGGTCGAGTTCAAGTAGCCAAGCCATCAGCGCCAGCAATTGGAACGTCTTCCCCAGCCCCATGTCATCCGCAAGCACGGCTCCCCTGACCTGATACTCGGTCTGGAGGCTAAACAGGTGCTGCATCCAGGCAAGTCCCGCCCTTTGGTGCGGAAGCAGCGCATACTCGGGGCGGATGCTCTTGGGCAGCTTAGGTTCAACTGGCACTGACTGCAGCGCCTCGCGTCGCAACTCTTCGTACTCGAGCGCCTCGATGTTGGCTCTCAGCACAAGCTGCTTTTTAGGCCCAATATTGTTCCGAGCCGGCCTGCGAGATTTTTCCGGGTCGAACGGCTTACCCGACTCCATGTCGGCGAAGACGTCCTCGAAGGTCGTGACAATCCGCTTCGCTTCCCCAACCGATATGGGACTCGGGAGCCAGGGCGCGTTCACCTCTTCCTCCCCCTTCATTTCCGCAGATTGCACGCCCTCCTTCAGCTTCTCTATCGCCGGCTTACTTGTTGGGACTGCGACTGGCTCGCCGCCATCCTGTGGTTGGTAGACGACCACTGGCAACACGTTCTCGGGGAACCACCCATCCTCCTCCTTCTTCTTGGCGATATAGGGTGAGTAATATGGCTTCTCGACTCCGATTGACTCGACTCTGCCAGAGTAACCACTCAGGTCATGGACCTCCGCATAAGATACCAACGTTGGAGGAACAGAGCGTTGCCCCAGTGCCTCCCTCAATGCCTTCAGGTGCTGCTCAGCATCACCTTGAACGACAAGGTCGTATCCGCTCCATGCGACCAGTTGGTGGCCAAGCTTCAGCGCGCGTGAAAGAGCCTCCGTGAACGACAAGAGTTCCGCATCCTCGAGCCACAGCGTTTCCGATGAAGTCGGTCCGCTTGCGACAGCGGTCTCGATGAGCAGACCGACCCGTACCGGATATCCGGTTGCATCTCGCTCGAACAGAGGAGTAAAGCGTTCGTAGTCAAGGCCCGCATCCTCACGGGCCTGCTCAAACTGGGATTCCTCTATGACATCGACCGCATCAGCGCCGAGCGTCGCGTATGGATTCAGCAAGAATGCCTGTGCGCGAGAGCCAGCGACACGACGGCCAGGGAGTCGCTTGATTTCCTGCAGCACTGTCCGTACTTTCGGCGTCACTAGGACCTGAACGATACCTTCCGGTGTGACGATGTCATACCTGTCGCGGACTTCTCTCGCGCGGTCGAACGCCTCGAGCCAGTGCGGTGGTGCTGCGTCGAAGCCCGGCTCAATCTCAATGACGTGGTCGTCGCCGACATCCTCCGACCGGCGCAATCCAATCTCGAGCTTTTCCGGGGTCAATACCACCGACCGATACAAGAAGTCGTCAAGGTGGGCCCCCGCTGCCAAGGCGAGTTTCCGGATGCGCCCCCACGCTTGTCGGTGGGCCAAGTCTCCTCGGTCCTCTTCTCCGCGCCGTGAAAACGCGACGACCTCCTTGAACAAGCGCCATTGCTCCGCGCGAATTAGAGCGTCATGCCCGTCCCGCGACAGCAACGGTCCGTTGAGAACCCCATCAAATGCAGCACCATCAGCGTCGTACCACCCCGCCATGGCGATAGAGAAATCCCGGTCAGTCAACGAGTTACTGCTTCGAAGGACTGGTCGAGCATCAGTGAACGCAGGAAGCTGCAAGACGTCCGGCAGCGCATCGAAAGCAGACCTCTCCAGTGCTGCGTACATAGCGTCCCAACCGAGCAGAAAGCCGTCTTCTGTCTCTACTGCCAACCCGTCATCGAACAACTGGGTGAGGTAGCCTCCAAGCAACGGACTTTCAATAGCCGCGCCGTCGGACGTTGCCGTGCCTTTTGTCAGGACGACGCCCGCCGGCGAAAACTGGCGCCTCCACGAGGTGCTTTCGGCCACCTTCACCCTCTTGAACAACTTGAACACTATCTCTCCTTCTTCCACCACCCCTTGCCGGGCTTGTAGCGGAAGCCCCAGCGCTCCAGAGTTTGGTGGACCACCTCATTGGTTCCATTGCTCAAAACAACCCACATGTAGCCTCCCCATGGACTCCTGTCGTCGTACCTGAAGCCATGTTCTTGCGAAAGCTGCTTGAGAGCGTCGGAAGAGTACCGCTCAGATGCTATCGAGGAGACGCGCCTGGCCGCTTCTTGACTAGAGCGTACTGCGGGATGCTTCGTCGTCGATTGGCGAGCTGCAACCCTCTTGGCGTGAGGTGGCGACCCGGACGGCTTGATGCCGAACTCCTTGCTCAGCGTCGCCTCGAACATCTCCTCCCACTTGTCCCAATTGTGGAGGCCATCTTGATGGCTAAGCCAGAGGATGCTCTTGCCCTTGTGCTTTAGCGAATTCTTTCCATCCACTACGAGCCGCAGCGGCCGAGTGGTATCGAACGGCACTGAATGTCTCGCATCGTAACCGTAGAAGGCATTCCCGAGCCCGCTGAACTCCACGGCGACCAGATTACCCATCGTCATAATGAAGGCGTTATTGGCGCCCGAGGCATCAAGCTCGCGGATGAGACCGGTCATCTTCTTGCGCAGCGCAAGGAAGTCTTTTTCAGTGGAATTGCGAGCAAACGAGCCCAAGGCAAATTCGATGTGGTCAATCGCCTTGACATATCGCTTCCAGAAGTTCATGCGGCGCGGGTCACCGAGTCCGTCTTCCGCCAGCTTAGTGAAGAACGTTTCGATGAACTCCAACTTCAGCCAGTCGGCTACCATCGCACGAGCCTCTCGCGCAACCCCTCCCCAGCGCTTCTCGTTCGAAGGAAGCCATGGGTTGCCCCACCAGCCAACCGAGTAGTCACGAAGTCCCTGATGCAATGCTGTGCCCGGAACAGTTGCATATTTGTCGAGAACGAGAATCATGCCACGGTCACGCAGCACTTCGTTGGCGGCCAACAATTCGAGCAAACGTGGCAACAGAGCCTGGAATTTCGTATCGCTCAACTTGGTGGCGCCCTTCACCTGGGCTAGAACCAATTCCCGGAGAAACCAGGACGCCTTTCCAATACCGAGTTGCTCGCAGAGGTGGTCAACGAATCCAGCGTCGCCACGTAGCAACGCGTCGACGTAGGGCTCGTATGGTTGTTCACTGAAAAGCTGCTTGTTATCGACGGCTGTAGTGACCCACTCCGGATTCAGCCTTTTATCTTTAATGAGGTGGTTGCGGTCCTGGAGGTATTGTCGCAGCTGGTCCCAGTTCTTTCGGCCCGCAGGAGCCGTCCCGTCGCCATGCGCATCGTACGTGAAGTAACTTTTGACCAGACCCTGATAGCAGCGTCGGTATGCGCTAGGTCTTGCGGTCCACACATCGACGCCATCGAGAACCCGCTGCAACCGTGGCTGGTCTTCTAACACGCATGCGCCTTGTGGACGATGGGGCAGGCACAGGCTCCAGGACAACATGTAAGCGTCGCGAAAGGATTTCACTTCCTGGCTCTGCCAAAAGCGACGTACCGCCTCGAGTTGGTGGTCCTCTGAAAGTTTGCCGCTCGTGCCTGACCTCGAGCGCGCCTTCATCTCCTCAATCACCGCATCGATGCCGCTGTTCAGCGTCATTGCCATGGCGCCTTCTTGTATAGCGGGGCGTAGTAGCGACGCCAAATGGTTTAGCGCGCTCATCGCAGTGCGCATTCCCCAAAATTCCCGGATAGCGCGGGTGCTTGCGCGCGCTGTTCCCCGACACCTAGAAACTCAATGCGCATTTCGACGCGACGGCTTTCTTCGTCCGTATCCTTTGCCGCGTTGAAAGAATATCCACCAACGAGAAAGAGGCTGCGCACGCTCTCCCTCTGCTCACTTGTGAGAAGGCTTGGGCCACTCGTCGCAAACATAGTGCAGAGTACCCGCTGGCTTCGCTGCAGACTCAGATTCAAATTACTAAGGTACGACCCGGTCTTATCGGTATACCCCTCCACCACTACTCTCTTCAGCACACGCTTGCCCAGCTCGTCGTTGGCAAGCGTCAGGATTTCGGGTACGAATTGCCGGAGCACCTCTTCCTGCTCGGTCGTCAGGTTTGACTTTCCAAACGCAAAGCGCGCTCTGTCGCCAAAGTCGATGACGCGCCTGTCGCGGTCCACCTTAATACCGTTGTACCGTTTTGCCGCCTGTGCAAATCGCTCCAGAACGAGCTCAATGTCCTTACGGTGCTGCTCTTCCTTCTTTTCCCGTTCGGTAACGTTCTTGGTGACCGCAAGCAACGCGACTCCCATGACGACCAGGAATAGCACCATCAATGCGGTCATCAAATCGGCGAACGAAATCCAGAATGGCTTCTCCGCTTCGTCGCGGCCGCCGCGTTTGAGAAAAACTCGTGCCCCGACCATGGCTTACCTCTTCACCGGGGCGAGGCTCCCCATGGACGCCAGCGTCAGCTCCAACTCGCCAACCGCCGAGGACAGCAGTCCCACCGCAGACGTGAGCTTGGTGTGGAATTCGTTGTTCGCCTTATCGAGAGTGCGCTTTACCTCAGTGGCAAAGGACGTATGGGCTTCCCCAAGTACTCGGCTAACGCCCTCGAGGTATTCGTCCGCTTGCTTCTGCGCCGCACCAAGCCGGTTGGCGGAGCCTTCAATGCGCCCAAGAATGTCGCTAGTCAGCGTCGCTTCTTTGCGTGCCACTTCCACAGTCGCACGCAGTTCAACCACAAGCTGACTGATTGCGTCTCGCTGGTTGCGATAGTCCCTCAGAAGTTCTTGGATGGCAGCGCCGCCAGTCGCCAAGCTGCCGGAGACCTCGACTAGCTTCGTCGACACGTTGGCAGCCTGCTCCATGACACCTGACACTCGTTCGCCAGCGGTCGCAAAGTTTCGGGAAGCAGTACCCAGTTGGTCAGCACCGGCGTTCATCTTGTCGACCGTGGACGCGGTGACTTGCGACAAGCTCGATACGCTTTGCGCCATTTGAGAAGTGGCAGCACCGAGTTCCTTGATGACAGCCTCGACAGACTCCGACATGGAGGTGACAACGCCGCTGGCCCGCTCTGCCATTGCCTGCTCACGAACGCGGTTGCCCTCAAAGACTTCTCGCTGCGAACCATTCAGCGTTGTCAGCATGTCGGTGACCTGGGTGCCTATGGTCTCCAGCGTGTCCTGCAGCTTCTGAGTCGTCTCTGACTGTGAGGTAGTCACCAGCTGTCGCATCTGCTCGATGAAGGCGGCAGACTGTGCATTCATCGCCTGCTCACGAGCGCGGTTGCTCTCGAAAACTTCCGTCTGCGAGCCATTGAGCGATGTCAAGATGTTGCTGACCTGAGCGCCGACGGCCTCGAGTGTGTCCTGTAGCTTTTGATTCGTCTCAGATTGGGAGGTGGCTACGGACTGTCGAATCTGCTCGATGAAGGCGGCGGACTGCGCATTCATCGCCTCCTGGCGCGACTCCATTTTCTCAATAGCCTCTGCCATCCGCTGCGCCATCGCATCGGTGGAACGCTGGCTCGAGGCCTCCATGTTTGCGACCAGTGTCTGAAGCGTACCGACGGCCTCCTGCATACTTCGCGCGGTCTGCTGATTGAGTTCGTTGAGGCCAGAGATTTGCCCGCCAAAGAGGTCATTGAGACGCTGGCTAAAGCTAACCATAACGTCCTGCAGCATCCGGACAGCCGAAGCGCTTTGGTCTCCGCTCGCTGTCTTTACGCTGGAGGCAATGTCTTCAAGCGGACCTTTGAGGCTCTGCTGGATGCTCTCGGCAATGGTGTTTCCTAAGGCCTGGTTGTCCTGCCGTGCTGCTTCCAATTGTTCGCGCGATGCCTGGACCAGCCGTTCCACGACCTCGGTCTGCTGCTCCCTTCCAGCCGCAATCTGCGCGCTGGTCACTTCGCGAAGCAGTTCCCCAAGTTCCTCAACGAGAGCGTCCTTAAGAATTTTGGATTGGCTGGCAGACTCTTCCGAAGCCTTGACCAGTCGAGACAAGTACTCCTCGCCGGCACCGGACTCGAAGCAGGCATCGATGACGTGCGCAATCTCTTCAGTCCGCCGGTAGAGCGATGCCAGCAGCAGCTTCTCGACAAGTGTGACGGCCATCGCTGCGGCGATGGCCGTTGCCGAGACGAGAAACGCCTCCCCCACGAAGTGCATGAGCGATTCCAGGCTCGTCCGCACCGTAGCAGCGTTCTCACTCACCTGGAAAGCACGAAGGCCTTCAATAAGTCCGCCGAACGTACCAATGATGCCGATACCTGTGAATATGCCGGGTAGATGCTTGAAGAACTCCGTCCGCAGCCGACTGTCTACCACGACCTGGCTATTGAAATACAGTTCAGCCGGCGCTGTTGCGCGGACCGCCCTCACGACCATCTGCCCGTCCCGTTCCTCTCGCTGAACGTGCAGTGAATCCTGATACTCCTTCCAGTGGTGTGCCAACTGCTTGTCGCTGGCAAACACCTCCTTGAACTCGGCGGGATAGTCCTTTGTTTCGAAATTGGCAATCCTGCGCTGGATGCCACGCAAACGAAACCAGTGCAAAATGCCAGGCGCCAGGAACACCACGCAGAAGGCGACGACAAGAATGACGAGGCAAGCACCGGCAACCAGCACAGGCATCGGCGCAGTGGCCAGAAACGTCTCGAGACTCACTTCTTGCTCCCTCCCATCGCGGACTCTGTTTTTACGTCGAGCTTGCCAGGAAGCTCAATGCCATGTTTCTCGCAATAGGCGTAGAGCAGAGTTTCAAGCATGTTGGTCAGCGAACGATGCTCGTTTGCAGCGGCAGCCTCAAGCAGCCCTTTAAAACGGCTGGATACTCGGAAGCTCATCGAAATATTTTTGCCCGCGACCACGGCTAGACCTTCTTGATTATGTATAGAGGCTTACGATACATGCGTCGCAAGGCCAAAGAAAGAGGAAAAGGTCGATGGTCGAAAAGCTGCCTACCCGATGGAATGAGCAGTTGCCCAAAAAAGACACGCGCCCTGTTACCCCCCTTCGGCGGGATTTCAATTCCCGTCGTGGGCCCAATGCAGTTCGCTCACTCCTTCCAAGACCCTAGCGACCTTGAGAGAGTATTGGTGAGTCGGAATGGCTGAATGCCATAGAGGTTGCGAATGAGCCTCTCAACCAAACTGCCGAGCCGATTCGTGTAGGCGCGCCTCATACCCTGCTCCCAGAGCATGCGCAACTGACGGCGGCGTAATCAATCTAACGTTCGATGTCATGAGCCAGCCCGAAGCGACGGCCACGTAGCCTTTTGGCGACCACTTGAGAAGCGAGTTGCCACGCCAGAGGTGGGGCTTTTCAGCCCAGACCACCAGTACCCCTGGAGGCAGCGACCCGAGTTCATGCATGCGAGAGTGGTCATCCATGGCACTCGTCCGCTCTGCATGCATCGCCAGGTCAATGTCCGCGATAGTCGTGTCGTTCGTGCGCTTGTTGCCAAGCACCCAGGCACGCTTGAAATGGTTGTAATCCTCCCGCCGACACTCCCCACATGGCCGATGGCCAGCAGCCAGCGCGGTTGCCTCATCCAGGAAGAATAGTTCCGTGTAGCGGCCTGGCTGCATGAGGGGCTGACGGTTACGCCCTTTATATGACAGTAGGCACGTTACCCAAGCCTTGCGTTGCCACTGCCGAACGATAATGCCATTGGCGTCGTGAAGTGCGCCTCGATTGCCCAACCATCCCGCAGAGGCACATATGGACTGAATTTCACCGGTCGGTGAGACACCATTCGGCAATGGCATATGACCCCCTAATGTCTCAAATGTATCTTAGCGGCGAAGCATCACCGGAAGCCCTTGCTAAACGTACAGTTGCCTGCCGCCGCACCTCGCTCAGTCAGAGCCACTTTATTGAGCCCCACTTGATACCGGCATTCGGCTATCGCCGTGGCGGATTCCTCTCGGTCGACACCCTGCCTTTGCCGGGGCGGCACGCACCCCGTTAGTGCAGCAGTACCGCAAACCTACGGAGTCTTGCCTCCCCTCGAGTGTGGCGAGATTGCCAAATTCCGAGTATCCCCCATTTGCAGTAGTAGTGGAGTAGCCGGTATATCCGACGAGACAGGGGGGCCCTACATCGGTCAGACCAAGCATGATTCTTTCGGCCCGTCGAGGCTCACCCTTCAGCTGTCTTGGTCGATAGCGTGTCCCGCATTGGTCCTCGACCTCTTTTGTTCCGCTAGCACCGGCACCCGAGGTAACAAGGGCATCCAACTTTCGGCGGATGCGTCGAGACTTCATCTCGGCTTACCATGGCTCCTGGCTTGAATGCGCACGAGAGGCGACCACGATGGGAAGAATCTTCGTTCCAGCAGGCACTGCGGAGGACTGGGCCCAGTTTCTTGCCGAGCCAGTCAAACATTGGAAAACTGGCTATTCGGCACGAACGCTGGCCCATTGCTGGCAGGACGCCGACGGCTTCCCAGTCGAAATTGCGAGTGCCCTCGAAACTAGCGATACCCTGCGCGGTATGAAAATGCTCCTCGGCATTCCTGAGCACCAAGTCGCGATTCCTGGAGGCAGCACCAAGTCGCAGAACGACGTCTGGGCATTGGGCAAATGCGGGGAGCAACTAGTATCTATTGCGGTGGAAGGTAAGGTCTCCGAGCCGTTCGACCGCACAGTGGCGGAATGGCTGGAACCTGAAACACCCGGGAAGCATATTCGGCTCCAATTCCTCACCAAGACCCTCGGCTTACGCGAAGTACCGTCGTCGATACGGTATCAACTGCTGCACAGGACGGCCTCGGCCATTCTCGAGGCGGAGCGCTTTAACGCCACCCACGCATTGATGCTTGTGCATTCATTCAGCCAGACGCATGAGTGGTTTGAGGACTACCGGGCGTTCGCTGCGTTGTTCGGTATTGATGCCGAACTGAAGCGCGTACATATGGCGAAGCGAGTTGGTGGGGTCACGCTGCACCTCGGCTGGGTCTGCGGTGCCGCCGAATACCTCCGCCGCTAGCGACGGAGCTCAAGCTCGCTCCACAACAGCCATTAGCCAATCAGAGGGCAGGCGACCCACTCCAATGGGTCGCCTGTTGAATCAAGCCCATCTATCCGAAGACCGCTTAGTGGCGCCGCTCTGAATGCCCTCGTTCGCGCTCCGCCTTCGCGACAAGCATCTGCAGATACGGTCTGCCGAATCTCGGCACGCCGACTTGCATCTGCAGCATCGGTTCAAGGTGAACTGTGGCATGGCTGGTCACGCCGACCAATGCGCGGATGGCCTCAAAGAATACCCTGCCCTCAGCTACGCCGCCAGCTTCGACAACTGCTACCGGCGTGTCACACCCGTCGAGTAGCACGGCGAAGTTGCTGCACCCGTCCGTGGTCGGGAACCCACCCGGTACGGTGGCGTTCACTGTATGCCCCCCATAGTTTCCGGGACCCGCGAGCGGGCGTCCCGGAAGGCGCTGAGGATGAGTTCCTCTGGCAGGACAAACGAAACACTCAAGTCATCCACCGAGGCTCCAACGTCATTGCTAGGTATGGCGTCAAACCGCGCGAGCACCGCCAGCACCTCCTTCATTTCCACGAGGGCAGACGATGCGCTCGCGCCTGAGGAATGTTGGAGCATCTCTACGAGCGGCACCACATGGCTCCACGGGCACTCGCCACGGAGCACCAGAGCATTTTCCTGACCCTGTCGACCAAGCGAAACTTGAAGGAATCCGTGCTCCAATGAGCGCAGGAATTTCCCAACCTTTTCGTCGTACAAGGGTAGCAGGAAGCGATGCTGACAGCGCTGTACCTGGTGGGTAATCACGGCGAAGTTACCACCCCTGCTGCCAGTGAAACCTGTGAAGCGAATCGGCGGCGCTTCGCTAAGCTGAGATAGCGCGTCAAACATCCGACTAGACATGTCCCCACAGATGCACCAGCCCGCGTTTGCTAGCAATTCCTGCAGCGGCAGCTTCTCCGCAAGTGCAGCCGTCAGTTCAGTCGGGGCCATGATGCGCGCAGGTGCGACGACCGCGTCGCCGTGTAAAACTGGTTCAAAAAACATAATCTTTTGTCCTATTGAGAACGCCGGTGTGGCGCTTCACGTATAGGAACCTGTAGTTGGCGAGTTGGGGGCTCCCTACTACTTTGAGCGGGCTGTATCTGGAGTATTGTTGCCGACAAGGCTTCATTGTTCAGGAAACTCTTGGTTGTTGCGCTGAAAGGAGAATGGAGATGGGCTGGGAATATACAGTTTTCGAGCGCGAGAAACTCTATGAGGAAATTTGGATGGAGCCAGTCACAAAAATTGCCAAGCGTCACCTGATATCCGATGTGGGGCTTCGCAAAATCTGCCAGTGCCTAGAGATACCACTTCCACCTAGGGGATACTGGGCGAAGCTCGCGGCCGGCAGTAGCGCGACGCGCATTCCGCTCGGGTCTACGAAGGGTCCAGCAACATATCGCCGCCCTCGATATGTCGCACCTTCGGACAACGAGTTCGACGCCAAATATCGTGAAAGGCTCGAAAGAGACTTGCAGCAGCGCCCGTCGACATCGCCGGTGCCAACGAGAACTTCCTTAGAGGATTGCGTACCAATGGCAAAGCGTGTGGCGAAGAGACTTGAGGGTCGAAGCCGTGATGCCCGAGGCTGGCAGGTTTGCGAGGGGCCAGGTCTTATGTCCGTAACTGCGTCAAAGACCAATGCCTTGCGCGCCGTGCTGCTTTTCAATTTACTGCTGGAATCGCTGCACTCCGCTGGCTTCGCCGTTTCCAAAAACGCCAGGGACGGTGGCCCCGCTATAGTCTCGGTACTGGGCTTAGAAGTCTCGTTTAGAGTTCGGGAGCGAAGCAAACGGGAAATCGTGCCACTGACTTCTGAACAGCGAGTGGTCAACGTAAAAAAGGGCTATGACTTCTTCCGGGAAGAGTACCTGTACCACCCAACAAATGAATTCGATATATCGGCAATCGAGCCCCCAGGAACATATGAAGTAGCAAAGATTGGCGACAGCCGAAGGACCCGAGTGGAAGCCAAGGTGGCGGATTTTGTCATTCGCATGCGTGACCTGGCCATTCGCCGACAAGTTAAGGCTGAACTGAATGCCGAGCGCCGCATTCTGGCTGAAGCCAGGGCGGAGGAACTGCGGCGGAAGGCCGAGGTTCGCCGAGTCGCCCTCGAGCGCCTGAAAGAAGTCGAAGAATTGGCGACGCGGCTAGACAGAGCAAATCGCATAAGGAACTTGGCGAACATATTCGAAAGCAAAGGGCTGTCGTCAAAGGACGGCGTCGTCAACGCGCAGTGGCTAAGACGAGCGGCAGACTGGCTAGACCCTGCCCTATGTGGCCGGTGGGACGAGGTGGATGGGCCACCATCCAGCGAATCCTGAGGCCGGGTGTGGAGAACGGCCGCAGAGCGCGATAAGGTGCAGGCCGGTTAGAAATGTGCCATGCGTTGCGACTGGCGAGCACCCGTTCAACTGCGTATGCATGGAACACGATGATGCTGGCTAGGAGGCCGATGATGCCGGTCTGTCGGGACCGGTGGCCACAAAGGACGCCGCCAACCAGGGTCACCAAGACTGCAAGCCCGACGAGTGCTGGTAACCAACTGGCGTCCGCGGCTGACTTGGGCGCGGCCGCTATCGCGAGGTTCGGCGCCTGTATCCGGCCGTCCATTCCCTTGGCGAGCTCGAAGCTGACACGGTCGCTAGGCGGAAGGCCGGGCGCGTTTGCCGCCCAACACCGACTACGTTACAAGAATCGAAAGCCGGCCGTCCAATCTGAAAGGCGGCCATCGCCGGCTGATGCTCAGCCCCAGGTGGAGGCGAGGAGTTTCAAGAAGCTAGAGAGCCTCAATGTCTGCTGCAGCGACCGGCGCATTCAGGCGCTGTAGGTCACGCTCTTCATTATCCGGCGAAAGTACTATCAAGCGCAGATGCTCAGGGTCGTTCTCCTGGAGGATTGTCTTCGTTCTTTCCGAGAGCGCGCGTAACCCTGCTAGCTCCAGCATGAAGCCTGCCACCATGTTGGCGGACTCCCTCAGCTGTCGAACGGTGTCCCGTATATACCGGCGCGTAATCGCATCCTGTGTTACGACCATACCCTCAGCGGACACAGCCCAGTTATGTGTCAGCAGCGCGCCGACCTTGCGCGTATTGTCGTCAAAGCAAAGGGCTGCCACAGTTGCGTAGGTTCGACGCAAGTCTTGCGCCGTGGCTATGAAGCTGAAATCCTTGGACACGGCCTTTAACGCGTCGCCTAATCTGGTCTGGTGCCCAGCACTAGCCCCGTGGTGGGCTGGAAAAACGAAACCACCATCGCGTTCATTACGAAGTGCCAATCGACGCTTCAAGCGCTCGAGGACAAAGTCGCTAAGGGGTAGAACCCCGGTGAACCCCTTCCAGCCAGGCTGGTTAGGCTCCACAAAGTAGAATCCCTCGTCAAAATGTATCTGCTCCCACCGGAGGCCCAAGGCCGCTTGCAGACGCATACCGGTCATGGTAACGAGCCAGACAGCATCCTTTGATGCCTGCCGGACCAACCTCGTGTCAATGGCCTGAATGAATTTTGGCAGATTGACCGTGTCCACATGCCGCTTCTTCGCCGGCAGCCTTGGCAAGGTCCGAAGATAGCGAATATTTGCAATCGGGTTCGACTTCAGCACCTGCAGGGCCACGCCGAGCCCGTAGATTCCGGAAATAATGCTCTGACAGTTTCGCGCCTTGGCGAGGCTACGCCCATGAATTTTGTACAGGAGTTGCTGCCACTGCATCACCTCCGTCTCCGACAGGACCCACTGCGCCGGTGGGGTCTGGAATCCTTCCTTCTCCAGCAAGTTCTTGCACAGATAGTTGTTGAACACCTTTTTGTAGTCGGCGATTGTGCTATCGGCCAATGGTCCGTCTTTCAGCGTCTTCCGATTCCTTAGGTAGTACTGGAAGCCATCCTCAAGGGTATGGAAATGCGTCCGGTCAGCGTCCGCACGCCGCTCAGACTCTGATTTCGTGGAGTCCTGCTTGATGCGCCTTACTTCGGCTTTCGCCTGCTCGTAGTCCAGCGTAGTGCGGCCATCGCCATTGGCTTCCACTGCCTCAAACTTGAGCGTGCCTTCCTTCAAGACACCGGACTTGTCCCGAAAGCGGTAATACCAAACCGCCTTCTTGAGCGGGGACACGCGAAGCTGCAGGGATGTTGGATTTGCATCCGTCTTGCGGCCTGGCTTCTTGAACGCACCAGCAAGGGCTGCCGCCGTCTCGAAATTGACCTTCAGAGTTGCTCGTCGCTCGCCCTTGGTTGTATCTGCCCCTGACATGTGTCCCCTGCGTCCCGTTTCCCACAATTTTCCCACAAATTCTATATCAAGAAAGCCACTTATGTGGGAAAAGTGCTGCATAAGCACATTTAGGGTATAAATTTTCGCCTAATAATCAATTACATAGGCATTGGTAAAATAGACGCAGGGGACTCAAAATCCCCCGCCGCAAGGCGTGTCGGTTCGAGTCCGACCCCGGGCACCAATTCCCTGCATTAACTCCGAAACATTGTCGGGCTCGATAGTCGATATGCCCGCGCCATCAGTATGTAATGCCCTTGAGAGCCGTCACGGAGTGAATGGCCGGAACTAACTCATAGTTCCCGGTTCCCTCGTTGAGGATGAATTCGATCTCGGGCCGAAGCCCCCTGGACCGCGATCGCCGTGTTCATGTCCTCGATGGACACCGGCTTCGCTGGCTTGCGAATCGATCCGGTCCCCCGTTGACAGGCCCAAGCGATTCCTGACGTCCACTTGTCCCTTTGATGTAACCGTTGCAGAAGCCATTTGACCTCCTTTCTTACTTCCCTACTTTAAGGTAAGCGTCCGGCGCAAGCGCATCCTGCCGTATTGGCAGGCCCGGCCTTCATCAGGTGTCATTCGCGCCACTTTCACGCCAAACCTGTCGGACGGCGCCCACTGGCGCGCCCTCGCCCGGCTTCCTATCCTATGGCATTGCCAACCCCCGTTCCCGGAGCAACCCATGAAGCGACTCGCCCTTTCCGCCCTCGCCTGTTCCGCGCTGCTGGCCGGCTGTGCCGGCGCCGATATGGAAAGCCTGACGCAGGCCGGCGGCAGCCTCTTTACCGCCGCCACGCTGTCGGACAGCAACGTCAAGACGCTCTCCGACCAGTCCTGCGCGGAAATGGACCAGAAGAACACCATCGCGCCGGCGGACAGCACCTACGCCAAGCGCCTGGCCAATGTGATGAGCGGGCTGGGCAACACCGGGCTGCCACTCAATGCCAAGGTGTATATGACCAAGGACGTCAATGCCTGGGCCATGGCCAACGGTTGCGTGCGGGTCTACAGCGGCCTGATGGACCTGCTCAGCGACGATGAAGTGCGTGGCGTGGTGGGCCATGAGATCGGCCATGTGTCGCTGGGCCATACCAAGGCCGCGATGCAGGTGGCCTACACCACGGCGGCGGCGCGCGGGCTGCTGGGGTCGACTGGCGTGGCTTCGCTGACGGCGCTGTCGTCGTCGCAGATCGGCGCGCTCGCCGAGCAGTTCGTCAATGCGCAGTTCTCGCAGCGGCAGGAAACCGCGGCCGACGACTATTCGTTCGACCTGCTGACTAGGAACAGCGCCAACCGCCAGGCCCTGGCGTCGGCGTTCCGCAAGATGTCGACCCTCGATGGCGGGCAGTCGAGCATGCTCAGCTCGCACCCGGGATCGCTTGAGCGCGCCAAGCATATCGAAGCCCGCCTGGCCGGCGGGCGCTGACAGCGGCGCATTTGGCCTTGCCGCCGCACCCGTTCGGGTGAGGCGGCACCTCCCACGGCTGGCGCATATTCCCGTGCCGGAGAAGGTCGGCAACCTCGACTTCGGCGGCGCCGAGGGCAATGCGTTGTTCATCGCCGCCAGCACTTCGCTCTACCGCCTGCGGCTCGGTCAGCGCTTGACGTGAGCTTGTCGCGCCGCGCGGCAGCCGTCGTGCCGCGCCAGCGCCCTAGCGCGTTTCAACGAACTCCAGCACCGTCGCCAGCATCCCTCGCAAAGCCGGCTGCAATGCCGCCGCACGCGCCTCGTCGTAGGCGAACGGATACGTCTCGCTCATGTAGGCGACCTGCGACAGCTCGAGCTGCACCGCATGCACGCCGTCCTGCGGCTTGCCGTATTGACGCGTGATATAGCCGCCCTTGAAGCGCCCGTTGAGCACCGCGGTATGGCCGGCCACCGCGCCAGCCTGCTCGAGCAGCTGGTCCGCAAGCGACGCGTCGCAGCTCTCGCCGTTGGCCGTGCCGAGGTTGAAGTCAGGCAGCCTGCCTTCGAAGAAGCGCGGCAGCACCGAGCGGATCGAATGCGCATCCCACAGCGCGACGGTGCCGTGCTCCGCCTTCAGGCGGACCAGTTCCGCGGCCAGCGCCTGGTGGTACGGGCGCCAGATCGCATCGCGGCGCGCGGCGATTTCCGCATCGTCGGGGCCGTTGCCGTCGGCGTACAGCGGCGTCTTGTCGAAGGTGTCGACCGGGCACAGGCCCGTGGTGTCCTGGCCGGGATACAGGTTGGCGTTGTCGGGCGGGCGGTTCAGGTCGACCACATAGCGCGAATGCGTGGCCACCAGCACCGACGCGCCCAGCTCGCGGGCGAAGCTGTAGAGGCGTTCCAGGTGCCAGTCGGTGTCGGGCACGGTGCGCGCTTCGGCCGTCAGGCGCTGCGAGACCGAAGCCGGCAAGTGCGTGCCGACGTGCGGCATCGATACCAGCAACGGGCGCGTGCCGCGATGCAGGGTGAAGGCGGGGGTGTCGGTGGAGAAGGACATTGTCTTTGCGATGCAGTGGGCGTGCGCCCGGTTTCAGTCGGCCAGCAGGCTGGCGCGCGCCGCGATGAACAGGCGCCCCGCATCCGCCTGCAGCGGATGCGCGCCATGCTGCACGCGGCTGCGTCCGGCGGTGCGGACATCCGCTAGTGTCTCATGACCATGGCAGGCAAACACATGCGTCGCCAGCGCCTGCGGCCCATCGAGGCCCGCCAGCGTCGGATGCGCGCCATCCAGCACCACGAAATCGGCCTGTTGCCCCGGCACAAGCCCCGCCACGGCACGGCCGCTGGCACGCGTGCCACCAGCCACGGCTTCGAGATACAGCCGGTCAGCCACCTGCGCATGCGTGTCGGACGCCAGCACGTTGCGCCGCTGCAGGCCGAGCCGCTGGCCATATTCGAACAAGCGCAGCTCCTCGGCCACGCTGACGCTGGCATGGCTGTCGGAGCCGATGCCCCATGCGCCCTGCTGCGCCAGGTAGGGCGCAGCCTCGAACACGCCGTCGCCCAGGTTGGCCTCGGTGGTCGGGCAAATGCCGGCCACCGCGCCGCTGTGCGCCAGGCGCCGGCGCTCGTCCCAGTCCATATGGGTGGCGTGCACCAGGCACCAGCGCGCGTCGACCTGTACATGGTCGAACAGCCACGTCACCGGGCGCGTGCCCGACCACGCGATGCAGTCGTCGACCTCTTTCTGCTGCTCGGCGATATGGATATGGATGGGCGCCTGTGGGTCGATCGCCTGCAGTCCAGCCAGTGCATGCGCGAGGCTTTCCTCAGGCACCGCGCGCAGCGAGTGCGGTGCCAGCCCCAGCCGCGCGCCGGACTGCGCGCACGCGGGGGCCAGCCGTTCCAGCAGCCGCAGCATGGCGTCGGTGTCGTGCAGGAAGCGGCGCTGCTCGGCCAGCGGCGGCTTGCCGCCAAAGCCGGCGGTCTGGTACAGCACCGGCAGCAGCGTCATGCCGATGCCGGTGCGCTGGGCCGCGCGCAGCAGCCGCAGCGACATCTCGGCGGCATCGGCATAGGGCGTGCCGCCCGCATCGTGATGGACGTAGTGGAACTCGCACACGCTGGTGTAGCCCGCACGCAGCATCTCGATATAAAGCTGGGTGGCGATGGCCTCCAGCGTGTCGGGCGAGAGCCGCTGCGCGAAGCGGTACATCAGCGTGCGCCAGCTCCAGAACGAATCGGCACCAGCCGGATCGTCGCCCTGCGGGCGGCTGCGGAATTCCGTCAGGCCGGCGAAGCCGCGCTGGAACGCATGCGAGTGCAGGTTGGGCATGCCGGGCAGCACGGGGCCGGCCGCCTGCGGCACGCCGCCTGCGGCCGGCTGTACGCCGGTCTGCACGGTGGTGAAGCGGCCCTGCTCATCCCAGGCCAGCAGCACATCGCGCGCCCAGCCCGTTGGCAGCAGCGCAAACGGAGCGAAGAGTTGCGAGCTACTCATGCCAAGGCTCCTTCATGCGCATACACACGCCCTTGCCGCACCACCGTCGCCACCGGGTTGCGGCCGAACCAGTACGCCAGCTCGGCGGGCGAATCGATGCGCCACAGCGCGAAGTCGGCCACGCGCCCCGCTTCCAGCCGCCCGTGACGATCCGATGCACCCAGCGCACGCGCGGCGTGCACGGTCACGCCGGCAAGCGCTTCCGGCACGGTCAGGCGGAACAGGGTGCAGGCCATATTCATCATCAGCAGCAGCGAAGTGACCGGCGACGTACCCGGATTGTGATCGGTCGAGATTGCCATCGGCACGCCATACTGGCGCAGCAGCGCGATCGGCGGCAGGTTGGTGTCACGCAGGAAATAGTAGGCGCCGGGCAGCAGCACCGCCACCGTGCCGGCCTCTGCCATGGCCGCGACGCCGGCCTCGTCGAGATGCTCGAGGTGATCGGCGGACAAGGCGCGGTGGCGAGCGGCGAGCGCGGCGCCGCCGAGGTTGCTCAGTTGCTCGGCATGCAGCTTGACGCGCAGGCCATGGCGCGCCGCCGCCTCGAACACGCGCTCGGTCTGTGCAATCGAAAAACCGATTGATTCGCAGAAGGCATCGACGGTGTCGACCAGCCCTTCCCCGGCCAGTGCCGGTAGCATGATGTTGCAGACCAGGTCGATATAGTCGTCGGCACGGCCCGCGTATTCCGGCGGCAACGCGTGCGCGCCCAGGAAGGTCGTGTAGACCGAAATCCCGAAGTGCTCGCCAAGCCGGCGCGCCACGCGCAGCTGCTTGCGCTCGGCTTCAAGGTTCAGCCCGTAGCCCGACTTGATCTCGATGGCGGTGACGCCCTCGGCCAGCAGCGGCTGCAGGCGCGCGGCGGCCTGGGCAAACAGCGCGTCTTCATCCGCGGCACGCGTGGCGCGCACGGTCGAGACGATGCCGCCGCCGGCGCGCGCAATCTCTTCGTAGCCGGCGCCGGCCAGCCGCATCGCGAACTCGTCTGCGCGCTGGCCGCCGTAGACCAGGTGCGTATGGCAGTCGACCAGCCCGGGCGTGATCCATGCCCCATGGGAATCATGGCGCGCCGCGCCGCGATAGGCATCCGGCAGGTCCGCGGCGGCGCCCAGCCAGGCGATGCGCCCATGCTCCACCACCAGCGCGGCGTCGCGGATCGCATTCGCCGGATAGGCATCGGGCAGCAGGTGGCAGTTGTGCCAGACGCCGTCCGCGCTGGGCGCGGACAAGGTTGAGGATCGAGAGGTCAGCGTCATTGACCGGGCTCCGTCTCAAGGGTGACGCACAGGCACAGGGCCGCGTCACCCACAGGTTCAAACGATGGCGTGGATGAGGGTTCGGCAGCGCCGTACAGCGCCCCTTCTCCCGCTTGCAGCAGCAGGCCGGCATCCTGCGCCTGCCATGCGCCGCTGACGGCCAGCAGGCAGACGGCATGGCCGCCGGTGCCAGGCGCAAACCCCTGCCGGAACACCTCGATGCGCGCACGGCAGTGGCCGCGCCGCGTCATCACGTTGAAGTCGCGCGTGATGCCGTCGATCAGCGTCGCCTGCAGGCTGGTATCGCCGGAGAAGGCGAACGGCTCGCCGATATGTTCAAGGCGGTGGCTGAAGCTGGCGTCGTCCGCACGCAGCGTGACGCCGGCGCCCTCCAGCAACACGATCTGGCGATCAATGCCGGGAAACGCCGAGAACGGCCCGTCCTGCCCGACATCGGCCAGGCTCAGCCGCCACACGAAGTCATCCATGCCGGCGCCGGCCGGCCACACCGCGATCTCGCGCGTGTTGCCGCCGCCGTTCTTCCAGCGCGTGGGCGCGATGTCGGCCAGCGCGAACCGTTGAAATAGCGTCAGGCTCATGCGCCCTTCACCATCGGCAGGTTCAGGCCCTTCTCGTGCGCGCATTCGATGGCAATCTCATAGCCCGCGTCAGCATGGCGCATCACGCCGGTCGCCGGGTCGTTCCACAGCACGCGCTCGATGCGCCTGGCCGCGGCATCGGTGCCGTCGCACACGATCACCACGCCCGAATGCTGCGAGAAGCCCATGCCGACGCCGCCGCCGTGGTGCAGGCTGACCCAGGTCGCGCCGCCCGCGGTGTTCAGCAGCGCGTTGAGCAGCGGCCAGTCCGACACCGCATCCGAGCCGTCGCGCATGGCCTCGGTCTCGCGGTTGGGCGAGGCCACCGAGCCGCAATCCAGGTGATCGCGCCCGATCACCACCGGCGCCTTCAGCTCGCCCGACTTGACCATCTCGTTGAAGGCCAGGCCGGCGCGGTGGCGTTCATCCAGACCCACCCAGCAGATGCGCGCCGGCAGGCCCTGGAAGGCGATGCGGTCGTGCGCCATGTCGAGCCAGCGGTGCAGGTGCTTGTCCTCGGGGAACAGCTCCTTCATCTTGGCATCGGTCTTGTAGATATCCTCCGGATCGCCCGACAGCGCGACCCAGCGGAACGGGCCCTTGCCGCGGCAGAACAGCGGGCGGATATAGGCCGGCACAAAGCCGGGGAAATCAAAGGCGTTCTTCACACCCTCGTCGAACGCGACCTGGCGGATATTGTTGCCGTAGTCGACCGTCGGCACGCCCATCTTCTGGAAGTCGAGCATGGCCTGCACGTGCTTCACGATGGACGGACGCGCGGCGGCTTCCACCGACTTGGGATCCTGCGTGCGCGCCGCTTCCCATTGGTCGACGGTCCAACCGGCCGGCAGGTAGCCGTTGACCAGGTCGTGCGCCGAGGTCTGGTCGGTGACGATGTCCGGGCGCATGCCGCCGGCCTGAGCGCGCTTGACCAGTTCCGGCAGGATCTCGGCGGCGTTGCCGAGCAGGCCGACCGAGATCGCCTGCTTGTTCTGCGTGGCCTCGGCGATCATCGCCAGCGCCTCGTCGAGCGTGGTGGCCTTCTTGTCGACATAGCGCGTGCGCAGGCGGAAATCGATGCGCGACTCCTGGCACTCGATCGCCAGCACGCAGGCGCCGGCCAGCACGCCCGCCAGCGGCTGCGCGCCGCCCATGCCGCCCAGGCCCGCGGTCAGGATCCACTTGCCCGACAGGTCGCCGTTGTAGTGCTGGCGGCCGGCCTCGACAAAGGTCTCGTAGGTGCCCTGCACGATGCCCTGCGTGCCAATGTAGATCCAAGAGCCCGCCGTCATCTGGCCGTACATCATCAGGCCGGCGCGGTCCAGTTCGTTGAACTTGTCCCAGTTGGCCCAGTGCGGCACCAGGTTGGAGTTGGCGATCAGCACGCGCGGCGCATCGGCATGGGTGCGGAACACCCCCACCGGCTTGCCCGACTGCACCAGCAGCGACTCGTCCTCACCCAGGCGGCGCAGGCTGTCCAGGATGGCGTCGAAGCACTCCCAGTTGCGCGCCGCCTTGCCAATGCCGCCGTAGACCACCAGGTCCTGCGGGCGCTCGGCCACGTCCGGGTCGAGGTTGTTCTGGATCATGCGGTAGGCGGCTTCGATCAGCCAGTTCTTGCAGTGCAGCTGGCTGCCGCGCGGCGCGCGGATTTCGCGCTGGCCGCGCTGGATGAATTGGTTTTCGTTGGCGTTCATGTCTTGTTCTCCTGCTGCGGGTCTGGTCTGGCAGTGTCGGCGCGGGGCGCGTTACGACAGGTTGGTCGGCAGGATCGTGCGCACGGCGTCGGGCCAGCCCGCGCCGGCATCGCCCTGCACCACCCATTGCTTCATCGCTTCGATATCCGGCGCCAGGTAGCGATCTTCTTCGACAAAGGCCACGCGCGCACGGATGCGGGCCAGTTCCTGCTCCACCAGCGGCGACGACTTCAGCGGGCGGTGGAACTCGATGCCCTGCGCCGCGGCCATGGCCTCGATGCCGACCACCACCGCGGTGTTGGCGGCCATCTCGCCCAGGCGGCGCGCACCGTAGGTGGCCATCGACACATGGTCTTCCTGGTTGGCCGAGGTCGGCAGGCTGTCGACGCTGGACGGATGCGCCAGCGCCTTGTTCTCGGAGGCCAGCGCGGCCGCGGTCACCTGCGCGATCATGAAGCCCGAGTTCAGGCCGCCGTCGCGCACCAGGAACGGCGGCAGGCCCGACAGCCCGGTGTCGAGCAGCAGCGCGAGCCGGCGTTCGGAAATCGCGCCGATCTCGGCAATCGCCAGCGCGATGATGTCGGCGGCAAAGGCCACCGGCTCGGCGTGGAAGTTGCCGCCCGAGACCACGTCGCCCTGCGCGGAGAACACCAGCGGGTTGTCCGAGGCGGCATTGGACTCGATCTGCAGGATGCGCGCGGCGTGCTGCAGGTTGTCCAGGCACGCGCCCATCACCTGCGGCTGGCAGCGGATCGAGTACGGGTCCTGCACGCGGCCGCAGGCCTTGTGCGAATCGACGATCTCGCTGCCGTCCAGCATCGCGCGCACGGCGCCGGCCACGGCGATCTGGCCGGCCTGGCCGCGCGCCTCATGGATGCGGGCGTCGAAGGGCTTGACCGAGCCCTTGATCGCTTCCAGCGACAGCGCGCCCGCCACCAGGCCGGCGGCAAAGGCATCTTCGGCGGCGAACAGGCCGGCCAGCGCCAGCGCGGTCGACACCTGGGTGCCGTTGAGCAGCGCCAGGCCTTCCTTGGGGCCCAGTTCGAAGGCCTGCAGGCCGGCGTGCGCGAGGCCCTCGGCAGCGGGCACGCGCTTGCCGTCGACCAGCACGTCGCCCACGCCGATCAGCGTGCACGACATATGCGCCAGCGGCGCCAGGTCGCCCGAGGCGCCCACCGACCCCTTGGCCGGGATGCACGGCGTCACGCCGCGGTTGGCCAGCGCCAACAGCGCCTCGATCAGTTCCGGGCGCACGCCCGAATGGCCGCGCGCCAGGCTCACGGCCTTGATCGCCAGGATCAGGCGCACCGTGTCTTCGGCCAGGTCGGGGCCGGTGCCGACACTGTGCGACAGCACCAGGTTGCGCTGCAGCTGGGCCAGCTTGTCGTGCGGGATGCGGCTTTGCGCCAGCTTGCCAAAGCCGGTGTTGATGCCGTAGACCACGGCGTCGGCGTCGATGATGTCCTGCACCGTGGCCTGCGCGGCGCGCACGCCGGCCCAGGCCGATTCGGCCATGGCCAGGCGCACTTCGCCGCGGTAGATGCGGCGCAGGTCGGCCAGGGTGACTTGACCCGGCTGCAGGGTCAGCAGCGGGCGGGAAGCTTGGTCGTCGTGTTGGCTGGCGCTCATTTGTATGCTCCTGTCTATACAGCTTAGAGTAAAAGTTGAACCGTGGGCCGGATCCTGTGGATTCAGCCGAAAGCGGGGTTGCCCTCGGCGCGGAAGCGGCTGCCGAGGCGATAGCGGTTGCCCGGATGCAGGCAGCGCACGAAGGTCACCGGCACGCCGTTGGTCCAGGTGCGGCGCGTCAGCATCAGGCAAGGTTGCGTGGCCGGCATTTCCAGCTGCGCGGCCTGCTCCGGCGTGGCGGCAATGGCATCGACCACGTGCTCTACCTGATCGTAGGGCACATGGCGCAGCAGGTATTCGCCGGGCTGGGTCTCGCTGAAATCCTGGCTGATGAAGTCCGGCGCCACGCGCGGGTTGACGTAGCGGTCCTCCAGCTGCACCGGCACGCCGTCCTCGCGATGCACGCAGACCGAGTGGAACACCGATTCGCCGGTGCGCAGCTCCAGCGCGGCGGCCACCTCGATCGAGGCCGACACGCGCTCCACCAGGATCACGTCGCAGGCATAGTCATGCCCGCGCATGCGGATCTCGTCCTGCAGGTTGACCACGGACAGCAGCGTCGACTGCGGCTTGTGCTCCGCCACGAAGGTGCCCACGCCGGCCACCCGCACCACCCGGCCCTGCTCCTGCAGCTCGCGCAGCGCCCGGTTGACGGTCATGCGCGAGACGCCGAAGCGGTTCACCAGTTCCTGCTCCGACGGCACCCGGTCGCCCGGCTGCCACGCGCCGCTCTGGATCTGGCGGGCGATGTACTCCTTCACCTGCTGGTAGAGCGCGGTGGGAGAGGCAGAAGCGGAGGATGCGGTGCCGACGGCGTGGTTCATGGCGTTGGTTGGATGCCTAGTGCTCGGCCGAGGCCATGGCCTCGGCGCGAATCTCCTCGGTCAGCCGCGCCTTGAGCGCGGAGAACTCCGGAGTGGTCTTGACGGTGTAATGGCGCGGATGCGGGAAATCCACCGCGATCTCGCTCTTGATCCGACCCGGCCTGGCAGAAAACACCGCCACCCGGTTGGCCATGAAAATGGCCTCGTCGATATCGTGGGTCACGAATAATACCGTCTTGCGCGACGCCTCCCATATACCCAGCAGCAACTCCTGCATCAGCACGCGGGTCTGGTTGTCGAGCGCACCGAAGGGCTCGTCGAGCAGCAGGATCTTGGGATCGTTGGCCAGCGCGCGCGCAATCGCAGTGCGCTGCTGCATGCCGCCCGACAGCTGCTTGGGGTAATGGTGCTCGAAGCCGCGCAGCCCCACCCGCTGGATAAAGAAGTCGCTGCGCTCCTTCTGCTCGGCGGCGCTCATGCCGCGCTCACGCAAGCCGAAACGCACGTTCTGCTCGATCGTCAGCCACGGGAACAGCGTGTACGACTGGAACACCATGCCGCGGTCCGCGCCGGGGGCGGACACTGGCTGGCCGTCCAGCAGCACGCGGCCGCTGGTGGGCGTATCCAGCCCTGCGACGATGCGCAGCAGCGTGGACTTGCCGCAGCCCGACGGCCCGAGGATGGTGACGAAGTCATTGTCGCGGACCTCGAAGTCGACCGGCTGCAGCGCCAGGGTCTGGCCGCCGCGCGGGTTGGAGAAGGTGCGCGAGACCTGCTGGATGGACAGTGCGCTCATTGGATCGAACTCCACGGGAACAGGCGCTGGTTGGCGCGCTTGAAGACAAGGTCCGAGACCAGGCCGATGCAGCCGATCACGATGATGCCGAAGATGATCTGCCCGGTGTTGAGCAACGCCTGGCTGTCGGTGATCATGTGGCCGATGCCCGACGACGAGCCGATCAGCTCGGCCACGATCACGTAGGTCCAGGCCCAGCCCAGCACCAGCCGCAGGATCTCCGCGATCTCCGGCGCGGCGCCGGGAATCAGCACGCGCCGCACGATGCCGGCGCTGTTGGAGCCCAGCGTGTAGGCCGCCTCCACCAGGTCCTTGCGCGCGCCGCCGACGGCCACCGCCACCATCAGCACGATCTGGAAGAACGAGCCGATGAAGATCACCAGCAGCTTCTGCGTCTCGCCGATGCCGGCCCACAGGATCAGCAGCGGGATAAAGGCCGACGCGGGCAGGTAGCGGCAGAACGACACAAAGGGCTCGAAGAAGGCCTCGGCCGCCTTGTAGGCGCCCATGAAAATGCCCAGCGGCACCGCCAGCACCGCAGCCAGCACGAAGCCGCCGACCACGCGCCACACGGTCATGCCGATGTCGCCGATGAAGTTGTACTCCGTAAACAGCAGCACGCCTTCCCTGGCCATCGTCATCGGATCGGCCAGGAACGTGCGCGGCACGAAGCCGCCCAGCGTCACCACGGCCCAGATGCCGAAGAACAGCACAAAGAAGGACAGGCCCAGCATCCAGCGCGTGTTGGGTGCCACCGGCACCAGCGGGGCCAGCCACGGGTGGCGCCGGCGCACCGGCGCCGCCGCTGCGGCAGGGGCCGCCGCGGCAGCGGCCGGGGCGGGTGTTCCAAGTCTGGCTTGCGTCATGACGTCACGCCTCCTGAAGACTGTCGGTTACTTGAGGAAACGCGCGTCATACAGCGCCGTCACGTCCGGCACCTGGCGGATCACGCCGATATCCAGCAGCACCCCTGCCGCTTCCTTGCTGAAGCTGGCGAGCTCGCCGGCAAAGAACTTGCGGTTGGCCTCGCGGTCCTGCCAGCGCAGGTAGGCGGAGGACTTGGCGAACTGCTCGCCGGTCTGCTTGACCGCCGCGCCCATGATGTCGTTGGCCTTGGCCGGCTCCTTCTGGATCATCTCCAGCGCCTCGAAGTAGCTGTCGACCAGCGCCTGCGCGGCCTTGGGATTCTCTTTAAGCCACTTCGGCGCGCAGCCCAGCGTATCGGTCACCATCGGGTAGTCGAGCGTGGTCGCCAGGATCTTGCCCTTGTCCGGGTTCTGGCGCACCGTCGACAGGTACGGCTCATAGGTCATGGCGCCGTCATTCTGGCCGGCCACGAAGGCCTGCGCGGCCGCCTGCGGCGACAGCGTGGTGGTCTTGACGTCCTTGAGCGTCATGCCGTTCTTCTTCAGCATCCAGGCCAGGCCGAAATACGGCGCGGTGCCCGGCGCATCGACGCCAATGGTCTTGCCCTTCAGGTCGGCGAAGCCCTTGACGTCACTACGCACGGCCAGGCCGTCGGCGCCGTAGGACTTGTCGAGCTGCACGATCTGGGTGATAGGCACGCCGTTGGCGTTCCAGGCCACATGCGTTTCCACCGTGGTGGCCGCGCACTGGATCGCACCCGAGGCCAGCGCCAGGTGGCGGTCCTTCTGTGGGATCATCTTGATGTCGACGTCCACGCCGTGCTTCTTGAAGATTCCGGCCTTGTCGGCCAGCGTCAGCGGCGCGAAACCGGTCCAGCCGCTCATGCCCAGCGTGACCTGGGTGTTCTGCGCCTGGGCCGCACCAGCCCCCAATGCCGCAACCAGCACCACGGCCTGCACTGCCATCCGACCGCGAATCCTGCTGTGATTCCTCATCTGTACGCTCCTTTGGTGTGTCCGTCGACGCCAGGCCATGCGTGCGGCCGCGCTCGTTTTCGGACATTAAACAGTACCTGTATATACAAGTCAACGTAGGGCTTCCACCAAGCAACTAGGCGGATAAGCACCTTGAAAGGCGCTTTCCGGCGGGGATTTCTCAACAGGCCTCGCACCGGTCCGGTTCATGGATTGTGGTGCTGGCACTTGGCCGGGGCGGCGGAAGTGTTGTTGTATAGACAGGAGTAAAACGACGCACAGGGGCAGCAAGCCCCGTGCCAGCGTACTGGAGCGCGCCGGCCAGGCGGTCAGGCGTCGAAGAAGGAAGTGACGGTCGGATAACGCAGCCGCAGGCGCAGTTCGCGTTTCAGGCGGCGGTTGTCGAGGCGGCGCGATTCGCTCATGAAGCTCAGCAGCGTCTTGTCGATCACTTCACGCGCCTCGCCACGCGTGATCCGCGGCGGGCGCGGCAGACCGCGACGGTCGGCGACCAGGTCGAAGTAGTCGGCCATGCGCAGCTCGGTGTCGTCGCTGGCATGGACCACGCGCTGCGCGCGGCCGCGGAACAGCGCCGCGACCATGGTGCGCGCCAGGTCGTCGGCGTGGATATGGCTCGTGTAGACATCGTCCTGCGGCACCAGCGCGGGCGTGCCGCGGTGCAGGCGCGCCAGCGGCAGGCGGTCTTCGGCATAAATGCCGGGGATGCGCACGATGCTGGCACGCCAGCCGGCATCGCGGCCGAAGCCGCGCACTGCCTGCTCGGCGGCCACGCGGCGGCGCGCGCGGGCGGTCTGGGGCCGAACGGCGTGGAATTCCGAGACCCGGGCCCCCTGCCGGTCGCCATACACACCCGACGTGCTGGCGTAGACAAACGCAGCGCGGGGCCTGCCCCGGTCGGGTAGAATGGCGGGCTCGCCGGGAAGCATGCCGGCCGACGTCCTGGCCTTGCGCCAGGCCGCCCGGCGCAAGGCGGCGAGCAAGGCACGCGTGCGCGGATCGCCTTCGCCCTGCCCGGGCGGCGGCGCCAGGTCCAGCACCTGCGTGGCCAGCCCGTGCAGCCGTGCCAGCGTGGCCGGCCGGTCCAGGTCCGCCACCAGCGGCACCGCGCCGGCGGCACGCAGTTCAGCGCGGCGCGCCGGCTGTGAAGTCACGGCAAAGACACGCATGCGCGACGACAGGATTCGCAGGCAGCGCGTCCCCACATCCCCGCAGCCGACGATCAACAGGCGCGGGCGGCCCAGCCGGCGCGAAGGTGCCGGCAGCCGCGGAGCTTGTGGGAGGCGCGAGGGCTGCAGCTTCGACAGAATTTGGCTCATAGACCGATTATGGCTTATCAAGTAACCGTCATGCCCAGCGGCCACAAGTTTGAAGTGGCAGCGGACGAAACCATCCTCGGCGCAGCCCTGCGCCACAGCATCGGACTGCCCTATGGCTGCAAGAACGGCGCCTGCGGCTCATGCAAGGGCCGCGTGCTCGAAGGCACCATCGTGCAGGGCGACCACGCCCCGGCGGCACTGACCGCGCAGGAGAAGACCGAGGGCCGCGCCCTGTTCTGCTGCGCCAACGCCGCCTCGGACGTCACCATCGAGTGCCGCGAAGTCCACGGCGCGGGCGACATCCCGATCAAGAAGGTGCCGTGCCGCGTGACCGCGATCGAGCGCTTGGCCGACGACGTGATCGCCATCAAGCTGCAGCTGCCGGCGACCGAGCGCATGCAGTACCTGGCCGGCCAGTACGTGGAATTCCTGCTGCGCGACGGCAAGCGCCGCAGCTATTCGATCGCCACGCCGCCGCATGAAGACGGCCCGATCGAGCTGCATATCCGCCATATGCCGGGCGGCGCCTTCACCGACTACGTGTTCGGCGCTAAGGAAGGCCAGCCGGTCATGAAGGAGCGCGACATCCTGCGCTTCGAGGGCCCGCTGGGCAGCTTCTTCCTGCGCGAGGAATCCGAGGCCCCGATCATCCTGCTGGCTTCCGGCACCGGCTTCGCGCCGATCAAGGCCATCGTCGAGCACGCTGCCTACACCGGCATCGAGCGCCCGATGACCCTGTACTGGGGCGGCCGCCGGCCCAAGGACCTGTACATGCACGCGCTGTGCGAGCAGTGGGCGCGCGAGCTGCCCAACTTCCAGTACGTGCCGGTGGTCTCCGACGCGCTGCCTGACGACAACTGGCAAGGCCGCACCGGCTTTGTCCACCAGGCCGTGATCGCCGACCATCCCGACCTGTCGGGCCACGAGGTCTATGCCTGCGGCGCCCCGGTGATGATCAATGCCGCGCGCGGCGACTTCACCCGCCAGTGCAAGCTGCACGAGGACGCGTTCTTCGCCGACTCGTTCACTTCCGAGGCCGACATGCACCCGGCCGGCTCGGCCCCGGCGGCCTGAGGCGCAAGCCGCCGCCAGCCGTTCCGTCAGCGCAACAATGCCCGGGCCTGCCAAAATTCGTTTTGACACCCGGGCGCATGCGCCTTATATTTGCCCGCATGCACATGACCTTCAACCGACGCCGCAGCTTCCGTACGTCGCTCCCCACTGGGGTGCCGCGCGGCTGACCGTCGACTGCGTCTGTTCATGTCAACGAGCCACGGGCAACCCCCGTGGCTTTTTGTTTTTATCCCGGTTGTTACGCCCGTCCGTCCATCGTTTAAAGCCGACCCCTGGAGTCCGCCATGGCATTTGCTGAGTATCCCGTCCAATCCCTGATGTACATCACCAACCGGCCCGAGCTCGTGTTCACCGAGGGCAAGGGCTCCTGGCTGACGGATCACAACGGCAAGCGATACCTGGACTTCGTGCAGGGCTGGGCAGTGAACTGCCTGGGCCATTCCAACCAGGGCATGATCGACGCGCTGGTGGCCCAGTCGCACCGGCTGATCAACCCGAGCCCGGCCTTCTACAACGAGCCGATGCTCAAGCTGGCCCGGCAGCTGACCGACCACAGCTGCTTCGACAAGGTCTTCTTCGCCAACAGCGGCGCCGAGGCCAACGAAGGCGCGATCAAGCTGGCGCGCAAATGGGGCCGCAAGCACAAGGACGGCGCCTTCGAGATCATCACCATGGACCACAGCTTCCATGGCCGCACGCTCGCCACCATGAGCGCGTCGGGCAAGGCCGGCTGGGACACCATCTTCGCGCCACAGGTGTCGGGCTTCCCCAAGGCCGACCTCAACGACCTGGCTTCGGTGGAGAAGCTGATCACCGACAAGACCGTCGGCATCATGCTCGAGCCGGTGCAGGGCGAAGGCGGCGTGCTCCCCGCCACGCGCGAGTTCATGCAGGGCCTGCGCGCACTGGCCGACAAGCACAGGCTGCTGCTGATCGTCGATGAAGTGCAGACCGGGTGCGGGCGCTGCGGCACCCTGTTCGCCTACGAGCTGGCGGGCGTGGAGCCGGACATCATGACGCTGGGCAAGGGCATCGGCGGCGGCGTGCCGCTGTCGGCGCTGCTGTGCAAGGCCGAGGCCGCCAGCTTCGAGGCCGGCGACCAGGGCGGCACCTACAACGGCAACCCGCTGATGACCGCGGTGGGTAGCGCCGTGATCGAGCAGCTGACCGCGCCGGGCTTCCTCGACGACGTCAAGGCCAAGGGCGAATACCTGCGGGAACAGCTGCTGGCGCTGTCGGCCGAGTTTGGCCTGGGCGGCGAACGCGGCGACGGCCTGCTGCGCGCGCTGATGCTGGGCAAGGACATCGGCCCGCAACTGGTGGAAGAAGCCCGCGACATGGCGCCGCAAGGCCTGCTGCTGAACGCGCCGCGCGCCAACCTGCTGCGCTTCATGCCGGCGCTGAACGTGACGCGTGAAGAGATCGACCAGATGACCGGCATGCTGCGCACGCTGCTGAAGAAGCTGGCCTGACAAAAAAGCCTCGCGGGGGCGAGGCGTGAGGGCTACTGTTGAGCACTGCGTGCCGATGCGTCGATGACGCTCGCAGCAGGCTCCCCTCTCCCGCTTGCGGGAGAGGGGTGGGGGTGAGGGCAGGCGTTTGCCAGCGCTACGGGCTTATAAAAACCGTTGGCCCTGCTTGATGTGGTTCCTGGCTAGACCACCCCTCACTCCAACCCTCTCCCCATGAGGGGAGAGGGAGAACACCTTGCTTAGGCGGGTTCGAATGGCTTTGGAGCACCCAAAACCGTTAGCCCCTTACTCGCCCAAGTAAGCCGCCCGCACCTTCGGATCGTCCAGCATCTCCTTGGCGTCCCCGCTCATGGTGATCAGGCCCGACTCCATCACGTAGCCGCGGTGCGCAGCCTGCAGCGCCAGGCGCGCGTTCTGCTCCACCAGCAGCACGGTCACGCCCTGCGCCGAGATGTCGCGCACGACCTCGAAGATCTTCTCGACCATGATCGGCGACAGGCCCATCGACGGCTCGTCCAGCAGCAGCAGCTTCGGCTGGCTCATCAGCGCGCGCGCCATTGCCAGCATCTGCTGCTCACCGCCGGACATGGTGCCGGCCAGCTGGTTGGCACGCTCCTTCAGGCGCGGGAAGATGCCGAACATGCGGTCGATGTCAGCCTTGATGCCGGCCTCGTCGTTGCGCGTGTAGGCGCCCATCTGCAGGTTCTCGGTGATGGTCATGCGGGCGAACACGCCCCGCCCTTCCGGCACCATCGCCATGCCATGCTTTAGCAGCGCATAGCTGGGTACGCCCTTGATGGACTTGCCCATGTACTCGACATCGCCGCCGCCCCAGCCCTGCAGGCCGGTGATGGCCTTCATGGTGGTGGTCTTGCCGGCGCCGTTGGCGCCGATCAGCGTGACCAGCTCGCCATCCTTGATGTCGAGGTCGATGCCCTTGACTGCCTGGATGCCGCCATACGCGACCTTCAGGCCCGAGATCTTCAATACTATGTCATTCATTTGCGGCTCCCCCGTCAGTGGGCCGAAGTGCCGAGGTAGGCCTCGATCACCGCCGGGTTGTTCTGGACGTCATGCGGCAGGCCCTGCGCGATGACCTTGCCGTAGTCGAGCACGGTCATGCGATTGCAAAGGCCCATCACCAGTTTTACGTCGTGCTCGATCAGCAGGATGGTCTTGCCATCGGAGCGGATCTTGTCGAGCAGGCCGCGCAGCTCAACCTTCTCGGTGGCGTTCATGCCGGCCGCGGGCTCGTCCAGCGCCAGCAGCTTGGGCTCGGTGGCCAGCGCGCGGGCAATCTCGAGCCGGCGCTGGTGGCCATAGGAGAGGTTGCGCGAGGTGAAGTTGGCGTACTTGCCGATGCCGACATATTCGAGCAGGTCGTGCGCCATGTCCTCGATGGCCTCTTCCTCGCGCCGCACCGAGGGCGGGCGAAACACCGCGCCCAGCAGATTGGCCTTGGTGCGCACGTGGCGCCCCACCATCACGTTCTCCAGCGCGGTCATGTCGCCGAACAGGCGGATGTTCTGAAAGGTGCGGGCGATGCCGGCCTTGGCCACTTCATGCACCGCGGTGGGCTGGTAAGGCTTGCTGTCCAGCACGAACTCGCCAGAGTCCGGTGTGTACAGGCCCGTGATCACATTGAAGAAGGTGGTCTTGCCCGCGCCATTCGGCCCGATCAGGCCGTAGATCTCGCCCTGCTTGATCTGCAGGCCCACTTCCGACAGGGCCTGCAGCCCGCCGAAACGCTTGTTGACCCCCTGTACCGACAGGAGGAAGTTGTCATTACTCATTATTCGTCCTCTTGCTCAGAAACGGCCCACGGTGCCGGCACGGCGCACCACCGGCCGGTCTTCCTTGCGCGGCGACGGCCACAAGCCGGCCGGGCGGTACAGCATCACCACCACCATGGCCAGGCCGAACAGCAGCTGGCGCAGCACTTCGGCATCGACCACTACATGACCGAAGATGGCGTGCTGGACCGGCTCGGCCACCACGCGCAGCAGCTCCTGGAAGCCGACCAGCAAGATGCCGCCCAGGATCACGCCCGGGATATGGCCAATGCCGCCCAGCACAACGATCGCCAGCACGTAGATGGACTCCCACAGCGTGAACGATTCGGGCGAGACGAAACCCTGGAAAGCGCCGAACACGGCACCCGAGCAACCACCGAAGGAGGCCCCCATGGCGAAGGCCAGCAGCTTGATGTTGCGGGTATTGATGCCCATCGCCTTGGCGGCGATCTCATCTTCGCGAATCGCCACGAAGGCACGGCCGATACGCGAGTTCTGCAGGCGCAGGCAGACGAACACGATGACGATCACCAGCGCGACCAGCAGGTAGTAGTACATGAACACCGGCGTCAACTTGAGCCCAAAGATCTCGTGCGTTTTGGAAAAGTCGAAGCCGAAGATATGGACCGGGTCGATCGCGGTGACGCCCTTCGGGCCGTTGGTGATGTTCACCGGACGGTCCAGGTTGTTCAGGAAGATACGGATGATCTCGCCGAAGCCCAGTGTCACGATAGCCAGGTAGTCGCCGCGCAGCTTGAGCGTCGGTGCGCCAAGCAGCACGCCGAACGTGGCTGCCACCAGCACAGCGATTGGCAGCACAAACCACATGCTCAGGTGCAACCCCTGCGGGAACAGGGCGTGGATTGCCTCGAACTGGTTGGCCAGATGGGGCGAGCCCAGCAAGGCCATCAGATAAGCGCCCACCGCGTAGAACGCGATATAGCCCAGGTCGAGCAGGCCGGCAAAGCCCACCACGATGTTCAGGCCAAGCGCCAGCATGATGTACAGCATTGCAAAGTCGAGCACGCGCACCCAGTAATTGCCGCCCAGCGTCTGCACGAGGAACGGCGCGCACATGGCGACCACTAGGAAGGACAGCAGCGCGGCCAGGGTCTTGGCCGGTACTCGGGACGGTGCTGCAACCACCGCCGTGGATGGAATCGGGGTATTCATGGATTCTCTCTCCTCAGGCGCGCTCGGCAACACGTTCGCCCATCAGGCCGGACGGACGGAACACCAGAACCGTGATCAGCACGATGAAGGCAAACACATCCTGGTAGTTAGAGCCAAAGATGCCGCCGGTAAGGTCGCCGATGTAGCCGGCGCCCAGTGCTTCGATCAGGCCAAGCAGCATGCCGCCGACCATGGCGCCGGCCAGATTGCCGATGCCGCCCAGCACCGCGGCGGTAAACGCCTTCAGTCCCGGGATGAAGCCCATGTAGAAGTGGGCGTTGCCGTAGTTGGTGGCCATCATCACGCCAGCCAGCGCGGCCATCGTGCCGCCGATCATGAAGGTGGCGGAGATCACGAAATTCGGGTTGACGCCCATCAGGCCGGCCACCTTCTGGTTCTCGGCGGTGGCGCGCATGGCGCGGCCGAGCTTGGTGCGGTTGACCAGCAGCAGCAGGCCTCCCATCACCAGCACTGCCATTGCGATGATCGCAATCTCCTTACCGGTGATGGTGGCGCCGGTCGTGCCGATATCGATCGGCGCGGAAGGCAGCAGTTGCGGGAAGGTCAGCGGATTGCGCGACCAGATCATCATCCCCACTGTCTGCAGGATGATGGAAACGCCGATCGCGGTAATCAGCGGGGCCAGTCGCGGCGCATTGCGCAGCGGTCGATAGGCGGCCCGCTCGATAGTGAACGAAAGCATGGCGCAGACCGGCATGGCGACCAGCGTGGCGATGACCAGCGTCAGCCATTCGGGCAGCCCCGGGGCAATTTTCTGCAGACCAAGGATGGCTGACAGGGCGGTCAGCGCGCCGATCATCAGTACGTCGCCATGGGCGAAGTTGATGATGCCGAGAATACCGTAGACCATGGTGTAGCCCAGTGCGATCAGCGCATAGATGCTGCCAATCACCAGGCCGTTCACGATCTGTTGGATAAAGATATCCATGAAAACTCCTGCTTCTGCCCCGACCGCTCGGCATAGTGTAGATGCCAGGGTGGGCGTTGGTGTTTATGAGTGGTGTGGTGGGTAAGGTGGTTGCTGGTAAGCGGCCTGCCGCGTTCCGCCCATGGTAAGGGCGCTATTACATATGGCTAGGCTAAAAATAACGGCACCGCAAGGTACTCACGGTGCCGTCCATACATTCGGGCGGGTAAGCCCGAATTACATCTTCACGATGTCAAGCACGGACTTCTTCTTGTCCTTGTACTCGTACAGCGTGATGGTGCCTTCCTTCATGTCGCCCTTCTCGTCGAAGGCGATGTTGCCGATCAGGCCCTTGTAGTTGGTCTTGGGCATCTCGACCAGGATGGCGGCCGGCTCGGCAGAGTTGGCGCGCTTCATGGCGTCGACGATGACCATCACCGCGTCATACGTGAACGGGGCGTAAATCTGCACCGGCGCATTGAAGCGGGCTTGATACTTTTTCTCGAACTCGGCGCCCTTCTCCATCTTCGACAGCGCCAGACCTGCCTCGGAGCAGATGATGTTGGAGACCGCATCGCCGGCCAGTTCGGCCACCTTGTCGGTACATACGCCGTCGCCGCCGACGATCTTGGCGCCGATGCCGAGTTCCTTGGCCTGCTTGGCGAACGGGCCGCCGGTGGCGTCCATGCCGCCGTACATGATGACGTCCGGCTTCTTGCCCTTGATCTTGGTCAGAATGGCCTTGAAGTCGGTGGCCTTGTCGTTGGTGGCTTCACGCGCCACCACGCTCACGCCGGCTGCCTTGGCAGTCTTCTCGAACTCGTCGGCCAGGCCCTTGCCGTAGGCGGTGGCGTCGTCGACGATCGCCACGCTCTTGGCGTGCAGGCTCTTGGTGGCGTAGTTGGCCAGCGCCGGGCCCTGCTGGGCATCGGTGGCCACCACGCGGAAGGTGGTCTTGAAGCCCTGCTTGGTGTAGTCGGGGTTGGTCGCGGACGGCGAGATCTGCACGATGCCGGCATCGCTGTAGATCTTCGAGGCCGGGATCGAGGTGCCCGAGTTCAGGTGGCCGACCACCGCCACCACCTTGGTGTCGACCAGCTTCTGCGCCACGGCGGTGCCGGTCTTCGGATCGCCTGCGTCGTCTTCGCCGACGAGTTCCAGCTTGATCTTCTTGCCACCGATTTCCAGGCCGGTCTTGTTGACTTCTTCCACGGCGAGGCGGGCGCCGTTTTCGTTGTCCTTGCCAAGGTGCGCAATGCCGCCGGTGAGCGGTGCCACATGGCCGATCTTGACGACGACTTCGCCGCCGCCCGCTGCAGGAGCTGCTGCAGCCGGCGCCGAAGACGCCGCATCAGCCGGCTTCTCTTCCTTCTTGCCGCAAGCTGCTACGAGCGCCACTGCGGCCGCAATCGGCAGAATCTTGGCAAACGTGATTTGCATGAGTGATCTCCTAGGATTCACGAAGACAGGGATTTTCAACGCCTCCCGGACGTTTCCCTGGACCGCCTTTGTTTAGTTTCAATTTGAAACGCGCGCATTGTATCCCCTTTCTTAGTCGATGCAATACGCGACGCAACATCCTTAACCATTTACCGACCAAATGAGCTAGGGAATTTCCCCAATGCACAGATTGCGGCAATTCCCGCTCACATGACGCGGCCGCCTCACCTACTTACAAGAATCGTGCCTGCGCCGCCCGGTGAGGCGTATAAGCATCGCCAGCACCACCTATAATGCGCCTTTATTAATTAGGTGTTTCATTTAAATTCAGTTGCGCCCATCTCTAATGTGCAGAATGTAGCGCCGCACCATAATAGGGAAAACCCCAGACCCGGGGATTACCCTGATTTGTCTGGTCAGCAGGACAGCCATGTTATTACCGGCACCATCCTCGTGCATTATTCGCACCGGCCGGCTGCAATTCGGGCGCACCAAAGACAAAGGGCGCCGCATCAAGCGGCGCCCTTGTTCAAGGCAAGGCTGGCAGGCGGGCGCAGCCCGCACCCATCAGGCGGCGGCGCTGGTTGGCAGCAGTCCGCGCGGCAGCGGGAACGCCATGTTCTCTTGAATGCCGTCGAGCGGCCGCACCTGGCGCGCACCAAGTTCGCGCAGGCGGTCAACGATGGACTGGGCCAGCGCCTCGGGCGCCGAAGCGCCGGCGGTCAGGCCGATACGGCGCTTGCCGGCGATCCATTCGGGGCGCACCTGCTCGGGGGCATCCACCATATAGGCCGGCACACCCAGGCGCTCGGCCAGCTCGCGCAGGCGGTTGGAGTTGGAACTGTTGGGGCTGCCCACCACGATCACCACCTCCACCTGCGGCGCCATGAACTTCACCGCGTCCTGGCGGTTCTGCGTGGCATAGCAGATGTCCTGCTTCTTGGGCTCGCGGATCTGCGCGAAGCGCGCCTTGAGCGCGGCCACGATCTCGCGGGTCTCATCCACCGACAGCGTGGTCTGGGTCACGTAGGCCAGCTGCGACGGGTCGGCAACCTGCAGCGTGGCGACGTCGGCCACCGACTCCACCAGCAGCATGCCGCCGCTGGCCTGGCCCATGGTGCCCTCCACTTCCGGATGGCCGCGATGCCCGATCATCACGATCTCGCAGCCCTCGGCGCGCATTTTGCTCACCTCGACATGCACCTTGGTCACCAGCGGGCAGGTGGCATCGAACACGTGCAGCCCGCGCGCGGCGGCGTCGGCGCGCACTTCGCGCGACACGCCGTGGGCGCTGAAGATGACGGTGGCGCCCGCGGGCACCTCGTCGAGCTCGCGCACGAACACCGCGCCCTTGCGGCGCAGGTCGGCCACCACATAGGCGTTGTGGACGATCTCGTGGCGCACGTAGATGGGCGCGCCGAAGCGCTCGAGCGCACGCTCGACGATCTCGATGGCACGGTCCACGCCGGCACAGAAGCCGCGCGGCTGCGCCATCAGGATTTCTGCGTCGGGTGCGAGGGTCAGGTCAGGCATGCTGCGGTATCAGGATGGTTCGGCACGCGTGCGGCGTGCTCAGAGAATGCCGATCAGCTGCACGTCGAACAGGATGGTCTGCCCGGCCAGCGGATGGTTGAAGTCAAAGAGCGCAGCGGTCTCGCCGATCTCCTTGAGCACACCCGCGTACTTGCCGCCGCCGGGCGCGTTGAACTCCACCAGGTCGCCCGGGCTGTAGTCCTCTTCGAACGAACTGTTCTCGCGCAGCGTGGCCAGCGACACCCACTGCAGCAGCTCGGGGTTGCGCGGGCCAAAGGCCTGCTCCGGCGCTAGCCGGTAGGTCATGCGCTCGCCTTCGGGCATGCCGAACAGCGCCTGCTCCAGCGTCGGCGCGAACTGGCCCTGGCCGAGCAGCAGCGTGGCGGGTTTCTCCTCGAACGTGCTGACAACCTCGGTGCCGTTCTCGAGCGCGATGCTGTAGTGCAGGGTCAGGAAAGAGTCAGCCTGGACAGTCTTGCGGCTAGCCGTGCCGCCGTCGGTTTCCGACGCGAAAGTTTGCAAATTCATGGGTGATCAACCGGTGTAGGGTAGGAGCAGGCCATCGCTGGCCCACTCCCCCCTAAGAACCGTACGTGCGGGTTTCCCCGCATACGGCTCAAGCCTTCTCAAAATACCATCAAATCAATGGCACCGGCTTTACAACAGAAAGCCCGTGGTTATGCACTTGGACGTGACAGTTCGGATGCAGCAGCACGCGGTTCCTCAGAGCATCGGAGCCACCGCGTACGCGGTACTCGATGTGGTGGTCATGCCACCCAGTCTCCTTGGTCATCTTGCACTGACACAGAGCACACAAGCCCCGCTGAGACATGTACAGCTTTATCCACTGCTTGCGGTGCGCCATGCTGTCAAGCAGCCGCTCCTGTCGCAATGTTTCACCATACACTTCCTGCGTCGGATCAAAGGGGTTGTAGTCCCCTTTGACTTTCTTGTGCCTTTGGATGGGCGTGCTCGCGAGCGAGTACAACTCAACCCATACCTCACTATCGACATCTTTCACTACCGTGGTGCCAAACACCCAGTTGCGCTGACCGACTGAAGCGAAGTACTTCTTTCGCACCCAATCCGCCTTCTTACCTGGATGTCGCCGCTTGGCCCACCGCCACAGAGCACGAAAAATGTCGTGCCCCAGACGGTTGAAAGCCGCCTTCGCCACTACGGCGCGGTGATACTGCGCCCAACCTCGTAGCATCGGGTTCAGCAGTCGAACTAGCTCTGTCTGCTTCACCGTCTTGTTGGCACTGATGACATCCTTTACCTTGCGATAGAACGTCTGCACGTTCTTCTTGCTCGGCTTGATGAGCAGCGTTCCGGAGTACTTCCGGAAATTCCACCCAAGGAAGTCAAAGCCGTCGGCTATGTTGACGATCCGCGTTTTCTCCGTTGATAGCGTCAGCCCCCGTACCGCTAGGAACTGTTCCACCCACGGCTTCACTTCGCTTTCCAGGATCTCAGGCGTGCTGCCTGTGATCACGAAGTCGTCCGCATAGCGCACAACGTTCACTTTCAGCTTTCGCGTGTTGGCGACGCCTAGCTTCTTCTCGAAGGAAGCAACCAGTTGTCGTTCCAACCCGTTCAGCGCCACGTTTGCCAGCGTCGGGGAGATGATTCCTCCCTGCGGCGTTCCGGCTTCGGTCGCCTGAAACTGGCCCTGAAATACCACGCCAGCTTTCAACCACTTCCGCAGGATCGCTCTGTCCATCGGGACGTTACGTTCCAGCCAGTCGTGACTGATATGGTCAAAGCAACCTTTGATATCCGCCTCCAGTATCCATTGGGCCGAGTGCCCCCTGGACAGGTTGACGAATAGCTGTGACATGGCATCCGCCGTAGAACGGTTGATCCGGAACCCATAAGAGTTCGGATCGCTCGTCCCTTCGGACACCGGCTCCAGCGCCAGCAGGTGCAAAGCCTGCATGGCTCGATCCAACATGGTCGGAATGCCTAGTGGGCGCTCCTTCCCGTTGGCCTTGGGAATAAAGACCCGCCGCAATGGCAGTGGCCTGTACCCCCGGCGCTTCAACCTCCCGATGGCTTCCCACCGGGCTTCAGGCGAGTCCCACAGTACGCGATCGACGCCTGCCGTTCGCTTACCTTGGTTCTCCGTCACTCGCTTTACCGCCGATGCCTTGGCGGAAAACGAGCGGGTCAGAGACCGTTGCAAGGCTTTCACCCTGCGCCAGTCCCCTTCCTGTGTCGCCTTCGCAATTCGGATCTGCATTGCCCGGACGTTCCGTTCCACTCGGCGCCAATTGATGGCATCCCAGCGTTGCGGTGCGCCGGAGAGCGCAGATTTATCCTCGCGGATCAATGCTTCCATGCTGCTCTCCTATCTTGAGGTCTTCCCCAAAACGCAGAGACAACATGCCCCCTGAGGGGCATATTGCCCCTCAGGGGAAGAAATTTCGGTTTCAAGCGGGTTAGCCAGTCGTCCTGCGACGAAAGACCAGTTGGAAGTCTGCCCGCTTTCGCGTGAGGTGATGTCTCAACCCCTATCCGAACCATTACAGCCCGGCGTTCGCTTCCTCCAACCTCCCATACCCGCACAGCCAACAGCGTTCCTTACGGTCCGCCTGCCTGAGCCACACTGCACTCCGGCAGCCATACGGGCTTACCACGTTCCCTGCACGCTACAAGACCGGGTTAGGGTCTGCCTATTCGCCGATGGTCTAGTGACGACGTGCTCCGAATGTTGAGCGGAGCAACCGACCAAATACCGTTTTGGTTAGTGCCTGTCAGCAGCTTTGGCACCGCAATACTCACGACGTTTATCAGCAGTTCACTTCCGTTACCCATACCAGTCAGCCTAGCTCCTCGACCCCGTTGCTGCTCGGAGCCTCTGCCCGAAGACCTCGCGATCCTGGGACACCCTTGCGGGGGCTACATTGTCAGGAGAGCTTCATACCCCACCGTTACCAGTGACGCATGTCTCCCTAGGCTACTGCTAGTCGCATAGCAGGTTCTCTATCAAAGCGCCCTCGCGGACGTGTTTGACCGAACCATAGCGTGCAGAGCTTTCGCTCCGCCCGAACCCTACCTGCCGGTCCAACTGGACCGGAAATGCAAATGCTCCGCCTTGTGGGCAGATGACATTCGCCCACTTGGCGTTGTGGCGGCCTGATGACCGCGTACAAACTTGATGCCAGACTTCGGCATGTACCAACACTGTCCCTTCTTGGAAGAGGGGACAGATACCCCGCCCAAAGGCGTGGTTCGCGCCTGTGGGCGGGTACTGGCTGGTAAGCCAGTACTGCAAGCAACGCTTTTCAGATACCTCTGAAAAGTGAGCAGGCGCTAGCGGCGTAAGCTATGGTGGACTTCGTTTCGCTAGCAGGTGGGAGCAAGCTCCCAAGGTCGATGCGTCTGACGTGACGCGGACGGACACGAGTGTGCGTGTCGCACCAACAACCCGTATTGTATTCGACTGGCCCATCGCCCGCCGCCCCGGGCCCGGCCTCACCCTCATCACGGCGTGACTACCCTGGAGTGCTCATGACCATTGCCAACTGGCCCGCCTGCGAGCGGCCCCGCGAGAAACTGCTGGAAAGCGGCGCCGCCGCCCTGTCCGACGCCGAGCTGCTGGCCATCTTGCTGCGCGTGGGCGCGGCCGGCAAAAGTGCCGTGGACCTGGCACGCGAGCTGCTGCACCGCTTCGGCTCGCTGACAGCCCTGTTCGCGGCCGAGGGGCGCGCGCTGACCAGCATCCGCGGCATGGGCGAGACCAAGTATGCCTAGCTGCAGGCCATTCCGGAGCTGGCACGGCGCGCGCTGGCCGAATCGCTGCGGCTGCCCACCCGCTTCGACTCCCCGGCGGCGGTGCGCAACTACCTGCGCCTGACGCTGGCATCGCTGCCGCACGAGGTGTTCCTGTGCCTGTTCCTGGATCCGCCCAACCGCATGGTGGCCAGCGAGGAGCTGTTCCGCGGCACCCTGACGCGCACCGCCGTCTACCCGCGCGAGGTGGCGCGCCAGGCGCTGGTGCATAATGCGGCCGGCATCATCGGCGCGCACAACCACCCGCGCGGCACCACCGCTGGCCGACTGCTGCGACCGCCCGCCCGGGCTGTGACGCCAACGCCACGGCACCGGCAGCGCAGCAACACCAGATAACGTCAAAGCACAGAAGGCATTGATTCGGCGAGGGAATCCGGTCTATAATGCCCGTTTTGCTGAAGTCTCAACCGCTGCAGTCCGGGCCCGCGCGCCTTTTGTTGATCTGTTGCGAACATTGTCCACGAATAGAAGATTTAGGAGTGCTTCATGGCACGCGTCTGTCAAGTGACCGGGAAAGCGCCGATGGTCGGCAACAACGTTTCCCACGCAAACAACAAGACCAAGCGCCGTTTTCTGCCCAACCTGCAGAATCGTCGTTTCTTCGTTGAATCCGAAAACCGCTGGGTGAGCCTGCGCGTCTCGAACGCCGGCCTGCGCCTGATCGACAAGAAAGGCATCGACTCCGTGCTCGCCGACCTGCGCGCACGCGGCGAAGTCTAATTAGGAGCACATCATGGCAAGCAAGGGCGGCCGCGACAAGATCAAGCTGGAATCGACCGCAGGTACGGGTCATTTCTACACGACCACCAAGAACAAGCGCACCATGCCGGAAAAGATGGAGATCATGAAGTTCGATCCCGTCGCCCGCAAGCACGTCGCTTACAAGGAAACCAAGATCAAGTAATTGATCCCGGTTCCCGCCAGAAAGCCCCGCCATGCCGCGGGGCTTTTTGTTTTTTTCCATGCGGTGCTGGTGCGATAGGCGACCACCGCACCCGCGGCACTGATGCACGGCATGGCGGGCAGGTGTAGACTTTCCCGTTTCCCCCATCTGCCAAGCGCCCCCCGGCGCATCTCCGCATCATGAATTTCGACGTCGCCATCGTCGGCAGCGGCCTGGCCGGCCTTACGGTCGCACTGCAACTGGCCGACACCCACCGGGTGGCCATCCTCAGCAAGCGCGCCATGACCCAGGGCGCCAGCGACTGGGCGCAGGGCGGGATTGCCGCCGTGCTGGATTCCGGCGACAGCCATGACGAGCATACGCAGGACACGCTCGTCGCCGGTGCGGGGCTGTGCGACGAAGAGGCCACGCGCTTCATCGTGGAGCACGGGCGCGAGGCCATCCAGTGGCTGATCGACCGCGGCGTGCCGTTCACGCGCGACGAGCAGGCCGAACTGGGCTTCCACCTGACGCGCGAGGGCGGCCACAGCCGCCGGCGCATCATCCACGCCGCCGACGCCACGGGCCACGCCGTGGTCAGCACGCTGCTGCAGCAGGCGATGCAGCATCCGAACATCACCATCCTGGAAGACCACTTCGCGATCGACCTGATCACCTCGCGCAAGCTGGGCCTGCCGGGCAACCGCTGCTACGGCCTGTACGTGCTGGACGACAGCACCGGCGCAGTGCATACCCTCACCGCCACGCACACCGTGCTGGCCGCGGGCGGTGCCGGCAAGGTCTACCTGTACACCACCAACCCGGATACGGCCACCGGCGACGGCATCGCCATGGCCTGGCGCGCGGGCTGCCGGGTGTCGAACATGGAATTCATCCAGTTCCACCCGACCTGCCTGTACCACCCCTACGCCAAGTCCTTCCTGATCTCCGAAGCGGTGCGCGGCGAAGGCGGCCTGCTCAAGCTGCCCGACGGCACCCGCTTTATGCCCGAACACGATGCGCGCGCTGAACTGGCGCCGCGCGACGTGGTGGCGCGCGCGATCGACTTCGAGATGAAGAAGCGCGGCCTGGACTGCGTCTACCTGGACATCAGCCACCAGCCCGAGTCCTTCCTGAAGGAACACTTCCCGACCATCCACGCGCGCTGCCTGGAGTTCGGCATCGACATCACGCGCGAGCCGATTCCCGTGGTGCCGGCCGCCCACTACACCTGCGGCGGCGTGGTCACCGACACCGCCGGGCGCACCGATATCGGCAACCTGTACGCCGTCGGCGAAACCGCGTGCACCGGCCTGCACGGCGCCAACCGGCTGGCCTCCAACTCGCTGCTCGAATGCATGGTGATCGGCCGCGCCGCGGCCGAGGACATTTCGTCCAAGGACAAGGCCGGCCTGCCGGACATCACGCTGCCGGCCTGGGATGAAAGCCGCGTCTCCGATGCCGACGAGGAAGTGGTGGTGTCGCACAACTGGGACGAGCTGCGCCGCATGATGTGGAATTACGTCGGCATCGTGCGCACCAGCAAGCGCCTGGAACGCGCCCAGCACCGCATCGGCCTGCTGCGCGAGGAGATCGCCGAGTACTACGCCCACTTCCGCGTCACCAGCGACCTGCTGGAGCTGCGCAACCTGGTCGAAGTGGCCTCGCTGATCGTGGACAGCGCCTACTCACGCCATGAAAGCAGGGGACTGCATTTCAGCCGGGACTATCCGGATGCACTGCCCAAGGCGCTGCCAACGGTGATGCAGCCGCCAGCCGCAAGGAAGCGCTGAGCGCTGGCCAGGCAAAGAAAAACGGGGTGGCGCCGCAAGGCCCCACCCCGTTTTTCTGGTATCGCGCGAAGCGTCAGCCGATGATCCGCAGCGAATAGTCCGTCGCCCGCACGTCCTTGGTCAGCGCACCGACCGAGATCCGGTCCACGCCGGTTTCGGCAAAGGTGCGGATGGTGTCGGCATTGACGCCGCCCGACACCTCCAGCAGCGCCCTGCCCCGGTTGAGCCTGACCGCATCCTGCATCATCGGCACGGTGAAGTTGTCGATCAGCACCGACTTCGCGCCGGCCGCCAGCGCTTCTTCCAGCTCGGCCAGCGATTCCACCTCGATCTGCACCGACGCGCTGGTATCCAGCGCCAGCGCCGCCTGCATGGCCGCGCTGATGCTGCCAGCCGCGGCGATGTGGTTTTCCTTGATCAGGATGCCATCGTACAGCGCCAGCCGCTGGTTCTCGCCGCCGCCGATACGGACCGCGTACTTCTGCGCCAGGCGCAGGCCCGGCAGCGTCTTGCGCGTATCCAGCACGCGCGCACGGGTGCCGGCGATCAGGTCGGCATAGCGGCGCGTGGCGGTGGCCACGCCCGACAGCAGCTGCAGGAAATTCAGCGACGGGCGCTCCGCCGTCAGCAGCGAGCGCGCCGGACCGGTGATCTCGCAGACCACCGAATCGGGCGCCATGCGGGCACCTTCCTGCTGCAGCCAGCGCACTTCCAGCGCCGGGTCGACTGCACGCATGCAGGCATCGAACCAGGGCTGGCCGCATAGCACGGCGGACTCGCGCACGATCACGCGTGCGCGCGCCGCCTTGGCCGCAGGTACCAGCAGGCCGGTCAGATCGCCGCTGCCGACATCCTCGGCAATGGCGGCCTGCACATTGGCTTGCAGCGCGGCCTGCAGCGCCGGGCCATAGCTGTCGAAAATCGGGTTCACGCTCATGCCGGGCCAATCCCCTGGAACAGCGCCTGTTCCTTGGCCAGGTCTGCCGACGGACGCACATTGCGCTTCTGCGCGGCGGCGAAGTCCAACATGCGGTTGATGCAAGTCACCGCCTGGCGCCCGGTCACCGGGTCGACATGGATCTCGTTGCGGCCGGTTTCCAGCACCTCGGCCAGGTTGGTGAGCGCGTTCATGGCCATCCACGGGCAGTGCGCGCAGCTCTTGCAGGTGGCGCTGTTGCCGGCCGTGGGCGCTTCAATGAAGTGCTTGCCGGGCGCCGCCATGCGCATCTTGTGCAGGATGCCGTTGTCGGTGGCGACGATGAACTCGGTCGCGTCCAGCTTCTGTGCGGCCTCGATCAGCTGCGAGGTGGAGCCGACCACGTCGGCCTGCGCCACCACGTTTTCCGGCGATTCCGGATGCACCAGGATCTTGGCGTTGGGGAATTCGCGGCGCAGCAGGTCCAGCTCGATGCCCTTGAACTCGTCGTGCACCAGGCACGAGCCCTGCCACAGCAGCATGTCGGCACCGGTCTGCTTCTGGATATAGCTGCCCAGGTGCTTGTCCGGCGCCCACAGGATCTTCTTGCCCTGCGCATGCAGGTGCTCGACGATCTTCAGGCCGATGCTGGAGGTCACCATCCAGTCCGCGCGCGCCTTCACGGCGGCGCTGGTGTTGGCGTAGACCACCACGGTGCGGTCCGGGTGCGCATCGCAGAAGGCGGCGAACTCGTCGGCCGGGCAACCCAGGTCGAGCGAGCAGGTCGCGTCCAGGTCCGGCATCAGCACGGTCTTCTCGGGGCTCAGGATCTTGGCGGTCTCGCCCATGAAGCGCACGCCCGCCACCACCAGGGTCTGGGCCTCGTGGTCGCGGCCGAAGCGGGCCATTTCCAGGGAGTCGGAGACGCAGCCGCCGGTTTCCTCGGCCAGGTCCTGCAGGTCGGCGTCGACGTAATAGTGCGCCACCAGCACCGCATTGCGCTCCTTGAGCAGGCGGCGAATACGTGTCTTCAGGGACTGGCGCTCGTCGGGCGTCAGCACCGGCGGCACCTTGGCCCAGGCATGGGCCACGCAGCTACCGCCAGTGGCGTTTTCGGCATCCGACAGGTTCGGCTTTTCGAACTCGACGGTCTTGATCGATTGTGGGGTCATCTCCGGTACTCCTCTAGACCTCCGCCAGCAAGGGTGCGGCCCGGCCAGAATATTGGGGAGTTTATCTAAAACAAAAGCCCCGCCATGGGCGGGGCTTTGTCAAACCATACGGCGCGGCCGAATTGTATCAGGCGTAGCGGCGCAGGCGCAGCGAGAAATCTTGCAGCGCCTGGATGCCACTGGCCTCGGCACGATGGCACCAGGCCTGCAGCTGCTGCAGCAGCTGCTCGCGCGTCAGGTTGGAACGGCCCCAGATGGCGGCCAGTTCACGGCGCATTTCGACGAAGGTCTGCAGCGCCTTGTTCTGTTCGACGATGCTGGCGAGCTGTTCGCGCTGCGGCGCGGCCAGCTTGGTTTCCTCGCGGTGGAACCACTTGCTGGCCGGCTTGAAGCTGCGGTACTCGGCCACGCCGCCTTCCTTGAGCTTGTCCAGTTCCTGGCGGAACGCGCCCTTGACGGCCTTGGCGTAGCGCGCCATCACGTCATAGCGGTTGGCGATGATCGCTTCCAGCGTGTTGTGGTCAACCGGGCGGGCTTCCACCAGGCGCGCCTTGGGCGGGGTCTTCTTGACCTTGGCCAGGCCGACTGCCTGCATCGCGCGGATATAGCCCCAGCCCACATCGAACTCATACCACTTGATCGAGAACTTGGCCGAGGTCGGGTAGGTGTGGTGGTTGTTGTGCAGTTCTTCGCCACCAATGATCAGACCCCACGGCGATACATTGGTCGAGGCGTCCTCGCAATCGTAGTTGCGATAACCCCACCAGTGGCCAAGGCCGTTGATGATGCCGGCGGCATGGATCGGGATCCACAGCATCTGCACCGCCCACACGGTCATGCCGATCACGCCGAACAGCGCCAGGTCGATGATCAGCATCAGGCCGACACCCTGCCAGCCGAAGCGCGAGTACACATTGCGCTCGACCCAGTCATTGGGGCAGCCATGGCCGAACTTGGCGATGGTTTCCTTGTTCTTGGATTCGGCCCGATACAACTCCGCGCCCTCCAGCAGCACCTTGCGGATGCCGCGGGTCTGCGGGCTGTGCGGATCTTCTTCGGTTTCGCACTTGGCGTGGTGCTTGCGGTGGATGGCGGTCCACTCGCGCGTGACCATGCCCGTGGTCAGCCAGAGCCAGAAGCGGAAGAAATGCTGGGCGATCGGGTGCAGATCCAGCGACCGGTGCGCCATGCAGCGGTGCAGGAAGATGGTGACGCCGGCGATCGTGATATGCGTCATCACGAGCGTGTAGATGACGATCTCCCACCAGGTCCAGTTGGCAAGGCCGTTGGCGGCCCAGTCAAGAATAGTGTCGAACAAACTGTTCTCCGTCAGTTAAACAGGGACTTTCCCGTGCAGCCCGGCGGGGCCGGTGCACGCAATGCGCAGAAAAAAGGCTGCGAATCCAAGTGATTGCGATAGCTTTCTGGCGCCTGCCACGGGACCCGAAGTCATTCCGGGCTCCCAGGCACACGAGTCTCGCGCCGGCGCTGGGATGACCCTCCGCGGGCGGGACAAGGTACGAGCCGCTGCAATCTGGCGGCTGTCTGATGTGGGAGCGTGCGCTGCAACCTTAGCTGCAACCCGCGACAACCCGGCATTCTACCGGATCGCGCGACGCGCAAGCATACGCTATTTCCCGGATTTTGACGGGGTGCAACGGTTTTCGTTCCGTGGGTGGCGCATGCTGCGCCCGCCTGGCGGCCTATGCGGCACTCGCCGCATTCGCCTCCGCTACGATGTTAGATGGGGGCAGATCGGCACCGGGCAAGGGTGCTCCCCCCAGCACGCGGAGTTCGCGCTGCGGATAGGGGATGGAAATCCCATGCTCGCGGAGCGTGCGCCAGATCGCGCGGTTCATCGCGGACTGCACGCCCAGCTTGCCGTTCTGCGGATCGGCCACGAAGACCGCGACCTCGTACTCGATGCCGCTGTCGGCAAACAGCACCAGGAAAGCGGCGGGCTCCGGTTCGGGCAGCACGCGCGGCAGGTTGCGCACGCACGCGGTCAGCAGCGCGATCACCGTTTCCGGATCGGCGTTGTAGTCTGCCTGCACCCGGGTAGCCACGCGCACATTGGTGTTGGAGAACGAATGGTTCTGCACCGGCTGCGCCACCAGCTGCTCGTTCGGCACCAGGGTTTCGCCATCGCCGTTGCGCACCACCGTGTAGCGGGTGCGGATCTGCGACACGATGCCGGTGTACTTGTCCACCGTGATCTGGTCGCCCAGCTTGACCGAGCGGTCCAGCAGGATGATGAAGCCGGAGATGTAGTTGCTGGCGATCTTCTGCAAACCCAGCCCCAGGCCCACGCCCAGCGCGCCACCGAACACCGACAGCACGGTCAGGTCGATCCCCACCAGCGACAGGCTCAGCAGCAGCGACACCAGCAGCAGCAAGGCCTTGGAGATGCGCGTCAGCACCACCTTCAGGTTGCCGTCGAGGTTGGTCGAGCGCATCAGCCGCTCTTCCAGCCAGGAACCGAACCACAGCGCCACCAGCACCGTCAGCAGGATCCAGACCACCGCCATCAGGGTGTCGGCCAGGTTGATCTTCTGCTTGCCGCCGATCGAGAAGCGCACGCCCTCCATCCACGCCACCACGTCCGCCAGCACACCCAGCACGTACAGCGCCATGCCGGCCCACACCAGCGTGGTCAGCACCTTCTCCACCAGCAGCAGCATGCCGTGCAGCTGGCCGCTGCCCGACATTACCCGGCGCAGCACATAGAAGGTGAAATTCAGGAAGGTGATGCCGAACAGCGGCACCAGCGCCAGGCGCAGCACGCTGATCGGGATCAGCGGCGCCAGCGCGAAGCGGGCGATCAGCACCAGCACCCAGCCGGCGAGCGGGAACATGGCGCGCTCGAGGCTGGCGGCGGCAAAGCGCACGGAGAAGCTTGAGCTTTCGTAGCGCGCTTCCAGGCGCCGCACCACGAAGCGCGCCAGCGGCCACGCCACCAGCAGGCAGCCGGCCAGTACCAGCAGCTGCCAGAAGAAGCCCGGCCCGCCTGCGTCGCGGATCAGGTCGTCCAGCATCTTGCCGAACATGGAATGGGAGGCCTTCAGGTCCTTCAGGCCGCCCAGGTCGGACAGGGTCTCACCGTTCATGGAGGAAACTCAGGGTTGGCGCGGCCGCCCGCGCGATCGGCGGGCGGCCCGGCAGGCACCGCCGCTCAGCTGGTGCGTTCCAGCACCGCGGCAAAGAAGCCGTCGGTCTGGTGCAGGTGCGGATACAGGGCAAACATGCCGTTGTCCGGCAGCCCGGTCACTTCGATCTTCTGCTCGGCCAGCACTTCGGCGGCCGGCACCAGGCGGAAGTTGGGGTGCGCAGCCAGGAAGTCGCGCACGATCTGCTCGTTTTCAGCTTCCAGCACGCTGCAGGTCGCGTAGACCACGCGGCCGCCGCCCTTCACCAGCCGCGCGGCCGAGTCCAGGATCGCGCTCTGCTTGGCAGTCAGTTCCAGCACCGACTCCGGCGATTGCCGCCACTTCAGGTCGGGGTTGCGGCGCAGCGTGCCCAGCCCGCTGCAGGGCGCGTCGACCAGCACGCGGTCGGCCTTGCCGGCCAGGCGCTTGATCTTGGCGTCGCGCTCGGAGTCGATCAGCACCGGGTGGACGTTGGACAGCCCGCTGCGCGCCAGCCGCGGCTTCAGGTTGGCCAGGCGCTTTTCCGATACGTCAAAGGCATAGAGCCGGCCGGTGGAGCGCATCGCCGCGCCGAGCGCCAGGGTCTTGCCGCCCGCGCCGGCGCAGAAGTCGACCACCATCTCGCCGCGCTTGGGTGCGACCAGGTTGCACAGCAGCTGGCTGCCCTCATCCTGCACCTCGACCAGGCCGTTGACGAAGATCGGCAGTTGGTTCAGCGCCGGCTTGCCGGCCATGCGGATGCCGGCCGGCGCCATCGGCGTGGGCTCGGCGCCCAGGCCGGCGGCCTGCAGCTCGGCCAGTGCGGCCTCGCGGCTGGTCTTGGCCAGGTTGACGCGCAGGTCCAGTGGCGCCGGACGCAGCAGCGCGTCGCCCAGGGCCGCCGCAAAGGCCTCGCCGTGGCCGCGCACCAGTTCATCGTAGAGCCACTCGGGCAGGTTGGCGCGCACGCGCGGCGCCAGGCTGGAGCGCTCGATCGTGGTCAGTCGGTCCAGCCACTCGGCTTCTTCGGGATGCAGGAACGGGGTCAGCGTGTCGCGGCCCAGGGTCGCGGCCAGGCCCAGCAGCGCCAGCCGGCGCGAGGTCGCGCCCGTGCCGCTTTCGGCAAACTGCGCAAACTCGACGCGCCGGCGCAGCACCGCGTAGATGGCCTCGGCGATGATGCCGCGCTCGCGGTGGCCAAGCTTGCTGTTCTCGCGGAAGTAGTAGCTCACCACGGCATCGGCCGGGCGCGCAAACAGCATGACCTTGCCGAGCAGGCGGTCGATATGCTGGATATGGGTGGCATGCAGGCCGCCGTGCGAGCGGACCGCGGCGCCGTCGGCATTGGGCGACTTGCGGATGGGGCTGCCCTTGCCCTTGCTGCGCACGGGGGCGCGTCCTTCGCTGCGCGGGGATCGGGTTCCTGCCTGGGTGCGACTCATGCCTTGACTCCTCCCGCCGGGGTATTGGCGGAGATGGCCATCAGCAATTGCGATTCGGCCGGGTTGATAACGTTGACTACGCCGTCCTGCAGTTGCAGGCGGTTCTCGACGAACCATTGCACGGCGCGAGGATAGATCACGTGCTCGCATTCGAGCAGGCGCGCGGCCAGGCTCTCGGGCGTGTCCGCGGGCTGCACATCAAGTGCAGCCTGGATCACGATCGGGCCATGGTCGAGTTCAGGGGTGACAAAGTGCACGGTGGCGCCATGCAGCTTGACGCCGGCGTCCAGCGCCTGCTTGTGGGTGTTCAGGCCCGGGAAGCACGGCAGCAGCGACGGATGGATATTCAGCAGCCGGCCCGCATAGCGGTCGACGAAGCCGGGCGTGAGTATACGCATGAAACCGGCAAGTACCACCAGGTCGGGCGCGTAGGCGTCGATGGCCTCGGCCAAAGCCGCGTCGAAAGCAGCACGGTCAGGGTGCTGGCGATGGTCGACCACGCCGGTTTCGATGCCCTGCTGCTGCGCGAATTGCAGCCCGGCGGCATCCGGCCGGTTCGACAGTACTGCCGCCACCCGGGCAGGCCAGCCGCCCCCCGCGCAGGCACGGACGATGGCTTCCATATTGGAGCCTCGCCCGGAAATCAAGATGACAATTTTTTTCATCGCGCAATTCTACCAAGGCAAGGCGCTAAACTCCGGTAAAGCCAACGCATTACGTGCTTAATTCACGAGAATCGGACAGGGCGCGATGTCTCTAACATGTGACGGCGTGACCGTACACCCCCGATTGATGGATTGTGACGCTTCGCCCCCTCTGCTAGAGTGGGCGCTACGTCCACGCGCCAACCCTGTGCCTGACACAGTGCTCGCCAAGAGCTGGTGACAACAAGGACGAAACGGGAATTTGAACGGGAATTCGCATGTCGAACGCTGCACCGACGTTGTTGGTGGTCGATGATCATCCTATGGCTTTGTCAGGCACTACGGCTTTTCTCGCCGAAGTCATGCCGGATGTGGCCGTCCATGCCGCCGGCAGTGCCCGCGAAGCCATGACAAGCCTGCAGCAGGGGTTGCGCCCCGATATCGTGCTGCTCGATATCTGGCTGAACGATGGCACGGGCTTCGACGCCATGCAGTCGTTCAAGACCGTCATTCCTGGCGCACGCTTCATCTTCATGTCCGCCGAGGCCACCCCCGAGATCGTCGGTCGCGCCCGCGCGCTGTCGGCCTGCGGCTTCGTCGGCAAGCACCTTGATGCCAATGCCTTCACCGCCGCGGTGCGCAAGGTGCTGGCAGGCGACACCTCCTTCCCCACCGATGAGGCCCTGAACGGCCGCGCGCAGTCGTTCGGGCCCGCCCACGGCATTCCGGTCACGCCGGCCGAACTCGGCCTGACGCCGCGCCAGGGCTCGGTGCTGGCGCTGGTGCTGGAAGGCCTGCCGAACAAGGTGATCGCGCGCCGCCTGGGGCTGACCGAGAACACCGTCAAGGAACACGTGTCGGCCATCCTGCAGCGCCTGGGCGTGCGCACGCGCATGCAGGTAATGTCGCGCATGGAGCGGTTCCGCCTGCGCCAGTAACGCAGGCCGGCACCCTTCGCCGTCCTCCCCCCGCCCTACGCCGGCCGCAGCCAGCGGCGCAGCAACAGCCGCAGCGAAGCCGGGTCCACCGGCTTGGGCAGCACGAAATACCCCGCCTCTTCCGCCGCCGCCAGCGCGGCGGATTTCAGGTCGCCGGTCAGCAGCGCGCTGCGCGCCTGCGGCTGCGTGTTCTGCCAGCGCTCGAGCAAATCCAGTCCGTTCTCGCTGCCGGGCAGGCGCAGGTCGCAGAAGATGATGTCCGGGCGCAGGCCCTTGGCAAACAGCTTGTCAGCCTCGGCGCCGTGCGCGGCGCAGGCCACGCGGATGCCCCAGGCCTCCATCAGCGCGATCCAGGCCTTGCGGATCTGGCTGTCGTCGTCGACCACCAGCACCGTGCCCTGCAGGCGGTCGGGCTTGGCCTCTTCTGCCTGCGCCATCGCGCGCATCTCGCGCACGCTGGCCACGGTCTCGGCCGGCACCGTCGCCAGCGCGAACCAGAACACCGAACCCTTGCCCGGCACCGAGCGCACGCCATAGGTGCCGCGCATCAGGCGCACGCATTCCTTGAAGATGGCCAGCCCCAGGCCCAGGCCCTGCGACGGGTCGCGCTGCGGGTTATGGACCTGGTAGTACGGCGAAAAGATGTCGGGCAGGTGCTCCGGTGTCACGCCGGCGCCGGTATCCCAGACTTCCAGCCGCACACTCTTGCGGCGCTGGCGCGCGGTCACCAGCACGCCGCCGCGCTGGGTGTAGCGCAGCGCGTTCTGCACCAGGTTGAACAGGGCCCGGCGCAACAGCACCGGCTCGGCCATGGCGTACAGCTCGTCGGGCACGCGCGGGGTCAGGGTCAGGCCGCTTTCGCGCGCATCGGCGGCAAACTGGCTCATCACGTCGCGGATCAGAGCGCCCAGCTCGCATGGCTCCAGCGTCGGCAGGACCTTGCGCCCTTCCAGCTTGGACAGGTCCAGCAGCGAACGGAACAAGAGGTCGATGGTCTGGGTGCCCGCCGCCACCTGCTCCACCAGCGGATGCAGCGCCGACGACTGGTTGCGCGCGCGCAGCGCCTCCACCAGCATCACCAGCGCATGCACCGGCTGGCGCAGGTCGTGGCTGGCGGCGGCCAGGAAGCGCGACTTCTCCTCGCTGGCATGCAGCGCGCGCTCTTTTTCCTCCTGGAACTGCTTGGCCAGGCGGCGGCTGTCGCCCTCGAGCTGGATGGCGCGCACCAGCGTGACCTGCAGGTTGAAGGCATGGCGCGACAGCATCCCCCCGTAGATCACCAGCAGTCCCTGCACATAGGCGCCATGGCCGGGGAAGGCGAATTCCGCCATCAGGATGTTGGGCACCAGGATCGGCACGCCGGCATAGACCAGGTTCGACGGCACCGGCGCCTGCGACACCGCGCCGCCAGCCAGTACCCCAAGGGTCAGCAGGTACAGCACGCTTGAGAACACCGCCGAGCCTGTATACAAATGCAGCAGTGCCGAGCTGCCCCAGGTCACGCCGGTCAGGAAGGCAACCGCGCGCATATTGTTCCACCACTTGCGCGTGTGCGCGGAACGGCTCATCGAGGCATGGTCGCGCTGGTAGCCGACGTAGAACCACAGGCCGCCGGCCGTCAGCAGCAGCATCACCGCGCACCAGCCGAGCAAGGCCGAGTGGCTCACGTCGTTCCAGAATCCCAGTGTGGTCAGCGCGGGCAGCAGCACCGAGGCCACGATTGCCGTAGGCGAGTTCTTGTGCACGATGGCCATCAGCTTGGCGCGCGTCTCGACGTCGAGCTGGGCGGTCGCCTGAGGCAGGACTCGGGGCAGGAGCCGGGAAAAGAACCGGTTGGGCAGCGCTTTCAAGTGTGGCTGGCTTGGAATGGGCGGATATCGGGGGCAGCAGGTGCCAGGGCCGAAGTGGAGCCGAAGTGGGCCATATCATGCCGCCTTTTGCGGCATCGCGCCATGCCGCGAGGGCCGGTTGCGGCACAAAAACAGCAGCGCGGCACCGGCCGCGGGCGGCGGGAGCGGCAAGCGGACCCATTCGCCTTATAATGCTCGCTTTACCTGAAACGTTTCCCGCCGTCCCCGTGAAAGTCTTCCGCGGCCTGCCCAACGCCGAAAGCCGGGCGCCCTGCGCGCTCACCATCGGCAATTTCGACGGTGTGCATCGCGGCCACCAGTCGCTGCTCGCGCGTGCGCGCGCAGCGGCCGACGCACGCGGCCTGCCGCTGTGCGTGATGACCTTCGAGCCGCATCCGCGCGAGTTCTTCACCCCGGACAAGGCCCCCACCCGCATCGCGCTGCTGCGCGACAAGCTGGAAAGCCTGCGCCGCAACGGCGTGGACCGGGTGGTGGTGGAACACTTCAACGCCCACTTTGCCGCCCAGTCGCCGCAGGCGTTCGTCGAGAACGTGCTGTGGCATGGCCTGCACGCGCGCTGGGTGCTGGTCGGCGACGACTTCCGCTTCGGCGCCAAGCGCGCCGGCGACTTTACCTACCTGCAGGAAGCCGGGCGTCGCTACGGCTTCGATGTCGAGCAGATGGGCTCGGTGTCCGAAGGCGGCATCCGCATCTCCAGCTCGGCGGTGCGCCAGGCGCTGGCTGACGGCGACCTGGAGCATGCCCGGCGCCTGCTCGGCCACGGCTATGCCATCAGCGGCCACGTGATCCACGGCCGCAAGCTGGGCCGCGACCTGGGCTTCCCGACGCTGAACCTGCGCATCTCGCACAAGCGGCCGGCAGTCAGCGGCATCTTCGTGGTGCAGGTGCATGGCATCGCCGACCAGCCCTTGCCGGGCGTGGCCAGCATCGGCGTGCGCCCCACCATCGAGGACGCCGGCCGGGTGCTGCTGGAAGTTCACCTGTTCGATTTCAAAGAGAACCTGTACGGCAAGCTGGTGCGGGTTGAATTCATGAAGAAGCTGCGCGACGAAGCGCGCTTCGACAACCTGGACCAGCTCACCGCCGCCATCGCCAAGGACAGCGCCGATGCGCGCGCCTTCTTCGGCCTGACCGCCCCGGGCGCGGCCGAAGGCAGCGGCGGGCGCGACTTCGCCACCTCCGCCACCGACCGAATTAGGTAGCGGCCGGCGCCTGCCCGCATGCCAGTGGCGCGGGCCCGGCACGCACGCCGCCTGCCCCAGTCTTTCCGCGCGCCCGCCGGCCTGCCGCCGCCCGCGCGCCCAACCCGAATTGCCCTGAGAATCGAAATGTCTGACGACAAACGCGCCAAGCCCGAGAAAAGCAAGTATCCGGTCAACCTGCTCGACACGCCCTTCCCGATGCGTGGCGACCTGCCCAAGCGCGAGCCGCAGTGGGTCAAGCAGTGGCAGGACAAGCAGCTCTACAAGAAGATCCGCGCGGCGCGCAAGGGCGCGAAGAAGTTCGTGCTGCATGACGGCCCGCCGTATGCCAACGGCGACATCCATATCGGCCACGCCGTCAACAAGGTGCTCAAGGACATGATCATCAAGGCGCGCGGCCTGACCGGGCTGGACGCCGTCTACGTGCCGGGCTGGGACTGCCACGGCATGCCGATCGAGATCCAGATCGAGAAGAAGTTCGGCAAGGGCCTGCCGGTGCAGGAGGTCCAGGCCAAGGCGCGCGCCTACGCCACCGAGCAGATCAAGCGCCAGATGGTGGATTTCGAGCGCCTGGGCGTGCTGGGCGATTGGGACCACCCCTACCTGACCATGAACTACAGCAACGAGGCGGATGAACTGCGCGCACTCGGCAAGATCATGGAGAAGGGCTATGTGTTCCGCGGCCTGAAGCCGGTGAACTGGTGCTTCGACTGCGGCTCGGCGCTGGCCGAGGCCGAGGTCGAATACAAGGACAAGGTCGACCTGTCGATCGACGTGGGCTTCCCGTTCGCGCAAGCCGACAAGCTGGCGCACGCGTTCAAGGTGCCGTTCGAGCAGCTCGACGGCAAGCCCGGCTGGATCGTGATCTGGACCACCACGCCGTGGACCATCCCGAGCAACCAGGCGCTGAACGTGCACCCGGAAGTGGAATACGCGCTGGTCGAGACCCCGCGCGGCTACCTGATCCTGGCCACCGAGCGCGTCGAGGAGCAGCTGAAGGTCTACGGCCTGGAAGGCAAGGTCGTGGCCACCACCACCGGCGCGGCACTGTCGGAAATCCGCTTCCACCACCCGCTGGCGAAGATGGACGCGGGCTATGACCGCCTGTCGCCGGTCTACCTGGGCGACTACGTCACCACCGACACCGGCTCGGGCATCGTGCACTCGGCGCCGGCCTACGGCGTGGAAGACTTCCAGTCGTGCAAGGCGCACGGCATGGCCGATTCGGACATCATCAGCCCGGTGATGGGCAACGGCGTCTATGCCGGCACGCTGCCGCTCTTTGGCGGGCTGTCGATCTGGGACGCCAACCCGAAGATCGTCGAGGTGCTGCAGGCCTCGGGCAACCTGTTCAATTCGCACAAGTACACCCACAGCTACATGCACTGCTGGCGCCACAAGACGCCGATCATCTACCGCGCCACCTCGCAGTGGTTCGCGGGCATGGACGTGGACCCGGCCGACGAGAACGGCAAGACCGGCCCCACCCTGCGCGAGACCGCGCTGGCCGGCATCGACGCCACCGAGTTCTTCCCGGCCTGGGGCAAGCAGCGCCTGCACAACATGATCGCCAACCGGCCGGACTGGACGCTGTCGCGCCAGCGCCAGTGGGGCGTGCCGATGGCCTTCTTCCTGCACAAGGAAACCGGTGCGCTGCACCCGCGCACGCCGCAGCTGCTGGAAGAAGTGGCAAAACGCGTCGAACAGCACGGTATCGAGGCCTGGCAGACGCTGGATCCGAAGGAGCTGCTCGGCGACGAGGCCAGCCAGTACGAAAAGAATCGCGACACGCTGGACGTCTGGTTCGATTCCGGCACCACGCACTGGACCGTGGTCCGCGGCTCGCACCGCGACGACTTGTACGATCCGTCAGCCGATACGCCCGATGGCCGCCTCGCCGACCTGTACCTGGAAGGCTCGGACCAGCACCGCGGCTGGTTCCATTCGTCGCTGCTGACGGCGTCGATGCTGTACGGCAAGCCGCCCTACAAGGCGCTGCTGACGCACGGCTTCACCGTCGACGGCGAGGGCCGCAAGATGTCCAAGTCGGTCGGCAACACCGTGGCGCCGCAGGACATCACCAACAAGATGGGCGCCGAGATCATCCGCCTGTGGGTGGCCTCGACCGACTACTCCGGCGAGCTGTCGATCTCGGACGAGATCCTCAAGCGCGTGGTGGAAAGCTACCGCCGCATCCGCAACACGCTGCGCTTCCTGCTGTCCAACCTGTCCGACTACGACCACGCCAGGCATGCGCTGCCGGCGTCGGAATGGCTGGAGATCGACCGCTACGCCGTGGCGCTGACCGCGCAACTGCAGCAGGAAGTGCTGTCGCACTACGAGTCGTATGAATTCCACCCGGTGGCGTCCAAGCTGCAGACGTTCTGCTCCGAGGACCTGGGCGGCTTCTACCTCGATGTGCTGAAGGACCGCCTGTACACCACCGCGCCGGACTCCAAGGCCCGCCGCGCGGCGCAGAACGCGCTGTACCACATCACCCAGGCGATGCTGCACTGGATGGCGCCGTTCCTGTCGTTCACCGCCGAGGAAGCGTGGCAGATCTTCGCCCACGGCACCGAGCACACCGACACCATCTTCACCAGCACCTACTACGCGGTGCCGGAAGTCGACGACGGCGCCGACGACCTGCTGCAGAAGTGGCACACGCTGCGCGAAGTGCGCGCCGAGGTCACCAAGCAGCTGGAAGCGGTGCGCGTGGAAGGCGAGATCGGCTCGTCGCTGCAGGCCGAGCTGACCATCCAGGCCGGCGGCCCCGTGCTGGACGCGCTGCAGAGCCTGGGCGACGACCTGCGCTTCGTGCTGCTGACCTCTTCGGCCAAGGTAACGCACGCGCCCGAGGCCGGCGACCTGCTGGTCACGGTGACCCCGTCGGCCCATGCCAAGTGCGAGCGCTGCTGGCACTACCGCGCCGATGTCGGCCACAACCCGGACCATCCGACCCTCTGCGGGCGCTGCGACAGCAACCTGTTCGGCGCCGGTGAACACAGGAGCCATGCCTGATGGCATCGACCACGTCCCGTTCCGCCCGCCCGGCACGCCGCAACAACAAGGCCGCCGGCAGCACCACCCCGCTGCTGTGGATGGCCTTCGCGCTGCTGGTGGTAGTGCTCGACCAGTTCTTCAAGATCGTCATTGTGCGCACCTTCACCTATGGTGAATCGCGCCCGGTGACCAGCTTCTTCAACCTGGTGCTGGTCTACAACAAGGGCGCGGCGTTCAGCTTCCTGGCCGATGCCGGCGGCTGGCAGCGCTGGTTCTTCACCGGTCTTGGCCTCGTGGTGGGCGCGTTCATCGTCTGGCTGCTGTACCGCCATACCGGCCAGCGCATGTTCTGCTTCGCGGTGTCGCTGATCCTGGGCGGCGCGGTCGGCAACGTGATCGACCGCGTGGTCTACGGGCACGTGGTCGATTTCCTGGACTTCTATGTGCGCAACTACCACTGGCCTGCCTTCAACGTGGCCGACTGCGCGATCACGGTCGGCGCGGTACTGCTGATCGTGGACGAGCTGCGGCGGGTGCGGCGCCACTGAGCGCCGCCAGACCACAGCAGGTGATGCCAGGGCCGCGAATGCGGCCCTGATGCCATCCGGTGCCGCTGCCGGCAGCAGCGAGCACGCTCAGCCGGTATCATGCCGTTTCCCACCCTTTGACGAGCCTTACCATGGATTTGCGCGGCAAGCACATCGTTCTCGGCCTGACCGGCGGCATCGCCTGCTACAAGTCGGCCGAACTGGTCCGCCTGCTGACCAAGGCCGGCGCCACCGTGCAGGTGGCCATGACCGAGGCGGCGACGCATTTCATCACGCCGGTGACGATGCAGGCCTTGTCCGGCCGGCCGGTCTTCCTGTCGCAGTGGGATGCCCGCATCGACAACAACATGGCGCACATCGACCTGTCGCGCGAGGCCGATGCCATCGTCATCGCCCCGGCCTCGACCGATTTCATGGCGCGCCTGGCCAACGGTCTGTGCGACGACCTGCTCAGCACCCTGTGCATCGCGCGCGACTGCCCGCTGCTGGTGGCGCCGGCGATGAACCGCCAGATGTGGGCTGCCCCCGCCACCCAGCGCAACGCCGCGCAGCTGCGCGCCGACGGCGTGATGATCCTGGGCCCTGGCAGCGGCGACCAGGCCTGCGGCGAGGTCGGCGACGGCCGCATGCTGGAACCCGAAGAGCTGCTCGACGACATCATCGCCTTCTTCCAGCCCAAGCCGCTGCAGGGCAAGCGCGTGCTGATCACCGCCGGCCCGACCTTCGAGGCGATCGACCCGGTGCGCGGCATCACCAACCTGTCGTCCGGCAAGATGGGCTTCTCGATCGCGCGCGCGGCGCGCGAGGCCGGAGCCGAGGTGCTGCTGGTGGCCGGCCCCACCGGCCTGCCCACCCCGCGCGGCGTGGTCCGGACCGACGTGCGCAGCGCGCAGCAGATGCATGACGCGGTGATCGCGCAGCTGCACGGCGTGGATGTCTTTGTCGCCGTGGCCGCGGTGGCGGACTGGCGCCCGGCTGAAGTCGCACAGCAGAAGCTGAAGAAGGCCAACGATACCGACACCCCCACGCTGCAGTTCGTGCAGAACCCCGACATCCTGGCCTCGGTCGCGGCGCGGGCTGACGCACCCTACTGCGTCGGCTTCGCCGCCGAGAGCGAGAACCTGGAGCAGTACGGCGAGCAGAAACGCCAGCGCAAGGGCGTGCCGCTGCTGGTCGGCAATATCGGCCACCATACCTTCGGCCTGGACGACAACGAGATCGTGCTGTTCGACGCCGCCGGCATGACGCGGCTGCCGCGCGCCGACAAGCTGTCGCTGGCGCGCCAGCTGGTGGCGGCGATCGGCCAGCGCCTGCCCGGGCGCGCACGGCCCTGATGGCGCGCGCGCGTCCGGTATCATGCGCGGCTGCCACCTATTCCGTTGAACCGATTTTCCCCAGGATTCCCATGACCCAGCCACTGAACCCGACCGTCGAAATCAAGGTGCTCGATGCGCGCCTGAATGAATGGGGCCTGCCCGCCTACCAGAGCGAAATGGCCGCCGCCATCGACCTGCATGCCTGCGTCGACGCCCCGGTATCGATCGCGCCGGGCACGCCCGCGCAACTGGTGCCGGCCGGCATCGCCGTGCACATGGGCAACCCGTACATGGCCGCGACCATCGTGCCGCGCTCGGGCCTGGGCCACAAGAAGGGCCTGGTGCTGGGCAATTCGATCGGCGTGATCGATGCCGACTACCAGGGCCAGATCATGGTCAGCGTGTGGAACCGCAATGCGCCCGGCACCGAGCCGATCGTGATCCAGCCGGGCGAGCGCATCGCGCAGATGATGTTCGTGCCGGTGCTGCGGCCGGTGTTTTCGACGGTGGCAGAATTCAGCGAAGACAGCGAACGCGGCGCGGGCGGCTTTGGCTCGACCGGCGTACATCACGCCAAGGCCAGCGCCTGACGCAGCCTAAGGCCGCACAAGACACTGGCGCCCCGCGGGGCGCCAGTTTGCATTTCAGCCCTGCTGCTCGAACAGCAGCGCCACGCCGCTGGCGGCATCCGCCAGCACCAGGGTCTCGCGCGGGCCCAGATCGTGGGTCGGCACACCCTGTTCGCGCCACCCGGCACGCGCCGCCGCCAGGTCATTGGTGCGCAGGCGGATCGCCGCGTAGCCCGGCCCCTCGCGCCGGATATGCGCGGTGCCGGTGGCCGAAGCCAGCGCCTGCGGCGTGCTGACCACCAGCGTGGCATCGTCCAGCGCCAGGCTGCAGACATGTTCGCTCAGCTGCGTCAGCTCGCCGCCGGTCAGCTCCGCGTAGGCGCGCGCGGCGGCGTCCACCAGCGCGGGCGCCACCACCAGGAACATGGTGGCGATGCTCTGCGCGCCGTTGGCATGGCGGGTCCATTCGGGCCGCCACAGCAGTTCGGGCGTACGGTGCTCGCAAACGAAGTAGCGCGCGCCCGGCGCATCGTCGAGCGCGGTCACGCGAAAGGTGGCCGGATGCTCGCTGCCGTCATCCAGCCGCACCGGACGCGAGAACTCGATCGGGTCCGAGGTGTGCCAGCCTGCCGCGCGCAGCCGTGCCGCGGTGGCAAAGGCATCGGCGCTCTTGCACGACATCGCCGCGCAGCCGCCGCCGTGCGCCTGCGCATCCCAGTAGTACTGGCGGCTGGGGCTGGGCGCGGTCACGTGCAGCAGCTCAACGTAGTCCCGCCGCAGCATGATGCAGTGGTTCTGCGAGCCGAGCGTGTGGTAGCCGCGCGGCGTCAGCGTAAAGCCGAGCCGGCGCCAGGCCTGGGCCCCGGCATCGAGGTCTGGGCACACCACCACGGCGTGGTCGAACATTTCCGCTTGCGTTACCATCGGCGTCCTCTCGGTTTCACGGCGCACCGGCGCCGGACATCGTCATTCGAACTGGATATTGGCCTTGTGCGCCACGGCCTGCCATTTGTCATGCTCGCGGCGCACCAGGTTGCCGAGGTCGGCCGGGCTGCCGCCCACGATCTCGAAGCCCTGCGCAGCCAGCGCATCGACCACGCGCGGCTGGCGCAATGATTCGACCAGCGCGTCGTGGATGCGCGTGACCGTGGATGCCGGCAGGCCGGCCGGGCCGAACACGCCGATCCAGGAGTAGGCCTCGAAGCCCTTGAGCCCCTGCTCGGCCACCGTCGGCACCTGCGGCAGCTGGCGCAGCCGGCTGGTGCCGGTCACGCCCAGCACCTTGATGGTGCGGGCGGCCACGTGCGCCTGCACCGCGGCATAGCTGCTGAAGAAGATATCGACCTCGTTGGACAGCACCGCCTGCACGGCCGGGCCGCCGCCCTTGTAGGGCACATGCAGCATGCGCACGCCGGCTTCGGTCGCCAGCGCCTCGGCCGCCAGCTGGTTCAGGCTGCCGATGCCGGACGAGGCATAGCGCACGCCGTCGGGCCTGGCCTTGGCCAGCGCCACCAGTTCGCGCACATTGGCCACCGGCAGCGCGGGATTGGCGGCAATCACCAGCGGAAAGCGCACCAGCTGCGAAATTGGCGAGAAATCGCGGAAGGTGTCGTAGGGCAGCTGCTTGTAGGCGAAAGGGTTGATGGCGTGGGTGTCGAAGGCCATCAACAGAGTGGTGCCGTCCGGCTTCGCGCGCGCCACGGTGCTCGATGCGATCAGGCCGCCGGCACCCGGCTTGTTGTCGACCACCACGGTCTGCCCCAGCGCCGCCTTCAGCCCGGGCTGCAGCTGCCGGGCCACGATGTCGACGCTCCCGCCAGGCGGGAACGGCAGCACCAGCGCGATCGGGCGGTTGCCCGCCGGCGGTTCGGCGCCGGTGGCGGCAGCGGCGTGAAGCATCGGGACGGGCATGGCGCCCAGCGGCAGGATCTTGAGCAGCAGGCGGCGGCGCCGCGTGCGTTCGGCAGAGGACATCAGGGTTTTCAGGCTGGATTCCTGGCCGGTTGCGCGGCCAGCCGCGGCCGCAAACTCGTGCCCCGACGGGCATGGCCGGCGGCCGCCGGGACAAAAGAAAAGGGGCGGCATGACTGCCGCCCCCGTATTTTGCCCGATGACCGGCCACGTTGCAGGCAACGCGGCCGATAACCGCTCAGGCTTCGGCGCGCTGTTCCTCGGGCGCCTCGGGCGGTTCCGGCTCGATCTCGGAGAAATCGAGCTTGATCTGGTCCTGCTCGTCCAGGTCCACCACCACCTTGCCGCCCGAAACCAGCCGGCCGAACAGCAGCTCGTCGGCCAGGGCCTTGCGGATCATGTCCTGGATCAGGCGCTGCATCGGGCGCGCGCCCATCAGCGGATCGAACCCCTTGTGCGCCAGGAACTTGCGCAGCTTCTCGGTAAAGCTGGCCTCCACCTTCTTCTCGTGCAGCTGCTCTTCCAACTGCATCAGGAACTTGTCGACCACGCGCAGGATGATCTCCTCATCCAGCGACCGGAAGCTGATCATGGCATCCAGGCGGTTACGGAATTCCGGCGTGAACATGCGCTTGATGTCGGCCATCTCGTCGCCCTGCTCGCGCGAGCTGGTGAAGCCGATGGAGGCGCGGTTCATGGTCTCCGCCCCCGCGTTGGTGGTCATGATGATGATCACGTTGCGGAAGTCGGCGCGCCGGCCGTTGTTGTCGGTCAGCGAACCATGGTCCATCACCTGCAGCAGGATATTGAAGATATCCGGGTGCGCCTTCTCGATTTCGTCCAGCAGCAGCACGCAGTGCGGCTTCTTGGTGACAGCCTCGGTCAGCAGGCCGCCCTGGTCAAAGCCGACGTATCCCGGCGGCGCGCCGATAAGGCGGCTCACCGCGTGGCGTTCCATGTACTCGGACATGTCAAAGCGCAGCAGCTCGATGCCCATGATGAAGGCGAGTTGCTTGGCGACCTCGGTCTTGCCCACGCCCGTGGGGCCGGAGAACAGGAACGACCCGATCGGCTTGTCGGTCTTGCCCAGGCCGGCGCGCGACATCTTGATCGCCGAGGCCAGTGCCTCGATCGCCGGGTCCTGGCCGAACACCACCGACTTCAGGTCGCGGTCCAGCGTCTGCAGCTTGCTGCGGTCGTCCTGGTTCACGCTCTGCGGCGGGATGCGCGCAATGCGCGAGACGATGTCCTCGATCTCGCCCTTGCCGATGGTCTTCTTCTGCTTGGACTTCGGCAGGATGCGCTGCGCCGCGCCGGCTTCGTCGATCACGTCGATCGCCTTGTCGGGCAGGTGGCGGTCGGTAATGAAGCGGGCCGACAGCTCCGCTGCCGCGGTCAGCGCCGAGGCCGCGTACTTGACGCCATGGTGCTCCTCGAAGCGCGACTTCAGGCCGCGCAGGATCTGCACGGTCTGGTCCACCGAAGGTTCGACCACGTCGATCTTCTGGAAGCGCCGCGACAGCGCCGCGTCCTTCTCGAAGATGCCGCGATATTCCGTGAAGGTGGTCGCGCCGATGCACTTGAGCTGGCCCGACGACAGCGCCGGCTTGAGCAGGTTGCTGGCGTCCAGCGTCCCGCCCGAGGCAGCGCCCGCGCCGATCAGCGTGTGGATCTCGTCGATGAACAGGATCGCGTTCGGATTGTCCTTGAGCGACTTCAGCACGCCCTTCAGGCGTTGTTCGAAGTCACCACGGTACTTGGTGCCGGCCAGCAGCGCTCCCATGTCGAGCGAGTAGACGGTGGCCTTTTCCAGGATGTCCGGCACCTCGTTCTTGGTGATGCGCCACGCCAGGCCCTCGGCGATCGCGGTCTTGCCGACGCCGGCCTCGCCGACCAGCAGCGGGTTGTTCTTACGCCGGCGGCACAGCACCTGGACCACGCGCTCGACTTCGCTCTCGCGGCCGATCAGCGGGTCGATCTTGCCGGCCTTGGCCAGCGTGTTCAGGTTCTGGGTGTATTGCTCGAGCGGGCTTTCCTTGCCGTCGCCGCCCTCGCCTTCGCCAGCGGCATCGCCATGCTTGGCGGGCTCGGACTGGTCCTTGCGGATGCCATGGCTGATGAAATTGACCACGTCCAGGCGCGTTACGCCCTGCTGCTGCAGGTAATAGACCGCGTGCGAATCCTTCTCGCCGAATATCGCGACCAGCACGTTGGCACCCGTCACTTCCTTCTTGCCGTTGGAAGTGGACTGGACGTGCATGATCGCGCGCTGGATCACGCGCTGGAAACCGAGCGTGGGCTGGGTATCGACCTCGTCGGTACCCGGCACCACCGGCGTGTTATCCGCGATGAAGTTCTTCAGGCTGGTGCGCAGGTCTTCTATATTGGCCGCGCAGGCGCGCAAGACTTCCGCTGCCGTGGGATTGTCGAGCAATGCCAGCAGCAGGTGCTCCACGGTAATGAACTCGTGGCGTGCCTGCCTGGCTTCGACAAACGCCATATGCAGGCTCACTTCCAATTCTTGCGCAATCATGCTTCCTCCATCACGCACTGCAGGGGATGCCCCGCCTGCCGCGCGTGCGTTGACACCAGCTCGACCTTGGTCGCTGCAATATCCCTGGTGTAGATACCGCAGACGCCCTTTCCTTCCCGGTGCACGGTGAGCATGATCTGCGTCGCCGTTTCCCGGTCCCTGCTGAAATACTGCTGCAGGATCATCACTACAAACTCCATCGGAGTGTAGTCGTCATTAAGCAGCACCACCTTGAACATGGCGGGCGGTTTAAGCGCCTGCTCTTTCCGCTCCAGGATGGTGCCCGCTTCGCGTTGTGGAACATTCGCAAGCCGTGTAGCCATGGCTTTATTCTAACCCTTACTCGCAACTCTGCAATTTGGGGAAAAGGCGCCGGATTCAAGAGCCGGGTCACCTGTTTCCGGTGGTGGAAGGACGCGGGATTTCACGCGGGAGGCATTGCAAGGCACGTGGCCGGCGCGGCGGGACTGCATCCACGGCAGCCCTGGCGTATGCCGCCAAGGTACCACCAGGTGCCGTCCGATTCCCGCCACACCCTGCTGGCAGTGGGGAATCCGCCAACTTGACAGTATCCGGCTTTGCCAGAAGAATCGTTCGCACACCTGCCGACGGCCAACGAGCCAAAGCAACAGCCGAGGCAGGTGATCCGTGAGCAGGGAGGCCACGGCCGCCGCGGCGGCGAGTCAGCATCGAGACTGTCCGCCACGCGATTGCACCTCGCCGCGCGTCATCGCCTGCCGCACCTCAGGACGCGGCAGGTCATGGCGCCGCAGTCCGTGCCGTCTGGCCGGCAAGGCTTCCCCGCTTTGAAATCTGCTATTTCGTGGGGGAGTATATGGCAAGCGGTATCGTCAAATGGTTCAATGACGCCAAGGGCTTCGGGTTCATCAAGCCGGACGAGGGCGAAGAAGAACTGTTTGCGCACTTTTCGGCTATCCAGATGTCCGGCTTCAAGACGCTGAAGGAAGGTCAACGCGTCTCGTTCGAGGTGGTCCAGGGCCCCAAGGGCAAGCAAGCCACCAATATCCAGGACGCCAGCTAAAGCGCGCCGCGACCGCATCCCGGCCGCAGAGCCGCGGAGCGGTCAACCAGGGTGGGGGGGGGCTCCCCCGGGACGGGATCGATGCCAGCTCCCCGCCTTGCCGCCACGGCGGCGCGGCGGGTGCCGGCTCGGATCAGCTGCACGCACCACATCCGACGGAAAGCCCGGCCTCGCGCCGGGCTTTCTGCTTTTTGGGCCCCAGGGTCCGGGCCATCAGGCCCAGCCGTCGATCTTCAGCCCGCTGGCCTGCTCGGCCTCTTCCCTGGTGACCTTGCGTACAGTCTGGCCAAAGGTCCAGACATGTCCCTCCGTGTCCCGGGCCGTGTAGGTCCGGTCGCCGTAGAACTCGTCCTGCGGCTCGCGCAGGATCACGGCCCCGGCGGCGCGCGCGTGCTCGCAATGCTGGTCCAGCCCTTCCTGCAGATGCACGTGCAGGGTCTGGGTATTCTTGCCTCCGATCGAGGCCGGGCTGGCGGTAAAGTCCGCCCACTCGCTGCCCACCATCAGGTAGCTGTCGCCGAAACGCATTTCAGAATGCACCAGCTGGTCCTGCTGGTCGCGGATCACCATGACCCGCTCAAAGCCGAAGGCGCGCTCCAGCCAGTCCAGGGCCGCCAGCGGGTCCTTGTAGAAGAGGGCCGCACCGAACGCGGTGCGGCGGAAGGGATCGTCCATGCCTGTCTCCTCGGGCCGCCAGGCCCGTCAGTCCAACCCCTGACGTTCTAGGCAACACTGGCGCCCGGGGCAAGAAAAAAACCCCGGCGCCGACCAGGCGGCACCGGGGTTTTCCTTGGCAGGTCGCCCGCTGCAGCGGGAGTCCGTGCTTACATATTGTCGATCATCACCTGGCCAAAGCCCGAGCACGACACCTGCGTCGCGCCTTCCAGCAGGCGGGCGAAGTCGTACGTCACCTTCTTGGACAGGATCGACTTCTCCATCGACGAGATGATCAGGTCCGCGGCTTCGGTCCAGCCCATGTGGCGCAGCATCATTTCGGCCGACAGGATTTCAGAGCCCGGGTTGACGTAGTCCTTGCCGGCGTACTTCGGCGCGGTGCCGTGGGTGGCCTCGAACATGGCGACCGAGTCAGACATATTGGCGCCCGGGGCAATGCCGATGCCGCCGACCTGCGCGGCCAGCGCGTCGGAGACATAGTCGCCGTTCAGATTCAGCGTGGCGATCACCGAGTATTCGGCCGGACGCAGCAGGATCTGCTGCAGGAAGGCGTCGGCAATGGCGTCCTTGACCACGATGTCCTTGCCGGTCTTCGGGTTCTTGAACTTGCACCACGGGCCGCCGTCGACCAGCTCGGCGCCGAATTCCTTTTGCGCCAGCTCGTAGCCCCAGTCACGGAAGCCACCTTCGGTGAACTTCATGATGTTGCCCTTGTGCACCAGCGTCACTGACGGCTTGTCGTTGTCGATGGCGTACTGGATCGCCTTGCGCACCAGGCGCTCGGTGCCCTCGCGCGAGACCGGCTTGATGCCGATGCCCGAGGTCGCCGGGAAGCGGATCTTCTTCACGCCCATCTCGTTCTGCAGGAAGGCGATCAGCTTCTTGGCCTGGTCGCTCTCGGCCGCCCATTCGATGCCGGCGTAGATGTCCTCCGAGTTCTCGCGGAAGATCACCATATCGGTCTTTTCCGGCTCACGCACCGGCGAGGGCACGCCCTTGAAGTAGCGCACCGGGCGCAGGCAGACGTACAGGTCCAGCTGCTGGCGCAGCGCCACGTTCAGCGAGCGGATGCCGCCGCCCACCGGCGTGGTCAGCGGGCCCTTGATCGAGACCACATAGTCCTTGAGCACCTCCAGGGTTTCGTCCGGCAGCCACACGTCCGGGCCGTAGACCTTGGTCGACTTCTCGCCGGCGTAGATCTCCATCCAGGCGATCTTGCGCTTGCCGCCATAGGCCTTGGCCACGGCCGCGTCGACCACCTTGATCATCACCGGAGTGATATCGAGGCCCGTACCGTCGCCTTCGATATAAGGAATGATCGGATTGTCCGGGACATTCAGCGAAAAATCCTGGTTGACCGTGATCTTTTCGCCGGCCGGAACCTTGATATGTTGGTACATGACGTCTCCAGTACGGAACGGTTGTGACTGCCGCCGGTTCGTGGCCGGTCGGCGAGATTCGGGGAGAGGGCGCTGACGCATTGTAGCGGGCCTTACCGCACACCCGTGCTGCATTGCATCACCCTGGCGCCACCCTGTGCTGCCTTCAGTCTTATATAAGACACAAGACTAATTTCGTATTATGCAGCAATTTTTCATCATCCGCCAATCGGGCCGGACCCCAGATCCTCTCCCCCGCCCCTGCGCGCCACTGCGGCATACTTGCGCCCCATGACCCTGATTGCCCTGAACAAGCCGTTTGGCACCATGAGCCAGTTCTCGGAACACCCGACGCGCCCGACGCTGGCCGCGTGCGTGAGCATGCCCGGCGTCTACCCGGCCGGGCGGCTCGATGCCGACAGCGAGGGCTTGCTGCTGCTGACCGACGACGGCGCGCTGCAGGCCCACATCGCCGACCCGCGCCACAAGCTGGAGAAGACCTACCTGGCACAGGTCGAAGGCATTCCCGATGCCACCGCGCTGGCCCGGCTGCGCGCCGGGGTAGACCTGGGCGACTTCGTCACGCAGCCGGCCAGGGTACGCGCGATCGAGGCGCCCGACTGGCTGTGGCCGCGCCAGCCGCCGGTGCGCTTTCGCGCGGCGATCCCGACCGCGTGGCTGGAACTGAAGATCCGCGAGGGCAAGAACCGGCAGGTGCGCCGCATGACCGCCGCGGTCGGCTTTCCCACGTTGCGGCTGGTGCGGGTCGGGATCGGCCCGCTTGACCTGCGCGCCCTGGGGCTGGCGCCCGGCGAAAGCTGCGAGGTGTTCGCCGCCCAACTGGGACTGGCGGCCGTTGCTCGGCATGCCCGGCCGGATGCGGCGCGGCGGCCCGATGTATCGAAAGCCAGGACGGATGACACCAAGCGCCGCTCTCGTTACAAAAAAAAACAAATCGCGGGTCAACCCTGACGGCAACGGCCTCGTTCTTGTCGGGGACACGTCCTATCGCGCGTCATCATTTCCGACTTTTCTTATCCTTCGAGGTAATACGCCATGAAAAAACTGATCGCTGCTCTGGTTGTTGGCCTGTTCGCCACCGGCGCCTTCGCCCAGGCTTCGGCACCTGCTGCTGCCGACACTGCAGCGCCCGCGGCCACCAAGGAAGCCCCGAAGGCCGCCAAGAAGAAGACCACCACCAAGAAGCACAGCAAGAAGAAGGCCGCCGCGTCGGCCCCGGCTGCCCAGTAATTGCTGGCGCCCTCCCTGCCCCGTGCGTGCGCGAGGCAGGAAAGAAATGGCAGGCTGCCGCCAGGCGCCTGCCTTTTTTATTGCCGGTATAGGATTGTCGAGGTGCGGCGTACCGTCGGCCGCACATCAGCATGCCGCGTGTGCGCTATGCTTGCGGCTGCCGCGGCCCGCGCCATTTCAGACTGAACACCATGTCCTTCCTGTCCAAGACGCTGTTGTCACAATGCTCCTCCCTTGCCGGCCTGCTCGCGCTGAGCGCCGGGATCGCGCACGCGCAGGCCGCGCTGCCGATGGTGCCGCTCACTGCGGGCATGTTTGCGATCCAGGCGGAGGTTGCCGCCACGCCGGCGGCACGCGAGCAGGGACTGATGTACCGCACGACCATGGCCCCCAACGCCGGCATGCTGTTCGTGTTCGAGCAGAAGGCGGGCCACTGCTTCTGGATGCGCAATACCGAGCTGCCGCTGTCGATCGCCTTCCTGGCCGATGACGGCACCATCGTGAATATCGAGGACATGGCGCCGCGCACGGAGAGCAACCATTGCCCGAAGGCGGCGATCCGCTATGCGCTGGAAATGAACAAGGGATGGTTCACGCAGAAAGGCATCAAGGCCGGCGCGAAAATCGGCGGACTGCCGCAGCCTCGCTGAGGGCGGCAGCGCCAGGCGGCGCCGGCAGGAGCGCCGGCGCGGAGGGCAAGGGTCAGTCGCGGAAGTTGTTGAAGTCCAGCGGCGCCTCGGACACATCCTTGCGCAGCATCGCCATCACGCTCTGCAGGTCGTCGCGCTTGGCACCCGACACGCGCACCGCGTCGCCCTGGATGCTGGCCTGCACCTTGATCTTGCTGTCCTTGATGATGCGCACGATCTTCTTGGACAGGTCGCCGGTCACGCCCTTCTTGATCGTGATCACCTGCTTGACCTTGTCGCCGCTGATCTTGTCGATCTTGCCGTAGTCCAGGAAGCGCACGTCCACGTTGCGCTTGGCCATCTTGTTGATCAGCACATCCTTGACCTGGCTCAGCTTGAAATCATCGTCGGCAAAGGCAGTCAGTTCATTTTCCTTCTGCTCGACCCGGGCGTCCGAGCCCTTGAAATCGAAGCGCGTCGAGATTTCCTTGTTAGCCTGCTCGACGGCATTCTTCACCTCGACCATGTTCGCTTCGCACACTACATCAAACGACGGCATTGCATTCTCCTTGTGATCCGTATGCCCGGAAGCCGGCCGCGCGCGGCGCCTTCCGTATAATCCAGCCTACCTCGCATTTCCGGGTCGCTTGCCTACCAGCGGCGGCCGCGTCACCTTTTCCTTGCATGGCAGATTTCCACGAATTCTATCCCCTGCGTCGCCACAATACATTCGGATTCGACGCGCGCGCGCGCTTTGCGGTGCATGTGCGCAGCGAAGCCGACCTGACCGCGGCACTGGCCGACCCGCGTGCCGACGGCCTGCCACTGGTGGTCCTGGGCGGCGGCAGCAATGTGGTGCTGACGGGCGACCTGGACGCGCTGGTGCTGCTGATGGAAATACCCGGCTACCAGCCGGAGGAGACTGGCGATGCCTGGCTGGTCACCGCCGGCGCCGGCGAGAACTGGAACGGACTGGTCAACCGCACCATCGCCGACGGCATGCCCGGGCTGGAAAACCTGGCGCTGATCCCCGGCACCGCGGGCGCGGCGCCGATCCAGAACATTGGCGCCTACGGGGTGGAGCTGCGCGAGCGCTTCGAAGGCGTGCGCGCCTATGATCGCCACACCGGCGCATTCGTCTGGCTGGACCTGCGGGCGTGCGGCTTCGGCTACCGCGACAGCCTGTTCAAGCGCGCCGGCGCCGGCCGCTACATCATCACGGCGGTGACGCTGAGCCTGCCCAAGGCGTGGCAACCGGTGCTGTCGTACGGGGAGCTGGCCCGCGAACTCGATGGCCGGGCTGCGCCCGATGCGGCCACGATTCGCGACGCCGTGGTCGCGATCCGCTCGCGCAAGCTGCCCGACCCGGCGCAAGTCGGCAATGCCGGCAGCTTCTTCAAGAACCCGCTGGTCAGCGCGGCACAGCGCGACGCGCTGTTGCAGGCCAATCCGGACCTGGTCAGCTACGCGCAGCCGGACGGCAGCTACAAGCTGGCCGCCGGCTGGCTGATCGACCGCTGTGGTTTCAAGGGCGTCAGCGACGGCCCGGTGGGCGTCTATGGCAAGCAGGCGCTGGTGCTGGTGCACCACGGCGGCGGCACCGGCGCGATGCTGCTGGCGCTGGCCAACCGCATCGCCGATGCGGTGCAGGCACGCTTTGGCGTGCGCATCGAACCGGAACCGGTGGTGCTGTAAAGCAGGCGGGCCAGGACTGACCCGCCGCGCCTGTCACGCGAAGTGGCAGACGTAGTCCAGCGTTTCCTGCACCTCGATATCGAAGCTGCTGTTGCCCGGCACGCTGAACTGCTGGCCCGCGCCGTAGGTCTGCCAGTCTTCCGAACCGGCCAGGCGCACGCGGCAGGTGCCGGCATTGATTTCCATGATCTCGGGCGCGCCGGTGTTGAAGGTCAGCGCGGCCGGGAAGATCACGCCCAGCGTCTTGCGGGTGCCGTCCGGGAACAGCACGGTATGGCTGACGCACTTGCCGTCAAAGTACAGGTTGGCTTTCTTGACGACCGACACGTTGTCGAACTGGCTCACTTCCATCTCCTTGGGTTTCTGTCCGAAAGACGTAAAAAGAGGGGCCATCGCGGCCCCTCCCCTGTTCACTCCGCGCCGCGCTGGTTCAGTAGCGGCCGCAGAGCAGGTATTCCATCAGCGCCTTCTGCACGTGCAGGCGGTTCTCGGCCTCTTCCCAGACCACGCTCTTGGGGCCGTCGATCACGGCGGCCTCGACTTCCTCGCCGCGGTGCGCCGGCAGGCAGTGCATGAAGAGCGCGTCGGACTCGGCGCGGTCCATCATCGGGGTCGTGACCATCCAGTCCTTGAAAGCGCGCTTGCGGGCGTCGTTCTCGGCCTCGAAGCCCATGCTGGTCCAGACATCGGTGGTGACCAGGCTGGCGCCCTGGCAGGCCGTGAGCGGATCGTCGAAGACCTTGACCAGGCCGGCGGCAGACGCCGGCACCATGGCCGGATCGAGCTGGTAGCCCGGCGGCGCCGAGAAATGGAAGGAGAAGCCCAGACGCTCGGCGGCCTGGATCCAGGTGTAGGCCATGTTGTTGGCATCGCCGATCCACGCCACGGTCTTGCCGCGGATGCTGCCGCGCTGCTCGATGTAGGTGAAGACGTCGGCCAGCACCTGGCACGGGTGGTATTCGTTGGTCAGGCCGTTGATCACCGGCACGCGCGAATGCGCGGCAAAGCGCTCGATGATGTCCTGGCCGAAGGTGCGGATCATGATGATATCGACCATGCGCGAGATCACCTGCGCCGCATCCTCGATCGGCTCGCCGCGGCCCAGCTGCGAGTCGCGCGTGTTCAGGAACACCGCGTGGCCGCCCAGCTGGTGGATGCCGGCTTCGAACGACAGGCGCGTACGCGTGGAATTCTTCTCGAAGATCATGGCCAGCGTGCGGTCGTGCAGCGGGTGCCAGGTCTCGTAGTTCTTGAACTTGGCCTTCAGGATCCGCGCGCGATCCAGCAGGTACTCATACTCGTCGGGAGTGAAGTCGCTGAACTGGAGGTAATGCTTGATCGGGGTTGAGCTCATAAAACAAAGAAGGCGGCTCGGTGGGGACGCGCCGTCACGAAGTGTTCATGACTCAAGCGCGCCGCGGAGCCGCCTTTCGCGTCGCATACGCAATTTAACTGCAAGAATCATAAGGGATTATTTCTGCTTTGGCGAGTCCGGGACAACCCGGCACGAACTCGCGCCCTGCCCCGGCGCGGTGCCGCTGACAGGTTCCCGACAGGATTTCGCCCTTATGCGCAACTCTTATATAAGATATAATACCCGCTGATTCACGCGGGGCCCGGCACACCCATGCCGCTGCCCGCCGCCGGCATCAAAAGTGCCCCCGCAAGACACCGACGCCCCGCCTTCCGGCTGGAACCAGCGCGAACCAAACGCGCCCCGGCCGCGTCAAACGGGCGCCCGTCCAGCGGGTTTACCGTCGAGTCATCCGCCTCACCCGCAGTGTCCAGCCTCATGAACCCCAACGTTCGCGAATACTTTATCCAAGGCATTACCAAGGAAGGCAAGACCTTCCGCCCGAGCGACTGGGCCGAACGGCTGTGCGGCGTGATGGCGCAGTTCCGCCCCGAGGGCGACAGCGGCGACCCGCGCCTGACCTACTCCCCTTACGTGCGGCCGATCTTCGCCGGCAACGTCAAATGCGTGGTGGTGGACGTGCGGCTGCGCGATATTGAACCGAAGGCGCTGGATTTCGTGCTGAATTTTGCGCGCGACAACAACCTGCAGCTGGTTGAAGCCTGTTCGCTGGAATAAGCCTGCCGGCCTGGCGCCGGAAAGCAAAAAAGCTCGTCGGATGACGAGCTTTTTTGTTGGCGGATGCCTGGGCACCCGCCTCTGCTGGACCGCCGGGGCGGCCCGGGCAGTGATCAGGCAGCCATCGACTTGATGGCGGCCGACAGGCGCGACTTGTGACGTGCAGCCTTGTTCTTGTGCACGATCTTCTTGTCGGCGATGCTGTCGATCACGGCTTGCGAGTTCTTGAAGATCTCGGCGGCAGCGGCCTTGTCGCCAGCGTCGATGGCCTTGCGGACGGCCTTGACGGCGGTGCGCAGGCGCGAACGCAGGCTGGAGTTGTGAGCGTTCTGGGCAACGGCCTGGCGGGCGCGCTTGCGAGCTTGTGCGGAATTTGCCATGTAAAAATATCCTGAATTCAGATGCGTGCCGCGGGGGACACAACAATTAAGTCATATCGAGCGACCCGGGATGCACTGACACACGAATCCGGAACGCAACTGTCCTTGTGAATCGGCAATTATACACAGATGCCGGCACACAAAGCAACACGACGGACACTTTGCCAGCTCGGGCCGGGCGGGCGCCGGGCCGATCCGTATAATAAGCGCCACATTGTGCCGGGGCACGTGGCGCGCCGGCAACTTTATCGCCCGGACCGCGTCTCAGAGGCGTCCCCGGCATGCGGTGCGCCCGCACCGATCCACCGTCCCGCACCGACCCGCACCTTGAACCTGCTCAAAGCGCTCGCCACCATCAGCAGCCTGACGATGCTCTCGCGCATCACCGGCCTCGTGCGCGAGATCCTGATCGCCCGCGCCTTTGGCGCGTCGGAGATGACCGACGCGTTCAACGTGGCCTTCCGCATTCCCAACCTGCTGCGCCGCATTTTCGGCGAAGGCGCGTTCTCGCAGGCCTTCGTGCCGATCCTGGGCGAATACCACGCCAAGCGCGGCGACGAGCCGACCAAGGCACTGATCGACGCCGTCGCCACGGTCATGACCTGGGTGCTGATGGGCGTGTCACTGCTTGGCGTGATCGGGGCGCCGCTCGTGATGACCGCGGTCGCCACCGGCTTCCGCGGGCAAAGCGAGACCTATACCGCGGCCGTGTTCATGACGCGGGTGATGTTCCCGTATATCGGCCTGATCTCGCTGGTGGCGCTGGCGTCCGGCATCCTCAATACCTGGCGCAAGTTCGCGGTGCCGGCCTTCACGCCGGTGTTGCTGAACCTGTGCCTGATCATCGCGGCCCTGTTCGTCGGCCCGCACATGGACCAGCCGATCTACGCGCAGGCGTGGGGCGTGCTGGTTGGCGGCGTGCTGCAACTGGCGATCCAGGTGCCGGCGCTGCGGCGCCTGGGCGTGATGCCGCGGCTGAGCTTCAACCTGCGCGCGGCGTGGTCCGATCCCGGCGTGCGCCGCATCCTGCGGCAGATGGGGCCGGCGCTGCTGGCCGTGTCGGTGGCGCAGATCAGCCAGATCATCAATACCAATATCGCCTCGCGGCTGGCCGCGGGCAGCGTCTCCTACCTGACCTATGCCGACCGGCTGATGGAGTTCCCGACCGCGCTGCTGGGCGTGGCGTTGGGGACGATCCTGCTGCCGAGCCTGTCCAAGGCCAACGCCTCGGGCGACCATGCCGAGTACTCGAGCCTGCTCGACTGGGGCCTGCGCCTGACCTTCCTGCTGGCGGTGCCCTGCGCGGTAGGGCTGTTCGTGTTCGGCGCGCCGTTGACCGCCGTGCTGTTCAACTACGGCAAGTTCGACGCCCACGCGGTCGAGATGACGCGCCAGGCGCTGGTCTCGTACGGCGTCGGCCTGATGGGGCTGATTTCGATCAAGATCCTGGCGCCTGGCTTCTATGCGCGCCAGGATATCCGCACGCCGGTGAAGATCGCGCTGCTGGTGCTGGTGATCACGCAGGCCTGCAACTATGCGTTCGTGCCGTGGATCAGCCATGCCGGGCTGGCGCTGTCGATCAGTGCCGGCGCCACCATCAACGCGCTGCTGCTGTTCTTCGGCCTGCGCCGGCGCGGCCTGTACCGGCCGGCGCCGGGCTGGTGGCTGTTCCTGGCGCAGTTGGGCGCCTCGGTGCTGCTGCTGTCCGGCATGCTGCTCTGGTTCGCGCGCAACTTCGACTGGATCGGGCTGGGCGCGACGCCGCTTCTGCGCATCGCGCTGCTGGCTTCGTGCCTGGTACTTGCAGCGGTGGTCTACTTCGGTACACTGTGGCTCATGGGACTGCGCTACTCTGCCTTCAGGCGCCGCGCCGGCTGATGGGCCAGCGAATCTGCCAACGCATGGGCCACCTAATGAGCCGGCAATGGTGACCCACGCTGCGCGCGGTGCCGGCGGCTGCACCGGGAAACCGACATGACATCCACCAAAGTCCTGGATTATTTCGCCAGCCTTGTGGCCGACGAAAACGGCATCCCGCTGACCGAAACCGCGCTGTCCATCGCGCAGGACGCCTACCCCGACCTGGACCTGCAGGCCGAGCTTGCGGCGCTGGACGTGCTGGCGCTGCGCCTGAAGCGCCGGATCGCCGAAGGCACCCCCGCGATCCAGCGGCTGCGCCTGCTGAACCATTTCTTCTATCGCGACCTCGGTTTCGGCCCGAACGCGAACGACTACTACGACCCCGACAACTCCTACCTGAACGTGGTGCTGCGCCAGCGCCGCGGCATCCCGATCTCGCTTGCGGTGCTGTTCATGGAGCTGGGCCAGCAGATCGGCCTGCCGCTCAAGGGCGTGTCGTTCCCCAATCATTTCCTGCTGCGCATGACGATTCCGGCCGGCGAGGTGATACTGGACCCGCTCACCGGCGAGACCCTGTCGAAGGAACAGCTGCAGGAAATGCTGGATCCGTACCTAGAGCGTGAAGGCATCAGCGATGCCAGCCAGGTACCGCTGGGCTTGTTCCTGCGCGCGGCCAGCCACCGCGAGATCGTCGCGCGCATGTTGCGCAACCTGAAGGCGATCTACCTGCAGGAGTCGCGCTGGCAGCGGCTGCTGGCGGTGCAGAACCGCCTGGTGATCCTGCTGCCGGGTTCGATCGAGGAAGTGCGCGACCGGGGCCTGGCCTATGCCAACCTGGAGTGCTTCCGCCCCGCGCTGGCCGACCTGGAAGCCTATGTCCTGGCCCGGCCCGATGCGGCCGATATCGGCCAGATCCGCGAGCGCATGCCCGCGCTGCGGATGATGAGCCGCAGCCTCAACTAAGAACCCGTTTCATAGTGAAAAAGGGGCGCAAAGGCTGCGTGACCTCACTGGCTTAGCGCTCCACGCGCGAAGGCCGGCGGCGATTGCCGCGCACCAGCTTCCACAGCCCGCCCAGCACCAGCGGCACCACGGCCGCCCCGATGCCGGCCAGCACGATCAGGTTCAGGTACTGGCGGATAAACGGCAGGTTGCCGAAGAAGTAGCCGGCGAACACCAGGCCCACCACCCAGGCCACGGCGCCGACCACGTTGAACATCTGGAAGCGCGCAAAGGTCATCTGCGACACGCCCGCGACGAACGGGGCGAAGGTACGCACGATCGGCACGAAGCGCGCCATCACCAGCGTCTTGCCGCCGTGCCGCTCATAGAAGTCATGGGTGCGGCGCAGCGCATCCTGGTCCAGGAAGCGCCACTGGTGGTCGAACACCTTGGGCCCGATCCAGCTGCCCACCAGGTAGTTGACGGTATTGCCGGAAATCGCCGCCACCAGCAGCAGGCCGATCAGTGCCCACTCGTTCATGGCGCCGGTTGCGCAGAAGGCGCCCGCGATAAACAGCAGCGAGTCGCCCGGCAGGAACGGCACCACCACCAGCCCCGTTTCCGCGAACACAATCAGGAACAGGATGGCATAGACCCAGTGGCCGTACTGGTCGATGACCGTGCCGAGATATTTGTCGACATGCACCAGCATGTCGATGAGCTGCAAAGCGAGATCCAAGTCGTTCCCCGTTGTTGGTTTGGTTGACTGCGTTCGGTCCGATGCGGCCCGGGCCGCCCTGGCCTGAATCATACAAGAGCCACCGCTCCAATCCGTCACCTGCGGCGCCTTTGTGCGTCCGACTCCGTGCGAGCGTCCACGTATAATCGCCGGATGCCTGCCTCCGCCTCCAGCACCGCCCTGCGCACCACCCAGCAGCCGCGCCCGATCCGGCCGCTGCCGGACCAGCTCATCAGCCAGATCGCCGCCGGCGAAGTGGTGGAACGACCGGCCTCGGTGGTCAAGGAGTTGCTGGAAAACGCGCTCGACGCCGGCGCCACGCAGCTCGGCATCCGGCTGGAAGAAGGCGGCGTGCGGCGCATCGTCATCACGGACAATGGCTGCGGCATCCCTGCTGCCGAGTTGCCGGTCGCGCTGATGCGCCACGCCACCAGCAAGATTGCTTCGCTCGACGAACTGGAATCGGTGCTGACGCTGGGCTTCCGCGGCGAGGCCCTGGCCTCGATCGCCTCGGTGTCCCAGCTGGCCCTGACCAGCCGCACCGCGGCCGATGCCCATGCCACCCAGGTCAGCGCCGATACCGGCACGGTGCAGCCTGCCTCGGGCGGGGTCGGCACCACCGTCGACGTGCAGCATCTCTACTTCAACACGCCAGCGCGCCGAAAGTTCCTCAAATCGGAGCAAACCGAGCTGGGACACTGCCTGGAGATGGTGCGGCGCGTGGCGCTGGCGCGGCCCGACGTGACCATCTCGGTCCACCACAACGGCAAGCCGCTGGAACACTGGAATGCCGGCGACGTCGCCACCCGTACCGCGCAGGTGCTGGGCACTGACTTTGCCCGCGCCCGCCTGCCAGTGGACGAAGAGGCCGATACGCTGCACCTGTATGGCTTTGCCGGGCTGCCCACCGCCTCGCGCGGGCGGCCGGACCAGCAGTATTTCTTTGTCAACGGCCGCTTCGTGCGCGACAAGCTGCTCAACCACGCGGCGCGCAGCGCCTACCAGGACGTGCTGCACGGCGACCGTTTCCCGTCCTATGTGCTGTGCCTGGACCTGCCGCCGGAGATGGTCGACGTCAACGTGCATCCGTCGAAGATCGAAGTGCGCTTCCGTGAATCGCGCGCCGTGCACCAGTTCGTCTACCACGCGGTGCAGCGCTGCCTGGCGCGGCAGGCCGGCGGGAACGGCGACAGCCTGCATACCGACGCCGACGGCGAGATCACCCTTCCGCCTGGCGGTGCGATACCGGCGGGCGGCGCACGGCCGGGCTATGGTGGCGGCGGCGGCGGCGGCGGCCAGTGGATCAACTATTCCGCTGCACGCCAGACCGAACTCGGCATCGCCCAGCCGCGCCAGGCCTACCTGGGCATGGTGCGCGATGCCGCCGCACCGGCAGCGCGGCCCTATGGCGCCATGCCCGGCACCCCGGCGCAACCGCCGGCCTGGCTGGCCGACGCCCAGGCGGCACGCGCCGACGACCCGCCCGGCCTGCTGGACCGTCTGCCGCCAGCCGCGCGCGCCGGCTTTGCCGATCCTGCCGACGCCCCCGACGACCACCCGCTCGGCTACGCCATCGCCCAGCTGCATGGCATCTATGTGCTGGCGCAGAATGCGCGCGGGCTGGTGCTGGTGGACATGCATGCGGCGCACGAACGCATCCTGTACGAGCAGATCAAGGCCGGCCTGGACGCGCGCGACCTGGCGGTGCAGCCGCTGCTGATCCCAGTCACGCTGCCCGGCAGCCCGGTCGAGATCGGCGTGGCCGAAGAACACCAGGAGACACTGACGCTGCTGGGCTTCGATATCGCCCCCGTGTCGCCCACCACGCTGGCGGTGCGAGCGGTGCCGGCGCTGCTGCAGCAGGCCGATGCCGAAGCGCTGGCGCGCGACGTGCTGCGCGACCTGCATGCCTATGGCGGCTCGCGCGTGCTGGCCGAGCGCCGCAATGAACTGCTGGCCACCCTCGCCTGCCACAGCGCGGTGCGCGCCAACCGCAAGCTCACGCTCGAGGAAATGAACGCGCTCTTGCGCCAGATGGAGCAGACCGAGCGCGCCGACCAGTGCAACCACGGCCGCCCCACCTGGGTGCAACTGACCGTGACCGAGCTGGACCGGCTGTTCCTGCGCGGGCAATAAGCCGCTCGCCCCACGATTCATCCAAGGCTTTCGATGTCCGCCGTACCCCACTATTCCGCCACGCATCCGCCCGTGGTCTGCCTGCTCGGCCCCACCGCCTCGGGCAAGACCGCGGCCGCGCTGGCGCTGGCGGCCGACGCGCCGGTGGAGATCATCAGCCTGGATTCGGCGCTGGTGTACCGCGAGATGGATATCGGCACCGCCAAGCCCACGCGCGAAGAACTTGCAGCCGCGCCGCACCACCTGATCGACATCATCGACCCGGCCGACAGCTACTCCGCGGCGCAGTTCGTCACCGATGCCGAACGGCTGATCGCACAGATCCGCGCACGCGGCCATGTGCCGCTGATCGTCGGCGGCACCATGCTGTACTACAAGGCACTGACGCAGGGGCTCAATGACCTGCCCCAGGCCGATGCCGCGCTGCGCGCGGAGCTGGACCAGCTTGCCGCCGAGCGCGGCTGGCCGGCGCTGCATGCGATGCTGGCCGAGGTCGACCCGGTCACCGCGGCGCGGCTCGCGCCCAATGACGCGCAGCGCATCCAGCGCGCGCTGGAAATCCATCGCCTGTCCGGCCAGCCGATGTCGGCGCTGCTGGCGCGCCAGGCCGAGGGCCGCACCTTTGCCGGCGCGGCGGACCAGCGCTTCCGCGTGATTGCGCTGGAGCCATCGGACCGCCTGGCGCTGCACGCGCGCATCGCGCAGCGTTATGACGCGATGCTGGCCAACGGCTTTATCGAGGAAGTCGAGCGGCTGCGCAGGCGCGGCGACCTGCATCCGGGCTTGCCGTCGATCCGCTGCGTCGGCTACCGGCAGGTATGGGAGTACCTGGACGGCGACGCCGATTTCGCCACCATGCGCGAGCGCGGCGTCGCCGCCACGCGCCAGCTGTGCAAGCGCCAGCTGACCTGGCTGCGCAGCACGCCGGAGCGGCTGGTGGTGGATTGCCTGGCGCCCGGGTATGTCGACCAGGTGCGCAAGCTGGCGGACTTCGGGCACTGACCCGATGGCATGCAAACTGGCGCGGCAAGTGACGCACAGGCGATAATTCCGAATCCCTGTTTTCCGGAAAGCCGACCCAGCATGTCCAAGCCCGCCTTCACGCTCCGCCCCGCCACCGCCGCCGACAGCGAGACGCTGTTCAACCTGATCCTGGCGCTGGCAGAATACGAAAAGCTGACGCATATCGTCGAAGCCACGCCGCAGAAGATCCAGGATGCACTGTTCGGCGCCACGCCGCATGCCGAAGCGGTGCTGGTCGAAGTCGACACCGCTGGCGGCCGGCAAGCCGTCGGCTTTGCCCTCTTCTTCCACAATTTCTCGACCTTCCTGGCCAGGCCCGGCCTGTACCTGGAAGACCTGTATGTTGATCCGGCATGGCGCGGCCACGGCCTGGGCAAGGCGCTGCTCAAGCACCTCGCGGCGCTGGCGGTCGAGCGCGGCTGTGGCCGCTTCGAATGGTCGGTGCTGGACTGGAACCAGCCGTCGATCGACTTTTATCAGGCTATGGGCGCCGACGTGCTGCCCGACTGGCGCATCTGCCGCGTGACCGGCGAGGCGCTGGACAAGCTCGGCGCGCAGTAAGACGGCAACCAGTCCGACGCCAGTGTTATACACTTGATGGCGAACCGCCATACAATAACGACACCGACTGTCTTTTTTCCGGGCCGCCAACGCCGACCGCCATGCCACGAACCAAAGCCGACCTGCCCGCTACCGACGGTATCAATGAGACCGACGCGGACAGCGCGCGCGGCGCGTCGGTCGAGGCCATCGCCGACCGCATCCTGACCGCGATCTGGGAGCACCGGCTGCCGCCGGGCACCAAGCTGGTCGAGGAAAAGCTGGGCGGCGTGTTCGGCGTGAGCCGCACCAAGGTGCGGCTGGCCTTCGCCAAGCTGGCGCATGAGGGCGTGCTGACGGTGCATCCCAACCGCGGCACCTTCGTCTCCAGCCCGAGCGTGGCCGAAGCGCGCCAGGTGCTGCATTCACGCCACCTGCTGGAACCCGCGCTGGTGCGCGACCTCGCCAGCGCCATCGGCGCGCCGGGCGTGCGCGCGCTGCGCGAGACCACGCGCCAGGAAGCACAGGCGCGAGACAGCAACGACCGCCGCGCCATCATCCGGCTGTCGGGCGAGTTCCACTGCAAGCTGGCGGAAATGACCGGCAACCAGTACCTGGGCAAGTACATGCGCGAGCTGTGCTCGCTGACCTGCCTGATCATCGCGCTCTATGACGCGCCGGGCGTGCCGTCGTGCCCGCACCATGAACACGACGACATCGTCGATGCACTGGAAGCCGGCGACGGCGAGCGCGCCGCGCGGCTGATGACCGAGCACCTCGGCCATGTCGAAAGCACGCTGCGGCTGCAGGCGCCGGCCGAGGAAAATGTCGATCTGGAAGCGGTATTCGCCGCGGTCTGAGCCGCGGCGTCATCGGAAGGGAAGCGGCTTAGCGGTGCTCGATGCGCGCCGCCAGCGCCGCGGGCAAACCCAGCGTGGGCTTGGCATCCGGGCGGCGGAACGTGCCCGCGGTGGCCTTGCGCGGCTGCAGCGCGACCAGCGCCTCGGCCTGCTTGACGGCGGCGGCCATCTGGTCGACCACCGGCACCGGAATGCGGTCGCGCACGCGCGCGGCCAGGCCGGCCAGCGGCGCGCCGGCCAGGATCACCACATCGGCTTCATCCTCCGCCACGGCGCGGTTGGCCAGTTCCACCAGCACGGCTTCCTTCTCTTCCTGCACATCCGACACCGAGGCAAAGCTGCCGTCCAGCATGCGGATGCCGGCCAGCCGGCTGCGCAGGCCATGCATGTCCACGCACTCCTCATACCAGGGCCCCAGCGCCCGCGCAAAAGTCACGATGGCAAAGCGCCGGCCCAGCATGCAGGCCGACAGCATCGCCGCCTCGGCCATGCCCACCACCGGCAGGTCGAACAGTTCGCGCGCGCCCATCAGGCCGGGGTCGCCAAAGGCCGCGATGATGGCCGCATCGAACTGGCCATGGTGCTCGGCCAGCATCTCCAGCGCGATGGCGCCGCCGATTTGCGCCTCGGCGCGCGTGGCGATATAGGGCACGCCGCGGCTGGCGGTCAGCGGCACCAGCTCGGTGCCGGGGGCCGCGGCCTCGGTGGCCGCCGCCATCAGCCGCGCGGTGATGCCTTCGCTTGTATTGGGATTCAGGACAAGGATTCGCATGACGGTTATCCGGCAGGGTTGAGCAGCGGCGCCAGCACGCTTTCGGCCAGCCTGGCCGCGGCCAGCACGTTGCGGTCGGCAGCGCGCGGGCCGGCGATCTGCAGGCCCGCCGGCAGCCCTTCGCGGCCGTGGCCGCAGGGCACCGAGATGGCCGGTGCCAGCGCATGGTTGAAGAAGGGCGTGAACACCGCATGGGCGCGCGGCTCCACCGCCACGCCGCCGATCCGCTCCGGCCCCAGCCGGTCGTTGCGCCACGCCACGCACGGGGTGGTCGGGCACAGCAGCAGGTCATAGCGGGTAAAGAACCCGGCCACGGCCAGCGCGATCTGGTGGCTGGCTTCGCGCGCGCGGGCCACGTCGGCGCCGCTCCAGGCCAGACCGCGCTCGATCTGGCGCGCCACGTCGGGATCGAACACCTCCGGGTCGCGGCGCCAGGCCTCGCCGTAGAGATTGGCCAGGCCGACATGCTGCAGCGGCATCAGCGCGGCCTCGTCGGCGCCCTTCGGCCAGGCCGGGTCGGCACGCTCGATGGTCAGGCCCGCGGCCTGCAGCCGGGTCACGGCCTGCTCGAAGGCCTGCGCGACGTCATCGTCGACCGGGGTGTCCAGGCCCAGGCGCGGACTGACCGCGATCTTCAGCGTATGCAGCGGGCGCGCAGCGCCAAGCGAGAAACCCAGCGTATCGGGATCGCGCGGATCGGCGCCGGCCAGCGCCTCGAACATCAGTTCGGCATCGGCCACCGTGCGCGTGATCGGCGCAATCACCTGGATGCCGTTGAAGGCATGGGGAAAGCCGACTGAATCGGGAATCGCGCCGTAAGAAGGCTTGAAGCCGACCACGCCCGCATGCGCGGGCGGGCGCCGGCTGGAACCGCCGCCGTCGGTGCCCAGCGCCAGCGGCGCCATGCCGGCCGCCACCCCCACCGCGCAGCCGCCAGACGAGCCGCCCGCAGTCAGGGTGGCATCGAGCGGATGGCGCGTCAGCCCGTAAACCTTGTTGGTGGTCAGGCCCTTGCAGGCGAACTCCGAGGTATTGCCCATGCCGAGCACGATCGCGCCGGCCTGGCGCAGGCGCTCGACCGCAATCGCGTCGGCGGGCGCAATGAAGTCGCGGTACAGCTGCGAACCCTGCGTGACGCGGCGGCCCTGGCTCCAGATCACGTCCTTGACGATCACCGGCACGCCCGCCAGCAGCGGGCGCTCCCCCTGCGCAAGGCGCGCGCGCAGCTGCGCCAGGTCGGCATCGACCAGCTCCTGGCGCAGCTCGAACACGGCGTTGAGTTGGTCATTGCGCGCCGCGATGCGGGCCTGGAAGGCGGCGACCACCTCGGCGGGATCGAGGCGGCCGGCGGCGACGCGGGCCGCGATAGTGGTGGCGTCCAGGCGGTTGGTCAGTTCCATGTCAGTCGTTTCAGTCAAAGCATCGGCAAGGCTGCCGTCACAGGCTGCCGCCCGAGGTGCGATAGCGCGGCCTGGCCATCTCCGGCAGGCCGCACGGCAGGAACTGGCCGTGGCCGGCCTCGGCCAGCACCTCGCCCTCATGCGCCACCACCTTGCCGCGCACCAGCGTGGTCACCGGCCAGCCGGTCACGCGCACGCCTTCGTACGGGGTGTAGTCGACCGCATGGTGCAGGTCGGCGTTGCGGATCGTCACTTCACGCTGCGGATCCCAGATCGCCAGGTCGGCATCGGCGCCGATGGCGATGGTGCCCTTGCGCGGATGCAGGCCGTAGAGCTTGGCGGGGTTGGTCGAGGTCAGCGCGACGAACTGGTTGACCGAGATGCGGCCGCCCACCACGCCAGCCGAGAACAGCAGCGGCAGCCGCGTTTCCAGCCCGGGGATGCCGTTGGGGATGTACTGGAACGGGACCTCCTTGCCGCCAGGCTTCTTGCCCTGCGCGTCTTCGTAGCGGAACGGTGCATGGTCGGACGAGAAGATGGTGAAGAGGCCGTCGGCCAGGCCGTCCCAGATCACTTCCTGGTTGCCGCGGTCGCGCGGCGGCGGGCTGCACACGCACTTGGCGCCGTGGTAGCCGGGCTGGTCGAGGTCTTCCGCAGTCAGGAACAGGTACTGCGGGCAGGTCTCGGCAAAGATCTTCATGCCGCGGTTGCGCGCCCAGCGGATCTGCTCCACCGCTTCCTTGCCCGATACATGGACGATCAGGATCGGCACGTCGACCAGCTCGGAGAACGTGATGGCGCGGTGCGTGGCCTCGCGCTCGATCGCCATCGGGCGCGCCAGCGCGTGGAACTTCGGCGCGGTGTTGCCCGCCGCTCCGAGCTTCTCGGTCAGCCAGGCGATGCAGTCCGAGTTCTCGGCGTGCACCATCACCAGCCCGCCCTCCTGGCGCGCCACCGACAGCACCTCAAGGATCTCGCGGTCGTTCAGCTTGAGGTCGTCGTAGGTCATGTAGATCTTGAACGACGAATAGCCCTCACGGATCAGGCCAGGCAGCTCGTCGTTCAGCACCGCCTCGGTCGGGTCGGCCACGATCAGGTGGAAGGCGTAGTCGACCACGGCCTGGCCGCCGGCGCGCTGATGGTAGTCGGTGACCGCCGCGCGCAGCGAATGGCCCTTCTCCTGCGCGGCAAACGGAATCACCGTGGTGGTGCCGCCGCACGCCGCCGAGACCGAGCCGGTGCGGAAGCCATCAGCCATCTTCAGGCCATCCGGCATGGGCTGGTCCAGGTGGCAGTGCGCATCGACGCCGCCCGGCAGCACCAGCTTGCCGCTGGCGTCGATGGTCTGCGCCGCCTCGCCCAGGTCAAGGCCAAGCTGCACGATGCGGCCGCCGGCGATACCGATATCGCACTGCATGGTGTCGCTGGCGGTCACCACGGTGCCGTTGCGGATGATCAGGTCGAACTGTTTCACGATACTGCTCACGAAAAGGTTGGGACGGCGGCGCTCAGTGGTCCGCGTCGGACAGGTGCATGTGTGCGGTTTCGCGCGCGGCGGCAGCGGCCACTGCGATCAGCGCGCACACCGCCGCCAGGTAGAGGGCCACCGGCGTGGTGCTACCGAAGCGGTCGAGCAGGCCCACCGCGATCAGCGGGGCCAGCGCGCCACCGAACACGCCGGCAAACTGGAAGCCGAGCGAGGCACCAGTCACGCGCACCCGGGTGGCGAACAGCTCGGGCAGGAACGAGGCCAGCGGCGAGAACATGAACGACACCAGCACCATGCCGACGAACGAGCCCAGCATGATCAGCGCCGGGCTGCCGGTCTTGATCATCGCGAAGAAGACAAAGGCCCACACCGCGCCGCCGACGCCGCCGATCATCAGCACCGGGCGGCGCCCGATGCGGTCCGCCAGCAGGCCGGCGATCGGGATGAACAGGATTTGCGCCAGCGCGCCCAGCAGTACGGCATTGAGCGCGATGCTCTTGGGCAGGCCCAGCTTGGTCGGCACGAAGTACAGCAGGAACAGGGTGAACACATAGAAGGCGATGTCGCCGCCCAGCCGCGCGCCAAAGGCGATCAGCAGCTGCTTCTTGTAGTTGCGCAGCACTTCCATGATCGGCGCGCGCGCTTCCGCATGCGATTCCTCGAGCTTCTCGAACATCCCGGATTCACGCACGTTGGCGCGGATGTAGAGGCCGACGCCGACCAGCAGCGCCGACAGCAGGAACGGCACGCGCCAGCCCCAGCTGAGGAAGGCTTCTTCCGAAACCTGCCAGGTCACCAGCGCGAACACGCCGTTGGCCAGCAGCAGGCCGATCGGCGCCGCCAGCTGCACCAGGCTGCCGAGGATGCCGCGCCGCTTTCCTTCAGGGTCCAGCTCGTTGACCATGATCGCCGCCCCGCCCCACTCGCCGCCCAGGGCCAGGCCCTGCACCACGCGCAGCAGCACCAGCAGCGCCGGCGCCAGCGCGCCCGCGGCGGCATAGGTCGGCAGCAGGCCGATGCCGAAGGTGGCCAGGCCCATCATCAGCAGCGTGATGATCAGGATCGACTTGCGGCCCATCTTGTCGCCGAAGTGGCCAAAGATCGCCGCACCCAGCGGCCGCGCCACGAAGGCCACGCCGTAGCTGGCAAAGGATAGCAGTGTCGCGGTCAGCGGATCGCTCTGCGGGAAGAACAGCTTGGGGAAAACCAGCGCGGCGGCCGATCCGTAGATGAAGTGGTCGTAGAACTCGAGCGTGGTGCCGGCCAGGCTGGCCCCGGCGACACGCGCGACGGATTGCTTCTGGGGCGACGCGCCGTTCTTGGCAGGTGCGTCGATGCTGACTGCTTGCATGGTGGATCCTCCGATGGTCCCTGGCCTGCCCTGGCGCGCGGTGATGGTCCCCGGCGTCGCATTCGGGCGTTGTCTCCGACGCGGCATGCGTGTGCGGCGTCTTTGCTCAGTACATTAGGATATAAACCGCCATACAATCAAGTTGAATTTTGTTTGTCAGATTTGGTGCGCGTGCATGGGGGGTTTTGGTGCAATGCACCAGGATTGGTGTTGTTTGGGTTGGGGCGATGCGGCCGCATGGCGCCAGGCCATAAACAAAAACGGCGCATACCCAAAGGCATGCGCCGCTCTCACAGCAAAACCACAGAAACAGATCAGACCACGATCGTCTGCGCCTCGCCTTCCGCACGTGCGCGGATCTCACCAATCTCCCACACCGCCTCACCAGCCGCCTGCAGGTGACGAATAGCGCGCTCAGCGTCTTCCTTGGCCACGATCACCACCATGCCGATGCCGCAGTTGAACACGCGGTGCATTTCGTCGTCGGCCACGCGGCCCTGCGCCTGCAGCCACTGGAACAGCGGCGGCAGCGTCCAGGCATCGCGCTTGAGCACGGCGGTGACGTCCTGCGCCAGCACGCGCGGCACATTCTCGGTCAGGCCGCCGCCGGTGATATGCGCCATGCCCTTGACCGGCAGGGTTTCGATCAGCGACAGCAGCGGCTTCACATAGATCCGCGTCGGCGCCATGATCGCGTCCTGCAGGCGCTGGCCGTGGAAGTCGGCATTCAGGTCCGGCTTGGCCATTTCGATGATCTTGCGCACCAGCGAGTAGCCGTTGGAGTGCGCACCCGACGAAGCCAGGCCCAGCACCACGTCGCCCGGGGTGATGGTGCTGCCGTCGATGATCTTCTTCTTTTCGACCGCGCCGACGGCAAAGCCGGCCAGGTCGTATTCGCCGTCCGGGTACATGCTCGGCATTTCGGCGGTTTCGCCGCCGATCAGCGCGCAGCCGGCCAGTTCGCAACCGCGGGCGATGCCCTGGATCACGGTGGCGGCGGTGTCCACGTCCAGCTTGCCGCAGGCGAAGTAGTCGAGGAAGAACAGCGGCTCGGCACCCTGCACCAGGATGTCGTTGACACTCATGGCGACCAGATCCTGGCCGACGGTGTCATGGCGGTTGAGCTGGAAGGCGAGCTTGAGCTTGGTGCCCACGCCGTCGGTGCCCGACACCAGCACCGGCTCCTGGAACTTCTTCGACAGTTCGAACAGCGCACCGAACCCGCCGATGCCCGCCATCACGCCCTCGCGCATGGTGCGCTTGGCAAACGGCTTGATGCGGTCGACCAGTGCGTCGCCGGCATCGATATCAACACCGGCGTCGCGGTAGGAAAGGCCTGCCTGGCCGGCGGTCGGGGATGCGCTCATGGGAACCTGCTTGTCCTGGAGGAAATAAAGTGAGGAATTCGGCGCTCGGGTCAGCGCGGCTTCCGTTGCTTGGCATCGGAAGGCGGACGCGAGTCCAGTAGAATTGCAATTTTAACGGATAGAGGCCCCCCGCTTCCAGTTTCCGGCGAGATTCCGCCGCAAACAGCGCTGTCGCCCGTTCCCCCCAACTATTTGATGAATGCCCCGCTGTTGAACCAAGAGGCCAAGCGCATCCTGCTCTGGATCGTCGTGGCCGTCGCGCTGTTCGCCGCCATCATCGCGCTGGCGCCGGTGCTGACGCCGTTCCTGTTCGCGTTCATCTTCGCCTATATCCTGAACCCGGGCGTTGACTGGCTGCAGCGCCGCCGCGTGCCGCGCGCGGTGGGCGTAACGCTGATGATCCTGCTGCTGACGGTGATCTGCGTGATGCTGGTACTGCTGGCGATCGCAGTGCTGCAACGCGAGATCCCGCAGGTGCGCGAGCAATTGCCGATCCTGCTGAAGAAGCTCAATTCGGTGGTTTCGCCCCGCCTGGCCGAGTTCGGCGTACGCGTGCGCTTTGACTTCCCCGGCCTGCGCAACATGCTGTCGGACCGCTTCTCGGCCAGCCCGGAAGACCTGCTGGTGGTGTTGCTGAACTACGTCAAGATGTCGGGCTCCGCGCTGATCACGGTGGCCGGCATCGTCTTTATCGTGCCCATCGTCATGTTCTACCTGATGATGGACTGGCACATGGTGATGCGCCGCATCGAGGGCGTGGTGCCGCGCCGCTGGGTGCCCAAGGTGCGCGAACTGACCAACGAGACCGACGCGCTGCTGTCGCAATACCTGCGCGGCCAGATCCTGGTGATGGTGATCCTGGCGGCAATCTACTCGATCGGCCTGACCATCGCCGGCTTCGATATCGGCGTGCCGGTCGGGGTCTTCACGGGGCTGGCGGTGTTTATCCCGTATATTGGCTTTGGTGTCGGGCTGGTCATGGCGGTGCTGGCCGCGCTGCTGCAGTTCGGCAACTGGTACGGGCTGGCCGCGGTGGCGGTGGTCTACGGCTTCGGCCAGTTTATTGAGAGCTTTTATCTGACCCCGCGCCTGGTGGGCGAACGCATCGGCCTGCACCCGCTGGTGGTGATCTTCGCGCTGCTCGCCTTCGGCCAGCTGTTCGGCTTCTTCGGCGTGCTGCTGGCGCTGCCGACCTGTGCCGTGCTGCTGGTCGGCGCGCGGCAGCTGCGGCGGGTTTACCTGGCCAGCGACCTGTACCGAAAATAACGGCTGCCCCACTGCTGCCCACACCTGCAAGTTAGCCATACGTCATGTCCCCGCGTCCCAAGCAACTGTCGCTCGAGCTGGGCAGCCCGCCGCCTTCGACCTTCGAGAATTTCGTGGTGGCATCCAACCGCGAGGCGGTGCAGCGCCTGCGCGAGCTGCCCGCCGCGCTCGCCCAGGAGCACGCCAGCGACCGGCTGGTCTACCTGTGGGGCGAGGTCGGCTGCGGCCGTACCCACCTGCTGCACGCGGTATGCGAGGCCGGGCCGCAGCACGGCATCCGCAGCCGCTACCTGAGCCCGCACCACCCGCTGTCGGACTTCCTGTTCGACCCCTGGTGCCAGCTCTACACCGTCGATGACGTCGAGTTGCTGGATGAAGCGCGCCAGATCGCGGTGTTCTCGCTCTACAACGAGGTGCGCGCCCACGTGCGCACCGCGCTGGTGGTGGCCGGCGGCCTGGCCCCGCGCGCGATGCCGGTGCGCGAAGACCTGCGCACGCGCCTGGGCTGGGGCCTGGTGTACCAGGTCGCGCCGCTGTCGGACGACGACAAGAAGGCCGCTGTGCTGCATGCAGCACGCGAGCGCGGCCTGCAGCTGTCGCCAGAGATCACGCACTGGCTGGTGACGCGGCATTACCGCGACATGCCAAGCCTGATGGCGCTGCTGGACGCGCTCGACACCTACTCGCTGGAACGCAAGCGGCCGGTGACACTGCCGCTGCTGCGTGAAATGTTTGCTGAATTCCGGGATTAGCGGCGGCATCGGCGCCCAAACCACACCCAACGCGGCCACGGCACCTGCCTGCCCGCCCGACCTCTCGCCTTAAGGTAAAATCGCCGCCCATGAATCTGGCACTCTTTGATCTCGACCACACCCTGATCCCAACCGACAGCGACCATGAATGGGGCCGCTTCCTGGTCCGCCTGGGCGTCGTCGACGAGGAAATCTACAGGCAGAAGAACGACGAGTTCTACGGCCACTACAAGGCCGGCACCCTCGATATCCAGGCCTTCCTGCGCTTTGCGCTGGCGCCGCTGGCGGCCAACCCGCGCGACCGGCTCGATGCCATGCGGGTGCGCTTCATGCACGAGGTGATCGACCCCGTGATCACGCCGCAGGCGCGCGCGCTGGTCTACAAGCACCTGGAAGCCGGCGACCTGTGCGCCGTGGTGACCGCCACCAACAGCTTCGTCACCGCGCCGATCGCCACGGCCTTCGGCATCAAGCACCTGATCGCGACCGAGCCGGCCACCGTCGACGGCAAGCCCGAGAGCCAGTACACCGGCGAGGTCGAGGGCGTGCCCAGCTTCCGCGAAGGCAAGATCACCCGCGTCGAGGCCTGGCTAAAGAGCCAGGGCGCGCAGTGGGACCATTTCGAGAAAACCACCTTCTACAGCGACTCGGCCAACGACCTGCCCTTGCTGGAAAAAGTCTCCGAGCCGATCGCCACCAACCCGGACGATCGCCTGCGCCACCACGCCGCCGCGGCAGGCTGGCGCATCATGGATCTGTTCTGACGTGATCAAGAAGCTAATTACCCGGCTGCTGGGCAAACCCGGCCCCAAGCTGCGCCGCACCGGCCATGCCCATACGCCGCGCATTGTCGGCGCCGACGAACACCAGATCGACCCCGCGCTGCTGTCGCGCAATGCCGTCAAGGTCACCTCCACGCTGCAGCAGGCCGGCTACCAGGCCTACATCGTGGGCGGCGCGGTGCGCGACCTGCTGCTCGGCATCAAGCCCAAGGATTTCGACGTCGCGACCAACGCCACGCCCGACCAGGTGCAGGCGCTGTTCCGGCGCTCGCGCATCATCGGGCGGCGCTTCCAGATCGTGCACGTGACCTTCTACGGTGGGCGCGAGCAGGAAATCATCGAGGTCTCGACCTTCCGCGCGCTGGTCGACGCCATCGCCAGCGAGACCCTGCCCGAAGGCCGCCGCCTGAAGCGCGCCGAGCTCGACAGCAAGACCCATGCGATCGATGCCTCGGGCCGGGTGCTGCGCGACAACGTGTGGGGTTCGCAGGCCGAAGACGCGGAACGCCGCGACTTCACCATCAATGCGATGTACTACGACCCGGCCGCGCAGACCGTGCATGACTACCATCACGGCATGGAAGACATCCGCGCGCGCACGCTGCGCATGATCGGCGACCCGGTCACGCGCTATCGCGAAGACCCGATCCGGATGCTGCGCGTTGTGCGCTTCGCCGCCAAGACCGGCTTCGACATCGACGAGGCCACGCGCCACCCGATCGCCGGCCTGGCCTCGCTGATCCACAACGTGCCCAGCGCGCGCCTGTTCGACGAGATGCTCAAGCTGCTGATGTCCGGCCACGCCTGGGCCTCGCTGCAGGAGCTGCGCAAGGCGGGGCTGCACCAGGGCCTGCTGCCGCTGCTGGACGTGGCGCTGGAGCAGCCCATGGGCCAGCGCTTCGTGCAGCTGGCGCTGGACAACACCGACCGCCGCGTGCAGGCCGGCAAGCCGGTCTCGCCGGGCTTCCTGTTCGCCGCGCTGCTGTGGCACCACGTGCTGCAGCGCTGGACCAGGCTGCGCGAGGAAGGCGAGCACGCCATCGCCGCGCTGAACACCGCCATGGACATGGTGCTGGAAAAGCAGACCGGCCAGCTGGCGATCCAGCGCCGCTTTGTCACCGACATGCGCGATATCTGGGGCATGCAGCCGCGCTTTGAAAAGCGCGTGGGCCGCATGCCGTTCCGGCTGCTGGAATCGCCGCGCTTCCGTGCCGGCTTCGACTTCCTGCACCTGCGCTGCCAGTCGGGCGAGCTGCCCGAGGAACTGGCCGCCTGGTGGCAGGACTTCCAGGACGCCGACCCGGGCGAGCGCGAGGACCTGATCGACGCGGTACGCGGCGCGCGCGGCCCGAGTGGTCAAGGCGGCCAGGGCAGTCAAGGTGGCCAGGGCGCCGAGGGCGAAGGCCCGGCACGCAAGAAGCGCCGCCGGCGCGGTCCGCGGAAATCGGATAAAGTGTCTTCCCGGAGCGACACGGACGCGGGCGAGGCAGCACATGCCGGCCCCGGCCAGCCGGAGGAAACCTAAATGACGCTTGCCTTCATCGGCATCGGGGCCAATCTTGGCGATGCCCGCCAGGCCATCAAGGACGCCATCGTGTGTCTGGCCCAGCAGGTCGGCATCACGGTGCTGGCGCGCTCATCGCTCTACCGCACCGCCCCGGTCGATGCCGGCGGCGACGACTACTACAACGCGGTGGTCAAGGTGCAGACCTCGTTCACCGCGGCGCAGCTCCTGCGCATCTGCCACCACATCGAAGACCAGTTCGGCCGCGAGCGGCCGTTCCGCAACGCGCCGCGCACGCTGGACCTGGACCTGCTGCTGTTCGGCGACGAGCAGCACGACCACGAGCACCTGACGGTGCCGCACCCGCGCCTGACCGAGCGCGCCTTCACGCTGGTGCCGCTGCTAGAGCTGGATGCCGCGCTGGCCATCCCCGGGCGCGGACGCGCCGCCGACTACCTGGCCGGCGTGGGCGCGCAGCGCATCGAGAAGGTGTCCACCTGCAAGTGCCTGCGCATGCAGGCCGCCGCCGGCGGGACCGGCGATGGCGGCACCCCTGGCTGACCCCGCCCGGCGGCGCCCGCGGCGCTGCCATCCACCCCACTGAAGCCCGGAGCGCCATGCTCGATCACCTGCGCCGCATCGTCGTCGAAGGCCCCGTCGGATCCGGCAAGACCTCGCTGGCCCAGCGCCTGGCGCGCACGCTGCAGGCCCAGGAACTGCCCGACAGCGCGCGCCGCAGCCCCTTCCTCGAACCCTTCTACCGCGATCCCGCGCGCCATGCGCTGGCGCTGCAGCTGTGGTGCCTGACCCAGCGCGCGGTGCAGCTGCAACAATGGCAGGCGGGGGTGCTGGCCGGCCAACGCATGGTCACCAATTTCCTGATGGCCAAGGATCGGCTGCACGCGGCGCTGACGCTGTCCGACGACGAACTGGCGCTCTACGACGCCATCGCCGCACGCCTTGACCTGCCGCCGCAGCGCGCCGACCTGGTGATCGTGCTGCAGGCCGCCCCGTCGCTCTTGCGCGAGCGCATCGTGCGCCGCGGCGAGCCTGGCGAGGCCGGCATCGACGAACACTATCTGCAGCGCCTGGCCGGCGCCTACGGCGAATTGTTCCACCGGTACGACGACGCCCCGGTGCTGGTCGTCGACACCGCCCACTTCAATCCGGTGGACAATGATGACGATTTCCGTACACTACTGTCGCGCATCGAAAACATGCGCGGCCGCAAGGCCTTTCTCAATCTCGCTGCGCCCTGACAGGCTCCGCCTGCCAGACCCAACACAATAACGACGGCTGTCGTTGCCGTGCGGGCGGCCCTCCCGGCACCGGCAAAGCCGTCCTATATGGGCACTGCCATGAGCTACCTCCTCGATCCCTCCCGCAAGACCATCACGATTCCCAAACTGCAGGCGATGCGTGACGCCGGCGAGAAAATCGCCATGCTGACTGCGTACGACTCCAGCTTCGCCGCGCTGCTCGACTACTGCGGCGTGGAAATGATCCTGGTCGGCGATTCGCTGGGCAATGTGATGCAGGGCCAGCAGACCACGCTGCCGGTCACGCTGGAACAGATGGCCTACCACACCGAATGCGCGGCGCGCGGCAACCAGACCGCGCTGCTGCTGACGGACCTGCCGTTCGGCACCTATCCCACGCCTGAGGCCGCGTTTGCCAGTGCGGTCACGCTGATGAAGGCCGGCGCGCAGATGGTCAAGCTCGAGGGCGGCGACTGGCTGGCGCCGATCGTCAAGTTCCTGGTCGAGCGCAGCATCCCGGTATGCGCGCATATCGGCCTGACGCCGCAGTCGGTGCACGCGCTGGGCGGCTTCAAGGTGCAGGGCAAGACCAACGCCGGCGCGGCCCAGCTCAAGCGCGACGCGCTGGCGCTGCAGGCCGCCGGCGCGCAGGTGGTGCTGATGGAGGCTGTGCCCGCGGCGCTGGCCGGCGAGATCACGCAATCGCTGACGGTACCCACCATCGGCATCGGCGCGGGCGCGGACTGCACCGGCCAGGTGCTGGTGCTACAGGACATGCTCAATATCTACCCGGGGCGCAAGGCCAAGTTCGTGCGCAACTTCATGGACGGCCAGACCTCGATCGAGGCAGCCGTGCGCGCCTACGTGGCCGCCGTCAAGGACGGCAGCTTCCCCGCCGCCGAGCACACCTTCTCCGCCTGACCCGGTGGAGATCGGCACCGCCACCGCCGACGCCTTCCGCCTGCTGGCCAGCGGCGACGCCGGCCTGTGGTTCATCGTCTGGACCTCGCTGATGGTGGCGGTGCTGGGGCTGGCGCTGGCCACGGTGCCGGCGATCGCCGCCGCCTGGCTGATCGCCACGCGGCAGTTCCCGGGCCGGCGCGCAGTGGTGGTGGTGGCGCAGGCCTTCCTGTCGTTTCCGACCGTGCTGGTCGGGCTGATCCTCTACCTGCTGCTGACGCGCCAGGGCCCGCTGGGCAGCCTGCACCTGCTGTTCACGCCGGCGGGCATGGTGCTGGGGCAGGCGGTGATCGGCTTCCCGGTGGTGCTGGCGTTTGCGCTGTCAACCCTGCAGGGCGCCGACGTGCGCCTGCGCGAGACCGCTTGGGTGCTGGGCGCAGGGCGCTGGCGCACCTTCCTGACCGTGATCCGCGAGCTGCGCTTCGGGTTGATGGCGGCGGTGGTCGCCGGCTTCGGGCGCGTGATTGCCGAGGTCGGCTCGGCGCTGATGATCGGCGGCAATATCGAAGGCTCCACCCGCACCATCACCACGGCCATTGCGCTGGAAACCAGCAAGGGCGAGTTCGCGGAGGGCATTGCGCTGGGCATCGTGCTGGTGGCGCTGGCGCTGCTGGTCAATATCGGCATGGCCTGGCTGCAGGGTGCCGGAGGCTTCCGCCGATGACTCCCTCAGTTGCCCATGACCACAGCCCGCTGCTGACCGTGCGCGGGCTGGCGCGCACCATCGGCCTGCGCAAGCTCTTTGCCATCGACAGGCTGGTGATCCCGCGCGCCACGGCAATCGTGCTGACCGGCATGAACGGCGCCGGCAAGACCACGCTGCTGCGCATGCTGGCCGGGCTGGAGCCGGCACCCGGCGCCAGCGCGCAGTGGACCGACGCCCGGGGCCAGGCACACGACGCCCCCCTCACTCCGCTGCCGCCGGCGCTGCGCCAGCGCATCGCCTACCTGCATCAGCACCCTTACCTGTTCCGCACCTCGGTGCGCGAAAATATTGCCTACGGCCTGCATGCACGCGGGATGCCGCGCGACGAGATCGCCCGCCGCGTTGGTGAGGCGCTGGGCTGGGCCGGCGTGTCGCACCTGCAGGACACCGCGCCCGAATACCTGTCCGGCGGAGAGATCCAGCGCGTGGCACTGGCGCGCGCCAAGGTGCTGGAGCCGGAGCTGCTGCTGCTGGATGAGCCCACCTCGAGCCTGGACGGCCATGCGCGCGAGCAGGTGATTGGGCTGGTCGGCGACCTGGCCGCCGAAGGCCGCACCGTGGTGATGATCTGCCACGACCGCGAGCTGATCAACCTGCCGGGCGTGGTGCGCTGGAAGCTGGGCGACGGCGTGCTGGACACGCACCACCCTTAGTCTTCAGGCTTTCTGACTCAGCGTCGCCGCCATCGCGCCGCGCAAGGCGTTGACCAGGACGATGGCCTCGGCGCGCGCGAGCATCGCGCGCGTGATCACGGCTTCCGTCACCGCTTCGCCGGGGGCGCCCAGCGTCGCCCCACCCTCGTCCAGCACCACCGCGCGCATCACGCCGGGCAGGATGTCGGCCGACAGCGGCGGCGTCAGCCAGCGGCCATCGATGCGGACGAAGACCGAGCTGCGCCCGCCTTCCAGCAGTTCACCGCGCGTGTTGAAGAACAGCCGGTCAAAGCCGCCGGCACGCTCGGCGGCCTGCCAGCCCGCATCGAACACTGCGCGCGCGCTGGTCTTATGGCGGCGCAGCGGGTCGGCGGCGGGTAGTGGCTCGGGGGCAATGTCGATCCTGACCGGACCGGCCGGCATCGGTGCCACCGCGCCGCTGGCAAATGCGAGCGCGCCGCACTTGTCCACGCTCATACGCAGGCGCCATGTCCCCGCGCCCAGCTGCGCTACCTGCGCGGCCACTGCGGTGCGTGCCGCATCGGCATCGAAAGCGAAGCCGAACGTATGCGCCGAAGCGCCAATGCGCGCAAGGTGCCGCGCCAGGTAAAGGCACTCGCCGTCCTGCACGCGCATGGTTTCGAACAGCGTCAAGCCGGGATCGTGCCGCGTCAGGAAACGCGCCTTCCAGCCGCATTCATCGAATTCCTCCGCCGCGACGCTGTCATGGACGATGCCGCCGCCCACGCCCATTTCACCCGCGCGCAGGCCGGTGTCCGCGAGAGGCGCCAGTACCAGCGTGCGGATTGCCACCGACAGCGCGAACGGTCCCGCGGTGCTTTCGTCAGTTGGCGCATCAATCCAGCCGATCGCGCCGGTGTACAGCCCGCGCGGCGCGCCTTCCAGCTCGGCGATGATCTCCATGGTGCGCCGCTTGGGCGCGCCAGTGATGGAGCCGCACGGGAACAGCGCCGCCATCAGCGCGCCAAAGCGCGTGCCGGACCGCGCCGTCGCGGTGACGGTAGAGGTCATCTGCAGCACCGCACCAAACGGCTGCACCGCAAAGCGCTCCGGCACCGCCACGCTGCCCGGCTGCGCGATGCGCCCCAGGTCGTTGCGCAGCAGGTCGACGATCATCACATTCTCGGCGCGGTTCTTGGCATCGGCGGCCAGCGCGGCGGCGGCCTGCGCATCGCGCACGGCATCGCCCGAGCGCGGCGCGGTGCCCTTCATCGGCCGGGTCAGCAGGTGGCCCTGGCCGTCGTGGCGCACGAACAGCTCGGGCGACAGCGACAGCACCGTGGCGCCATCCGGCAGGCTGGCCAGCACGCCATACGGCACCGGCTGCGCGGCGCGCAGCGCGGCGTACAGCGCCACCGGGTCGCCAAAGGCATCGAAGTGCAGGCGCTGGGTATAGTTGACCTGGTAGGTGTCGCCGGCTTCGATCCACTGGTGGATGCGGGCGATGGCGTCGTCGAAGGCCTCGCGGGAGGTATCGGAGGCCACCTCCATCAGGCCCGCTGGCTTGGGGTCGGCTTTCGATTGCAGCCACGCCGTGACCGCCGCGGCATCGAGCCGGCGCAGGTTGCGGAACCACAGCAGGCGCAGCGCGCCGTTGTGGAACGGCATCTCGTTACCGGTATGCACCGGGGCGTCGACCAGTGCGCCGCCGAATTCGTAGGGGGCAAACAGAGTGGCATGCCAGCCCTGGCGCCAGCCGTCGGCAAGCACGGTGTCGAGCTGCGCGATGTCGCTGCCGGCGGGCAGCACGTCTTCGCGAATGAGGCCGGTGTAGAGGCGTGATGCGGCTTGCGCCGCCGGGGCCGTGGCGTCGTCGAGAAGGACGAAGGCCTCTCCGCTTGCTGGCGGCGTGCTCCCCTCGCCCGCTTGCGGGAGAGGGGCCGGGGGAGAGGGCGGGGGCTGGATGCTTGCTACCACGGGAAATCGTCAGGAAAAACAGGATTGCCGGCGCCGCCGGCATGGAAGGCAGTGATGCATTATCGCGCGGCGCAAGCGTGGTGGGCGATGGGCGCGCCTGCCCTCTCCCCCAGCCCCTCTCCCGCAGGCGGGAGAGGGGAGCAAACCAGCGGTTCGCAGACGCGGAGCGCCGCGCCAAAAACAAAACCGGCCACGCTCGCACGTGGCCGGTCCGATACTGCAAACCCGGTCAGCTGAAGAAGCTCTTCACCTTGTCCAGCCAGGATTGCTCCTGCGGGCTGTGGCGCGAGCCGCCCTCATGCACCGAGCGGTCGAACTGGCGCAGCATATCCTTCTGCGCCTCGGTCAGCTTGACCGGCGTCTCCACATTCACATGCACATAGAGGTCGCCCGGATAGCCCGAGCGCACGCCCTTGATGCCCTTGCCGCGCAGGCGGAAGGTCTTGCCCGACTGGGTGGCTTCAGGCACCGGGAAGGTGGCCTTGCCGCTCAGCGTCGGCACTTCCAGGTCGCCGCCCAGCGCCGCGGTGGCGAAGGAGATCGGCATCTGGCAGTGCAGGTCGTCGCCGTCGCGCTCGAACATCGGGTGCGCCTTGATGTGGACTTCCACATACAGGTCGCCCGGGGGGCCGCCGTTGATGCCCGGCTCGCCGTTGCCCGATGAGCGGATGCGCATGCCTTCGTCGATGCCGGCCGGGATCTTCACTTCCAGCGTCTTCTGCGACTTCAGCTTGCCCTGGCCGTGGCACTTGGTGCAGGGCTTGGGGATGAACTTGCCGCTGCCGTGGCACTTCGGGCAGGTCTGCTGCATGGTGAAGAAGCCCTGCGACACGCGCACCTGGCCGGCGCCGTGGCAGGTCGGGCAGGTTTCCACGCTCGAGCCCGGCTCCGCGCCATTGCCGTGGCAGTGGTCGCAGTCGTCCCAGTGCGGCACGCGGATCTGCGCCTCGTGGCCGTGCGCGGCCTGCTCCAGCGAGATCTCCATGCTGTAGCGCAGGTCGGCGCCGCGATAGGCCTGCGGACCGCCGCCGCCACCGCGGCGGCCACCGGCCTGCTGGCCGAAGATGTCGCCGAAGATATCGCCGAAGGCCTCGGCGAAACCGCCGTAGCCCTGCGCGCCGCCAAAGCCGCCCGCCATGTTCGGATCCACACCGGCATGGCCGTACTGGTCGTAAGCTGCCTTCTTCTCCGGGTCGGAAAGCATCTCGTAGGCCTCTTTGACCTCCTTGAATTTTTCCTCGGCGATCTTGCCGTCCTTGCCCTCCGGATTGCGGTCCGGGTGGTACTTCATCGCGAGCTTGCGATAAGCCTTCTTGATCTCGTCGTCGCTCGCGTTCTTGCCTACCCCGAGCACTTCGTAATAGTCACGTTTTGCCATGGTGGCTCAAACCCTTTTGGCCGGCACGCGCATGCGGCGCGATACCGGCGAATAGCAAAAAAGCCGAGCGAGGCATCCGACGGCGGTTTCCCGCTGGGTCCGATGGCCGCGCCCGGCGTCGGGGCGGGAGCGGTGCCGGCCAGTGCCTGCACCGCCGCCCGCGTGTCCCGATTACTTCTTGTCGTTGACTTCCTTGAATTCGGCGTCCACAACGTTGTCGTCCTGCGGCTGCGCCTGCTGGCCACCGGCCGCGCCGGCACCGGCAGCACCGGGCGCGGCACCTTCGCCGGCCTTGGCCTGCATGTCCGCGTAGACCTTCTCGCCCAGCTTCTGGCTGACTTCGGACAGCGCGTTGACCTTGGCGTCGATCTCGGCCTTGTCGCCGCCGCGAGCGGCGTCTTCCAGTTCCTTGATCGCGGCTTCGATCTTTTCCTTCTCGCCGCCTTCCAGCTTGTCACCGTATTCGGTGAGCGCCTTCTTGGTCGAGTGGATCAGCGCGTCGGCCTGGTTGCGGGCGTCAGCCAGCTCACGGGCCTTCTTGTCTTCCTCGGCGTTGGCCTCGGCGTCCTTGACCATGCGCTGGATCTCGTCTTCCGACAGGCCCGAGTTCGCCTTGATGGTGATCCGGTTTTCCTTGCCGGTTGCCTTGTCCTTGGCGCCCACGTGCAGGATGCCGTTGGCGTCGATGTCGAACGACACTTCGATCTGCGGCGTGCCACGCGCTGCGGGCGGAATGCCTTCCAGGTTGAACTCGCCCAGCAGCTTGTTGCCGGAGGCCATTTCACGCTCGCCCTGGAACACCTTGATGGTCACCGCCGGCTGGTTGTCGTCGGCGGTCGAGAACACCTGCGCATGCTTGGTCGGGATGGTGGTGTTCTTGGTGATCATCTTGGTCATCACGCCACCCAGGGTTTCAATACCCAGCGACAGCGGCGTCACGTCCAGCAGCAGCACGTCGGTACGGTCGCCCGACAGCACCGAGCCCTGGATCGCGGCACCGACGGCCACGGCTTCATCCGGGTTCACGTCCTTGCGCGCTTCCTTGCCGAAGAACTCCTTGACCTGTTCCTGCACCTTGGGCATGCGGGTCATGCCGCCGACCAGGATCACGTCGTCGATGTCGCTGACCTTGACGCCCGCATCCTTGATAGCGATGCGGCACGGCTCGATGGTGCGCGTGATCAGCTCTTCCACCAGGGATTCGAGCTTGGCGCGGGTCATCTTCAGGTTCAGGTGCTTCGGACCCGAGGCATCGGCCGTGATGTACGGCAGGTTGATCTCGGTCTGCTGCGAGCTCGACAGTTCGATCTTGGCCTTTTCAGCGGCTTCCTTCAGGCGCTGCAGCGCGAGCACGTCCTTGGACAGGTCCACGCCCTGGTCCTTCTTGAACTCGCTGATGATGTAGTCGATGATGCGCTGGTCGAAGTCTTCGCCGCCCAGGAACGTATCGCCGTTGGTCGACAGCACCTCGAACTGCTTCTCGCCGTCCACGTCCGCGATCTCGATGATCGAGATGTCGAAGGTGCCGCCGCCGAGGTCATACACGGCAATCTTGCGGTCGCCCTTCTCGTTCTTGTCCATGCCGAACGCCAGCGCGGCCGCGGTCGGCTCGTTGATGATGCGCTTGACGTCCAGGCCGGCGATGCGGCCGGCGTCCTTGGTGGCCTGGCGCTGCGAGTCGTTGAAGTAGGCCGGCACGGTGATCACGGCTTCGGTCACCGGCTCGCCGAGGTAGTCCTCGGCCGTCTTCTTCATCTTGCGCAGCACTTCGGCGGACACCTGCGGCGGCGCCAGCTTCTGGTCGCGCACCGACACCCATGCGTCGCCGTTGTCGGCCTTGACGATGGAATACGGCATCAGGCCGATGTCCTTCTGGACTTCCTTCTCTTCGAACTTGCGGCCGATCAGGCGCTTGACCGCGTACAGCGTGTTGCGCGGATTGGTGACGGCCTGGCGCTTGGCCGGCGCGCCGACCAGGATTTCGCCGTCTTCCATGTAGGCGATGATCGACGGGGTGGTGCGGGCACCCTCCGAGTTTTCGATGACCTTGGGGGTGTTGCCTTCCAGGATCGCGACGCAGCTATTGGTGGTACCGAGGTCGATACCGATGATCTTACCCATTATTCTCTCCTCTTGAGCCAGCGCTATCCGCGCGGCTGCAATTCAACCTGAGGCCGAAATGTGGCCGTCCGGGGGCTTTTCAAGGGCATAACCGGCAAATCCGAGTAATTTTCTCGGTTTATGCACGCTTTCAACGGCATCCGCCGCCGCAGGTTAAGCCGGCGGCGCGGCGCGGTCGCCGAAAGTGGCTTATTCCATACCTTCTGGCGCGTCGCGGTCGCGCTGCCACAGCACGTCCGAACCGCCCCCGGCCCGGTTCAGCACCCGCGCCAGCACGAACATCAGGTCCGACAGCCGGTTCAGGTACTGGCGCGGGGCCTCGTTCAGCGGCTCGGCCGCGCCCAGCGCCACCAGCGCGCGTTCGGCACGGCGGCACACGGTGCGGCAGACATGGGCCTGCGCCGCGGCGCGGCTGCCGCCCGGCAGGATGAATTCGGCCAGCCGCGGCAGGTTGGCGTTGTAGTCGGCCAGCCAGGTGTCGAGCTGCGTCACTTGCTCAGGCTTGAGCAGGGTGTAGCCCGGGATGGACAGCTCGCCACCCAGGTCGAACAGGTCGTGCTGAATATGCAGCAGCGCGGCGCGCACGTCGTCCGGCAGGGCCTCGGTCAGCAGCACGCCGACGTGGCAGTTGAGTTCGTCGACGTCGCCGATGGCGGCGATGCGCAGGCTGTCCTTGCCGGTGCGGCTGCCGTCGCCCAGGCCGGTGGTGCCGGCGTCGCCGGTGCGGGTGGCAATCTTGGACAGGCGGTTGCCCATGCCGGTCTCCTCGTAAGCGTGTGGTAGTCGTGGTCCGCCCTGCAACGCGGGCGCCAGGGGGAAAGACGCATTATCGCGCCGGACCGCCTCGGCGGGCCAAGCTCTTGTGTCCCGGCGCTGGCTGTGCGGCTATCGGCCAGTACCAGCCGGCCGCCGACCGCCGCGGCGCCCCGCCAGGGTGCATGAGCCGCCGCGCGGCGTAGAATGCCGGTAGCCCTTATTCATCGTCCATTCGATCACCGGGTCGCGCCCCTGCCGGCCAGACCGGAGCTTGCTCCGGAGCGCCGCCGCCGGCACCAACGTCGCGCCGACCCGCCGGAGACCCGCATGAACCACCCCACGCCGCCCGCCACGCTCGCCCGCCGTCCGCTGCCGCCCGCCTTCAGCGACGCCCTGGCGGCTCGCTTTGGCGACCGCTTCACCACCTCCGCCGGCGTGTGCGAACACCACGGCCGCGACGAATCCCCGTTCCCGCCGGCCGTGCCCGACGCCGTGGTCTTCGCCCACAGCACCGAGGAAGTGGCCGAGGTGGCGCGCCTGTGCAACCAGCATGGCGTGCCGCTGATCCCGTACGGCGCCGGCTCATCGCTGGAAGGCCATCTGCTGGCCGTGGCAGGCGGCATCAGCCTGGACCTGTCGCAGATGAACCGCGTGCTGGCGGTGCAGCCCGAGGACCTGACCGTGACCGTGCAGCCCGGCGTCACGCGCAAGCAGCTGAATCAGGAAATCAAGGACACCGGCCTGTTCTTCCCGATCGACCCGGGCGCCGATGCCTCGCTGGGCGGCATGTGCGCCACGCGCGCCTCCGGGACCAACGCGGTGCGCTACGGCACCATGCGCGAGAACGTGCTGGCGCTGACGGTGGTGACCGCCGACGGCCGCGTGGTCCGCACCGGCACGCAGGCGCGCAAGTCGGCGGCGGGCTATGACCTGACCCGGCTCTTTATCGGCAGCGAAGGCACGCTCGGCATCATCACCGAGGTGACGGTGCGGCTCTACCCGCAGCCGGAAGCGATCTCCGCCGCGGTGTGCGCCTTCCCCAGCATGGGCAGCGCGGTGCAGGCCGTGATCCAGACCATCCAGCTGGGCGTGCCGGTGGCGCGCGTGGAGTTTGTCGATGCGCTGGCGATCCGCGCCATCAACCGCCACGACAACCTGACCCTGCCCGAGACCCCCCACCTGTTCTTCGAATTCCACGGCACCGAGGCCGGCGTGCGTGAGCAGGCCGAGACCGTGCAGCAGATCACCGCCGAGCACGGCGGCCAGGGCTTCGAATGGGCCACGCGCCCGGAGGACCGCAGCCGGCTGTGGAACGCACGCCATACCGCGTACTTCGCCATGCTGCAGCTCAAGCCGGGCTGCAAGTCGGTGACTACCGACGTGTGCGTGCCGATCTCGCGCCTGGCCGACTGCGTTACCGAGACCGAGAAGGACCTGAACGCCTCGGCGCTGCCCTGCCCCATCGTCGGCCATGTCGGCGACGGCAACTTCCACGTGGCGATCCTGGTCGACCCCGGCAAGCCCGAAGAGATGGCCGAGGCCGAGGCCATCAACCAGCGCATCGTCGAACGCGCGCTGGCGATGGGCGGCACCTGCACCGGCGAGCACGGCGTCGGCCTGCACAAGCAGCGCTTCCTGGTGGAAGAACACGGCGAGGACGCGCTCGACCTGATGCGCGCGATCAAGGACGCGCTGGACCCCAACCACATCCTGAACCCGGGCAAGATCTTCAGCGCCACGCGCGCGGGCACGCAGTAAGGCGTACCGGGCAGATGGCCTCCATGTTCAACCGCGTCCCGCCGCTGCACCTGCTGATCGCCTTCGAGGCCGCGGCGCGCCTGGGCAGCTTCGCGCGCGCGGCCGAAGAGCTGTCGGTCACGCCCAGCGCGGTCTCGCACCGCATCAAGAACCTCGAGGAGCTGTGGGGCGAAGACCTGTTCGTGCGCGCCAACGCCGCGCTGCGGCTGACCGCCGCCGGCACGCGCTACCTGCGCAACGTGCAGGACGCGCTCAAGTCGCTCAACGAGCTGGCGCGGCCCGAGTACAACAAGCTGCGCACCCGGCTGCGGGTGGCGATCCCGCCCACCTTCGGGCGCCAGCACCTGGTGCCGCGCCTGCCTGAATTCGGCGCGCTGTATCCGCATATCGACCTCGAGCTGCACCTGGCAATCCCATTCCTGGACGTCAAGGCCGAGGACACCGATGTCGAGATCCGCTACGGCACCGGCCGCTACCCCGACCTGAAGACCACCCGGCTGCTGGTCGAGCCGGTGTTCCCGGCGTGCGGCCGCGAATACTACGAGCGCGTCAACGGCCGCGCCATCACCAAGCCCGAGCACCTGCACGGCCTGGTGCTGCTGCGCAGCCCGCTGGAGCCGTGGAAGCCGTGGTTCGAGACTGCCGGGCTGGACTGGGCCGAGCCGCAGACCGGGCCGCAGTTCAATGACATCGGCCTGATGCTGGAGGCGATCGCGTCCAACCAGGGCGTGGCGCTGGTGCGCCAGCGCATGGCGCGGCACTGGCTGTCGCTGGGGCAGATGGTGCGGCTGCTGGATGTGGAATCGGTCTCGCCGCACGGCTACTACATCGTCGAGCGCGAACAGGCTCCGCTCAAGCCCGAGGCGCGCTATTTCGTCGACTGGCTGCTGAGCCTGGACTGGTAGGAGACCGACCCCATGGAAATCCGTTTGCTGACCCCCGCCGATGCCGCCGCCTTCCAGGCGCTGCGGCTGCAAGGCCTGGCCGAAGCGCCGGAGGCCTTCGCTTCCAGCCTGGAGGAGGAACAGGACCGGCCGCTGGAAGTCGTCGCCGCGCGCCTGGCCGCGACCGAGGGCAAGGCCGTGTTCGGCGCCTTCGTTGACGGCACCGATGACACCGCGCTGGCCGGGGTGGTCGGGGTGATGCGCGAGGAAAACGCCAAGCACCGGCACAAGGCCTTTATCTGGGGCATGTACGTGGCCCCGGGCTGGCGCGACCGCAAGCTCGGCCGCGCGCTGATGGAGCGGGCCATGGAACAGGCCGCCGCCATGCCGGGCGTGCGCCAGGTGACGCTGTGCGTCAATGCCGGCAGCGCGGGCGCGGTGCAGCTGTATGAGTCGCTCGGCTTCGTGCGCACGGGGCTGGAGCCGGATGCGCTGTACGTCGCGCCGCACTTCCACGACAAGCTCGATATGGTCTGCTTCCTGCCGCAGCCGCCGGCACGCTGAGTCCAGACGGGCCGCCTTCCCTGCACCCGCGCCGCGGTGTACGCTGGACTTGCGTCCCATGCCAGGCGTGATTTCCCGCGCAGCCATGATGAGCATTTTTGATCGGCCTGCCATGCGGAATTCACGTCTCCCATGGTGCCCGCGCCAGGTGCCCTGCGCTATAGTCACCCGTCCCCCGCGGCAGGCCCTGCATTGCCGCGACCGGCAGGCCGCGCACCGGCCGCCATCCAGGAGGCCCCAGAGGAGTCGTTCATGAATGCCCCGCACGAAGCCCAAACCATCGCCCCCGACGGCGCCCATGCCACGGCCGAAGGCCGCCGCAGCGCGCTGCTGGCCGGCCTGGCGCAGATCCTGCCGGATGCCGCGCTGCTGTGGAAGCCGGAAGACACCGTCCCCTATGAATGCGACGGCCTGGCCGCGTACCGCCAGGTGCCGATGGCCGTGGCCCTGCCCGACACTGAAGAACAGGTCTGCGCGATCCTGCGCTTGTGCCACAAGCTGGGCGTGCCGGTGGTGCCGCGCGGCGCCGGCACCAGCCTGTCGGGCGGCGCCATGCCAATCGCCGAGGGCCTGGTGCTGTCGCTGGCCAAGTTCAAGCGCATCCTGTCGGTCGATCCGTACTCGCGCACCGCGGTGGTCCAGCCGGGCGTGCGCAACCTGGCGATCTCCGACGCCGCCGCACCCCACAACCTGTACTACGCACCGGACCCGTCCTCGCAGATCGCCTGCACCATCGGCGGCAACGTCAGCGAGAACTCCGGCGGCGTGCACTGCCTGAAGTACGGCCTGACCGTGCACAACGTGCTGCGCGTGCGCGCGGTGACGATGGAGGGCGAGGTGGTGGTGTTCGGCTCCGAGGCCCCCGACTCGCCGGGCCTGGACCTGCTGGCCGTGCTGATCGGCTCCGAAGGCATGCTGGCCGTGGTCACCGAGGTCACGGTGCGCCTCATCCCCAAGCCGCAGCTGGCGCAGGTGATCATGGCCTGCTTCGACGATGTCGAGAAAGGCGGCAACGCCGTGGCCGACGTGATCGCCGCGGGCATCATCCCGGCGGGACTGGAGATGATGGACAAGCCCGCCACAGCGGCAGTGGAGGAATTCGTGCATGCGGGCTATGACCTCGATGCCGCCGCCATCCTGCTGTGCGAGTCCGACGGCACCCCGGAAGAAGTGGCCGAGGAAATCGAGCGCATGAGCGAAGTGCTGAAGGCTTCGGGCTGCACCCGCATCGTGGTCTCGCAGAACGAGGCCGAGCGGCTGCGCTTCTGGAGCGGCCGCAAGAACGCCTTCCCCGCCGCGGGCCGGATTTCGCCCGACTACTACTGCATGGACGGCACCATCCCGCGCAAGCACATCGGCACGCTGCTCAAGCGCATCGAGGAGATGGAGCGCAAGTACGGCCTGCGCTGCATCAACGTGTTCCATGCTGGCGACGGCAATATGCACCCGCTGATCCTGTTCGATGGCTCGGACCAGGACGAATGGCACCGCGCCGAGTTGTTCGGCGCCGACATCCTGGAAACCTGCGTCGAGCTGGGCGGCACCGTCACCGGCGAGCACGGCGTGGGCGTGGAGAAGCTCAACTCGATGTGCGTGCAGTTCTCGCCCGCCGAGCGCGACGCCTTCTTCGGCGTCAAGGCCGCCTTCGACCCGGCGCGGCTGCTCAACCCGGACAAGGCCATCCCCACGCTGGCGCGCTGCGCGGAGTACGGCAAGATGCATGTGAAGCGCGGCCTGCTGCCGCACCCGGAACTGCCGCGCTTCTGAGCCACGCCATGTCCAGCCCACGCCGACGCCAGCAGCAGGAAGCGTTCATCCGCCAGCGCCTGGGCCAGCCCGAGACCGGCTGGCGCCAGCGCTGGTACACCATCATCTTCGAGGCCGATACCCGCGAAGGCCGGCTCTTCGATGTCGCGCTGCTGCTGGCCATTGTCGCCAGCGTGATGGTGGTGATGCTCGACAGCCTGCCCGCGGTGAACAACCGCCTCGGGCAGCTGTTCACCGTGCTGGAATGGATGTTCACGCTGTTCTTCACGGCCGAGTACATGATGCGCATCCTGGTGGTGCGCCGGCCGTGGCGCTATGTGTTCAGTTTCTACGGCATCATCGACTTCGTCTCGATCATGCCAACCTGGCTGGCTTTCTTCCTGCCCGAGCTGCATTTCCTGATCGATGTGCGCCTGTTGCGGCTGCTGCGCGTGTTCCGGATCCTGAAGCTGACCGTGTACTTCGAGGAAGCCGAGATCCTGTACCGCGCGCTGGTCAACAGCCGGCGCAAGATCTTCGTGTTCCTGGGCACGGTGTTCATCATCACGGTGATCCTGGGCACGGTGATGTACGTGGTGGAAGGTCCGCAGCACGGTTTCACCAGCATCCCGGTCAGCATGTACTGGGCGGTGGTGACGCTGACCACCACGGGCTTCGGCGACATGGTGCCCAAGACTCCGCTGGGGCAGTTCATCACCTCGCTGACCATCCTGCTGGGCTACGGCATCATCGCCTTCCCCACCGGCATCGTCGGCGCCGAGCTGGCCGCCAGCATCCTGAAGCGGCCGCTCACCACGCGCACCTGCACCCATTGCCTGACCGAGGGCCACGAACCCGACGCCGGCTACTGCAAGCATTGCGGCAGCCAGCTGCCCGAATACCAGAACGACCGGCCGGAAGTGCCCGGCGGACCTGCCGGCTCCTGAGCCGGCCTTCCCTACCCCACGACGCATATGCAAGCCACCCTCGACGCCATCCGCGACGCCGTCAGGCAAGCCACCGAGACCCGCACCGCGCTGCGGCTGCGCGGCGGCGGCAGCAAGGACTTCTACGGCCAGCCCGCCGCGGGCCAGCTGCTGGACACGCGCGCCTATGCCGGCATCGTCGAATACGACCCGGCCGAGCTGGTGATCACCGCGCGCTGCGGCACGCCGCTGACCGAGATCGAGGCTGCGCTGGCCGAAAAGCGCCAGATGCTGGCCTTCGAGCCGCCCCATTTCGCACTGCCGGGCCAGCCCAGCACCGCGACGCTGGGCGGCGCCGTGGCCGCGGGATTGTCGGGCCCGCGCCGGCAGTCGGTGGGCGCGCTGCGCGACTTCATGCTGGGCGCGCAGCTGATGGACGGCCGCGGCGAGGTGATGGACTTCGGCGGCCAGGTGATGAAGAACGTGGCGGGCTATGATGTGTCGCGGCTGCTGGCGGGCTCGCTCGGCACGCTCGGGCTGATCCTGCAGGTATCGGTCAAGGTGCTGCCGGCACCGTTCGACGAGGCCACGCTGCGCTTCGAGCTGGCGCAGGCCGATGCCATCCGGCAACTGAACCAGTGGGGCGGCCAGCCGCTGCCGCTGGCGTCTTCGGCCTGGCACGCGGGCGTGCTGCATGTGCGCCTGGCCGGCGCCACCGCCGCGGTGCGTGCCGCGTGCGCCAGGCTGGGCGGCGAGCGCGTGGACGCTGCAGAAGCCGCGGCGCTGTGGCAAACGCTGCGCGAGCAGACCCACCCGTTCTTCGCCCCCGCCCAGGCGGGCCGCGCGCTGTGGCGCCTGGCGGTGCCCACCATCGCCGCGCCGCTGGAGCTGCCCGGTTCACAACTGATCGAATGGGGCGGCGGCCAGCGCTGGTGGCTGCCCGAGGACGGCACTGACAAGACCGATGCCGAAAGCGTGCGCGCCGTGGCGCAAGCCGCCGGCGGCCATGCCACGCTGTTCCGCAACGGCGACAAGTCAGTGGGCGTGTTCACGCCGCTGGCCACGCCGCTGGCCGCGATCCACCGCCGCCTGAAAGAGACCTTCGACCCGGCCGGCATCTTCAACCCGCAGCGCATGTACCCCGGGCTCTGATCCGGCAGGTCCAGACAACCCCAGGCACAACCTCCCCACACCATGCAAACGAACCTGGCCGATTTTCTTCGCAACACGCCCGAAGGCGAGGAAGCCAAATCCATCGTCGGCAATTGCGTGCATTGCGGCTTCTGCACCGCCACCTGCCCCACCTACCAGTTGCTCGGCGATGAGCTGGACGGCCCGCGCGGGCGCATCTACCTGATGAAGCAGGTGCTGGAAGGCCATGCCATCACCGAAAGCACGCGCCTGCATCTGGACCGTTGTCTGACCTGCCGCAACTGCGAATCGACCTGCCCGTCGGGCGTGCGCTACGGCCGCCTGGTCGATATCGGCCGCAAGCTGGTCGACGACAAGCTCGAGGCCGAAGGCGTGCGGCGCCCCGCCCGCGAGCGCATCGCGCGCTGGGTGCTGCGCGAGGGGCTGACGCGCCCGGCGCTGTTCGGCACGGCGCTGCGCCTGGGCCAGATGGTGCGGCCGCTGCTGCCGGGCACGCTGCGCAACAAGGTGCCGGCGCAGTCCAGCACCGCCGCGCCCGGCACGTGGCCGCGCAATGTGCATGCACGCAAGATGTTGTTGCTCGACGGCTGCGTGCAGCCGGCAATGTCGCCCAACATCAATGCCGCCACCGCGCGCGTGTTCGACCGTGTCGGCGTACAACTGCTGGTGGCGCGCGAAGCCGGCTGCTGCGGCGCGATCCGCTTCCACACCGGCGACCACGACGGCGGCCTCGACAATATGCGCCGCAATATCGACGCCTGGTGGCCGCATATCGAGGACGGCGCCGAAGCCATCGTGATGACCGCCTCGGGCTGCGGCGCGATGGTCAAGGACTACGGCCACCTGCTGCGCGACGATCCGAAGTACGCCGAGCGCGCCCGCCGCGTATCGGCGCTGACGCGCGACCTGTCCGAAGTCTTGCCGGACTTTGCCGACGAGCTGCACAGCCTGGCCGGCGCGGTCCCGCGCGACAACCGGCGCGTGGCTTACCACCCGCCCTGCACGCTGCAGCACGGCCAGCAGATCCGCGGCAAAGTCGAAGCGCTCTTGACCGGCCTCGGCGTCGAAGTCAAACTCTGCGCTGACAGCCACCTGTGCTGCGGCTCGGCAGGCACTTATTCGGTGTTGCAGCCGGAACTGGCCTACCGCCTGCGCGACGACAAGCTCGCCAAACTGCAGGCCACGCAGCCCGAAGCCATCGTCTCGGCCAATATCGGCTGCATCTCGCACCTGCAGAGCGGCACCGGCACCCCGGTGATGCACTGGATCGAACTGGTCGACAAGATGCTCGGCTAGCGCGGGCGGGCAGCATGGGCGGCAGCGCGCATCCTTCCGGACGCGCGCCGCGCACCTGCGACCAAACGCCACGCCCCATGCTCCAGACCTTTGCAATCCTGTTGGTTTTCCAGTCCGTCGGTGAGGTGATCAGCTACGCGCTGACCCTGCCGGTGCCCGGCCCCGTGCTGGGCATGATCCTGCTGTTCGGCTGGCTCGTCTTCGATGACCGCCTGCTGCCCATCATCCAGGGCACCACATCTGAACTGCTCAAGCACCTGTCGCTGCTGTTCGTGCCGGCCGGCGTCGGCATCATGGTCCATGCCAACCGCATCGAGGGCGAATGGATGCCGATCCTGGTGGCGCTAGTGGTGTCCACCTGGCTGGCCATCGCCACCACCGCCGTGGTCACGCGCATGCTGATGCGCAAGCGCGCCGATGTCCCGCCCGCCGATGCGAAAGGAGAGCAGGCATGATGACGCCCCGCCTCAACGAGATCTGGGTCTACCTGGCCGCAAGCCCGCTGGTCGGGCTGACCGCTACGCTGCTGGCCTACGTCTTTGCCTTCCGCATCTATGAGCGTTCGCGCTTCTCGCCGCTGGCCAACCCGGTGATGATCGCGGTGGCGCTGCTGGTCACGGTGCTGACCGTCACCGGCACGCCCTACAAGACCTACTTCGACGGCGCGCAGTTCGTGCACTTCCTGCTGGGACCGGCCACGGTGGCGCTGGCGGTGCCGCTGTACCTGCAACTGCCGAAGCTGCGCACCCATGTGTTCCCGCTGCTGGCGGGGCTGGTGGCGGGCTCGGTGGTGGCCGTGGTGTCGGCAGTGGGCATTGCCTGGCTGCTGGGCGCATCGCCCGAGACCGTGCGCTCGCTCGCGCCCAAGTCGGTGACGATCCCGATCGCCATGGGCGTGGCCGAGAAGATCGGCGGGCTGCCGTCGCTGACGGCGGTGCTGGTGATGGCGACCGGCATCATCGGCGCGATCAGCGCCACCAGCGTGCTGAACCTGCTGCGCATCCGCGACTACAGCGTGCGCGGCTTCGCCACCGGCGTGGCGGCGCACGGCATCGGCACCGCGCGGGCCTTCCAGGTCAACCAGGAAGCTGGCGCCTTTGCCGCGCTGGGCATGGGCCTGAACGGCGTGCTGACGGCAATCATGGTGCCGGTGATGGCGGCGTGGATGCCGCACTGACACGCTCCTGACAGGACGCTGTCAGCAGCCCCCGCGCATGATGCGAACTCCTCACTCCCCTTCACTTGGAACCAAGGAGTCTGTCATGAGCAACCGTCTGATCAACTGGCTGGAAATCCCCGTCGTCGACATGAACCGCGCGGTCGGCTTCTACGAGCAGGTGTTCGATATCCAGCTGCGCCGCGAGACCATGAGCCAGGTCGACATGGCCGTGTTCCCCCACCCCGACCCGGGCGGCGCGCTGGTGGCCGGCGAAGGCTACCGCCCCAGCAACTACTACGGCGCGGTGCCATACCTGCATGCGCCGGAACTGGATGTGCTGCTGGAGCGCGCCGCGCGCGCCGGCGGCAAGACCGTGTTCGGGCCGCTGCGCCTGCCGGGCGAGATCGGCCGCATCGCCCATATCACCGACAGCGAAGGCAACCGCATCGGGCTGCACGAGCCCGTGGCCGGTTGACCCCGATGGCTAGCCACCCCCGATGAGCCGCCGCGCCGACCGCCTGTTCCAGATCGTGCAGGTGCTGCGCGGCCGCCGCCTGACCACGGCGGCACTGCTGGCGCAGCGGCTCGGGGTGTCGGAACGCACCGTCTACCGTGATATCCAGGCGCTGTCGCTGTCAGGCGTGCCGGTCGAGGGCGAGGCCGGCATCGGCTACCGGCTGCGCGCCGACTTCGATGTACCGCCGCTGATGTTCACCGCCATGGAAGTGGAAGCGCTGGTGGCCGGCCTGCGCCTCCTGAAAGCCTGGGGCGGCGGCGCGCTGGCCGCCGCGGCCGATCCCGCGCTGGAAAAACTGATGGCTGCGCTGCCGCCGCCGCGCCGGCTGGCAGCGCAGCAAAGCCGCGTGTTCGCGCCGGAATACGTCAACCAGGCGCATGTGCGCGAAGTCTTCGACGTGGTGCACGGCGCGCTGGGCGAGCAGAAATTGCTGCTGCTCGACTACTGCGACGTGCAGCAGCGCATCACCGAACGCGTGGTGATGCCGCTGGGCCTGTTCTTCTGGGGCAATGCCTGGCTGCTGGCGGCGTGGTGCACCACGCGCTCGGACTACCGCAGCTTCCGGCTGGACCGCTGCCGCGCCATCCGCATGCTGGACGACCATTTCCACGAAACGCCCGACCGCTCGCTCAACGGCTTTTTGCGCGCGGTGCGCGCCAGCGGCACCTAGTCCTGCTCAGGCAGCCGGGTCGGACAGCAGCTTCTCGATATCGGCGCGCAGCTCATCGGGCTTGGTGGTCGGCGCATAGCGCTTGAACACCGTGCCGTCGCGGCGCAGCAGGAACTTGGTGAAGTTCCATTTGATGCCCTGGGTACCGAGCACGCCACGCTTTTCCGTGGTCAGCCACTGGTACAGCGGATGGGCGTCGGCGCCGTTCACGTCGATCTTGGCGAACATCGGGAAGCGCACCGCAAAGCGCGTTTCGCAGAACTGGCCGATCTGCTGCGCATCGCCCGGCTCCTGCTTGCCGAACTGGTTGCACGGGAAGCCCAGCACCTCCAGGCCGCGCCCGTGGTATTCGTCATAGAGCTTCTGCAGGCCCTCGTACTGCGGCGTGAACCCGCATTCGCTGGCGGTGTTGACGACCAGCATCACCTTGCCCTGGAAGTGCGACAGCGGTACCGGCTGGCCGGCCAGCGAGTTGGCTTCGAACTGGTAGACATTGCTCATGGCAGACTCCTCTAGGTAGCCCAAGCATACCGCCATGCGCACTGGCGTGCACGAATCAGATGACGTTGAGATGCTCGGTGCCGGCACCCAGGTCGGTATCCTTGGCGCTCGCGCTGTGCAGCTTGATCATCAGGCGCAGGTCGTTGAGCGAGTCGGCGTTGCGCAGCGCGTCCTCGTAGGTGATCTTGCCTTCCTCGTACAGGTCGAACAGCGCCTGGTCGAACGAGACCATGCCCTGCTCGCGCGACTTCTTGATGACTTCCTTGAGCTCGTGGATCTCGCCCTTGAAGATCAGGTCGGCCACCAGCGGCGTGCCGATCATGATCTCCACCGCCGGCACCCGCCCTTTGCGGCCCGCGCGCGGCAGCAGGCGCTGCGAGATCATCGCCTTCAGGTTCAGCGACAGGTCGATCAGCAGCTGCTGGCGCTTTTCCTCGGGGAAGAAGTTGACCACGCGGTCGATCGCCTGGTTGGCGTTGTTGGCGTGCAGCGTGGCCAGGCACAGGTGGCCGGTCTCGGCGTACTGCATCGCGTACTCCATGGTCTCGCGATCGCGGATTTCGCCGATCAGGATCACGTCGGGCGCCTGGCGCAACGTGTTCTTCAGCGCCACGTGCCAGGACTCGGTATCGATGCCGACCTCGCGCTGCGTGACGATGCAGTTCTGGTGCGCGTGCACGTACTCGATCGGATCCTCGATGGTGATGATATGGCCGTACGAATGCGCGTTGCGGTGATCCAGCATTGCCGCCAGCGTGGTCGACTTGCCCGAGCCGGTGGCACCGGTCACGATCACCAGCCCGCGCTTGGCCATCACCACCTCATGCAGCGTAGCCGGCAGGTCCAGGTCGGCCACCGAGGGGATGCGCGTATTGATGGTGCGCACCACCATGCCGGCCTTGCCCTGCTGGATAAAGGCCGACACGCGGAAGCGCCCGGCCTTGGGCGCGGTGATCGCGAAATTGCATTCGCGGCTGGTGTCGAAGTCCTGCACCTGGCGCTCGTTCATCACCGAGCGCACCAGGCCCAGCGCCTGGGTCGGGTTCAGCGGCTGCTGCGACACCGGCTTGATCTTGCCGTCGACCTTGATCGCCGGCGGGAAGTCAGAAGTGATGAACAGGTCAGAGCCGCGGTTGCTGACCATCAGCTCCAGCAGGTCGTTGATGTACTTGGCGGCGGATTCGCGATCGAGCATGGCGGTGTCCTGCTAGGGAGCGGGCCTCAGCCCATGAACGCGTCGGGGTTCTTCGCGATGGCGCGCGCGTCGTTGTAGCTGATGACGCTGCGCTTGATCAGGTCAGACAGGCACTGGTCCAGCGTCTGCATGCCCAGCCCGCTGCTGGTCTGCATCATCGAGTACATCTGCGCGATCTTGTTCTCGCGGATCAGGTGGCGGATCGCGGGCGTGGCGATCATGATCTCGTGCGCGGCGGTGCGGCCATTGCCGTCGCGCGTCTTCAGCAGCGTCTGCGAGATCACCGCCTCCAGCGATTCCGACAGCATGGTGCGCACCATGTCCTTCTCTTCGGGCGGGAACACATCGACCACCCGGTCGATGGTCTTGGCCGCGGAGCTGGTGTGCAGCGTGCCGAAGACCAGGTGGCCGGTCTCGGCCGCGGTCAGCGCCAGGCGGATGGTTTCCAGGTCGCGCAGCTCACCCACCAGGATCACGTCCGGGTCTTCACGCAGTGCCGAGCGCAGCGCGTTGGCAAACGAATGCGTATGCGGCCCCAGCTCGCGCTGGTTGATCAGGCTCTTCTTGGAGCTGTGCACGAATTCGATCGGGTCCTCCACCGTGAGGATGTGGCCCATGTCGCTTTCGTTGCGATGGTCGACCATCGCCGCCAGCGTGGTGGACTTGCCCGAGCCGGTCGGGCCCGTTACCAGCACCAGCCCGCGCGGCTTCATGCACAGGTCGGCAAACACCGCGGGCGCGCGCAGCTCTTCGAGCGTGAGCACCTTGGAGGGAATGGTACGGAACACCGCGGCGGCGCCGCGCTGGGTGTTATAGGCATTGACCCGGAAGCGGGACAGGCCGGCGATCTCGAACGAGAAATCGATTTCGAGGCGTTCTTCGTAGGCCTTGCGCTGGGTGTCGCTCATGATGTCGTACACCATGGCGTGGACATCCTTGTGCGTCATCGAGGCGACGTTGATCCGGCGCATGTCGCCGTGGATCCGCACCATCGGCGGCATGTCCGCGGAGAGATGAAGATCAGACGCCTTGTTCTTGACAGCGAAAGCCAATAGCTGCGCGATGTCCATCTATAATGACCCCACCCTGAGTTATCAGTACTTTGCGTACTTTCTTTTGTATGTTCGCCGGATTATGTCTGTAATTGCCGCCAACTTGCAAGCCGTTCACCAGCGCATCGCGGCGGCCGCACAACAAGCCGGCAGACAGCCCACGGACATCGCCCTGCTGGCCGTTTCCAAGACCGTTTCCCCCGACCGCATAAGGGCCGCATACGCCGCCGGACAGCTTGCCTTCGGCGAAAACTACGTCCAGGAAGGCGTCGACAAGATCGCCGCGCTGGCCGACCTGCGCCACCGCCTGCAATGGCATTTCATCGGTCCGCTGCAAAGCAACAAGACCCGGCTGGTGGCGGAGCATTTCGACTGGGTGCACGCCGTCGACCGGCTCAGGATCGCCGAGCGGCTGTCGGCCCAGCGCCCGGCCGGCATGGCGGCGCTGCAGGTCTGCATCCAGGTCAATATCAGCGGCGAAGCCAGCAAGAGCGGCGTCGCCCCGGCAGAGGTACCCGCCCTGGCACATGCTGTCGCCGCGCTGCCCGGCCTGCGTCTGCGCGGGCTAATGGCCATCCCCGAGCCTGAGGACGACCTCGCCGCGCAGCGCCGCCCGTTCGCGGCCATGCGCGCCATGCTGCAGGCGCTGCGCGCCGACGGCCTGGACCTCGACACCCTGTCGATGGGCATGTCGGGCGACATGGAAGCCGCCATCGCCGAGGGCGCCACGCTGGTGCGGATCGGCACCGCCATTTTTGGAGCGCGCCAGTACCCGTAGCCCAGTCATTTTCCCTGCAAGCCCAGTCCATTCCCTTCAAGCCCCAACGGATCCCCATGCTCGATACCCTTACCTTTGGCTTTCTCGGCGGCGGCAACATGGCCACCGCACTGATCGGCGGCCTGATCGCCCGCGGCGTGCCGGCCGGCTCGATCCGCGTGGTCGACCCCTTCCCCGAGGCCCAGCAACGCCTGGCGCGCGACCTCGGCGTGCATGCCGCCGGGGCGCCGGATGCCGCCTTCGGCGCCAGCGACGTGCTGGTGCTGGCAGTCAAGCCGCAGCAGTTCCGCGACGCCGCGGCGCAGCTGCTGCCGATCCTGCCGGCCAGCGGCAAGGGCAACCTGGTGATCAGCGTGGCCGCCGGCATCCGGCTGCAGGACATGCAGCGCTGGCTGGACGGGCGCACCCGGCTGGTGCGGGCGATGCCGAATACGCCGGCGCTGGCTGGCATGGGCATGACGGGGCTGGCCGCCCCGGCCGGGCTGTCGGCCGAAGACCGCGCGATTGCCAGCGCCGTGGCCGAGGCCGTCGGCAAATGCGTGTGGGTGGATGGGGATGACCAGATCGATGCGGTCACCGCCATTTCCGGCAGTGGGCCGGCCTATGTCTTCTACTTTATCGAGGCGATGGAACGCGCTGCCACGGAGCTGGGCCTTACCGCGGAGCAAGGCCGCGAACTGGCGGTGGAGACCTTCCGTGGCGCTGCTACCCTGGCCGGGCAGTCTTCCGAGCCGGTGTCAACGCTGCGTGAGCGCGTGACGTCCAAGGGCGGCACCACCTATGCGGCGCTGACGTCGATGGAGGCTTCGGGAATTGGTGACGCGTTCGTGCGCGCGATGCGTGCCGCCGCGGCGCGGGGCAAGGAGATGGGGGCGGAGTTCGGGAAGGATTGAGCGCTATCTTGCCCGACTGTTTGCTCCCTCTCCTGCAAGCGGGAGGGGAGCAAACCGGCAGGATTTAATCACCGAATCGCATAAGCCACCGCCGTCCCCGCAAACACACAAGCCCCCAGCCAGTTGTTATGCCGGAACGCCGCGAAACACCGCATCCGGTCCCGATCGCGAATCAGCGTGTAGTGATACCCGGCGCAACCCGCCGCCGCCACCAGCCCCACCCAGTAAGGCCACCCCAGCCCCAGCAGCACCCCCGCCCACGCCATCAGCGCCAGGAAGGCAGCGTAGCAGAGCATGATCGCCGCCACGTCGAAGCGGCCAAAGGTAATGGCTGAAGTCTTCATGCCGATCAGGAGATCGTCGTCGCGATCGACCATCGCATACGCCGTGTCATACGCCACCGCCCAGAACACATTGGCCAGCAGCATCATCCACGCCACCGGCGGCACCTGGTCCTGGATCGCGGCAAAGGCCATCGGGATACCAAAGCCAAACGCGATGCCAAGATAAGCCTGCGGAATCGCAAAGAAGCGCTTGAAGAACGGGTAAGTGCCCGCCACCACCGCCGCCACCACCGCCAGCCATTTGGTCAGCGCATTGAGCGGCAGCACCAGCGCAAAGGCCACCAGCGCCAGCACGGCGGCCACGGCCAGCGCTTCCCATGCGGCGATCTTGCCCGCGGTCAGCGGCCGCTCCCTGGTGCGCTTGACGTGCTTGTCGAAGTCGCGGTCGGCCCAGTCGTTGATGGCGCAGCCAGCCGAGCGCATCAGGAAGGTGCCCGCCACGAAGATCCAGAACAGCCCCCATGCCGGCGGCCCGCCCGCGGCCATCCACATGGCCCACTGCGTCGGCCACAGCAGCAGCAGCGTGCCGATCGGCTTGTCGATGCGCACCAGGCGCGCGTAGAGGGAAAGGCGTTCAAGCATGGGCGTGGGCGGCAACGGCGAGAGGGTCTGCACAGCGCGGATCCGGGAAGGAGGATTCAATGAAAACGCGCCGCAGCCCGGACGGTTGCGACGCGCAGTGCCGGCCGCCACTGAAGGGCAGCCGGAGGTGGCCGGCAGGCCTCAGGCCAGCATCGCGCGCAGCATCCACGCGGTCTTTTCATGCGTCTGCATGCGCTGGGTCAGCAGGTCGGCCGACGGCTCGTCGCCGGCGGCGTCGATCACCGGGAAGAGCGAGCGCGCGGTGCGCACCACGGCTTCCTGGCCTTCGACCAGCTTGCGGATCATTTCGGTGGCCTCGGGCACGCCCTCTTCCTCCGCGATCGACGACAGGCGGGCGTATTCCTTGTAGGTGCCCGGTGCCGGGTAGCCCAGCGCGCGGATACGCTCGGCGATCGAGTCCACGGCGAGCGCCAGCTCGGTGTACTGGGTCTCGAACATCAGATGCAGCGTATTGAACATGGGACCCGTCACGTTCCAGTGGAAGTTATGGGTCTTGAGGTAGAGGGTGTAGGTGTCCGCCAGCAGCTTGGACAGGCCTTCCGCGATCTTCTTGCGGTCCTTGTCGGAAATACCGATATTCACGCTCATCTCATTCTTCTTTGCCATGGTAAATACACTCCGTTCTGGTAAAGCCACGAGGGGCGCCGCCGGGCTTGCCATGTTTCGGGGCCGGGCGGCGCAGTACCCGCATTATTGCATCAGCTGGCGATCCCGGCCAAACCCCGGGCCACCTCGCTGAACATCACGGCCGCGCCGAGCACGATCACGGCGGCGCCGATTTCCTTGCGCCACAGCTTGTGGCGCAGCCGCGCGGCGTCGGCGCGCCCGGGCTGGTCGTGCCCGTCGTGCCACAGCTGCCGCCACTCGTCGATAAACAACCGGATCATCGCCATCATCGTTCTCCGCGGCGCGGCAGCCCGCCAGGGGCGCCGCGCCAGGCTGCCGCTTACTTCAGATTGAGCGCGCGCTTCACGCCCTCGCCGTAGGCCGGGTCGGCCTTGGTGAAGTGCTCCAGCTGCACGCGCACGATCGCCTCAGGCACGCCCTGCATGGCCGCCGCGATATTGGCGAACAGGCGCTGGCGCTGGCCCTCGTCGAACAGGCGGAACAGCGCGCCGGGCTGGCTGTAGTAGTCCGGGTCGACGCGGTGGTCCCAGTGGTCGGCGGCGCCATCCAGTGCCAGCGGCGGCTCGATCGCGCGTTCGCTGGCGGCGTAGGCGCTTTCGCGGTTGGGCTCATAGTTGAGCTTGCCGCCCTGGTTGCCGTCCACGCGCATCGCGCCGTCACGGTGGAAGCTGTTGTGGAACGGGCATTTCGGCGCATTCACCGGGATCTGGTTGTGGTTGATCCCCAGGCGGTAGCGCTGCGTGTCGCCGTACGAGAACAGCCGCCCCTGCAGCATCTTGTCGGGCGAGAAGCCGATGCCCGGCACGATATTGGCCGGATTCATCGCCACCTGCTCGACCTCGGCAAAGTAGTTGTCCGGGTTGCGGTTGAGCTCGAGCACGCCCACGTCGATCAGCGGGTAGTCCTTGTGCGGCCAGACCTTGGTCAGGTCGAACGGATTGATGTGGTACTTGGCCGCATCGGCCTCCGGCATGACCTGCACGCGCAGGTTCCAGCGCGGAAAATTGCCTTGCTCGATGTTCTCGAACAGGTCGCGCTGCGCGCTTTCGCGGTCCGTTGCCACGACCTTGGCCGCTTCTTCATTGGTCCAGTTGGCGATGCCCTGCTGCGACTTGAAGTGGAACTTGACCCAGAAGCGCTCGTTGTTGGCGTTGATGAACGAGTACGTGTGCGAGCCGAAGCCGTGGATCTGGCGGTAGTTCTGCGGCAGGCCGCGGTCGCTCATCAGGATGGTGACCTGGTGCAGCGATTCCGGATGGCGCGACCAGAAGTCCCACACCGCGATCGGGTCGCGCAGGTTGGTGCGCGGATTCCGCTTCTGCGTGTGGATAAAGTCCGGGAATTTGAGCGGGTCGCGCACGAAGAACACTGGGGTGTTATTGCCGACCACGTCCCAGTTGCCTTCGTCGGTGTAGAACTTGATCGAGAAACCGCGCACGTCGCGCTCGGCATCGGCCGCGCCGCGTTCGCCGGCCACGGTCGAGAAGCGGATGAACAGCGGCGTTTCCTTGCCGACCTGGGCAAAGACCGAAGCCTTGGTGTACCTGGTGATGTCGTGGGTGATCCTGAGCGTGCCATAGGCGCCGGAGCCCTTGGCATGCACGCGCCGCTCGGGGATGACCTCGCGGTCGAAGTGGGCCAGCTTTTCGAGGAACCAGACATCCTGCAGCAGCATCGGGCCGCGCGGGCCTGCCGTCTGCGAGTTCTGGTTATCGGCGACGGGTGCGCCGGCGGCAGTGGTAAGGGTGTCCTTCTTGCTCATCTTTTCCTCTTGGTGGGTAGGCTGAAAGGGATCGCTGCGTCAGAGCGCGGCGGCATAGCAGGCAAGGCAATCGAGCAGGCAGCGCCCCATGCGGAGGGGAATCGGGCGCTTGTTGGTTGTTGTTCGAGAGAACTGGACGCTGGTGCTCATCATCGGATCCTGTCCCAGGTCGATGCCATCTGCACCGACACGAGTCAGCCTACCAATGATCTATCGAATTGAGAATTCAATTATTTGTACCTATGCATTAGGTCAAATCTATCGGGGATTTCTGCAACTTTATCGCAGCGGAAAATGACCGCCCGAAGACTCCGCCCGAAGACAGGTAGCGCCGTGGCGGGGCCGGAAATGACGACGGCCGCAGCGGAATCTCCGGTGCGGCCGTGGGAATTGCCGGTACTGCAGGGGTAAGACAATCAGGCCGCTTCGGCCAGCTCCTTGGCGTCCAGCTTGCGCACGCCGGCCAGCTCGCACGCAGCCACGGCGTTGGCCAGCGCTTCCATGGCCGGCAGGCGGGTGAAGCTTTTGCGCCAGGCCAGCACCACGCGCCGGTCGGGCACCGGATCGGAGAACGGCACATAGGACAGCATGTCACCCTTGGCCTTCAGGTCGGGCACCGAGGTGCGCGGCAGCACGGTGATGCCAACCCCGCTGGCCACCATATGGCGGATGGTTTCCAGCGACGAGCCCTCGAAGGTCTTCTGGATGCCGTCGGCCGCCTGCGAGAAGCGCGACAGCTCCGGGCACACGCCCAGCACATGGTCGCGGAAGCAGTGGCCGCTGCCCAGCAGCAGCATGGTCTGCTGCTTCAGTTCATCGGGGTCGATGGAGTGCGCCTGCGCCAGCTGGTGGCCGCGCGGCACGGCGACGACAAAGGGTTCATCGTAGAGCGGGCGCACCGTCAGGCCCGAATCCGCGAACGGCTCGGCCATCACCGCGCAGTCGATCTCACCCTGCTTGAGCAGCTCGATCAGCTTGTGGGTGTAGTTCTCCTGCAGCATGAGCGGCATCTGCGGCACGGTCTCGATCATCTGCTTGACCAGCGACGGCAGCAGGTACGGCCCGATGGTGTAGATCACGCCCACGCGCAGCGGGCCCGCCAGCGGGTCCTTGCCCTGCTTGGCGATCTCGCGGATGGCCATGGTCTGCTCAAGCACGCGCTGGGCCTGCGCCACGATCTGCTCGCCGACCGACGTCACCGACACCTCGGAGGTGCCGCGCTCGAAAATCTGCACGTTGAGTTCGTCTTCCAGCTTCTTGATCGCGACCGACAGCGTCGGCTGCGACACAAAGCAGGCTTCGGCGGCCCGGCCGAAATGGCGCTCGCGCGCCACGGCGACGATGTACTTGAGTTCGGTGAGCGTCATGACTTATCAATTTGCGGTAGGCGATAGATTTTACCTTCGATTGCCGCTTCTGTCAGAGCGCCAACGCATTGTGTCGACGCATGCGAAGCAGCGCGCACCTGGACAGCGCCGTTCAGGCTTTCAGGTAGTGCTCGCGCCCGCCCAGCCAGCGCGAAAGGTGTGCTTCGACCGCTTCCGGATAGCGAGCCAGCATCAGCTCGGCCGCCTCCTGCGCGTAGTCGACCAGCCATGCGTCGGTCTGCAGGTCGGCAAAGCGCAACATCGCTTCGCCGGACTGGCGCGCTCCCAGGAACTCGCCGGGGCCGCGGATCTCCAGGTCGCGCCGGGCGATCTCGAAGCCGTCGGTTGTCTCGCGCATGGTCGCCAGGCGCTCACGCGCGGTGGGCGACAGCGGCGCCTGGTACATCAGCAGGCAGACCGATTCGGCGCTGCCGCGCCCCACCCGCCCGCGCAGCTGGTGCAGCTGCGCCAGGCCGAAGCGCTCGGCGTGCTCGATCACCATCAGCGAGGCATTGGGCACATCCACGCCCACTTCGATCACGGTGGTGGCCACCAGCACCTGCATGCGGTTGGCGCTGAAGTCGTCCATCACGGCGGCCTTCTCGGCCGGCGGCAGGCGCCCGTGCACCAGGCCCACGCGCAGGTCCGGCAGTGCGGCCACCAGCGTTTCATAGGTCTCCACAGCGGTCTGCAGCTGCAGCGCCTCGCTTTCCTCGATCAGCGGACAGACCCAGTAGACCTGGCGGCCTTCGGCGGCGGCGTGATGGATGCGTCCGATCACTTCGTCGCGCCGCTCGTCGTTGACCAGGCGCGTGACGATGGGGGTGCGGCCCGGCGGCAATTCATCGATCACCGACACATCGAGGTCGGCGTAGTAAGTCATGGCGAGCGTGCGCGGGATCGGCGTGGCCGACATCATCAGCTGGTGCGGCACGGCGTCGACCGCGGGCACCGTAGCATCGGCGGCACCGGCCTTGCCGCGCAGCGCCAGCCGTTGCGCCACGCCGAAGCGGTGCTGCTCGTCGACCACTGACAGCCCCAGCTTGGCAAAGCGCACCGTGTCCTGGATCAGCGCGTGGGTGCCGATCACCAGTTGCGCCTGGCCCGATTCCACGCGCGCCACGGCCTCGCGCTTGTCGCGTGCCTTCTGGCTGCCGGCTAGCCACGCCACCGGCACGCCCAGCGGCTCCAACCATGCGGACAGCTTGCGGTAGTGCTGCTCGGCCAGGATTTCGGTGGGCGCCATCAGCGCGGCCTGGTAGCCGGCGTCGATGGCCTGGCAGGCCGCCAGCGCCGCAACGATGGTCTTGCCGCTGCCCACGTCGCCCTGCAGAAGACGGTGCATCGGGTGCGGGCGCGTCATGTCGGCGGCGATCTCTTCGACCACGCGCTGCTGCGCACCGGTCAGCCGGAACGGCAATGCGGCCAGGAAGCGCGTGAGCAACCCGCCCTCGCGGCGCGGCATGGTCGGCGCATTTTTTTCGCGCCGCGCCGCGTGCGCGCGCCGCAGCGAGATCTGCTGCGCCAGCAGTTCGTCAAACTTGATGCGCTGCCAGGCCGGGTGCGAGCGGTCGGCCAGCGCAGCCTCGCTCTCCTGCGGCGGGGGCGCGTGCAGCAGCCGCAGGCAGTCGACCAGCGGGCGCAGGTGCAGGCGTGCCAGCGGCCCCTCCAGCACCGCCTGCGGCAGCGTCTCGGGCATCGGCGTGCGCGACAGCGTGCCGCCGATGGCCTTGCGCAGATAGGCCTGCGGGATGCCGGCGGTGGACGGATACACCGGCGTCAGGCGGTCGGGCAGCGCTTCGCCGGGCACCACCGGGCGCACCGTCGGGTGGACCATCTCGGCGCCGAAGAAGCCGCCGCGCACCTCGCCGCGCACGCGCAGGCGCACGCCTTCAGCCATCTGCTTGGTCTGGTTGCCGTAGAAGTTCAGGAAGCGCAGCGTCAGCTCGCCGCTGTCGTCGGCAATCTTGACCACCAGCTGGCGGCGCGGCCGGAACGTGACTTCGTTGGAGATGACCTCGCCTTCCACCTGCGCCGGCAGCCCGAGCCCGGCGCGGCGGATCGCCTCGGCGATCGGCGCCAGCGTGGTCTCGTCCTCATAGCGCATAGGCAGGTGCAGCACCAGGTCGACGGGACGGCGCAGGCCAAGCTTGGCCAGCCTCGCGGCCGCGGTCGACGTGCCGGAGGCGGCGGCCTTGCCCCTGGCTTCGCCGGCCTTGCCGCGCGCGGGCGCCGCCGTGTCCTTGGCGGCGTCGGCGGGGTCGTGGATCGGTTCAGCGGCGGTTCCGGGCATCGGCGAAAAATTTGGCAGCGGTCGCTCTCGTGCTGCGGGGTTGGCTGGCGCGGCGCCGGCGAATAGCCGGTATCACGCCCGCCCCGGCGGCAAGCGCGCCCGTGGCCTTACAATATCGGATTCGCCGATTGTACCCATGCCGGCTGCCACCACGGGCAGCGGAGTGCCGTTTTGTGCCCCGCTCCGGCCTGCATGGGATCGCGCAGCCCGCCGCTCCCACGATGTTGACGCTTTCTGATTTCGATTTCCCGCTGCCACCAGAACTGATTGCCCAAAGCGCGCTGCCCGACCGCAGCGCGAGCCGGCTGCTGGTGGTCGAACGGCTGGCCCCGGCCGACACCGCCGACGCGGTGCGCATGGTCGACCGTGCCTTCAGCGACATCGTCGACTACCTGCGTTCCGATGACCTGCTGGTCTTCAACGACACCCGCGTGATCAAGGCGCGCTTCTTTGGCCACAAGCCCAGCGGCGGCAAGATCGAGGTGCTTGTCGAGCGCGTGGTCGATACCCACACCGTGCTGGCCCAGGTGCGCGCCTCCAAGACCCCGGCCGAGGGCAGCACGCTGCATCTGGCCGACGACGCCTTCGCCGTCACCGTGGGCCCGCGCGTGGACCAGTTCTTCACGCTGCGCTTCCCCGAGCCGGCGCTGGACCTGATTGAGCGCTATGGCCGCCTGCCGCTGCCGCCGTATATCACGCACGACCCGGACGCCTACGACGAAACCCGCTACCAGACCGTCTACGCGCGCAGCCCCGGCGCGGTGGCCGCGCCCACCGCGGGCCTGCATTTCGACGATGCGCTGTTCGCCCGGCTCGATGCCGCCGGCGTGCGGCGCGCCTTTCTGACGCTGCACGTGGGCGCCGGCACCTTCCAGCCGGTGCGCACCGAGAACCTGGCCGAGCACAAGATGCACTCGGAGTGGTACGCCGTTTCCGAAGACCTGGCCCAGGCCGTGCGCGACACCCGCGCGCGCGGCGGCCGCGTGATCGCGGTCGGCACCACCTCGCTGCGCGCGCTGGAATCGGCCGCGCAGGCCGACGGCACGCTTGCCGCCGGCAGTGGCGACACCGATATCTTCATCACGCCCGGCTACCGCTTCCGCCTGGTCGATGCCCTGATCACCAACTTCCACCTGCCCAAGTCGACGCTGCTGATGCTGGTGTCGGCGCTGGCCGGCGTGGAAGCCATCCGCGCCGCCTACCGCCATGCGGTCGAGCAGCGCTACCGCTTCTTCAGCTACGGCGACGCCATGCTGCTGACCCGCCAGCCCGGCGCCTGAATCCAGAATCACAAGCCATGCTCAACTTCGAACTCATCACCACCGACGGCAACGCCCGCCGAGGCCGCGTCACGCTGAACCACGGCGTGGTCGAAACGCCGATCTTCATGCCGGTGGGCACCTATGGCTCGGTCAAGGCGATGTCGCCGCTGGAGCTCAATGAAATCGACGCGCAGATCATTCTGGGCAACACCTTCCACCTGTGGCTGCGCCCCGGGCTGGACGTGGTCAACGCCCACGACGGCCTGCACCGCTTTATCGGCTGGGACAAGCCGATCCTGACCGATTCCGGTGGTTTCCAGGTGTTTTCGCTGGGCGATCTGCGCAAGATCACCGAAGATGGAGTCACGTTCGCATCCCCGGTCAATGGCGACAAGCTCTTCCTGTCGCCCGAGATCTCGATGCAGATCCAGCACACGCTGAACTCGGACATCGTCATGCAGTTCGACGAATGCACGCCGTACGAGATCGACGGCCGCCCCGCCACGCATGAGGAAGCCGCCAAGTCGATGCGCATGAGCCTGCGCTGGGCCAAGCGCTCGCGCGACGAGTTCGAGCGCCTGGCCAACCCCAACGCGCTGTTCGGCATCGTCCAGGGCGGCATGTACGAGGACCTGCGCGACGAATCGCTGGCCGGCCTGTCCGAGCTGGACTTCCACGGCCTTGCCATCGGCGGGCTGTCGGTGGGCGAGCCCAAGGAAGACATGATGCGCGTGCTCGAGCACGTGGCGCCGCGCCTGCCGGCCAACAAGCCGCACTACCTGATGGGCGTGGGCACGCCCGAAGACCTGGTCGCCGGCGTCGCCGCCGGGGTGGATATGTTCGACTGCGTGATGCCCACCCGCAACGCGCGCAACGGCTGGCTCTTCACCCGCTTCGGCGACGTCAAGATCAAGAACGCGGCGCACCGCAACGACCCGCGCCCGCTCGATGAAAGCTGCGCCTGCTACACCTGCCGCAACTTCTCGCGCGCCTACCTGCACCACCTGCACCGCGTGGGCGAGATCCTGGGCGCGCGCCTCAATACCATCCACAACCTGCACTACTACCTGCAACTGATGCGCGAGATGCGCGAAGCGATCGAGCACCACCGCTTTGCCGACTTCCGCCGCCAGTTTGCGGCCGACCGCGCCCGCGGCACGCAGTGACAACGCCGGGTGGCGCGAACTTTTGCGCTGCCGGCGGTCGAATAGCCGGGTCATCCGGAAGCCACGCGAGCCGGAGAGCCCGGCCATGCCGACCCCTGCCGCAAGTTGCCCCGGGCGCACCCGAACAAACCCGTATTCCGCCCTAGAATGCCAAGGGCGGGCGAAATGCGAATGGTAGAATGATCGATTATTTGACTGACTTTTGTGACGGAGAAACAACGTGCTGATTTCTAACGCATTTGCCCAGACCGCCGGAGCCGGCGGCGCGGCTGGCGGCCTGATGAGCTTCCTGCCCATCATCCTGATGTTTGGCGTGCTGTGGTTCATCATGATCCGCCCGCAAATGAAGCGCCAGAAGGAAGCCAAGGCAATGCTCGAAGCACTGGCCAAGAACGACGAAGTCGTGACCGCCGGTGGCATCCTGGGCAAGGTGACCAAGGTCACCGACCAGTACGTCAGCCTGGAAATCGCCGAAGGCACTGAAATCACCGTGCAGAAGAGTGCCGTGACCACCGTGCTGCCCAAGGGCTCGCTCAAGGCGCTCTGATCTCCGGATCGCGCGCGCGACTCCCGCCTTTGTCTTTTCCGGCATGCCCGTTCGCGCATGCCCCGGCAGCCGCCTGATCCAGCCCGACGAAGCCCCCGTGGTTTCGATCCGTGGCTGCCAGGCGGCTGTTTGCCAAACCGGTTCGGCCCCGCCGACGTGGTGCGCCACGCCAGCGCCGGCCCCGCCAACCGCAGAATGACTGGCCCGAGATGAATCGTTATCCGCTTTGGAAATACCTCGTGATCCTGGTGGCCCTGGCCATCGGCATCATCTATACCTTGCCGAACTTCTTCGGCGAGGCGCCTGCCGTGCAGGTGTCCTCGGGCAAGGCCACGGTCAAGGTCGACCTGGCGATGCAGAAGCAGGTCGAAGAGATTCTGGCGCAGAACCAGCTGCGGCCTGACGGCGTCTTCTTTGATATTTCCGGCCAGTCCGGCTCGGTCAAGGCGCGCTTCCGCACCACCGACGAGCAGCTCAAGGCCAAGGACGTGCTGTCGCGCACCCTGAACCCGGACGCGGCCAACCCCACCTACGTGGTGGCGCTGAACCTGCTGTCGGGCTCGCCGCGCTGGCTGACCGCCATGCATGCGCTGCCGATGTACCTGGGCCTGGACCTGCGCGGCGGCGTGCACTTCCTGCTGCAGGTCGACATGAAGGGCGCCGTCGACAAGAAGCTCGACAGCCTGGGCGGCGACGCGCGCACCCTGCTGCGCGACAAGGGCATCCGCCACGGCGGCATCGACCGCGACGGCGAGCGCCTGACGGTGCGCTTCAACAACGCAGACGACGCCAACCGCGCGCGTCCCATCCTGGCCGACAACCTGCGCGAAGTGGCCTTCGCCATGGACGGCAACAATATCGTCGGCACCTTCACCGAAGCCGCGCGCAAGGCGGTGCAGGACGCAGCGGTCAAGCAGAACATCACCACGCTGCACAACCGCGTGAACGAGCTTGGCGTGGCCGAGCCGGTGATCCAGCAGCAAGGCGCCGACCGCATCGTGGTGCAGCTGCCGGGCGTGCAGGACACCGCCAAGGCCAAGGACATCATCGGCCGCACCGCCACGCTCGAAGCCCGCCTGGTCGACAACGACGCGCCGCGCAGCCCGCGCCCGGGCGACCCGATCCCGTTCGGCAGCGAGCTCTTCACGCAAGGCAACGGCGCCCCGGTGGTGCTCAAGAAGCAGGTCATCTTCACCGGCGACCGCATTGAAAGCGCCTCGGCCGGCTTCGACCAGAACCAGCATCCTTCGGTCAACATCAAGCTCGACGCCCAGGGCGGCCGCGTGCTGCGCGACGTCTCGCGCGAGAACCTGAAGAAGCCGATGGCGATCGTGCTGTTCGAAAAGGGCAAGGGCGAAGTGCTGACGGTGGCGACGATCCAGTCCGAACTGGGTTCCAGCTTCCAGATCACCGGCTCCTACTCCACCGAAGCCGCCAACGACCTGGCGCTGCTGCTGCGCGCCGGCTCGCTGGCCGCACCGATGGAGATCATCGAAGAGCGCACCATCGGCCCGTCGCTGGGCGCGGACAACATCCAGAAGGGTTTTGACTCGGTCGCCTACGGCTTTGCCGCCATCGCCGTGTTCATGGTCCTGTACTACATGCTGTTCGGCGTGTTCTCGGTGGTGGCGCTGGGCGTGAACCTGCTGCTGCTGATCGCGGTGCTGTCGATGCTGCAGGCCACGCTGACGCTGCCGGGCATTGCCGCCATCGCGCTGGTGCTGGGCATGGCCATCGACGCCAACGTGCTGATCAACGAGCGCATCCGCGAAGAACTACGCGCGGGCGCGTCGCCGCAGATGGCGATCGCGGTCGGCTTCGACCGCGCCTGGGCCACCATCCTGGACTCCAACGTGACCACGCTGATCGCCGGCCTGGCACTGCTGGCCTTTGGTTCGGGCCCGGTGCGCGGCTTTGCCGTGGTGCACTGCCTGGGCATCCTGACCTCGATGTTCTCGGCGGTGTTCTTCAACCGCGGCCTGGTCAACCTCTGGTACGGCCGCAAGAAGAAGCTGCAGAGCGTGGCCATCGGCCAGATCTGGAAGCCGGGCAACACCACCGACACGCCGGTCGCCAAGTAAGGCGAGCAGCAACAACTAGCAGTACAGAACAGGATTCAACATGGAATTCTTCCGCATCCGGCGCGACATTCCGTTCATGAAGCACGCGTTGGTCTTCAACGTGATCTCCTTCCTGACGTTTGCCGCGGCCGTGTTCTTCCTCTGGCACAAGGGCCTGCACCTGTCGATCGAATTCACCGGCGGCACGGTGATGGAGGTCAGCTACCAGCAGGCGGCCGACCTGGAAAAGATCCGCGGCCAGGTGGGCAAGCTGGGCTATACCGACGTGCAGGTGCAGAACTTCGGCACCTCGCGCGACGTGATGATCCGACTGCCGCTGCAGAAGGGCCCGGACGGCAAGCCCGTCACCTCGGCCCAGCAGAGCGAGCAGGTGCTGGCCTCGCTGCAGGCGGCCTCGCCTGACGTGAAGCTGCAACGGGTGGAGTTCGTCGGCCCGCAGGTGGGCAAGGAACTGGCCACCGACGGCCTGCTGGCGCTGTTGTGCGTGGTGGCCGGCATCGTGATCTACCTGTCGTTCCGCTTCGAATGGAAGTTCGCGGTGGCGGGCATCATCGCCAACCTGCACGACGTGGTCATCATCCTGGGCTTCTTCGCCTACTTCCAGTGGGAGTTCTCGCTGTCGGTGCTGGCGGCGATCCTGGCGGTGCTGGGCTACTCGGTCAACGAATCGGTGGTGATCTTCGACCGGATCCGCGAGAACTTCCGCAAGTACCGCAAGATGACCACGCACGAGATCATCGACAACGCGATCACCAGCACCATCTCGCGGACCATCATCACCCACGGCTCGACCCAGATGATGGTGCTGTCGATGTTCTTCTTCGGCGGCCCCACGCTGCACTACTTTGCCCTGGCACTGACGGTCGGCATCTTGTTCGGCATCTACTCGTCGGTGTTCGTGGCCGCGGCGCTGGCGATGTGGCTGGGCGTCAAGCGCGAGGACCTGGTCAAGGGTGAAAAGAAGTCCGACTCGACCGACCGCAACGACCCCAACTACGGCGCGCAGGCCTGACCCCTGCCCTGCGGTAAAACAGAACGGCGCCCCGCGGGGCGCCGTTTTTTTATGGCTGCAAGGTCTGGGAAATTCAGGCCGGCATCGAGAACCGCTCGATCCACGCGGCCAGCCGGTCGGCCGCGAAGGCCTCGCTGCGCGGGCATGCGCGGCACACCACGGTGTTGCCGTCGCGCGCAAACTGCAGCGCGCCGCCAGCCTCTTCCAGCCACAGCAGGCTGGCCAGCCAGGCCGCGTGCTGCGCGGACACGGGTGCGCCGATCGGCTGCGCGAGGAACTCCGCCAGCGTGGCCGGCGCGGTCCACACCACGGTGTCGCCGTCGCGGCGCACCACCTCGCTGCCCAGCGCATCGACAATCACCGCGGCGGCATCGGCAGCGCCCCGGCCGGCATTGGCGCTGCGCAGGCCCGCCAGGCGCGTGGCCACGGCATGGCCGAAGCTGCCGCTGCGCTCGGCCTCTGCGCGCACCAGGTCGGCGTAGTCCATGCGCTGCCAGTCCGGCTCGACGCTGCCCGCGCCGGCGAGGTCGACCGCCGCGAGGTAGGTCTCCACCGGCTGGAAACGGCCCGGCCCGATCAGGCTGGCACACAGCGCATGCACCATGCCGATGCGCGAGGCCACGGTCTGGGTCTGCAGCACGGACAGCTTCTCGCGCAGCAGCTGGTCGCGTTCCTTGCGCAGGCCGGCCAGTTCCAGCGCCTGCTTCAGCTCCATGCGCAGCGCGGTGATGTCCCACGGCTTCTTGATGTAGCGGTGGATCTGCCCCTGGTTGACCGCTTCGACGGTCTGGTCGAGCTCCGAATACGCGGTGGTCAGGATGCGCACGATATGCGGGTAGCGCTCGCGCGCGTAGCGCAGCAGTTCGTTGCCATACTCGCCCGGCATGCGCTGGTCGGACACCAGCACCGCCAGGCTGCCTGCGTGGGCGTCGAGCAATGCCTTGCCCTCTTCAACGGAGCCGCCGGTGGCCACCGGTGCCAGCGCCCCGATGGCACGCTGGAAATACTTGACTGCAGTCGCTTCGTCATCGACGAACAGAATCGCCGGGGGTGGTGCCTGCGTGGCATTCGGTTCGGTCATCGGTCACTCCTATGCTTTCGACTCTTGAAACTTGGAAAGTCCAGCGTCACCGTGGTGCCGGCACCGGATGCGGATTCGATCCGGATGCCGCCGCCAAACGACTGCATGACGCGGTTGCAAAAAATCATGCCCAGCCCGCTGCCGCCGGCACTGGCGTGGGTGGTGACAGGATCGACCAGCAGCCGCTCCATCACTTCCGGCGGAATGCCCGGCCCGTTGTCGCAGATGCGGATTTCCGGGCGCGGCTGCTCCACCACCACAAAGCGCAACGCCGGCGTGCCGACACTGCGCAGCGCCCGCAGCGCGTTGCTCATCACCGAGGAGAGCACCAGCGCCACGCAGTTGGGCAGCGTCTGCACCGGGAAATCGCCGTGCATCTCCACCTGCACCCAGCTGCGCTGGTCGCCCGCGAACGGGTAGCTGTCCAGCAGCGATGTGACCAGCGTGCCGGCGCTGACCTCGGTACCGGCATCGGACCGGGCCGGCATGCTGCCGGCACTGTTGCGCACTGATTGCAGGAACGATGACAGCACCGCCAGGCAATACTGGGCGTTGTCGTACATGGCGCTGGCCGCCTGGCCGATCTCGGCCTGGCGGCCAGCGCTGTATTCGCCGGCGACACGGCCGCGGATGCCGTGGGCAAAGTTGGCGATGGCCGCCAGCGGCGTGTTCAGTTCGTGCGCCAGGAAGGCCAGGGTCTCGTCGATCGCCATCAGCCGGTGCTGGCGCAGGGTGCGCTCGCGGTGGCGCTCGGCGGCGCGTGCCAGCACCTCGCGCAGGTCGGCCACGCTCAGCGGCTTTTCCAGGATGCGGAAGACTTCGCCGCTGTTGACCGTTTCCAGCAGCACATCCTTGTCGGCATAGGCCGTGACCAGGATGCGCACGATCTGCGGGTATTCCTGCGCCACCTGGCGCAGCAGCTGGCCGCCGTCGCGCCCGGGCATGCGGAAGTCGGTCACCAGCACCGCCACGCGGGCAGGGTCCGCGCGCAGCACTGCCAGAGCCTCGTCGGCGCCGTCTGCCACCAGCACCTCATAGTCGCCGCCGGCGGCCCGGGCGAAATACTTGCGCGCCATCTCCTCGTCGTCGACATAGAGAACGGCAAGCCGTGCCTGCTTCACTTCGCTCATGGCTGGTTACTCCGCACGCGGCAGGTCGAAGCTGAACGAGGTCCACTGGCCCAGTTCGCTCTCGGCATACAGCTGCCCGCCGTGGCGCTCCACCACCGCGTAGCTGATCGACAGGCCCAGGCCAAGCCCCTGCCCCACCTCGCGCGTAGTGAAAAACGGCTCGAACACGCGCGCCAGGTTTTCCTGGGGGATGCCAGGGCCGTTGTCGCGCACCATGATGTGCAGGCGGTGGTTGTCCCACCGGGCCGTGGTATGGATCGCCGGCGCGGCCGTGCCCGCCTTGCGCATGGCCAGCGCGGCATTCGAGAACAGGTTGATCAGCACGCCGATGATGGCCGCCTCGTCGCCCAGCACCAGGGTGTCGGCAGGCAGTTCGCGGCTGAGGCTGACGCCGCGCAGCTCATGCGCGGTCAGCCGGATCGACGAATCGAGCGCCTTCTCGAACAGGAACGGCGTGCCTTCCACCTCGGCGCCCGGCTTGCGGTAGGCAAAGGTCTTGAGGTCGGAGACGATATGCTGGATGCGCTGCATCCCCTGCTTGGCGTCGACCAGGCACTCTTCCAGCGAAGGGTTCTCCTTGGCCTGCGGCTCTTCCATCGCCACCTCGATCGCCATCAGGCAGAAGTTGACCGGGTTGTTCACCTCGTGCAGCAGCCCGGCCGCCAGCGTACCGATGGCGGCCATCTTCTCCTGCTGCAGCATCTGGCCCTTGATGTCGGCCAGCCGGCGGTTGATCACCTCGAGCTCAGTATTCTTCTCGGCGACCTCGTCCTTCAGACGGAACAACATGAAGCGCGCCCGCTCGTTGAAGAAGGTATAGACCCCGCTGGCCGCCGCGGCGAACAGCAGGAACAGTGAATTGGCGATAAAAGCGCCCACCGGCTCGATGCCGCCGGGGTGGAACAGGCATGCCAGTACGTACAGCAGGTACGAGAGCACGCCGAACACCAGGTTCTGCCACAAGCCGAACGGCAGCGCGATGCCCGACGCGAAGATCGCGAGGTTAAGCCCGACGTAGTATGGCGACTGCGCCCCTTCAGTCTGCCAGATCATCCACGCAATCATGATCTGTGGCAGCAGCAGCCACGTCAGCGTCAGCCATGGCGCGAAGCGGCGCCCCGCAGCGCTGTACAGCACCACCACCACGCCCGCGATCAACAGCGACACCAGCACGCGCGCCACCCCGAAGGCAAGCTGCTGCTGCGGATACTGGCCGTAATCGAGTCCGACGCCGAGCAGAACCAGCGCGATCGCGGTATAGGCGCCGCCACGGCTGAATGCCAGGCGAAAGTCAGCCAGCTCGGACTGGTAGCCGGCGTAGAGTTGGTTGGTGCTCATGGCGTGCCCCGCAAGGACTGCTTCAGTCAATGGTGGCTTCCGCAAATACGTTGACGCCGGTGGCATCGCCGTAAATGCGGTGCGAGTGCGAATTTTCAGGCAGTAGCTGCGCCATGCCCGCGTCGTCGCGGTAGATCAGGTACCACTCCAGCAGGTGTTCCATGCCGAATTTCTCAGGATTGTCGACGTGGACGTTGGTTACCAGAATCTGCCCTCCGTGCCGCGAGCGGGAGGCGAAATACGAGAGTAGCCGCGTACACACCTTGTCGGACAGGTAGTCGAACAGGCCCGCACAATAGACCGCGTCGAACTCCCTTGCACTGGTATCGTCCGGCGAGATGCGCCGCTTGAGCAGTTCATGCACGGACTGGTGCACCATCTCGACGGCAACCTTGCTCCCGGCGCTGGTGGCCGAGCGTTCGATCGTGCTACGCGTGAACTCCAGCGTCTCTTCGCTGAAGTCGACCAACTGGAACGACAGCAGTTCGGGGTTGGGGTATTCGCGCACGAAGCGCTGGATCTCGAAGGCAGGGCCGCAGCCCACGTTGAGCACGCGGAACGGCCGGCCAGCGGCGCGCGCGCGATCGGCTTGGCGCGTCAGGAAATCGATCAGCAGTTCGATGCGGTTGCGGTGCGCGGTCGCCACCGCCGCCTTGAGGAAGGCGGTGTTGACGATCTGGAAATAGGTGGTGGGACCCTGCTGCGGGTCGTTCAGGATCTGGTTCACCATCTCGTAGTCGCCGGCATAGCCGAGCGGCTTGGTGAAGGTGCGGTATACGAACGGCGCCCGCAGCAAGAGCGGGTGCAGCGCCGACTGCGCGTAAGTGCGGTGCACCGGCGCGATCTCCGGATCCACGCGCTGGGCCTCGCCCTCAAGCCAATCCAGGTAGGTCTTTGTCTTGACCATGATGGGCGTGGCCAGCTCGTAGAAGACGTCCTCGCGGAGCTTGCCTTCAATCTTTGGCAGCGATTCGGTCATGTCGACCTGCTCGACCCAGCGCGACACTTCGGACAGGAACGCGCGCATCTCGTTGACCACGATCTGGTAGTCGCGCCGGATATTGAAGCGCGTGTCCCAGTCCTGCACAAAAAGCTCGGCTTCGCGCGCGACTGACTTGGGCTCGTTGGTCAGGTCCGTCAGTTCGCGCCACTCGTCGATCAGCGTCAGCGACACCACGGCGGTCAGGCCGGTGTTCACCAGGCTCATCACCACGGCCTTGCCGAGGTAGGCGTTCTTGGCCCCCATGCGGACGCTGAGTTCGCTCAGCACCTCGCTGACCTGCACGATCGAATACGGATTGTAGATTTCCATCACCAGAGACTTTCTCTGGAGATTGATGATCGTGCCCCGCACCTGCTCGCCCTGCGAGTTGCGGAAACCAACTACCGGATCGATTTGCGTTTTGGAATACACGGTATTGCGCCAGGGAAAACCGAGAAACGCTGCGGACCGTACAGGCAAGGCGGAACGGCCAGGTACAGCATGAGGGGCGAGGAGGTCGCGGGGATGGCTACCGGTATCGGGACATGCAGCGAATGCTCATAGTGATGCGCTTTAGCCGGTTGCGGGCATGGCTGCCCCCGCCTTGGCAGGAGTAGCATTGCCCCGATCAAGGAGGAATTGCCGCGGGCCATTGTACTGTGCCCGTCGGGGGTCGTACAACCAAGTGCCCTGGCAGGCGCCTGAATGATGCCGGACAACAAAAAAGGCCGGCATGGCCGGCCTTGACTGCCTGGAAGCCCGGCGCAGCGGGCTGGCACGCTCAGTCCGCGCGCACGCCTTCCACCTGGATGGCGAGCTTGACCTCGGGCTTGAAGCCCATTTTCACGCCATAGTCCAGGCCGAAGTCGGCACGGTTGAAATGGCCTACGGCGTCGGCGCCGCAGGCTTCGCGCTTGAGCATCGGGTGCTGGATGCACTTGAAGTCGCGGATTTCCAGCTTAACCGGCTTGGACACGCCGCGCAGCGTCAGCATGCCGTCAACCTCGGTCGGCACGTCGCCCTTGAACTTGGAGAACTTGCCCTTGTAGACGGCCTCGGGGAAGGCTTCCACGTCGAACATGTCGGGGCCCTTGGCGTGCTGGTTCAGCTTGGCATTGCCGAAATCGATCGAAGCCGGGTCGATCTTGACCTCGACCGAGCCCGCCTTGGCGGCACGGTCCAGCGTGACCACGCCGCTGGACTTGTCGAACTTGCCGCGCCAGGTCGACAGGCCGCCCAGGTGGTCGGCCTCGAAGCTCGGGTAGGTGTGGGTCGGATCGAGGTTGTACGTCACGGTATTGGCCGAAGCCACGCCGAAAGCGGCAGTTGCGGAAATGGCCGCGACGGCGGCAACGAGGAAACGCAGTTTCATGAAATCTCCCGACAAATCAGGTTGGGGCGGAACGTTCTCAGGAACGTCGATTGGGTACGTCAGCGGAATACCGGCCTTGCTTCCTACTTCTTGGCCAGCACGATACGGAATTTGATCTGCACGTCGTCGGCCACCACGGAAGTGTCCTTCCATTCGCCGTCGCCGATATTGAAGACCGTGCGCTTGATCGGCAGCGCGCCCTCGAACACCTGGACCGCGCCTTCCTGGCGGTAGGTGGCGGGCACCACCACGTCCACGGTCTTGCCCTTGATGGTCAGCTTGCCGGCCACGTCGTACTTGCCCGGCGTGCCGTTCTTGATGCTGGTGGACTGGAACACGGCCTTGGGGTACTTGGCGGCGTCAAACCAGTCCTTGCCCTTCACTTCCTTGGTGGTCTCGGCGTCGCCGATCTCGAAGCTGGACACATCGATCTCGACCTTGGCCGACGAGGTCGCCAGCTTGGCCGGGTCGAAGCTGACCGCGGCATCGAACTTCTTGAACTTGCCTTCCATCGGCACGCCAATCTGGCGCGCGACCGCGGTCACCGAGCTCTTGGCGGCGTCAACCTGCGCCCAGGCCAGGTTGGCGGCAATGCCGGAGGCGGCCAGGACGGCGGCGATGACGAGCGAGCCGCGGCGGGAATTGCGTTTCATCTCAAAAAACTCCTGTCAGGGTCGGCGCAGCGCGCCGCGGTACGGAAAAAGTTGGCCGGGGCGGCGCCTCAGCGCAGGAACGGCAGCATCCGGCCCAGCGTGCCGTCGCGGTCGACGAACTGGTGCTTGACCGCCGCCGCTGCATGGACAACGACCACAGCCGCCATCAGGTAGTTCAGCCAGATATGGACAAATTTCAGTACTTCTTTCAGTTCGTCGTTCTTTTCCAGCAGCGCCGGCATCTTCCACAGGCCCAGGTAGACCACCGGCACGCCCGCGGCCGAGCTGTAGAGGTAGCCGCTGATCGGCACGATCACGATCAGCAGGTACAGCAGGTGATGGGCGCCGGCCGCAGCCCTGGCCTGCCAGGCCGGCGTGCCGGGCGCCACCGGCGGTGCCGCATGGGTTGCACGCCACAGCACGCGCAGCACGGCAACCGCGAAGATCGTCACGCCCAGCCACTTGTGCCAGGAGTAGAGCTTGAGCTTGGTCGGCGTCAGCCCCGGAATGCCCGTCATGTACAGGCCGAGCCCGAACGCGGCGAAGATCGCCAGCGCAATGACCCAGTGCAAGGCGATCGCGGTGGCACCGTAGCCGGTGGGGGCATTGGCGGTAGAACGCATCGAATTCCTCTCGCTCGCGCAGGAGCGTTTCACAATTTTGGGGAAGGCACCGGCGAGGGCGGACCCGCCCGTGCGCTTACGATTCTCGCATTATTGCGGCGGGCTGTGCGCCGATGAAGGACAGTCCTTCATTAAGTTATTCAAATGCTTTGAAGTGACATTCTGTCGCAAGCGGCACAAAGCCGCAGCGACCTGCCGGCCGCGCTGCGCCAGAAAAGCAAAAAGCCATCCTCGCGGATGGCTTTTGCAGCACGTCGCCCCGATTCGGGGGCGGAATGTGGCGTCAGATGCGCTCGGCCAGCACCACGGCCTTGCCGATATAGCTGGCGGGCGTCATGTCCAGTAGCAGCTTCTTGGCGTCGTCGGGGATCGCCAGGCCGTTGATGAAGGTCTGCAGCGCCTCGCGCGAGATGCCCTTGCCGCGGGTCAGCTCCTTGAGCTGCTCGTACGGGTTGGGCACGCCGAAGCGGCGCATCACGGTCTGCACCGGCTCGGCCAGCACCTCCCAGCAGTTGTCCAGGTCTTCGTCCAGGCGCTCGGGGTTGGTTTCCAGCTTGCCCAGGCCGCGCAGGCAGGCCTCATAGGCCAGCAGGCTGTAGCCGAAGGCCACGCCGATATTGCGCAGCACGGTCGAATCGGTCAGGTCGCGCTGCCAGCGCGACAGCGGCAGCTTCTCGGACAAGTGGCGCAGGACCGCGTTGGCCAGGCCCAGGTTGCCTTCGGAGTTCTCGAAGTCGATCGGGTTGACCTTGTGCGGCATGGTCGACGAGCCGATTTCGCCGGCCTTGGTCTTCTGCTTGAAATAGCCCAGCGAGATATAGCCCCAGACGTCGCGATTCAGGTCGAGCAGGATGGTGTTGGCGCGGGCGATCGCGTCAAACAGCTCGGCCATGTAGTCGTGCGGCTCGATCTGGATGGTGTAGGGGTTGAAGGCCAGGCCCAGGCGGGTCTCGATCACCTGCTTCGAGAAGGCTTCCCAGTCGAAGGTCGGGTAGGCCGACAGGTGGGCGTTGTAGTTGCCCACCGCGCCGTTCATCTTGCCCAGCAGCTCGACCTGCTCGATGCGCTGGATCGCTCGCGCCAGGCGCGCGGCCACGTTGGCCATTTCCTTGCCCAGCGTGGTCGGGCTGGCCGGCTGGCCGTGAGTGCGCGACAGCATCGGCTGCGCGGCATTGAGCCTGGCCAGCTCGACCAGGCGGGCGTGCACGCGCTTGAGCGCCGGCACCACCACGCCCTCGCGGGCGCCCTTGAGCATCATGCCGTGCGAGGTGTTGTTGATGTCTTCCGAGGTGCAGGCGAAGTGGATGAACTCGCTGGCGGCTTCCAGCTCGGCGTTGCCCTTGACCTGTTCCTTGAGCCAGTACTCGACCGCCTTCACGTCATGGTTGGTGACGGCTTCGATTTCCTTGATGCGGGCGGCATCGGCCTCGCTGAACTTGTCCACCAGCGCCAGCAGCGCGGCCTCGGAGGCGGCCGAAAACTTCGGCATGTCGGGCAGGCCGGCCTGCGCCAGCGCGATCAGCCAGTGCACCTCGACCTTGACGCGGTTGCGCATGAAAGCGGCCTCGGACAGCCATTCGCGCAGCGCATCGGCCTTGGCGGCGTAACGGCCATCGATCGGGGACAGGGCGGTGAGCGGCGAAAGCGAAGAGGAGGTCATGCTGGAAACCGGGAAAAGGGAGGCAATGGAAGAAGGCGACGAACAAGGCGCGCCGCGGGGGCTGGCGCTGTCAGCGTTGGCGGCGGGAGGGATCGAAAAAGCGACTTTATGCGGCCGGATGCGTCCAAAACGCAATGCCGGCAGGCCCGCCGGCGCTGCGCAACGCGGGATTTTACCACCCCTGCCCCGGCTCCGGGCAGCGGTAAAGCGCCGCCGCGGGGCATCGGTGCGCAAGCCCGCATTCGCCACGCACCGCGGGTATACTCGCGCACGCCGTTCCAGTAGCCTGTTATGAAGTGCATCGGGCAAGCCGCGTGCCCCACCGCCGCTGCCGCAGAGCGACGATGCACTTCATAACAAGCTCAAGGGGAGAACATGAAGCTGTATGCGTCCCGGACCAGTCCCTACGCGCGCAAGGTGCGCGTGGTGATGGCCGAGAAAAAGATCGAGTGCCAGCTCATCGAAGAGGATGTCTGGTCGCCCGAGACCAGGATCGGCCAGTTCAACCCGCTCGGCAAAGTGCCTTGCCTGGTCATGGAAGACGGCGGCGCGATCTTCGATTCGCGCGTGATCGTCGAATATGTCGACACCTTGACGCCGGTCGGCCGGATGATCCCGCAGGGCGGGCGCGAGCGCCTGGAAGTCCGCTGCTGGGAGGCGCTCGCCGACGGCCTGCTCGACGCTGCGCTGCTGGTGCGCCTGGAGGCAACCCAGCGCGAGCCGCACGAGCGCAGCGAGCGCTGGGTGCAACGCCAGCGCGGCAAGATCGACGCGGCGCTGGTGGCCATGGCGCACGGCCTGGCCGACCGCCCCTTCTGCACTGGCACGCACTATTCGCTGGCCGACGTGGCGGTGGGCTGCGCGCTGTCCTACCTGGACTTCCGCTTCCCCGAGATCGCCTGGCGCGAGAGCCATCCCAACCTGGCGGCGCTGGAGGAAAAGCTGTCCAAACGCCAGTCGTTTATCGATACGGAGCCGCCGCGCGGCTGATCCGCAGCGGCCGACAAGAAAACACCCGCCTCGAGCGGGTGTTTTTTCGTGCAGCGGCAGCGCTTACTGGATGATGCCGCCGCCCAGACAGATGTCGCCGTCATACAGCACCGCCGACTGGCCGGGCGTAACCGCCCATTGCGCCTCGGCAAACCCGAGCGTCAGCGCGTCGCCGTCCACCGCCTGCACCGTGCAGGCGGCATCGCTCTGGCGGTAGCGCGTCTTGGCCGCCATCGGCGCGCCCGCGGCAGGCGGCTCGCCGGCCACCCAGGACAGGTCCGACGCGGTCAGCACCGGCGTCAGCAGCCACGGGTGGTCGTGGCCCTGCACCACGTAAAGCGTATTGTTCGCCATATCCTTGCGCGCCACATACCAGGCATCGCCGTTGCCGTCGCGGCTGCCGCCCAGGCCAATGCCCTTGCGCTGGCCCAGCGTGTAGAAGGCCAGGCCGATATGCTCGCCCACGACCTTGCCCTCGGGCGTCTTCATCGGGCCCGGCTTGGTCGGCAGGTAGCGGTTCAGGAAATCGCGGAACGGGCGCTCGCCGATAAAGCAGATGCCGGTGGAGTCCTTCTTTTTCGCGTTCGGCAGGCCGATCTCGGCGGCAATCTCGCGCACGCGCGTCTTGGGGATCTCGCCCAGCGGGAACAGCGTGCGCGACAGCTGCGCCTGGTTCAGCCGGTGCAGGAAGTAGCTCTGGTCCTTGGTATGGTCGAGCGCCTTGAGCAGCTCGAACCGGCCGGCCGCGTTCTGCCGCACGCGCGCATAGTGGCCGGTGGCGATGGTTTCCGCCCCCAGCGACATGGCATGGTCGAGGAAGGCCTTGAACTTGATCTCGGCATTGCACAACACGTCCGGGTTGGGCGTGCGCCCGGCGGAGTATTCGCGCAGGAAGTCGGCAAAGACCCGGTCCTTGTACTCGGCGGCAAAGTTGACCGCCTCCACGTCAACGCCGATCAGGTCGGCCACCGACACCACGTCCAGCCAGTCCTGGCGCGTGGAGCAGTACTCGCTGTCGTCATCGTCTTCCCAGTTCTTCATGAACAGGCCGATGACCTCGTAGCCCTGCTGCTTGAGCAGCCACGCGGTCACCGATGAATCGACCCCGCCCGACATGCCCACGACGACACGTTTTCCCGCACCACTCACAGCTGCACTCCCAGCGGGACGGCCGCGGCCAGCGCCGACGGGTGCGTGTACAAGGCGTCCAGCGCAAAGCGCTTGCCGGCCAGGTAGTCGTTGACGCAGGCCATCACCAGCGGCGAACGGTGACGCTCCGGGCAGGCGCGCAGTTCTTCCGCGCTCATCCAGACCGTGCGCACGATGCCGGTATCGAGCTGGCGGCCGGCGTCGAGCGAGCCGAGGTCGCCGGTAAAGGCAAAGCGCACATAGGTCACATCGGTGCCGGTGCGCGACGACAGCGAACGGCCCATGTAGCAGCCCAGCAGCGCGCGCGGCTCAAAGGTGTGCGCGGTCTCTTCCAGGGTTTCGCGGATCACGGCGCGGATCAGGCTCTCGCCCGGGTCCAGGTGCCCGGCGGGCTGGTTCAGGCGCAGCCCGTCGGCGGTTTCCTCTTCGACCAGCAGAAAGCGTCCACCGCGCTCGATCACGGCGGCAACGGTCACGCTGGCATTCCAGTCACTTGACATGATGCTCAATTTTTAGGCAATCCCGCATTCTACCGGTTGCGGGCCCATCGTGCAGCGCCGCCGACCCGCCATGGCCCCCGGCCGATGAGCCCGCCTGGTGCTGAATTGCCGGCTGCAACTACCCTTTGGCGGTCGCCGCAAAAGCCGACCGGCCGGTCACCGTTGAACGTCAGATTCCTGTAAGCTGCGAAAAAATTGTTGCGCTGCGGCTTAAGCCTGCGGCGCGCACGGGCCAGCCGTCGGTCCGCCCAACCAGACAAGACGCCAGCTAAAGGAGAAATTGACGATGTACATCGGCATCCCGCAGGAGACGCGGGCCGGCGAGACTCGCGTCGCCGCCACCCCGGAGACAGTCAAGAAGTACGTCGCCCAGGGCCACAAGGTGGTCGTGCAGGCCGGCGCCGGCGTAAGCGCCAGCCAGCCCGACGGCGCGTATGAGGCGGTCGGCGCCACCTTCGGCACCGCAGCCGAAGCACTGGGCGCGCAACTGGTTTTGAAGGTGCGCGCGCCGGACGCCGCCGAACTGGCGCAGATGAAGCCAGGCGCCGTACTGGTCGGCATGCTCAATCCCTTCGACGCCGAGAACAACGCGCGCATGTCCGCTGCGAACATCACCGCCTTTGCCCTGGAAGCCGCGCCGCGCACCACGCGCGCGCAGAGCATGGACGTGCTGTCGTCGCAGGCCAACATCGCCGGCTACAAGGCCGTGCTGGTGGCCGCGCACCACTACCAGCGCTTCATGCCGATGCTGATGACCGCCGCCGGCACCGTCAAGGCCGCGCGCGTGCTGATCCTGGGCGCGGGCGTCGCCGGCCTGCAGGCCATCGCCACGGCCAAGCGGCTCGGTGCGGTGATCGAGGCCTCCGATGTGCGCCCAGCGGTCAAGGAGCAGATCGAATCGCTCGGCGCCAAGTTCCTCGACGTGCCCTTCCTCACCGATGAAGAGCGCGAGATCGCCCAGGGCGTCGGCGGCTATGCCCGCCCGATGCCGCCGGACTGGATGAAGCGCCAGGCCGAGCTGGTGCACCAGCGCGCCGTCCAGGCCGACATCGTCATCACCACCGCACTGATCCCGGGCCGCAAGGCGCCGGTGCTGCTGCAGGAAACCACCGTGGGGCAGATGAAACCCGGCTCGGTGGTGGTAGACCTGGCCGCGGCACAGGGCGGCAACTGCCCGCTGACGGTGGCCGACGAAGTGGTCAACCACAACGGCGTCATCATCATCGGCCACACCAACCTGGCCAGCATGGTCGCGGCCGACGCCTCGGCGCTCTATGCCCGCAACGTGCTGGACTTCCTCAAGCTGGTCGTCGACAAGGACGGCCAGTTCACGCTGAACCTTGAAGACGACATCGTCGCGGCCTGCCTGATGTGCAGGGACGGCCAGATCGTGCGAGAGGCGGCGTAATTTCCACGGGAGCCGTGCGCCCACTGCTTTTGCATCAAATATAAGGACGTATCACCCATGCAACGCATCATGCTCCGCGCCAAGCTCCACCGCGTCACCGTGACGCAGGCGGACCTCAACTACGAGGGTTCGTGCGGCATCGATCAGGACCTGCTGGACGCTGCCGACATGAAGGAGTTCGAGAAGATCGAGCTGTACAACGTGAACAACGGCGAGCGCTTCTCCACCTACATCATCAAGGGCGAGCGCGGCAGCGGCGAGATCTCGCTGAACGGCGCCGCGGCGCGCCGCGCGCACCTGGGCGACCAGCTGATCATCTGCACCTACGCGCCGATGAGCGACGAGGAGATCGCCGCCTACAAGCCCAAGGTCATCCTGGTGAACGAGAACAACGGCATCAAGGAAATCAAGAAGTTCTGATGGCGGCCTGCCGCAGGGTTGCTCCCCTCTCCCGCTTGCGGGAGAGGGAGCGCGCCGTCAGTCAGAGCCACTGGCCCTTGGCACGCCGTAATGCAGCAAAGAAAAAACACAGTAAAACGCCGCATCCCGGATTCAAAGCAACGGAGGAGAAGTCGATGGAGATGGTGAACCACACGGTGATCAACCTGATCATCTTCGTGCTGGCGATCTACGTGGGTTACCACGTGGTCTGGACGGTTACGCCAGCCCTGCATACACCCCTGATGGCGGTGACCAACGCGATCTCGGCGATCATCATCGTCGGCGCCATGCTCGCCGCGGGCCTGACCGAAGGCGGGGTCGGGCGCGTGATGGGCACGCTGGCAGTGGCACTGGCCGCGGTCAATGTGTTCGGCGGCTTCCTGGTCACCCAGCGCATGCTGGAGATGTTCAAGAAGAAGGAACCGAAGGCCAAGGCGCCTGAGGCCAAGCCGGCGCTGGCCAGGGAGGGCGCGTGATGACCGGTCTTGTCAGCATGAACCTCGTCACCCTGCTCTACCTGGTGGCCTCAGTCTGCTTTATCCAGGCGCTCAAGGGCCTGTCGCACCCGGCCTCGGCGCGCAAGGGCAATGCCTTCGGCATGATCGGCATGGCCATTGCCGTGGTGACCACGCTGGTCCTGATCATCAAGCTGAAGAATGAATTCCTCGCGGCGGGCACGGCCCAGTCGTCGGTGGGCACGGGCCTGGCGCTGATCTTCGCCGCGCTCGTGGTCGGCGGCGGCATCGGTGCCTACGTGGCGAAGAAAGTGCAGATGACCAAGATGCCCGAGTTGGTCGCGGCGATGCACTCGCTGATCGGCCTGGCCGCGGTGTTCATCGCGGTGGCGGCAGTGGCCGAGCCGGCGGCGTTCGGCATCAGCCCGGCAGGCTCGCACCTGATCCCGCTGGGCAACCGCATCGAGCTCTTCATCGGCTGCTTCGTCGGCGCGATTACGTTCTCGGGCTCGGTGATCGCCTTCGGCAAGCTGGCCGGGCGCTACAAGTTCCGCCTGTTCCAGGGCGCGCCGGTGGTGTTCGCCGGCCAGCACTGGCTGAACCTGCTGCTGGCGGTGGCAATGGTGGGCTTCGGCGTCATCTTCTTCCTGTCGCAGGACTGGCTGCCGTTCCTGATCATGCTGGCGATCGCCTTCGTGCTGGGCGTGCTGATCATCATCCCGATCGGCGGCGCCGACATGCCGGTGGTGGTGTCGATGCTGAACTCGTACTCGGGCTGGGCAGCGGCGGGCATCGGCTTCTCGCTGAACAACCCGATGCTGATCATCGCTGGCTCGCTGGTGGGCTCCTCCGGTGCGATCCTGTCGTACATCATGTGCAAGGCGATGAACCGGTCGTTCTTCAACGTGCTGCTGGGCGGTTTCGGCGGCGCGACGGCGGCGGCGGCGACGGGCGATCAGCAGCAGCGCCCGGTCAAGTCGGGTTCCGCCGACGATGCCGCGTTCCTGATGGGCAATGCGGAGACGGTCATCATCGTGCCGGGCTATGGCCTGGCCGTGGCGCGCGCCCAACACGCGCTCAAGGAACTGACCGAGAAGCTGGCGGAAAAGGGCGTGAACGTGAAGTACGCGATCCACCCGGTGGCGGGCCGCATGCCGGGCCATATGAACGTGCTGCTGGCCGAGGCCGAGGTGCCGTACGACCAGGTCTTCGAGATGGAAGACATCAACAGCGAGTTCGGCCAGGCCGACGTGGTGCTGGTGCTGGGCGCCAACGACGTGGTCAACCCGGCGGCCAAGAACGACCCCCAGTCGCCGATTGCCGGCATGCCGATCCTGGAGGCCTACAAGGCCAAGACCATCATCGTCAACAAGCGCTCCATGGCCGCCGGCTATGCCGGGCTGGACAACGAGCTGTTCTACATGGACAAGACCATGATGGTGTTCGGCGACGCCAAGAAGGTGGTCGAAGACATGTTCAAGGCGGTCGACTAAGGCCGTCCGCGCGCCGCGCGCAGGCCCGGGCCATCCCGGCCCTGCCGCGGGCGCTTCTCCCGCCCGGCGCCCGCCGGGCTCCTCCTGCCGCCGGCCCTGACTGCAAGGCCTGTCTTGCAAGGCAGCCGTGGCGCGCTATACTGGCCTGCGAATGCGCACACCGGCTTGCCGCTTGCGCCACGCCTGTGCCTAACCACTGCGCCGAACCCCTGCCCGCCGCTCCATGACCTTCAACCCGCACGACAGGAACCTGTCGGTCTTCCATCACCCGGTCCTGACCGTCCTGGTCGATGACAGCAAGTCGTTCATCGACAGCCTGGCGTTCCAGATGGATGCCTCGCGCGCGGTGATCACCTTCACCGATCCGCGTGAAGCGCTGCAATGGATCCGCGAGGCCTATGCCACCCGCTTCCCGGGCTTCCTGCCGGTGCGCGTGACGCACGACGACCTGACCTTCCTGACCGAGCGGCGCACCGTGCAGCTCGACATCGACCGCATCTACCGCCAGATACACGACTTCAAGCGCTTCCTGCAGCCGGGCGTGGTGGTGGTCGACTATTCGATGCCGCAGATGGACGGGCTGGAATTCTGCCAGGCGCTGCAGGACCTGCCCTGCAAGACCATCCTGCTGACCGGCACCGCCGACGAGAGCATCGCCGTGCAAGGCTTCAACCACGGGCTGATCGACCGCTGCGTGAAGAAGCATGAAAGCAATATGGTCGAGCGGCTGGACCAGGAAATCGAGGCCATGCAGCAGGCGTACTTCGCCACGCTGTCGCGCACGCTGCGCGAGCTGCTGACGCGGCATTCGTTCTCATTCCTGTCCGATCCGGCCATCACCGAGCGCGTGCGCCAGCTCATCGCGCGCTATGGCTTTGTCGAGTACTACCTGTACCCCAACCCGGCCGGCATCCTGCTGCTGACCGCGCAGGGCCACGCCACGCTGATGGTGATCGAGACCCGCGCCGGGCTGATGAGCCAGGTGGAGTCGGCCGAAGCCTACGACGCCCCCGCGGCACTGATCGAAGGCCTGCGCGAAGGCCGGCTGGTGCCGTTCTTCTGGCCCGGCAACGGCATGTACACGCCGGCGTGCGTGGACTGGGAACAATACTGCCTGCCGGCAGAGCGCTGCGAAGGCAATGAAGAATTCATCTATGCGCTGTTCGACCTGCCGCGCCACCTGCTGCAGGAGCCGGTGGTCAGCCTGCAGGGCTTCCTGGCGGACTTCAGCCGCAATCCGGATGCACTGACGGGGCGCAAGCGCCCCTGACCCCGCCGCCCGGCGCCGCGGGCGCCGTCAGTCCGCCTGCGGCACCCGGTTGGCGCCGCGCACCATGTCGAAGCGGAACAGCCGGCATTCGATATTGCCGTTGTAGAGCGGCGTGCGGCGCGACTCCTTGAGTCGCAGCCGGCGCGGGAAACCCATGTCGCCGGTAAACACCCACGCCTGCCAGCCCGCGAAATGCTGCTTGAGCGTGGTGGCAAAGGCACTGGCGAACTGGTTGGCGGCGGCCTCCTCCACCTCGTCGCGCGGCATCTCTTCCTCTGGCAGGCGGCGCTGGCCACGCACCGCGATGCGCTCGCCGTACGGGGGATTCATCAACAGCAAACCCGGCTCTTCAAAAGGCGGCTGCACGAAGCGCGCGTCCACCTGCTTGGTGCGCGCCTCGCCCGGCAGGCCGGCACGCTCCCAGTTGGCGCGCGTGATGGCCAGCATGTCAGTGGAGATGTCCGAACCCACCACCTGCAGTTCATCGGCCGAGGCCAGCATGCGGACGCGCTGCGCGTCCGACTTGAGCTTCTGCCAGGCCTTGGTGTCCATGCCCTTGAGCCATTCGAAGGCAAAGCTGCGGCTGCCGCCCGGCGCGATGCCCAGCGCCACCTGCGCGGCCTCGATCAGGAAGGTGCCGCTGCCGCACATCGGGTCGTAGAAAGGCCGGAAGGTCTGGCCCGGCACCCAGCCCGCCAGGCGCAGGATGCCGGCGGCCAGGTTTTCCTTCAGCGGCGCCTCGCCCTTCTCGGTGCGCCAGCCGCGCTTGAACAGCGGCTCGCCGGTGGTGTCGAGGTACAGCGTGCAGTCATGCTCGGTTAGATGGGCATAAATGCGCACATCCGGGCTGGCGGTATCGACGCTCGGGCGCGCGCCCACGCGCTCGCGCAGGGCATCGCAGACCCCGTCCTTGACGCGCAGCGCGGTGAAATTCAGGCTGCGCAGCGGCGACTTGTGCGACGTGATGTCCACACGCAGCGATTCATCGGGCGAAAACCACTGCTCCCAGCGCACGCCGCGCGCCAGCGTATAGATGTCGTCCTCATGCCGGTAGCCGCGCGCCGCCACGCGCATCAGCACCCGGCTGGCAATGCGCGAATGCAGGTTGACCGCATAGGCGGCGGCCATCTCGCCCGAGAAATTGACGCCGCCCGGCACTTCCTGGTGCACCGTGAACGGCGCCAGCGCGGCCATGCCCGGCATCGCGGCGATCTCGCGCAGTTCTTCGGCGAGCGCGCTCTCCAGGCCGCGCGGGCAAGGGGCAAAGAAGGCTTGGGTCATGTGTTGGGTATCCTGCAAACAAAAACGTCCGCCGTAGCGGACGGGGATCTATCCGAAGCTTAGCTCAAGCCGCCGCCAGGGCGCGCTCGAGGAAATCCAGCCGGTCCTGGCCCCAGAAGGGCTGGCCGTCATGGACGTACCACGGCGCGCCGAATACGCCGGCCGAAATCGCGTCCTGGGTGTTCTGCGCATAGGCCGCCTGCACCGACTGCGCCTCGCTGGCCTTGAGCAGGCTGGCGCCGTCCAAGCCGGCCTCGTCGGCGATCTGCGCCAGCGTGGCGGCATCGGAGATATTGCGCTGCTGCGCCCAGACTGCCGCGCCAATGGCGCCGGTCAGCTGCATCGCGCGGGCGGTGCCGTGCGCCAGCTGCGCGGCGATGATCAGCTTGCTGGCCGCGTCGCCCGATACCGGGAAGAACGTCGGCTGCGGATGCAGCGGCAGGTCCAGGAATTCGCTCCAGCGCGCCAGCTCCACCAGGCGGTAGGCCTGGCGCTGGGGCGGGCGCTGCGACAGCGGCAGCCCGCCGGAGACGGAAAACACCTTACCCAGGTCGCACGGCTTCAGGTTCACCTGCGCGCCATGGCGTTCGGCGATGGCGGCAAAGCGCGCATGGCCCAGGTAGACGAACGGCGACTGCGGCGTCAGGTAATAGTCAACCAGCTTGCTCATTTCGGTTCCGCAACAGGATTGGCAACAACAGACCGGGCGCCAGGCTCAGAACGGCTTGACGACCACCAGGATCACCACCGCCAGCAGCACCAGCACCGGCAGCTCATTGAACCAGCGATAAAACTTGTGCGAGCGCGTATTGCGCCCCGCCTCGAACTTGCGCAGCAGCACGCCGCAGCCGTGGTGGTAGCCGATCAGCACCAGCACCAGCGCCAGCTTGGCATGCATCCAGCCCTGCCCCGCGCCGCGGCCGATGCCGTAGCCCAGGTACAGCCACAGCCCGAACACCACCGCCGGCACCGCCAGCATGGTCATGAAGCGAAACAGCTTGCGCGCCATCAGCAACAGGCGCTGTGTGCTGGCGGCGTCGGTTTCCATGGCCAGGTTGACGAAGATGCGCGGCAGGTAGAACAGGCCGGCGAACCACGAGACCACGAAGACAATATGCAGCGCTTTGACCCAGAGCATCGGCAGAGAGACGTTCGAGAACGATTGTTATTGTTGTTGGCGCGCGAGCGTCAGGTGCGGATCTCGCCGTGCCCGAATACCACGTACTTCAGCGACGTCAGCCCTTCCAGCCCGACCGGGCCGCGTGCATGCAGCTTGTCGTTGGAGATGCCGATTTCCGCGCCCAGGCCGTACTCGAAGCCATCGGCAAAGCGCGTCGAGGCATTGATCATCACGCTGGCCGAATCGACCTCGCGGATAAAGCGCATGCCCGCCGAGTAGTTCTCGGTGATGATCGAATCGGTATGGTGCGAGCCGTATTCGTTGATATGGGCGACGGCCTCGTCCAGTCCGGCCACGGTCTTGATGGCGAGGATCGGGGCCAGGTATTCCAGGCGCCAGTCTTCCTCCGCGGCATCGACCAGGCCGGTGAAGCCCGCCGCTTCCAGCGTGGCGCGGGTGGCCGGGCACACGCGCAGTTCGACGCCCTTCTCCTGGTAGATGCGGCACAGCGGCGGCAGCGCGGCGGCGGCGATGTCCTGCGACACCAGCAGCGTCTCCATGGTGTTGCACGGCGCATAGCGCTGCGTCTTGGCGTTGTCGCAGACGCGCACGGCCTTGTCCAGGTCGGCAGCGGCGTCGATATAGACGTGGCAGATGCCGTCCAGGTGCTTGATCATCGGCACGCGCGCTTCTTCCATCAGCCGCGCGATCAGGCTCTTGCCGCCGCGCGGCACGATCACGTCGACGTATTCAGTCATCGTGATCAGCCGGCCCACGGCAGCGCGGTCAGTAGTCTCGATCACCTGCACCGCCTCGGACGGCAGCCCGGCCGCGGACAGGCCCTCGGCCACCAGCGCCGCCAGCGCGGTGTTGGATTCGATTGCTTCGGAACCGCCGCGCAGGATGGTGGCGTTGCCCGACTTCAGGCACAGCGCCGCGGCGTCGATGGTCACGTTCGGGCGCGACTCGTAGATGATGCCGATCACGCCCAGCGGCACGCGCATCTGGCCGACCTGGATGCCGGTCGGGCGGAACTTCATGTTCGAGATCTCGCCGATCGGGTCGGCCAGGGCGGCGATCTGCTCCAGGCCCGCGGCCATGGTGGCGATGGCCTTGTCCGACAGCGTCAGGCGGTCGATAAAGGCGGCGTCCTGGCCGTTGGCGCGGGCGCGTTCAACGTCACGCGCGTTGACCGCCTTGAGCTTGTCGGCATCGCGGCGGATGGCAGCCGCGATGGTCAGCAGCGCGCGGTTCTTGTCGGCCGTGGAGGCACGCGCCATGGCGCGCGACGCGGCGCGGGCCTGGCGGCCGACGCGGTCCATGTATTGGTTGAGGTCGAGCTCGTTCATGTCAGTGGCCCTGGGGTGGTGGCCGTCAGTGTGTTTTCCGTCCCCCCGCCGCACGCGGCGGGGGAAGCAAACCTGTGGAGTTGCGCGTTCAGCGCGCGATCATCAGGGCAAGCTGCTGCAGCCCGTCCCATGGTTCCGCCGGCAGCGGGCTGCCGCCTGGTGGCGGCAGGTCCGACAGGCCCTTGACCTGGCGGTCCAGCCGCGCCGCCAGCGCCAGCGCCGCGTCCAGCCTTGGCTGCGCCAGGCGCTGCGCGGCCTGCGGCACCAGCCGCTCGCGCGGGCCCCAGACGCGCAGCTCGCGCATCAGCACACCCGCCGGCTTGCCGGCCGCCAGCCCCTGCCGGACCTTGGATAATACGCGAATTTCCTCGGTCAGCGCCCACAGCACCAGCACCGTGGCCTCGCCCTCGCCGCGCAGCCCTTCGAGCATGCGCACCAGCCGCGGCACGTCGCCAGAAAGCATCGATTCAGACAGCTTGAACACGTCGTAGCGGGCCACGTTCAGCACCGCATCGTGCACCTGGCCGAAGGTGAGTTCGCCGGGCGGGTACAACAGCCCCAGCTTCTGGATTTCCTGGTGCGCCGCCAGCAGGTTGCCCTCGACCTTGTCGGCGATAAACTGCAGCGAACGCCGGCCAGGCTCGCCGCCCTCGACGCGCTGCTGCTGCAGCGACAGCCGCTCGCCGACCCAGGCCGGCAGCCGGGTGCGGTCCACGGAGTCGACCTTGATCGACACGCCGGCGCCTTCCAGCGCCTGGAACCAGGCCGACTTGGACGCGGCAAAATCCAGCCGCGGCAGCGTCACCAGCAGCACCACGTCGGGCGACGGCTGGGCGGCCACGGCGCGCAGCGCCTCGCCGCCGTCCTTGCCGGGCTTGCCCGACGGGATGCGGAGTTCAACGATCTTGCGGTCGCCGAATAGCGACATCGACTGCTGCGCCTCGACCAGCTGGCCCCAGTGGAAGCCGCGCTCGGCCACCAGCACGTCGCGCTCGGAGAAGCCGGCTTCGCGCGCCGCGGCGCGCAGGCGGTCGACGGCCTCCAGCACCAGCAGGTGTTCGTCGCCGTGCACCACGTACAGCGGCGCCAGGCCCTTGGCCTTCGCCTGCCGCAGGTGTGCGTCGAGCCCGTCGAGCTTGAGCTGCATGCCGTGATCAGATGGCCTTGACGGCGGCCAGCCGGCGCATCAGCTGCTGCACGATATCGCGTTGCATGTCGCGGTACAGCTGCTGCTCTTCGTAGTCCTTGGCCAGCGTGTTGGCTTCGTTGTAGGTCAGGTCGCGCGTCAGCACCAGCTGCGACGGCGGGATCAGTTCCTTGCCGGCGGCGTCGCGCAGGCGGAAGGTGAAGCGCTGTGTCAGGCGGTATTCGCGCACCACGCCGGTGGTGGTGATCGACAAGATCGACTTGGTGCGGGTGTCCTGCAGCACGTCCAGCAGCGCGTCGGCCTCCTTCTGGTCGACCACCACCTGGGTGTCGGAGCCGCCGTGGATGGCGCGGCGCAGGTCCGCGCCCATCAGCGAATTGGCCGGAATCCCGATATAGAGCCGCTTGAAGGCGAAATCCGAGTTGCCGCGCATGTGGAAGCCGCAGCCGGCCAGCAGGCCTGTTGCCGGCACTGCCAGCATTGCCGCGAGCACCTTGCGGCGCCCCATGTTCAGTCGCTTCATTCTTGGCGATTCCTTGTCAGGTTCCGAGACCAGCTTACAACACCACGTTGACCAGGCGGCCGGGCACCACCACGATCTTCTTCGGCGCCTTGCCCTCGGCGAACTTGGCCACGGTCTCGCTGGCGGCGGCGGTTGCCTCGATGGCGGCGCGGTCGGCGTCGGCGGGCACGGTGATGCTGCCGCGCACCTTGCCGTTGATCTGCAGCACCAGTTCGATCTCGCTGCGCACCAGCGCGGCTTCATCGACCTGCGGCCACGGGGCGTCGAGCAGGTCGCCGGCTTCGGCGGCGTAGCCCAGCTGGTCCCACAGGCCGTGGGTGACGTGCGGCACCACCGGGTACAGCACGCGCAGCAGGATGCCGAAGCACTCGCGGCGCGCGGCCGGCGAAGCGGTCTTGGCGTCGTCCAGCGCGTTCAGCATCTTCATCGTGGCGGACACCACGGTGTTGTACTGGATGCGCTGGTAGTCGTAGTTGGCCTGCTTGAGCACGCCGTGGATCTCGCGGCGCAGCTCGGCGTCATCGGCAGTCGGCGTGCCGCCGGCGCCGTCGCGGATGGCCGCGGCATTGGCATAGCCGTAGTTCCACACGCGGCGCAGGAAGCGCGAGGCGCCCTCCACGCCCGAGCCGCTCCATTCCAGCTGCTGCTCCGGCGGCGCGGCGAACATCACAAAGAGGCGCGCGGTGTCGGCGCCGTACTGGTCGATCAGCGCCTGCGGGTCGATGCCGTTGTTCTTGGACTTCGACATCTTCTCGACGCCGCCGATCACCACCGGCTGGCCGTCGGCGATCAGCGTGGCGCCCACCGGGCGGCCGCGCTCGTCGGTGCGCAGGTCGACCTCGGCCGGGTTGTACCAGTGCTTCTTGCCCGAGGCGTCTTCGCGGTAGTAGGTCTCGTTGAGCACCATGCCCTGCGTCAGCAGGTTGGTGAAGGGCTCGTCGAACTTGACCAGGCCCAGGTCGCGCATGACCTTGGTCCAGAAGCGTGCGTACAGCAGGTGCAGGATCGCGTGCTCGATGCCGCCGATGTACTGGTCCATCGGCATCCAGTAATCGTTGCGCGCATCGACCATGGTGGCCGCGTCCGGGCAGGTATAGCGCATGTAGTACCAGCACGAGTCGATGAAGGTATCCATCGTGTCGGTCTCGCGGCGCGCCGGCTTGCCGCACGACGGGCAGGTGCACTGCAGGAAGCGCGCATCCTTGGCCAGCGGGTTGCCGGTGCCGTCCGGCACCAGGTCTTCGGGCAGCACCACCGGCAGGTCTTTCTCAGGGACCGGCACCACGCCGCAGCTGTCGCAGTGGATCAGCGGGATCGGCGTGCCCCAGTAGCGCTGGCGCGAGATGCCCCAGTCGCGCAGGCGCCAGGTCACTTTCTTCTCGCCGATGCCCTTGGCGCCCAGGTCGGCGGCAATGGCTTCGACCGCGGCCTGGTAGCCGAGGCCGTCATACTTGCCGCTGTGGATGCAGGTGCCGTTTTCCTTGTCGCCGTACCATTCCTGCCAGGCTTCGGTCGAGTAAGGCTGGCCCTTCACGTCGATGACTTGCTTGATCGGCAGCTTGTACTTGAGCGCGAAGGCGAAGTCGCGCTCATCGTGCGCGGGCACGCCCATCACGGCGCCGTCGCCATAGCTCATCAGCACGTAGTTGCCGACCCACACGTCGACCTTCTCGCCGGTCAGCGGGTGCACCACCTGCAGGCCGGTCGGCATGCCCTTCTTCTCCATGGTCGCCATGTCGGCTTCCATGACCGAGCCGTGCTTGCATTCGTCGATGAAGGCAGCCAGTTCGGGGTTGTTCAGTGCGGCGTGCGTGGCCAGCGGGTGCTCGGCGGCGACCGCGCAGAAGGTCACGCCCATGATGGTGTCGGCGCGCGTGGTGAACACGTACAGCTTGCCGTCATTGATCGGCTTGCCGTCCTCGCCCGGGATGTCGTGCGGAAACGCAAAGCGCACGCCCACGCTCTTGCCGATCCAGTTCTGCTGCATCACCTTGACGCGCTCGGGCCAGCCCAGCTGGTCCAGGTCGCCCAGCAGTTCCTCCGCATACTCGGTGATGCGCAGGTAGTACATCGGGATCTCGCGCTTTTCCACTACCGCGCCCGAACGCCAGCCGCGGCCGTCGATGACCTGCTCGTTGGCCAGCACGGTCTGGTCGACCGGGTCCCAGTTGACGGTGCCGGTCTTGCGGTAGGCGATGCCCTTTTCCAGCATCTTCAGGAACAGCCACTGGTTCCAGCGGTAGTAGTCCGGGCTGCAGGTGGCGACTTCGCGTGACCAGTCGATCGCCAAGCCCATCGACTGCATCTGCTTCTTCATGTAAGCGATGTTGTCGTAGGTCCAGGCCGCCGGCGCCACGCCGTTGTTCAGCGCGGCGTTCTCGGCCGGCATGCCGAAGGCGTCCCAGCCCATCGGCATCAGCACATTGTTGCCGTTCATGCGCAGGTAGCGCGCCATCACGTCGTTGATGGTGTAGTTGCGCACGTGGCCCATGTGCAGCTTGCCCGACGGATACGGCAGCATCGAGCAGGCGTAGAACTTGGGCTTTTCCTTGCCGTCGGCCCCGGCCGCATGCTCCGACACGCGATAGGCGTCGATGGCTTGCCAGTGCTGCTGGGCGGCTTGTTCAACGGCGGAAGGAAGGTATTTGTCTTGCATGGTCGGGACAGCAGTCAGGACAACGTTTGCGCGGCAACTGGCCTGCCGGCATCCGGGGGAATCGTTGGAATGAGAGCAGCGGGCGCGCCGCTTGCGCGGCGCCCGCCGGGCGTGCAATGCGAAAGAAGACGATTATAACCGTGGCGGCAGGCCAGTTTCGGCCCTGCGCGCCCCGCTGCGCCTTACTTCAGGCCCAGCACGTCCTGCATGTCGAACAGGCCGTTGGGCTTGTCGGCCAGGAAACGGGCGGCGCGCACGGCACCGTCGGCATACGACTGGCGGCTGGACGACTTGTGGCTGATCTCAATGCGCTCGCCGATGCCGGCGAACATCACGGTGTGGTCGCCGACGATATCGCCGCCGCGCACGGTGGCAAAGCCGATCGAGTTGGGGTCGCGCTCGCCAGTGTGGCCTTCGCGGGCATAGACGGCGCAGGTCTTGAGGTCACGGCCAAGCGCATCGGCAATCACTTCACCCATCTTCAGCGCGGTGCCCGAGGGAGCATCGACCTTGAAGCGGTGATGCGCCTCGATCACTTCGATGTCATAGCCGGTCGACAGCAGCCTGGCGGCCACTTCCAGCAGCTTGAAGGTGGCGTTGACGCCGACGCTGAAGTTGGCGGCAAAGACGATGCCGATCGACCTGGCGGCCTCAGCCAGCGCGGCCTTGCCGGCTTCGTCGAAGCCGGTGGTGCCGATCACCATCTTCACGCCCAGTTTCTTAGCCGCGGCCACGTGGGCAAGCGTGCCTTCGGGGCGAGTGAAGTCGATCAGGCAGTCCGCGCCGGCCAGCACCGCTTCCACATCGGCGCTGATCGCCACGCCGGTCTGGCGGCCCAGCAGCAGGCCGGCGTCCTGGCCCAGCGCCGGCGAGCCCGGCACGTCGAGCGCGCCCGCCAGGCTCACGCCCTCGGTGTTCAGCACGTGTTCGATCAGCATGCGGCCCATGCGGCCCGATGCGCCTGCAATGGCGATGTTCATGGTGTCTGGCTCAGCGGAATATGCGCAATGCGCGGAAAGTGATCGAGCCGGCCATGCCTGGCCGGCCCGGAAAACTGGGGGCGCGCCGCCGCCGGCGCGCCGTGTGGCGGATCAGTTGGCGGCCGGCTTGGGGGCCTCGGCCGGCACGGTGGCCTGGGCCGGCGATGCCGCAGCGGCGGGTGCCGCTTCCGGCTGCTGCGCCTGCCGCGGTACAAAGTTCTCCACCGTGGTCTGCGGTTCGGCCGGTGCGGCCGCGGTGGCTGCCGCGCCAGTGGAGATCTTGCCCGGCGTCTGGTCCTTCAACGCCTTTTTCATGCCGTCGATCTCGGCAATCAGCTCATACTCGGACGGCAGTTCATCGCCGCTGAATTTGACCAGCCGGTCGCCTTCAAAATACACCGTATAGCGGCGCTGCTGCACCACCGGGGTATTGCCGCGGCGGAACGAGAACACGTAGTCCCAGCGGTCGGCGTGGAACACGTCATTCAGCAGCGGCGTGCCGAGCAGGAACTTGACCTGGTCGCGCGTCATGCCTTCGCGCAGTTGCGACACGGCCTCGCGCGAGACGAAATTGCCCTGCACGATGTTGATCCGGTACGGCGTAATGGCGTTGGCTACCTTGCGCGAGGTGGAATCGTAGGCTGAGCAGGCGCCGGCCAGCAGGGCCGCGGCCAGCAGGGAGACAACCAGCGTCGGGCGCATGGCGGACGAACGGATAGAACGCATGTATCTCGCTTCCGGGAGGGAAAGAAAAGTACGGCGGCAAGGTACCGCAAGGCGGGCACAAAAACGGCGCAAAATGCGCCGATTGCACCACACACGCCTGTTGCGCCTGCCGCGACAACCACATGGGACGGCAACTGTGCCGGGCGCGTGATGCCGACTTGGGACATCACTACCGCGAGCGACTTTTGCTGCCAAAACCCTTATGATTCAACTATCCAGTCATTGTACTCTAGGGAGTCACCCACATGCCGAGTCCGGCGGACCTCAAGAACATCGGCCTGAAGGCGACCGTGCCCAGGCTGAAGATTCTTGAAATTTTTCAGACCAGTGAACAGCGGCACCTGAGCGCGGAAGACGTCTACCGTATCCTGCTGAACGAGCATATGGATATCGGCCTGGCAACCGTCTACCGCGTGCTGACCCAGTTCGAGCAGGCAGGCCTGCTCTCGCGCAACAACTTTGAATCCGGCAAGGCGATTTTCGAACTCAACGAAGGCAAGCACCATGATCACCTGGTGTGCCTCGACTGCGGCCGCGTCGAGGAGTTCTTCGACTCTGAAATCGAGCACCGCCAGCAAAGCATCGCGCGCGAGCGCGGCTTTACGCTGCAGGAACATGCACTGTCGCTGTACGGCAATTGCACCAAAACAGACTGTCCCCACAGACCCAAACGATAAGCCTGCACGCTCCCCAGCGGAGCGCAGACGGCAACAAAAAACCGGCGCCTGGCGCCGGTTTTTTGTTTGGGCTGCTCGCCGCAGGATGCTGCTGCTCAGGGCGCCTGCAGGTCTTGCAGGTCCTGTTCGGTCACCACCCGTGCCGGGCGTGCCGGCGGCAGGCCGACGAACTCGCCCACCACCTGGCGGAACAGGCTGCGCGCCCACACCAGCATCGGATGGGTGTTGCGGCTGCGGTGCCAGAACATGTTCAGGCCGAGCGTGGTGTTCAGTTCCGCCGGCAGCGGGAACGCCTTCAGGCCATAGGTCTCGCAGGCCATGTCCTTGGTCAGCGCATTGACGGTGAAGATCATGTCGGTCTGCGAGGCCAGTTCGGCCTGGGCACGCCATGAATGTACCGTCAGCGTCGCATTGCGCTTGAGCCCGCGCTGCTGCAGCGCGTAGTCGAGCGGGATCAGTGACGGCGCCGGGCGGCCGGCGCCGCCGGAATGCGCCATGAAGATATGGCCGCAATCCAGGTATTGCTCCAGCGAGCAGTGGTTCTTGAGCACCGGATGGCTCTTGCGCGCGCAAACCCACAGGTTCAGCGACGTCACCATCTCCTCGACGATTTCCGGGTGGCGGGTCGGGAACGGGGAAAAGGCCAGGTCAAGCTCGTTGGCGCGCATCGAGGCGACGTCCGTTTCCCACGAATGGGATTCGACCAGCTTGATATGCAGGTCCGGCGCCAGCTGCTTGATGCGCAGCACAAAACGGTTGAATACCGTGTCGCCCAGCTCGGCGGCAAAGCCGATGCTCAGCGTGCCGGTGGCAATGGCCGGATCGAAATTGTCGGCATCACCCTCGTTGATCGACGACCACAAGTCCAGCATGTCGCGGATCTTCGGGCCCAGTTCCAGCGCACGCGGCGTTGGCGTCAGGCCGTGCGGGACGCGGATGAAGAGGGGATCGTCAAAGATTTCACGCAGCCTGCCCAGCGAGTGCGATACGGCCGGAGCGGTCATATGCATCTTTTCCGCGACATAAGTGGCGTTTCGCTTGCTCAGTAGTTCGGTGAAGATCACTAAAAGCTTCGTGTCTACGTTCACCATGATCAGGCCTCGGTCAGATTATTCTTAGCTAGATGGCCCCACCACTTGCACTGGCTGCACATCAGATTTCAACGGCGTCTTAATAGTGTAAGAGGAAAAAACAAGCTCGGAAAGCAAATTCGGCATTTCTAAAATGGCCGTCTAAGACATAATTCTGAAAAATTGCGCGTTTTTTCCACTAATGACCGCATTTGTGGACATTTCCCGCGCTGCAGCATCCACCAGTGCATCGTTGTATAGTGGGTCCGCCGCTTCCATTTTTATCATTCTTTTCCGACGGCTCGATCCCGGCCATCATGCCTGAACATTTCCGCCTCCCCGTACCACTCCCGAAAGCCTACCGCTTGCTGAACCACGGCCCCACCGTGCTGGTCAGCGCCGCCGCCGCCGGCAAGCGCAATATCATGGCCGCCGCCTGGGCCATGCCGCTGGACTTTTCCCCGCCCAAGGTGGCAGTGGTGCTGGACAAGAGCACCTGGACCCGACGCCTGCTGGAAGACAGCGGCGAGTTCGTGCTGCAGGTCCCGACCGTCAGCCAGGTCGACCTGACCGAGGCGCTGGGCTCCAGCTCCGGCCTGGCGCTGATGGAGCAGGAAGGCACCGACAAGTTTGACGCCTACGGCCTGGGCACCTTTGCCGGCACGGTGGTCGGCGCGCCGCTGCTGGACGGCTGCGCGGCCTGGCTGGAATGCCGGCTGCTGCCGGAACCGGCCACGCAGCAGACCTATGACCTGTTCCTTGGCGAAGTCGTGGCCGCGCACGCCGACGCGCGCGTGTTCAGCAACGGGCGCTGGCATTTCGACGGCCATGATGCGCTGCGCACCATCCACCATGTGGCTGGCGGCCATTTCCTGGTGGACGGCGACGCAGTCGACGCGCGCCCGCTGCCCCCCCGCCCGGCTGCCTGAACATCACTGCGCCGGAAAATGAAAAACGCGCCCTAAGGCGCGTTTTTCTTGACTGCGGAAGCTGCCGGATTACTTGGCCGCGACGCGGACCATTTCCAGCACCTTGTTCGAGTAGCCCCACTCGTTGTCGTACCAGCTCACGACCTTGATGAAGGTGCCGTCCAGCGCGATGCCTGCTTCAGCGTCGAAGATCGAGGTGCGGGCATCGCCGCGGAAGTCGGTGGCGACGACCTTGTCTTCGGTGTAGCCCAGCACGCCCTTGAGCGCGCCCTGGCTCTGGGCCTTCATCTCGGCGCAGATTTCTTCGTACGTCGCCGACTTTTCCAGCTCGACGGTCAGGTCAACCACGGACACGTCCGAGGTCGGCACGCGGAACGACATGCCGGTCAGCTTCTTGTTCAGCTGCGGAATCACCACGCCCACGGCCTTGGCAGCGCCGGTCGACGACGGGATGATGTTCTCCAGGATGCCGCGGCCGCCGCGCCAGTCCTTGTTGGACGGGCCGTCAACGGTCTTCTGGGTGGCGGTGGCAGCGTGCACGGTGGTCATCAGGCCGCGCTTGATGCCCCACTTGTCGTTCAGCACCTTGGCCACCGGTGCCAGGCAGTTGGTGGTGCAACTGGCGTTGGAGATGATCGCCTCGCCCTTGTACGACTCGTGGTTCACGCCGTACACGAACATCGGGGTGTCGTCCTTAGACGGGGCCGACATGATCACCTTCTTGGCACCCGCGTCGAGGTGCTTCTGCGCGCCTTCCTTGGTCAGGAAGATGCCGGTCGACTCGACCACCACGTCAGCGCCGATCTCGCCCCACTTCAGCTCGGCCGGATCCTTGACCGCGGTCAGGCGGATCTTCTTGCCGTTGACGACCAGGGTGTTGCCGTCGACCGACACTTCGCCGTCGAAGCGGCCATGCACCGAGTCGTACTTCAGCATGTACGCCAGGTAGTCGGGCTCCAGCAGGTCGTTGATGCCAACGACTTCGATGTCCTTGAAGTTGGCGACTGCGGCGCGGAACACCATGCGTCCGATGCGGCCGAAGCCGTTGATGCCGATCTTGATGGTCATGACTGTCTCTCCTGAGGATCGATTGAAACCTGTGGGCGCCGCTGCTGCCGCGCGGCGCACCACGCGGCTCCAGCGCCCGGATGCTTAGATAAGGGTGTCCTTCACCGTGCGGACCACGTTGTCGACGGTAAAGCCGAAGTGCTTGAACAGCACGCCGGCCGGGGCCGATTCACCGAAGGTGTCGATGCCCACCACCGCCTGGACCTGGTACTTCCACCAGAAGTCCGTCACGCCCGCCTCGACCGCCACGCGCGGCACGCCGGCCGGCAGCACGCTGGCCTTGTAGGCGGTGTCCTGCTTGTCGAACACGGTGGTGGCCGGGACCGAGACCACGCGCACATGCACGCCTTCGGTAGCCAGTGCGTCAGCGGCGCCGACGGCCAGGCCCACTTCGGAGCCGGTGGCCAGGATCACGGCGTCCGGACGCTTGGTCTTGGGGTTGACGCTGTCGCGCAGCACGTAGCCGCCGCGCGCGATGCTGGCACGGGTGGTTTCGTCGCGGCGCTGGAACGGCAGGTTCTGGCGGCTGAAGATCAGGCAGCTCGGTCCGTTCTCGCGGCGGATCGACTCGGCCCAGGCCACGGCGGTCTCGGTGGTGTCGGCGGTGCGCCAGACGTCCATGTTCGGGATCAGGCGCAGGCTGGCGACGTGCTCGATCGACTGGTGGGTCGGGCCGTCTTCGCCCAGGCCGATCGAGTCATGGGTGAACACGAACAGCGAGCGGATCTTCATCAGCGCCGCCATGCGCAGCGCGTTGCGGCTGTAGTCCGAGAAGGTCAGGAAGGTGGCGCCGTAGGGAATGTAGCCACCATGCAGCGTGATGCCGTTCATGATGGCGCTCATGCCGAACTCGCGCACGCCGTAGTTGATATGGTTGCCCCACGCATCCACGCGTACGGCCTGGCTGCCCGACCAGTTGGTCAGGTTCGAGCCGGTCAGGTCGGCCGAGCCGCCGAGGAACTCGGGCAGCACCGGGCCGAAGGCCTCGATGGTGTTCTGGCTGGCCTTGCGGGTGGCGATGGTCTCGGCCTTTTCCTCGCACTTGGCGATGAATGCTTCGACGGCGGCGTCGAACGAACCCGGCAGCTCGCCTTTCATGCGGCGGCGGAACTCGCCGGCCTCATACGGGTGGCGCTCGGCGTAGGCATCGAACAGCGCGTTCCAGGCACGCTCCAGCGCCTGGCCATTGGCCTTGGCGTCCCAGGTGTCGTAGACCTCGGCCGGCACTTCGAACGGGGCGTGGGCCCAGCCCAGCGCCTCGCGCGTGGCCAGCACTTCGGCGCCGCCCAGCGGGGCGCCGTGCACGTCGTGGCCGCCTTCCTTGTTGGGCGCGCCCTTGCCGATCTTGGTGCGGCAGCAGATCAGGGTCGGCTTGTCGCTGGCCTTGGCCTGCGAGATCGCCATGTCGACGGCGGTCACGTCATGGCCGTCGATGCCGCGGATCACGTTCCAGCCATAGGCTTCGAAACGCTTCGGGGTATCGTCGTTGAACCAGTGCACCACGTCGCCGTCGATCGAGATGCCATTGTCATCCCACAGCGCGATCAGCTTGTTGAGCTTCAGCGTGCCGGCCAGCGAGCTGGCTTCGTGCGAGATGCCTTCCATCAGGCAACCGTCGCCGAGGAAGACATAGGTGTGGTGGTTGACGATGTCGAAGCCGGGGCGGTTGAATTCTTCGCCCAGCAGGCGTTCGGCCAGCGCCATGCCGACGGCATTGGTGATGCCCTGGCCGAGCGGGCCGGTGGTGGTTTCCACGCCCGGGGTGATGCCGTATTCCGGGTGGCCGGCGGTCTTGCTGTGCAGCTGGCGGAAATTCTTCAGCTCTTCGACCGGCAGGTCGTAGCCGGTCAGGTGCAGCAGCGCATAGATCAGCATCGAGCCGTGGCCGTTGGACAGCACGAAGCGGTCGCGGTCGGCCCACTGGGGGTTGCTCGGGTTGTGCTTCAGGTGCCGGCCCCACAGCGCCACGGCGATGTCTGCCATGCCCATCGGCGCACCGGGGTGGCCGGAATTGGCCTGCTGGACGGCGTCCATGGCAAGCACGCGGATGGCGTCGGCCATCAGCTTGGCGGGCTGGGAAGCAAAAGGACTTGTGGCGGGATGGGCAAGGGCGGACATTCTGGCGGATTCGGGCGTGAGCCTGACGGCAGGAAAACCGCAATTTTAGCAGAAGCTAGGGGGTTTTCCGGACTCCCGGACAGCGCCTGCGGCGCAGCGAGGGCGATCACCGCAAGCCCCATGCGCCCCCCGCCCCCGGTCATCGGAACTATCCGGCCACGGACATGCCTGATGCTTCACCCCAACCAGCCCGGCCGGCCGCTGCGCCGCACTTCGACAGCGTAGCGCGGCACGCGTAAGATGCACTCTCGCACCGCGCGGCACGCCAGCCGCGCCGGGTTTCCCGCACTCAGGAGACGATCATGACCAGACCGGCCAACACCCCCTGGCTCACCCCCTACCTGACCGTCGCCAACGGGCGCGCCGCACTGGACTTCTACAGCCGAGCCTTCGGCTTCGCCGCCGGCAACGTGGTCGACGAAAACGGCGTGCCGACCCATGCCGAGATGCACTACCAGGGCCAGCTGGTGGTGATGTTCGCGCCCGAGGGCGCCTGGGGCAGCACCGCGCGCACGCCGCGCTCGCTGGGCGTCGAGTGCCCGCAGACCTTCTATGTCTATTGCGACGATGTCGACGCCATGCACCAGCGCGCGGTCGACGCCGGCGCGGTCAGCCTGATGGCGCCGGCCGACCAGTTCTGGGGCGACCGCTATTGCATGGTCGAAGATCCCGACGGCTACCGCTGGGGCTTCGGCAAACCGCTGGACCAGGCAGCAGGCCAGGCAAGCTGATGGCACCTCGCTTCTTCGTCGGCGGCACAGACACCGTCCTGGCCGCCGAGTCCGATTTCCCGCTGCCCGAGCCAGTGGTGCGCCACGCGCAGGTGCTGCGCCTGGTGCCGGGCGACGCCATGACGCTGTTCGACGGCCGCGGCGGCAGCCACGCGGCCACGCTGGTCGAGCTGGGCAAGCGCCACGCGCTGGCGCGCATCGGCGCGCATGACGCGGCCGAAGCCGAGCCGCCCTTCCGCGTCACGCTGGCGCAGGGCCTGGCCGGCGGCGACAAGATGGACTGGCTGATCGAAAAGGCGGTCGAACTGGGCGTCACGGCAATCCAGCCGCTGCAGGCCAGCCGCTCGGTGGTGCGCCTGTCGGGCGAGCGCGCGCACAAGCGCCACGCGCACTGGCAGGCACTGGTGCAGGCCGCCTGCGAGCAATGCGGACGCAACCGCTTGCCGGAGGTTGCGCCGGTCGCTAACTTTGAAACATGGCTGGCGCAGTCCGCGGCTGGCGGTGCCAGGCTGCTGGTATCGCCGCGCGCCACGTACTCGCTGCCGGCGTTCATCGCCGAACAACGCGAAGCCTTGCTGGCCGGCGGCGTCACGCTGCTGATCGGCCCCGAAGGCGGCCTGGCGCCCGAGGAGGAGCAGGCGGCAAGGCAAGCGGGTTTCACCGGCGTGTCGCTCGGCCCCCGCATCCTGCGTACTGAAACCGCCGGGCTGGCATGCCTGGCAACCCTTAATGCCTTGCTTGGCGGATTCTGACGGCGGCGGCCATCCGGTCATCGCGTCAACCTTGCAACCCTGACTGAAAGGAGTCGACCATGGGACTACTCGATAGCGTGCTGGGCGGTGTGCTCGGACAACTCGGCGGCGCGCGCGGCGAGGCTGGCGATACCGGCGGCGGGCTCGACCCCAAGCTGATGATGGCGCTCGGCCTGCTGGCAACGCTGGCCATGCGCGGCCGCGGGCAAGCCGGCGGCGGCGCGGGCGATGCGCCGGCGGCCGATGATGGACTGGGTGGCCTGGGCAGCCTCGGCGGGCTGCTGGGCGGCATGCTCGGCGGCGGCGGTGCCGGCGCGGCGCCCGGCGGCGCCACCGGCGGCCTGGATCTTGGCTCGTTGCTCGGCGGCCTGCTTGGCGGCCAGGGTGGCGCGCCGGCCAACAGCCAGGCGCTGGGTGCGGCCGCCGGCGGCATCGGCGCGCTGCAGCAGATCCTGGCGCAGGCCGGGCTGGGCGAGCAGGTGAACTCGTGGATCGGCAGCGGCGCCAACCAGCCGGTCACGCCGTCGGCGCTGAGCAGCGCGCTGGGCAACACCGGCGCGCTCGAATCGCTGGCACAGACCACCGGCATGTCGCAGGACGACGTGGCCGCGCAACTGAGCGAAGGGCTGCCGGAGCTGATCGACCGGCTCACGCCACATGGGCATCTGCCGGCGCAGGAGTAAGGCCAGCACCTCGCCGGAAAGCAAAAAGCCCGCTGATGCGGGCTTTTTGCTTGCTATACCGTGGAACGGCCAGGCCAGCGCAATCAGGCGAACGAATAAAACACCCGGAACTGCACCTTGCGCTCGCCCCAGAACTCGGCGGCGTCGCGGAATACGTCGAGCAGCACCTCGCGCCCTTCCTTGTCGAACTTCTGCGCAATCGGCAGGCCTTCCAGCACGATCACAAAGCCCGGCTGCGGGCCGGCCTTGTAGATCATGTCGGTCAGGCAGTCAGCCAGCGCGTCGAAGTTCTTGCCGAAGTGCTTCGGGAAGGTGAACGACGTGGCGATGGTTTCCAGGATCTCGGCCTTGCTCGCGCAATGGGCGCAATTGGCATAGAGGAAATGCTGCCCGAGATCGGCGGCCGCCTGGGCCAGCTCAGGCACGCGGAAGGCGCGGATCGACTGGACGATGTTCGGACGCACCGTCTTGAACAGATTCATGGCCCCCTCGCTGGTGCCGTCATTCCAACCGGGACCGGCGGGCATGGCCACGGGCGCGGTCGCGGGCGGGAGTTTTTGCATGAGCTCCTGGCTCGGCATCATCAGCACGTTGTCGTATAGGTTCTGGGCCTGCTGCTGAGCCCGCTGCCAGCCATCTCCGGCGCCGCGCTCTTCGCGGGCGGCAAGGGCGTCGCCCAATCCGAAAATGTCAGTCATCATTTGAGTATCCGTTTGAAGCTGTTGTAGTGATCTTCCGTGTAGTAACAATCGTTGGCAGCGCGTTGTTCCCCGCCGCAGACGATCCGCTTGGCTCCCCGGTTCCGGCTCCTGGCGCTCTTGACCGTGTATTCGCGGTAATACCCGCGTTCACGTTGCGGCAGGATGCGCTCGTAATTGCCGAATCTCGATCCGTCCTTGTCATACAGGAACGGGCCGCCGGCTTCGATGCGCTCCAGGGTCTGCCGTGCATCGTTGGGCAACTGCTGCACTGCAATGGTTCCCATCCCTTCGGTCTGCACCTGCCGCGCCAGTGTCGGCTGCGCCAGGGCCAGCACCAGCGCCGCGCCGGTCATGGACCGGGCCAGCATGCGCGTTGCGTGCCGCATCAGAGAAACTTGGAAACCCACGTTGCTTGTCTTGGTTGAACCGGAAATCGAGCCTGCCGCTGGTTGGGTAGACGATCTATCTGTCCGGGCCACCCTGGCCAGCGCCCTGCGCTACCCGTAGAGGAGCGCGATGGATGCCGGCCGTACCGGGGCGCTCATGGCGAGCGCCTGTATCAAAGGCGTAAGGTTACGCGCATGCACGAAATTAAGCAATCCCGGCCCGGCGGCACCGATAATTCTTCAATTGTTTCAATATGTTAAGCGTATGTGTGCGCATACTAACCATGCATATATGGATGCAAAAAAAGCCGGGCGAACCCGGCTTTTCGTCACAATAGCCTGCTACCGGCCATGCAACCGGCGCTACCAGGCGGTTTAGCGCTTGGCAGCGGCGTCCACCACGACCAGCGAGGTCATGTTGACGATGCGGCGCACCGTGGCCGACGGCGTCAGGATGTGCACCGGCGCCTTCACGCCCAGCAGGATCGGCCCGATCGCGACGTTGTTGCCCGCAGCAACCTTGAGCAGGTTGTACGAGATATTGGCCGCGTCGATGTTCGGGCAGACCAGCAGGTTGGCTTCGCCCTTGAGCGCGCCGTCCGGCACCAGCTGGTCGCGCAGCTTCTGGTCGAGCGCGCTGTCGCCGTGCATTTCGCCGTCGATCTCCAGGTCCGGGGCGCGATCACGCAGGATGGCGAGGGTTTCGCGCATCTTGCGGGCCGAAGGCGCTTCGGACGAACCGAAGTTCGAATGCGACAGCAGCGCGATCTTGGGCTCGATGCCGAAGCGCTTCAGTTCCTCGGCGGCCATCAGCGTGATCTGGGCCAGTTCTTCGGCGGTCGGGTCGACGTTGACGTGCGTATCCACCAGGAAGATCTGGCGGCCCGGCAGCACCAGGCCGTTCATCGCCGCGTAGACCTTGTTGGTGCCGCCCAGCACCTGGTCGATATAGCGCAGGTGCGCCGCGGTGTTGCTGACGGTGCCGCAGATCATGCCGTCGGCCTCGCCCTTCTTGACCAGCATGGCGCCGATCAGCGTGGTGCGGCGGCGCAGCTCCAGCTTGGCGTACTCGGGCGTGATGCCCTCGCGCGCCATCATGCGGTAGTAGGCGTCGGAGTAGTCGCGGAAGCGCTCGTCGTGCTCGGGGTTGACCACGGTGAAGTCCACGCCGGCGCGCAGGCGCAGGCCGAAGCGCTCGATGCGGTGCTGCAGCACGGCCGGGCGGCCGATCAGGATCGGGTTGGCCAGCTTTTCGTCAACGATCACCTGCACCGCGCGTAGCACGCGCTCTTGCTCGCCTTCAGCGAAGACGATGCGCTTCTTCTCCATCTCGACCTTGCGCGCGGCGGCGTAGATCGGCTTCATCAGCGTGCCCGAGTGGTACACGAACTGCTGCAGCTGCAGGCGGTAGGCGTCCATGTCCTCGATCGGACGGGCGGCCACGCCGGACTTCATCGCGGCCTCGGCCACGGCAGGCGCCACCTTGACGATCAGGCGCGGGTCGAACGGCTTCGGAATCAGGTACTCGGGGCCGAACGACAGGTCCTGGATGCCATAGGCAGTGGCGACGATGTCGCTCTGCTCCTGGCGTGCCAGCTCGGCCAGCGCATTGGCCGCGGCGATTTCCATCTCACGCGTGATGGTGGTGGCGCCGCAGTCCAGCGCCCCGCGGAAGATGAATGGGAAGCACAGGACGTTATTGACCTGGTTCGGGTAGTCGGTACGGCCGGTGGCCATCACCGCGTCCGGGCGCACTTCCTTGACCAGCTCCGGCGCGATTTCCGGGTTCGGGTTGGCCAGGGCCAGCACCAGCGGCTTGTCGGCCATGCGCTGGACCATGTCCTGCTTGAGCACGCCAGCGGCGGACAGGCCCAGGAAGATGTCGGCGCCGTCGATCACTTCGGCCAGCTTGCGCTTGTCGGTCTTCTGGCAGAAGCGCGCCTTTTCCGGGTCCATCAGCTCGGTACGGCCTTCGTAGACCACGCCGGCCAGGTCCGTCACCCAGATGTTCTCAATGGGCAGGCCGATATCGACCAGCAGGTCCAAGCAGGCCAGCGCGGCCGCGCCGGCGCCCGAGGCTACCAGCTTGACCTTCTTGATGTCCTTGCCGACCACCTTCAGGCCGTTGATGATGGCCGCGGACACCACGATGGCGGTGCCGTGCTGGTCATCGTGGAAGACGGGGATCTTCATCTTCTCGCGCAGCTTGCGCTCGACGTAGAAGCACTCCGGTGCCTTGATGTCTTCCAGGTTGATGCCGCCGAAGGTGGGCTCCAGCGCGGCGATGATCTGGACCAGCTTCTCCGGGTCCTTTTCGTCGACCTCGATATCAAACACGTCGATACCGGCAAACTTCTTGAACAGGCCAGCCTTGCCTTCCATCACCGGCTTGGAAGCCGCGGCGCCAATGTCGCCCAGGCCCAGCACGGCGGTGCCGTTGGTGATCACCGCGACCAGGTTGCCGCGGGCGGTGTAGCGGAAGGAGTTGGCCGGATCGGAAACGATCTCTTCACAAGCGGCGGCCACGCCCGGCGAATAGGCCAGGGCCAGGTCGCGCTGGTTCGACAGCGGCTTGGTCGGCGTGACCGAGATCTTGCCGGGGGTGGGAAACTCGTGGTACTCGAGCGCCGCTTTGCGCAGCGCCTCACGCTGCTGCTGTTTCAGATCGTCTTGGGACGGGGACTGCTGAGGGCTGGTCATCGGCGCATCTTCCAATCGGTGGAGCCGTCATTGACGAGGCAGGGGACGATCGGCGGACCGGCTCCACGTGCCCGCCCTTCTCTTCCTTTGGAACCCAGCATTTTATATAGTGAAATACTATTTCACAATAAGCGTTTTGCTTGGGGCACCTTTGCGATTCGGTACAATATGCCCCATCCTCCGGGGCAATACCAGCAAGCGTAGCGCCTGCCCGCAGAAGTGGCGCACCGCGTGCCGGTCATGGCTGTCGTGCGCGGCAGTATCTTGCTGAAATGCCGAGCGCACCCCATCCTGACGCGCTGCGCCGGCGCCGCGGGATTGCCCCGGATCGCCAATCATCTTCGCGCAACGCGCAGCCCTTCCGATCCCGTCCACCCGGCGGGGCGGATCTTCCCGACGACGATGTCCCACGCCCAGCCAGCCCAGCTTTCCGAGTTCGACCTGATCCGCCGCTATTTCACGCGGCCGGTGCGCAAGGCCGCGCTCGGCGTAGGCGATGACTGCGCGCTGATTGAGGGCCGCCCCGGCCATCACCTTGCCATCAGCACCGATATGCTGGTCAGCGGCCGGCATTTCTTCCCGGACGTGGCGCCGCGTGCACTCGGCCACAAGGCGCTGGCCGTGAACCTGTCCGACCTGGCCGCCATGGGCGCCGAGCCGCGCGCGTTCACACTGGCGCTGGCCCTGCCCGAGGCCGACCCCGCCTGGCTGGCCGAACTGGCCGACGGCATGCTGGCGCTGGCCGACGCCCACGGCTGCGAACTGGTCGGCGGCGACACCACGCGCGGTCCGCTGACGCTCTCGCTGACGGTGTTCGGCGATGTGCCGCTGCGTGCCGCGCTGCGCCGCGACGCCGCCCGGCCCGGCGACGATATCTGGATTTCCGGCACGCTTGGCGACGCCCGCCTGGCGCTGGGCGACTGCCGCGGCGAATGGCTGCTGCCGGAGCCCGAGTTCAGCCAGGTGCGCCCGCGCATGGACACGCCCACGCCACGCGTGGCACTGGGCATGGCCCTGCGCGGCATGGCGCATGCCGCACTCGACATCTCCGACGGCCTGGTCGGCGACCTGGGCCATATCCTGGAACGCTCGCAAGTCGGCGCGCTGGTCGACGTCGATGCGCTGCCGCGCTCGGCGGTGCTGGCCGGCCAGCCGGACGCGATCCAGCGTGAATGCGTGCTGGCCGGCGGCGACGACTACGAGCTGTGCTTCACCGCGCCCGCCGGCAACCGCGACGCCATTGCGGCGATCAGCGAACGCCTGGCGCTGCCGCTCACACGTGTCGGCGCGATCACGCCCGAGCCCGGCCTGCGGCTGGTCGACGGTGCCGGCAACCCGACCCGGTACGAAGGCGCCAGCTTCGACCATTTCGCTGCCCCCTGACACCGGGTCACAGGCATGTCATGATGCCGGCATCGGCGCGCTGCGCGGGCGCGGGAGTCCCGCAGGCATGGCAGTGCAAGCCGGCCATAACCATAAGCAGTAACTGCATCACACGAGCCAACTTTGATGTCCACCTTCCCTCCCGGGGCCGCGCCGCGCGACCCCGCCCTGACCCTGGAAGCCGGCCAGACCGTCAAGGTCACGCGCCCGAGCGCGCGCTTCATGCTGGCCCATCCGGCCCACCTGATCGCCTTCGGCTTCGGCTCGGGCCTGTCGCCCGTTGGGCCGGGCACGGTCGGCACGCTCTACGGCTGGCTGTCGTTCGTGGTGATTTCGCTGTGGATCGCGCCCACCACCTGGCTGTGGATCATCGCCGGCGGCTTCCTGGTCGGCCTGTGGGCGTGCGCACGCACGGCGCGCGACATGGGCGTGCACGACCATGGCAGCATGGTCTGGGACGAGATCGTTGCCTTCTGGCTGGTGCTGGCCTTTGTCATGCCGACCGGCTTCTGGGGGCAGTTTGCCGCCTTCCTGTGGTTCCGGCTGTTCGACATCGCCAAGCCGGCGCCAATTGGCCACTATGACCGCACGCTCAAGGGCCCGGGCCTGCGCGGCGGCTTTGGCGTGATGTTCGACGACATCTTCGCGGCCTTCTATACGCTGCTGGTGTTTGCGCTGTGGCGCTCGTTCTGAGCCACGCATCGCCAGCCATGACAAGCTGATTCCCCCCAAAACTACCCTGTATCCACCATGTCTGTCAGCCGCCTGCTCGACCAGCTCGCCATCCAGGCCGGCGTCGCCCTTGCCGACAAATCCCTGATGCTGGCCACTGCCGAATCCTGCACCGGCGGGCTGGTGGCTGCCGCCATTACCGATGTATCCGGCTCGTCCGGCTGGTTCGAGCGCGGCTTCGTCACCTATTCCAATGAAGCCAAGTCCACCATGCTGGGCGTGCCCGCCAAGCTGATCCGCGACCACGGCGCGGTCAGCGAGGAAGTGGCGCGCGCCATGGCCGAAGGCGCGCTGCTCAACAGCCGCGCTCAGGTGGCGCTGTCCGTCACCGGCGTGGCCGGCCCCAACGGCGGCACCCCGGAAAAGCCGGTGGGCATGGTCTGCTTCGGCTGGAGCAACCGCATTACCACGCATACCGAGACCCAGCGCTTTCGCGGCGACCGCGGCCAGATCCGCCGGCAGGCGGCCGAGCATGCCATGCGGGGGCTGCTGGAGCTGATCCGGAACGAGGCCTGAAGCCGGCGGCCGGCAACCTCCGCCCAGTAAAAAACCGCGCCGTCTCCGGTGCGGTTTTTTTCCGTGCCCGGCCTCAGCCGTGGCGATAGCGATTGATAGTCTCGCGCGTCTGCAGCGCGACATTGCGCGCCGCAGACGCAAAATCCTTCTCGCGGCTGGCGTAAAGGATGGCGCGCGACGAGTTGATCATCATGCCAGTGCCGTCCGCGGTGCGCCCCGCCTTGACCGTGGCCTCGATGTCGCCACCCTGGGCGCCGATGCCCGGGATCAGCAGCGGCATGTCGCCGACGATCTGGCGCACGCGCGCAATTTCGTTGGGGAAGGTCGCGCCGACCACCAGGCCCATCTGGCCGGTGGTGTTCCAGCGCTCGCGCGCAGCCTCGGCCACCAGCTGGTACAGCGGCTTGCCGTCGACCTGCAGGAACTGCACGTCCGAGCCGCCCGGGTTGGAGGTGCGGCACAGCACGATTACGCCGCGGTTCGGGTAGGCCAGGTAGGGCTGCATCGAATCGAAGCCCATGTACGGGCTGACCGTGACCGCGTCAGCCCTGTACCGCTCGAAGGCCTCCAGCGCGTAATGCTCGGCGGTCGAGCCGATGTCGCCGCGCTTGGCGTCCAGGATCACCGGGATGCCGGGGTGGGCGTCGTGGATATAGTGGATCAGCTGCTCGAGCTGGTCTTCGGCGCGCTGCGAGTGGAAGTACGCAATCTGCGGCTTGAAGGCACAGACCAGGTCGGCGGTGGCGTCAACGATCTCGCGGCAGAACGAAAAGATGGCGCCGCCCGCCCCGGTCAGGGACAGCGGCAGCTTCTGCGGGTCAGGGTCGAGCCCGACGCACAGGAGGGAATCGTTGCGCTGCCAGGCGGCAGCAAGCTGCTCGGTGAAAGTCATGGGTACTCGGAATATCCTGGTGGCGCCGGCGCCCCATTGGCCGCGACCGGCGCGGTTGGCCGCAGCGGCGTGAAAACCTCTCACCCCTGCAGCATATGTCGCTTCCGGCAATTTTACCCGCTGCGTGCTATCGTTTTGCGCTTCCTCTCAAAACAAAGCGCGGCATGACGCACAGCCGCGCCCCGTCATGTCTCTCGATCGCCGCGGTATCTTCCTGCTTGTCGTGCTCACCCTTGCCTGGGGTATCAACTGGCCCATCATGAAGGTAGGCGTAGCGCACTTTCCGGCACTGGGCTTCCGCCTGCTGTGCATGGCGGGCGGGCTGGTGGCGCTGGGGCTGGCGCTGCGGCTGCGCGGCGATTCGCTGGCCGTGCCGCGGCGCGAATGGGGCACGGTGGTCCGCCTGGCCATTCCCAACATGGTGATCTGGCACCTGTTTGTGATCTGCGCGGTCAAGATGCTGTCCTCGGGCCGCGCCGCCATCCTGGGCTACACCATGCCGATCTGGGCAGTGGTCTGGGGCCTGGTGTTCTTCCGCGAACGCATTGGCGCCTGGGCCTGGCTGGGCATCGGCTGCGCGCTGGCCGGCACGGTGCTGCTGCTTTCCGGCGAGATCACCGCGCTGACCGGCAGCCCGGCCGGCACGCTGCTGATGCTGCTGGCCGCGGCCGGCTGGGGCTTCGGCACCCAGCTGATGAAGCGCACCCAGACCGACGTGCCCATCGGCGCCATGACGTTCTGGATGCTGGCCGTGACCCTGCCCTTCCTGGCGGCCGGCTCGCTGCTGCTGGAAGACGGCTGGCGCATGCCCACGGCCATCGAATGGGGCGCCATCGCCTACAACGCGGTGGTGGTCTTCGCCTTCTGCCACCTGGTCTGGTTCGGGCTGGCGCGCAGCCTGCCGCCGGTGGTATCGAGCCTGTCGATCATGTTCATCCCGGTGGTCGGCGTGTTCTCGGGCATGTGGATGCTGGGCGAGCAGCCGCACTGGCAGGATTACGCGGCGATCGTGCTGATGTTCCTGGCGCTGTCCTCGGTGATGCTAGCGCCGCTGCTGTGGCGCCGGCTGCAGGGCGTGCTGGGCTGATCGCCGAGTGGGCGCGCCCCCCGGTCGTGAGAGGGCAACAGCGGGCCGTGTGCGCGGAGATTTCACTTAACAAGCCACCCAACGTTGGGCTACACTCGCGGCCATCACAATCCCGGAGAAATTACGTGGGCAGTAGCATCGGGTGTTCGAGTTGCCGCAGCAGCGCTGCGACCTCTGCGAATGCCATGTCACTGCGGGCTGCGTAACGACGACCCGCCCGGAGCACCCGGCTCCGCGCCTCGTCGGCCTCGCCCGCAGCAGAACTGCGGGCGAGTGTCTTTCCGTGCCACCGGCGGCGCCATCCATGCGCGCCGCACCGCGTGCGGATTTTCCCTCTCCCGGCTAGCCAGCCAACCCAGGCAAACGCCATCGCCTTGTACTGCCCGCCGAGTCCGTTGCGTCCGGCAGCCGCGGTACAGCGCGATCACGCTTGCCCGTGGCCCGGCCCTGGCAGGGCGCCTTCCGGCGTCTCGCCAGGCCATGCAGGGCATGACGGACTACCTGGGAATGCGGCGAGCCGCCTGCGCTTGTCTTCGCGCTTGTCTTTGTTTTTCGTCGCAATCAGCAATAAGGAATCCCGGGGATGATCAACCTGTTCGTCCTGCAGAAAGGCCGGCTTGCCCAGGAGCAGGTCGACGAGCGCAATGAGCTGCTGCAGCACAAGCCGATCTGGATCGATGTCGTCAATCCCGACGACGAGGAACTGAACTGGATCAAGGAAGCCTATGGCGTCGCCCTTCCCGAACTGGAGGACCTGGGCGACCTGGAAGCGTCCGCGCGATATTTCGAGGGCGAGGACGAGAATATCCATATCCGCACCGACTTCCTGCTGGACGAGGAAGAGGCCTTATCGCGCAACGTGCGCGTGGCTTTCGTGCTCACGCGCGACGTACTATTCTCCATCCACGACGAAGACCTGCCGGTGTTCCGGCTGGTGCGGCTGCGCGCGCGTATGCGCCCGGGCTCGGTGCGCAATGCCAAGGACGTGCTGATGGACCTGTACGCGACCGACGCCGAATATTCCGCCGACTCGATCGAGGAAATCTACGAGCGGCTTGAAGAAGCGAGCCGCCGCGTATTGGCCGAGAACGTGACCGATGCCGCCGCCGCCGACGTGCTGGAAACCATCGCCCGCGAGGAAGACTTGAACGGGCGCATCCGCCGCAACGTGATGGACACGCGCCGCGCGGTGTCCTTCCTGATGCGCAGCCAGTTGCTGTCGGCCGAGCAGCAGGACGAGGCCCGCCAGATCCTGCGCGACATCGACTCGATCGAGAACCACACCGCGTTCCTGTTCGACAAGATCAACTTCCTGATGGACGCGACCGTCGGTTTCATCAACATCAACCAGAACAAGATCATCAAACTGTTCTCGGTGGTGTCGGTGGCGCTGATGCCGCCCACGCTGATCGCCAGCATCTATGGCATGAACTTCAAGTTCATGCCGGAGCTGGACTGGGCCGCGGGCTATCCGTGGGCGATTGCGCTGATGGCGGTGTCGGCGGCGATTCCGCTGGTGTATTTCCGCAGGAAGGGCTGGCTGAGCTGAGGCGCTGAATCTGCCGCTGCCTCGCTCCCCTCTCCCGCGCGCGGGAGAGGGGAGCAAACCCTCAGTCGGGCAGCGTGGCTGCCCCCATCCGCCGCGCGATGATGCCCGCCTTGGCGCGGAAGTTCACGCGCACGTTGGCGCAGTACTCCTTCTTGTCGAAGCACTTGGGCGCAGGCAGCGCCGCGGCCAGGCGCGCGGACTGGCCCACGCTGAGCTTGTCCGCGCCGGTGCGGAAGTAGTGCTGCGCCGCGGCCTGCGCGCCGAACACGCCCTCGCCCCACTCCACCGAATTCAGGTAGATCTCGTAGATGCGCTGCTTGTCCAGCCAGAACTCGAGCATCCACGTGATGGCCAGTTCCTGGCCCTTGCGCAGGTAGTGCTGCTCGGACGACAGGAACAGGTTCTTGGCCAGCTGCTGCGTGATGGTGGAACCGCCGCGCACGATGCGCCCGCGCTTCTTGTTGCGCTCCCACGCATCGAGCATGGCATCGAGCTCATAGCCGGGGTGGTTGACGAAGTCGGCATCCTCGCTGGCGATCACCGCGCGCTTGAGGTTGCGCGAGATGCGGTCGTAAGGCACCCATTGCCGGTCGAGGCCGCAGTTCCAGACGTTGATGCCGCACAGGCGCCAGCGCTCGGCGCGCATGAAGGTGGTGGTGGTCGGGTTGATGTACTGCCACGAGGCGATCTGCACGAAGAAGTACAGCTGCATCGCCACCACGCCCGCGGCCACGCAGCCGAGCAGGTAGCCCAGCCAGCGCACCGGGTTGAACACGGCACGGGCCGGCGCGGCGCTGGCCGTGCGGTTGCGGTTGGCCACGGCTGGCGGCGCCCCGGTCAGCCCTTGCGTTCGGCCTGCAGCGCGGCGCGCAGCTCGGCCAGCACGGGCGCGGTGCGGGGCCGCACGCCACGCCAGATATAGAAGGCCTCGGCGGCCTGTTCGACCAGCATGCCCAGGCCGTCGCTCACGCGCGCGCCGCAGCGGGTGGCGAACTGCAGGAACACGGTAGGCTCGGCGCCGTACATCATGTCGTAGGCCAGCACGCCTTCGCCCAGCAGGAACTCGGGCACCGGCGGCACTTCGCCATGCAGGCTGCTGGACGAGGCATTGATCACCACGTCGACGGCTTCGTCCTCGGACAGCCCGTCGAGCGCGTCGAGCCCGCCGCCCCACAGTTCCACGCCGTACTGGTCGGCGGCTTCGACAAATTCTTCCAGCATGTCGCTGGCGCGCGACGCGGTGCGGTTGGCCACCACGATGCGCGACGGCCGGCATTCGATCAGCGGCAGCATCGCGCCCATGGCGGCGCCGCCAGCGCCCAGCAGCAGCACGCGCTTGCCTTCGATCAGCGTGTCGAGGTTGTCCTGGATATCGCGCACCAGGCCGATGCCGTCGGTGTTGTCGCCATGGATCATGCCCTCTTCGATCCACAGCGTGTTGACCGCGCCAGCGGCCTCGGCGCGCTCGGTCAGGCGGTCGGCCAGGTCATAGGCCTCCAGCTTGAACGGCACCGTCACGTTGCAGCCGTAGCCGCCATCGGCAAAGAACTGACGCACGGTGTCGGCAAACCCGTCCAGCGGCGCCTCCAGGCGGTCGTATTGCACCGCTTCGCCGGTCTGGCGCGCAAAGGCGGCGTGGATCGCCGGCGAGCGGCTGTGCGCCACCGGGTTGCCGATCACCACATAGCGGTCGGAAGTGGCTTGGGAAGAATCAGTTGATGTCATCAGCGTGCCTGCAAGCGGGTTTCCAGCCCGCTGCGCGAAAACTTGAAAGTGGAAATGACTTCAAGGATGTCCTGGCGCGACGCCATCTCGGCGGTAAAGGGGCCGAACGGCGCGGCCGCGCGCACGATCGCCACGGCCTGGCGGTCCAGCGCGGGATCGCCCGAGCTCTTGACCACGTCGATGGCATCGACGTTGTAGCCGTCGCGGTTGTAGCCGAGCTTGCCCAGCCGATTGACGTTGATCACCAGGATCAGCTGGCCGTACAGCGGCTTGCCGTTGCGTTGCGGGAAATCAGTGGTGCCGCGCGCCTCGATCTTGTGGCGCAGCCGGTCGTAGTACTGCGCGTAGTCGACCGCCTGGGCGCTGGTGGCGGTCAGCTGGAAGCGCTTGGGCCGCTTGGCGTAGTGGTCCAGGTTGCGGCCGATCTCGGCCTCCAGCCTGGCCATCTCGTCGGTCGAGGTGCGCTCGTCCTGGCCGCGCTGCGGGGTGTCCTGGCGCTTCTCGCCGGGCTTGAGCGGCTGGTTGCGCACCGGCGGCGCGGCCTCGCGCGACTGGGTCAGCAGGCGTTGCTGCTCCTGCTCCAGCTGCTCGACGCGGCGCTGCACCTGGCGCACCAGGTCGCCTTCCTGCGTCTGGGTCTGCGCGGGCAGCGGCGTGGTGGCGCGCTGCAGGTCATGGTCGCCGCCGCCGTCCAGGTTGGCTTGCGCCAGCGCGGTCGGGTTGCGCGGCTTCTGCGCCGACTTGGCATTGACCAGCACCACGTCCAGCGCGGCATCGCTGCGCTTGATCTCGAACACCTCGGGCGCGGCCACCCGCACCATCAGCAGCAGCACGTGCACGGCCACGGAAATGGCCAGCGCCTTGGCCAGCGTACTGCTGTTGTGCCACCTGGCATGCCACCAGTGGCGGGGAGCGGCGAGAGTGGCGTTCACGATGGATGGAGGGTGGCTGAAGGGGCCGGCGGCGGCCTGGCAAGACCGGGGCCACTAGCCCCGGATCAGACAGGCATTGTAAGTGAGCGCCGCCGATTTCCGAAGGCTTCAGCCGGCCGCCGGGGTGCCGGTGTCGCGCTCGCCCGACGCCGCCCCGGCATCGTCGTCGCCAGGTTCGGCCGGGGTTTCGGCCGAGACCCCGGCGGCCTGCTCAGCGGCTTCCTCGGCGGCCGCCTCGGCAGCGGCTTCGGCGGACAACTCTGCGGCTTCCTCGTCGCTTTCCAGCTCTTCCTCGGGCACTTCGCCTTCACCGGCGAAGATTTCCAGCACCCGGCAGGACACTTCCAGCGTGATCTCGTCGGTCTCGCCGATCTCCAGCAGCACCTGCGTGCCGCGCTGCGCCTGGACCAGCTCGGGCACGCGCGTGACCAGCGGGATCTCGGTAAAGCGCACCGCGCCTTCCTTGAGCACCGAGGCCACCATGCGCTCGCGCTTTTCCTGCTTGAGCCAGCGCAGGCACCAGTAGCGCTCCATGGTCGACTGGTGGTCGGCATAGGCGGCGTAAGTGCCTTCGAAGTCCGCCACCGCGGCCAGCAGGTCGGCGTCCTTGGGCTTGAACGGCGCCACCAGCTTGGCGGTCACGCCGTGCTGGGCCACCGCCAGGATCTGCCACTGGTTGACCAGGTCGACATAGCGGCGCAGTGGCGAGGTGCTCCACGCGTACTGCGCCACGCCCAGGCCCTCATGCGGCGCCGGGTAGGTCTGCATGCGGGTGCGGTGCATGCCCCACGCCTTCTGCGTGCGGTAGATGCCCGGCACGCCGTTGTCGGCCAGCAGCTTGCCCCAGGTGCTGTTGGCCAGGATCATCAGCTCGGCCACGATCTTGTCCAGCGGCGAGCCGCGCTTGCGCTGTTCGATGCGCACGCGCTGGCTGCCGTCGGCCTGGTCGTCCAGGTAGAAATTGAAGTCGGCGCGGTTGTGGGTCTCGGGGCGCAGGCCGCTGGCCAGGCGCGCCTTCTGGCGCTCGTCGTACAGGTAGCCGGCAAAGTGCCACAGCTGCGTCAGTGCGTCGCGGAACGGGTAGTCGCCGGTGCCCGCGGCAAGCGCAGCCTCGGTGATGACATCGTCGAGCAGGTTGTGGCGCAGGTTGGCGGCGATCGGCACCATCTCGGCGCGGGTCTCGCTGCCGGTGATCAGCCACACGGTCGGGTCCACCGTCACGTACAGCGACAGCGCCGGGCACGTGCGCCCTTCCTGCAGCGTGTAGCGCTCCACCACGGCGTCGGGCAGCATGGTGATCTTGTCGCCCGGGAAATAGACCGTGGACAGCCGCTGGCGCGCGACCGCATCGAGCGGTTCGCTGCGGCGGATGCCCAGCGCGGGCGCGGCGATATGGATGCCGATGCGCAGCTTGCCGTCGGGCAGCCTGGTCACGGACAGCGCATCGTCGATCTCGGTGGTGGTGACGTCGTCGATGGAGAATGCCTCCACGTCAGCCACCGGCAAATCGGCGGGCGGCTCGGGCACGTCGGTATCCGGGAAGCCGGTGCCCTTGGGGAAGCATTCCGCCAGGAACTTGGCCTCATGCAGCGCGCGCGCGCTGGCGACACCGCCGGCGGCCACCATCAGCCGCATCGGGGTCATGCCCAGCGCCGTGCAGGCCGCATCCATGGCCTTGAATTCCAGGCTGTTCTTGTCCGGCTTGAACAGCAGCTGCAGCACCTTGTTGCGGAACGTCTCCGGCAGCGTCAGCGCCTTGAGCTGGTCTTCATACTCGGCCTGCACCAGCGCCTGCTGGCGCTTGCGCTCGAGCGCGGCCAGCGCCGCCTTGAGCTGGTCTTCGGGCGCGCGCTGGTAGCGGCCGCGCCCCTTGCGGCGGAAGTACACCGGGTTGCCATGCAGCGCCATCGCCAGCGCCGCCTGCTGCACCGGGCCGGGCTCGGCGCCGTAGTACTCGGCGGCCAGCTCGGCAAAGCCGAATTCTGCCTCTGGCGCGCATTCCCACAGGAAGTCCAGGTCGATCTCGGCCGTCATGTCGCCGGTCTGGCGCACCAGCTCGATTGCCGACGGCTGCGCGAACTGCAGCAGCACGTCGCGCGACTTGACCTTGGTGCGCTTGCCCGCTGGCAACTCCACCTGGTAAGCCTCGCCCTGCTGGTTCAGCACGGTGCCGGCGCGGATTTCGCCGCCTTCTTCGAACAGCAACTGCATCGATCGGTACTTTCAGAAATGCGCGGAACCGCGCCTGGCCGCCAAGAGGCAGCGCCGGGGCGGGTCCTGTGGGAGAAATGGTGCAACCGGGCGCAAATTCGTGCGAACGGAAGCGAGTGCGGCGCGCGGGGTGCGAATCGCTGGCCGCGAGCCGCGCCGTATCGGTACGGCCCGAGACCTGGAATGATACCGCACCCCGCTCCGGCGGCTGCGGGGGCCGGCGCACCGGCAAGGTGCGTGCACCCGGCCCGCAGCGGCGCGCAGGCTCAGAGCGACATGCCGCCGCTGGCCTCGATCGCCACGCCGTTGACGTAGCTGGCGTCGTCGCTGGCCAGGAAGGCGTAGATGCTGGCGATCTCGGCCGGCTCGGCCAGGCGGCGCAGCCAGCAGGACGATTTCATGCCGTCCAGCACCTTTTCCGGCACGGTCTGCAGGATCTCGGTATTGACGAAGCCCGGGCACACGGCGTTTACGCGCACGCCCTTGGGGCCCAGCTCGCGCGCCCAGGTCTTGGTAAAGCCGATCACGCCGAACTTGCTGGCGGCGTAGTTGGTCTGGCCGAAGTTGCCGTACAGGCCGACCACGCTGGAAGCGTTCAGGATCACGCCCTTGCCCTGCTCGGTCATCAGGCCGGCCACGGCCTGCGCGCAGTTGAAGACGCCCTTCAGGTTGACGTCGATGACGGCATCGAACTGGGCCTCGGTCATCTTGGCCAGGCGTGCATCCTTGGTGATGCCGGCGTTGTTGACGAGGATGTCGACGCGTTCGTGCGCGGCCAGCACGGCGGCCACCATGGCATCGACTTCGTCGCGCCGGGTCACGTCGACGCGGTAGGCCGACACGGTGGCGCCGGTGGCGGCCAGCTTGTCGGCGGCCTCGCGCACGCGCCCTTCCTGCACGTCGCACAGGACAACGATGGCGCCGTCGGCGGCAAAGCGCTGCGCGGTGGCAAACCCGATGCCGGCGGCGGCACCGGTGATGATGGCAACCCGACCCTGCAGTTTCATCTCGTGATCTCTTTCTTGGTTTCGGTAGTGTGTGTGGAGGGGCTTCGGTCTGTGGTCCGCAAATACCTGGGATGCGGAATCGCCTCGGTCCCCGGGGATGGCCGCGACAGCAGGTCCGGCAGGAACACTTCTGTCACGAGCATGACGCCGCCGCCTCGCCGGAACACCGAGCGCCGCGCCGGCAGCATGGGCAGTGGCGCCATGGCCGGCAGCACGCGCTGCAAGGCCTGGCGCAGCGGATGGTGCGGCAGCAGCCGCGCAAACTGGAACGGCTCGCGCGCCACCGCCGGATCGACAAACAACCGACCGCCAAGCGGGCGCTCGCCCAGCCCGCGCAGGAACGGCCAGTCGCGGCGCGCATGGCGGCAGCGCACCACGGTATGGGCAAACACGGCGGGAATATCGTCGCAGATCAGCAACACCTCGCGCGTCAGCGCGGGGGTGCGGTCGTGCTGGCCCAGCACCTGCCATTCATCGGCCAGCGGGCGCTGCGGGCGCTGCAGCAGGCGCGCCACGCGAAAGCGCTCCGACGCTGCCACCAGGCGCGCCGTCAGCGAGCCGTCGTCACCGGTCACCCAGCGCCGCAGGTTGGGCGTGATGGCTGCATCGAAGGCCAGGTGCGGGCTCCAGCCGCAGCGGCGCGCGGACTGCGCGCTCATGCCGGGCCTGCGCCGGCCGGCACCTTGCCGCCGGGGCCATAGCCGCAGAAGGCGAGCACATCGTCGACGTAGTCGGCAAATTCGCTGATGCCGTGGTCGCTGCCCTCGATCACGCGGATGTTCGCGCCCGGGCAGGCCGCGACCATCTCTCGGTAGTCCAGTACCTCGTCGCCGGTGGCGGCGATCAGGTAATAGCGTTCGGGATCGGTGATGGTGTCCACGCGCAGGTCCAGCAGCTCCTGCAGGTGGCGGCGCTCGACCGTGACCGAGCCGCCGCCGTGCCACAGCGGCTGTTCACCCAGGTACGTTTCCAGGTCGGTCCAGGGGTGGATGGCCGGATTGAGCAGCACGGTCTTGCAGCCATGGCGCTCGCCCAGCCAGCGGGCATAGAAGCCGCCCAGCGACGAGCCGACGATGGCGATCTCCTGGTCGCCGCCGGCCTGCGCGGCGCGGATCGCGGCCTGCGCCTGGGCAATGGCCATTTCGGGCGAGACATTGAGCGTGGGGCAGGCGTAGTAGCGGCCCACGCCCCACTCGCGCATGCGCTCCTGCACCAGCCGGGCCTTGAACGACTGGGGCGAGGAGCGGAATCCGTGCAGGTACAGCAGCATGGTCGTCCTTCCCGCCGGTCAGCGTGCGGCGCCCTGAGCCAGGGCGTCCAGCAGCTTCTGGTGCACGCCGCCGAAGCCGCCGTTGCTCATCACCAGCACGTGGTCGCCCGGCTGCGCCGCGGCACGCACGGCCTGCACCAGCGCGCCCAAGTCCTGGAAGGCGGCAGCCTTGTCGCCCAGCGGCGCCAGCGATTCGGCCAGGTCCCAGCCCAGCGCGTCCCTGCCGGCCGGGGCGCCGTAGCCGAACACCAGGTCGGCCTGCTCCAGGCTGGCCGGCAACTGCGCCTTCATCACGCCCAGCTTCATGGTGTTGGAGCGCGGCTCCAGCACCGCCAGGATGCGGGCATCGCCGACGCGGCGGCGCAGCCCTTCCAGCGTGGTCTGGATCGCGGTCGGATGGTGGGCGAAGTCGTCATAGACCGTCACGCCGCCGGCCACGCCGCGCACTTCCATGCGGCGCTTGACGTTGGCAAAGCGGGACAGCGATTCGATCGCCTGCGCGGCCGGCACGCCCACATGACGCGCGGCGGCGATCGCGGCCAGCGCATTCATGCGGTTGTGGGTGCCCTGCAGGTCCCATACCACGGTGCCCTGGACGGCATCGCCAAACCAGACGTCGAAGCTGTCCTTGCCGGGCGCCGCCGTGGTGGCAGCATCGCTCTCGCGCCAGTCGCCTACGCCAAACTGCTCGACCTCGCTCCAGCAGCCGCGCTCCAGCACGCGTGCCAGGCTTTCCTCCACGCCGTTGACGACGATCCGGCCCTGGCCGGGCACGGTGCGCACCAGATGGTGGAACTGGGTCTCGATCGCCGCCAGATCCGGGAAGATGTCGGCGTGATCGTATTCCAGGTTGTTCAGGATTGCGGTGCGCGGGCGGTAGTGGACAAACTTGCTGCGCTTGTCGAAGAAGGCGGTGTCGTACTCGTCGGCCTCGATCACAAAGAAGTCCGATTCGGTCACGCGTGCCGAGATGCCGAAGTTCTGCGGCACCCCGCCCACCAGGAAGCCGGGGTTATAGCCGGCATCCTCCAAGATCCAGGCCAGCATCGACGTGGTGGTGGTCTTGCCGTGCGTGCCGGCCACCGCCAGCACCCACTTGCGCGCCAGCACGTGCTCGCCCAGCCATTGCGGACCCGACACATAGGGCAGGTTGCGGTCGAGGATGGCCTCCATCAGCGGATTGCCGCGCGAGACCACGTTACCGATCACGAACAGGTCCGGCTCCAGCGACAGCTGGGCGGGGTCGAAGCCTTCGATCAGCTCGATCCCCTGGGCCTCGAGCTGGGTGCTCATCGGCGGGTAGACATTGGCATCGCAGCCGGTGACGCGGTGGCCGGCCTCTTTTGCCAGTACCGCCAGGCCGCCCATGAAGGTGCCGCAGATGCCAAGGATATGAATATGCATGGGTTCCCGGAAAGACTTGAAGCCCGCAGGCGTGGGGATTCGGCACCCGGCGTGGCGCGGCGGCACGGCGGCTGTTTCAGGCCGTGTCTTGCGGTGCGGTGGCCGGGCAGGAAGCCTTCGATTGTACCCGAGCGCCAGCGGCCTTCGCTGCACTGCGGCAGCGCGCGCGCCGGTTGCGCGGGAGCCTCCGGTATCATGGGGCATGACCCGACGCACCACCCCCGACCCTACCCGCCTGCGCGAGGAAATCGCCCAGGCTGCCGCCCGGATGATTGCCGAGGACGGTGCCGACTACGCCACCGCCAAGCGCAAGGCCGCCCGCCAGGTGCTGGGCGAGCAGCGCGTGCCCGGCGAATGGCTGCCCGACAACGAGCAGGTCGAAGCCGAGGTACGCGCCTACCAGGCGCTGTTCCACGCCGACAGCCAGCCCCGCGTGCTGGCGCTGCTGCGCCGGCTGGCTGTGCTGGCCATGGAAGACCTGGCGCCGTTCCGGCCTTACCTGGTCGGCGCCGTGCTCAACGGCACCGCCACCGAGCACTCCGATATCTATCTGCAGTGCTTCTGCGACAGCGCCAAGGATGCGACGCTGCACCTGATCAACGCCGGCGTGGACTTCGAGACCAGCGAGAGCCGGCATTTCGGCGGCCGCGGCGAGGTCGAGACCCTCAGCTTCCTGTGGAAGGGCCAGTGGCCCGACCGCCGCGAGGCCCGGCTTCTCGCCGGCGAGGTGCGCGCGGAACTGGGTGCCCCAGTCGGCATTCATATAGCACTGTATGATGCCGTCGACGAACGCGGCGCCGTGCGTGCCGACGCCTCGGGGCGCCCGGCCCGCGCCGACGTGCAGGCGGTACGGGCGCTGATGGACGCGCCCGGCGATGCCGACCCGGCCTGACGCCCGCCCCCTACTACACAGGTCCGAGCCATCCCCATGACTGAAACCGTTTCCTCGCCCGCCCGCCGCTCCCGCCTCTGGCTGTGGATCGCCGTGGCCGTGGTCGCCTGCGCCACCGGCGCACTGGCCGGCCATTTCGTGTTCTCGCCCAAGCCCGCCAGCGACCAGGCGGTGGAAACCTTCTTCCAGACACGCCTGCCCGACGCCGCCGGCGCTGACCTGGACCTGGGCAAGCTGCGCGGCAAGACCGTGGTGATCAACTTCTGGGCGCCCTGGTGCGGGCCGTGTGTCGAGGAAATGCCGGAGCTGACCGCGCTGCATGAGGAATACAAGAGCCGCCAGGTCGAGTTTGTCGGCATCGGCATCGATTCCGCCGCCAATATCCAGCAGTTCACCACGAAGGTCCCGGTGGCCTACCCGCTCGCCGTGGCCGGTTTTGCCGGCACCGAGCTGTCGCGCAACTTCGGCAACAGCGCCGGCGGCCTGCCCTATACGGTGGTGATCAACCCGGACGGATCGGTGAAGTATCGCAAGATGGGACGGGTGACGGCTGAGGAACTGCGGGCCGTGCTGCCACGCGCCTGAGCATATTCTTCCGCCAAGTTCGCTGAATTTCGGTTTTCTTCAGCGATTTGTTTCGCCGGGGCACCAAAACGGCCAAAATGTGCTTCAAGGGCCGCCGAAGCGTCGCAAAGGTCGCCAAGCCTTGTATTGCGCGCTAGACAAATCCCTCTAAGCTACGGTAATCTCCGCGCAATTTCGTTGATCTGGTCGAGCCGCCGTGACTGCAACCCGCTCCCTCCGTCGCTCAGCCCGCTACCGCAAGGTGCTGGTCCTGCATGGGCCAAACCTGAACCTGCTGGGCACGCGCGAGCCAGAAACCTACGGGCACACGACGCTTGCCGATATCGACGCGGCCCTCGCCGAACGCGCGGCAAAAGCCGGCGTTTCGCTGGATACGTTCCAGTCCAACCATGAGGGGGCACTGGTCGACCGCATCCACGCCGCACGCGCGGAAGGGGTCGAGTTCATCATCATCAACCCGGCTGCCTACACGCACACCAGCGTGGCACTGCGCGATGCCCTGGCCGGCGTGGCGATCCCGTTCGTCGAGGTGCACCTGTCCAACGTGCACCGGCGCGAAAGCTTTCGCCACCACTCCTATTTCTCTGACGTGGCGGTCGGAGTGATCTGCGGGCTCGGCTGGCAGGGTTACCTGCTGGCGCTGGACTACGTGCTGGACCAGGAGCAGCCACCACCCGAGAGTTCGGGGAGCTGAACTCCCAAGATTTTTTCGACAACCTGCGCGCGCCGCCCGGCGGCCTGCGCCCGTTGGCGTGCCTCGGCACGGCGGGCGCGGATTTCCGGTGGCCGGCAACACGATTCTTCCGCCGCGGCCCGTCCCGGGCAGCGGCCGGATAACCCGATTCAGGAGGATAAAAAGATGGACCTGCGCAAGCTGAAGACGCTTATCGACCTGGTGGCCGAATCCGGCATCTCCGAGCTGGAAGTCACCGAAGGCGACGGCAAGGTACGCATCGTCAAGCAACCGCCGCAAATCGTCGCCGCGCCGATGGCCATGCCGCAGATGCAGGCGCTGCCGCCCGCCGCGGCCGCCGCACCGGCTGGTGCCGCGGCACCGGCTGCAGAGCCCGTCGCCCAGCTGCCTGCCGGCCATGTGGTGACCTCGCCGATGGTAGGCACGTTCTACCGTGCGCCGTCGCCGGGCGCCGCGCCGTTCGTCAACGTCGGCGACTCGGTCAAGGAAGGCCAGACCGTCTGCATCATCGAAGCCATGAAGCTGCTCAACGAAATCGAGTGCGACAAGGCCGGCGTCATCAAGGAAATCCTGGTCGAGAACGGCCAGGCCGTCGAATACGGCCAGCCGCTGTTCGTCATCGGCTGATCCTGACCGGCATGCCATGCCGCACGCTGCCATCGGCCACGCAAGTGGTCCCCGCAGCAGTGCCCGCGCGGCATGCCGTGGCGTTGTTTGGCGCCAGGGACGTTGTGGGCTTCGCGGCCCGTTCCGTGCAGTTCCATGCAGTTCCGCGCAGTATGGCGGCCGCGGCGGCGACAGCCCCCGGGCCGCGCGCCCGGCGTGCCGTTGCGGCACGCAGCGGGACCGCTACTGTTCTCGCAGAGAGAGACCATGTTTGAAAAAATTCTGATCGCGAACCGCGGCGAAATCGCTCTTCGCATCCAGCGCGCCTGCCGCGAACTGGGCATCAAGACGGTCGTGGTGTACTCCGAGGCCGACAAGGAGGCCAAGTACGTACGCCTGGCGGACGAAGCCGTCTGCATCGGCCCGGCCCCGTCGCCGCTGTCGTACCTGAACATGCCGGCCATCATCTCGGCCGCCGAAGTGACCGACGCGCAAGCCATCCACCCCGGCTACGGCTTCCTGTCCGAGAACGCCGATTTTGCCGAGCGTGTGGAGAAATCCGGCTTCGTCTTTATCGGCCCGACCGCCGACAGCATCCGCCTGATGGGCGACAAGGTGTCGGCCAAGCAATCCATGATCAAGGCCGGCGTGCCGTGCGTGCCCGGCTCGGACGGCGCCCTGCCCGACGACCCCAAGGAAATCCTGGCCACTGCGCGCCGCGTGGGCTACCCGGTGATCATCAAGGCCGCAGGCGGCGGCGGTGGCCGCGGCATGCGCGTGGTGCACACGGAAGCCGCGCTGATCAACGCCGTCAACATGACGCGCGAAGAAGCCGGGCGCGCCTTCGGCAATCCCGAGGTCTACATGGAGAAGTTCCTTGAGAACCCGCGCCATGTGGAAATCCAGATCCTCGCCGACCAGCACCGCCAGGCGATCTGGCTGGGCGAGCGCGACTGCTCGATGCAGCGCCGCCACCAGAAGGTGATCGAGGAAGCGCCCGCACCGCACATTCCGCGCCGCCTGATCGAGCGCATCGGCGACCGCTGCGCCGAGGCCTGCAAGAAGATGGGCTATCGCGGCGCCGGCACGTTCGAGTTCCTGTACGAGAACAACGAGTTCTACTTCATCGAGATGAACACGCGCGTGCAGGTCGAGCACCCGGTCACCGAGATGATCACCGGCATCGACATTGTGCAGGAGCAGATCCGCATCGCCTTCGGCGAGAAGCTGCGCTTGCGCCAGAAGGATGTGCAGTTCCGTGGCCACGCGATCGAATGCCGCGTGAACGCCGAGGATCCGTTCAAGTTCACGCCGTCGCCGGGCCGCATCACCGCCTGGCACATGCCCGGCGGCCCGGGTGTGCGGGTCGACTCGCACGCGTATGATGGTTACTTCGTCCCGCCCAACTACGATTCGATGATCGGCAAGATCATCACTTACGGTGCCACGCGCGAGCAGGCCATTGCCCGCATGCGCATCGCGCTGTCGGAAATGGTGGTGGACGGGATCCAGACCAACGTGCCGCTGCACCGCGAGCTGATGATGGATGCCAACTTCGTTGAAGGCGGCACCAGCATCCACTACCTCGAGCATCGCCTGGCGGAGCGCGCGAAGGCCTGACGCAACGTTACCCGCAATACACAAGCAGCAAGCAAGGAAGCCCGTGGCATTTCAGGAATGTGTGATCGAAGTGGCGCAGGACCAGGCCGAAGCCTGGTCTGATGCCCTGTTCGACCTCGGCGCGCTGTCGGTCTCGGTGGAAGATGCCGATGCCGACACGCCCGACGAGCAGCCGCTCTTTGGCGAGCCCGGGCTAGAACCGAAGCAACTCGCGTGGAACCGCTCGCGCGTGGTGGCGCTGTTCGGCGACGATGCCGATCCGGCCGTGGTGGTAGCGGCAGCCGCCAACCAGCTTGGCATCGATCCGGTGCCGGCCTACCAGCTGCGCGCGGTCGAGGACCAGGACTGGGTGCGGCTGACGCAATCCCAGTTCGAGCCGATCCGCATCGGCGAGCGCATCTGGGTGGTGCCGTCGTGGCACGAAGCACCCGAGCCCGATGCCGTGGTGCTGGAACTCGACCCGGGCCTGGCCTTCGGCACCGGCAGCCATCCCACCACGCGGCTGTGCATGCAGTGGCTGGAGCAGAACCTGAAGCCGGGCGAGACCGTGCTCGACTACGGCTGCGGCTCCGGCATCCTGGCCATCGTGGCGCGCAAGCTGGGCGCGGGCGACACCGTCGGCATCGACATCGATCCCAACGCGGTGGAAGCGTCGCGCTACAACGCCGAGCGCAACCGGGTGGAAGCCTCGTTCGCGCTTCCCGAATCGGTATCCGAGGCCAGCTACGACCTGGTGGTCGCCAATATCCTGTCCAATCCGCTCAAGCTGATGGCCGCCATGCTGAGCGCGCGCGTGCGCGCCGGCGGACGGCTGGTGCTGTCCGGCGTGCTGGAGCGCCAGGCGGATGAAGTCGCCGCGGCCTACGCGCCCTGGCTGCCGCTGACGGTGTGGCGCAGCGAGGAAGGCTGGGTGTGCCTGCATGGCACCCGCGGCACCCGCCCCTGATTCACACCGATGGCCGCCGTCAAGCTAGTCACGCGCTGCCCGGCCTGCCGCACCGCCTTCCGGCTGGTCGCGGACCAGTTGCGCCTGCGCCAGGGCCTGGTGCGCTGCGGCCAGTGCGAAACGGTGTTCGACGCGCGCGAGCACCTGATCGAGATTCCGCTGCCGACCGACGCTGCGTCCTCGGCATCATCGGCGCCATCTGCGGCAACTTCACCGGCCGCGCCTGCCGCCCCCTCGGCGCCGCCCGCATCGGCTGACGCCGCGCCTGCGCCGCAGCCTGCCTTCACCCCGACCATCGACCCCGGCTATGACGTGCCGGCGCTGGACGCGCCGACGATGCTGATGTCGTCGCCGGAGGACATGGCCATGCCGGCACCCGCCGGCATGGAAGACACCGAGATCGATCAGGCGCTGCGCGAAGCCAACGAAGCCGTCGCCCATCGCGATGCACGCGACGCAGAACGCCAGGCTGCCGGCCCGGATGCGGCAGGGCCCGCCCCCGTCACGGCACCGGAGCAAGCCGAGGATACGCCGCCACAGCCGGCCCCTGCGTCGGCCTGGCCGGTACTCGATCACGGCGCGCTCGATACCCCGGCCGCACCGGCGGCACCCCCGACTGCTGCGGCGGCACCGGCAGCGCCGCAACCCGCCGACGCCGAGCCCGCGCCAGTGGCACCCGCTGCCAACATCCCCAGCGCAAGCGAGTTCCTGCGCGCGGCGTCAGCCGATGCCGGGTCCGAGCCGACCGCGTGGCCGGATGAGGCATCGGCCCGCCCCGCCGCCCCACCCGCCTCACCCACCGTTGGTGACAACGACAACGCCCCCGGCCTCGACACCGGCCAGCCCTTCAGCGTCACCGGCGGCGCCGTCGCTCGCGAGCAGACTACGCGCCGCTGGGCGCGCACCGAAGCACCAACCGGCCCGGTCTTCGCCCCCGACTTCCTGCGCCATGCGCGTGAGCGCGAGCGCGAACGCCAGCCCCGCAAGCCAGTGGCCGTGCCGCGCTCCGCCTGGCGCGTGGCCGCCGTGGTGCTTGCCATCGCCGCGGCCGTGCAAGTGGTCTACCTGGCACGCAGCCAGCTGGCCGGCCAGTTCCCGATGCTGCGCCCGGCACTCGAGGCCGCTTGCGCGCCGCTGGGCTGCGACGTGCCGCCGTGGCGCGACATCGATGCGCTGCGCATAGAGACCTCGCAGCTGCAGCGCCAGGATGAAGACGGCGACACCTACCTGCTGGCGGTCACGCTGCGCAACCTGGGCCGCGCCAGCACCGCCCTGCCCGCGATCGAGCTGGTGATGACCGACCTGCAGGACCAGCTGCTGCTGCGCCGGGTGCTGCAACCCGCGGAGTACCTGGAGCCGTCGCAGAAGGCCTTTGCCGCGCAGGGTCTTCGCGCGGGCACGGAGCTGCCGGTTCGGGTACGATTCCGAACGCAGCAGGCGCCAGCCAACTATCGCGTGCTGATTTTTTACCCCTGAATTCCCGGCCCGCCGCCGGACCCAATCCGAGTCCGGCGGCAGGCCGCGCCCCCCGCTCCGGACACGAACCGGAAATCCATCAGACAACAAGGAGTAGACATGAGCAACGTCACCCTCGGCGGCAACGCCATCGAAGTCGCAGGCAAGTTCCCGCAAGCCGGCGACAAGGCCCCCGCCTTCTCGCTGGTCGGCAAGGACCTGAAGGACGTCACGCTGGCCGACTTCGCCGGCAAGCGCAAGGTGCTGAACATCGTCCCGAGCCTGGATACCCCGGTGTGCCAGGCCTCCGCGCGCAAGTTCAATGAAGCCGCCAGCGGCCTCGCCAACACCGTGGTGCTGACGATCTCGGCCGACCTGCCGTTCGCCATGGGCCGCTTCTGCACCGCTGAAGGCCTGGCCAACGTAGTGCCGCTGTCGACCATGCGCGGCGCCGAGTTCAAGGGCAACTACGGCGTGGACATCAAGACCGGCCCGCTGGCCGGCGTGACCGCCCGTGCCGTGGTGGTGCTCGACGAGAACGACACCGTCAAGTACAGCCAGCTGGTGCCGGAAATCAAGACCGAGCCGGATTACGACGCCGCCCTGGCCGCTCTGAAGTAATCAGCGGCACGCCCGGGAACCCTCGGGTTCCCGGACGGCAGCGGCCGCCCGCATCCCGGGGCGGCCGCTTTTTTGTTTTCTGCCTGACCGATATCGCCCGCAAGGGCTCCGTTCCACTCAATCATCCCAAACACCTGGAGAGAGCATGGCCAGCCTGATCTGCGGCTCCGTCGCCTACGACACCATCATGACGTTCGACGGACGCTTCCGTGAACACATCCTGCCGGACCAGATCCACATGCTGAACGTCTCGTTCCTGGTGCCCGGCATGCGCCGCGAGTTCGGCGGCTGCGCCGGCAACATCGCCTACACGCTGAAGATGCTGGGCGGCGATCCCGTGGTGATGGCCACCGTCGGCACCGATGCCGAACCCTACCTGGACTACCTGCGCAAGCTGGAGATCGCCACCGGCCACATCCGCGTCCTGCCTGAGACCTTCACCGCGCAGGCGATGATCACCACCGACCTGGACAACAACCAGATCACCGCCTTCCACCCTGGCGCGATGAGCCAGTCGCAGCTGAACAACGTCAAGGATGCGCTGGGCGGCGCCAGCGCGCCGGGCCTGGGCATCGTCGCGCCCGACAGCCGCGAGGGCATGCTGCACCACGCGCGCCAGTTCGCCGAGGCCGGCGTGCCATTCATCTTTGACCTGGGTCAGGCCATGCCCCTGTTCAACGGGGAAGACCTGCGCGAGTTCGTTGAACTCGCCAGTTACGTGACAGTCAATGACTACGAGGCGCAGGTCCTGCTGTCCCGAACCGCCTGGACCAGCGCCGAGGTTGCCGCCAAGGTTCGTGCCTTCATCGTCACGCACGGCGAGCGCGGCGCCAGCATCTTTGCCGATGGTCACCAGTACGCGATCCCGGCCGTTGCTGCCGAGCGCATCGTGGACCCGACCGGGTGTGGCGACGCGTTCCGTGGCGGCCTGCTTTACGGCATTGAAAACGGATTAGACTGGGAAACGACTGGCCGCCTGGCATCGCTGATGGGTTCGGTCAAGATCGCGCAACAGGGTCCGCAGAACCACTGGTTGTCGCGCGAGGAAATCGGCAACCGGTTCCAGTCTGCATTCGGGTACCGCTACGCCTGACCTGCGGCCAGCGCGTGGCTTTTTTTCGGGAAACGACATGAACAACAAGCTACGTGGCGGTGCCGTTGCCGTCCTTGCCGTCACCGCCCTGGTTGCCGGCTGCGCTACGCAATCCAACTCCAACAGCGTCTATGGCACGGGCCAGGCGCAGCGCGAACAGACCGTGCGCTACGGCGTGGTCGAAGGCATCCGCGAGGTCACCATCCAGGGTAACCAGAGCGGCGCCGGCACGCTGGCGGGCGGTGCCATCGGCGGCATTGCCGCCGGCAGCACCATCGGCGGCGGCAACGGCGCGGTGGCGGCCGGGATCCTCGGCGCGGTGCTCGGTGGCATTGCCGGCAGCGCGGCCGAGAACAAGATCAACCAGCGCCGCGGGCTGGAAATCACCGTGCGCCTGGAGAACGGCGAGATGCGTGCGATCACGCAGGAGGCCGACGAAGCCTTCCGCCCCGGCGAGCGCGTACGGCTGCTGTCCTCGGGCGGCGTGACCCGGGTCACGCACTGAGCCCTCGCGGCCCCGCAGGGCCGCCCCGGGGCGCAGCAAAGCGCGCCGCACCCGCAAGGGTCGCGGCGCATTTTCTTTTCGGCTTTGCAATTCCGTAACAGTGGCGGACCGCTCCCGCACGCGGCGCGCGCCCATGAAAAAACCCGCCGGGCGGATGCCATCGGCGGGTCGGCAAGACCTGGTGTCTTGCGGACCGGATACGCAGTATCCGGTCATGCGGGCACGCGCTGCGTGCCGGTGCGGTTCCTTGCGGAACGCGTAAGGTCCACTCCGTGGCGGAGCAGCTTACGGACGGTTGCCCGTCGGGAACGGCCAGGCAGCAGCCGGGTTCAGCGCGGTCTTGGCAGCCGAAGCGGGAGCAACGGCAGGGGCCGCGGCAGGCTTGGCGGCAGCCTTCTTGGCAGCCGGCTTCTTGGCAGCAGCCTTCTTGGCAGCCGGCTTCTTGGCGGCAGCCTTCTTGGCAGCAACCTTCTTCACTGCAGCCTTCTTGGCCGGAGCCTTCTTGGCGACAGCCTTCTTGGCGACAGCCTTCTTGGCCACGACCTTCTTGGCGGCAACCTTCTTCACTGCAGCCTTCTTGGCCGGAGCCTTCTTGGCTGCAACCTTCTTGGTCGCGACCTTCTTGGCGGCTACCTTCTTCACCGCGGCCTTCTTGGCCGGGGCCTTCTTGGCGGCTGCCTTCTTGGCCGGTGCAGCCTTCTTGGCTGCGACCTTCTTCACAGCGGCCTTCTTGGCCGGTGCCTTCTTGGCGGCCGGTGCTGCCTTCTTGGCGGCTACCTTCTTCACAGCAGCCTTCTTGGCGGCCGGCTTGGCGGCCTTCTTAGCCGCCGGCTTTTTCTTTGCAGCAGTTGCCATGGATAACTCCTTCACTAGAGAGTGAATATCGAATGACCTAAGTTGGCGACCCGACCGACCCGAGGCGCACTACAGCAGCGCGGCCCCAGTCGAGCGAGCGATTCATCGGCGTGCGGCCCGACCACTGCTGCACGCTAATGAATTTGGTTGCAGGCGCACCGCCCGTGGCGGTGACTTGGCGGCCGGAGCGAGCCCGCAAGCGGGTCTCGGGCACGTGCCGCGCCCTGGAATATTCGATCAGCCCGCACCGCCCGTTGAGCCGGCGCACGGCCAGAAATGAGGAGATATCGGACAGCTGGCCTGCGGTGCGGGCTTGGCCTCGCGCACGGCAGGCGGCATTCATTCGGTGGTAGCGGGTCCAACCCGTTAATGGACCAAGGGAGACTGCACGCGTTTTAAGAAGCCGGTCCGGCCTGGTCTGCGTCAAAGTTCTCGTGCTCCTCAGCTACTACCTTCGTCACTGCATCGAAGCGCGCATCGCGCTCGTCGTTCCATCTTGCTTCCTGCTTCTCTGCAATGAAGTGAGACTCTTGTCAAGGCGAATCATAATTCGTTTGCACGATGATGTTAAGAAAAAAGTGCAAAAAAACTTGCCTGCATGTTTCGCTCGAACTAGTTCTCACGCGCGGTGTCACGAAGACGTTGCCGATAGCATCGCAACGCGTCGCTCGCACGCTGGTGCCGATGCTCGTTTCGCACGCTCGCACAGGCAGCGCGACACCCCATCGCACGCACCGCGCATCGCAGCTTTTACACACCGCGACAAACGCTGACGACCAGCATCGCAACGCGCGCCTGACGACTGCGCAACGACGCTGCGCGTGTCATCACGTTTTCCGAAAAGCCGCATGGACAAAGGCTTTGCGGGCGATGCACCGATACGCGTGCGGCAGCCGTCGACTGGTGCGGACACGTTCCAGAACACGCGCGCGCCGCGCTGTGCGGCACACGCCCTGCATGCTTTACACACTCGGCAGCGCACGCACGCGCCGCCATGCGAGCGAGCCTCGCTCATGCTCGCCTCGCGCTTCGCGCGACAGCGTCGCACACACCGTCCGAGAGTGATGCGTGCACGCAACGGTTTGCATCGACGCAACAGCGCGAAGACATCGCGAGGGCATCAAAGCGTTGCGATCGAGCCAAGCCGCGACGCTCGCGAAGCATCGCGGCAACACTTCGGCAGACGCTTCGATCAAGCCATCGGCATGCGTGTTCGATCCGCGCGCTTGCCGTGCGATCCGGATCGCGCGCGCCGTGCCTCGCGTGTTCGCGCTCTCACCCTCGCCGCTCGCCGCACCACTCGCCTCGCCCTGCCGGCAGCGCGTCGTACGTCCGCTTAGAGGATTGCTTCAGCGCCCGCCCGCCGGTGTCTTTTGCTGCATCACAATAACCCGCAAACGGCAGCTGCATGCGGCTTTGCGGGTAGCGGGCGATGGCGGCGGAAAGGCGCGCGCCGCGCCGCGCCGGATTGCGGCGCGGCCCCGGCGCCAGTAGATTGGCGTGGCTACGAACCTCAAAGGAGACATCATGCGCATCCATTCCCCCCTTGCTTCGACCCTGCGCGCCGCCGTGCTTGCCGCCACCCTGCTCGGCAGCGCCGCGGCGATGGCGCAGGCCACGCCCAGCGGCACGTGGAAGACCATCGACGACAACACCGGCAAGCCGCGCGGGCTGGTGGAGATCACCGAGAAGAGCGGCGTCTTCAGCGGACGCCTGGTCAAGACCTTCGTCGAGAGCGACGGCAAGCCGCGCGTGTGCGACAAGTGCACCGACGCACGCAAGGACCAGCCCGTCATCGGCATGACCATCCTCTCCGGCCTGCGCAAGACCGGCGACAACGAGTGGAGCGGCGGCGAGATCCTGGATCCGGAGAACGGCAAGGTCTACAAGAGCAAGATGTCGCTGGCCGAGGACGGCAACAAGCTCAACGTGCGCGGCTTCATCGGCATCAGCCTGATCGGCCGCACCCAGACCTGGGAACGCGACCACTGACCCTGCCGGCGCGGCACAGGACTCAGGGTTTCTCCGGGGCATGCCGCTGCGTGCCCAGCCGAAGGAGAAATGGCAGTCGAAAAAAAACCGGGCGGTTCATCACCGCCCGGTTTTTTTGTCCACGATGCTGCGCTTTACATCCGGTAGCGCAGGGTGGCCATCACGCTGCGCGGGGCACCCGGCATGTTCAGGTTGGCATTCGAACCATGCGCCGAGACGATGTAGTTCTTGTTGAACAGGTTGTACAGGTTCAACTGCGCCTCGAACGGACCATGGCGGTACCAGGCCATCATGTCCGCCGTGACATAGCCCGGGAGCGTGACGGTATTGGCCTGATCGGCCATGCGGGCGCCGACCAGGTTCAGGCCGCCGCCGATGCCAAAGCCGTTGCCCAGCGTCTTGGTCAGCCAGACGTTGCCGGAGTGGCGAGGCGTCAGCGTGGCACGCTTGCCCTGGAACAAGGGGGTCGACTTGGTCACCACTGCATCCAGGTAGGCATAGCCGGCCAGCACGCGCCAGCCGCTGCCGAGCTCCGCGGCGCCGCTCAGCTCGATGCCGTCCGTGCGCTGCTCGCCAACCGGAATCAGCGCCGTGCCGGTGGCATTGGCTATCTTCATATTGTTCCGTTCCAGCCGGAACACGGAAATCGTCGTGCTCGCCTTGCCGTCGAGCCAGTCGTACTTGGCGCCGACTTCGGCATTGTTGGTCGTCTCTGGTGCCAGTTCGGCGTTGTTGGCGGCCAGCGCGAAGGTCTCACCCGAGGGCTGGAACGACCGGCTCCACGACACGTAATACGACTGCACCTTCGACGGCTGCCAGACCAGGCCCGCACGCGGGCTCCAGGCATTGTCGGTGCGCGACAGGTTCTTCTGGCCAGCCAGGCGCTGGTTGGTGTCCTGCTGGAAGTTGTCGTAACGCACGCCGAACAGCGCCTTCCACTGCTCGGTAAAGGTGATCATGTCCTGCGTGTAGAACGCCAGGGTCTTGGCGGTAGCCAGGTTGCTCGTGGCAGGCGTGCCACCGACCAGGCGCGGCAGCGTCGGCAGTACCGGGTTGAACAGATCGAAGGTGCCTGGCACGGCCTTGGAGAAATTGACGAGATCCTTGTTCTGCTGGCCGATCTCCATCCCGTACAGGATTTCGTGCCTGGTACCGAAGATCGTCGCCTTCTGCGTCAGGTCCGTCTGGTTGAACCAGCCGTGCTCCTCGCGGTAGACGTTGGAGTGCGACATCGTCAGCCGCTGTGTCACCTCGTTGACCGCGCTGGTCAGCGTGTTATTGCGATCCAGCGAGTAGTGGTAGTACCGCGTGGCGTTACGGATCGACCAGTCGTCGTTGAAGCGATGGTTGATCGTGGCAGTGCCCGAGTACACACGCGACTGGCTATAGTCGGCGTCGCGCGCATTGGCCGCGCCGTAGTAGCGCGAGGCCGGCACGTCTACCGGGCGCCCCTTGTAGGCCGGGATGCCGAAGTCCGTCACGCGGCGGTCTTCGAGGTAGTCGGCCTGCAGCAGCACGGTGGTCTCTGGCGCGATGCGCAGTTCCAGGGACGGCGCCACGGCGGCACGGTCCAGGAACTGCTGCGAGCGGTAGCTGTTGGCCTTCTCCACCGCACCGGTCACGCGGAAAGCGGCGGCGCCGTCGGCGAACACGCGGCCCACGTCGGCCTCGGCGCGGCGGTCGGCCCACATGCCGTAGCTAAGCGCGAAGTCGGTGACGTCGATGCCGGGCTTCTTGGTCACGCGGTTGATCAGGCCACCCGACGAACCGCGGCCGTACAGCACCGCTGCCGGCCCCTTGATGACTTCGACGCGGTCGACGTTGGACAGGTCGCGGAAGTACAGCGCATCGTCGCGGATGCCGTCGACGAACTGGTCGGCGATGGCGGAAAAGCCGCGGATCGACACCTGGTCGCGCTGGCCATCGCCGGTGGAGAACGACACGCCCGGCACGTTCTTCAGCGCATCCTGCATCGAAGTGGCGTGCTGGTCGCGCATGACATCACCGGTGACCACATTGACGGTCTGTGGGATGTCGCGCAGCGGCGCCTCGGTCTTGGTCGCGCTGACCGCATTGGGCGGGTTATAGCCGGTGCCAAGCTCGCGGCTGACATCGGCCCTGACCGTGACCTCAGGCAACTGCGCCGAAGCGTCTGGCGCGGCCTGGGCCCACCCCAGCATCGGTTGAAATACGAAGCTCCCCGCCACCGCGGCACAGATCGGGTGAAGTTTTATTCTCATTTCCGTGTAATCGGCTGTAATAGTTTTGAAAACGCGGGCGCATTATCGATTACAGGATTGTCAGGGTCAACGAGATTGCGAATTATTCCTATTCGTGGTCAATATATGTTGCATTGATCACAACCATGGCTGGCACGGCCATTTCTGTGGCGGGTCCCGAACTTCTGCAACGCATTTCCTACACCAGCTGCCCGGCAAGGGCATCGCGCGCCTCGGCAACAAAGGCTGACTCACCGCGCCGGCCCGGCAACAGGAAAAACTCCGCCTCCGGCAGTCGCGGCAGGCCCAACCGCGCAATGGTGGCGGCATCCAGCGGTGCCACGCCGGGGCCGATCGCCGACGCATTCAGGCACGACAACCCCAGCCCCGCCGCCAGCGCCAGGTGCAGCCCCGCGACGCCCGACGCCGAGTGCGCAACCTCGAATGGCAGCCGCTTGCGCAGCAACAGCTGCACCACGTACTGATGCAGCGAGCAGGTATCGGGCAGCAGCACCAGCGGCAGCGTGGCGGGCAGTCTGTCGGCCTCGGCCGGCGCGGCGACCCAGGCCAGCGGCTCGCGCCGCAGCACCGTGCCGCGCGTGCCCGCACCCTGCCCGCGCGTGCCGGGCAGGCGCATGCTGAGGCCGATATCGAAGGTGTCCATCTCCGCGGCGGCATCGATTGCCGCGCTCTTCATCACCGTCACGTGCAGCCGCAGGTACGGGTAGCGCTCGCGCAGGCGCCGCAGCATGCCGGCGATCTCGCCCGGGCGGAAGTAATCGGTCACGGCCAGCCGCAGTTCGCCCGCCAGCGCGTGGCCGCGCAGCTCCTGCAGGGCCAGCTCGTTCAGCGCCAGGATACGCCGCGCGTGTTCCAGCAGCCGCTCCCCCGCCGGCGTCGGCACCGCGCCATGCCGTCCGCGCGACAGCAGCGGCACGCCGGCGCGCTCCTCCAGCTTGCGCAGCTGCTCGCTGACCGAGGACTGCGACAGGAACAGTCTGGGCGCCGCCGCTGACAGGCTGCCGCTGTCCGCGACCGTGACAAAGGTGCGCAACTGGTCGGTTTCGAATCCACGCATGGCAAGGCTCCGGCAAGGGTGGCATTACTTCGGATAACCCGATGGTCCACATCGGCTATTCCCGCTTTTCCGATACTACACCACCCCCTACCATGGCATCACCCACCCACGCAAAAGCAAGGAGCCAGCCATGCCCCACATCGTCCTGCACCTGTCCGGCCAACCCGATGCCGCCCTCACCCGCCGCAGCGCCAGGGCGATCGCCGACCTGACCGAGCGCGTGCTCGGCAAGAAGCGCGACGTGATTGCCGTCACGGTCCAGTACATCCCGCACGACAGCTGGATCATCGCCGACATGCCGCTGTCGGAGCAGGGCCGCAACGCCTTCCACCTGGACATCAGCGTGACCGATGAAACCAACACCAAGGCGGAGAAAGCGCAGTTCATCGAGGCCGTGTTCGAGACCATGTCGGGGCTGCTGGGCAAGCTGCATCCGGTGTCGTACGTGCACGTGATCGACGCCCGCGCAGCGGCCTATGGCTACGGCGGGCGCACGCAGGAGTATCGCCACCAGCACGGCTGAAACAGCGCATCGCCTTCATGCCGGCCGCTGTCATCCCAGTGCCCCGCGGCGAGACCAGAGGTTTCGCCGCGGGCCAAGCTGTGGCACAGTCGCCCGCTGATCCCTTTTCCTGACGGACTGACAGAGACAAGGCGCCACAAGCGCCAGCCCCCGCGCGGCAAACGGACCGCACCTCAGGACAAGGCAACCCTGAAGGAGATCCGATGTCGTTTCTGATCGTGCTGGCAGCCCTTGCCTTTCTGATGTTCGCCGCGTACCGCGGCTACAGCGTGATCCTGTTCGCGCCCATCGCCGCGCTGGGCGCGGTGCTGCTGACCGACCCGTCCGCGGTCGCACCGGTGTTCACCGGCATCTTCATGGAGAAGATGGTCGGCTTCGTGAAGCTGTATTTCCCCGTGTTCCTATTAGGCGCGGTATTCGGCAAGGTAGTTGAGCTGTCCGGCTTCTCCGAGTCCATCGTCGCCGCAGCGATCCGCTATATCGGGCGCTCGCGCGCCAACGCGGTGATCGTCACAGTGTGCGCGCTGCTGACCTATGGCGGCGTGTCGCTATTCGTGGTGGTGTTCGCGGTCTATCCGTTCGCGGCCGAGCTGTACCGCCAGAGCAACATCCCCAAGCGGCTGATGCCGGGCGCGATCGCGCTGGGCGCGTTCTCGTTCACCATGGATTCGCTGCCGGGCACGCCGCAGATCCAGAACATCATCCCCACCAACTTCTTCAACACCACCTCCTGGGCCGCACCGGTGCTGGGCGTGGCCGGCTCGCTGTTTATCCTGGTGGTGGGCCTGAGCTACCTGGAATGGCGCCGCCGCGGCGCCGCCGCGCGTGGCGAAGGCTACGGCACCAACCTGCGCAACGAGCCCGAGCGCAGCCAGTCCGGCAAGCTGCCGCACCCGCTGCTGGCGCTGCTGCCGCTGGTGGTGGTGGGCGTGGCCAACTTCTGGCTGACGCGGATGATCCCGCTCTGGTACGGCCCTTCCAACAGCGTGGCGCTGCCGGGCCTGCCCAAGCCGGTGGAAACCAAGATCGCCAGCGTGACCGCGATCTGGGCAGTGGAAGGCGCGCTGCTGCTGGGCATCGCCGTGGTGCTGGTGACCGCCTTCGGCGCCCTGCGCGAGCGCTTTGCCGAGGGCACCAAGGGCGCCGTCGGCGGCGCGCTGCTGGCGTCGATGAACACGGCATCGGAATACGGCTTCGGAGGGGTCATCGCCGCCCTGCCCGGCTTCCTGGTGGTCAGCGACGCGCTGCGCGCGATCCCCAACCCGCTGGTCAATGCCGCGGTCTCGGTCAGCACGCTGGCCGGCATCACCGGCTCGGCCTCGGGCGGCATGAGCATTGCGCTGGCGGCGATGTCGCAGACCTTTATCGCGGGCGCGCAGGCCATGCAGATCCCGCTGGAAGTACTGCACCGCGTGGTGTCGATGGCCAGCGGCGGCATGGATACGCTGCCGCACAACGGCGCCGTGATCACGCTGCTGGCGGTGACCGGCCTGACCCACCGCGAGTCCTACCGCGATATCTTCGCCGTCACAATGATTAAGACCGCCGCGGTGTTCTTCGTCATCGCCGTGTATTTTCTGACCGGACTGGTCTGAAGCAATCCCGGCCCACGCGGCTTGTACATTCCAGGTGTTGTTAACAGTGTGGTTGGGTGCCGCCGGGCACCGGCCCGGCAAACCAGGAAGCCAACATGAAGCAAGTCACCCTGCCCGACGGCGAGCGCGTCCCGGCGCTCGGCATGGGAACGTGGAATATGGGCGAGTCGCGCGCAGCGCGCGCCGAGGAAGTCGCCACGCTGCGCCTGGGCCTGGACCTTGGCCTGCGGCTGATCGATACCGCCGAGATGTATGGCGAGGGCCAGTCCGAGGAAATGATCGGCGAGGCCATCGCTGGGCGCCGCGACGAGGCCTTCCTCGTCAGCAAGGTCTATCCCTTCAACGCCAGCCGGCGCGGCACCGTGCAGGCCTGCGAGCGCAGCCTGAAGCGGCTGCGCACCGACCGCATCGACCTCTATTTATTGCACTGGCGCGGCGGCGTGCCGCTGGAAGAGACCGTGCAGGCCATGGAGGCGTTGCAGCGCGACGGCAAGATCCGCCGCTGGGGCGTGAGCAACCTGGACCTGTCCGACCTGCAGGAGTTGTGGGACGCGCCGGGCGGCGACCGACTGGCCACCAACCAGCTGCTGTACAACCTGGGCCGGCGCGGCATCGAATGGGACCTGCTGCCGTGGCTGCGCCAGCGCGGCGTGCCGGTGATGGCCTATTCGCCGATCGAGCAGTCGCGCCTGTTGGGCAACCCCGGGCTGAAGCGCTTTGCGCGCGACCACGGCATGACGGCGGCACAGGCGGCACTGGCCTGGCTGCTGGCGCAGGAAGGCGTCATCGCCATCCCCAAGACCGGCCGGCGCGAGCGCCTGCAGGAGAACCTGGGCGCGCTGTCGCATACGCTGTCGGCCGCCCAGCTGGCCGAGCTCGACCGCATCTTCCCGCCGCCCGACGGCCCGGGCCCGCTGGAAATGCTCTGACCAGGCTGCCGGGCGCGTGCCCTCAGGGTACGCGGGCCACGTAGCGCTCGCGCTCAACGTAGCGCACCAGGTAGCTGCGCGCCTTTTCGCGCGTATCGGTGGTCACGCGCGCCGCTGCCTGGCGCGCGCTGCTCTTGCCGTGCGACGACGACATCTGCGCATCCAGGTAGGTGCGAAAGGAATCATGCATGGCGTTCAGTTCAGGCTCGCACGCGGCCAGCGCCAGGTTGGCCACGTCCTTGGGCTGGCCCTTGGCCGACAGGTTGTCGTTGGCCTTCTTCTGGGCGCAATCCATGTATTTGGCGCGCAGCGCCTGCCAGCCGCTGCTGTCGACGGCCGACTGCGATCCGGCACCCGCGGCGCCGGCGTCATTGGAAGAACCCGAAGGATGTGAAGCGCACGCGGCCAGGAAGGCCAGCGGCAGGGCGGTCAGGAGTTTTTTCATGGAAGGATGATGCTGTCACGGCGCATTGGCCACCCCCATGTGTCAGCCATGGGACGTTCCGGGCGCAAGACTGACTATTCTTGCCGCGAATGCCCCCCCGGCACCACCTTCGTCACAAATGGAAACGTCTCTGCGCGGTCCGGCATTTGCCCGGGTGCTTCCGGCGCCTATGCTTCAAAGACGACAACAACACCAAGGAGACGAGATGAAACGTCGAACCTTCCTTTCGGCCAGCGCGGGTCTGGCCCTTGGCAGCCTGGCCCTGGGTGCCTGCACCACCACCAAACCCGAAGCCACCAGCGACAAGGCCGCCCGCCGGCGCGAGCTGGATTCCGGCGTGGACGGCACGCTGTCGCGCCTGTACGACTCGGTCAAGGGCTCGCGCGAGCTCGGCAACCGAGCACGCGGCATCCTGGTGTTCCCGAAGACGCTGACGGCGGGCTTTATCGTCGGCGGCGAGTATGGCGACGGTGCCCTGCGCTCGGGCGGCGCGACGCGCGGCTACTACCGCCTGATCGCCGGCTCGGTGGGCTGGCAGATCGGTGCGCAGTCCAAGGCCGTGATCCTGATGTTCCTGACGCCGGATGCCTACGACAAGTTCGTGCGCAGCAGCGGCTGGACCGCGGGCGTCGATGCCACTGTGGCGGTGGCCACCATTGGCGCAAACGGCGTGCTGGACACCAACACCGGCCAGCAGCCCATCGTCGGCTTCGTCATGACCAATGCCGGCCTGATGGCGGGCCTGAGCTTCGAGGGCAGCAAGATCAGCAAGCTCGACCTGTAAGGGCGGACCTTCGGTGACCGCCGCGCGGCTTGCGTGCTGCGCGGCGCCCTCCTTTTTCGCGTCCGCGGGCCGCGAGAGGATAGAATTCGTCCCTTTGGCCGAATTCCCATGTGGTTCAAGAATCTGCAGGTCCATCGTTTCTCCGCCCCGTGGTCGCTGAGCGCCGACGAGGTTGAAGCCAGCCTGGCGAAGCACGCCTTCTTCCCCGGCACCAGCCTCGAAATGCAGACCCAGGGCTGGGCCTCGCCGCGTGACAACGGCCAGCTGGTCCATACCGTCGGCCGCCAGATGCTGCTGACGCTGCGCACCGAAAAGAAGCTGCTGCCCACCACCGTGGTCAACCAGGTCACGCGCGCCCGCGCCGCGGAAGTCGAAGAGCAGCAAGGCTACAAGCCGGGCCGCAAGCAAATGAAGGAACTGAAGGAGCAGGTCACCGAAGAACTGCTGCCGCGCGCCTTCAGCATCCGCCGCGACACGCGTGTGTGGATCGACCCGGACAACGGCTGGCTTGCCATCGACGCCGCCGCCACGGCCAAGGCCGATGAAGTGCGCGGCATGCTGTTCAAGGCGCTGGATCCGCTGCCGCTGATCAACCTGCACGTCAACCAGTCGCCGGTGGCGGCCATGACCGAATGGCTGGCCGGGGATGCGGCACCGGGCGGCTTCACCGTCGACCAGGAAATCGAGTTGCAATCCGGCGCGGAAAGCAAGGCCACCGTGCGCTATGTGCGCCACCCGCTGGACCCGGAAGACCTGCGCCGCCATATCGCCGCCGGCAAGCGCTGCACGCGCCTGGCGATGACGTGGAACGACCGGGTGTCGTTCGTGCTGACCGACGGGCTGGTGGTCAAGAAGGTGGCCCCGCTCGACGTGATCAAGGAACAGGCCGATGGCACGGCGCACGATGAAGACGAGCGCTTCGACGCCGATTTCACCATGATGGCCGGCGAACTCTCCGGCATGCTCAGCGACCTCACCGAGGCGCTGGGCGGCGAGCGCAAGGCGTAAGCCGAATTTCTTGCAGGAACGTGGCGCTGTCGAAAGACAGCGCCACGCTGGCGGTTACTCGACCCAGTTCACCTTCGGGAACCGCCCGGCAAACCCCTCCGGCATCGCCACCACGTTCTTCCCCACGTAGTCGAAGAAGACAAAGCCCGACTTGGCCATCGCGATCAGCGCGCCATCGGCCGGCCGCGTGATGCGGAAGATGATGTCGCCGCCGTACTTGTTGAAGTCCATCACCCCCACCTCGAACTGCAGCTGGTCGCGCGCATGTGCCTCGTTGCGGTACATCGTGGCCAGGTCGGTCACGATGATGCCCACCCCTTCCTGCCGAACATCCTCGCTGCCGAATTCATACAGGAACCGCGCCCGCGCCTCGGAGATCATCGAGATCATCGAATCGTTGGCAAGGTGGTTGGCCGAGTTGATGTCGGTCACGCGCACGGTCAGGTGCGTGGCGTAGCAGAACTGGTCGGCAGGCAGGTCGAGTTTGAGGCGGGCCATGATGGAACAAGCAAGAAATGGATCGGGCGCCGCACGGGATCAGGCAGGCAAGCGGCAGAGACGGCGGCGGCGCCCATCATAAGGGAAACGCCGGTTCGGATTGCGGCACTGCCGCATAAACCCTCCCGCACATGCCCCCGGGTAAGTACTCCCCACTCTTTTCGTCCATCCCGCCGATGCCCCGGCATGGCGCTGCCTCGTAGGCTGCGGGTTGCCGTGGTCACTGGCGCCCTGGCGCACCCGTACCGCGCACCGACACGATGTCAACGACTGGAGGAAACACGATGCAAGCCGACCGCCGCAAAGTCCTGCACTGGCTGGGAGCAGGTTCCCTGGCCGCCACCGCCTCGACCCTTGGAGTCAACCGGGCGCGGGCCCAGCAGGCTTACCCGTCGCGCCCGGTGCGTCTGGTCGTGCCCTACCCGCCCGGCGGTGCCACCGACGTGCTGGCGCGCGCGCTGGGCGACCCGCTCAGCAAGCTGTGGCAGCGCCCGGTGATCGTGGAGAACCGCCCCGGCGTGGGCGGCATGATCGGCGCCGACGTGGTCGCCAAGGCGCCGGCGGACGGCTACACCCTGCTGCTGGCCCTGCCCAGCCTGGTGCAGACGCCCTATATGGTGGCCAAGCCGCCGTTCGACCCGCTGCGCGACCTGACCGCCATCAGCCAGCTATGCACCACCAGCCTGGTGCTAACCGCCAGCAGCGCCATGCCGCGCACGCTGCCGCAGATGATCAGCCTGGCCAAGTCCCAGCCCGACAAGTATTCCTATGGCACCTATGGCATTGGCACCGGCGCCCATCTCTACATGCAGGTCTTCCTCAAGGGCGCGGGCGCCCAGCTGGTCCATGTCCCGTACAAGGGCGAAGCCCCCATCGCCACCGACCTGATCGGCGGCCAGATCTCGCTGGGCACGCTGTCGCCGATGACCGTGCGTCAGCATGCGCGCACCGGCAAGCTCCAGCCGCTGGCCGTTACCGGCAATACCCGCGCGCCGATGCTGCCGGATGTGCCAACCTTCCAGGAACTCGGCTACAAGGGGCTGGATGGCCCGGCCTGGTTTGGCCTGTTCACCACCGCCGGCACGCCGCAGGCCATCGTCGACAAGATCTCGGCCGATGTGGAAACGGTGATGGCCGCGCCGGAGATCCGCCAGCGCCTGGCCGAGCTGGGGCTGATCGTCAAGACGACGCAGCCGGCGGCGTTCGCGGCGGCGACCAGAGCGGATCAGGCGTACTGGGGCAACGTGATCAAGGAAAACAATATCCGGCTGGACTGAGGCATGGCGACTGAAGCAGCGCCGCGGGCCGCGCCGGCACATCGTAGCGCCTGGCGCCGGCTCTGAACATCACTCAATTGCAGCAATTTTCCCGCGGTGTTGCGCGGCTGCGCCATGGCCTGTCGCAGCCGATAGGCGTCGATATAATCAGCCGCGCAACACCATAAAGTAAGACATTAGAACAATTAGCCATCAGGCGAACGGGGTGCAGCGTCTTCTCGACTTACGCTGCGAGGGAACCATGATCAGCGCTGACCACGCCCTGACCGGACGGCTGTCCGCGACCATCCCTGCCCGCCGTGCCGCGGGCAGTTCCGTTTCTGCGCAAGCCGCGCCGCACACCCCGCTGCTGCAAGGCGTGCACCGCCGCGCAGACCAGTTGATGACGGCCATGCTGTGGGTGCTGAGCCTCCTGTCGCTGATCGTCGGCAATCACTATGGGTCGACCGGGCTGACGCTGGCGCTGGGCTTGCCAATGGCGCTGCTCGGCACGCTGATGGCGGTCACCCTGCCCGCCCGCCTGGCTACGCGGCTGGCGATGGCCGTGCTGCTGATGATCTTCGTCGCACTGCTGATCCACCAGGCGCACGGGCAGGTGGAATTCCACTTCCTGGTGTTCGTCTCGCTGTCGCTGCTGCTGGCCTACCGCGACTTCCGCGTGATCCTGCTGGCGGCGGCGGTGATCGCGTTGCATCACCTGAGCTTCAACTTCTTCCAGCAGTGGGGCTGGAACACCATCTGCTTCACCGACCCGAGCTTCAATATGGTGCTGTTCCACGCCGCCTTCGTCATCGTGCAGACCGGCGTGCTGTGCGTGATCGCGTGGCGGCTGGAGCGCGATGCCCACTCCACCGATGAACTGAGCGCCCTGGCCGCGGGCATCGAACGCGAACCCGGCTACCTGACGCTGACCGCCGATGGCACCCACCCGGACAGCGACTTCGCGCGCGCCTTCCGCAAGACGCTGGACACTGTGCGCCAGACACTGCTGCAGGTACGCAACACCGCCGGTACCGTGGCCAACGCGGCTGGCAACATCCTGGACACCAGCGCCACCGTCGCCCGCCGGACCGACGAACAGGCTCGCACCGTGGCGCACACCATGCAGGACATGCAGGCGCTGACCCAGGCCGCCCGCGCCAGCGCCGACCAGGCCCGCGGCGCCTGCGAACTGGCCGGGGCCTCCAGCACCGTGGTCGCGCGCGGCAGCGGCGAGATCCTGTCGGTGATCCACACCATGGGCGAGATCAACGAGGCCTGCGGGCGCATCACCGAGATCATCGGCGTGATCGACAGCATCGCCTTCCAGACCAATATCCTGGCGCTGAACGCCGCCGTGGAGGCCGCGCGCGCGGGCGACCACGGCAAGGGCTTTGCGGTGGTGGCTGGCGAGGTCCGGCAACTGGCGCATCGCTGTGGCGCCGCGGCCAAGGAGATTCGCGGGCTGATCAATACCTCGGTCGAACGCGCCCACGCCGGCACCGAGTTGGTCGGCCATACCGGCGAGACCATGAACGAGGTGGTGGCCAGCATCGGCAAGCTTGCCACGTTGGTAGAGGAACTGGCGACGCTGGGCGACAACCAGCGCAGCGGCATCGAAGGCATGGCCCGGCGCGTGGCGGAGATCCAGGCGGCATTCGAGGAGAATGCAGAGTTGGTGGCCAGTGCCGCCGAAGCTGCGCGGGTGCAGCGGCAGCAGACGGAGGGGCTGAACCGGGCGGTCGGGGTGTTCCGGCTGGGCTGACACCCGCTCAGCTCAATCCTCTTTCTCGTCCCCCGTGGGGAAATGCACGCCTGCACGGCGCGCCGCCAGCATGATGTGGCGCTCCATCGCGCGCTGCGCCTGCTCCGGCTGGCGGGCGGCCAGCGCCTCTATGATGGCGCTGTGCTCGGTGAAGGTGGCATTGCGCGCGCCGCGCCGGTAGTACGGCAGGCGCTGGCTCTCGCGCATCACCTCGGCGCTTTCGCGCAGGATCTCGCGGATGACCTGGTTTCCGGACACCGTGACGATCAACGTGTGAAATTCATAGTCGAGCTGCGAGGCTTCGTCATAAGCATCCGCCTCGATCGCCCGCTGCATCGTGGCCGCGTTCTGGCGCAGCTGTTCGATCTCGTTCTCGGAGATGGCCAGCGCGGCCAGCCGTGCGGTCAGCCCTTCCAGCGCGAAGCGCAACTGGTAGATATCGATCAGCGAATGCGTGGCCGCAAAACGCCAGGGCGGCGTGGCTGCGGCGCTGTCGCCGGCGGCCGTCACGTAGACGCCCTTGCCCGGGCGCGACACCACCACGCCCATTCCCTGCAAGGTAGAGATCGCCTCACGCAGTGACGCGCGGCTGATGCCGACCTTCTCCGCCAGCTCCCGCTGCGCCGGCAGCAGCGTGCCCGCGGGGAACGTGCCGTCGCGCACCCATTGCTGGATAAGGCTGACAGCCTGGTTGGCGACGGAGGTGGAAGATCCTGTCATACGTGAGGGGGGGTGACCAGTAAGAGGTGACGCACAAGGGGCGCGAAGCCGGTTGCCGGAAATTCTAGCCGACAAACCGGCCTGTCCTGCCCCTTACTTGTTGACCAGCCTGGCCGGCACCGAATAGGTCAGCAGCGCGCCGCACAGCAGCACCGCTGCCAGCACGAACATCGCGGCATCCGTGCTCCGGGTGGCATCCTTGATCAGGCCGATCATGTACGGGCTGATAAAGCCGGCCAGGTTGGCGAACGAGTTGATCAGCGCAATGCCCGCCGCCGCGCCCACGCCCGACAGGATGGACGTCGGCAGGCTCCAGAACAGCGGCGAGGTAGCCAGGCTGCCGCCGGCGGCCAACGCCAGCGCTGCCAGCGACAGCGCAGTGTTATGGCTGAAGACCGCGCTCAGCACCAGGCCCGTGGCCGCGCAGCAGAACGGCACGATCAGGTGCCAGCGGCGCTCGCGCATGCGGTCAGAGCTACGGCTGACCAGGATCATCGAACACACCGCCACGCCAAACGGGATCGCGGTCAGCAAACCCACGTCCAGCACGCTCTTCACGCCGGTCTGCTTGATCAGCGTGGGCAGCCAGAAAGTCAGCCCGTACTGGCCCATCACCGTGCAGAAGCAGATCATCGTCATCTTCAGCACGCGCGAGTCCGTCACCAGCGTGCGCAGCGACATATGGGCGGACTTCTGTGCGTTTTCGGCGGCGATATTGCGCTCCAGCAGCGCCTTTTCATCGGCCGTCAGCCAGCGCGCCGACTGGATGTTGTTGTCCAGGTACCAGAGCACGGCCACGCCCACCAGCAGCGACGGCACGGCCTCGATCACGAACATCCACTGCCAGCCGCGCAGGCCGTTGACGCCGTGCATGGCCTCCATCACCCAGCCCGACAGCGGCCCGCCGAAGATGCCCGAGATCGGAATCGCCGCCATGAACAGTGCCACCATGCGCGCGCGCCGGTGCGACGGGAACCAGTAGGTCAGGTACAGGATCATGCCGGGATAGAAGCCCGCCTCCGCCGCGCCCAGCAGGAAGCGCAGCACATAGAACTGCGTGCTGGTCTGCACGAACATCATCGCCGCGGAGATCAGGCTCCACAGGATCATGATGCGCGAGATGGTGGCCTTGGCGCCGATGCGGTGCATCAGCAGGTTGCTGGGCACCTCGAAGAAGAAATAGCCGATAAAGAACAGCCCCGCGCCCAGCCCGTAGACCGCCTCGCTGAACTGCAGGTCGGCCAGCATGCTCAGCTTGGCAAAGCCCACGTTGACCCGATCCAGGTAGGCCACCACGTAGCACAGCATCAGGAACGGCAACAGCCGCCAGGCCACCTTGCGGAACACCGCGTCCTCCCTGGCCTGTGCCTGCGCCTGCGCCTGCGGCACGGAAATGGCATCCGGCCCGGCATGGGCGGTTTCAGTCGGAATCATGGAAGTCTCCTTGGTTTTGTTCGAGTCATCGGCGTGGCAAAGCCTGGATCGCATCCGGCACGACGCCAAATCGTCATACCGGTCTGACCAGTAGATGCCGAATGGTAGGGAGGCACCTTGCCGGTGTCAAGGAGCGATTGGACTGGGGAAAGCCCGTATCTGCAGGCCGATTTTGGCGAGAGTGCCCGCTGCGTGGGGATCGCACCAAACTCCGCCGCTTGTGCAAAATCGAGACTTGCTGCAAAATCCGGCACAACTGGTCCGACCAGTTGATGCTGGCCCACATGATGCGTGCCACAGGGCAGACAGCCGCTTGCCGGCCCGACCTTCAGCTAGGAGACTTTGATGGGAACCACGCCCCCGCTCATGGCATCAGCCATGGTGTGCCTGCATCCGCTGCCGCTGAGCGCGGCCGCCTTTGCGCCCTTCGGTGACGTGATCGAGGCGCGCCCAGCCGGCGACCCCGGCGCCTTTCCGATCAACGGCGGCATGGTCATGCGACACCACGACCTGGCTGCCGTCGAACTGGAAGGTGGCCGGGCCCTGATCAACCTGTTCGAGGCCAAGCCCTACGCGTATCCGCTGGAGATCGCAATGCTGGAACGCCATCCGCTCGGCAGCCAGGCCTTTATCCCGCTATCGGAGCAGCCCTTTGTGATCGTGGTGGCGCCAGCTGGCGACGTGCTGGATCCCGCTTCGCTGCGCGCCTTCATCACCAACGGGCGGCAGGGCGTCAACTACCGCCGCGGCGTCTGGCACCACATGCTGCTGGCCGTGGGCGTGCCGGCGCGCTTTGCCGTGATCGATCGCGGTGGGGATGGCAACAACTGCGAGGAGCGCACGCTGGCGCAGCCGTTGCTGCTGGAACTCCCGCCGGCGCTACACGCCGCATGAGTGTGTGGAGGCAACCGCGACAGGCCGCGGTTGCACCAGCCCGTCGCGCTTACTTGGCGTCCGGCCAGGAGACCTGCTTCCAGTAGGCCTCTTTCGAGCGGATCTTGCCATTCACCACCCGGTAGACCTCCAGCCCGGCTGCGTCCACTTTCTTCTTCCCGCCGCTGGCCGGCACCCGCACGCGGAAGCGCATGATGGCCAAATCACCGCTGTACTCAAGCTTGACGTCCACTAGATGGGCAATGACTGGTTGTCAAGTGACACCAGAAAATAAGCACAATCCGAGTGGATCGGAGCATTGTCTTTGGACTGGCCCGAGCGGGCGTTGAGAGGACTCTGGAATCGGCGGAAACGAAGTCGTAGCCAGCATCTTGCTACGCTGGTCGAGGGCTTGCCATCATGCGGATCTCCTGCGCGCTGGCAGAATGAGACAGCCAACGGGCCGGAGCGCAATACTTGCCTAGCGCAGCGGTATTGGGAGACGAAGATCCCGCAAGGCAGCGCGCAGAGATTTGTCGACGCGGCCGGGCCGGTTACTCCTTGCCGCCGAATGGCTGCGGCTTGAGCGAGCCAAGGTAAGCGACCAGCGCGTTCATGTCGGCACCACTGATGTTCTTGTACCAGTCGAACGCCATGGGCGGCTTGTAGTGCATGCCGTTCTTGCCTGTGCCTCGGATGGCCTGGGCGATCTCTTCCTTGCTCCAGTTCTTGAGCCCGCTCTCATGGGGAGTCAGATTGCGTGCCACACTCTCGCCCCAAGGACCTTTGAACACCTGGCCGCCGGCGCCCAGACGCGTGAGCACCAGCTCTCCCTTTTCATCCCGCGGCGTGTGACATTCCATGCAATGCCCGATATCGGCGAGGTACCGGCCATACGTGATCGTCTCCTTGGGCGAGGGCGCGCTAACGCCTTTCACAGCCGGGCCGTAGCTGGGCGGCAACGGGATGTTGTACTCGGACTTCCTGACGGTATTCTTCACGGGCGGCTGTACCCTCAGATAGGCGATGATCGCTGCCAGGTCTGCGTCAGACATGCGCCGGTAGAACTCGATAGGCATCGGCGGACCGATGATGGTCCCGTCCGGCCGGATACCTTCGCGGATCGCCTTGCCGAGCTGTGCATCGGTCCACTTGCCGATCCCTGTCTCAGGGTCTGGCGTAATGTTGGCCGCGTACGCCTTGAACGGCGGGTGATCGAAGACCATACCACCCGACAGGCCCCTGGAGAAGACAGGCGCCCCATTTTCCGCTCGGGCAACATGGCAATTGCCACAAGCCACCACCCCCTCCATCAGGTATTTGCCACGCGCGATGCGCGCCTGGTCCTGCCCGCTGCTTGCGCCAATTTGAGACATCAGGAACAAGCCTGCGGCCAACCTCAGGAATATCGCCATGGTTACCCCTTGCCTGGATTCCTGGCCAATGCGCCCGGACTGAATCCATCGAAGTATCGGCAAATCCTGTCTGAATGGAATCCTCCAAACAGTTGAGTACGGCGGTGGAGGGGGCCGATATCCAGCGCTGCGGCAGGAGTTCGGCGATGTCACCGGTCTCCTGGACAGGCAGGCGCTGGAGCACGTCCTAGCCCCCTGCCCCACGGCATCTGCCAGCCCGAAAGCTGCCCCGGCCTATCCGGCGGTGTGCCGAATGTTGCCTCGCCCGGATCGCCCGGCACCAGGCATCACTTCTTCTTCCTGGGATCATCAGCCGGGTTGACGAAGTTGAAAGCCCAGGGCCCCGTCGCATTGATCTGGATAATGGTTTCGTCCTTCGTCCAGCCAAAATGGTGCATCTTGGGTGGCATGACAATCAGGCTGCCGGGGCCGAGCGGCGAGGTCTTTTCCGGGTCGAGCTTGTCGCCCATGCCATAGTTGAACGTCCCTGAAAGCACGGTCACCCGCTCCACGCCTGGGTGCCAGTGCGCTGCCACCTTAGCATCCGCGGGTAGCTTGATCCGGGCCGTGAACGGCTCTTTCTTGTCCATCTGCCCCTCGAGAACGGCGAGTTTGGCACCCGGTATCAGTGGCAGGTCCGCCCATTTGATCTCGTCGGCGGTGACCTTGATCATGCTGCCCGCAGGGGCAGCCAATGCCGCAGACATCGTCAGGCAGACGCCGAAGGCCAGTGTGGCAATCGGGGGAAGCTTGTTTTTCATGGCGCGCTCCTTCCTGAGACGGCAACCAGACAGCCGGAGCGGTGACGGCACAGACCGCATTGATGCCATCTGGCACCCGATTCCGCCACCAGCCGCGCTGGAGACATCCACTGCATGGCACAGGTTCAGGCATGCAGGCTCGAGCGTCTTCATCGCCCGAAGCAATAATCTGATGCATATCACGGGCCACCCGTGGTGGGAGGCTGACGGGCGGGTGCGTGACGCTTGCCCGGTGTGTCGGTTGCGCGGTAAATCGGCCAGATCGTTTCAGTTGTGAAACACCGGCGGCTAGCGTACCAGGCCCCGACTTTCAACTCCCCTTCCACACCGGCGACCGCCGGCCCACAAACGCATCCACTCCTTCACGAAAGTCGCTACTGCCATAGCACAACCGCACCAGATCGTCCGTGTCGGCCACCGACTGCACGGTCTGGCGCCGCAACGCCTCCTTAACGACCGTCTGCGTGACAGGCGCCAGCGCGCCAAGCCGGTCGCATAGCGAAGCGACCTCGGCCTCTAGCGCCTCCGCGGCATATACGCCCTCCAGGAAACCGCAGGCCAGCGCGGCGTCCGCGTCGAGGATCTGCGCCAGCAGCAGCATGCGGCGCACCGGCTGCAGCCCCCAGGCCGCTCGCAGCTTGGCAAGATTCAACGCCGACAGCGTATTGCCCAGCGTGCGCGCAATCGGCACGCCAAAGCGGCCCTTGGGAGTAGCGACACGGAAGTCGCACGCAGTAGCGATAGCCAGGCCGCCGCCCACCGCCCAGCCTTCGATAACCGCCACAGTTGGCATCGGCAGTTGCTCGACCAGGCGGATGCCTTCGTCGATACGCGCTTCGTAGGCAACCCCGTCGTCGCCGCTGGAGAACTGCTGGAACTGCGCGATGTCGGTACCGGCAACAAAAGCCTCACCGCCCGCGCCGCGCAGCACCACCACGCGCGCACCCGCATTGCCTTGCGCCGCAAGCCTGCGGCAATGCGTGCCGAGTTGCTCGTACATGGCCCACGTCATCGCATTGCGCGCGGCAGGACGGTCGAACGTCAGCGTCGCGACCTGCCCCTGCATCGTGAGCGTGACCTGTCCGTCGTTGCCGGAACCGCCTTCCGGCGGCAGCGCGGCCTTCATGATCCGAATGCGCCGGCTACAGCCAGCGACTGCTGTTCGTCCTTCGGAATACCCAGTTCGGCCAGGATTTCTTCCGTGTGCTGGCCAAGCAGCGGCGGGGGGCGCCGTACCTGCTGGGGCGTGCCGCCCATCTTCACGGCGAAGCCGATATTGGGCACCTTGCCCTCGATCGGATGATCGATCTCGATGCGCATCTGGCGGTGCCGGCCGTGCTCGCTGTCGAAGGCCTGCGGGTAGGTCAGGATCGGCCCGGCCGGGATGCCTACGCCGAGCAGGCGTTCGATCCAGTAGTCGCTGCTCTCCTTGACGAAGCTCGCCTCCAGCGTCGCGATCAGTTGCTGCCGGTTGGCCAGGCGCAGCGCCACGGTGGCAAAGCGCTCGTCCGCCAGCAGATCGGCCCGCTCAAGCGTGTTGCACAGCAGCTGCCACAGCTTCTGGTTGGTGGCCCCCATGACGAAGTAGCCGTCGGCGGACTTCATCGCCTGGTAGGGCGCGCTCATGCGGTTGGCCGTGCCCAGCGGCTCGGGCTCGCGGCCCGTGCCCCAGTATTCGCAGGTGTCCCACACCGAGAACGCCAGCGCGGAATCGAACAGCGACGCATCGACATACTGCCCCTTGCCCGTCTCCCTGGCGCCGATGTAGGCAGACAGCATGCCGTAGGTCGCGAACAGTGCGCAGCCGATATCTGCCACCGGCACGCCCGCCTTCACCGGCGCGCCACCCGGGTAGCCGGTGACGCTCATCACGCCCGACATCGCCTGCGCCATCAGGTCAAAGCCCGGCCGCCCGGCCCACGGCCCGCTCTGGCCAAAGCCCGAGATGCTGCAGTAGACCAGCTTCGGATTGATCTTGGCGAGGGTCTCGTAGTCGATCCCCAGCCGCTTCATCACGCCGGGGCGGTAGTTCTCCACCAGGATGTCAGCCGTTTCCGCCAGGCGATAGAGCACCTGCCGGCCGGATTCGGTCTTCAGATCCAGCGTGACGCTGCGCTTGTTGCGGTTCATGTTGAGGAACCCCATGCTGTCCGAGCCCTTCATCTTGAAGCCCATCGCGCCGCGCGTCTGGTCGCCTCCATCGGGCGGTTCGATCTTGATCACATCGGCGCCGAGGTCGGCCAGCAGCATGCAGGCGTAGGGCCCGGCCATGACCTGGCTGACGTCGAGCACGCGCACGCCGGCCAGCGGCAAGGTGGAGGCAGGCGCCTGTGCGCCGGAGTCGCGGAAATCTGTCATGGGGTGCTTCTTCCTGGATAAATGGATGGGGCAACGTGCGCGCGTGCGTCGGTTCTCGGCCATCGTCTTGCAGCGCTCAGCTCTCGGCCTTTACGCCGGCGTCCTTCACGACCTTGGCCCACTTGGTGGACTCAGAGGCGATGAATGCACCGAACTGCTGGTTGGTGCCGCCGGAGTCCTCGGCGCCAAAGCTCTTGAGCCGCTCGGCAACGTCGGGCATGGCCAGCACGCGGTTGACGTCCGCGTTCATGCGCTGCACCAGCGCCGGCGGCATATTCTTCGGGCCCACCAGGCCGTACCACGACGCCGCGTCCAGCCCGGGAAAGCCGGACTCAGCCAGCGTCGGCACATTGGGATGGCTGGCCGCGCGCTTCAGGCGCGTCTGCGCGATCGCAATCACCTTGCCCTGCTGGATAAATGGCGTGGCGGCGGTCATGGTGTCGAACGCATAGTCGATCTGCCCGCCGATCAGGTCCGCCACCAGCGGGCCCGAGCCCTTGTAAGGCACGTGCACCACGTCGAGCCTGGCTTGCAACCGGAACATCTCCAGCGCCAGGTGCTGCGCCGAACCGATGCCGGACGAACCAAAGGAGATCTTCCCCGGCTTCTGCCGGCACAGCGCCACGATGTCCGAAACGCTGCGCACCTTCTGTTCCGGACGGCAGGTCAACATATTGGGCGTGACGCCCACCATCGAAATCGGCGTGAAGTCGGTGCGCGGGTCGTACTTGACGTCCAGCAGCGCCGGGGCGATCGCGTGGCTGTTCACATGCGCCATCAGCAAGGTAGTGCCGTCAGGCGGCTGCTTGGCCACATAGGCGGCGGCGATGGCGCCGGTGGCGCCGGGCTTGTTCTCCACCAGCACGCTGGTGTTCCACATGACCCCCAGCTTCTGCCCGATCACGCGTGCCAGCACGTCGGTGCCGCCCCCGGGGGCGAAGCCCACCACAATGCGCACCGGGCCGGCGATATCGGCGGCTCGCACCAGGCTGGGCATCACCAGCCCAGCCGCTGCCGCCAGAATGAATTGTCTGCGCTGCATTGCGTGTCTCCGTCCTGTAGTTATGGAGCCATCATCCGCAATGCATCCGCCGCGGGCTATCGCTATTTGGGGGATTCTGGTTTCGCGTTTTGCGCAAGCACCGCCAGCACGCTGACCGCCGCCGAGGAAAGTGTCCCATGGGGCCGATGGCACAGCACAAACTGCCGCTGCGCCCAGGGCGCGGCAATGGGCAGCCGCACAAAGCGGCTGCCGCCCGCCACCTCACGCGCAATCGCCTCCGGCATCACCCCGCCGCCCAGGTTCTGCGCCACCAGCGCGGCCATGCTGTCGAAGCCGCCCACGCGCATGCGCATGCGCAGCACGCGGCCGGCCTCCTCCGCCAGCCGCTCCAGCACGATCGAGATCGCCGAGCTCTCGCTGAGCACGATCAGGTCGCAGTCCAGCACGTCGTCCGGCGTGACCTTGCGGCGCCGCGCCAACGCATGGCCGCGCGCCACCACCAGGACCAGTTCGTCATTCCGATAGGGCGCGGTCGGCAGGTCGATCACGCCCAAGCTGCCGTCGTAAATGCCGATGTCCACGGTGCCGCGGCGCAGCGACTGCTGGACTTCCGCGCTGTTCATTTCCTGCAGGTCGATGCGCACGCCGGGGCAGGCGACGGCGCAGCGTTGGATGTCGAAGGGGAGGAACTGGATGACTGCGGACTTTGGCGCCGCTACCCGGACCACGCCCAGGTCGCCGCCGACGAAGGAGGCGGCGTCGTCCTGCATGCGCTGGACGGTATGGGTGATGCCGCGGGCGTGGGCCAGCAGTGCGCGACCGGCTTCGGTCAGGGCCATGCCGTGGGGGAGGCGTTCGAAGAGGGAGACGCCTAGTTGGGCTTCCAGTTCGAGCACGCGTCTTGACGCGGCAGCGGGGGCCAGATGGAGACGCTCCGCGCCGCGGGTAATGCTGCCGGCGTCGGCCACGGCGATGAAAAGCTGGACGGTGGTGAGGTCAAAATGCAGGCGGGTGGTGCGCAAGGGGGGTGAGGACGTCACGATGGTCGGCGCTTATGCAGGCGTCGTCGCAGGGGGCGAGCTACGGATTGAGGGAAGAGGAAACCGTTACGGGCGCCTTGGAATGCGGTACCGCGCGCCATCTGATTCTCCACTTATCAAGCGGCGTCAGCAACTGCGGATTTCCCGCGCAACCCTCGCGAGGGTGTCCGGCGTGACTGGCAGACCAGACCACGCGTCGACGGTGGAACTGCGAGCTTTCGCTCAGGGAATATGGAGAACCTCCGCGATCTTGTCGACGAACTTTACCCCGAGCTTTCCGTAGCCGTCCGCAGTCGGGTGAATCTCGTTCTCCCAGTCTGCCGTGGCGCCATCGTCGTCGGTCCCGGCCGGGTCCAGCGTGTCGCGCGTCTCGGCCACATGAAAATTCGGGATACCGGCCTGGCGAATGACTTCATCGGCAAGTCGGTCGGTGAATTCATTGGCCAGGTCAATCCAATTTCCCTCGGGAATGCCATAAACCTGCAGCGCCGGAAACAACCATGGCCCACGGCCCAGCCCCGCACCGCTGTTGCGCGGCGTGGCGTAGTCGTAGGTGTGCGTGATGATCGGCGTGTTCTGGTTCTGCGCGCTGATCCGGCGCAAGAAATCCAGGGCTCGGTACTGGTCCAGCATATACCGTGTGAATGCAATCCAGCCCGGTCGGGAGATAAATGTACTGATCGCGTCAGGGCCATCCCATTCATCTTCGGTCAACAGCAGTCTGTCGTTGGGCGGCCTGCGATGGCCGTTGGCATCGTTCGGCGTGGTCTGGATGGCGTCGATCAGGTCATTGCCGCCACCGGACAACAGGATGACGCTCCAGGCCTGGTCGTGCGGACCGACGAGGAAACTGTAGAACAGGGGATCCAGGCGGCTGTCGAGCATATGCGCCAGGGTATCGCCAGGATCCGCGCAATCCACGGCGATGGCGCTGCGCGACAGCCACATGTTCATCAGCAGATTTGAGCCGCTAAACGGCCTCAACGTATTAATGGAGAACCAGGAGTCCCCCTGGGCCAGGCATTGCAGGCTGAAGTCGCCGAGCATCGGCGCGCCTTCGCGCATCATCTCAAAGGACTGCACTGGCTTGAGTCGGTTGGGGCGTTCAGCTGATCCCGGCATCGCACATCTCGCTCTACTCTCGACAACTTTCCAAACCCGCCTGGCCGGTCATCAGCCGTCGTTGAAGGAAATCGTAGGCGCTGCCATGGCAATACCAAGTCATCGCGCTTGAAGTCTGGTCTGCACGGAATTAACAATGCTTCAGTCATGAAACATCTCGCACGTGCAGCGAGCATTATTTACACGGCGCATCGAGCGTCCCTGGTGGCAGCCGGGGCTCCACCTGTACACAGCGTTTAGCAGTCGTTGGGCAAACGCCTGCGGCTCGCAACGCCCTGGCTGCTGCCTGCTTCTATTCCACTTGCCTTTCCCGTGAAACCCAATAGCTTTGTACTAAACAGAGTTCGATTGCCCCGCTAGTGACAAGGCAACTGTCGAGGCTGCGGTTCCAGGCCTGGGAAGTCGAGCAAGCGCGCGTAAAGACTTTGCTGACTGACAGTAAAGGGGCGGTTTCTTTGTCTGTTACGTCATACAAGCGCGTTTCACTCCATTGGCGCCTTGATGGGCGCGAACGACTGGGGCACTTACCATTGGACGGTTCCCATGAAAGCACGCCATCAATCCCTTTTCGATCTCGTCCGCTCAGGGCTTCTATGTGTCACTGTGGCACTGTTCGCCGCCTGCGGCGGAGGTGACGACGGGAAACCAGCTGTCAATCCGCCTCTCCAATTCCAGGTGGTGTCGTTTGGCGACAGCATTTCTGATGTAGGAACCTATGCGCCAGTTGCGCAACTGGTCGGCGGCGGGCGTTTCACCACCAACCCTGGGCAGGTGTGGACCCAGGATGTTGCAAACTTCTTCGGCGGGACACTGACCGCGGCGCAAACCGGTGGCTATGGTGCGCCAGTGCGGAATCACGCAGACGGATTGGGTTACGCCCAGGGAGGCGCCCGTGTAACGGATCCCAATGGCATCAACTTCAAGGCGAATGGACTCGGCGCGTTGACGGTGCCGATTGCAACGCAGCTGCAAAACCACCTTTCAGCGCACGGCAACTTCAATGACGGCCAGCTTGTTCTTGTCCAGGGAGGCGGCAGTGATATCCTGATCCACGCCGACGCGGTTGTAGGAGGAAGTGAGACACTTGGTGATGCGAATCAGGCCGTGACGCTTGCCGCGCAGCAATTGGCGGCAATCGTCGGAAAGATCCTCCAATCCGGTGCCAAGCATGTCGTTGTCTCAAACGTTGGCAATATCGGCGTGTCGCCGTTGGGGGTCAGCGACAACAGCCTCGGGTCCCTTCTCACCGGGATGACGCTCACCTTCAATTCTGCGTTGACGAACGCGCTCCAGACTGCAGGCATCCAGAACCAGGTCATCAACATTGATCAGTTCGGCTTCATCAACGATGTCCTTGCCCATTTCAAGGAGAAGGGATTCCAGGTCAGCAATACCGGGACCGGCTGCAACCTGCAGCTTCTGTCCAAGGAGATCGAAGTGAGTTCGCTGTTCTGCTCACCGAAGACCTACACGGTGCCGGACGCTGATCAGACCTATATGTTTGCTGATGAGGTCCATCCGACCACGCATCTTCATGCGCTGTTTGCGACGCTGGTGGAGCAGGCAGTGCAGGCGGCGAGCAAATAGGAGAGCGGATGGGGGCAAATCGATCGTTCCACATACTTTAGTTGCGCACCGACAACGGCACGCATCGCGGCCTCGACCCAGCCCCCCCCCCACTTATCGCGGCACAAACAATTGCGGATTCGCCGCATAACCTCGCGAGCATGTCGGGCGCGACTGGAGAACCGGCCCGGCGGATCATCGGAGCGCTACAGATGAACGGCTATCGTATCGATGCCCCGCCATTCGCCTTACAGCCATGGCGGTCTTGCGGCACGATGGAAGCGGTGTGCGCATCAAAATATATGCCATCGTACCGGCCTCCGGAATAAAGAAACGTGTAGAGCAGCTTACGTTTGAATTGCCCCCTCAGGCGAAGCACGGGACTTGCGCAAGCCTCGGCAGACAAGGCGCTGACATTCCGATATTTGAGCAGCGGTTTGTCAGACCCCTTGTGCAGCACGACAACATCCCATCCGATAAACCGCATCGGGGTATCGCTCTCGTTGCCGAACGTTCTGGCATGTGTCTGGCCGTTCGCGTCGCCAGCCTTTAGCACTCGATACTGTACGTGGCACTCTCCGCAGACATACTGCATATGTATGACATCGACTGTTGTGTCTTTTTCCGACAGCTGAAAGGGGTATAGGAACGCAGCCAGGAGCTCACGCATGCCTCCGGTACTGGTCGCGTCTCCATTTCGTAGCGCGCAGCGAACGTCAACCATAGTTCTCCTCGTTCGTCATTGAACTGAAGATCTATAAGCTACGTGCGTAGTGCCGGCTGTAGGCCACGTCCTAAAATGAGGTCGAAATTTCCGCGCTTGAGCGGAGTTACGCGGCTCTCGCGATGCGGGACGGTGATATCCACGCTTCATGCCCGTGAGTTGTTGGAATACCTCTGTTTTCCTGTGGAGAAAAGGTTGGATTTCCTGCATGCACCCGAGCGGTACCGCCTGGCTGGCTGAACCGGTGCGCATAGTGTATTTGCGGGCAACTTTCCCCCGCATCTGGTGCTGTGGTGCCTTTCATACGCGCAGCTCTCACCGAGACACGCCTCTGCCGAACTTCTGCCTTGAACATGGCAGGCATACGGCAGTGACCGTACGCCTACCTCTAGCCTGCGCAATTACAACGCATTCGCACGTACTGAATCCAACGCGTCACATGCAATTGCCAATTGCTCGGCGAGCGCGGTTGAAGCCGACGTCATTGGCAAACGCAGTTCATCAGACAGCCAGCCATGCCTGGCCAGTAATGTCTTGACCGGACCTGGGTTAGGTTCTGCAAACATGAGTCGAATCAGGGGAATTAAGGCATGGAAAAGGTGGCGCGCGACGCTCAGACGCTGCTCAGCCACAGCGCGCCACAACGCCGAGAAGAGATCAGGCCGAATGTGCGCTGACGCAACGATTGCGCCCTGACCGCCCATGCACAGCGTGGCAAGCAGTTGGTGGTCCTCTCCCGAAAGGACAGCTAGGCGGCCATCGGCGATCAACGCCTGTGTAGTTTCAGCGTTACCGCCGCAGTCCTTGATACCTCGAATATTGCCGTGGTTCGCCAACGAGAGCAGCGTTTCGGCGCTCAGCGTCACACCGGTTCGGTAGGGGATGTCATACAGCACCAGCGGTGCCGTAGATCTATCGGCCAGGTCGCGAAAGTATCCCTTCAATCCTTCCTGCGACGGTCTTATGTAGTACGGTGCAGGCGCTAAGACCCCCGCCAGCGGACGCTCGCCAATCCTGTCCAGACGGCTCAACACATCCCGAAGATTGTTGCCAGCCAAGCCCATCATGACCGGCAGTTCCCCGGCCTCGGCCAGCACGGTATCCAGGACGGCCAACTGTTCCGCCTCATCGAGCGCGGCGGCTTCGCCGGTGCTCCCGCACACCACCAACCCCGCCAAGCCGCTACCGCGGTAATGGGCCACTAGCCGCCGCAGCGCGACGTGATCCACCTCATGGTTGCGAAAAGGGGTGACCAGGGGTAGCCAGATACCACGATAGAGATAATCCACTTCTTGCATTGCATGCTCCGGATCGACCGATTCGGAAACCGCGCAGGCAAGCGACGGAGCAAGATGCGCTCAAGACGGCAAGGGAGGGATTGGCAGACCGTCTTCTACACTGATGCTGTTCCGTCGCTCAACTGACGGAACAGCACGCTCCGGTCAGATGAGCGACTGTTTTTTGGATTTGGCGCGCGCGCCCCACTGCGGCTGGTTCGCAGTGAGATCAAGAGAGAGGGAGGCGGGGCGGCGGCTCATGGTTGCGTCAATCTATCCGCTTCTCGGCAAGCTCGTCAAGCCTGGCCTGGGAGGGCTCTCTTCCAAGGGGCTATCGAATCAACGCCCCAACCTGGCTCTTCGCGGTACTCCATCCAGCGAAAGCAACTCCATTCGCGCGGTATCGAAGCGCGCACACTCTGCCTTGAGCCACGTCGAGAAAATGATCACGCGCCTATCCTCAGGATTACGAGAAAGCAGCATGTAGCGCGCCGGCGCGCGTACGTGCTTGCCGAAGACATTCACCAGCCGTCCGCTCCTGATCTCGTCATAGACCAGGGCCGTACGCCCCATCGCCACCCCCTGGTGGTTCAACGCCGCGCTGATGGCAAGGCTCGACAGATTGAACTGCGGCCCCTCCAGATGCCCAATCCATGTCGGGTGAAAGGCCTCAAGCCATGTCCGCCATTCCACAAACTCGGCTGCGCCGACCCATGGCGATGCGTCATGCAGCAACACGACGCCGTCGAGCGAAGCCCCGTCAGATAGCCCAGGATGCTGGGTGAGGTACTCGGGTGTGGCCACCGGAATCAGGAACTCGTCCAGCAAAACGTCAGCTTGCAACTGGCTGTAGCGGACGGGGTCGTAACGCACTGCCACGTCAATGTCTTCCGCCTCCATCGATTGCCTGTCCAGGGCCTGGAACTCGGCTTTCAGGCGCACGGATACGTCCGGCTGCTCGCGGTGGAACTCAGTCAGGCGCGGCATCAGCCATTGCAGCGCATACGACGGCAGGCAATTGACCTGCAAAGGCGCATTTGGCAGGCCGAGTCGCTGGATCGTCTGCTGAATCTCGTGCAGTGCGCGCGTGGTCGTCTCGAACATAGCCTCACCCTTTGGCGTCAGTTTCAAGTTGCGCGGCTGGCGCACGAAGAGCATGTAGCCGAGACGGTCTTCCAGATGGCGAATCTGCTGGCTCACCGCGCTTTGGGTGAGGCTCAGCGATTCGGCGGCCTTGGTAAAGCTCAGCAAGCGCCCCGCGGCTTCGAAACACCGCAACGCGCCGAGAACAGAGGAATCGAGCTGCATTCGTATTAGCCTGACTAATGCATGCGTTAGAAACGATCGCTATTTTTGCACGATTACAGCGTCTACGATCACGGTTCATAAGGAATTCCTTGGAGAAGGACGTGATGGCCACCCTGCCGCTCACTCGTGATCTATTAGAAATACTTCAATCGAGACAGCCGCTGCTTTGGCTGAATCCGAGGCTGGGGCAACCCCTGCCGGCTTCCGCCCCATCGACGGAACTGATCGCATCGGCCGAGGCGCGCCTTGCGCGCTGTGCACCACTCATGGCGACGCTGTTTCCCGAACTGGGGTCAAGCCATGGGCAAGTGGAATCGCAATTGATGCCGGCCACCGCACTCCAACACGCGATCGTCGGCAACGATGGCGCCGAGGGGGCATGGTTCATCAAGCGGGACGACGAACTGCCGATTGCAGGTTCCATCAAGGCTCGCGGCGGCTTTCATGAAGTGCTGGCGATTGCCGAATCTATCGCGATCGAGCACGGTGTCCTGAAGCCTGCGGGTGATCGCCGCCTGCTGGCGACGGCGGCAGCGCGCGCGCTGTTCTCGCAATACTCGGTAACGGTCGGCAGCACGGGCAACCTCGGCTTGAGCATCGGCGTGATGGCGGCTGCTCTCGGGTTCGATGCGGTTGTACATATGTCCGCGGACGCCAAGGCGTGGAAGAAGGACCGCCTGCGCAAACGCGGCGTACGCGTCGTGGAACATGAAGGCGACTACGCTGAAGCAGTGGCAGCTGGCCGGGACCAGGCGCTGGCAGCGCCGCGCTGCCATTTTGTTGATGACGAGCGCTCCGCCCTGCTCTTCTTCGGATACGCTGCCGCGGCACGCCACCTGGCGCGCCAGCTGGCCGAAGCCGGCCGCGTCGTGGATGCCGCGCATCCGCTCTTCATCTATCTGCCCTGCGGTGTCGGCGGCGCACCCGGTGGTATCACTTACGGGCTCAAGGCACTGTTCGGCGAGCATGTGCACTGTTTCTTCGCCGAGCCCGTGGCCTCGCCATGCGTACTGGTGCAGTTGGCCTCAGGTGCGCAAGCTCCCGTATCCGTCTACGACATCGGCCTGGATAACCGGACCGACGCCGATGGCCTCGCCGTCGGCCAGGCATCCCATCTGGTCAGCCCGTTGATGGCTTCCCAACTCGCCGGCGTGTTCACCGTCCCCGACGATCAACTCTACGTTCAGTTGCTCGCGCTCAAGACGTCGATGGGCGTGGAAGTCGAGCCGTCAGCGGCCGCCGGCATCGGAGGCCCGGGCTGGCTGCGTCGCTCGCCCGAGGGCCAGGCGTATGTGCGCGATCACGGATTGCACATGCACGACGCCACGCATGTGATCTGGGCCACCGGCGGCTCGCTCGTCCCGCCCGAGGAGCTTCGCCGGTTCCAGGATTACGCCGCAACACTGGCCGGCCATGCTTCTGGCGCGATGCAACAGGCAGCCTGACCCTCTCGTCGTCGCGCCCCCCACAATACAAGGAGACACTTTCATGGAGCAGCATCGCCCGATGTTCAGGGGCGGCCTGACACTTACGCATTTGAAGACGCCACCTATCGCAAGGTCGCCCTGCGCTTCATCCCGTTCCTGATGCTGTGCTACGTCGTCGCGTATCGCGATCGCGTGAATATCGGCATCGCCAAGCTCAACATGCTGGCCGACCTGCAATTCAGCGAGGCGGCCTATGGGCTCGGCGCAGGGCTGTTCTTTATCGGCTACATGCTGTTCGAGGTACCGAGCAACCTAATCATGCATCGTGTCGGCGCGCGACGCTGGATTGCCCGCATCATGATCTCCTGGGGCCTGCTCTCAGGAGTCATGGCATTTGTCACGACACCATTGCAGTTCTACACGGTACGCTTCCCTGCTCGGCGTCGCCGAAGCCGGCTTCTACCCCGGCGTAATCCTCTATCTGACGTACTGGTTTCCGAATCGCCGCCGCGCTAAAGTCACTGCCATATTTCAGGCGGGCATTCCAATCGCCGGCTTGCTCGGCAGCCCTTTGTCGGACTGGATCCTGGAGCGCTTTCACCTGGTCGGCGGTCACGCCGGCTGGCAATGGGTGTTTGTGCTCGAAGCCCTGCCGACGCTCCCGCTGGCGATCGGCGTGAAATACGGCCTGACGACGAATTCACAAACACGTCAATCCCGCCCTGAGTGTCCTCTTCGACCGTTTATCTTTGGAAGTGGGTCGTTGAGCACCTCGCCATAGATGCGGGCGCACATATCTTCCAAGGCCGAATCGTCTGTTGGCTTCGAAATTTCAAATTGCACGACGCGCATGCCCTTCCCTTGTGCTTGCTCCTCTCGTGAAGGCGCCAATGCGCAAACAAAAAATGGGAGCGAGTTGCTCCCATTCTTTGTCACTTAGCATATATCTACTGCCTCAATCCCAGCTCAACGCCCCACCCGTCTGATACTCAATAACGCGAGTCTCGAAGAAGTTGCGTTCCTTCTTCAGATCGATCATCTCACTCATCCACGGGAACGGATTCTCCTCATTCGCGAACAACTGATCCAACCCAATCTGCTGGCAACGACGATTGCAAATGAACCGCAGATACCCCTTAAACATCGGCGCATTCAACCCCAACACCCCACGCGGCATCGTATCCTCCGCATAGCGATACTCCAGATCCACCGCCTTCTTGAACAGCTCAGTAATCTCAGCCTTGAACTCCGCCGTCCACAGATGCGGGTTCTCCAGCTTGATCTGGTTGATCAGGTCGATACCAAAATTGCAGTGCAGCGACTCATCGCGCAGGATGTACTGATACTGCTCGGCAGCACCAGTCATCTTGTTCTGCCGGCCCATCGCCAGGATCTGCGTAAAGCCCACATAGAAGAACAGCCCTTCCATGATGCAGGCGAACACGATCAGGCTCTTCAGCAGCTTCTGGTCGTTTTCCGGCGTGCCGGTCTTGAACGACGGGTCGGTCAGGGTGTCGATGAACGGGATCAGGAACTCGTCCTTGTCGCGGATCGACTGCACTTCGTGGTACGCGTTGAAGATCTCGGCTTCGTTCAGGCCGAGGGACTCCACGATGTACTGGTAGGCGTGGGTGTGGATGGCCTCTTCAAAGGCCTGGCGCAGCAGGTACTGGCGGCATTCCGGCGCGGTGATCTGGCGGTAGGTGCCCAGGACGATGTTGTTGGCGGCCAGCGAGTCGGCGGTGACGAAGAAGCCGAGGTTGCGCTTGATGATGCGGCGCTCGTCTTCGGTCAGGCCGTTGGGGTCTTTCCACAGGGCGATGTCGCGGGACATGTTGATTTCCTGCGGCATCCAGTGGTTGGCGCAGCCGGCCAGGTATTTTTCCCACGCCCACTTGTACTTGAACGGCACCAGCTGGTTGACGTCGGTCGAGCCGTTGATCACGCGCTTGTCGGCGGCATTGACGCGGCGGTTGCTTTGCGCGGCGGCGGCGTTGGGATTGTCGCCCAGGATACCGGGCTGCGTGGCGGCCGGCGGCAGTACGCCTTGCTGGTCGGCCGTGGCGGCAACAGCGGGTTGCAGGGCAGGCTGCGGTGCGGCCTGCGGGGTGGCTTGAACGTCGTCGTCCCAGCTCAGCATGATGTGGTTCTCCGTGATTCGATTTGGGGGCGGCGGTTTGGTCGGATTTGACGCTTCACTTCGTGGTGGCGCCGGCCCTCACCCCCGCCCCTCTCCCGCAAGCGGGAGAGGGGCGGGGGTGGCTTTTACTCTCTTACGTTATTGGCAGGCTTCGCACTCTTCAAAGCCAGGGTCGCCCGGGCGCATCGTGCAGACCGCGCCTTCGGCTTCCGGCATGGCCGGGGCCGATGCTGCGGCTGCGTCCAGGGCGGAGCCGCTGTCGCTGCCCGACGACACTGCGTTCAGCGAGCCGCGCGACACGGTGGACTTCTCCACGTGCGTCGCAGCCATGGTGCGCAGGTAGTAGGTGGTCTTCAGGCCGCGCAGCCAGGCCAGCTTGTAGGTGTCGTCCAGCTTCTTGCCCGAGGCGCCGGCCATGTAGATGTTCAGGGACTGGGCCTGGTCGATCCACTTCTGGCGGCGGCTGGCGGCTTCCACCAGCCAGGTCGGCTCCACTTCGAACGCGGTGGCGTAGATGTCGCGCAGGTCTTGCGGGATGCGGTCGATGCGCGACAGCGAGCCGTCGAAGTACTTCAGGTCGGCAACCATCACCTCGTCCCACAGGCCGCGCTCCTTCAGGTCGCGCACCAGATAGTCGTTGACCACGGTGAACTCGCCCGACAGGTTGGACTTGACGTACAGGTTCTGGAAGGTCGGCTCGATGCAGGCCGACACGCCGATGATGTTCGAAATGGTCGCGGTCGGGGCGATCGCGATGCAGTTCGAGTTGCGCATGCCGTGCTGCTTGATGCGGGCGCGCAGCGCGTCCCAGTCCATCGTGCTGGACAGGTCCACGTCCAGGTAGCCGCCGCGCTCTTCGGCCAGCAGCTTGAGCGAGTCTTGCGGCAGGATGCCACGGTCCCACAGCGAGCCTTCATAGGTGCTGTAGCGGCCGCGCTCTTCGGCCAGCTCGGTCGAAGCCTTGTAGGCGTAGTAGCACACCGCTTCCATCGAGGTATCGGCAAACTTGACGGCGGCGTCGCTGGAGTACGGCGTGCGCAGCACGTGCAGGCAGTCCTGGAAGCCCATGATGCCCATGCCGACCGGACGGTGGCGCAGGTTGGAATTGCGCGCCTTGTCCACGGCGTAGTAGTTGATGTCGATCACGTTGTCGAGCATGCGCATGGCGGTGCGCACGGTCTTCTGCAGCTTGGCGTGATCCAGCGCGTAGGTGCCGTCGGCCTGCTTGGTCATGTGGGCGACCAGGTTGACCGAGCCCAGGTTGCACACGGCGATCTCGCTCTCATTGGTATTGAGCGTGATTTCCGTGCACAGGTTGGAGCTGTGCACCACGCCCACGTGCTGCTGCGGGCTGCGGATGTTGCACGGATCCTTGAAGGTGATCCACGGGTGGCCGGTCTCGAACAGCATACCCAGCATCTTGCGCCACAGTTGCAGCGCCGGCAGCTTCTTGAACAGCTTCAGTTCGCCGCTGGCGGCCTTGGCTTCATAGCCCAGGTAGGCCTTTTCGAATTCCTTGCCGACCTTGTCGTGCAGGTCCGGGCAGGTGGCGGGCGAGAAAAGGGTCCATTCGCCGGCTTCCATCACGCGCTTCATGAACAGGTCCGGAATCCAGTTGGCCGTGTTCATGTCGTGGGTGCGGCGGCGGTCGTCGCCGGTGTTCTTGCGCAGTTCCAGGAATTCTTCGATGTCCAGGTGCCACGTTTCCAGGTAGGCGCAGACGGCGCCCTTGCGCTTGCCGCCCTGGTTCACCGCCACGGCGGTGTCGTTGACCACCTTCAGGAACGGCACCACGCCTTGCGACTTGCCGTTGGTGCCCTTGATGTGCGAGCCCAGTGCGCGCACGTTGGTCCAGTCATTGCCCAGGCCGCCGGCGAACTTGGACAGCAGCGCGTTTTCCTTCAGCGCTTCATAGATGCCTTCCAGGTCGTCCGAGACGGTGGTCAGGTAGCACGACGACAGCTGCGAGCGGCGGGTGCCGGAGTTGAACAGGGTCGGCGTGGACGACATGAAGTCGAACGACGACAGCAGCTGGTAGAACTCGATGGCGCGCGCTTCACGGTCCTTCTCGTTCAGCGCCAGGCCCATGGCCACGCGCATGAAGAAGGCTTGCGGCATTTCGATGCGGGTTTCATCGATATGCAGGAAGTAGCGGTCGTACAGGGTCTGCAGGCCCAGGTAGTTGAACTGGAAGTCGCGGCCGGCGTCCAGCGCCGCGCCCAGGCGGGCCAGGTCGTAGGTGGCCAGTTGCTCGTCCAGCAGTTCGGCTTGAATGCCGCGGGCGATGAACTTGGGGAAGTACTCGGCGTAGCGGCTGGACATCTCGGCCTGGGTCACTTCGGTGCCCAGGATTTCCTTGCGGATGGTGTGCAGCAGGATACGGGCGGTGACCTGGCTGTAGTCCGGGTCCTTTTCGATCAGGGTACGCGCGGCCAGGATGGCGGAGTCGTACACCTGCGTCATCGGTACGCCGTCGTACAGGTTCTTCAGGGTTTCCTTCAGGATCGGCTCGGCGCTCACTGCATTGCCAAGGCCGCTGCAGGCATTGTCGATCAGGGCGTGCAGCGCGGCGATGTCCAGCACGTGCGTGACGCCGCCATCGGTCACGTTGACCGAGATGCCGCCTTCCTGCACGCGGGCCACGGCCTGGGCGTTGGCCTGGGCGCGCTCGTCCTTGCGCTTCTCGCGGTACAGCACATAGGCGCGGGCCACTTCATGCTCGCCCGAGCGCATCAGCGCCAGTTCCACGTGGTCCTGCACGTCTTCGATATGGATGGCGCCGCCGTTGGGGCGGCTGCGCACCAGTGCGCGCACGACGTTGTCAGTCAGTTGCTCGACGATCTCGCGCACACGCGCGGACGCAGCGCCCTGCCCGCCGTTCACGGCGAGGAAGGCCTTGGTCATGGCAACGGCGATCTTGGACGGCTCGAAAGCCACCACGGCGCCGTTGCGTCGAATGATCTTGTGATCCGGGTAGTTCGTATTGGCGGCGTTGGCGGGGGTCTGCTGCGCGGTCGGTGCAATACCGGCGGCGGCGCCACCCGTGGTGATTTCGTTCTGGGCCGTTTGCATGAGAACTCCTGTTTTTACCCTGGAAATAAGAGACAAAAGAGTCCCTGGCGAAATGCGGCGAAAAGAACGTCCCTCCCGGCGTGAAGTCAGGGCGGACAGACTGCCTTTACGTGAACATTTCGCCAGGGACTCTTGTGATTCGCTGGCCTTAGCGGGCGGTTTCGAGACGATGCACGAACTTCGTGATCCCTGACTCGCCCTTGGGCCGGCTCCCCGGTTTGACTACTAGATATAGTGTGTGACGCGTGAAACTGGGCTAAGTATAGTGAAACGAATCCGAATGACCAGTCTTGACAAGCGCTATTTCGGAGGCGGTTGCGCCGATGCGGCAGCGCCACATGCCCGCAACCCTAATACTCGCAAGGGTTTTCGCCAGACCGTTCGCAACTGCACATTTCACAAAAATTTTTTTGATTGTTGCGAGGTTGCGATAGCCCCAGGCCGAGGTAGGGCATGTGCGCCGGAACGGGGCGCACGGGCATGGGGAATGACGTTAAGAATTCGTCACCTGGCCAGCCGCGCCAGGGCACTGGTAGGGCAACATGCCCGGCGCCACGCCCGCCTGCCTGGCGAAGCGCGCCCAGTCGAAATGCGGGCCGGGATCGGTCTTGCGCCCCGGGGCGATGTCGCTGTGGCCGGCAATCGCGCGCACCGGGTAGGCGACCAGCAGCGCGGGCACCAGCGCGGCCACGGTGTCGTACTGGGCCAGGGTGAACGGCAGGTCGTCGCAGCCCTCGATCTCGATGCCGATGGAAAAATCGTTGCAGCGGGCGCGGCCGAAGAAGTCTGACTGCCCGGCGTGCCAGGCCCGCTGCGTGCACGGGACGAACTGCACCAGTTCACCCTCGCGGGTGACCAGGAAGTGCGCGGACACCTGCACCTGGTGGATGGTGGCAAAGAACGGGTGCTTATTGGGATCGAGCCGGTTCTGGAAGAAGGCCTCGATGTCGCCGCTGCCGAACTGGCCGGGCGGCAGGCTGATGTTGTGCAGCACCACCAGGTCCACCGGCATGCCGGCCGGGCGCTCATCGAAATTGGGCGACGGCACGCGGCGCGCGGCGGGGACCCAGCCGTCGGCATCGGGCAGGTAGCGGTGCTCAGGCTTGCTCATGGCGTGCCCTCGCCTTCCACGGCGCTGCGGTCGGCGGCGTCCATGGCTTCGCGGATGCCCAGTTGCTGGATGCGGTAGCGCAGCTGGCGCAGGTTCAGGCCCAGCAGCGGCGCGGCCGCGGTGCGATTGAAGTTGGTCTGCGCCAGCGCCTGCAGAATCAGCTCGCGCTCCACGGCTTCCAGCCTGGCCGGCAGGTCGATCGGGAAGACGATGCCGCGGCAGGCACGTTCGGCGGGGTCGCCGGCGGGCTCGGGTTCGGGCGCGCTGGCTGGGGTCGGTGCCACGGGCGGCGGCTCTGCCAGGGCCGGCGCGGGCGCGGCGGCCGGCGGCACCGGCGCCCACATGCCTGCGGCACCCCAGGGTGCGTAATAGTTAGGCGCCATCGCCGGCGCGGGGGCATGCATCAGCCCGGCCCGTTCGGCACCGGCGTCCAGCGGGCCCAGATCGGCCGGCTCGATCTCTTCGCTCTCGGCAAAGGCGTAGGCGCGCTCCAGCAGGTTCTCCAGCTCGCGCACGTTGCCCGGGAAGGGATAGGCCACCAGCCGTTGCAGCGCCGCCGGCGACAGCCGCTTGGGGCGCGGGTCGCCGTAGCGCACCGCCAGGTGGTCCAGGATGGCGCGCGCCAGCACCGGGATGTCTTCACCGCGCTCGCGCAGCGTGGGCATGCGCAGCGCCAGCACGTTCAGGCGGTAGTACAAGTCCTGCCGGAACTGCCCGGCCGCCACCATCGCGGCCAGGTCCTTGTGGCTGGCGCACATCACGCGCACGTCGACGGCGTCTTCGCGGCTGGCGCCGATCTTGCGCACGCGGCGCTCCTGCAGCGCGCGCAGCAGCTTGACCTGCATCGGCAGCGGCAGGTCGGCCACCTCGTCCAGCAGCAGCGTGCCGCCGTTGGCGGCCTGGAAGAAGCCGCCGCGCTCCCCGTCGGCACCGGTGAAGGCGCCTTTGACATGGCCGAAGAACTCGGACTCCATCAGGTTCTCGGGGATGGCGCCGCAGTTGACGGCGATAAAGGGATGCGCGGCCCGCCCGCTGGTGGCGTGAATGGCGCGCGCGGCGCGCTCCTTGCCGCTGCCGGATTCGCCGCTGATCACCACCGGCGCCATGCTACGCGCCAGCCGCGACAGCGAGCGGCGAACCTCCTGCATGGCGGCGGAATGGCCGGGCAGCAGGGCCGCGGCGCGGTCGGCGGCCTGCTCGGCCGCGGCGGCTTCGGCATCGGTGCTGTCGCGTTGCTGGCGGCCCAGCGCGTTCAGCACCAGGCTGCGCAGCTGCTCCAACGAGACCGGCTTGGCGATGTAGTCGAAGGCGCCGGCCTTGAGTGCTTCCACGGCGTTGTCGGCGCTTCCATAGGCGGTGATGACCGCCACCGGGATGCGCTCCGGCGCGGCCGACAGCTGGCGCACGATCTCTATACCCAGGCCGTCGCCCAGCCGCATGTCGGTCAGCACCAGGCTGTAGCGGCCCTGTGCCAGCTTCTCGCGCGCCTCGGCCAGGGAGCCGGCCAGCACCACGTCATGGCCCATGCGGCGGATCGAGATGTCCAGCAGCTCGCGCAGGTCGGCCTCGTCGTCGATGACCAGGATGGGGTCGGGCGCTCGGGGCATTCGGGGTGGCATGAGGTGGTGGCTGGGTTGGGACAGGTCAGGCGGCGGCCGCATCGGCACTCTCGATGCGCAGCGTCAGCACGAAAGCCTTGGTCGGCAGTGTATCGCGCGCGGCGGGGGCCAGCATGCCGGTGCGCTCGAGCAGCGCCGGCAAGGCGATGGCGCCGTAGCGCACCTGGGCGTCATTGGCGCCGCACAGCTCGCGCGCCATGAACAGGCCCAGCCCGGTGCCCTGGGCGTTGCTGGTGAAAAACGGTTCGAACAGGCTGCGCTGGTGCTCGCGCGCGACTTCGGCGCCGTCGTTCCAGACGATCAGCTCGGCATGGTGCTGGTCCAGCGCATGCGCCAACAGCCGGATCGAGCCCGGCAGCCGGCTGCAGTAGCGCCAGGCGTTGTCCAGCAGGTTGCCCAGTACCTGTTGCAGCTGCGAGGCGTCGAACACCACCGGCTGGGCCACGTCCACGGTCAGCCGGATGGCATTGGCGTTGATGTCGGCCCGGCCCGCCGGGCGGGTCTCGCCGGCGCGCGGGCGGCGCGAGCGCATTTCGGCGCGCCAGCGCTCGACGATCTCGGGCAGCGCCTGCGCCAGGTGCACGGTGCTGCGGCCGGTGCGCGGGCGGCGCGACATCTGCAGCACGTCTGACACCACCTGGTCCAGCCGGCGCACGTTGTCGTTGATGATGCGCAGCAGGCGGGCGTCGATATCGACATCGGCGCCGCCATGGTCCTGGGCGGCGGGGTCGCGCCGGCCGGAATCGCCCAGCAGCTCGCTGGCCTGGCTGATCGCCGCCAGCGGGTTGCGGATTTGGTGCGCGATGCTGGCCACCAGCCGGCCCATGGCGGCCAGCTTTTCCTGCTGCACCTGCTCGGCGATGCGTTCCCAGCTTTCGATGTGGACCAGCACGGTGTCGCGCATCTCGTTGCGCAACAGGGCCTCATCCTCCTGCGACCAGGCCATGGCCTCGTTCTGGGCGATGGCCAGGCGCAGGCGGCCGGCGGCTTCGGGCGACAGTTCGCTCCAGGCGGCCGTATCCAGCGTGGCCGGCACGGTGCGGCCATGCGCCATGGTCGAACGCAAACCTGCCAGCCCCGGCAGCACAAAGCGCAGCCGCAGCCGGGTGTGCTGCATGGTGCCGTCTGCCAGCGCGGTGCCGGACGCCATCGGCAGCAGCTGCAGGATGCGCGGCACGTCGTCCTTGCTGTGCAGCCAGTCGCGCAGCATCTCCATCAGCGGCTGCAGGCGCGGGATGCGGCGCAGGTCGAACAGCACGGCTTCGCCGCCCTGCCCTGCCGCACCACCCAGCCGGCGTGAGTAGATGCGCTCATGCGGCTGCACGCCCAGCAGCACCACCGCCGCGGGGTTGGCCGCCACCACCGCGCCGTTGGCGCGCACCAGCATCACGCCGTCCTGCATATCGTTGACCATCAGCCGGTTGACCAGCTGCTGCAGGCGCAGCTCCTGCTCGCGCGCCAGCGCCAGCCGCTCCTGCGCGATCTGGCGGTTGGCCAGCATATACATCAGCAGCGCCGCGATCATGAACACCAGCCCGAACAGGCCCGAGCCCAGCAGCCCGGCATCGGCCTGGCGCAGCAGGATGGTGTGCATGAAGGGCCCGCTCATCACCACCAGCGCGGAGATCGAAGCGGCAAACAGCGCGAACAGCAGGCTGGTCAGCGCGCCGGCTTCCAGCGCCGGCAGCAGGAAGATCATGGCCAGGCCCTCGGCCTGCCCGCCCCGCCCCAGCACGCTGAAGACCAGCGCCAGCAGGGCCAGGTCGGCCAGCACCTGCACCCGCACGCGCAGATGGAAGTGCCGGCGCCACAGCGTGCCGGCCAGCATCGCCAAGGCAATGCCAAGATAGGGCACGGCGATGGTCATGGCCGCCGCGTGCTCGATGCCGCCCAGGGCCCCAAGGTCGAACGGCACGGGCGGGATCGCTTTCGTGACGGCGGTGATGGATGCCGGCTCGCCGCGCCGCATCAGCGCAAAGCCGACCAGCAGCAGGCCCACGGCCACGCGGGTCCAGCAGAAATAGCGCAGCAGGCGCCAGTGGAAGTCAGGCGGTTCGGGCTGGCGCCACAGCTGGGCCAGGCCGCGCCAGGCGTTCAGCCGCTGCCAGCCCGACGACGCCGGCTCTGTCACGGGCGGGGGCCGCTGCTGCCGTCACCGCCTTCAGCCCGACTCTCGTCAGGCAGATGGCTGCGGCGGCAGTAGTGCAGGCCGCGCCAGGCAATGGCCTCGCCCTGCGGCAGGTGCACGCCGCACTGGGCGCACTGGACCATGGGTTCGGCGGTGGCGTCGTCGGCCGGGCCGGCTGCGCCAGTGCGCTCGCCGGCCTGGCGGGCCTGGCGTGCGCGGTGTTCAGCCAGCCGGGCCTCGGCGCGGGCGCGCAGCCACCAGATGACGCCCAGCACCACGGCCAGCAGGATCAGGATACGTGCCATGGAAGATCAGAGACGATGCAGGACGACTTCAATCACGAAACGGCTGCCGACATAGGCCAGCAGCAGGATGCCGAACGAGGCGATGACCCAGCGCAGCGCCACCTTGCCGCGCCAGCCGCGGAAGATGCGCCCGGCCAGGATGCCGCCGAACATGGCCCACGAGATCAGCGCGAACACCGTCTTGTGGTCCAGCCGGAAGGCGCGGCCGAACAGCTCTTCAGAGAACAGCAGGCCCGAGCCGATGGTCAGCGTCAGCAGCACAAAGCCGGCGCCGATCAGCCGGAACAGCAGCTTCTCCAGCGTCAGCAGCGGCGGCAGCAGGTCAAGCCAGCGGCCCAGCCATTCGCTGGGTTGCTGCTCCGGCGGCCGCGCGGGCGCGTGCCGGAAGCCGTGCAGGCGCCGTTCGGCCAGGAGCATCAGGAAGGCGTGGAACGCCGCCAGCGTGAACAGCCCGTAGGCCACGTTGGCGATGATGAAATGCAGCTTGAACAGCGGCCGCGCCGCGTAGCCCAGGATCTGCGAGCCGGGGAAGGCCAGGGGCATCAGGCTGGCTACCAGCGCCACCGGGATCACGATCAGCCCCAGGCCCGCCAGCGAGAAGAAGAAGCTTTCTATCCAGTAGATGCCCACGCCCAGCCACAGCATGGCCGACAGCGCAAAGGCAAAGCCGAACATCATGCGCTCGGCCGGGAAGATGGTTTCATGCAGCAGCAAGCCGTGGCTGGCCAGCGCCGCCAGCATCAGCACGTGCCACCAGGCCGGGCGCCCTTCGCCATGCGCGCCGCCTACCGGGGGGATGGGGCCACCGCCGGCCACCAGCACGGCCGAGGTCGCCCCCCCTGCCTGGCCGGCAGCGGTGGCAACGCGTGGATGGCGCGTGGCCCAGCCGTGATAGGCCAGGCCGCAATAGAGAAGTGCCGTCAGGGCATACAGTACAATGACCATTTACGCAGTTTACCTTAGTGCCCACGGACGGTGGCGGCCGGTTGAACAGGTGTTCCAGGCGCGCCCCGTGTGCCAGACTGCCTCCGAATTTCAGCCCCGAGCCCTGCTCCGACTTCTCCCCCGATTCCTGCCATGCTGGACAATCTCACTCAACGCCTGGCGCGTGTGGTCAAGACCATGCGCGGCGAGGCGCGCCTGACCGAGGCCAACACTGCCGAGATGCTGCGCGAAGTGCGCCTTGCCATGCTCGAAGCCGACGTGGCGCTGCCGGTCGTGCGCGAATTCGTTGCCCGCGTGAAGGAAAAGGCCATGGGCGAGGAGGTTGTCAGCAGCCTCACCCCGGGCCAGGCCCTGGTCGGCGTGGTCCAGCGCGAGCTGACCGCCGTGATCGGCGGCGCCGACGCGGCCAGCGGCAACAACAAGGAAGCCGAGCTGAACCTGGCCGTGCAGCCGCCCGCCATCATCCTGATGGCCGGCCTGCAGGGCGCCGGCAAGACCACCACCGTGGGCAAGCTGGCCAAGTGGCTCAAGGAAAACAAAAAGAAGAAGGTGCTGACGGTCTCGTGCGACGTCTACCGCCCCGCCGCTATCGCGCAGCTGAAGACGGTTTCCGAGCAAGTCGGCGCTGACTTCTTCCCGTCACAGCCGGACCAGAAGCCGGTGGACATCGCCCGCGCGGCGGTGGACTGGGCGCGCAAGCACTACCACGACGTGCTGATCGTCGACACGGCCGGCCGGCTCGGTATCGACGAGCTGATGATGCAGGAAATCGCCGCGCTGCACGCGGAGCTGAAGCCCGCCGAAACCCTGTTCGTGGTCGACGCCATGCTGGGCCAGGACGCCGTCAACACCGCCAAGGCCTTCAACGACACCCTGCCGCTGACCGGCGTGGTGCTGACCAAGCTGGACGGCGATGCGCGCGGCGGTGCCGCACTGTCGGTGCGCCATATCACTGGCCGCCCGATCAAGTTCGTCGGCGTCGGCGAAAAGCTGGACGGCCTGGAGCCCTTCTACCCCGACCGCATGGCCCAGCGCATCCTGGGCATGGGCGACATCCTCGCGCTGGTCGAGGAAGCCCAGCGCGGCGTGGACATGGAAGCGGCCGAGAAGCTGGCCAAGAAGATCAAGAAGACCGGCGACTTCGACCTGGAAGACTTCAAGGCCCAGATCGGCCAGATGAAGAAGATGGGCGGCCTGGGCAGCCTGGTCGACAAGCTGCCGGCGCAGTTCGCCCAGCAGGCGCAGGGCGCCAACATGGACCAGGCCGAGAAGCAGGTGGCCCGCATGGAAGGCATCATCAACAGCATGACGCCCACCGAGCGCGCCAAGCCCGAGCTGATCAAGGCCAGCCGCAAGCGCCGCATTGCCGCGGGCGCCGGCGTGCCGGTGCAGGAAGTGAACCGCCTGCTCAACCAGTTCGACCAGATGCAGTCCATGATGAAGAAGCTCAAGGGCGGCGGCATGATGAAGATGATGCGCCAGATGGGCGCGATGAAGGGCGGCATGAAGGGTCTCTTCAACCGCTAGAATCCGTCTGCGCACCTCGACTTGCCTCCCCCGCAAAAGAACAGGAAAGACATCATGATGAGCGCCGTACAGGCCCGCGAGCTGTGGGCCAACTCCGAAGAAATCGTCTCCGCCGCGGAAGTCCAGGCGTCGCTGGACCGCATGGCCACGGAAATCACCGCCAAGATGGGCGATGCCTTCCCGCTGGTGCTGTCGGTGATGGGCGGCGCGGTGGTCTTCACCGGCATGCTGCTGCCCAAGCTGGCCTTCCCGCTGGAGTTCGACTACATCCACCTCTCGCGCTACAACAACAAGACCGTGGGCGGCGAGATGCAGTGGCGCGTGGCCCCGCGCGAGTCGGTCAAGGATCGCGTGGTGCTGGTGCTGGACGACATCCTGGATGAAGGCGAGACCATGGCCGCCATCCGCGAGCGCATCATGGACATGGGCGCCAGGGAATTCCACGCCGCCGTGCTGTGCGAGAAGACGCTGACCAAGATCAAGCCCATGCATCCGGACTTCTGCGGCTTTGCAGTGCCGGACCGCTATGTCTTTGGCTGCGGCATGGACGCCAAGGGATACTGGCGCAACCTGGACTCGATCCGCGCGCTGGTTTGATCAGTTGAATACAGGCACCCGCCCGGGTGCCTGCCCCGGCGCCATCCTCAGGCGCCCAGGATCGGCCACAGCGAGGCCAGCAGCAGCACGGCCATGCCGATATTGAAGGCGCGCAGCACCCGCGGACGCGCCAGCCAGCGCCGCAGCGCCGAGCCGCACAGCGCCCACATCGCCACGCTGGGCAGGTTGACCACCCCGAAGATCCCCGCCAGCAGCAGCACGTTGAGCAACAGGTTGCCGTGCAGCACGTAGGTGCTGCACGCGCCCACCGCCATCACCCACGCCTTGGGATTGACCCACTGAAACGCCGCCGCGGCCCAGAAGCCCATCGGCCGCTTGGCCTGCTGGTCCTGCACGCCGCCGGCAGTGGCCAGCTTCCACGCCAGCCATATCAGGTAGACCGTCGCCACCACGCGCAGCACCTGCCAGGTCCACGGGAAGGCGTGGAACAGCGATCCCAGCCCGAGCCCGACCAGCCCTACCATCAGCGCAAAGCCAATGCTGACGCCAAGCAGGTGCGGCACCGTGCGCACGAAGCCAAAGTTCACGCCCGAGGCGAGCAGCATCGTGTTATTGGGACCAGGGGTGATCGACGACACCAGCGCAAAGCCGGCAAACGCGGCAAAGACACCGGTTCCGGCGGCGAGTTGTGATACTTCCATGACTGACTCCAAGGCATTCAGGGAATCAGTCTACGGTCAGTAAACGGTACAGTACCGGTACACTTTGACGGAAATACGCCGATACAGGGATGCCGCCGGCCGCCGGTCAGTTTGCTTCCGGCTGGTGGACAAAGATCCACTCCTGGTAGCTGCCCTTGTCGGCAAACCCTGCGTTTGCCGGCGTAAAGCTGCCCACGCGAAGCGGGGTGCCTGGGGCCTGGCTGTACACGCCGACGATGCCGTTGTCCGGTCCGGGGACGATGCCCCACTCGCCGCCTTTCGGGAGCGGGTCGCGCCAGGCCCGGCGCAGGTAGCGCGCGACCACCGGCTGCCTCGGATCGAGCACCAGTTCATCAAGGCGCTTCGGGTACTGCCCGGCCGGGTTGGCATCGTAGTAGGCGCCGATTGCGCGGCGGATCTCGTTGCCGTGCGCGAGCAGGTCAGCCTCGCGCGCGCGCCGGTCCTGCGTGGCCCACAGCACGCCGAACTGGCTCAGCATCACGCCCAGGATAGCCAGCGCCACCAGCGCGCCGATGTAGACGGAGCCGCGGCTGTGCCGATCACCAGCTTGCATAGTCGGTCCCGTCATGCGCCTTGCCGGGCGCGCCGCTGTGCACGTCGGCAATGCCGCCCTTGGGCGAGCGCTCGAACACCCAGCTGTCGCGCCGGTTGTGAGCGGGTCCAGCGGCAGCTCGCGCAAGTAGCGGCGCTGCACCAGCTCGTCGAGCGATTCCGGGGATTTGCCACGGTCGTCGCGGTAATCGTCCAGCGCCTTGCGCAAGGTCACCAGGTTGTGGCGCAGCACGGTCTCGCGCGCCTTGTCCTGCTGGCGGAAGTACTGCGGCATGGCAAGCGACAGCAGCGTGGCGATAATGGCCAGCACCACCAGCAGCTCGATCAGCGTAAAGCCGCGGCGGCGCATGCCGTCACCACTGGTCATAGTGGTTGCCATCCAGCGCCTCGCCGCTATTGCGCGACATCACGTCGAACACAACGCCCCCCTCGCGCGGATCGTCGGGCGGGCTCTGGTAGCTGCGCAGGCGCCAGTTGCGCGCGGCGGGCTCATCGGGGCAGCCGCACAGCGGGTCGCGCGGCAGGCGCCGCAGGAAGTAGAGGCGGCGCTCGCCGGCGGGATCGGTGGCGTCGGGCACGCCCTCGGCCAGCGCTTCCAGCGACGGCGGATAGCCGCTGTCGCCGACCTTGCGCTGGATCTTGCCGGCGTCCGCCGCGTCCTTGTAGTCGTCGATGGCCTTGCGCAACTCGCGCAGTACGCGGCGCAGCTCGTTTTCCTGCGCGCGACGCACCGTCAGTTCGGCGGACGGCTCGGGCGTGCCCAATGCCGCTTGCCGCGAGGCCTTCCGGCGCAGCGGCGCCTATCCCTTCCAGCAATGGAACGAGATCACCGGGTTCCCGCAGGACTACAGCCAGGCCTCGGTCGAGCAAGCCATCAAGGACTGCACGCTGTGCAGCGGCGGCGACCTCAGGAAGGCGGGGCTCGACGTGCGCTCGACGCAGTGGCACAAGACCCCGATCAAGCCCCAGAGCGGCAAGATCCGCGTGATGTTCTACGCCACGCTGCGGGCCCTGCGCGCGCTGCGGCAGGAAGCCGGCGCGGCCGAGGACGACCCCCACCTGCTGGCGCGCATCGATGCGCTGCTGGAGTTGCTGACGCTGCTCGGCGGCTGGATGCACGGCATGCAGCGGCTGGACGATGAGGCCGTGCGGCGCGCATTGCGCCATGGCGCTGCGCCGGAGCCGCCCTAACGGGCCATGGGGTGGCTCACCGCTCGCTGCGGTACGGGCGTTCGCGCAGCCATTTGGTGGCGATCCACTTCTCGCCGGACGCCACCGGCAGGCCGGCGTGCAGCGTGCGTTCGTCCAGCGTGCCGTCGGGCAGCAGGTAGCTGAAGTACACCGCGTTGCCCTTGACCGGCGCCACCTCCAGCCCCACGCGCGGGAACGCCGTGGCGCCGCCCGCCTCGGGCGTGTTCAGGTAGATCACCAGGGTGGCGATGCGCTGCCCGCCGACGGACAGTTGCCGCGCCTCGCCCGGGCGCTGCGGGTTGAAGTAGTCGAAGTGCGGCTGGTACTCGCCGCCGGGCTTGTAGTTGAGGATCTGCAGCCCTTCGCCGTGCTCGGCGGGTACGCCGGTGACGGCGGCGATGCGCGCCTCGATGCGCGCGATCAGGGCGTGCTCGGCCACCTGGAACATCGCGCCCATGCTGGTGCGGGCGTCGATCAGGTTCTCGTCGCCGGTATCGGGGTTGACCACCGGCGAGCGCGCCAGGCGGCCGCGCGACAGCGCCACCAGGGCATCGCACTCGTCGTCGGTCAGCAGTTGCTGGAACAGCTGGACCTGCGGCGACGCCAGCCGGAACAGGATCGGGACCTGGCGGTCGCCGCCATCGGCCGCGTAGACCGCGGGCGTGCCGGCGGTGGCGGCAGGGCGGGCCGGCGCGGGCCTGGCCGGCGCGGCGCCATCGGCGCCTTGTGCAAAGGCCGAGGCCACGGCCCGGCGCGCAAAGGCCTCGTCATAGCCCGAGCGCAGCATCGACAACACCAGCGCATCGGCGGCAAAGCCCTGGGCGATATGCCGGGCCAGCCATTGTTCAAGTTCGGGCGAGGATTCGGTGTAGCCGGTCTTGCCGCCGGCAACGGAGGCTTCGCGGATCATGACGGATTGGCGGCGACGCGTTGCGACGAGAACGGGTTGCGGGCAGGCGGCTCGGACACCGGTGCGCGCGGGCGCGACGGCGCGATCTCGGGATCGCCGGCCACGGTGACCGTGGCTTCGGAATACTGCCAGCGCTTCCACGCCGCCAGCACCGCGTTCGGGTATTCGGGGCGGCCGCGGCTGCCGTTGTAGCGGCCCAGCGCCAGATACAGGTCGCCCTGCTCGCGGTCCAGGTAATAGCGCAGGATGGTGCAGCCGTAGCGCAGGTTGCTCTGCAGGTGAAACAGCTTGCGCGGGTCGCTGTCGCCGATGGCGCGCACCCAGAACGGCATCACCTGCATCAGCCCGCGCGCACCGGCCGAGCTGATCGCGTACTTGCGGAAGTTGCTTTCGACCTGGACCAGGCCCAGCACCAGCGCGGGCTCCAGCCCGGCGCGCTTGGCCTCGTAGTAGGCCACCTCGATCAGTTCCACACGCACCTGCGGCTCGGGGATGCGCGAGGCCAGGCGGGCGGACATCTCGCCCAGCCATTTCAGGTAGGCCAGGCGCTCGCCGCCGGACGCAAATACCGGCCGCGTGGGCCGGTCATCGGCGATGGCGGCGGCCAGCGCGCCGCGCACGGAATCGGCCAGGTCTTCTTCCTTTTGCGCGCCGGCGTGGGCTGCCATGGCCGCCAGGGCCAGCAGCAACCCGCCCGCGCAGCGGCGGGCGGCGTCGGTCATGCCGCGGGCGGCGCGCATGGGGCTCAGTTCGCCAGCTGGCTGCGCACGTGGCCGACCACATCGGCCACGCTGACGGCGGTGGCCTGCGCGTCGCGCCGGCCCTGGTACTCGACCTTGCCTTCCTTCAGGCCGCGGTCGCCCACCACCACACGGTGCGGCACGCCGATCAGCTCCCAGTCGGCAAACATCACGCCCGGGCGCTCGCCGCGGTCGTCCAGGATGACGTCCACGCCGGCGGCCAGCAGCTCGGCATGGATGCGGTCGGCCTCGGCCTTGACGGCTTCGGAGCGGTCGTAGCCCACCGGGCAGATCACCACCGCGAACGGCGCGATCGCGGCCGGCCAGATGATGCCGCGCTCATCGAAGTTCTGCTCGATCGCCGCGCCCAGGATACGGGTGACGCCGATGCCATAGCAGCCCATCTGCATCGGCTGGGTCTTGCCGTTCTCGTCCAGGAAGGTGGCGTTCATGGACTCGGAATAGCGCGTGCCGAGCATGAACACGTGGCCCACCTCGATGCCGCGGCAGATTTCCAGCGTGCCCTTGCCGTCCGGCGAGGCGTCGCCTGCGACCACGTTGCGCAGGTCGGCCACGATCGGCTCGGGCAGGTCGCGACCCCAGTTGACGCCGGTGTAGTGGTAGTCGCGATAGTTGGCGCCACAGACGAAGTCGCTCATGTTGGCGACGGTGCGGTCGGCCACCACCTTGACCGGCTTCTTCATGTCGATCGGGCCCAGGTAGCCCGGCGGCGAGCCGAAGGCGTCGACGATCTCGTTCTCGGTGGCAAAGCGGAAGTCGGCCAGGCCCGGCACCTTGGACGCCTTGACCTCGTTCAGTTCGTGGTCGGCACGGATCAGCAGCAGCCAGATTTCGGCGCCCGCTTCGGTATCCTTGGCCAACACGATCGACTTGACGTTGCGCTCCAGCGGGATGTTCAGGAATTCCGCCACCTGCTCGCACTTGACCTTTTCCGGGGTGAAGGTCTTGACCAGGTCTTCCTTGGGCGAGGCGCGCTCGGCAAGCAGGGGCAGCGCCTCGGCTGCCTCCATGTTGGCGGCGTAGTCCGAGGTCGGGCAGTAGACGATGGCGTCTTCGCCGGTGTCGGCGATCACATGGAACTCATGCGAGCCCGAGCCGCCGATGGCGCCGTTGTCGGCCGCCACGGCGCGGAATTCCAAGCCAAAGCGGCGAAAGATGCGCACGTAGGCGTCGTACATGTTCTCGTACGACTTGCGCAGGCCGTCCGTGTCGCGGTCGAAGGAATAGGCATCCTTCATGGTGAACTCGCGCCCGCGCATGATGCCGAAGCGCGGCCGGCGCTCGTCGCGGAACTTGGTCTGGATCTGGTAGAAATTGACCGGCAGCTGCTTGTAGCTGCGGATTTCCGAGCGGGCGATGTCGGTCACCACCTCTTCCGAGGTCGGCTGGACTGCGAAGTCGCGCTCATGGCGGTCTTTCAGGCGCAGCAGTTCGGGGCCCATCTTGTCCCAGCGGCCGGTTTCCTGCCACAGCTCGGCCGGCTGGATCACCGGCATGGACAGCTCCACCGCGCCGGCGCGGTTCATTTCCTCGCGCACGATGTTCTCCACCTTGCGGATCACGCGCAGCCCGATCGGCATGTAGTTGTAGATGCCGGCACCCAGCTTCTTGATCATGCCGGCGCGCATCATCAGCTTGTGCGAAACGATTTCCGCGTCGGCGGGCGCTTCCTTGAGGGTGGAAATGAAGAATTGCGAGGCTTTCATCCGTAATTTCTCTCTGGGCCGCTAGGTTCGGGAAAATCCGTCCCGGCAAAATCCGGGGGCCGGCGGCACTGAATTGTGTGCACGCGCCTGAAACTGCCCTTCCGCTCGGGGAAAACCAGCATCCCCCGGTCCGGGCCCGGCTGCGCGCTTCCTTTATAATCAGCGTAATTCTAAAGGATTCGAGGTGCAGTCATGCTCGATCGTGAAGGCTTTCGCCCGAACGTCGGCATCATCCTCCTCAACGCACGAAACGAGGTTTTCTGGGGCAAGCGAATCGGCGAACACTCCTGGCAGTTCCCGCAAGGTGGCATCAAGTACGGCGAAACGCCTGAACAGGCCATGTACCGCGAACTGCATGAGGAAATCGGCCTGCTTCCGGAGCACGTCAGGATCGTCGGTCGCACGCGCGACTGGCTGCGTTACGAGGTGCCGGACAAGTTCATCCGCCGCGAGATCCGCGGCCACTACAAGGGCCAGAAACAAATCTGGTTCCTGCTGCGCATGGCCGGCAGGGACTGTGATATCCATCTGCGTGCCACCGAGCACCCTGAGTTCGACGCCTGGCGTTGGAGTCATTACTGGGTGCCGCTGGAGGCGGTGATCGAGTTCAAGCGCGATGTCTACCAGCTGGCGCTGACGGAGTTGTCACGCTTCCTGAACCGGCACGCGCGTGTGCCGCTGAGTCCGTATGGCACACACGGGACGCACGGCCCCCACGGCATGCATGGCCGCCACGGCGGACCACGCAGCCAGGCGCTCAGCCGCGCCCAGCAGGCGCAGCAGGCCGACGCCGACTGCAATGCCGAGGCCGAGCACGCGACAGAGCACGATTCACCGGCAACGCCGGTTTCCACCTCACGGAGCACTGATGACTAGTTTCACCGGCCTGGGCCGCCGCGGCGGCCTGACCGCTGCCGGAATGCTGATTGCCGCGGCCAGCCTTGCGCTGGCCGGCTGCAAGACCACCGGCAAGGAAATGGCGGAGGAAGAAAGCACCTGGATCAACCCGTTCGGGGCCAAGACCTTTGAAGAGGCCAAGGCCATGCTGCCGGCGCCGCCGCAGGACGCCAACCTGATCCCGTTCACGGTGTCGGGTACCGGCTCGCTGTCGTTCGCGGTGGACGGCAAGTCGGTCTCGGTCGGCAAGGACAACGTGGTGCGCTACACGGTCGTCACCACCAGCCAGAGCGGCGCGCGCAACGTGACCTTCGAAGGCCTGCGCTGCGATGCGTTCGAGCGCAAGCTCTACGCCACGCTGCCCAAGGGTGCGACGGAATGGGTGCCCAACAGCAGCGACTACGGCGAGACCTGGCACCGCATGGAGACTGGCGTGCGCAATGCCTACGCCGCCACGCTGGCGATCGACTTCTTCTGCGAGGGCCGTACCGTGGCCGGCACCGCCGACGCCATGGTGCGCGACCTGCAATCGCGGGCGCCGCGCAAGCGCTGAAGCGCACAGCGTCGGCATGAAAAAACGGCGGGACTGCCTGGCAGCCCCGCCGTTTTCATTTCCGCCTGGCCTTTGCGCCGGGATGCCGGATCAGACCAGCACCAGGTTGTCGCGATGGATCAGTTCGGGCTCGTTCAGGTGTCCCAGCACGGACTCGATCTCGGACGAGGGCTTGCGCGCAATCAGCCGCGCCTCGGCACTGGAATAGTTGGTGATGCCGCGCGCCACCTCCTTGCCCTGGGTGTCGACGCAGGCGATTACCTCGCCACGGGCGAACTCGCCCTGCACTTCCGTCACGCCGATCGGCAGCAGCGACTTGCCGCCGCTGGTGAGCTTCTCGACCGCGCCGTTGTCGATCACGACCCGGCCGCGCAGTTGCAGGTGATCGGCCATCCATTGCTTGCGCGCCGTGAGCCGCCCGGTCGGCGCCAGCAGCTGTGTGCCGATGGCCTCGCCCGCGGCCAGTCGCTCCAGCACGTTGGCCTCGCGCCCGGAGGCGATGGTGGTGTGGGCACCGGACTTGGCCGCGCGCTTGGCCGCCAGGATCTTGGTCAGCATGCCGCCGCGCCCGATCGACGTGCCGGCGCCGCCGGCCATGGCTTCCAGCTCGGGGGTGCCGGCCAGGGCCTCGTCCACGAACTGCGCGGCCGGGTCCTTGCGCGGATCGGCGGTATACAGGCCGCGCTGGTCGGTCAGGATCACCAGCGCGTCCCCTTCGATCAGGTTGGTCACCAGCGCGCCCAGCGTGTCGTTGTCGCCGAACTTGATTTCGTCGGTGACCACGGTGTCGTTCTCGTTGATGATCGGCACCACACCCAGGGACAGCAGCGTGAGCAGGGTCGAGCGGGCGTTGAGGTAGCGTTCGCGGTCGGCCAGGTCGGCGTGGGTCAGCAGCACCTGCGCGGTGCGGATGCCGTAGCGGCCGAACTGGCTTTCATAGACCTGCGCCAGGCCCATCTGGCCGACGGCGGCGGCGGCCTGCAGCTCATGGATTTCCTTCGGGCGGCGCACCCAGCCCAGGCGCTGCATGCCTTCGGCGATGGCGCCGGAGCTGACCAGCACCACTTCCTTGCCGGCTACGCGCAGCTTGGCGATCTGGGCCGCCCAGCGGGCGATGGCGTCGTGATCCAGCCCCTTGCCGTCGTTGGTGACCAGGCTGGAGCCGACTTTAACGACGATGCGCTTTGCCTGCGCGATGACCGATTGCATGACGGGAATCCTGTCTCCCGGGCAGCCGGCGGCGGGCGCCGCGCCCGAATTGTCCGTGGGTATTCTTCTGTGGTGGGGCGCCAGCGGCGGCCCCGGCTTATGCCTCGCCCTGCCCCTGGTCGACGTTGTGCAGCCGCTCGTCCAGGCGGATGTCCGGCTCGGCCAGCGCCGCGGCCTCTGCGGCCTTGATCGCCAGCAGGTGATCCTTGATCGCGTAGATCAGCTCGCGGCAGCCTTCGCCGGTCAGCGCCGAAATCTGGAACACCGGCCCCTTCCACTTGTAACGCTTGATGAAATCCTTCACGCGGGCGGCGCGCTCTTCCCCGGGAACCACGTCGAGCTTGTTCAGCACCAGCCAGCGCGGCTTGTCGTACAGGGTTTCGTCGTACTTCTTCAGCTCGTTGACGATGGCCTTGGCCTCAGCCACCGGGTCGACTGCCTCGTCGAACGGCGCCAGGTCGACGATATGCAGCAGCAGGCCGGTGCGCTGCAGGTGGCGCAGGAACTGGTGGCCCAGGCCCGCGCCTTCGGCGGCGCCTTCGATCAGGCCGGGAATGTCGGCGACCACGAACGATTGCTCATGGTCCACGCGCACCACGCCCAGGTTCGGGTGCAGCGTGGTGAACGGATAGTCCGCCACCTTCGGACGCGCGTTGGAGATATGCGAGATAAAGGTCGACTTGCCGGCGTTGGGCATGCCCAGCAGGCCGACGTCGGCCAGCACCTTGAGTTCAAGCTTGAGCATGCGTCGCTCGCCCGGCTTGCCGTCCACCTGCTGGCGCGGCGCGCGGTTGGTACTGGACTTGAAATGCAGGTTGCCCCAGCCGCCCATGCCGCCTTCGGCCAGGCACACGCGCTGGCCGTTCTCGGTCAGGTCGGCGATGACTTCGCCGGTGTCCATGTCGGTGATCAGCGTGCCCACCGGCATGCGCAGCGAGATGTCCTCGCCGGCGGCGCCGTAGCAGTCGGAGCCGCGGCCATTCTCGCCGTTGCGGGCCACGTGCTTCCTGGCGTAGCGGAAGTCGATCAGGGTATTGATGTTGCGGTCCGCCACGGCGAACACGCTGCCGCCGCGGCCGCCATCGCCACCATCCGGGCCGCCGAAGGGCACAAACTTCTCGCGCCGGAACGAGGCGCTGCCATTGCCGCCGTTGCCGGCGATGGCTTCGATTCGGGCTTCGTCTATGAACTTCATGATGATGGGTTTCCGTGATGGATCGGCGGATCAGCGGCTGGAAGCCTCCAACCGGGCTGGCGAACTGACATTGTCGCCAGAAAAGAAAAGGCCCCGCAAGCGTTGCGGGGCCTTCATCCTGCAAAGGCTGTTATCAGGCCGCCGGAACGACGCTGACTTGCTGCTTCTTGGCAGGGCCCTTGACGGCGAACTGCACGTGGCCGTCCACCAGGGCAAACAGCGTGTGGTCCTTGCCCACGCCGACGTTGTCGCCGGCATGCACGCGGGTACCGCGCTGGCGGATGATGATGCCGCCGGCGTTGATGGCCTGGCCACCAAACACCTTCACGCCCAGACGCTTCGATTCGGAATCACGGCCGTTCCGCGTGGAACCGCCGCCTTTTTTCTGTGCCATGTCTTACTCCTGTCGCTTTACCTGGTTACGCTCGATCGATCAGGCAACGATCGCTTCGATGCGCAGTTCGGTGTAATTCTGACGATGGCCTTGACGCTTCTGGTAGTGCTTGCGACGGCGCATCTTGAAGATCTTCACTTTGTCGTGACGACCTTGGGAGATAACGGTAGCCTTGACGGAAGCCCCGCTAACCAGCGGCGTACCAAACTTGATTTGGTCGCCGGCGCCCACTGCGAGCACCTGGTCGAGCGTGATTTCTGCGCCAATGTCTGCCGGTATCTGTTCTACTTTCAGTTTTTCGCCAGCAGCAACCTTGTATTGCTTGCCGCCGGTTTTTACGACCGCGTACATTGTCGAACCTCTCGGATGTGAATAAAACGCCGTATGCCGGCACTGGCGCATCCTGCGCGGCCGGTCAATTGCACGGCCTGGCGTCTGGATGGGCTCACTGCGGCCCGGTTATCTCCCGCCGGCCAGAACCCGCAAAGCGAGCGCAGCTACCGGAGGAAACCGGGAATTGTAAACGAGATCAGGGAAAAGCGCAAAGAAAACAGGCGCATAGCCTGCGTGCGGCGGCATCACCACAAAGGAACCGCGCCCTGGCTCAGGTCAGGTCGGCGAGCAGGAATCCCGCCAGCGCCGCAAACGCCACCCAAAGGGCAGTGCGGCGCAGGTGGCGGCGAGGAACAGACTTGTTCATGGCTGCATTATAGATGCGCGCCTTGCGAACACCCTGAGCGCATACCCTGAGCACGAATCTTTAGAAGAGCCCCATAAGTAGAACGCCACGCGCATCGCATATAATCGTCCGGTTTTGCGTAACGGTGATCATCTTGTCCCAGCCTTCCGCCACTGCCTTGCTTGCCCCGGTCGCTGCAGACATGCGCGCGGTCGATGCTGTTATCCGCCAGCGGCTGTCTTCTGAAGTCCCCCTGATCGAGCAGATCGGCGAATACATCATCGGTGCCGGCGGCAAGCGCCTGCGCCCGGTGATCCTGCTGCTGACGGCGCGCGCGATGGGTTACGACGGCAATCGCCACCATGAGCTGGCCGCCGTGGTGGAGTTCATCCACACCGCCACCCTGCTGCACGACGACGTGGTCGACGAGTCCGAGCTGCGGCGCGGGCGTGATACCGCCAATGCCGTGTTCGGCAACGCCGCCAGCGTGCTGGTGGGCGACTTCCTCTATTCGCGCGCGTTCCAGATGATGGTCGATGCCGGCAGCATGCGCATCATGGAGATCCTGTCCAACGCGACCAACGTGATCGCCGAGGGCGAGGTCCTGCAGCTGCTGAACATGCACGACCCCGACGTCACCGTCGAGCGCTACCTGCAGGTGATCCGCTACAAGACCGCCAAGCTGTTCGAGGCCGCCGCGCAACTCGGCGCCGTGCTGGCCGGCGCCGACGCCCAGATGGAAGAAGCCGCGGCAGAGTATGGCCGCCGCATCGGCACCGCCTTCCAGCTGATCGACGACATGCTGGACTACACCGCCAGCGCCGAGCAGATGGGCAAGAACGCCGGCGACGACCTGCGCGAAGGCAAGCCCACCCTGCCCCTGCTGCACCTGCTGGAACACGGCACGCCCGAGCAGCGCCAACTGGCGCGCGACGCCATCGTGCAAGGCGGCACCGAGCATTTCGACGCCGTGTTCGCCGCGATCCACGCCAGCGGCGCGCTGGACGTCACCTTCGAAGCGGCACGGCGCGAGGCCGAAGCCGCCGAACAGGCAGCACGGCAGTTCCCGCCGTCGGAACTGAAGGAAACCCTGATCCAGCTCTGCGCGTTCTCATTGCAACGGCAGTCCTGACGCAACCGCGGGGAAGGCAGCGGAAGCGGGCTGAACGGCGATTTTCCTCGCCCTCTTCCATTCCCTAAAAAACGCTGCTAAACTTACATTCTTTGCTGCAGACGGTCAGACGTTTGCCAGCAAACCAAATCGGGGTGTAGCTTAGCCTGGTAGAGCGCTACGTTCGGGACGTAGAGGCCGGAGGTTCGAATCCTCTCACCCCGACCAGATTTAAAAGGCCGAACCAACGTCAGTTGGTTCGGCCTTTTGTCTTTCTGCCCCCTCCCGCCCTCCGGCAACTCATCCCTTGATCGCCTTGCGCTGACGCTTGAATGCCTTCAGGTCGGCCGCGGAGAACAGCTGGCTACGCCCACTTCCGCATGAGGCGCCAGCTTGCCGTCGCGCACCCTCCGCCGGAAGGTGGCAATTGAAACTTCGAGGTATTCAGCCGCCTCCGCGGCGGTGAAGTCTGCTTCAGCGAGGTGGCCAAAGACTTCCTCGTGCGAGAAGTTCTCGTCCTTGAAAGCCTGCTCGCCCGCCAGCGTGAAGAACTTGACGCGCTCCTGCGCGGGCATCTTGCTGACGGCCTTCATCAGGTCTTCTGCGGTCATGATGGTCATCTTTCTCTCCCTCTCTCAAAAGGACACCACCCCGCGCGCAAGGCAGCTGCCTGAAACGCCCCTTCTTCCCCGCGCAAGTAGGGTTGCGCCCGTGTCGCGCAAACGCCAACACCACGCCCGCATCGGCTTTACAAAAAGTGACCCCGGCGGCAAACTGCCCCGATCCGGGGACGTGGGTCCGTCCGCCCCCGCCAGCGTGGCATCCGCCACCGCCTAACCGCACCGCACAGCGCACCTGCCATGACACTCGGTCTTGCCCTGGCCCAGAGCCGGCGTATCGCGCCCGCCCTGCTTGCTCAGCTGGAGCAGGCCGCGCGTGAAAAGCAGTCGCAGCTGATCGACGAGATCGTCGGCAGCGGCACCATGAACGCGCACGACCTGGCGCTGTTTGCCGCGGACAAGTACCAGCTGCCGCTGCTGGACCTGGCCCAGTACAACCTGACCAAGGTGCCGCCGGCGCTGGCCGGCAACCGTGAATTCCACGCGCACCGGTTGCTGCCGCTGGGCCGGCGCGAGAACCGGCTGGTGCTGGCGATGTCCGACCCGTCCAACCAGGCCGGGCTGGATGCGATCAAGGAAAAGTACAAGCTGCCGGTCGAAGCGGTGGTGGTCGAGCACGACAAGCTGATGAAGCACGTGCGCTCCGCCGGCGAGGCCCTGGGCACGCTCAGGAACATCTCGCCGGTGCAGGCCGAGCGCAAGATGATCGAATACGATCCGGTGGCCGCGGCCGGCAACCAGCGCAACCGCACCACCGCCGACAATATCGACGACGCCCCGGTGGTGCGCTTCCTGCAGAAGCTGCTGACCGAGGCCTTCCACCGCGGCGCGTCCGACCTGCACTTCGAGCCGTTCGAGACCTTCTACCGCGTCCGCTTCCGCGTGGACGGGGTGCTGCAGGAAGTTGCACGCCCGCCGCTGGATATCCGCGACAAGATCGCCACCCGCATCAAGGTGCTGTCGCGCTTGGACATTTCTGAAAAGCGCGTGCCGCAGGACGGCCGCATGAAGCTGCTGATTGCCCTGCCCAAGGACAAGGACGCCAAGGAGACGGTCGAGAGGGCAGTGGATTTCCGCGTGTCGACGCTGCCGACGCTGTTCGGCGAGAAGATCGTGATGCGGATCCTGGAATCTTCGTCCGACAAGCTCGACATCGACCAGCTCGGCTATGAGCCCGAGCAGAAGGCGCTGCTGCTAGACGTGATCAAGCGCCCCTACGGCATGGTGCTGGTGACCGGCCCCACCGGCAGCGGCAAGACGGTGTCGCTGTACACCTTCCTGAACCTGCTGAACCAGGGCGACATCAATATCTCCACCGCGGAAGACCCGGCCGAAATCCAGCTGCCCGGCATCAACCAGGTCAACGTCAACGACAAGGCGGGCCTGACCTTTGCCGCGGCCCTGCGTTCGTTCCTGCGGCAGGACCCGGACATCATCATGGTCGGCGAAATCCGCGACCTGGAAACCGCCGACATCTCGATCAAGGCCGCGCAGACCGGTCACCTGGTGTTGTCGACGCTGCACACCAACGATGCGCCGACCACGCTGACGCGGTTGATGAACATGGGCGTGGCGGCCTTCAATATTGCGTCGAGCGTGCTGATGATCACCGCGCAGCGGCTGGCGCGGCGGCTGTGTACCTGCAAGCGCGAGGGCGAGGGCGAGATCCCGCGCGAGGCGCTGTTGGAGGCGGGCTTCCGCGAACAAGACCTGGACGGCAGCTGGCAGCCCTACCACCCGGTCGGCTGCGAGCGCTGCAACGGCACCGGCTACAAGGGCCGCTGCGGCATCTACCAGGTCATGCCGATCACCGAGGCCATGCAGGAGATCATCCTGACGCACGGCACGGCACTGCAGATCGCCGAGCAGGCGCGCAAGGACGGCGTGCTATCGTTGCGCGAAGCGGGGCTGCTGAAGGTGAAGCAGGGCGTCACGTCACTCGAAGAAGTGCTGGCGACAACGAATACTTAGGGAAGCAGGACAGGCGGGGCAAGACACAACGTAAATACAAGACGCAGAACAAGCGTCATTTACATCGGGGGTCAATATCATGGCGACGCGTGCACCAGCGGCGGGCGCCCGGACGGCGGCACCGTCACGGGCAAAATCAGGGAAGGGGCGCAAGGCACCCACCCAGTACATCTTTGAGTGGGAAGGCAAGGACCGCAAGGGCAAGACCTTCACCGGCGAACTGCGCGCCGAGAACCAGGCGGAGGTCACCGCCACGCTGCGCAAGCAGGGCCTGACCATCGTCAAGTTGAAGAAGCGCAAGGCCGCGCGCGGGCGCAAGATCACCGAGAAGGACATCGCCTACTTCACCCGGCAGCTGTCGACCATGCTCAAGGCCGGCATTCCGCTGCTGCAGTCGATCGACATCATCGCGCGTGGCCACGTGAACCCCAACTTCACCCAGCTGCTGTCCGACATCCGCTTCGACATCGAGGCCGGCAGCAGCATGGCCGCGGCATTCCGGCGCCATCCGAAGTACTTCGATACGCTGTACTGCAACCTGATCGATGCCGGCGAACAGGGCGGTATCCTGGACTCGCTGCTGGAGCGCCTGTCGCTCTACATGGAAAAGACCATCGCGCTGAAAGGCCAGATCAAGTCGGCGATGATCTATCCGATCGCGGTGCTGACGGTGGCCTTTGCCGTGACCGTGATCCTGATGCTGTTCGTGATCCCGGCGTTCAAGGGCGTGTTCTCCAGCTTCGGCGCCAACCTGCCGGCGCCGACGCTGCTGGTGATCGCCATCTCGGACTTCTTTGTCCAGTACTGGTACCTGGTGATCGGGGTGCCGGTGGCCGCCATCTCCTTCTACCTGCGCTCGCTGAAGAAATCGGAGAAGGTGCAGCGCGTCACCGACCGCGCGCTGCTGAAGCTGCCGATCTTCGGCAGCCTGTTCCGCAAGGCCGTGATCGCGCGCTGGACCCGCACGCTGGCCACCATGTTCGCCGCCGGCACGCCGCTGGTGGAGTCGATGGAGTCCGTGGCCGGCGCGGCCGGCAACTGGGTCTACTACGACGCCACGCGCGAGATCGAGCAATCGGTGCGCATCGGCACCAGCCTGACCAACGCGATGCAGGCCACCCATGTGTTCGACAACATGGTGCTGCAGATGACGCAGATCGGTGAGGAGTCCGGCGCGCTGGACAACATGCTGCTGAAGGTGGCGGAGTTCTACGAGCGCGAGGTCGACGATGCCGTGGCCGCGATCTCCAGCCTGATCGAGCCGCTGATCATCGTGGTGCTAGGTGTGCTGATCGGCGGCATGGTGGTGGCGATGTACCTGCCGATCTTCAAGCTGGGACAGGTGGTGTAAGCGATGTTGTCTGCGTGGTCTGCTTCTCCGTATCCGACCGGTGGCGCGCCGCTGGTGGAGGCACTGGCGGCGCTGCCGCCCGCCTTTCTGGTGGCTGCCGCGGCGCTGCTCGGGCTGGTGGTCGGCAGCTTCCTCAACGTGGTCATCCACCGGATGCCGCGCATGATGGAGCGCGACGAGGCCAACTATATCGCCGAGCTGCGCGGCGACCCGCTGCCCCACCCCGGCCGCTACAACCTGATGGTGCCGCGCTCGGCCTGCCCGCATTGCGGCCACGCGATTGCACCCTGGGAGAACGTGCCGGTGCTGAGCTACCTGTTCCTGCGCGGGCGCTGCTCGGCATGCAAGGCGCCGATCAGTGTGCGCTATCCGCTGGTCGAGCTGGCCTGTGGCGTGCTGAGCGCGCTGGTGGCGTGGCGCTTCGGCCCCGGCGGACAGGCCCTGGCCGCGCTGGTGCTGGTGTGGGCGCTGCTGGCGCTGACCATGATCGATGCCGATACGCAACTGTTGCCGGACCAGATCACCCTGCCGCTGCTGTGGCTGGGCCTGCTGCTGAACCTGGGCGGCGTCTTCGTGGCGCTGCCCGACGCCGTGATCGGCGCGGCTGCCGGCTACCTGGTGCTGTGGACGGCCTACTGGCTGTTCCGGCTCGTGCGCGGCAAGGAAGGCATGGGCTTTGGCGACTTCAAGCTGATGGCGGCGCTGGGCGCCTGGTTCGGCTGGCAGGCGCTGCCGGCGCTGGTGCTGCTGTCGTCGGTGGTCGGCGTGCTGTTCGGGCTGGCCAATATTGTGCTGCGCCGCCAGGAACGCGACACGCCCTTCCCGTTCGGACCCTTCATCGCGCTGGCCGGGGTGGTGGTGCTGCTGTTCGGCCCCGGCGTGCTGCCGCTGTTTGCATGGCCCTGACGGTGTCCGACGATATCCGCTGAAGCTGGTATCGTTGCGGCAACATCGTCAACAGAGCCTCACATGCTGGAAATCGGACTGACCGGCGGCATCGGCAGCGGCAAGACCCGCGTGGCCGACATGTTTGCCGCGCGCGGTGCCGCGATCATCGACACCGACCTGCTCGCGCACGAGATCACCGCCCCGGGCGGGCGCGCCATCCCGGCGCTGGTCGAGGCCTTCGGCCCGGCCTGCCTGCGCCCCGACGGCGCCATGGACCGCGACGCGATGCGCGCACTGGTGTTTGCCGACCCCGCAGCCAAGGCACGGCTTGAAGCCATCACCCACCCGCTGATCCGTGCGCTGACCACCGAGCGCGCCCACGCGATCCGCGATGCCGGCGAGCATCCCTACCTGATCTACGTGGTGCCGCTGCTGGTGGAATCGGGCTCATGGCGCGAGCGCGTGGGCCGCGTGCTGGTGGTGGACTGCACCGAGGCCACCCAGGTGGCGCGCGTGATGGCGCGCAACGGCTTCAGCCGCGAGCAGGTGCAGGCCATCATGGCCAGACAGGCCACCCGCGCCGCGCGCCTGGCATGTGCCGACGACGTCATCGACAACGACGGCCCGGTGGAGGCGCTGGTGGACCAGGTCGACCGGCTCGACCGCTACTATCGTGAACTGTCGGCGGCGGCCAGGGTCCATCCATAACGCGCAACCCGGCGCGCCAGCGCATGGCATCATGCACGCGACATTGTCCTCGGCCCTTGTCTCGCATAGAATGCGCTGGAATATGCGGGGAAATCACCGCATACTGCCGGTAACCGCCTGTCATATATCGCCCCTTCCGGCATTTCCCGGGCCTCATTCTGCACCGGGCCGCTCCTGAAAGCGCCCGACGCCCTGCACGGACATTGCACTTGATTCTGTACGAATACCCTTTCAACGAACGCATCAGGACACTCCTGCGCCTGGAGGACCTGTTCGATCGGCTGGAATACTTTCTCGGCCAGGATCATGCCCACCAGCATCATGTCGCGCTGACCACGCTGTTCGAGATCATCGACGTGGCCGGCCGCGCCGACCTCAAGACCGACCTGATCAAGGAACTGGAACGCCAGCGCCAGGCACTGGCGCCGCTGCGCGCCAGCCCGCAGATCGACCAGGAGGCACTGGACGCCATCATCGGCGAGATCGAGCAAGGCATCGCCATGCTCAACCAGACCGTGGGCAAGGCCGGCCAGCTGCTGGCCGACAACGAGTGGCTGACCAGCATCCGCAGCCGCGCGATCATCCCCGGCGGCACCTGCGAGTTCGACCTGCCGGCCTACTATGCCTGGCAGCACCGCCCCGCCGAAGACCGCCGCGCCGATATCCTGAAGTGGGTACGTCCGCTGCTGTCGCTGCGCATGGGCACCACCATCGTGCTGCGCCTGCTGCGCGAAGCCGGCCAGAGCGGCAAGGTGATCGCCACCGGCGGCAGCTACCAGCAGATGCTGTCCGGACGCAGCTACCAGCTGATGCAGGTCTACCTGGATGACTCGCTGCTGGCCTTCATCCCCGAGATGAGCGCCAACAAGTACATGCTGTGGGTGCGCTTTACGCAGCAGGACGGCGACCTGCGTCCGCGCTCGGTCGATGCGGATATCCCGTTCCTGCTGAAACTCTGCAATTTCTGAAGCCTGCGCTGAACGCTATGCCTGCTGTCGTCAAATGCCCCACCTGCGGCACCGAGGTGGCCTGGGTGCCCGACAACAAATTCCGCCCCTTCTGTTCCGAGCGCTGCAAGCAGATCGATCTCGGCGCCTGGGCGTCCGAGAAATACGTGATCGGCGGCAAGCCGGGCGAAACCTCCGCCGACCAGCCTGAAGACGAGGACGACTGAAGCGCCCTCGCCTTCAGCGCCCCCCTGGTTCAGTGCGCCGCCGCCAGCACGCGGCGGTAGAAGCCCACGCACACCAGTGCGAACACCGCCAGGCCCAGCCACTGCGCGGTCGCTTCAAACCCGGCCCCGACCAGCGCCAGCGGCGCATCCTTGCCCGACAGGCCGATCACCGCGGCCAGCATCACGCCGACCAGGCTTTCCCCCACGATCAGGCCCGAGGCCAGCAGCGTGCCGCGCCGCTCGGCATGTTCCAGCGCCAGCTTGACGTCGTCGCCGCGCGCGGTGGCGCGGCGGCGTTCGCTGCGCAGCAGGAGCCACGACAGCACCGCGCCCACCACCAGCGCCGAGCTGATGGTCGGCGGCAGGTAGATGCCGATGCCCACCGCCAGCACCGGCAGCCGCGCCGCGCCGCGGCGGCGGCGCAGCACCTCGTCGATGGCGATCAGCACCACGCCCAGCCCGATGCCGATCAGGATCATGGTCCAGTTGAGCTGGTGGGTGAAGATGCCGGTGGCGATCGCGGTCATCAGCGTCGCCTGCGGCGCGGCCAGCGCCTGGTTGGGGTCCATGCCCGCACGCGGCAGTGCGCCGGCGAAGCCATAGGCGCTGTAGAGCAGTTCCAGCGCCGGCGAAGCCATAGGCGCTGTAGAGCAGTTCCAGCACCGGCGGGATCACCGCGGCGCCGACCACGCAGCCGATCAGCAGCGCCACCTGCTGACGCCACGGCGTGGCGCCGACCAGCCAGCCAGTCTTCAGGTCCTGCAGGTTGTCATTGGCGATGGATGCGACCGCCACCACCGCCGAGGTGGTAAAGATCGCCAGCGCAATCGAGAACTTGCTGCCCTCGGGCGTGGCCAGCAGCCCGTCGGCCTTGCCCGCCACCAGGATCAGCAGCGACACCAGGATCACCGCGATGATGCCGATGCCCGAGATCGGGCTGGCCGACGAGCCCACCAGCCCCGCCATATAGCCGCACGCCGCCGCCACCAGGAAGCCGAAGATAAAGGCGAATACCACCGCGTAGATCACCAGGCGCCAGCGTGCGCCGCCATCGAGCGGCGCCGGCGCGAGGAACCAGGCGAATACCGTCACCAGCACCGCCAGCAGCCCCAGCATCACCAGCCCGATCCATTTGGCCGGCATATCCTGCTGCGTGCGCGGCATCTTGCCCTGCCCCGCCGGCCCGCCCTGCAGCGCGCCGAACGAGGCGCGGATACCGTACAGCATCGGCCCGGCCAGCGACAGCAGCGTCCAGATCGCGGCGATGCCGATGGTGCCGGCGCCGATAAAGCGCGCCTGCTGGCTCCACACCATGGTGCCGAAGGCCGACAGCGTGGCGCCGTCCGGGCGCGGCGTGATGGCCGTCAGCCACGGCACCGCGACGCCCCAGGTCAGCACCAGCCCGAGCAGCATGGCCAGCCCGCCGACGATGCCGACCAGGTAGCCCGCGCCCACCAGCGCCAGCGAGAAGCCCATCGACAGCCTCACCACCGAGGCCCCGGCCGACAGCCAGAAGTTGGCGCCCTCGGCCAGCAGGCGCAGACCGCCGGCGGCAAAGCTGAACAGCCCCGCCACCAGGCCGCCGGCCATCAGGTCGGCCAGGCCGGTCGCCTGAGGCTTCTGGCCCGGCGCGGCCTGGTCCGGCGCGGCGCTGCCCACGCGCAGGATTTCCGCCGCGGCCACGCCCTCCGGATAGGGCAGCTCGCTCTGCACCACCATCGCGTGGCGCAGCGGGATGCTGAACACCACGCCCAGCATGCCGCCGGCCGCGCAGATCGCCAGCGTCTGCCAGAACGGGAAGCCCTGCCAGTGGCCCAGCATCACCAGGCCCGGCAGGATAAAGATGATCGACGACAGGGTGCCCGCGGCCGAAGCCTGCGTCTGCACCATGTTGTTTTCCAGGATGTTGGCGCCGGGGAAGAGCCGCAGCACGGCCATCGAGATCACGGCCGCCGGGATCGCCGACGAGAAGGTCAGGCCGACCTTCAGGCCCAGGTAGATGTTGGAGGCGGTGAACACGACCGTGATCAGCGCACCGAGGATGATGCCGCGCAGGGTCAGTTCGGGCAGGGAAACGTCGTCGGCGATACGATCGACACGTAGCATGCAGGTTCTTTTCCTGTGGATCAGGGCCTGGTCAGGCCCTGGCGGCGCGCAAGCGGGCGCCGCGGCCGCTTGCCCGACAGCGGGAATGGCAGGGTCAGCCGTTGCCCGATTCCTCGGCCAGCCACTCCACCACGGGAATGGTGGCCGGCAGCAGCGGCCCCACCGTCACCGGCGTGCGCTGCCACGAGAAGGCCTGGCCTTCGCGGCCGATGGGGTCGCCCCGCCAGTCGGTGACCTTGCAGAAATACAGCCGCACATAGGCGTGCGGGTAGTCATGTTCCAGGATGTGCCAACGCTCACATTGCGTGACATCAAGACCCAGCTCTTCATGCAGCTCGCGGGCGAGTGCCGCCTCTACCGACTCGCCCGGCTCCAGCTTGCCGCCTGGGAATTCCCAGTAGCCCTCGTAGGGCTTGCCGGCCGGGCGCTGCGCCAGCAGGAAGCGTCCGTCGGGCTGCACCAGCACGCCGACCGCCACCTCGGTCACCTTGCGCGGCGGGTTGCCACCGGTCTGCGCGGGGTTCTGCGTGGCCGCGCTCATGCCTTGGCGTCTCCGGCGACATCGGCAATATAGGGCTTGCCATGCTTGCCGCCCCAGTCGCGCGCAAACTGCCAGGCCACGCGGCCCGAGCGCGAGCCGCGCTCCAGTGCCCACACCAGCGCGTCGCCGCGCGCTGCGGCGATGTCCTCGTCGGTGCAGCCGAAGTGCCTGAGCCAGTGGCCGACAATGGCCAGGTACTCATCCTGCTTGGGCGGGTAGAACGACAGCCACAGCCCGAAGCGCTCGGACAGCGAGATCTTCTCTTCCACCACTTCGCCGGGATGGATCTCGCCATCGTCGGTGTGGCGGTAGGTCTCGTTGTCCTTCATGTACTCCGGCAGCAGGTGCCGGCGGTTGGAGGTGGCGTAGATCAGCACGTTGTCCGACTGCGCCGCCACCGAGCCGTCCAGCGCCGACTTGAGCGACTTGTAGCCCGACTCGCCCTCTTCGAACGACAGGTCGTCGCAGAAGATCACGAAGCGCTCGGGGCGCTGCGCAACCAGCTCGACGATATCGCCGAGGTCGCCCAGGTCATCCTTGTCCACCTCAACCAGCCGCAGCCCGTCCTTGACGAAGGCATTGAGGCAGGCCTTGATCAGCGATGACTTGCCGGTGCCGCGCGCGCCGGTCAGCAGCACGTTGTTGGCCGGCAGCTTGCCCACGAACTGGCGCGTATTGCCGACGATGGCATCCTTCTGGCGCTCGATATTCTTCAGGTCGTCCAGGTGGATCGGCGGCAGCTGGCGCACCGGCTGCAGGTAGCCGATATTGCCGAACAGGCTCTGCCGCTTGCGCCAGCGGAACGCCACGGCCTCCTGCCAGTCGGCGTCGCTCAGTTGCGGCGGCAGCCATTGTTCGAGTCGTGCGAGGAAGTTGTCGAGGCGGGCGGCGAGGTCAGACATGGCAGGGGCGATGACAGTAGAGGGTTGGCTTATGCCAATTGTTTTGGCTCCCTCTCCCCTCAGCGGGAGAGGGTTGGGGAGAGGGGTGGTTTGGCTAGGCACCACGCATCTTGATACGCCGCCCCTCTCCCCCGGCCCCTCTCCCGCAAGCGGGAGAGGGGAGCAAACCAGCGATGCTTAAGAACGGTAGTCGGCGTTGATCGACACGTAGTCGTGCGACAGGTCGCAGGTCCAGACCGTCGCTTCGGCCTTGCCGCGGCCGAGCGCGATGCGCACGGTGATCTCGGCCTGCTTCATCACGCGCTGGCCGTCTTCCTCGCGGTAGTCGGGGTTGCGGCCGCCGTCGCGGGCCACCCAGACATCGTCCAGCCACAGGTTGACGCGGTCGACGTCGAGGTCGTTCACGCCGGCGTAGCCGACCGCGGCCAGGATGCGGCCCAGGTTGGGGTCCGACGCATAGAACGCGGTCTTGACCAGCGGCGAGTGCGCCACCGCATAGGCGATCTGGCGGCACTCGGCCACGTCCTTGCCGCCTTCGACGCGGATGGTCATCAGCTTGGTGGCGCCCTCGCCGTCGCGCACGATCATCTGCGCCAGCTCCTGCGCCAGCGCGGTCACTGCGTCGCGCAGCGCCTCGAAGGCCGGGCCTTCGGTGCGGTCGACCACGGCGCCGGACTTGCCCGTCGCGATCAGCACGAACGAGTCGTTGGTCGACGTATCGCCGTCAATGGTGATGCTGTTGAACGAATGGTCGGCGGCGTAGGAGACCAGCGCCTGCAGCACCGGCTGGGCCACGGCGGCGTCCATGGCGATAAAGCCGAGCATGGTCGCCATGTTCGGGCGGATCATGCCGGCGCCCTTGCTGATGCCCGACAGCGTCACGGTCTTGCCGTCGATCTGCACCGTGCGCGACGCGGCCTTGGGCTGCGTGTCGGTGGTCATGATGGCTTCGGCGGCGGCCAGCCAGTTGTCCGGCTTCGCGTTGGCGATGGCGGCGGGCAGGCCGGCCACCAGGCGGTCAACCGGCAGCGGTTCCAGGATCACGCCGGTCGAGAACGGCAGCACCTGCTCGGTGGCGATGCCCAGTTGCGCGGCCAGCGCGTCGCAGCTGGCGCGGGCATTGGCCAGGCCCGGCTCGCCGGTGCCGGCATTGGCATTGCCGGTGTTGACCACCAGCGCGCGGATGCCCTTGCCAGCGGCAAGGTGCTCGCGGCAGACCTGCACCGGCGCGGCGCAGAAGCGGTTGCTGGTGAAGACGCCGGCCACGGTGCTGCCTTCGGCCACGCGCACCACCAGCACGTCCTTGCGGTTGGCCTTGCGGATGCCCGCCTCGGCCCAGCCCAGCTCCACGCCGGCGACGGATTTCAGGTTCTCTGCCTGGGGCAGCGGAAGATTGACGGGCATGTGGACTCCTCTTTCCTGCTTGCGTTATCTGCTTGCGGCTTCTGCTCGCAACTTGCTTGTCATCAGACGAACATGCCCGCTAAGGGCGGGCATGTCGTTTCCATTCGCGTCACGCCGTGCGACGGGCGCGACCTCATACCGGTGCGCGACTCAGCTGAGCCTGCCGTGGCACTGCTTGAACTTCTTGCCCGAGCCGCACGGGCACGGGTCGTTGCGGCCGACCTTGGGCATGCCCGCCAGCGCCAGCTCGGCGGCGGCCATGGCCGCACCGGTGCGCGGCGACGGCGCTTCCTCGACCGGCTCTCGCCCTTCGGCGAACTCGTCGTGCTTGTACTGCACGTTCTCCAGGTGCGACAGGCCTTCCTCGATCTCTTCCGAAGCCTGCTCCAGTTCTTCCGGCGACTGGATCTGCACGTTGAAGGTCACGCGCGTGACTTCGCTCTTGATCAGGTCCAGCAAACGCGCGAACAGCTCGAACGACTCGCGCTTGTATTCCTGCTTGGGATCCTTCTGCGCATAGCCGCGCAGGTGGATGCCCTGGCGCAGGTGGTCCAGCGCGGCCAGGTGCTCGCGCCAGTGCGTGTCGATGCTCTGCAGCATGACCGAGCGCTCGAAGCCGGCGAACGACTCGCGGCCGACCATCGCGACCTTGCTGCCGTAGCGCTCCGCGGCCGCCTTCATGATCAGGTTGAGCAGCTCTTCGTCCTCGATGCTCTGCGCGCCCTCGATGGTCTGCGCCAGCGGCACTTCCAGGCCCCAGTCCTCGCGCAGGCGCGTTTCCAGGCCGGCGATGTTCCACTGCTCTTCCATGGTGTCGGCCGGCACGTGGTCGCGGAACAGCTCAACCAGCACGCTCTCGCGCAGGTTGGTCACCATGTCGCCGACATCCTGGGCTTCCAGCACGTCGTTGCGCAGCTTGTAGATTTCCTTGCGCTGGTCGTTGGCAACGTCGTCGTACTGCAGCAGCTGCTTGCGGATGTCGAAGTTGCGGCCTTCGACTTTGCGCTGCGCCGACTCGATCGAGCGCGTGACGATGCCGGCCTCGATCGGCTCGCCCTCGGGCATCTTCAGGCGTTCCATGATGGCGCGCACGCGGTCGCCGGCGAAGATGCGCAGCAGCTGGTCGTCCAGCGACAGGTAGAAGCGCGACGAACCCGGGTCGCCCTGGCGGCCGGCACGGCCGCGCAACTGGTTGTCGATACGGCGCGATTCATGGCGCTCGGTGCCGACGATATGCAGGCCGCCGGCGGTCTTGACCTGCTCGTGCAGCGAATGCCACTCATCCTCGAGCTGCTTGATGCGCGCGGCCTTCTCGGCGTCGGACAGGTTCGGATCCGCCTCGATAAAACCGGATTGCTTCTCCACATTGCCGCCCAGCACGATGTCGGTACCGCGACCGGCCATGTTGGTGGCAATGGTGATCATCTTGGGGCGGCCGGCCTGGGCCACGATCTCGGCTTCGCGTGCGTGCTGCTTGGCGTTGAGCACCTGGTGCGGCAGTTGTTCGCGATCGAGCAGGCCCGACAGGTATTCCGAGGTCTCGATCGAGGTGGTGCCCACCAGCACCGGCTGGCCACGCTCGTAGCAGTCGCGGATATCCCGCACCACGGCGTCGTAGCGCTCCTTGCCGGTCTTGTAGATCTGGTCCTGCTGGTCCTTGCGCTGGGCCGGGCGGTTGGTCGGGATCACCACCACTTCCAGGCCGTAGATCTCCTGGAACTCATACGCTTCCGTGTCAGCCGTGCCGGTCATGCCGGCCAGCTTGCTGTACATGCGGAAGTAGTTCTGGAAGGTGATCGTCGCCAGCGTCTGGTTCTCTTGCTGGACGGTGACACCTTCCTTGGCCTCCACGGCCTGGTGCAGGCCGTCGGACCAGCGGCGGCCGGTCATCAGGCGGCCGGTGAACTCGTCGACGATCACGACTTCGTCGTTCTGCACCACGTAGTGCTGGTCGCGATGGAACAGGCTGTGTGCGCGCAGGGCCGCGTACAGGTGGTGCATCAGCGTGATGTTCTGCGGCGCGTAGAGCGATTCGCCCTCGCCGATCAGGCCCTGCTGCGACAGGATCTCTTCGGCCTTCTCGTGGCCGGCTTCGGTCAGGTAGACCTGGTGGCCCTTCTCGTCGACGTAGTAGTCGCCCGGCTTCTCCACGCCGGTGCCATCGGCCTTCTCTTCACCGATCTGGCGCTCGAGCAGCTTGGGGATGCCGTTCATGCGCTGGTACAGGTCGGTCTGGTTCTCAGCCTGGCCGGAGATGATCAGCGGGGTGCGGGCCTCGTCGATCAGGATCGAGTCCACTTCATCGACGATGGCGTAGTTGAGCGGGCGCTGCACGCGCTGCGACGGGTCGTAGACCATGTTGTCGCGCAGGTAGTCGAAGCCGAACTCGTTGTTGGTGCCGTAGGTGATGTCCGAGTTGTACGCCGCCTGCTTGGCGTCGTGCGGCATCTGCGACAGGTTCACGCCCACCGACAGGCCCAGGAAGTTGTACAGCCGGCCCATCCACTCGGCATCGCGCTGCGCCAGGTAGTCGTTGACGGTCACCACGTGCACGCCCTTGCCGGTGATGGCATTCAGGTACACGGCCAGTGTCGCGGTCAGCGTCTTGCCTTCGCCGGTGCGCATTTCGGCGATCTTGTTGTCATTCAGCACCATGCCGCCGATCAGCTGCACGTCGAAGTGGCGCATCTTCATGACACGCTTGCTGGCCTCGCGGCAGACGGCGAAGGCCTCGGGCAGCAGCGCCTCGAGCGATTCGCCGCCGGCGTGGCGCTGCCGGAAGGTCTCCGTCATGCCGCGCAGCTCGTCGTCCGAGAGCTGCTCGAACTTCGGCTCCAGCGCATTGATCTGCGCCACCGTGCGGCGATATTGTTTGATCAGCCGCTCATTGCGGCTGCCGAAGACTTTCTTGAGAAGGCCGGTGATCATCGATTGCTTTCACCTGCGCGGAACCGGGTGCACCCCAGGGATGCGGGCTGCTCCGGCGGCCGGGCGAGGAATGGATAGATTGGCGCAAAACGCCGAGTTTATCATGTGCCGGGGTCACGGCCGGAACGCGCCTGGCCCCGTCCCGCAAGGGCAGGCAAGCCCGCCGAATGTTGACCACGCGTGTCGTGCGCATGATTGCCCGCGCGCCCCGTCAGCCACAGTTTGGGGCGGCCGCCGCAGCTTCAATCCGCGGTCGGGCAAGGCGGCCCCCGCGCCCCTTGCTAGAATGCATGCATGCGCCGCTTCACCCACCACGCCCTGCAGACCCCCGCCGCCAAGCCGCTGAACGACTGGCTGGCCAAGGCCGGCCCGGTTTCGACGCTGATGCAGACCGCGCGCCAGCTGTCGGTGCTGGAGGCCGAGGTGCTGGCGCTGCTGCCCGCCGGCATGCGCGACGGCCTGGCCGTGGCCGGCGTCAAGCGTGACGCCACCGACCCGAACGCCCAGGTGCTGCTGTTGCTGGCCGCGCACGGCGCCGCCGCTGCCCGCGTGCGCCAGGTGGTGCCGACGCTGCTGGCACGGCTGCACCAGCGCGGCTCGCACATCACCGCGATCCGGGTGCGGGTGCAGCCAGAGGTGTCGCGCCACGCGGACTGGGAAGTGGAGCCCGTGCAACGTCAGCGCACCGGCGGCCGCATGACGCCCACGGGACTCGCCAACCTCGACCAACTGGCGCGCAGCCTGCCGGATTCGCCGCTGCGCGACGCGCTCAATACGCTGCTCGCCCATCACCGCTAGCCCGGTGCCGATCACGAAAAAGCCGACCCTCGGGTCGGCTTTTTTTTTGCGCCAGTTCGCCAGGATCAGGCAAACGCCGGCTGCGCCTGCGGCAGGAACGCGGCCGGGGCTTCCTCGACGCGGTCGAAGGTGACCAGCTCGTAGGCTTCCTGGTCGGCCAGCAGCGCGCGCAGCAGCTGGTTGTTCAGGCCGTGGCCCGACTTGTTGGCCACATAGGCGCCGATCAGCGGATGGCCCACCACATACAGGTCGCCGATCGCATCCAGGATCTTGTGGCGCACGAACTCGTCGCCGTAGCGCAGCTCTTCATTGTTGAGCATGCGGTGCTCGTCCAGCACGATCGCGTTGTCCAGGCTGCCGCCGCGCGCCAGGCCCATCTCGCGCAGGGCTTCCACCTCGTGCGCAAAGCCGAAGGTGCGGGCGCGGGCAATCTCGCGCACGTAGCTGGTGTCGGCAAAATCGATCGAGAAGGTCTGGCCGGTCTTGTCGACCGCCGGGTGGCGGAAGTCGATGGTGAACGACAGCTTGAAGCCGAAGAACGGCTCCAGCCGCGCCAGCTTGTCGCCCTCGCGCACTTCCACCGGTTTCTTGACGCGGATGAAGGTCTTCAGCGCGTTCTGCTCTTCAATGCCGGCCGACTGCAGCAGGAACACGAAGGACGCGGCGCTGCCGTCCATGATCGGGATTTCCTCGGCGTCGACATCGACATAGAGGTTGTCGATGCCCAGGCCGGCGCACGCCGACATCAGGTGCTCGACGGTCGAAACGCGCGCGCCATCCTTCTGCAACACCGATGCCAGGCGCGTGTCGCCGATGGCCGACGCGGCCACGGGAATCTCGACGGCCTCGGGCAGGTCGACGCGGGTAAAGACGATGCCGGTGTCCGCCGACGCGGGACGCAGGGTCAACGTGACCTTGCGCCCCGAGTGCAGGCCGATGCCAACGGTCTTCACCAGGGATTTGATCGTGCGCTGTTTGAGCATGACAGCCTCAACTATTATAAAAATCTATCGTGTAGTTTTTCTGATTAAGGGATTTTACCACCACATCAAGGGCGCTGCAGCCGGGTTTTGTTTCCGGCTGTTAACACCCCCTTAATAAGTTGCGTATTATCCACGTTTACCCGGATGACTGTGTCAGCCACGCAACGCCGCCAGCACTGCCTCGGCGCTGCTGACGCGGAATTCGCCCGGTGCCTCGACGTCGAGCCGGGTGACGACGCCGTCGTCGATCACCATCGCGTAGCGCTTGGAGCGCACGCCCATGCCGCGTGCGGTCAGGTCCTGGTCCAGGCCCAGCGCACGGGTCCACTCGGCGCTGCCGTCGGCCATCATGCGCACCGTGCCGCCCGCCTGCTGCTCACGGCCCCAGGCGCCCATCACGAAGGCGTCGTTGACCGACACGCACCAGACCTCGTCGACGCCGGCCTCGCGTAGCGCCGCGGCATGCTGCACAAAGCCCGGCACATGCTTGGCCGAGCAGGTCGGCGTGAAAGCGCCGGGCAGGCCGAACACCACGATCTTGCGGCCGCGGACCAGGTCCGCCACCTTGAAGGCATTGGGGCCAAGGGCACAGCCGTTGCCTTCGGTTTCGAAGAATTCCTGCAGCGTGGCGTCGGGGACGCGGGAACCGACAGTGATCATGGGTCGTGGTCCTCCTGGGTTTTCTGAAGAATAGTCCGGATGCCGGTGCGCAGACGCCCGCACTCAGGCAGATGGGCAATCTCAAGATCATAGGCGCCTTGCCCACATTGCCAAAGCCGGCTCACATCCGGTGACATCCGGCGCGGATCCGATACACCTTGCTACAAAGACGTCCGCGCGGCGCACCTCTTGGGTGCGCCGCGCGGACGCTGATACATCCCGACCGGGAAGGCGGGAAACCAGTCCGGGGAGGCGGCCAGCGGCACGCCCGTCCCGGCGACGGGATGCGGGTGAAGCTCAGTCCGGCGCAGGCGCGGCGCCGCCAGCGGCCCGGCGGTTCACGTCAGTCCATGCAAGGCACGCGCGGATGGGGAGCGCACGTGCATCGCGACAAGGCGACGCGTTCCGTCAGGCGGCCGGTGGAGGCACCGATGCCGCGCCAGGCAGGGCTCAGTCTGCCTGCTTGCGCAGGAAGGCCGGGATGTCGTACGTATCCACACCCTTTTCCTGCAGCGCCGCCACGTGGGCCGACGCCGACTCACGCGAGCTGCGCCACACTGCCGGCGTATCCAGGTTGCTGTAGTCCGGCGAGCTGTGCGTGGCCGCGGCGGCGGTCATGTTGGCCATCATCTGCACCGGCATGTTGTCCGTGCCGGTCTTGAGCAGGGTCATCGGCTGTTGCTTCTTGGCCGAGCGGCCCAGGCCCGTGGCCACCACCGTCACGCGCAGCGCATCGCTCATCGAATCGTCGTACACCGTACCGAAGATCACGGTCGCATCTTCCGCGGCGTAGCTGCGGATGGTGTTCATGACTTCCTTGGTTTCCGACAGCTTCAGCGAACGGCTGGCGGTGATGTTGACCAGCACGCCGCGCGCGCCGGACAGGTCCACGCCTTCCAGCAGCGGGCTGGCAACGGCCTGCTCGGCCGCCAGGCGGGCGCGGTCAACGCCCGACACGGTGGCCGTCCCCATCATGGCCTTGCCTTGCTCGCCCATCACCGTCTTCACGTCTTCGAAGTCGACGTTCACCAGGCCGTCAACGTTGATGATCTCGGCAATGCCGGCCACCGCGTTGTGCAGCACGTCGTCGGCGCACTGGAAGCACTTGTCCATCTCGGCGTCGTCGCCCATCACTTCGAACAGCTTCTCGTTGAGCACCACGATCAGCGAGTCGACGCTCGATTCCAGCTCGCTGGAACCGTGTTCGGCCACCTTGGCGCGGCGCGCGCCTTCGAAGTCGAACGGCTTGCTGACCACGCCCACGGTCAGGATGCCCATCTCCTTGGCCACTTGCGCGACGATCGGCGCGGCGCCCGTGCCGGTGCCGCCGCCCATGCCGGCAGTGATGAAGACCATGTGCGCGCCGCGCAGGGAATCGGCGATCTGATCACGGGCCGATTCGGCGCAGTTGCGGCCGACTTCCGGCTTGGCGCCAGCGCCCAGGCCCGTATTGCCAAGCTGCAGCACGCGTGAAGCGCTCGAACGCTTGAGCGCCTGGGCATCGGTGTTCATGCAGATGAATTCGACGCCTTGCACGCCGCGGCTGATCATGTGCTGCACGGCGTTACCGCCCGCACCGCCCACGCCGACCACCTTGATGATGGTGCCGTCCTGCACTTCCGTTTCGATCATGTCAAAGTCCATCACTGCCTCCGAGAAAAATCAGTCCCCAGACGATGCAGCCTCCCCGCCGCAACCCCTGGTTTCTGAACAAGAAACCAAAAAAAGAAAACCAGAAAACTTCCACTCAGCACACAGGCCTGTCCGGTAGACCGCCCTGCCTGCGCGCCGCTGCATCGTCAGCGCGTCAATTTCCGCATTGATCAGAAATTGCCGACAAACCATTCCTTCATGCGCGTCCACACCTGCTTGACCGACCCGCTCTGCACCGCGACCTTGCGCCCGCGCATGCGTTGCACGCGGCCTTCCAGCAGCAGGCCCATCACCGTCGCATAGCGCGGGCTCTTCACCACCTCGTGCAGGTTGCCGCGGTACTCCGGCACGCCCACGCGCACGGGCTTGAGGAAGATGTCCTCGCCCAGCTCGACCATGCCCGGCATCATCGCGGTCCCACCGGTGATGACCACGCCTGACGACAACAGTTCTTCATAGCCGGACTCGCGCACCACCTGGTGCACTAGCGAGTACAGCTCTTCGATGCGCGGCTCGATCACCGCGGCCAGCGCCTGGCGGCTGAGCGTGCGCGTGCCGCGGTCGCCCACGCCGGGCACCTCGATCATGTCGTCCGGGTCGGCGATCGCCTGCTTGGCGATGCCGTACTGGATCTTGATGTCCTCGGCGTCGGGCGTCGGCGTGCGCAGCGCCATCGCGATGTCGTTGGTGATCTGGTCGCCGGCGATGGGGATCACGGCCGTATGGCGGATCGCGCCTTCGCTGAAGATGGCGATGTCGGTGGTGCCGCCGCCGATGTCGACCAGCACCACGCCCAACTCCTTCTCATCCTCGGTCAGCACCGCCAGGCTGGAAGCCAGCGGCTGCAGGATCAGGTCGTGCACTTCCAGGCCGCAGCGGCGCACGCACTTGACGATGTTCTGCGCGGCGCTGACCGCGCCGGTGACAATATGCACCTTCACTTCCAGGCGGATGCCGCTCATGCCGATGGGCTCGCGCACGTCTTCCTGGCCGTCGATGATGAATTCCTGCGTCAGGATGTGCAGGATCTGCTGGTCGGTCGGGATATTGACCGCCTTGGCGGTCTCGATCACGCGCGCCACGTCGGTCTGCGTGACCTCCTTGTCCTTGATCGCCACCATGCCGCTGGAGTTGAAGCTGCGGATGTGGCTGCCGGCAATGCCTGTGAAGACCTCTGAAATCTTGCAGTCGGCCATCAGCTCGGCCTCTTCCAGCGCCTTCTGGATCGACTGCACGGTGGCCTCGATATTGACCACGACCCCTTTCTTCAGACCCTTGGACTCTGACTGGCCCATCCCGATCACCTCGTAGCTGCCGTCGGGGCGCAGTTCTGCCACCACCGCCGCCACCTTCGAGGTGCCGATATCCAGACCGACCAACAGGTCCTTGTATTCCTTGCTCATCGGGTTTTCTCCGCGTTCTTGCTCTTCAGTCGCGTCGGATTGTTGTTGGAAGTACCTGAAACCGCTGCTGCCGCCGGCGCCGGCTTGGCCGCCTTCGCTGCCTTCGCCGCCTTCTCTGCCCTGACCGCCGCTGCGATCTGCGCCTCGGTCAGGAAGCGGGCATTGGCGGCGCGGATGGCAAAGCCGTTGGGATAACGCAGGTCGGCATACTCGATCTGGCTGCCCCATTGCTGGGTGACCTGCGGCCAGGCCGCGACGAAGCGCCGGACCCGCTGGTCCATCGCCACGCGATCCTCATCGTTCTGCTCGCGGCCCAGTTCGACCTCCATGCCGTTGGACAGCTTCGCGCGCCAGGCATAGCGGCCGGACAGGGCCACCGCCAGCGGCTCGGCCTTGAGCGGCTTGAACCACTGGCGCATGACCTCGAGCTTCTCGATCACGTCGCCCTCGCTGTCCGGCGGCCCGTCCAGCGCCAGCAGCTGTGCGTCTTCTTCCGCCTCGGCGGTGTTGGCGACAAAGATCTCGCCATAGGTATTGATCAGGCGCCCGCTGTCGGGCGTGCCCCAGGTGCCCAGCGCCTCGTGTTCCTCGACTTCGACCGCCAGGCCGTTGGGCCATTCGCGCCGCACGCTGGCGCGCCGCACCCAGGGCACCGACTCGAACGCCTGCCGGGCCGCGTTCAGGTCCAGCGTGAAGAAATTGCCGGTCAGCTTGCCCAGCGCGCTGGCGCGCACGCTGGGCGCGTTCACGTGGCGCAGGGCGCCGCCGTCCAGCGGGCCGATCTCCACATGGGTGATGGCGAACACCGGCCGCTGCGCCAGCCACAGCAGGCCTGCCGCGAGCGCCATCAGCACCACCAGCGCGTACAGCGCGGAGGCGATCAGGTTGAGCAGGCGTGCGTTATGCCACATGGTCCGGTGCGGTCCTGTTCGGTTGCGTTATTCGGGTTTCCAATGCTCGTTGGGATGCAGGTCCAGCGTGGCCGCGGCCACCACCTGCATCACGAAGTCCTCGTAGCTGATGCCAACCGCGCGCGCCGCCATCGGCACCAGCGAATGGCCGGTCATGCCGGGCGAGGTATTCATCTCGAGCAGGAAAGGCTTGCCGTCGGCGCGCAGCATCAGGTCGGCGCGCGCCCAGCCGCGGCATCCCAGCACGCGGTAGGACTGCACCGCCAGTGCCCGGACCTCGCGTTCGACTTCAGGGTCCAGGCCCGACGGGCACAAGTACTGGGTATCGTCAGTAAAGTACTTATTTTGATAGTCGTAGTTGGCTTCGGGCGCAACGATGCGGATCACCGGCAGCGCTTCGGCGCTGTCGCCCTCCCCCACGATCGGGCAGGTCAGCTCGGCGCCGTCGATAAAGGTCTCGGCAATGACGTCGTTGTCCAGCGCCGCGGCCTTCTCGAACGCCGCGCGCATCTGGTCGGCGGCAGTGACCTTGGTCAGGCCGATCGACGAGCCCTCGCGCGCCGGCTTGACGATCAGCGGCAGGCCCAGGTCGGCCGCCACGGCATCAAAGTCAGTGTCCGCATGCAGCATGGCAAAGCGCGGCGTGGCCAGGTCATGGGTCATCCACAGGCGCTTGGTGGCCTGCTTGTCCATGGCCATGGCCGAAGCCAGCACGCCGCTGCCGGTGTACGGCACGCCCAGTTGCTCGAGCAGGCCCTGCATGGTGCCGTCCTCGCCATAGCGGCCGTGCAGTGCGATAAAGACGCGGTCAAAGCCGGCCGCGGCCAGCTCGGCCACGCCCTGCAGGCCCGGGTCGAAGCCGTGCGCGTCCACGCCGCGCGACTGCAGCGCTGCCAGAACGCCCTTGCCCGACATCAGCGAGATCTCGCGTTCGGCCGAGCGCCCGCCCAGCAGCACGCCGACCTTGCCCAGCGACTTGGGATCGATATTGGGATGGGCGACGAAGCTCATGCCTGGCCTCCCTGCGTTGATTGCGTCGATTGCTGGTGCGACACCAGCTGCCCCGGCACGGCCCCGATCGAGCCCGCGCCCATCGTCACGACCACATCGCCCGGCCGGACGGCATCCAGGATGGCCTGCGGCATTTCTTCCATCTGCTCCACGAAAACAGGTTCGACCTTGCCGGCCACGCGCAGCGCGCGGGTCAGCGCACGGCCGTCGGCAGCCACGATCGGGGCTTCGCCGGCGGCGTAGACCTCGGCCAGCAGCAGGGCATCGACGGTGCCCAGCACTTTGACGAAGTCCTCAAAGCAATCCCGCGTACGGGTAAAACGGTGCGGTTGGAACGCCAGCACCAGGCGGCGCCCCGGGAACGCGCCGCGCGCGGCGGCCAGCGTGGCCGCCATCTCCACCGGGTGGTGGCCGTAGTCGTCCACCAGGGTGAAGGTGCCGGCGCCATCGGGCGTGGCCACCTCGCCATAGCGCTGGAAGCGCCGGCCCACGCCGTGGAATTCGCGCAGCGCCTTGACGATGGCGGCATCGGGCACTTCCAGCTCGGTGGCGATGGCGATCGCCGCCAGCGCGTTCTGCACGTTGTGCAGGCCGGGCAGGTTCAGCACGATCTCCAGCGGCGGCTCGGCATGGCCGTCGAGGTGGCGCTGCACGGTGAAGTGCATCTGGCCGTCGACCGCGCGCGCGTCCACGGCGCGGATCTGGGCATCCTCGGCAAAGCCGTAGCGCACCACCGGCTTGGACACGAACGGCAGGATCTCGCGCACGTTGGGGTCATCCACGCACAGCACCGCGATGCCGTAGAACGGCAACCTCTGCGTGAATTCGATGAACGCCTGCTTGAGCCGGGCAAAGTCGTGCCCGTAGGTGTCCATGTGGTCGGCATCGATATTGGTAATGACCTCGATGACCGGGAACAGGTTCAGGAAAGATGCGTCCGACTCGTCGGCCTCGGCCACGATGAAGTCGCCGGTGCCCAGGCGCGCATTCGCGCCGGCCGAGTTCAGGCGGCCGCCGATCACGAAGGTGGGATCGAGCCCGCCCTCGGCCAGCACCGACGCCACCAGGCTGGTGGTGGTGGTCTTGCCGTGCGTGCCGGCGATGGCCACGCCCTGCTTCAGGCGCATCAGTTCGGCCAGCATCACCGCGCGCGGCACCACCGGGATGCGCTTGCTGCGGGCGGCCAGCACTTCGGGGTTGTCGCCGCTGACCGCGGTCGACACCACCACCGCGTTGGCGCCGGTCACGTTGGCTGCGTCATGCCCGTGCATGACCGTGGCGCCCAGCGAGGCCAGGCGCCGCGTGGCGGCATTGTTGCCCACGTCCGAGCCCGAGACCTTGTATCCCAGGTTCAGCAGGACCTCGGCGATGCCGCTCATGCCGGCGCCGCCGATGCCCACGAAGTGGATGTTTTTGACGATATGCTTCATTCGATTGCTGCTTAATTAGGCTTCAGTCCCTGGCCAGCTGACTGCAGATCTCGGCGACGCGCCGGGTTGCCTCAGGCTTGGCCAGTCCGCGCGCCAGGCGCGCCATGTCTTTCAGCTGCGGCCGGGTCAGGCTGGCGATGGTTTGCGCCAGCCCCTCGGCCGTCAGGTCTTTCTGCTGCACCAGCAGGGCCGCGCCCTGCTTCGACAAAAATTCCGCGTTGGTGGTCTGGTGGTCGTCCACCGCATGCGGGAACGGCACGAACATCGCCGCCACGCCTGCGGCAGCCACTTCCGAAACCGTCATCGCGCCGGCGCGGCAGATCACCAGGTCCGCATCGGCGTAAGCGCGCGCCATGTCGTCGATAAACGGCAGGGTCTGCGCGGGCACCTGCGCGGCCGCGTAGTTGGCGCGCAGCGTGTCGATCTGCTTCGCGCCCGCCTGATGCGTGACCACCGGGCGCTTGCCCTCGGGCAGCAGCGCGATGGCCTTGGGTACCACCTCGTTCAACGCCGCAGCGCCCAGGCTGCCGCCCACCACCAGGATGCGCAGCGGGCCGCTGCGCTGGTCATAGCGCGCTTCGGGCGCGTCCAGGTGCGCCAGTTCCTCGCGCACCGGGTTGCCGGTCCATTCGCCGCCGGGCAGCGTGTCCGGGAATGCGCACAGCACGCGGTCGGCCACCTTGGCCAGCACCTTGTTGGCCAGACCGGCGATCGAGTTCTGCTCGTGCAGCACCAGCGGCCGCCCCAGCAGCGACGCCATCATGCCGGCCGGGAAGGTGATATAGCCGCCCATGCCCAGCACCACGCTCGGGCGCACCCGGCGCAGCGCGACTATGCTCTGCCAGAACGCGCGCAGCAGGTTCAGCGGCAGCAGGAACTTGGTCACCAGGCCCTTGCCGCGCAGCCCGCCGAACTGGATGAACTCCATCGGGATGTCGTGCTTGGGCACCAGCGTGGCTTCCATGCCGGTGCGGTTGCCCAGCCAGACCACCTTCCAGCCTTGCTCGCGCAGCGCGTGCGCGACCGCAAGCCCCGGGAACACGTGCCCCCCGGTGCCGCCGGCCATCACGAGCAAGGTGCGCGGTGCGGTCATACCTTCCCTCCGCGCATCAATACTCGATTTTCATAATCAATGCGCAGCAGGATCGCCAGCGCCACGCAGTTCATCAAGATCCCCGACCCGCCATAGCTCACCAGCGGCAGCGTCAGCCCCTTGGTCGGCAGCAGGCCCAGGTTCACGCCCATATTGATAAAGGTCTGCCAGCCGATCCACACGCCGATGCCCTTGGCCACCAGCCCGGCAAAGGTGCGGTCCAGCTGCAGCGCGGTGCGGCCGATATTGAAGGCGCGGCGCACCAGCCAGTAGAACAGCACAATCACCACCAGCACGCCGATAAAGCCGAATTCCTCGCCGATCACCGCGAGGATGAAGTCGGTATGCGCCTCAGGCAGGTAGTGCAGTTTCTCGATGCTGCCGCCCAGGCCCACGCCGGTCCACTCGCCGCGGCCGAAGGCGATCAGCGAGTGCGTCAGCTGGTAGGCCTTGCCCAGCGCATTGCTCTCTTCCCACGGGTTCAGGTAGGCGAAGATCCGCTCGCGCCGCCAGGGCGACGCGGTGATCAGCAGCGCGAACGCGCCCACTGCCACGCCGACCAGCCCGGCGAACAGCTTGCCGTTGATGCCGCCCAGGAACAGGATGGCCATGGCCACGGCCGCGATTACCAGGAATGCGCCCATGTCCGGCTCGAGAAGCAGCAGCATGCCGACCACCACCACGGCCACGCCCATCGGCAGGAAGCCCTTGGACACGGTCTGCATCCACTCCTGCTTGCGCACCGTGTAGTTGGCGGCATACAGCACCACCGCCAGCTTCATCAGCTCCGATGGCTGGAAGTTCATCACGCCCAGCGGGATCCAGCGCCGCGCGCCGTTCACGCCCTTGCCGACGAACGGCACCAGCACGATCACCAGCAGGATCAGTGCGACGATAAAGAGCTTGGGCGCGTAGCGGTCCCACACCTTGACCGGGATCTGGAACGACGCCAGCCCGACCGACAGCCCGATCCCCAGCGCGAACGCATGGCGCATCAGGAAGTGGCTCTCGCGGTAGTTGGCGTAGCGCGGCGAGTCCGGCAGCGCGATCGAGGCCGAATAGACCATCACCAGGCCGAGCGCGAGCAGCACGATCGACACCCACAGCATGGGCTGGTCGTACTCCATCATGCGCGAGCGCGTCGGCTTGACGCCGGACACGGCGTCGCGCAGGCCACCCCAGGCATTGCCGATGGTGGCGCCGATAAAGCCGCTGCGCTTGACCTGTGCTTCGCTCATGGCAGGATCCCCCGGGACAGCGCCAGTTCTTCCACCGCGCCGCGGAACACCTCGGCGCGATGCACGTAGTTGCGGAACATGTCGAGGCTGGCGCACGCCGGCGACAGCAGCACCACGTCGCCGTTCTCGGCCAGTCCGGCAGCCTTCGTCACGGCCTCTTCCAGCGTGGCGGCGTCGACCAGGCTGGCACCGCTGCCCTGCAATGCATCGCGCAGCTCACCCGCGGCGCGGCCGATCAGCACCACCGCGCGTGCGTACTGCGCCACCGGCGCGGCCAGCGGCGAGAAATCCTGGCCCTTGCCTTCGCCACCGGCGATCAGCACCACGCGCTTGTCCAGCCCCGACAGCGCGGCCACGGTGGCGCCGACATTGGTGCCCTTGCTGTCGTCGAAATACTCGACGTCGTCGATGGTGGCAACCCACTCCACGCGGTGCGGCTCGCCGCGGTATTCGCGCAGGCCGTGCAGCAGCGCGTTCATCGGCAGGTCGATGGCACGGCACAGCGCCAGCGCGGCCATGGCGTTGGTGGCGTTGTGCATGCCGCGGATATGCAGCGCGTCGGCCGGCATCAGGCGCTTGTGGCGCGCCGGCACGGCTTCCTGGACCACCTCGGCGGCCTTGCGGCGGCGCGGCTTGCCCTCCCCTTCCGCGTCCGGGTCGGCTTCGGCCAGCACCAGCCAGGGCATGCCGCCCTCGCGCAGGATGCCGAAGCTGCCCGGCGTTTCCGGCAGGTCGGTGCCGAAAGTCAGCGGCGAGCGCCCGGGCCGCGCCATGTCCATGGTCAGGCGGTCGTTGCGGTTGAGCACCTGCACGCACTCGCTGCCAGCCGGCCCGAAGATGCGCGCCTTGGATGCGGCATAGGCTTCCATCGAGCCATGCCAGTCCAGGTGGTCCTGGGTGACGTTGAGCACGGTGGCCGCGGCGGGCGCCAGCGTGTGCGTGGTTTCCAGCTGGAAGCTGGACAGCTCAAGCACCCACACTTCCGGCAGCGATGCCGAGGCGATGCAGGCCGACAGCTTGTCCAGCGCCGACGGGCTGATATTGCCCGCCACCGCCACGCTCTTGCCGGCGCGCTCCACCAGCCGGCCGGTCAGCGCGGTGGTGGTGGTCTTGCCGTTGGTGCCGGTGATCGCCAGGATCTTCGGCGCGTAGCCGGACTCGGCTTCCAGGTGGCGCAGCGCGCGCACGAACAGTTCGATCTCGCCCCACACCGGGATGCCGCGCGCCTGCGCCGCGGCCAGCAGCGCGCCGGTGCCGGCTTCCAGCGGCGACAGGCCCGGGCTGATCGCCACCAGGCCGATGCCGTCGAGCAGGCTGTCGGCGAACGGGCCGCCGACGAACTCGGCCGAAGTCAGCTCGGCCTGCAGGAAGACAAGGTTGGCGGGCGCCTCGCGCGTGTCGGCCACGCGCACCGCGCAGCCGTTCAGGCCACACCAGCGCGCCATGGCCAGGCCCGATTCACCGAGGCCCAGTACCAGCACATGAGGTTTTTGCAGCTCGCCAAACACTTCGATTTCCTGCCTTTGATTTCCTGAATCTATATAGAAGAGCGCCGTCAGTCCCTGACCCGCGCAACCGTTAACGCAACTTCAGTGTCGACAACCCGATCAGCACCAGCAGCATGGTGATGATCCAGAAGCGCACCGTGACTTGGGTTTCCTTCCAGCCGCCCAGTTCGAAATGGTGATGCAGCGGCGCCATCCTGAAGAGCCGCCTGCCTTCGCCATAGCGGCGCTTGGTGATCTTGAACCACGTGACCTGCGCCATCACCGACAGTGTTTCCACCACGAAGATGCCGCCCATCACGAACAGCACGATCTCCTGGCGCACGATCACTGCCACCGTGCCGAGCGCGCCGCCCAGCGCCAGCGCGCCCACGTCGCCCATGAACACCTGCGCCGGGTGCGCGTTGAACCAGAGGAAGGCCAGCCCCGCCCCGCTCAGCGCCGAGCAGAAGATCAGCAGCTCGCCCGCGCCCGGGATATGCGGGAACAGCAGGTACTTGCTGTAGACCGAACTGCCCATCACGTACGCAAACACACCCAGCCCGCTGCCGACCAGCACCACCGGCATGATCACCAGCCCGTCCAGGCCGTCGGTCAGGTTGACAGCGTTGCTCGAGCCCACGATCACCAGGTAGGTCAGCACGATGAAGCCGGCCACGCCCAGCGGGTAGCTGATCTCCTTGAAGAAAGGCACGATCAGGTTGGACTTGTACGGCATGTCCAGCGACAGCCCGCCCTCGACCCAGCTCAGGAACAGGTCCCACACCTTCACGTTGCTGCTTTCCGACACCGAGAACGCTAGGTAGACCGCGGCCACCAGGCCGATCAGCGTCTGCCAGAAAAATTTCTCGCGGCTCGACATGCCGCGCGGGTCGCGATACACCACCTTGCGGTAGTCGTCGACCCAGCCGATAGCGCCGTAGCCGAAGGTGACCAGCATCACCACCCAGATGAAACGGTTGCCCCAGTCGCACCACAGCAGCGTCGACACCGCGATCGAGACCAGCACCAGCACGCCGCCCATGGTCGGCGTGCCGGCCTTGACCAGGTGGGTCTGCGGGCCGATGGTGCGCACCGCCTGGCCGACCTTCAGCTCGGTCAGCTTGCGGATCACCCACGGACCGAACGCCAGCCCGATCAGAAGCGCGGTGAGGTTGGCCATCACCGCGCGGAAAGTCAGGTAGTTGACGACCCGGAGGAAGCTGTAGTCGTTTTGCAGCCACTGGGCCAGAGCCAATAACATCGTGTTGTCTTATTTAGTGTGCGGAAGAGTCTGCGACCAGCGCCGCGACCATCCGTTCCATGCGCATGAAGCGCGATCCCTTCACCAGCACGGCGCCCGCTTGCGCCACCATGCCCCTGCTGTCTTCCTCCAGTGCCTTTGCCAGTGCTTGCGCGCTGCCGAAATGCCGGCCGCCCGCGCCGAATGCCTGCACCGCATGCACGGCCAGTTCGCCGGTCGCCCACAGCGTGCCAACGCCGCGCGCCTTGGCGTAGGCGCCGATCTCTTCGTGGAACGCCGGGCCCTGGTCGCCCACTTCGCCCATGTCGCCCAGCACTAGGATGCGCGGCGCGGCAAAGCCGGCCAGCACGTCGATGGCGGCGCGCATGGAGTCGGGGTTGGCGTTGTATGTGTCGTCGATGACGACCGTCCCACCCGGCGTGTACTTGACCTGCAGCCGGCCCTTGACCGCATGAAAGCCGGCTAGGCCCGACTGGATCGCCGGCACGTGCACTCCCGCGGCCAGCGCGCAGGCGATGGCGGCCAGCGCGTTGCGCACGTTGTGCTCACCCAGCAGCGCCAGGCGCACGTCGAAGCCATGGCCGGGCGCGCGTACCTGCATCACCTGTGCGCCGTCGACCAGCGTCACGGTGGCGTGCACATCGGCGCGCTGCGAGGTGCCGAACGACAGCGCGCGGCGCGCGCCCGCGGCTTCGCGCCACACCGGCGCGTGGGCGCCGCCGCTTTCCGCGTCGAGCGGGTACACCGCCACGCCGTGGGCCGGCAGCGCCGCGATCGCGGCAGCGTGCTCGTGGGCGACGGCTTCCACGTTCACCATGAACTCCTGGTGCTCGCGCTGCGCGTTAGTGATCACCGCCACGGTGGGCTGGGCGATGCCGGCCAGGTAGACCGTCTCGCCCGGGTGGTTCATGCCGAGCTCCAGCACCGCCAGCTTGTGCGTGGCGCGCAGGCGCAGCACCGTCAGCGGCAGGCCGATATCGTTGTTCAGGTTGCCGCCGGTGGCCAGGCGCTGGTCCTCGCCCACCGCCGCGGCAAAGATGGCCGCGATCATTTCCTTGACCGTGGTCTTGCCGTTGCTGCCGGTCACCGCCACCGCCGGCAGCGTGAACTGGCGGCGCCAGCCGGCGCCCAGCTCGCCCAGCGCGAGGCGCGTGTCCGGCGCGACGATGGCCGGCACGCCGGCATCGACTTCGCGGCTGACCAGCACGGCGGCAGCGCCGCGTGCCACCACGTCGGCGATGAAGTCATGCGCGTCGAAGCGCTCACCCTTGAGGGCGACGAACAGGTCGCCCGGCTCGACGCTGCGGCTGTCGGTATGCACGCGCGAAAACTTCACGGCGCCGTCGCCGCAAACGCGCGCGCCGGCGATCCAGCCGGCGGCTTGCTGCAAGGTGGTCATTGGGGTCTGGCTCATGCCGATACTCCACGGGTGGCAAGCGCCAGTCGTACGTGTTCGCGATCGGAGAACGGGCGCTTGCGGCCCTGGATCTCCTGGGTGGCCTCATGGCCCTTGCCCGCCACCAGCACCACGTCGGCCGGTGCCGCGTGCTTGACGGCATAGAGGATGGCGGCGGCGCGGTCTTCGATCTGGCGAGCGCGCGCGCGCTCGGCCATGCCGTCGGCAATGGCGTCCAGGATGTCCTGCGGGTCTTCGCTGCGCGGGTTGTCGCTGGTCAGGATGACCTCGTCGGCCTCGCGCTCGGCCACTGCGCCCATTAGCGGGCGCTTGATCGGGTCGCGGTCGCCGCCGCACCCGAACACGCACCACAGGCGGCCGTTGCGCGCCTGCGCCACCGGGCGCAGCGCGGCCAGCGTCTGCGCCAGCGCGTCCGGGGTATGGGCGTAGTCGACCACGGCCAGTGGCGCATCCGGGCCGCCGGCGGCACCGAACAACTCCATGCGCCCTTCCACCGGCGTCAGCGCGCGCAGCGCGGCGATGGCCGCGTCCCACGCCACGCCGTTGGCGAGTGCCGCACCCAGCACCGCCAGCAGGTTGCTGACGTTGAAGGCGCCGATCATCGGCGTGGCCATCTCGGCGCTGCCGAAGCTGCCGTCGATATGGAAGGCGGTGCCGGTGGGCGTGGCGCGCACGTTGGTGGCGCGCAGCCACTCGCCGCGCGGGCGGCGCACCGTGGCCGCGTCGGGGCCGTCGATGCCGTATTCGATCACGTGCGGCGCACCGATGGCGGCGGCGTCCGCCGCAAGCAGGCGCTGGCCCATGGCGTCGTCGCGGTTGATCACAGCAGTGCGCAGGCCGTCCCAGCGGAACAGGCTCTCCTTGGCGGCCTCGTACTCAGCCATCGAGCCGTGGTAGTCGAGGTGGTCCTGGGTCAGGTTGGTCAGCACCGCCACCGAGAAATGCGTGCCGGCCACGCGCTCCTGCTCCAGGCCGTGCGAGGACACCTCCATCGCCACGGCGCGCGCGCCGGCGTCGTGCAGGGACGCCAGGCTGGCCTGCAGCTGCACCGCGTCGGGCGTGGTGAAGCCGGTGGCCTGCAGCGCGCCCGGGAAGCCGGTGCCCAGTGTGCCGATGGTCGCGCAAGGCGTGCCGGCGGCCTGCAGCACCCGTGCCAGCCACTGGCTGCACGATGTCTTGCCGTTGGTGCCGGTAATGCCGGTCACGGCCAGGCCGCGCACCGGGTTGCCATGCCAGCCGGCGGCGATCGGGCCGGCCAGCTGGTGCAGGCGGCTCACCGCGAGGTGTGGCACGACGTCGCCGAAGGGCCAGTCGAAGCCGTCGGCCTCATAGACGATGGCCCCCGCGCCGGCGGCGATCGCCTGGGCGATATAGGGCCGGCCGTCGGTGGCCAGGCGCTCGTTGCCGAGCACGTAGGCGAAGAACACATCGCCGCGCGCCAGGCGCCGGGTATCGCCGGTCAGCTGCGCGGCGGCGGCCACGTTGGTACGCAGCCAGGCCAGCGCGTTGCTGGCCTGGGCGGTGACCTCGAGCGGGAGCAGTGGCTTGGCCGTCATTGGGTCGAGCTCCACGGTTCGCTCTCCTGCACCTTGTCGCTGACCACCAGCTGGCGGATCGGCGAGTCGGGCTGCACATTCAGTGCGCGCAGCGTGCCGCCAGTGATGGCCGCGAACGCCGGGCCGGCCACCAGGCCGCCGTAGTGGCTGCCGGCCGTGGGCTCGTCCACGCTGACGGCCACGATGATGCGCGGATTCGACATCGGCGCCAGGCCGATGAACGAGGCGCGGTACTTGCTGCGGTTGTAGCCGCGGCCTTCATGCTTGTAGGCGGTGCCGGTCTTGCCGCCGACGCGGTAGCCCATCACCTGCGCCTCGGGGGCGGTGCCGCCGGGCGCGGTCACGGTTTCCAGCATGGCGCGCACATCGCGCGCCACCTGGGGCGACAGGATGCGTTCGCCGGCGACAGGACCGTTGGTGCGGAACATCGACACCGGGATCAGCTCGCCGTCATGCGCGAAGATGGTGTAGGCATGCGCCATCTGGAACAGCGACACCGACAGGCCGTAGCCGTAAGACATGGTGGCCTGCTCGATCGGGCGCCAGCTCTTGAACGGGCGCACGCGGCCGGCCACGGCGCCGGGGAAGCCGATCTTGGGCGCCTGGCCAAGGCCGACGCTGGTGAACATGTCCCACATTTCCTGCGGCTTCATCATCATCGCGATCTTGGTCGTGCCGATGTTGCTCGACTTCTGGATCACGCCGCTCACCGTCAGCGCCCCATAGTTGTGGGTATCGCTGATGGTGGCGCCTTCGAAGTTGTACTTGCCGGTGGTGGTGATCACCGTGGACGGCGTCACGCGCTTGAGCTGCAGCGCCAGGCCGACCGTGATCGGCTTCATCATCGAGCCCGGCTCGAAGGTATCGGTCAGCACGCGGTTGCGCAGCTGCTCGCCGGACAGCCGGGTACGGTCGTTGGGGTTGTAGGTGGGCCAGTTGGCCAGCGCCAGCACTTCGCCGGTCTGGGCGTCGAGCACCACCGCGCTGGCGGCCTTGGCCTTGTGCTTTTCGACCACGGCCTTGAGTTCGTTATAGGCCAGGTACTGGATCTTGGCGTCGATCGACAGCTGGATGTCCTCGCCGTCACGCGGGGTCTTCAGCACGCCGACGTCCTCGACCACGCGGCCCAGGCGGTCCTTGATCACCTGGCGCGCGCCGGCACGGCCGGCCAGGCCGGGTTCGCGCGCCAGCTCCACGCCTTCCTGGCCGCGGTCTTCCACGTTGGTGAAGCCGACGATGTGGGCCATCGCCTCGCCTTCCGGGTAGAAGCGCTTGTATTCGCGGGTCTGGTGGATGCCTTCGATCTTCAGCGCGGCGATCTTGTCGGCGACGTCAGGCAGCACCTGGCGCTTCAGGTAGACGAAGCCCTTGTCCTCGGACAGCTTCTTGCCCAGGTCTTTCTCGGACATGCCGAGCAACTTGGCCAGCTGGCGGATCTTGGCGGCATCGACCTGGTTGGGCACGTCCTCGGGCACCGCCCAGATGGCCTTGACCGGCAGGCTGGTGGCCAGCACCAGGCCGTTGCGGTCCAGGATCTTGCCGCGCGTGGCCGGCAGCTCCAGCGTGCGCTGGAAGCGCTTCTTGCCCTCGGCCTCATAGAACTGGTTGCCGGGGCCCTGGATCCAGGCCGCGCGCACGGCCAGCGCGCCGAAGGCCGCGAACATCATGAACACCACCAGCTTGGAGCGCCACATCGGCAGGCGCAGGCCCAGCACCGGGCTGGCCGAGAACTGGCCGCTGCGCGGGCGCGACGCGGTGCCGTTGCGGTCACGGCGGGGCGGGTTGGGACGGGCCATGCTCATCGGCGCGCCTCCGCGGCACTGGCCGGCGCCGCCTCGGCGGGCGCCGGCAGCACGATGCCGGACAGGTACTGGGTCTTGCCGGGGTTGACCGGCGCCATCTTCAGCTGCGCGCGCGCCGTGTCGGCGATGCGCGCGCTCTTGCCCAGCGCGCTCTGCTGGTACTGCAGGCGCGACCAGTCGATATCGAGCTGCTTCTCTTCAGCCTGGGCCCGCTCCAGTGCGACGAACAGCGTGCGCGCCTGGTGCTGCGCGCTCACCAGCGACAGCGCGCACAGGATCAGCGCGGCGAGCAGGAAGAAGGTCAGGCGGTTCATACGCGTGCGCCTCCGCCCGCAGGAGTCGCGGCAGGGGCCAGCTTCTCGGCCACGCGCATCACGGCCGAGCGCGCGCGCGGGTTGGCGGCCACCTCCTCAGTGCCCGGCTTGTAGCGGCCGAGCAGGCGCAGCGTCGGTTGCGGCAGGTCGGCCGCGCGCAGCGGCGCACGGCGCAGCGCCGGGTCGGCATCCTGCTGGGGACGGGCGTGCGCCGCCATGAACCGCTTGACGATGCGGTCCTCCAGCGAGTGGAAGCTGATCACCACCAGGCGCCCTCCGACCTGCAGCAGTTCATACGCCGCCTTCAGCCCTCTTTCGAGGTCCTCAAGCTCTTGATTGACGTGAATCCGTAGAGCCTGAAAGGTGCGGGTCGCAGGGTCCTGACCCTTCTCGCGTGTCTTGACGGCTTTCGCCACGAGCGCGGCAAGGTCGGCAGTAGTGGCGATGGGTCCGCCATCGCCGGGTTCGCTCCGGCGAGCAACAATCGCCTTTGCAATCTGTACAGCAAACCGTTCTTCCCCATAGTCTCGTATCACCCTGGCAATGTCCTGCTCATCCGCCTGCGCCAGCCACTGCGCGGCAGTGATGCCGCGCGTGGTGTCCATGCGCATGTCCAGCGGGCCCTCGAAACGAAAGGAAAACCCCCTCGCCGCCTCGTCGATCTGGGGCGAGCTGATCCCCAGGTCGAGCAGCACGCCAGCGACGTGGCCGCGCCCCGACAGGCGCTCGGCCATGGCCGCAAAGCTCGCGTGCTCAATGGAGAAGCGGGCATCCTTGATGGTGCCCGCTTCTGCGATTGCTGCTGGGTCCTTGTCGAACGCAACCAGGGCCCCGTCTGGCCCCAGCCGGGCCAGCACCGCCCGGCTGTGCCCTCCCCTGCCGAAGGTGCCGTCGACGTAGACCCCGTCGGGCCGCCAGACCAAGGCGTCGACGGCCTCGTCCAGCAGCACGGTGCGATGGCGCAGGGCGGGGGTTGCCGGCGTTCCGGTAGGACTCATGACCTCGTCAGAAAGAGAAATTCTTCAATGCTTCGGGCATGCCCTGCGCCATCGCCTGCTGTTCCTTGGCGGCGTAGGTCGCGGCATCCCACACTTCGAAATGGCTGCCCATGCCGAGCAGCATGACTTCCTTGTCGAGCAAGGCGGCACTGCGCAGTTCCGGGGCGATCAGCACCCGGCCCGCGCCGTCCATTTCCACGTCGGCGGCGTTGCCCAGGAAGATGCGCTTCCACCAGTGCGCATCCATCGGCAGCGCTGCAATGCGCGTGCGGAAGGTTTCCCACTCGGGCCGGGGAAACAGCAACAGGCAGCCATCCGGGTGCTTGGTCAGCGTCACCCGGCCTTCGGCCTGCTGTTGCAGCGCCTCGCGGTGCCGGGACGGAATGGACATCCGACCCTTGGCATCCAGCGAGAGTGCCGATGCTCCCTGAAACAAGCTTGCTCCCGGTCCATGCCGGCCGGTTGTCGGCCAGCATGCGCGTGAATCCCTTCTGTTCCGACTATGGCGACATCATCCCACGGCCGGGGCCCAATTTCACACAAAAATACACTTCCTCACACTATTTCCCACTTTAGAGGAAGCGATATGGCGGGTCAAGGCTGGTTGCAGGGCAGCAAACGAGTTTTTTTGAATCAGAACAATGACTTAGCGCGCACACTTCACGCACCGAAAAAGTGAATCCTTAATGAAATGAAGATCTTAGGGAGGAAAGCCGAGAAACCACCTGAGAACCACTTGCGGAGGAACTGCCGGCGGCACGGGAAAGACCTGCCCCGTCGCCCGAAGAAAGGATACAACAATTGCCCGCCAGCCCCGCCGGAACCAGGGCCAGCGAGGGGCAAGCAGGGGCCGGCTCAGATCCGGTAGGCGGCGGTGGTCATCACGCGCGAGGCGCCGCGCATCAGTGCCCGCACCGGGGCGGGCAACGGGATCCCGCCGGCATCGCGCGCGGCATCGCCGTGGCGGATCTCGTCGTCGCGCATCTGCTCGAGGATGGCGCGCGAGCGGCCGTCGGCCTCGGGCAGGCGGTCCAGGTGCCCGCCCAAGTGGTGCTCGACCTGGCGCTCGGTCTCGGCGACGAAGCCCAGGCTGACACGATCGCCGGCGCGGCCGGCCACCCAGCCGATGGCGAAGGCGCCGGCGTACCACAGCGGGTTGAGCAGGCTCGGGCGCGAGCCCAGTTCGCGCAGGCGCTCGGCGCACCAGGCCAGGTGGTCTTCCTCTTCGCGCGCGGCGGCATCCATCTGCGCGCGCACCGCGCCGTTGCGGGCGGTGAGCTTCTGGGCCTGGTACAGGGCCTGCGCGCAGACCTCGCCGACATGGTTGACGCGCATCAGCCCGGCCACGTGGCGGCGTTCATCGGCGCTCATCTGTTCGGTGTCCGGTGCCAGCCGGTCAGCCGGGTTGGTGCGCGCGGTGCGCGTGGCGCCGGCAATGGCGCGCAATGCCACGTCGAATTCTTTGATCAGGGTGTCCATGTCGCAGAGGCAGTTGGTCTTCGTTCCCGGCAGCCCCTGCCATCATGGGGTGCGCGGCCGCGGCGCGGCACGCGCAGGGGCCATCGGGATTACCCGCATTGTAGCTTGCCTCTAATCGGCGCCAACCCGCATCCCGCCTTGCATTGATGCGCCTGGCTACTCAGAAACCCTGAGTTGTTAAAAGAAGACAAGGGGGATTGGCCTGACTAGTGAATTAAGGGTTGTTTGTTACAGTACTTCGCAACTTCCAAGGAAGTTTGACGCACGGGGGATGGAGACCAACAGGAGGTTCGCCCGGGCCGTCACCAATAATTCTTACAGTGGAGATCAACGAGCATGAAGAAATCGCTTCTGGCGCTGGCAGCGCTTGGCGCATTTGCTGGGGCGGCGCAGGCCCAATCGAGCGTGACCCTGTACGGCGTGGCCGATGCGAACCTCGAATACGTCAGCAATATGTCGACGACGAACCCGACCAACGCCAGCCCCACCAACCCGTTCCCGGGCGCAGCGCACAACCTGTTCCGGATGTCCTCCGGCGGCCTGTCCGGCTCGCGCTGGGGCCTGCGTGGCGTCGAGGACCTGGGCAGCGGCCTGAAGGCGCTCTTTGTGCTTGAAAGCGGTTTTGGGCTGGATGACGGGAAATCGCAGCAAGGTGGCCGCCTGTTCGGTCGTCAAGCCTACGTCGGCCTGGAAAGCGACCAGGTCGGCCGCGTGACCTTCGGTCGCCAGTACACCTCGCTGTTTGACATGATGGCCAACTTTTCGCCGGCCGGCTATGCCACCCAGTACGAGCCGGTGGTCGCTCAACTGGGCCTGAACTTCCGCTCGGACAACACTGCCAAGTACACCGGCAAGTTCGGCCCGGTGACCGCGGTCGCGCACTGGTCGTTCGGTAACGGCGTTGCCGGCGGCGGCGAAGTCCCCGGCCAGTTCCGCCGCGACACCGGCTACGGTGCCGGCCTGGCGTGGGCCGCCGGCCCGTTCGGCATTACCGCCGCCTATGACCAGTACAACCCGACCCTGAACGCCGCCGGTGGCACCGGTGACTTCAAGAAGGCCGCGGTTGCCGCCAGCTATGCCTTCGGCCCGGCCAAGCTGATGGCCGGCTATCGCTGGGGCATGAACAAGGCACCGAATGACAATACGATCCTGAAGGACAACTACTACTGGGTCGGTGCCAACTACCAGGTCACGACGGCGCTGGGCCTGACGCTGGCTTACTACTACGACGACGTCAAGAACCTGAACCTGGCCGCCACCGGCGCCACCAACAATATCAAGAACCCCTGGCAGATTTCGTTCATCGCCGACTACAACCTGTCCAAGCGCACCGACCTCTACCTGACCACCGCCTATTCGAAGAACGCCGGCCTGAACTTCGACACCTCGGCCATCAGCTTCGCCAACGGCTACTTCCTGGGTGCCGGCAAGGACAACATGGTCGGCGTCGCCCTGGGCATCCGCCACAAGTTCTGATCGCCTGTCGATCCCGGTCGCAAGGCCGGTCTGCAAAGGCACCTCCGGGTGCCTTTTTTCATTGGCGCGCCCCCCACTCCCATAGGGCATCACCTCATCGGCGCCACCCCGGCAGCGGACTAGAATGCACTTACCGTAGCCGCCCCACCGACCTCACGAGCGGACAACACCAGGAGACTCACGCATGCAACCCAATCGCCGGCGCGCCGTCGCGCTGCTGCTGTCCGCCAGCCTTGCCGCGCTCGCCAGCCAGTCGGTGCTGGCCGCCGACCCGTACCCGGCCAAGCCGATCCGGCTGGTGGTGCCCTTTGCCGCCGGCGGCACCACCGACATCCTGGCCCGCGCCGTGGCCGCGGAGCTGGCCAGGCTGCCGGGCTGGAACGTGGTGGTCGACAACAAGCCCGGCGCCGGCGGCAATATCGGCGCGGACCTCGTCGCCAAGGCCGCGCCGGATGGCTACACGCTGCTGATGGGCACCGTGGGCACCCATGGCATCAACCAGTCGCTGTACGGCAAGCTGCCGTTCGACCCGATCAAGGACTTCGCTCCGATCACCGAGGTGGCGGCCGTGCCCAACGTGCTGGTGCTGAATCCGGCGTTTGCGCAGCAAAACAAGATCGACAGCGTCAAGGACCTGATCGCCTACGCGCGCGCCAACCCCGGCAAGATCAACATGGCCTCCAGCGGCAACGGCACCTCGATCCACCTGGCCGGGGAGCTGTTCAAGACGCAGACCCGGACCTTCATGGTCCACTTCCCGTACAAGGGCAGCGGGCCGGCGCTGACAGACCTGGCCGGGGGCACCGTGCAGGTGATGTTCGACAACCTGCCTTCGTCGATGGCGCTGATCAAGAGCGGCAAGCTCAAGGCGCTGGCGGTGACCAGCGCCAGGCCGTCGCCGGCGCTGCCGGGCGTGCCGACCATAGCCCAGGCCGCGGGCCTGCCGCAGTATGAAGCCAGCTCCTGGTTCGGCATGCTGGCGCCGGCCGGCACGCCGCCGGATGTCATCCACCGCATCCAGCAGGAAGTGACCAAGGCGCTGAATGCCCCGGCCGTGCGCGAACGCCTGCAGGCGCAGGGCGCCGAGCCTGTCGGCAACACCCCGGAGCAGTTCGCCGCGTTCATCCGCGCCGAAACCGCCAAGTGGGCCAAGGTGGTCAAGGATTCCGGCGCCAAGGTGGATTGACGCCGATTTGATCGCCGGCAGGGCGGCGGCCCGTATCGCGCATATACTTGAGGCATCAAATGTCGGCTGCCCGCCCCGTGGGCGGCCCCTGGCGGCTGCGGCCGCACCCCTGCGCACCGATGCACTGAAGATGCCAAACCCGTCCCCTGCCGCCGGCGCCGAAAGCGCGCCGGTCGACCTTGAAACCCGCGCCGACCAGACCGAGCACGAAGCCCTGCGGCTGTGGTTGCGGCTGTTGACCTGCACCACCCTGATCGAGGGCGATATCCGTTCGCGGCTGCGCCAGGATTTTGCCTGCACCCTGCCGCGCTTCGACCTGATGGCACAGCTCGACCGCCACCCTGAAGGCCTGAAGATGGGCGAGCTGTCGCGCCGCATGATGGTGACAGGTGGCAACGTCACCGGCATCACCGACCAGCTGCAGCAGGAAGGCCTGGTCTCGCGCGAGGCCCTGCCCACTGACCGCCGTGCCTACCTGATCCGCCTGACCCCGGCCGGGCGCGCCGCGTTCTCGCGCATGGCGCGCGCGCATGAGGACTGGATCGAGCAACTGTTCTCCGGCCTGGCCGAGACCGACCGGCGCGCCCTGTTCCGACTGCTTGGCCGGCTCAAGACCGGCCTGATCTCGCCATGAAGACCCTGCTCTACCTTGTCCTGTGCGGCCTGCTGCCGGCGCTGGCCGCCTGCAGCAGCACGCCGCCGCCGCCGCAGGTCACGCCGGTGAACGCCACCATCAAGCTTGGCCGCGTCACCGAGAAGACGTTCCTGACCCGCCTGGACGTGGCCCAGGTGCCCCCGTACTACGGCGGCGGCACCAGCGTCGGCGTGGGCGCCGCGGGTGGCGGCGGGGGTGGCGGGGTGGGCGTGGGCTTTGCCTTCGACCTGAGCCGGCTGTTCAGCAAGCCCGCACCGGTGCAGCAGGTGGACCTGTTCCAGTACAAGGTGCGAACCATGGACGGCGCGATCGTATCGGCCAACGCGCCGGCGGCGCCGGGGCTGGAGCCTGGCGCGTGCGTGCGGGTGATCTACCCCGACGGCAGCCAGGAAGCCCGCCTGGCGCCATCGAACGAGTGCTGAGCCGCCGCAACGCGGCCTGAAAGCACAACGGCCTCCACTCGGGAGGCCGTTGTCGTTTGCAGCGGCTGCCGCTCAGGCGGCCTTGCGGCTGTCGCGCAGTTCGCGGCGCAGGATCTTGCCGACGTTGGTCTTGGGCAGCTCGGTGCGGAACTCGACGTACTTGGGCCGCTTGTAGCCGGTCAGGCGTTCCTTGCAGAACTCAATCACATCGGCCTCGGTCAGCCCCGGATCCTTCTTCACCACGAACAGCTTGACCACCTCGCCCGAGTGCGTGTCGGGCACGCCCACGGCCGCCACTTCCAGCACGCCCGGGCACTCGGCGACCACGCCTTCGACCTCGTTCGGATACACGTTGAAGCCCGACACCAGGATCATGTCCTTCTTGCGGTCGACGATCTTGGTGTAGCCGCGCTCGTCCATCACGCCGATGTCGCCGGTCTTGAAGAAGCCGTCCGGGGTCATGACCTTGGCGGTCTCGTCCGGGCGGTTCCAGTAGCCGGCCATCACCTGCGGGCCGCGGATGCAGATCTCGCCCGGCTGGCCGAGCGGCACGTCCTTGCCGTCGTCGTCGCGGATCACCACTTCGGTCGAGGGTAGCGGCATGCCGATGGTGCCGGAGAACACGTTGGTGTCGGTCGGGTTGCAGGTGGCCGAGGGCGAGGTCTCGGACAGGCCGTAGCCTTCGATGATCGGGCAGCCGGTCTTGGCCAGCCACTGCTTGGCCACCGCCTCCTGCACCGCCATGCCGCCGCCGTTGGCCACGCGCAGGCCGGAGAAATCGACCTTGCTGATTTCCGGGTTGTTGAGCAGCGCGTTGTACAGCGTGTTGACCGCTGGGAACATGTTGAACCTGTACTTCTGCAGTTCCTTGATGAAGCCCGGGATGTCGCGCGGATTCGGGATCAGCACGCTGGTGCCGCCGCTGCGCATGCCCAGCAGGCAGCAGACCGTCAGCGCGAAGATGTGGTACAGCGGCAGCGCGGTGATGGTGATGGGCTGGTCGATATGGGCGCCCTTGTCCAGCGCCGGCTGCATCCACGCCTCGGACTGCAGCACGTTGGCCACCACGTTACGGTGCAGCAGCACCGCGCCCTTGGATACACCGGTGGTGCCGCCCGTGTATTGCAGGAAGGCAACGTCCTCCGGCCCCGTGGTGGCCGGCTGCAGCGTCAGCTTGCGCCCTTCGGCCAGCACGCTGTTGAAGCGCACGCAGTTGGGCAGCTCCCACGCCGGCACCATCTTCTTGACGTTGCGCACCACGAAATTGACGATCGCGCCCTTCAGGCCGCCGAGCATGTCACCCATGCTGGCCACCACCACATGCTTGACCGGGGTCTTGGCCAGCACCTGCTGCAGCGTCGAGGCAAAGTTCTCCAGGATCACGATGGCCTCGGCGCCGCTGTCCTTGAGCTGGTGCTCGAGTTCGCGCGGGGTGTAGAGCGGGTTGACGTTGACCACCACGAAACCCGCGCGCAGCACCGCCGCCAGCACCACCGGGTACTGCAGCACGTTCGGCATCATGATCGCCACGCGTGCGCCGGGGCGCAGCCCGCGCGACTGCAGCCACGCGGCAAAGTGGGCCGAGAGCTGGTCCAGTTCGCCGTAGGTGATGGCCTTGTCCATGCAGATGAAGGCCTTGCGGTCGGCATAGGTGCGGAAAGACGCCTCGAGCAGCGCGGCAAGCGAGCGGAACTGGCTGGCATCGATCTCGGCGGGAACGCCGGCCGGGTAGTGTTTCAGCCAAATTCTTTCCATAGCACCGTCTCCTGAATTTCTGAATGGTCGTTCGATTTTGCCGAGATGCTAAACGTGCGCCCCGGTTAAAACAACAACTTAGACGAAGTCCTCGGGGTCACCGGACAGCCCTTGGTGCCCCTGACGGGCATTATGCGCCACCGATCGGGCGCAAGTAGCGGGATAACCCCTAGTGAGGCAAATCCGCACTCACCCGCCGCTGGGCAGCGCCAGCTTCATCATGCTGGCGGCAAGCTCCTGCGCCAGTGTCTCCGGGTCCATGCGCCCGGGTTCATGCCAGGTGTACAGGAAGCCCACCACGCTGCCGATCGCATGCGCCGTCACGCGCGCGTCGCCGAAGGCGAACACGCCATCGCGCCTGCCCTCTTCCAGCAGCGCATAGAGGTCGCGATAGAAGTCCCGCGCCATGCTGTCGAGCCACGCCACGGTGTCGGGGCGCAGGTACTGGTTGTCGCGAAAGCTCAGCGTGGCCGGCACATGGCAGGCAACGCAGCGCCGCGCCATCTCGAGCAGGCAGGCCTGCAGGCGCTCGCGCACCGGCAGCGCCGGGTCCGCGGTCTCGCGGATCACGGGCAGGCAGGTCTGGGCCGACTCGCGGCACAGGATGTCGAAGATCTCGTACTTGTCAGTAAAGTAGTAGTAGACCGCCGGCTTGGTCACGCCCAGCGCGCGGCACAGGTCGTTCATGGTCATGCCGGGATAGCCCTTGCTGTAGAAGAGCTGCGCGGCGGTATCGAGGATCTGGCGGCGGCGGGCCTCCTGGCGCTCGGCGATATGCGGGCGGGCCGGCTGCGGCTCTGGCGGTGCGCTCAACGGCGGGTTCAGCGGTGCGGATCTGGGTGCAATCGACATGATGCAATTCTCGCACGGCGGGACGCGGCAGCTTAGTTGGCCGCCGTCTTGCCGCCCGCGGTCAGCGTGCCGGTGCGCGTGGCTGGCGGCGCCAGCCGCTGCAGCGCGGCCTCGCGCTCGGCGGCGGGCAGCGCGCCGATACGGGCGGCCTCGTCATAGAACCGCTGCCAGTCGCCGTTGCACCGCGCCAGCAACGCGGTGAAGGCCGGCACCCACTGCTGGTAGGTGGCCACCGCGGCCAGATGGGCGTTGGTCAGCGGCTGGTCGAACCAGCGGTCATAGCCGCTGAAGCCGCCCCACTCCGTGCGTAGCCGCGCGTACTCGGTGCGCAGGTCGGCGAAGATCCTGGCCTTGCCCTCGCGCTTGGCGTCATCATCGAGCGGGGTCTGGTACAGCGCCACCAGCCGGTCGCGCGTGCCCAGCAACAGCGCGCGGAACTGCTGGCGCCGGGCATCGTACTGCCGATAGCTGGCGCGCGCGTCCTCCGACGCATCCTCGGACAGCCAGCGCTCCACGCCCGCGGCTTCCACCGCGGTGGCGAAGGACTCGTTGAAGGCGGTGTCGTTGCGCACGTACACCACCTGGTGCGCCAGCTCGTGGAAGATCAGCCGCGCCAGTTCGCCCTCGGGCAGGTAGACGAAGGTATTGAGCAGCGGGTCGTCGAAATAGCCCAGCGTCGAATAGGCGGGGATGCCGGCCACGTACGTCTCCAGCCCGTCGCGGCGCAATCCCTGCGCATACTGCTCGGCATCGGACTGGGCGTAGTAGCCGCGGTAGCTGATGCAGCCGACGATGGGGAAGCACCACTTGCGCAGCTCCATCGACAGCTCGGGCGTGGCGAACACGCTCCACACCACATAGGGCCGGTGCAGGTTGGCGTAGCGGCGGTAGCTCCCGTTCTCGGGCAGCTTCAGTTCGCGCGAGGCAAAGTCGCGCATGCGGCCGGCCAGCGCCAGGCGCTGCGCCAGGCGCGCATCGTTGGCGTCGCGCGCGCTGGCGATGGCGTCGGTCAGCGGCTGTGCCTGGGCCATCACGCCCAGGTGGCCGCCGATCGACTGCGCGTAGTAGCCGACGGCCTCGCACCCGGCCGTCACCAGGACCACCGCGATGAGGCCGGTCGCCGCCAGGAGTGCCGCCCAGCGCCGGCGGCCAGGCTGCGGCGTCATGCAGGCAGGACTGCCCCTTGCGTGCAGGCCTCGACCTGCACCAGGCAGTCATAGAACACCGGCGCGCGGCCCAGGTCGGTCAGGCGCTGGCTGGTCAGCTCGTTGGCGTTCTTGCCGTCCGAAGCCAGCTTCTTCCACCAGATCGACAGGCCCACCACCAGCCCGCGCCGGGCGCGGTCGGTGACGCGGGCGCGCGCCACCATGCTGCCGCGGTCGTTGAAGACGCGCACCATGGCGCCGTGCACGATGCCGCGCTCGGCGGCGTCGGCCGGGTGGATGTCCAGGTGCGGCTCGCCCTCGGTGGCGCGCAGGCTGTCGACGTTGACGAAGGAGCTGTTGAGGAAGTTGCGCGCCGGCGGCGAGATCATCGCCAGCGGATAGCGCGCCGCCAGCTCGGGCGCGGTCAGCGGCGCCTCGTACTGCGGCACGTAGTCAGGCAGCGGGTCGAAGCCATCGCGCGCCATCGGCTCCGAATAGAACTGGCACTTGCCCGATGCGGTCGGGAAGCCGCCCTCGGCGAACGGCGCCGCCGGCAGCGCCAGCTTCTGCCAGCCCTGCTCCTTCAATGATTCCCAGCTGATGCCGGCCGCGCGCGCATCGCCCGGAATGATGGCCTGCGCGGCGATGGCCTCGTCGCTGTCGGCAAAGCACGCCTCGGTGAAGCCCAGGCGCTGCGCCAGCCGGCGGAAGATCTCGGTATTAGGCAGGGCCTCGCCCATCGGCGCGATGGCGGCGTTGTTGGCCAGGAAATAGGTATGGCCGTAGGCCTTGTGCACGTCGGTGTGCTCAAGCTGCGTGGTCGCCGGCAGCAGGATGTCGGCATAGTCGGCGGTGTCGGTGCGGAAATGCTCCAGCACCACCGTGAACAGGTCCTCGCGCGCAAAGCCCGCGGCGACCTTGCCGGATTCCGGCGCCACCGCGACCGGGTTGCTGTTGTAGACCACCACGGCCTCGATGCGCGGCGCGCCGGGTGCCGGCTCGGCCAGCAGCGCGTCGCCGATGGTGCTCATGTTGACGATGCGCGGCAGCGTCTGCGGCCAGCCAGGCAGCAGGTCGGGGCGCTGCAGCGCGGCTTCGTCGATCGGGAAGAAGCCCGAGGTCGACAGCTGCAGCCCGCCCGCGGGCTGGCGCCAGGCGCCCACCAGCGACGGCAGGCACGCCACCGCGCGCACCGCCTGGCCGCCGCCGTGCACGCGCTGCATGCCGTAGTTCAGGCGGATTGCCACCGGCTGGCGCTCGCGCACCGCCAGCTGGCCGTAGAGGCCGGCCAGCCATTCGATGTCCTCGGCCGGGATGCCGCAGATTTCGGCCGCGCGTGCCGGAGTGTAGGCCTGCGCGCGCTCGCGCAGCGCCTCGAAGCCGACGGTGTGGCGTTCGATGTAGTCGTGGTCGAGCAGGTCGTCGCGGATCAGCACATGGATCAGCGCCAGCGCCAGCGCGCCGTCGGTGCCGGGCATCGGGGCGATGTGGCGGTGGCACTTCTCGGCGCTCAGCGAGCGGTACGGGTCGATCGCCACCAGCGTGGCGCCGCGCCGCTTGGCTTCCTGCGCGCGGGTCCAGAAATGCAGGTTGGAAGCAATCGGGTTGCCGCCCCAGATGATCACCAGCCTGGCATCGACCACGTGCTCCATGTCCATGCCCACGCTGGCGCCGTAGGTGTAGCGCAGCGCGGTGGCGCCGGCGCTGGCGCAGATGGTGCGGTCCAGCCGCGACGCGCCCAGCTTGTTGAAGAAGCGCGCGGCCATGCTCTCGCCCTGCACCAGCCCCATGGTGCCGGCATAGCTGTACGGCACGATCGCCTGCGGATCGCGCGCCGCAATCGCCTGCAGGCGCGTGGCGATGGTGTCCAGCGCCTCCTCCCAGGAGATCGGCGCGAACTTGCCTTCGCCCTTCCTGCCGATGCGCTTCATCGGCGTCAGCAGCCGGTCCGGGTGGTAGGTGCGCTCGGTGTAGCGCGACACCTTGGTGCACAGCACGCCCTGCGTGCCGGGATGGTCGGGATCGCCCGCTACCTTGACGGCACGGCCGTCCTCGACGGTAACGAGCAAGGCACAAGTGTCGGGGCAGTCATGCGGACAGGCGGCGCGGACGATGCGGGAAGCCATGGGGTCTCCGGGCGGGGTGTGTTGTTTTCGTTCGGTCGTACGGAACTGGAGATGCCGGCGCAGGCGGCGGGTTGCGGCGCCCGAGCCGCGCCGGCGGGCGGCGCTTTCCCGGCCGTGCGGGGTGATGGCGGGGAGTATCTCGATCCGATTGTATTCGATTATGATGTGCCGGCGCGCTGCCGGCACAGACCAGTACGCGCACCATGCCGCACGACGTGAGCAATTCGCCGGCGAGAGACCGGCCGACGCGGCCAACGGGTAACCGAACCACATTTCGCGGGGGGTTTATGTCTTTCCGATCGGGGGTCAATGGCCGGCTTGCCGGCCTGCTGGTGGCGTGCGCCATCGGCACGGGTGGCGCATCCTGCGCTGCCTTCGCAGCCAACACGGCGGGCACCGCCGACACATCCGAAAACGGCGTCACTGCCGACACCATCCTGCTGGGCCAGTCCGCCGCCCTGACCGGCCCGACCGCCGTGCTCGGCAAGCAGATGAACTCGGGCGCGCGGCTGTATTTCGACCACATCAACCAGCAGGGCGGCATCTACGGCCGCAAGATCCGGCTGGAGGCGCTGGACGACTACTACGAGCCCGAGCCCGCCGCCAGGAACACAAAGAAGCTGATCGAGGAAGACCGCGTCTTCGCCCTCTTCGGCTATGTCGGCACGCCCACCAGCCAGGCCGCGCTGCCGCTGGCAACCCAGGCCAAGGTGCCGTTCTTCGGCCCGTACACCGGGGCGCAGTCGCTGCGCGAGCCGCGCAGCCGCTACGTCTTCCACGTGCGCGCCGGCTACAACGAGGAAACCGCGGCCATCCTGCGCCAGATCCAGACCACCGGCCTCAGGCGCGTGGCCGTGGTCTACAACGAGGACGCCTACGGCAAGGCCGGACTGGAAGGTCTGGAGCGCGCGCTCAAGGCCGCGCCCGACAGCGGCGTACAGATCGTCGCGCGCGAGCCCGTGATCCGCAATACCACGGAAATCGGCGACGCCATACAGGGCTCGATGAAGACCAGGCCCGACGCCGTGGTGATGATCAGCGCCTACCGCACCGCCGGCGCCTTCGTGAAGGAAGCGCTGCGCCGCGGCTACAACGGCCAGTTCTACAACGTCTCCTTCGTCGGCACGCAGGCGCTGGCCAACGAGGTCGGCGCGCAGGGCAGCGGCGTGATCATCTCGCAGGTGATGCCGCACCCGGGCAACGCCACGCTGCCGATCGTGCGGGAGTACCTGCGCATGCTGCAGGCCGCCGGCAAGCCCAGCGAATTCGACTACGCCAGCATCGAAGGCTTTATCGCCGCCAAGGCCTTCACCGAAGGCCTGCGCCGCGCTGGCAAGGACCTGACGCGCGAGAAGCTGGTGACCGCGCTGGAGTCAATGCGCAGCTATGACCTCGGCGGGTTTATCGTCAACTTCACGCCGGAGAACCACGTGGGCTCGAAATTCGTGGAGATGACGATCATCAATTCGAAGGGCCAGGTGATCCGCTGAGACTCCGGGTTTTCTCCTCCCTGCGCGAGGGAGGAGAAAACCAGGCCCTACTCCATGTCGTTCAGGTGACACGCCGAGAATCGCATCGGCGCAATCTCCTTCAGCAGCGGCTGCTCTTCCCGGCAACGCGGCATCGCATGCGGGCAGCGCGGGTGGAAATGGCAGCCCGGCGGCGGGTTCAGCGGCGACGGGATCTCGCCGCGGATCGCGACATAGGTCTTGCGGGCCACCTCCAGCTTGGGCGCCTCGGCCAGCAGTGCCTGGGTATAGGGATGGTTGGGCGCGGCGAACACGTCTTCGGTCGGCGCGGATTCGACCACCCGCCCCAGGTACATGATCACCACGCGGTCGCTGATGTGCTTGACCACGCCCAGGTCGTGGCTGATGAACAGGTAGGTCAGGTTCAGGTCTTCGCGCAGGCGCATGAACAGGTTCAGCACCTGGGCCTGGATCGACACGTCCAGCGCCGCCACCGACTCGTCGCACACCAGGAACTCGGGCTTCACCGCCAGCGCCCGGGCAATGCCGATGCGCGCGCGCTGCCCGCCGGAGAACTGGTGCGGAAAGCGCCGCAGCACGGTCGGGTCCATGCCCACGCGCACCAGCATGTCTTCCACATAGCCCTTCTGCGCGCCGCGCTCGACCATGCCGTGCACCACCGGCGCCTCGCCGACGATATCCAGCACGCGCAGCCGCGGATTGAGCGAGGCATACGGGTCCTGGAAGATCATCTGGATCGCCAGCTGCTTCTCGCGGCGCTTGTCGGGCGGCAGGTGGTCGAGGTTGGTGCCGCGCCAGAAACGCTCGCCCTCGGTCAGTGAGTGCAGGCCTACAGCCATGCGGCCCAGCGTGGACTTGCCGCAGCCGGACTCGCCCACCAGGCCCACCACCTCACCGGCACGGATGCTCAGGTCGACGCGGTCGACCGCGTGCACCACCTCGTCATGCGCATGGGCGCCGAACAGGTTGGCGATGCGCGCGGCGGCGTCGAGCGACTTGACGAAGCGCTTGGACACGCCGCGCAGCTCCAGGATCGGCGCGCTCGGCGTGGCCCCCTCTTCAGCGGCAGGATTCGTCATCGGTCGGGATTGCAGTTCAGTTGCGCTCATGCCGCCTCCTGGTTGGCCAGCACCGGATGGAAGCAGCGCAGGCGGCGGCCGTCGGCGGCGGTCTCCAGCGGCGGCTCGGTCTTGCAGGCAGCGGTGGCGTAGGGGCAGCGCTCACGGAAGGCACAGCCGCCCGGCAGGTTCAGCAGCGACGGCGTCATGCCCGGGATCTGCCGCAGCGGCGCGCCGCGCGGATTGCGCGACGGCGCCGAGCTGATCAGCCCGTGGGTGTACGGGTGCTCAGGGTGCTCCAGCACCTGGCGCACGTCGCCGGCCTCGACGATCTTGCCGGCGTACATCACGCACACGGTATCGGCCAGCCCCGCCACCACCGACAGGTCGTGCGTGATCCAGATCAGCGCCGTGCCCGATTCGCGGCACAGGGTCTGCATCTCGTACAGGATCTGGCCCTGGATGGTGACGTCCAGCGCGGTGGTCGGTTCGTCGGCAATGATCAGGTCGGGCTTGTTCAGCAGCGCGATCGCGATCGCCACGCGCTGGCGCATGCCGCCCGAGAACTGGTGCGGATAGGCCTGCAGGCGCTCGTCCGGCGACGGGATGCCGACCCGCGCCAGCGCATTGCGCGCGCGTTCGCGCGCCACCGCCTTGCCCACCTTCTCATGGGCCAGCACCGCCTCGATCATCTGCGTGTCGATGCGCAGGACCGGGTTCAGCGTCATCATCGGGTCCTGGAAGATCATCGCGATGCGGTTGCCGCGCACGTCGCGCTGCTGCGCCGGCGTGAGCGCGCGCAGGTCGCGGGTGATGCCGTCGCGGCTGGTCAGCGCGATGCGGCCGTCGACGATCTTCCCGGGCGGGTCGATCAGGCCCATGATCGAATACCCGGTCATGGACTTGCCCGAGCCGGACTCGCCCACCAGCCCCATGATCTCGCCGCGGCCCACGGTGAAGGACACGTCGTCGACGGCCTTGGCGATGCCGCCGCGCGTGTGGAATTGCGTCTTCAGGTGTTCAACTACCAACGTCGGTTGTGCCATGTTCCGCTCCTGGTTATTGCGTCTGCAGGCGCGGGTTGAGGACATCGCGCAGCTGGTCGGCCACCAGGTTCATCGCCACGATGGTGACCACCAGCGCGATGCCCGGGAAGAAGCTGATCCAGTACTTGCCCGACAGCATGTACTGCTGGCCGTTGGAGATCAGCGAGCCCAGCGAGGGCTCGGTGACCGGCACGCCCAGCCCGAGGAAGGACAGCGTCGCTTCCAGCGTGATGGCCGAAGCCACCTGCAGCGCCGCGATCACGATCAGCGGCGGCAGGCAGTTGGGCAGCAGGTGGCGGAACATGATGCGCATCGGCGGCAGGCCCAGGCAGGTGGCGGCCTCGATATATTCCTTGCGCCGCTCCACCAGCGCGGCGCTGCGCGTGGTGCGGGCGTAGTAGGCCCACTGCACCGCCACCAGCGCAATCACGATATTGCCCAGGCCCGGGCGCAGGAAAGCCAGCAGGATCAGCGCCAGCAGGATCGGCGGGAACGACAGCTGCAGGTCGGCCACGCGCATGATGACGGCCTCGGTGCGCCCGCCCAGGAAGCCGGCCAGCAGGCCGAGCGTGGCCCCCAGCAGCAGCGCGATCACGGTGCTGACCACGCCTACGCCGATGCTGATGCGCAGACCGTACATCACCGCCGACAGGATGTCGCGGCCCTGCTCGTCCGAACCCAGCAGGAAGGTCATGCCGTTGCCGGCCTGCTCGCCCGGCGCCAGGCGCGCGTCGAGCACGTCCAGCGTCGCCAGGTCATAGGGGTTCTGCGGCGCCAGCCACGGCGCGAAGATGGCGATCAGGATGATGATGACCAGCGTGGCCAGTCCGGCCACGGCAATCTTGCTGGAGAAGAACTCCGCGGCAAAGCGCCGCCACGGCGATTGTTCGCGCGCCGCGGCGGGCGGCGGCGTCTTGTCCTCTTGTTCGGCAGATACGGCACTCATGGCTCAGCCCTTGTTGTCGGCAATGCGCACGCGCGGATCGAGCATGCTGTAGATGATGTCCACCACCAGGTTGATCAGGATAAACAGCGTCACGATCACCATCAGGTAGGCGACGATCACCGGCCGGTCCAGCAACTGGATCGAGTCGATGATGAGCTTGCCCATGCCGGGCCAGGCGAAGATGGTCTCGGTCACGATCGCAAAGGCGATGATCGAGCCGAACTGCAGCGCGATCACCGTGACAATCGGGATCAGGATGTTCTTCAGCACATGCACGCCGACGATGCGCGTGTTCGACAGGCCCTTGGCGCGCGCGAACTTGACGTAGTCCTGCATCATCGCCTCCTGCGTGCCGGCGCGCGTGAGCCGGATCACCATGGCGATATTCAAGAGCGACAGCGTCACCGCCGGCAAGATCAGGTGGCGGATGCCGTCGGCGGTCAGGAAGCTGAGCGGGATGCCGAGCACGCGCACGGTCTCGCCGCGTCCGTTGGAGGGCAGCCAGCCGAGCTGCACCGCGAACACCATGATCAGCATCAGCCCGACCCAGAAGGTGGGCAGCGAGAAGCCCAGGATCGACACCGCCATGATCGACTTGCCGGCGATGCCCTTGGGCCGCAGCCCGGCCCACAGGCCCAGCGGGATGCCCAGCACGATCGCCAGCAGGATCGCGCAGATGGCCAGCTCCATGGTGGCGGGCATGCGCTCGAAGATCAGCTTGAGCGCTGGCGTGCCGTGCGCGAACGAGGTGCCCAGGTTACCTTGCAGCGCATTCTGCAGGAACACCCAGTACTGCTCCCACAGCGGCTTGTCCAGGCCCAGCGCCGCGATGGTGCGCTTGATGTCCTCCTGGTCGGCCTGCGGGTTGATCAGGATGTCGACGGGATTGCCGATGGCAAAGACGCCGAGGAAAACCAGCAGCGACATGACGAAGAGCACGACCACGCTCTGCATCAGGCGCCGGATGATAAAGACCAGCATAATCGAACCACTATCCTTTCGCGCGCGAATGCACGCCACGCCCGGGCCGCGCCGTGGCGCTTCCCGGGTGTGGCGCGGCAGCCATGCGCGGCACCGCAAACTCGGCCAGCAGACAATCCGCGGGCCGAGGCTCCTGTCTGAGCTGACCGGAGCTTACTGGGGCTTGAAGTTGTGCGCGTAGGTGCGCTCGTCGGTACGCGGCACGTAGACGATGCCCTTTTGCGTGGCCCAGGTGGTCACCTGCTGGTGGATCGGGACGATACCGCCATCGTTGATCGCGATTGCGGTGGCCTCCTGCAGCAGCTTGGAGCGCTCCTTGTCATCCACGGTGGACAGCGCCTTCTCCAGCACCACGTCCATCTTGGGGTTGCAGTACTCGCCCCAGTTGGTGGTGCCGAAACCCTTCTTGCTGTCCTCGCACGCCAGCAGCGCGCGCAGCGGCGAGCTGACCTCGCCGGTCTGCGCGCCCCAGCCCAGCAGCCCGAACGACCACTCGTGCTTGATGCCCTTGGACGAGTACGTCGCCATCGGCATGCCTTCGACCTTGGTGGCGATGCCGATGCGGGTCAGGTTCTGCGCAATCGTCTGCGCGATCTTCTCGTCGTTGACGTAGCGGTTGTTGGGCGTATGCAGCGTCACACCAAAGCCGTTCGGGAAGCCGGCGTCGGCCAGCAGCTTCTTGGCGGCCTCGGGATCGTACTTGACCGTCTTCAGGTTGGGGTTGTAGCCGAACAGCGTCGGCGGCACCAGGTTGTTGGTCGGCTCGGACAGGCCTTCCATCAGGCGGTCCTTGATGCCCTGCCGGTTGATCGCCATGCTGATGGCATTGCGCACGCGCGCGTCCTTCAGCGGGTTCTTGTCCAGCGGTGCGCCTTCCTTGGTGGTGACGTAGGGCGACTTGTCGCGCTTGGCATCGAAATACAGGTAGATCACGCGGTGCGAGATCTTGGAGAAGAACGACAGCTTGGGATCCTGGCGCACCTTCGGCAGGTCAGGCGTGGGCACGTTCTCGATGGCCTGCACGTCGCCCGACAGTAGCGCCGCCAGGCGCGTCGCCGGATTGGGGATGAAGCGCAGCGTGACCTTGTCCCAGGCCGGCTTGGTGCCCCAGTAGTCGTTGTTGCGCACCAGCTCGACCCGGTCATCGCGGGCGTAGCTGACGAACTTGAACGGCCCGGTGCCGACCATGCCCTTGCCCTGCGCGAAGTCATCCGAGCTCAGCCCCTGCGTGGCCTTCTTCTGCACGATGAAGATCGACGTGAGGTCGTTCAGCATCAGCGGATAGGGCTGGTTGGTGGTCAGCTGGATGGTGTACTTGTCGATGATCTTCTTGTTGACGATCGCCTTGGTGTAGACATCGAACTTGCCCGGGCTGTTCTGGATGGTGGCCGGGCGGTCCAGCGACCAGATCACGTCTTCCGCGGTCAGCTCGGAGCCGTCGTGGAACTTCACGCCCTTGCGGATCTTGAATTCCCAGGTGAGGTTGTTGACCAGCTTCCACGACTCGGCGAGGCCCGGGATGATGCGGCTGTCCGGGTCCATCTTGGTCAGCGAGTCAAAGATATGCTCGGAAACATTGATGTTGGAGAACAGGTTGTAGAAGTGCGGATCCATCGAGGTTGGCGGCGAACTCATGGCCAGTTTGAGGTCCGCGGCCTGGGCGGTGCCGGCAAGCGCCAGGCCAAGGGCCCCGGCTACCGCCACCACACCAATTGCCTTCTTGAAAGTGCGAAGGGACATCGCGCAATTCTCCGGAAGTGAAGCAGACGTTTTAGGATCGGCAATGCGCCGCGGGTCACGCGGCGGCGCTGCGTTTTGGTGCGGTTTGGGGTGCGCTTGCGCATCACAAAGCGACGAAATTGCCGGCCGGGCACTTCAAGCATGAACTGTTCCAGCAGTGTGCATGTCGCGGCAATGCGGGGAAACCCACCCGCGCTGGCATATTGCACTGCGCCAACCGGGCAAGCGCGCAGGAAATCGCCGCATTTTGGCGCTTTGCGGAGAGGCATCGTATGATCGGGGTATCCAACGCTAACGCCCCTAACGTCCAGGGCAGCCAGGCATCATGAAGCTCATTCCCGAAATCCTGCAGGCACAAGCCGAAATCCGTGCGATCCGGCGCGACATCCACGCCCACCCGGAACTCTGCTTCGAAGAACAGCGCACCGCCGACGTGGTCGCGCAGAATCTGGAATCGTGGGGCGTCGAAGTTCATCGCGGCCTGGGCACCACCGGCCTGGTGGGCGTGATCCGCAACGGCAACAGCCCGCGCACCATCGGGCTGCGCGCCGACATGGACGCGCTGCCGCTGCAGGAAGCGAACACCTTTGATCACCGCTCGCAGCACTCCGGCAAGATGCACGCCTGCGGCCACGACGGCCACACCGCCATGCTGCTCGGCGCGGCGCGCTACCTGGCGCAGCACAAGCCCTTCGACGGCTCCGTGCACCTGATCTTCCAGCCGGCCGAGGAAGGCGGCGGCGGCGCCCGTGAAATGATCAAGGACGGCCTGTTCGAGCGCTTTCCGTGCGACGCGGTGTTCGGCGTGCACAACTGGCCGGGCATGCCGGTCGGCACGTTCGGCACGCGCGCAGGCCCGCTGATGGCATCGAGCAACGAGTTCCGCATCGTGGTGCGCGGCAAGGGTGCGCATGCGGCCATGCCCAACAATGGCAACGACCCGGTCTTCACCGCGGCGCAGATCGTGTCGGCGCTGCAGGGCATCATCACGCGCAACAAGCGCCCGATCGATACCGCGGTGATCTCGGTCACGCAGTTCCACGCCGGCGACGCCACCAATATCGTGCCGGACCAGGCCTGGATCGGCGGCACGGTGCGCACGTTCACGGTGCCGGTGCTGGACCTGATCGAACGGCGCATGGAAGAAGTGGCGCGCGCGGTGGCGGCGGCGTTCGACTGCACCATCGAGTACGAATTCCACCGCAACTATCCGCCGACCGTCAACAGCGAGGCTGAGACCGGCTTTGCCACCGAGGTCGCCGCCGAACTGGTCGGGCCGGACAACGTCGACAGCAATGTCGAGCCCACCATGGGCGCCGAGGATTTCTCGTTCATGCTGCAGCACAAGCCCGGCTGCTACCTGTTCCTGGGCAACGGCGACGGCGGCCATCGCGACGCTGGCCATGGCATCGGGCCCTGCATGCTGCACAACCCGAGCTACGATTTCAACGACGAACTGCTGCCGGTCGGCTCGACGTTCTTCGTGCGGCTGGTGGAAAAGTGGCTGGCGCCTGCGTGACGTTACGTACCTGAGCACAGCACAACGATAACAAGAGGGGAGCATCCGGATGGGCCGCCTGGCGCTGGATCGCGAGACAGCGCGCAGCTTCGCGCGCGTGGCGCTGGACAATATCCTGCGCCGCTATCCGTACAAGCTGGACCACATGATGGCCAGCGCCGGTGACCTGGCCGAACCGGCGGCCTGGCATCCGGTCTTCTGCGGCAGCTACGACTGGCACTCCAGCGTGCACATGCACTGGTTGCTGGTGCGGCTGCTGGCGCTGTCGCCGGACCTGGAGGAGGCGCCGCGCATCCGCGCAACGCTGGATGCCCAGCTGCGCCCAGAGCACATCGCGGTCGAACTGGCCTACTTCCAGCGGCCCCATTCGCGCACCTTCGAGCGCCCCTATGGCTGGGGCTGGATGCTGAAACTGCAGGCGGAGTTGCTGGTGCTGGCGCGGCAGGACGCCCAGGCAGCCACCTGGGCCGAGGCGTGCGCGCCGCTGGCATCGCACCTGTCACGGCAACTGGCGGATTTCCTGGATGCAGCGGTTTTCCCGGTGCGCACCGGCACCCATTACAACAGCGCCTTCGCCCTGGTGATGGCCATGGCCTATGCACGCACGCACCAGGACCTCACCTTGCGGCGCGCCATCGTGCGGCGGGCCCACCGCTGGTTCGGACATGATCAGAAATACCCGGCGCGGTATGAGCCCGGCGGCGATGAATTCCTGTCCGGCGGGCTGACCGAAGCCGTGCTGATGCACGCCGTGATGGACGGCTGCGCGTTTTCAGAATGGTGGGAGTTGTTCGTGCCGGGGCAGGTGGAACTGGCCAACTGGCTGACGCCGGTCGAAGTGACCAATCGCAGCGATCCCAAGACCTCGCACCTGGACGGACTCAATCTGTCTCGCGCCTGGTGCTGGCGCATGCTGGAGCCCGCCCTGCCCGACCCGCTGCGGCCGCTGGCCATCCGGGCCTGGTCGGACCATCTCGAAGCGTCGCTGCCGCAGGCGGTCGAGGGCGAGTATGTGTCGACGCACTGGCTGGCCTCGTTCGCGGTGCTCGCGCTGGCCGAGCCGATCGGCGGCTGACGGCGCCGCCAGCGTCCTTCAGTCCAGCGCGATGTCGCCGTACCAGGACTCGGCCTTGCTCTTGGTGTTATCGGTATCGGTCATGATGCCCACGGCGATGACCCGGCCGGGGTCTGTCCCGAAGGCCTTGCGGTAGTCGGCGCGCAGGTCGCGCTCATGGCAACGCCACTCATTGGCGTGCTTCATGCCGCTATCCACCACGATCATGCGCACCCTGTCAGTGTGCGGATTTTTCACCACTGAGCCTTCCGCGCGCCGTCCGCCCCAGATATACATCAGCGTGGCGTAGGGCATTTCGCGGCCGGTGGTCAGCCGCGCCATCTCGTACATCAGCTGGTCTTTCAAGGACAATGCACCCTTGTCGCCGTCGAAGGCGACAAACAGGCGCAACGGCGAATCCTCGCGCGGGCCGTGGCTGTTGTCAGCGTTGCGGATAATGCCGCTGGTCTTCCAGGTCCAGCGCAGCATGCCGGCATCGCGATCGCGCAGCGGGACATACAGGCCGGAGGCTGAGCTCTCGGCCTGCGCATGGACGACCACGCGCTGGTCGACCTCTACCATCGAATAACGGGTGGGCGTCTTGTTGCGGTTGATGGTCCACGGCTGCCAGCCGACCGGCAACTGGCCGCGATGCGGTGAGACCGAGAACAACGGCAGCGTGGCCAGGGTCGGCGGCGGCGCGGCATCGGCGACTTCGCCGTCGTCACCCGCCTCGGCTTCCGCCGCATTGGTGTTGGCGGCAGCCAGCGGGTCGGGCGACGACACCGCAGGCAGCGCCGGGTCCGTCTGCGCTGCCACGTACGCGGTCATGCGCCTGGCGAACGTCTGGCAATCGATCGCGGAAGTGCCTGCCGTATTGGCCGTGTCATCCGAATGAACCGCGGAAACAGGGGGAGTGGATGCGCATCCTGCCAGCAGCAGCGCGCCGGCGGCGCCAGTCAAAACCAGCCGAAACACCTTGGCCGTCATGTAACCCCTCGAAACCCGAATCCGGACCTGCTCTGTTGGCAAGGGTCCGGCTATTGCCCACTACTTGCTGCAAACACATGTTGCAACCGCCTTCGTGCCGCATGTGGGCACTTGGGTGTCGACCATAGCAGAAGGCGCGCAGTCCCGGAATGCTCGGCGACCCGCGTTGCGGCATGAAAACAACGAGGACGCGCATGCCTGCGCCGGCCACGGCATTTTCGCCGCGCCAAAGCAAAAACCCCCAAGCCTTTTGGGCTGGGGGTTCTGCGGTATAAGAGCCTGGCGATGACCTACTTTCACACGGGTATCCGCACTATCATCGGCGCGGAGCTGTTTCACGGACCTGTTCGGGATGGGAAGGGGTGGTTCCAGCTCGCTATGGTCACCAGGCATAAGGGGTTGCAGCGCTGAGGTTGAGGTCAACGCTGCGAATAGGGATGTAGTTGGGGTTGTGTGTCTTGTGTCAACTGTTTCGGCACAGTCGCGATCACACACCAGGCAAAACACACTGGTTATAGGATCAAGCCTTACGGGCAATTAGTACTGGTTAGCTTAACGCATTACTGCGCTTCCACACCCAGCCTATCAACGTCCTGGTCTCGAACGACCCTTCAAGGAGGTCAAGCCTCCAGGGAATCCTCATCTTCAGGCGAGTTTCCCGCTTAGATGCTTTCAGCGGTTATCTCTTCCGTACATAGCTACCCTGCGATGCCTCTGGCGAGACAACAGGTACACCAGCGGTACGTCCACTCCGGTCCTCTCGTACTAGGAGCAGCCCCCGTCAAGATTCCAACGCCCACGGCAGATAGGGACCAAACTGTCTCACGACGTTTTAAACCCAGCTCACGTACCTCTTTAAATGGCGAACAGCCATACCCTTGGGACCGGCTACAGCCCCAGGATGAGATGAGCCGACATCGAGGTGCCAAACACCGCCGTCGATATGAACTCTTGGGCGGTATCAGCCTGTTATCCCCAGAGTACCTTTTATCCGTTGAGCGATGGCCCTTCCATTCAGAACCACCGGATCACTATGTCCTGCTTTCGCACCTGCTCGACTTGTCGGTCTCGCAGTTAAGCACGCTTTTGCCATTGCACTTTAGGTACGATGTCCGACCGTACCAAGCGTACCTTCGAACTCCTCCGTTACACTTTGGGAGGAGACCGCCCCAGTCAAACTGCCTACCATGCACTGTCCCCGACCCGGATTCACGGGTCAAGGTTAGAACCTCAAACAAACCAGGGTGGTATTTCAAGGACGGCTCCACGTGAACTAGCGTCCACGCTTCAAAGCCTCCCACCTATCCTACACAGATCGGTTCAAAGTCCAATGCAAAGCTACAGTAAAGGTTCATGGGGTCTTTCCGTCTAGCCGCGGGGAGATTGCATCATCACAAACACTTCAACTTCGCTGAGTCTCGGGAGGAGACAGTGTGGCCATCGTTACGCCATTCGTGCAGGTCGGAACTTACCCGACAAGGAATTTCGCTACCTTAGGACCGTTATAGTTACGGCCGCCGTTTACCGGGACTTCAATCAAGAGCTTGCACCCCATCATTTAATCTTCCGGCACCGGGCAGGCGTCACACCCTATACGTCCACTTTCGTGTTTGCAGAGTGCTGTGTTTTTATTAAACAGTCGCAGCCACCATTTTATTGCAACCCCTTCACCCTTCTGGCGCAGGCCAGTCAAGCTACCAGGGCGTACCTTATCCCGAAGTTACGGTACCAATTTGCCGAGTTCCTTCTCCCGAGTTCTCTCAAGCGCCTTAGAATACTCATCTCGCCCACCTGTGTCGGTTTGCGGTACGGTCTCGTATGACTGAAGCTTAGAGGCTTTTCTTGGAACCACTTCCAATTGCTTCGCAGCACTAGGCCGCTCGCCCCACATCCTTGAATTCCGCGCCCGGATTTGCCTGAGCGCCTTCTCCAATGCAGGGACCGGGACTTCCAACACCCGGACAACCTTCCGCGATCCGTCCCCCCATCGCATCATACGACGGTGCAGGAATATTAACCTGCTTCCCATCAGCTACGCATCTCTGCCTCGCCTTAGGGGCCGACTCACCCTACGCCGATGAACGTTGCGTAGGAAACCTTGGGCTTACGGCGAGGGGGCCTTTCACCCCCTTTATCGCTACTCATGTCAGCATTCGCACTTCCGATACCTCCAGCATCCTTTACAAGACACCTTCACAGGCTTACGGAACGCTCTCCTACCACGCACATTACTGTGCGTCCGCAGCTTCGGTATATAGCTTAGCCCCGTTACATCTTCCGCGCAGGACGACTCGATCAGTGAGCTATTACGCTTTCTTTAAAGGGTGGCTGCTTCTAAGCCAACCTCCTGACTGTTTTAGCCTTCCCACTTCGTTTCCCACTTAGCTATATTTGGGGACCTTAGCTGGCGGTCTGGGTTGTTTCCCTCTTGACACCGGACGTTAGCACCCGATGTCTGTCTCCCGTGATTGCACTCTTCGGTATTCGGAGTTTGCTATGGCGGGGTAATCAGCAATAGACCCCCCAACCATGACAGTGCTCTACCCCCGAAGGTGAGACACGAGGCACTACCTAAATAGTTTTCGGAGAGAACCAGCTATTTCCAGATTTGTTTAGCCTTTCACCCCTATCCACAGCTCATCCCCTAACTTTTCAACGTTAGTGGGTTCGGTCCTCCAGTACGTGTTACCGCACCTTCAACCTGGCCATGGATAGATCATCTGGTTTCGGGTCTACACCCAGCGACTCAACGCCCTGTTCGGACTCGCTTTCGCTACGCCTTCCCTAATCGGTTAAGCTTGCCACTGAATGTAAGTCGCTGACCCATTATACAAAAGGTACGCCGTCACCCCTTACGAGGCTCCGACTGTTTGTATGCATGCGGTTTCAGGATCTATTTCACTCCCCTCCCGGGGTTCTTTTCGCCTTTCCCTCACGGTACTGGTTCACTATCGGTCGATCACGAGTATTTAGCCTTGGAGGATGGTCCCCCCATCTTCAGACAGGATTTCACGTGTCCCGCCCTACTTGTCGTACACCTAGTTCCACAACGCTGTTTTCGCATACAGGGCTATCACCTGCTATGGCCGGGCTTTCCATCCCGTTCTGCTAACAATGCTGCTAAAGAGTACAAGGCTCTTCCCATTTCGTTCGCCACTACTTTGGGAATCTCGGTTGATTTCTGTTCCTGCAGCTACTTAGATGTTTCAGTTCGCCGCGTTCGCTTCCCTGACCTATGTATTCAGTCAGGGATGACCCATACGGGCCGGGTTTCCCCATTCGGACATCTCCGGATCAAAGCTTGTTTGCCAGCTCCCCGAAGCTTTTCGCAGGCTACCGCGTCCTTCATCGCCTGTGATCGCCAAGGCATCCACCACATGCACTTGTTCGCTTGACCCTATAACGAGTGTGTCTCGATTGCTCGAAACAGTCGCTACAGGATGAGTTCTCGCATTTGTGCCGTATTCCAAGTCATCTTTCGATCACTTAAATACATTTTGGTTGATACAATCACAACCCGGTATCGCGTTTTGTACTGCAGCGTCTCATCAACGCTTCGCGACACCTTTACTACATCCCATATTTTTAAAGAACAGCCGATCATTCGATCGCTTGGCAATGCCAAATGGAAACACTCGCAACTCAGCGTCGCGAAGCGCTTTCATTTGACAACCAATCCAAGGTACCAGGTAGTGGTGGAGGATGACGGGATCGAACCGACGACCCCCTGCTTGCAAAGCAGGTGCTCTCCCAGCTGAGCTAATCCCCCTTCGGATAACTTGGTGGGTCTGGTAGGACTTGAACCTACGACCCCCGCCTTATCAAGACGGTGCTCTAACCACCTGAGCTACAGACCCTTGGCTGTAACAGCAAACAAACCGATAAGTGTGAACGCTAGGCTTGAGACACAAGCCTCTAGAAAGGAGGTGATCCAGCCGCACCTTCCGATACGGCTACCTTGTTACGACTTCACCCCAGTCATGAACCCTGCCGTGGTAATCGCCCTCCTTGCGGTTAGGCTAACTACTTCTGGCAAAACCCACTCCCATGGTGTGACGGGCGGTGTGTACAAGACCCGGGAACGTATTCACCGCGGCATGCTGATCCGCGATTACTAGCGATTCCAGCTTCACGTAGTCGAGTTGCAGACTACGATCCGGACTACGATGCGTTTTCTGGGATTAGCTCCCCCTCGCGGGTTGGCAACCCTCTGTACGCACCATTGTATGACGTGTGAAGCCCTACCCATAAGGGCCATGAGGACTTGACGTCATCCCCACCTTCCTCCGGTTTGTCACCGGCAGTCTCTCTAGAGTGCCCTTTCGTAGCAACTAGAGACAAGGGTTGCGCTCGTTGCGGGACTTAACCCAACATCTCACGACACGAGCTGACGACAGCCATGCAGCACCTGTGTCCACTTTCCCTTTCGGGCACCTAATGCATCTCTGCTTCGTTAGTGGCATGTCAAGGGTAGGTAAGGTTTTTCGCGTTGCATCGAATTAATCCACATCATCCACCGCTTGTGCGGGTCCCCGTCAATTCCTTTGAGTTTTAATCTTGCGACCGTACTCCCCAGGCGGTCAACTTCACGCGTTAGCTACGTTACTGAAGAAATGAATCCCCAACAACTAGTTGACATCGTTTAGGGCGTGGACTACCAGGGTATCTAATCCTGTTTGCTCCCCACGCTTTCGTGCATGAGCGTCAGTGACGTCCCAGGGGGCTGCCTTCGCCATCGGTATTCCTCCACATCTCTACGCATTTCACTGCTACACGTGGAATTCTACCCCCCTCTGACATACTCTAGCCTTGCAGTCACAAGCGCCATTCCCAAGTTGAGCTCGGGGATTTCACGCCTGTCTTACAAAACCGCCTGCGCACGCTTTACGCCCAGTAATTCCGATTAACGCTCGCACCCTACGTATTACCGCGGCTGCTGGCACGTAGTTAGCCGGTGCTTATTCTTCCGGTACCGTCATCGACCCCGGGTATTAACCAGAGCCATTTCTTTCCGGACAAAAGTGCTTTACAACCCGAAGGCCTTCTTCACACACGCGGCATTGCTGGATCAGGGTTGCCCCCATTGTCCAAAATTCCCCACTGCTGCCTCCCGTAGGAGTCTGGGCCGTGTCTCAGTCCCAGTGTGGCTGATCGTCCTCTCAGACCAGCTACTGATCGTCGCCTTGGTAGGCTTTTACCCCACCAACTAGCTAATCAGACATCGGCCGCTCCTGTAGCGCGAGGCCTTGCGGTCCCCCGCTTTCACCCTCAGGTCGTATGCGGTATTAGCTAATCTTTCGACTAGTTATCCCCCACTACAGGGCACGTTCCGATGTATTACTCACCCGTTCGCCACTCGCCACCAGGCCGAAGCCCGTGCTGCCGTTCGACTTGCATGTGTAAGGCATGCCGCCAGCGTTCAATCTGAGCCAGGATCAAACTCTTCAGTTCAATCTCTGTGTGGAAGCCTCGCGGCTCCCTCGCTCTTTCGAGCGGTCGCTCACTCTCAGAAAACTGACTGACCAGATCCGAAGACCCAGTCACGTTTTGCTGTGCGAGCACTGCATAACTTGTGAAGCAACACTGTCCGAAGACAGTGGCGTCCGCTACCCAGCGCCCACACTTATCGGTTGTTTGGTTGTTAAAGAACTTCGCTGCCGGCTTTGCCGTTCAGCGCTGCTGCGTTGTCTGCAGCAGAGAAACGAGATTATGCAGAGCTTTCTTCGTTTCGTCAACCGTTTCAGCAACTTTTTTCGCTGCGGTCAGCGCGCTAACTTCGCTGCGCCAACCTACCCGGTCGACCCCGCAACCCTTGCTGCGTCTGCGTTGCAGCGCTGCGTTGTGTGTTGCGAGGGGGCGAATAGTAGGCCGGATTCGCGCACCTTGCAACAACTTTGTCACAACGATCCGCTAGGGGTTCCGGGGATTATGTCGTAAGCCATTGAGTGGCAAAGGAAATCCCCGAAATGACGAGTGCGGGAGAAACTTAATACCCCCGCACTGCCCTCGGGTATTCCCTGATCCAGGCCTTAGCGATGCTGAAAATTCGGGCTGCGCTTCTCGACGAAAGCGGCCATGCCTTCCTTCTGGTCTTCGCTGGCGAAGGTGGCATGGAACAGCCGGCGCTCGAAGTGCACGCCTTCGGCCAGCGTGGTCTCGTAGGCGGCGTTGACCGACTCCTTGATCATCATGACCACCGGCAGCGAGAACCCGGCGATGGTCTCGGCGGCCGCCAGCACTTCGTCCAGCAGCTTGTCGGCCGGCACCACGCGCGACACCAGGCCCGAGCGCTCGGCTTCGGCGGCGTCCATCATGCGCGAGGTCAGGCACAGGTCCATGGCCTTGGCCTTGGACACCGCGCGTGGCAGGCGCTGGGTGCCGCCGGCGCCGGGCATGGTGCCCAGCTTCACCTCGGGTTGGCCGAACCGGGCCGAATCTGCCGCAATGATGATGTCGCACATCATCGCCAGCTCGCAGCCGCCGCCCAACGCATAGCCGGCCACGCCGGCGATCACCGGCTTGCGGATCTTGCGGATGGTTTCCCAGTTGCGGGTGATGTAATCGCCCTTGTACACATCCATGAAGGAATACTTGGCCATCATGCCGATATCGGCGCCGGCGGCAAAGGCGCGCTCGCTGCCGGTAATGACGATGGCGCCGATGCCCTCATCCTGGTCGAAGGCGGTCAGCGCGGCGCCAAGCTCGTCCATCAGCGCGTCATTGAGCGCGTTCAGGGCCTTCGGGCGGTTCAGCGTGACCAGGCCAACACGGCCACGGGTCTCGACCAGGATGTTTTCGTACGGCATGTCTTCTCCTATGTATTTGCAGGCGGATGGCACCGTCGCCACCGGCTGCGGGCTATTCTGCCACCGGTTGCGGTGTGGCGGCGCAGGCGCCGCCTAGAGCATGTGCGCCAGGAATTCGCGGGTGCGCGCGTGAGCTGGTGCCCCGAACACTTCCTCAGGCGGCCCTTCCTCCAGGATCCTGCCCTCGTCCATGAACACAACGTGGTTTGCCACTTCCCGCGCAAACCCCATCTCATGCGTGACAACCAGCATGGTCATATGTTCTTCAGCCAGTTGCCGCATGGTGCGCAGCACCTCCCCCGTCAACTCCGGGTCCAGCGCGGAGGTCGGCTCGTCGAACAGCATGATGTCGGGCTCCATGGCCAGCGCCCGCGCAATCGCCACCCGTTGCTTCTGGCCGCCTGACAGGCGAGCCGGGTAGCTGTCCCGCTTGCCCAGCAGGCCAACCTTGCGCAGCAGCTCTTCGGCCTTGGGCACCACAACATCGCGCGCCAGTCCCTTGACGGTCATGGGGGCTTCGATAATGTTCTGCAGCACCGTCATGTGCGGAAACAGGTTGAACGACTGGAACACCATGCCCATCTTCCGGCAGATGCGGCGCACTTCCGCGTCCGCCACATATCTGGCTGCGCCGTCAGGGCCGGCTGCCGCCAGCGCCTCGCCTTCGATTTCAAGGGTGCCGCGGTCGATCACCTCAAGATGATTCAGGCAGCGCAGCAAGGTACTCTTGCCCGAGCCCGAGGGTCCGATCACCGCGGTGACATCCCCCTTGCGCAAGGTCAGGGAGACACCGCGCAAGACCTCCAGTGGCCCGAACGATTTGAAGAGATCCCGCGCCGCGATCATGATGCCGGGCGCATTGTGGGAATTGGCGCCGGTCGGGCTAGTCATCATGTTTGGCATAGCGTTTTTCGAGATTCTGGAAGAACCAGGTCAGAATCAGCGTCATCAGCAGATAGAAGAGCGCGGCGACCAGGAAAGGCGTGGTGGTGAAATCACGCTGCACGATGCCGCGCGCGGTGCGAAGAATATCGTTGAGGGCCAGCACGTAGATCAGGGACGTGTCCTTGATCAGCGTGATGGTTTCATTGCTGACCGGCGGCAACACCCGGCTGACCATCTGCGGCAGCACGACCCGCCGCATGGTCTGGAAATAGTTCATGCCCAGCGCCTTGCTGGCTTCATACTGGCCGCGATCGACCGACTTGATCCCGGCGCGGAAGATTTCCGCGAAATAGGCAGCGTAGTTCAGGGCGAAGGCCACCACCGCGGCGGGAAAGTCAGGCAGGCGCACGCCGATGACCGGCACGAACGGCAGCGCGAAATAGATAAACAGCATCTGCAGCATCAGCGGCGTGCCGCGCATCAGCCAGATATAGCCATTGACCAGGCCGCTCAGCCACGGCCATGACGAGATGCGTGCCAGCGCCAGCGCAAGCCCCAGCGGCACCGACAGGGCAAGCGTGATGGCGAATAGTGTGAGCGTGACTTGCGCACCCTGCGCCAATGGCGCCAGAAGAGATAAGACGTAGTCCATGCTCGCGCGAAACAGAAGGAGGTGGGATCCCAGGCGCCGGGCCGGCGCGTGAGTCCGGATGTGGCGCGGCGCCCTGCCGGAACGGCGCAGGGCGTCACGCAGCGTCTGGATTACTTGGTGATGTCAGTGCCGAACCACTGGGTGGCGATGCGGGCGGCCGTGCCATCCTGCTTCATGGAGGCCAGGGTCTTGTCGAGCTTGCCGAGCAGCTCGGCGTCATCCTTGCGCACGCCGACGCCATATTCTTCCGTGCCGAAGTTTTCCTCCAGCACCTTGTATTCGCCGGCACGCTTGCTGATCAGGTAGCGGCCCACCACTTCATCCACCACAATTGCATCGAGGCGGCCGGTCGACAGGTCCATCAGGGCCGTGACGTTATCGCCGAAGGTCTTGAGTTCCTTCAGGCTGGCGGCGACCTGGCTTTCCTTCTTGATCGCATCCACCGCGCTGCTGCCGTCCTGCGCGCCGACGATGCGGCCGGCCAGGTCGGCCTTGGCCTTCACCGGCGAGCTGGCACCGACGATGACGATCTGGTGGTTGGTCATATAGGGCGCGGTGAAGCTGATGTTCTTCTTGCGCTCTTCGGTGATGGTCAGCCCGTTCCACAGCACATCCACGCGCTTGCCGTTGAGTTCCGCCTCCTTGGCGCTCCAGTCGATCGGCTTGAATTCGACCGTCATGCCGAGACGGCGGCTGGCCTCCTTGGCCATATCGATATCGAAGCCGACGAGCTCATTCTTGTCATCGCGAAAACCCATGGGTGGGAAGTTGTCGTCCAGGCCGACAATGATCTTGGTGGCCGTGTCGGCGCCGGCAGCAGGGGCCGCTTCTTTCTTGCCGCACGCCGCAAACAGCGCCACGGACGAAATCAGGAGTAATGCAGCGATCTTCTTCATAGGATTTCCAATGCGAATAGGCGAGCATGCCGGTATCCGCACACAGATGTCGGCCGGCAGGTTTCAGATTGTTGTTGGCAGCGCGATTATAGAGCGACGCCCGCGACCGCCATTGCGGACCCTGCCTGCATTGGAAGGCACGCGCCAACCCGCAGCCAAAAATTAGTGCTAACATTTGCCGACCGACTGGTCGGTTTATTTAAGAGGCGCCGTCGACAACAGCCGCCCGCGCCGACCGCGACAATATCCGGCAGGAGACAACCCAATGCCCCCGATGTCCACCTCCGCTGGCCAGCCGGTCAGCATCGATGCCGGCCCGGTCTTGCTGCATTGGCAGGGCCCGGTGGCCGTGATCACCCTGAACCGCCCCGACAAGCTCAACAGCTTCACCCGCGCGATGCACCAGGCGCTGCAGCAGGCGCTCGACCATGTCGAGGCCGGCGGCGCGCGCGCCCTGCTGTTGACCGGGGCGGGCCGCGGCTTCTGCGCCGGCCAGGACCTGGCCGACCTGGATTTCACGCCCGGGCACATGACCGACCTGGGCGAGCTGATCGATACCTGGTTCAACCCGCTGATCCGCCGGCTGCAGGCACTGCCGCTGCCGGTGGTGGCCGCGGTCAACGGCACCGCGGCCGGCGCCGGGGCCAACCTGGCGCTGGCCTGCGACATGGTGCTGGCGGCGCGCTCGGCCAGCTTTATCCAGGCCTTCGTCAAGATCGGGCTGGTGCCGGATTCGGGCGGCACCTGGCTGCTGCCGCAGCGCGTCGGCATGGCGCGCGCGCTGGGCCTGGCCATGACCGGCGAGCGGCTGAGCGCCGAAGAGGCCGAGAAATGGGGCCTGGTCTGGGAGACCATGGACGACCCGCTGCTGCCGGAACAGGCGCTGGCGCTGGCCACGCACCTGGCCGGGCAGCCGACCCGCGCGCTGGCCGCGATCAAGCGCGCCATGTATGCCAGCGCCACCGCCACGCTGGACACCCAGCTGGACCTGGAACGCGACCTGCAGCGCGAGCTCGGCCAGTCCGCCGACTACGCGGAGGGCGTCAACGCCTTCCTCGAAAAGCGCGCACCGCACTTCACCGGCAAGTAAGCCGCGCGGGCCTGCCCGCCCCTCTATATAGGAGACCAGCTTGAAACAGGACCCCCAGGCCCTCGCCGAAGCGGCCGCCGCCGCCATGTATGAAGCCGACACCTGCAGCCGCTGGCTGGGCATCACGGTCGAGGCCGTGCGGCCCGGCTACGCCCGGCTGACCATGCCGGTGCGCAAGGAATTCCTCAACGGCCACGGCATCTGCCACGGCGGCCTGATGTTCACGCTGGCCGATTCGACCTTCGCTTTTGCCTGCAACAGCCATAACATCAACACCGTGGCGGCGGGCTGCAGCATCGAATTCCTCAAGCCCGTGCACGGCGGCGACGTGCTGACCGCCGAGGCCACCGAGCAGGTCCTGTCCGGCCGGCACGGCATCTACGATATCCGCGTGACCAACGCCGCGGGCCAGGTGGTGGCGATGTTCCGCGGCAAGTCGGCGCAGATCAAGGGACACGTGGTGCCGCCGCCTGAAGGGACAGAAGGCGCCTGAGCAAATCCGGCAAGATACTTAAGACCAACGCCCCCGTGCAGGAGACGACATGAGCACGCGCCTGACCGATCTGCCCCTGGATGCGATCGAGACCGCCAGCCGCGCCGAGCTGCAGGCCTTGCAGCTGGAGCGGCTGAGATGGTCGCTCAACCACGCCTACGCCAATTCGCCGGTGTACCGCCGCAAGTTCGACGAAGCCGGGGTCCACCCCGACCAGCTGCATTCGCTGGCCGACCTGGCGCGATTCCCGTTCACCAGCAAGCAGGACCTGCGCGACAACTACCCGTTCGGCATGTTCGCCGTGCCGCAGGACCGGGTGGCGCGCATCCACGCCTCGTCCGGCACCACCGGCAAGCCCACCGTCGTCGGCTACACGCTCCAGGACATCGACAACTGGGCCACGGTGATGGCGCGCTCGATCCGCGCCTCGGGCGCGCGGCGCGGCGACAAGGTGCACATCAGCTACGGCTACGGCCTCTTCACCGGCGGCCTGGGCGCGCACTACGGCGTGGAGAAGGCCGGCCTGACCGCGATCCCCTTCGGTGGCGGCCAGACCGAGCGCCAGGTGCAACTGATCCAGGACTTCAAGCCCGAGGTCATCATGGTGACGCCCAGCTATATGCTGGCGATCGCCGACGAGTTCGAGCGCCAGGGCATCGACCCGGCCAGCAGCTCGCTGCGCGTGGGCATCTTCGGCGCGGAGCCGTGGACGCCGGAAATGCGGCTGGCGATCGAGAAGCGCATGGGCATCTCGGCAGTCGATATCTACGGCCTGTCAGAGGTGATGGGCCCGGGCGTGGCCAATGAGTGCGCCGAGACCAAGGACGGCCCGACCATCTGGGAAGACCATTTCTACCCCGAGATCATCGATCCCGACACCGGCGCAGTGCTGCCCGACGGGGAGTTCGGGGAGCTGGTGTTCACCTCGCTGACCAAGGAGGCAATGCCGGTGGTGCGCTACCGCACCCGCGACCTGACCCGGCTGCTGCCGGGCACGGCGCGTGCGGCATTCCGCCGCATGGAGAAGGTCACCGGCCGCACCGACGACATGATGATCGTGCGCGGGGTCAACGTGTTCCCGTCGCAGATCGAGGAACTGATCCTCAAGCACGCCGAGCTCGCGCCGCACTACCAGTGCGTGCTGACCAAGGACGGCCACATGGACACGCTGACGGTGCGCGTGGAATGCGCCCACGGCAGCGAGCCGGCGCTGGCGCAAGGCGCGCGCGAGCGGCTGGCGCAGGAGATCAAGGCCTATATCGGCGTCACCGCCGGCATCGAGGTGCTGCCCGAGGGCGGCGTCGAGCGCTCGGTGGGCAAGGCGCGGCGGATCGTCGACCAGCGCCCGCGCTGAGGGCTGTCCACCATGAAGAAAGGGCGCCGCGATGGCGCCCTTTTTGCATTGCCGGCTGCGGCGCTCAGCTGCGCGGCATCAGCACCCACATGCGGCCGCCCTGCTTCATGCGGCCCGCGGTCTCGCCGGCGGCGTCGCCCGCGCCCCAGAAGAAGTCCGCGCGTACCCCGCCCTTGATGGCGCTGCCGGTGTCCTGCGCGAACATCAGCCGCTGGATCGGCTCGGTCGACAGCGGGCGCGTGGTCGACAGGAACACCGGCACCCCCAGCGGGATGGTGGCCGGGTCGACCGCGATCGAGCGCTCCGCCGTCAGCGGCACGCCCAGCGCGCCCACCGGGCCGTCGTTGTTGGCCGGCAGCTCGCGGAAGAAGACAAAGCGCGGGTTGATGTTGAGCATCTCGTCGACGCGGCCCGGGTTGGCGCGCGCCCAGGCCTTGATGCCCTGCATGGTGGCCTGCGCCGGCGTGATCTCGCCGCGGTCCAGCAGCCATTTGCCGAACGAGCGGAACGGCTGGTCGTTGGTGCCGCCGAAGCCCACCCGCATGATGCTGCCGTCGGCCATGCGGATGCGGCCCGAGCCCTGGATCTGCAGGAAGGCGGCCTCGACTGCGTCATCTACCCAGACCAGCTCGCTGCCGCGCATGGCCGGGTTCTGCAGCAGCTCGGCGCGGGCCGGCAGCGGGCGGTTGCCGAACTGCGCCGGCTTGCGGTACAGCGGCACCTGGAACTTGCCCTGGCGCGTGCGCGAGCCGTGCAGGATCGGTTCGTAGTAGCCGGTGATCAGGCCGTTGTCGGTGCCGTCGCCGTTGAGCACGCGGTATGGCTGGAAGTTGCTTTCGAAATAGGCGCGCATGGCGTTGAGGTCGCCGGCATCGACCATCATGCCGGCGGCACAGGCGCGGCTCCACTCGGCGCGCTTCTTCAGCGCCTGGCAGCTGGCCTGCAGCGCGGGCCAGGCGGCGCGCACGTCGTCCTGGGCCCAGCCGCCGATCTCGGCCCAGCTGGCGGCCTGCAGACTGCCCTTCTGCGACGAGGCCGTCGGCGGCGTGGCCGGGCCGGTCTCGATGCGCGGCGGCGGGCCGCTCATGCAGCCGGCCAGCAGCACGGCCGCGCCGGACAGCGCCAGCCAGCCGCGAACGCGCAGCGAGCGCCAGGGAGAAACTGGGGAAATCGGGAAAGAGTCTGCGTATGCCATCTTGCTATTGTTCAAAGTCCGGGCGGCGCAGCTTGCGGGCCGATTGCCCCTACAATCCCACCGTCATCCTTCAACCATCGCCTGCGCCCCCGCGGGCCTGCGCTGCATCCGCCATGAGCAAGTTCTTCGAAGCCCATCCCATGCTGCTGTTCGCCCTGGAAGCCGGCGTGGCGCTGTTCCTGCTGATCTTTATCGTGGTCTGGACCATGGGCACGGCGAAAAAGAACCCGCGCCCCACGCGCGCCCCGTCCGAGCATCCGTCGCGCCAGCCGGCGCAGGGCAGCGCTGAAGCGCCGCCGCAGGATCAGGACAGCGCATCGCGCCAATAGGTTCCCCGCAGGGTCAGTGCAGCATGCGCGGCAGCACCAGCGCAAATTCAGGGATCGGCACCTCGAAGCGGTGGCCGTCCTCGGCCACGCAGAAGTATTCGCCCTTCATCGAGCCCACCGGAGTCGAGATGGTGGCCCAGCTGGTGTATTCGAAATGCTCGCCCGGCTTGAGCAGCGGCTGGTGGCCGACCACGCCCAGGCCCGCCACTTCCTGCGTGCCGTTGTCGCTGTCGGTGATGACCCAGTGGCGCGAGATCAGCTGCGCCGCCACCTCGCCGGTATTGTGGATGGTGATGGTGTAGGCGAAGGCATGGCGCCCGCGCTCAGGTTCTGACTGGTCCGGCAGGTACTGGGTGCGTACCGAGACGGAGAAAGCGTACTCGCTCATCGTGGGCAGGGCCGGCGTGTGAGGCGCCAGGCAGGGAAGTGGGTAGCCGCATTGTGCGGGATGGCCGCGGCACGGGCAAGAGCACCGGCAAGATCACCGCGCGCCGGGCAGCGGTAGAATATAGCCCTTTCAGGGCCGGGCCGCGCCGGACGCCCCGCCTGATCCCCTCTGGCGCCCGCCCCTGGGCACGCCAGAGACGCAAACAGCATTCCCCAGCACCCCACCTCCTAGCCGCCGACATGAGCACGCCCACCTACCGCATCGCCCCGTCCATCCTGTCCGCCGACTTTGCCCGCCTGGGCGAGGAAGTGCGCCGCGTGACCGAGGCTGGCGCCGACTGGATCCACTTCGACGTGATGGACAACCATTACGTGCCCAACCTGACCGTGGGCCCGCTGGTGTGCGAGGCGATCCGCCCCCACGTGACCGCGCCGATCGACGTGCACCTGATGGTGCGCCCGGTGGACCGGATCATCCCGGACTTTGCCAAGGCGGGCGCCAATATCATCACCTTCCACCCGGAAGCCAGCGAGCACGTGGACCGCTCGCTCGCGCTGATCCGCGACCACGGCTGCCAGGCCGGCCTGGTGTTCAACCCGGCCACGCCGCTGCACCACCTGGACCACGTAATGGACCGCCTCGACGTGATCCTGCTGATGTCGGTCAACCCGGGCTTCGGCGGCCAGTCGTTCATTCCCGAGACGCTCAACAAGCTGCGCGTCGTGCGCCAGCGCATCGATGAATACACCGCCCGCACCGGCCGCACCATCCTGCTGGAAGTCGACGGCGGTGTGAAGGTGGACAACATCGCCGAGATCGCGGCGGCCGGCGCCGACACCTTCGTGGCGGGCTCGGCCGTGTTCGGCAAGCCGGATGCGGACGGCGGCTACCGCGGCATCATCTCGGCCCTGCGCGGCGAACTGGCCAAGGCCGGCCAATGACCGAGGGCGTGTTCCTGCGCCGCACTGACTGGCGCGGCATCGAAGGCGTGATCGTCGACCTCGACGGCACCATGGTCGACACCGCGGGCGACTTCCACGCTGCAATCAACGCCATGCTGCTGGCGCTGGGCCGCCAGCACCCCAACCTCGGCCCGGCGGCGCCGATGTCCGAGGCGGAGATCGTCAGCTATGTCGGCAAGGGTTCGGAAAACCTGATCCGGCGCGTGCTGGACGCGCGCTTCTCGCCGCTGCATGCCAACGGCCTGTTCGCCGACGCCTATGCGCTGTACGACCGCGAGTACATCCGCATCAACGGCCAGTTCTCGCAGGTCTACCCCGGCGTGCGCGAAGGCCTGGCGGCGATGAAGGCGGCCGGGCTGCGGCTGGCCTGCGTGACCAACAAGCCCTACAGCTTCACCGAGCCGCTGCTGGCCAAGACCGGCCTGGCCCAGTACTTCGAGCTGGTCTACGGCGGCGACGCCTTCCCGCTGCGCAAGCCCGACCCCTTCCCGCTGCTGAAAGTGGCCGACGCCTTCGGGCTGGAGCCGTCGACCATGGCGGCGCTGGGCGACTCGGAAAACGACGCGCAGGCGGCCCGCGCGGCCGGCATGGGCGTGCTGCTGGTGCCCTATGGCTACAACCATGGCAACCCTGTACAAGGCGTTGACGCCGATGGTATAGTCGACTCCATTGCCCACGCCGCAGCGCTGTTTGCGGCACACTGGGCAGGTCATCGATAGTCCGAATTTCGTCGATCCCGACCAAATCCCAAACATTTCATGTTTCTCAACCGCAAACGCATCTCTTCTGGCAGTGATCGGCAGGCTTGGCCCTGGCGTCGCTGGCGCGCCTCCCAACAGGCGTAAAGTGCGTTCGCGAGTCTGCTGACGAGCCCTCGACCCGAGGGCCTCGCCACACCGGCCTAGCTGCCGGGCATTCCCACCAAAACCCGCCGCAAGCCAGCGTAGCCGCCATATTCGTGTGCTACGTTTAGCTCAAGAACGCGCCGCACGCCCTTCCCCGGCCGTGTGCAGTCTTGTCCGCAAGCCGCTTGCACCACGGTCCGCCAACGGGGCGGGTATCCATTCGCTCCAGCCTGATTGCCGATAAGCGGCGCCGCGCCCCTCCACCGCGCAGCGCGCGCCGCACAAGAGGACCGACATGACCGAACTGGAATTCAAATCGCTGGCCGACCAGGGCTACAACCGCATCCCGCTGATCGCCGAGGCCTTTGCCGACCTGGAAACGCCGCTGTCGCTGTACCTGAAGCTGGCCCAGTCGCAGACGCGCGGCGTCAACACCTTCCTGCTGGAATCGGTGGTGGGCGGCGAGCGCTTCGGGCGCTTCTCGTTTATCGGCCTGCATGCCCGCACGCTGCTGCGCGCCTTCGGCAACCGCACCGAGGTGGTGACCGACGGCAAGGTGGTGGAAACCCATGAAGGCAACCCGCTCGATTTCATCGCCGAGTTCGAACAGCGCTTCAAGGTGGCGCTGCGCCCCGGACTGCCGCGCTTCTGCGGCGGCCTGGCCGGCTACTTCGGCTACGACGCGGTGCGCTATATCGAGAAGAAGCTCGCCGACACGCAGAAGCCCGACGACCTGAACCTGCCGGACATCCAGTTGCTGCTGTGCGAGGAACTGGCCGTCATCGACAACCTGTCGGGCAAGCTCTACCTGATCGTCTACGCCGACCCGACCACGCCCGAGGCCTACCCCCGCGCCCGCCAGCGCCTGCGCGAGCTGCGCATGAAGCTGCGCCAGCCGGTGGACGTGCCGGTCACCAGCCCGTCGGTGCAGACCGAGGTCTACCGCGAATTCGCCAAGCACGACTACCTGGCGGCGGTGCATAAGGCCAAGGAATACATCATGGCCGGCGACATGATGCAGGTGCAGATCGGCCAGCGCCTGGTCAAGCCCTACCGCGACGCGCCGCTGTCGCTGTACCGCGCGCTGCGCTCGCTGAACCCGTCGCCGTACATGTACTTCTACAACTTCGGCGACTTCCAGGTAGTGGGCGCGTCGCCGGAGATCCTGGTGCGCCAGGAGGAGCGCAAGGTCGGCACCAACGGCGACATGCGCAGCGAACACATCGTCACTATCCGCCCGCTGGCCGGCACGCGCCCGCGCGGCAATACGCCGGAGAAGGACGCCCAGCTCGCCACCGAGCTGCTGCAGGATCCCAAGGAGATCGCAGAGCACGTGATGCTGATCGACCTGGCGCGCAACGATATCGGCCGCATCGCCGAAACCGGTTCGGTCAAGGTCACCGACAAGATGGTGATCGAGAAATACTCGCACGTGCAGCATATCGTCAGCTCGGTCGAAGGCACGCTGCGCGAAGGCATCAGCAACCTGGACGTGCTGCGCGCGACCTTTCCGGCCGGCACGCTGTCGGGCGCGCCCAAGGTCCACGCGATGGAAATCATCGACGAGCTGGAACCGCGCAAGCGCGGCATCTATGGCGGCGCGGTGGGCTACCTGTCGTTCGGCGGCGAGATGGACCTGGCGATCGCGATCCGCACCGGCATCGTCAAGGACGGCAACCTCTACGTGCAGGCCGCCGCCGGCATTGTTGCCGATTCGGACCCCGAAGCCGAATGGAGGGAAACCGAAGCCAAGGCGCGCGCCGTGATCCGCGCCGCCGAGCAGGTCCAGGATGGCCTGGACTCCGACATCTGAGAGAACAGGAGACAGACGCCATGCTGCTGATGATCGACAACTACGATTCGTTCACCTATAACCTGGTCCAGTATTTCGGCGAACTGGGCGAAGACGTACGCACCTACCGCAACGACGAGATCACCATCGAGGAGATCGAGGCGCTCAAGCCGGACCACATCTGCGTCTCGCCCGGGCCGTGCAGCCCGAAGGAAGCCGGCATCTCGGTGGCAGCGCTGCAGCACTTTGCCGGCAGGATTCCGCTGCTGGGCGTGTGCCTGGGCCACCAGGCCATCGGCGAGGCTTTCGGCGGCAAGGTGATCCGCGCCAAGCAGGTGATGCACGGCAAGGTCAGCACCATCGAGACTACGCAGCAAGGCGTGTTCGCCGGGCTGCCCAAGCACTTCGACGTGACGCGCTATCATTCACTGGCAATCGAGCGCGAAACCCTGCCCGATTGCCTGGAGATCACCGCCTGGACCCCGGACGGCGAGATCATGGGCGTGCGCCACAAGACGCTCGCCGTAGAAGGCGTGCAGTTCCATCCCGAGTCGATCCTGTCCGAGCATGGCCATGCGCTGCTGGCCAACTTCGTCAAGGCGCCGCGATGAGACTGCTCGATTCCGCACCTTCCAGCCCGCACCACGCCATCCAGACTGTCAACGAGAACGCCATGATCACGCCGCAAGAAGCCCTGACGCGCTGCATCGAGCACCGCGAAATCTTCCATGACGAGATGCTGCACCTGATGCGGCAGATCATGCAGGGGCAGATCTCGCCGGTGATGGCCGCCGCGATCCTGACCGGCCTACGCGTGAAGAAGGAAACCATCGGCGAGATCTCCGCCGCCGCGCAGGTGATGCGCGAGTTCGCCAACAAGGTGCTGGTGGCAGATCGCGAGAACTTCGTCGATATCGTCGGCACCGGCGGCGACGGCTCGCATACCTTCAATATCTCCACCGCATCGATGTTCGTCGCGGCCGCCGCCGGCGCCAAGATCGCCAAGCATGGCAACCGTGGCGTCAGCTCCAAGTCGGGCAGCGCGGACGTGCTGGAAGCGCTGGGCGTGAACATCATGCTGACGCCCGAGCAGGTCGGCCAGTGCATCGAAGAGACCGGCATCGGCTTCATGTTCGCGCCCACGCACCACCCGGCGATGAAGAACGTCGCCCCGATCCGCAAGGAGATGGGCGTGCGCACCATCTTCAATATCCTGGGCCCGCTGACCAATCCGGCCGACGCGCCCAACATCCTGATGGGCGTGTTCCACCCCGACCTGGTCGGCATCCAGGTGCGCGTGATGCAGCGCCTGGGCGCGAAGCACGCCATCGTCGTGTACGGCAAGGACGGCATGGACGAGGTCTCGCTGGGCGCCGCCACGCTGGTGGGCGAACTGAAGGACGGCGAAGTGCGCGAGTATGAGATCCACCCCGAGGACTTCGGCCTGCAGATGATCTCCAATCGCGGCCTGAAGGTGGCCAATGCGATGGAGTCGAAGGAAATGCTGCTTGAAGCGCTGACCAACGTGCCGGGCACCCCGCGCGAGATCGTGTCGCTGAACGCCGGCACCGCGCTGTATGCCGCCAACGTGGCCGACTCCGTCGAAGACGGCATCCGCCGCGCGCGCGAGGCGATTGCCAGCGGCGCGGCGCGCGAGAAGCTCGACCAGTTCGTGCGCGCCACCCAGCAGTTCAAGTAAGAGACGCGAATATGTCCGACATCCTGCAAAAGATCCTGGCCGTGAAGGCCGACGAAGTCGCCGCCGCACGCAAGAAGCGCGACCTGCCCAGCCTGCGCGCCGAGGCCGAAAGCCTGCGCACTGAGCCAGGCCTGGCACCGCGCGGCTTTGAGCGCGCGCTGCGCGAGAAGATCGCCGCCGGCCAGGCCGGCGTGATCGCCGAGGTCAAGAAGGCATCGCCGTCCAAGGGCGTGCTGCGCGAGCACTTCGTGCCCGAGGCGATTGCCGAAAGCTACGCCAGCCATGGCGCTGCCTGTTTATCGGTGCTGACCGACGTGAACTTCTTCCAGGGACACGCCGACTACCTGAAGCGCGCCCGCGGCGCCTGTCCGCTACCGGCTCTGCGCAAGGACTTCATGGTCGACCTGTACCAGGTCTATGAAGCGCGCACCTGGGGCGCCGACTGCATCCTGCTGATCGTCGCCGCGCTGGACCCGGGCCTGATGGCCGACCTGGAAGCCTGTGCGCTCGAGCTCGGCATGGATGTGCTGGTGGAAGTGCACGGCGACGACGAGCTCGATGCGGCGCTGCGCCTGAAGACTCCGCTGCTCGGCGTGAACAACCGCAACCTGCGCACCTTCGAGGTGTCGCTGGACAACACCCTGGACCTGCTGCCGCACATGCCGGCCGACAAGCTGGTGGTGACCGAGTCCGGCATCCTCGGCCCGGCAGATGTGAAGCGCATGCGCGATGCCAACGTGCATGCCTTCCTGGTGGGTGAGGCGTTCATGCGGGCGCCGGATCCGGGCGTGGAGCTGGCGCGGCTGTTTGCCTGAGCCATGGCCCAGGAAATCGAACTCAAGCTGACCGTCCCCGACGACGCGCTGGCCCCGCTGGCCGCCTGGCTCGACGCCAACGGCGCCCCGCAGGGCGAAGCCACGCTGCTCAACGTCTACCTCGACACCCCGGAACGCGACCTGGCGCAGGCGCGCGCCGCGCTGCGGTTGCGCCGCAAGGGCGAGCAATGGCTGCAGACACTGAAGACCGCCGGCAGCAGCCAGGGCGGCCTGGCCACGCGTCATGAATGGGAGGCAGAGATCGCCGGCGAGACCATCGAGCTGCAAACCTTCCCCGCGGAAGCGCAAACCGTGCTCGCGCCACTGATCGGCCGGCTGGCGCCGGTGTTCCGCACCGACTTCGTCCGCCGCACCTGGCTGGTCACGCAGGACGGCGCGCGCATCGAGGCCGCGCTCGACTCCGGCACCATCACCGCGCCGGCCGCCACCGCGCAGGAACCCATCCAGGAACTCGAACTGGAATGGCTCGACGGCGACGCCGCGCACGCGACCAATGCCCTGCGCGCCTTTGCCGCGCGGCTGACCACCGTTGGCGCGCTTGCACCCTCGGACCTCAGCAAAGCCGCCCGCGGCTACCGCCTGGCGGGAATCACCGAAGGCAAGGCCTCATAATCGCGGTTTTCCCGCCAAGCTTTCCTCACGCATGCAAGCTGATCTCTTCGCCGCCGAAGCCCCCCGCGCCCCCGGCGAACCGTCCCCTGCGGCCAGCCTGCAGGTCCAGGCCGACGCCCTGCCCGCCGCCTGGCGCACATTGATGGACCCGTGCATCCGCGTGCCGGCGTGGCAGGAACTGGCCGCCTTTGTCGACGGCGAACGTGCCGCTGGCAAGGCGGTGTTCCCGCACCATGTCTTCCACGCGCTGCACCTGACCCCGCCCGACGCGGTCAAGGTGGTGATCCTGGGCCAGGATCCCTACCACGGCACCGGTACGGTCGGCGGCGTGGAGCTGCCGCAGGCGCACGGGCTGGCGTTCTCGGTGCCGGAGGGCATCAAGGTGCCCCCCAGCCTACGCAACATCTTCAAGGAAATCGCAGCCGAGTTCGGCGCCAACGGCAACGGCGCGCCGCGCACCTCCGGCAACTTGGAAGGCTGGGCGCGCCAGGGCGTGCTGCTGCTCAACACCGTGCTGACGGTGGAACAGGGCCAGGCCGCCAGCCACGCGCGGCGCGGCTGGGAAGCCGTCACCGATTGCCTGATCCAGAACCTCGCCGCCAGCCGCCCGAATCTTGTGTTCATGCTGTGGGGCAGCCACGCGCAGGCCAAGAAGCCGCTGTTGGGCGCCGGCCACTGCGTGCTGGAAGCGCCGCATCCGTCGCCGCTGTCGGCGCACCGGGGCTTCCTGGGCTGCGGGCATTTCCGCGAGGCCAACCGCTGGCTGGAAGCGAACGGCCGCACGCCGGTCGACTGGACCGCCGCCTAGTCCATCAGATCGTCGGCCGGAACTCGAAGCCGCCAAACTCCCCTTCCCCAGGCCCGACCTCGACCAGCGTCACCTGCGCCGCCGGCGGGCCCTGTTCCATCCACGCCTGCAGGGCTTCGAGCTGCTTGACCGTGCCGTGCGCCATCACCTCGACGGTGCCGTCGATCCGGTTGCGCACCCAGCCGCCAAGCCCCAGGTCGTCCGCCGCGTCGGCGCAGGCGGCGCGGTAGCCCACGCCCTGCACGCGCCCATGCGCGACCAGGCGCCAGGTTTCCTTCTTCATGGCTTTTCCCTTTGAGCGCACGTCGGCAGCGTGCGCGATCTGTCATCCACACCAAGTAAACTAGACCGCCATGCCGGGCGTTACAAAGGGATGCGCGCCGCCCGGCGTGAAGCCGGCGGCATGCGGGCTTTGCCATTGTCCGCCGGGGCCGCGATCCAGGGCCGGGTTACAAGCCCTGCCATCCAAGCTCGATACAAGCCCGAGAAGCGCCCATGATGCCACCCGCCGACCGCCGCGCGGCCCAACCCGCCCCTGGCTTTGACAGCCAGCTGCTGCGCGCGCCGCCCAACCGCTTCGACCTCGCGCTGCTGCCGATCATCCTGGCCGTGATCGTGATGGTCGCGTTCGCCGCGCAGCAGATGAACGCCCCGTTCCAGCCCGACCAGCAGCTGGCGGTGCACCTGGACGTGGCCTACCTGCCCTACTACCTGATGCGCACCAGCATCCGCATGCTGGCGGCGCTGGCGGCGTCGCTGCTGTTCTCGCTGGCCTTCGCCGCGCTGGCGTCCAAGAGCCGCACGGCCGAGAAGGTGCTGGTGCCGGCGCTGGACATCCTGCAGTCGATCCCGGTGCTGGGCTTCCTGTCGATCACCGTGACCGGCTTTATCGCCCTCTTTCCCGGCAATATCGCAGGGGTGGAGTGTGCGGCGATCTTCGCCATCTTCACCTCGCAGGCGTGGAACATGGCGTTCAGCCTGTACCAGTCGTTCCGCACCATCCCGGGCGAGTTGCTGGAAGCGGCGGCCATGTTCCGGCTGTCGCCGTGGCAGCGCTTCTGGCGGCTGGAAGTGCCGTTCGCCATGCCGGGGCTGCTGTGGAACATGATGATGTCGATGTCCGGTGGCTGGTTCTTCGTGGTGGCGTCCGAGGCTATCTCGGTATCCGGCCACGATATCCGCCTGCCCGGCATCGGCTCCTATATCGCGCTGGCGATCCAGCAGCAGGACCTGGCCGCGATCGGCTGGGCGATCCTGGCGATGCTGGTGGGCATCCTGCTGTACGACCAGCTGCTGTTCCGCCCGCTGGTGGCATGGGCCGACCGCTTCCGCTTCGAGACGCTGGCGCAGGACAAGCTGCCGCAGTCGTGGCTGCTGGACCTGCTGCGCCGCTCGGCGTGGGTGGGTGCACTGCTGGCGCAGACGGCGGCGCTGGCCGGACGCACGCTGGCGTGGGGCGCGCGCCGCGGGCAGGCCCCGGCGCAGCCGGACAATCCGCGGCGCGCGCTGTGGCTCGGCCGGCTGCGCGACGCCGTGATCGTGCTGGTGGCATTGGCCGCATTGCTGCGCGTGGGCTACTTCGTGCACAGCGAAGTGGGCTGGGCCGAGGTCGGGCATGTGCTGTGGCTCGGCACGATTACGATGGTGCGCGTGGTGGTGCTGATCGCGCTGGCGGCGCTGGTGTGGGTGCCGATCGGCATCCGCATCGGCCTGAACCCGGAGCTGGCGCGCATTGCCCAGCCGATTGCGCAGTTCCTGGCCGCCTTCCCGGCCAACCTGATGTTCCCGCTGGCGGTGATGCTGATCGTGCGCTTCGGACTGAACCCGGAGATCTGGCTGAGCCCGCTGCTGATCTTCGGAACGCAGTGGTACATCCTGTTCAATGTGGTCGCTGGGGCTTCCGGCATTCCCACCGAACTGAAGCTCGCCGCGCGCAACTTTGGCCTGCGTGGCTGGCTGCTGTGGAAGCGCTTCCTGATCCCCGCAGTCTTTCCCAGCCTGCTGACCGGGCTGGTGACGGCCGCCGGCGGCTCATGGAACGCGAGCATCGTGTCCGAGTACGTGACCTGGGGCGACCGCACCATCGTCGCCACCGGGCTCGGCAGCTATATCGCCGAGACCACCGCGCGCGGCGACTTCCCGCGCATTGCGCTGGGCATCGGCGTGATGGCGCTGTTTGTGGTCGGCTTCAACCGGCTGCTGTGGAACCGCCTGTATCAACTCGCGCAAGAGCGCACCCGCTTGTAAGGCAACGATGGCCGAGAACATTGCATCCACCGCCGCCCCCGCCGTGATCGAGCTGCGCGGCGTCGGCAAGATCTTCCGCACCGCCAGCCAGAGCGACCGCGCCGTGCTCGAAGGCGTGGACCTGACGCTGCGCGAGGGCGAGATCGTCGCCATGCTGGGCAAGTCCGGCTCGGGCAAGTCCACGCTGTTGCGCATCATGGCCGGGCTGGTCGGCGCCGACCGCGGCGAGGTGCACTTTCGCGGCGAACGGCTGGCCGGCACCGCCGAGGGCATCGCCATGGTGTTCCAGTCGTTCGCGCTGTTCCCGTGGCTGACGGTGCAGCAGAACGTCGAGCTGGGGCTCGAAGCCCAGGGCGTGCCCAGGGCCGAGCGCGAGCGCCGCGCCGAGGCCGCGATCGACATGATCGGGCTGGCCGGCTTCAACAGCGCGCTGCCGCGCGAGCTGTCGGGCGGCATGCGCCAGCGCGTGGGCATTGCGCGCGCGCTGGTGACCGAGCCGGACCTGTTGCTGATGGACGAAGCCTTCTCGGCCCTGGACGTGCTGACCGGCGAGACCCTGCGCGACGAGATGCTGGCGCTGTGGGAAAGCGGCCGTGCCAATATCAGGAGCATCCTGATCGTCTCGCACAATATCGAAGAGGCGGTGATGATGGCCGACCGCATCGTGATCCTGTCGAGCGACCCGGGCCGCATCCGCGCCGAAGTGCCGGTTGCGCTGCCGCGTCCGCGCAACCGCGACAGCGCGCAGGTGCGCGCGCTGGTCGACGAGATCTACGCGCTGATGACCGCCCCCGCCGCCGAAGCGCGCCTGCCCGCGCAAGCCCCCGCGCGCCAGATCGGCTACCGCCTGCCGGATGCCGACATCAGCCAGATGGAAGCCATCCTCGACCTGCTGTGCGAGGCGCCCTTCAACGGCCGCGCCGACCTGCCGCACCTGGCCGACGAAGCCGGCCTCACCGACGACGAACTGCTGCCCGCCTGCGAAGCACTGCAGCTGGTGAAGCTGGTGGCGATCGAGCGCGGCGATATCACCGCCACCGAGGCCGGCCGCACCTACTATGCCGCCGAGCCGCAGCAGCGCAAGACGATCTTTGGCCAGCAACTGCTCGGCAACGTGGCGCTGGCCGCGCACATCCGCCGCGAGCTGGTGGCCAGCGAAACCGGCGAGATCCGCGAGGAACAGGTGCTGAACGAGCTCGAGCAGTTCCTGAAGGCGGCCGAGGCCGAACGCGTGCTGAGCGTGGCGATCGGCTGGGGACGCTATGGCGAGATCTTTGAATACAGCTACAACAGCGGCATGCTGACACTGCCCGAGGAGGAGCTGCCGCAGGGGCAAGGGGCTTAAGCCACAACCATGGTTTGCTCCCCCGGCCCCTCTCCCGCACGCGGGAGAGGGGAGCAACCCCACGGTCTTCAATCGCGCTGCTAAGCGCGCGCCCGCATGGCGCGGCCGATCGCACCGGTGCGCAGCGCGATCTTGGCCGCATCCTCGCGCAAAGCGCGCAGGCGGCGGTCCAGCACCGCATTGGCCGGACGGCCGGTGGAACTGGCGGTGGGACCGGCCTCATGGCTGGATTCGCCGGCGGCGGCCGCGTGCACCAGCACGTCGGTGCGGCGCTTGTCGGCCGAATCGGCCAGGCGGGCGCGGCGTTCGGCGACGGCGTCTTCGGCGGCCTCGGCAACTTCGGTGCTGACGGTGGCCGCTACCGGTTCGGCATCGGCGACAGCTTCAGCGGGGGTTTCGTCCGGCTTGTCCACGGCCGCAGGCGCTGCCGCCTTGCGTTCCACCGGCGTTTTCCCGCTGCGGATAAAGCCCGCGCCACGACCGCCGCCGCGCTCATCGGCATGCAGCCGCTCGCTGGCCACCTGCAGGCTGTGGCTGGCGGCCTCGGTGGCCTGCTCGATCGCGGCTTCCGCGGCCGGAATATCGAGTTCATCATAGTGCTGGCGCACCTGGATGCGCGCCGACGCCACGTGCGCCGCCACCAGGTAGTTCTGCACGATAAAGCGGTTCAGGTTGTCCACCGCGCGGTGCCGGCTCTTGGGCTCGTCCAGCATGCGCTGGAACGACGAGATCAGCGCCGACAGGTTGTCCATGAACTGCTTGCGCTGCACGCGGTAGGCAAAGTCATCCTTGGTCCGGCGCAGCAGCAGGTCGCGCGTGGCGCCGATATAGCGGCGGTTGGCTTGCAGCACCCCCTCCACCAGCTTAGGGATGGCGCGGTATTCCCAGCTCGGCAGCACAAAGCTGAACAGCGAGGCGATGATGCCGCCGATCACCGTATCCACCAGCCGCTCGCCCGCCACGGTTGGACTCCCCGGCATCAGCAGGTGGATCTGGATCAGCACCTGGATGCAGGCGGCAATCGCGGTATAGCGGTACTTGATGGTCACGAACGCGGCGCTGGCCACCAATGACAGGAACAGCACGCCCAGCAGGATCAGCGGCTGGTGCACCACCTTCAGGATCGCGACCGAGACCACGCAGCCGATCAGCGTGCCGATCACGCGGTCGTTGTAGCGCTGCTTGGTCATGCTGAAGTTGGGCTTCAGGATGACGATGATGGTCAGCAGGATCCAGTAGCTGTGCGACACATAGGGCACGTGCTCGGCGATCCACAGCCCCAGCGACACCGCCATCGAGATCCGCAGCGAGAAACGGAACGCCGGCGAACTCCACTTCAGGTTGTCGCGCAGCACGCTGAACTCATACTTCTGGCGCGTCAGGAACGGCGTCATGTCCGAGCCGGGCAGCACCCTGGCCGGCTCCACCGGCGTGCGCGACGCTTCGTGCAGCTGGCCGACCAGCGTGATCGCGCCGCGCATCATGTCGAGCGTTTCAACCAGCGCCGTCATCGCCGCCGGGTTGATATGGTGGTGGCGCAACTGCGCGATCTCGGCCTCGACCGCGCGCAGGCCCGGGCGGTATTCCACCGTGGCGTACGAGGCGCGGCCGCGCGTGACCTCGTAGGCAATCTCTTCCACGTCCTTGCACATCTGCAGCACCAGCCCGCGCAGGTGGTCCAGCACCGGCGTGCCGGCAAAGGTCTGGCGCAGCAGCGGATAGTCGGTGTTGGTCGACAGGATGTACTCGTACAGGTCGAGCATGCGCATGTGCACCTGCACCAGCAGCCCGTCATGCGGGGTGCGGTTGCCGCGCAGCACCAGGTCGCGCGCGGCCTGCTGGCGCTCGGCCACCACGATCTGCTGGCGCACCAACTGGTTGAACTGGGCCTCATAGTCGTTGCCGGCGTCGTAGAAGCCGGCCTTGATCTCAAGATAGCCGGCCAGCTCATACAACGATTCGGCCAGCACCTGCTGCTTGGTGCGGCGCTCGGTGATCCAGCTCACCAGCATCGCATAGCCGAGATAAGCGACCGCGCCGATGCTGAACAGCGCCGCGTGCTCCAGCGCGCGCCGCACCAGGAAGTCTTCGTTGATGGTCAGCGTCATCACGAACAGCGCCGCGAACTGCAGCGGCAGCGTCTTGTTGCCGTACACCGTCATCATGCCGGCCAGGAACGTCACCAGCACCAGCAGGAACGGCATCACGCGCGGGAACGGCGTGGCCAGCGCCACCACCAGCGTGACCACGCTGCACAGCAGCACGCTGGCCAGCATCTCGTTGAACTTGTGGCTCAGGGGGCTGGGCAGGTCCATCAGGCTAGTGCACAGCGCCCCCATCGACACCACCATGGCGGTGGGCAGGTCGCTGAAGTGCAGCGCGATCAGCGTGGCGCCGATCACCCCGGTGGCCGAGCGCAGCCCCCGGTAGACGTAGTGCGAATACAGGAAGGTGCGGGGATCGTGCGCGTATTGCATGCAGCGGGGGCGATGGAGTGCGGTGGCGGCTGTGGCAGCGGAAGACTAGTTCACTGGCCCAGCCAGCGCGAGCGTGCCGCGTGCCGTCCGCTCTCGAGCTTCACCTTGAACTGCGCCGCCGGCTCGCGCGCCAGCGTCACCGGCAGCACCTGCAGCTCGTCGCGGCGGAAGGCGTGCAGCTCGACGCGGTCGCCGGTACGGTAGCGCGCCAGCAGCTTGTCGATCTGGCCCGGCGCCACGCGCAGCCCGTCGATCGCCACCAGCAGGTCGCCGGCGGACAGGCCCGCGGCCTGCGCCGCGCCGCCGTCGAACACCTGCGCCACGCGCACCCAGCCCTCATCGCTCTTGACCTTGATGCCCAGCGCCGCGGTGCGCGCCGGCTTCTGCGCCTCGGCCTTGACGCCGAAGGTCCTGAACAGCGCCGGCAGCGGCAGCTCGCCCGTGCCTTCGGTCAGCGAGCGCAGCAGCGGCCCCATGCGCAGACCGGTGACTTCATCGAACAGTGCATGGACCTCGGCCTCGGTCACGCCGCGCTGCACCGCGCCCGGCGCGTAGAAGCCGCGGCCGTAGCGGCGCCACAGCGCTCGCATGACATCGTCCAGCGAGCGTCGCCCGCGGGTCTTGTCGCGGATGGTCAGGTCCAGCGCCAGCGCCACCAGCGAACCCTTGGTGTAGTAGCTGACGATGGCGTTGGCGGCGTTCTCGTCCTGGCGGTAGTACTTGGTCCAGGCATCGAAGGAGCTTTCCGCCACGCTCTGCTTGGTGCGGCCGCTGCCGCGCAGCACGCCGTTCCAGGTCTTGGCCAGCATCTCGACGTATTGCTCGTCGGTAATGCAGCCGGAGCGCACCAGCACCAGGTCGTCGTAGTAGCTGGTGAAGCCCTCGAACAGCCACAGCAGCGGGGTATGGGTTTCCTCGGCCAGCCGGTACGGCACGAACGCGGCCGGCTTGATGCGCTTGACGTTCCAGGTGTGGAAATACTCGTGGCTGCACAGCCCGAGGAAGGTGCGGTAGCCCTCGCTGGTGTCGCTGTCGCCGCGCACCGGCAGGTCATTGCGCGCGCATATCAGCGCTGTGCTGGCGCGGTGTTCCAGGCCGCCGTAGCCGTCGGTGGTGACCATCGTCATGAAGACGTAGCGGCGGTTGCTGTCCAGGAACGGCGCCTGCGCGGTCTTGGGTTCGAACAGCCGGATCTGCGTTTCGCAGATGCGCTTCAGGTCGCGGCACACGCGCTCGAGGTCGAGCTGCGGCACGCGCCCGGTGAAGACCACGTCGTGCTGCGCGCCGCAGGCGCGGAAGCTGGCCAGCTGGAAGGTGCCCATCTCGACCGGATGGTCGACCAGCTCATCGTAGTCGGCCACCTGGTAGCGGCCGAAGCCGTAGCGCTTCGCGCCTGCGCGGCCCGGCGCCTCGCGCATGGCGGTGGCCACGCGCCAGCCGCGATAGGCCTCGCCGGCGGGCGCATGGATATCGACGGTGCATGGCCGCTCGGCCTGCCCGTCCACGCACAGGAACACCGAGCTGCCGTTGAAGAAGCCGTGGGTGGTGTCCAGGTGCGCCGCGCGCACCGACAGGTCCCAAGCATAGACCTCGTAGCTGAGCGTCAGCGGGCCGTCGGCCAGGCTGACCGGCGCGGCCTGCCAGCGCTGCTTGTCGAGCTTGGTCAGGCTGACCTCGCGCCCGCCCGCGTCGGCGCGGATGCGCACGATATTGCGCGCGAAGTCCCGGATCATGTAGCTGCCCGGGATCCAGGCCGGCAGCGAGAAACACTGGCCGGCGGGATCGGGCTCGCTCACGGTAACGGTGACGGCAAACAGGTGCGCTTCAGGCTGAAGCGGGGCAATGGCGTAGCGGATCGGCGTCATGGGCTGGATTGTAACGTCGGCGCCTGCGGGCGGCGCCGACGCGGTGGTGCATCAGGGCGACGGTGCCCGATCAGCCGCGATTCACATCCACCACCACGCGCCCCCGCATGCCGCCTTCCATGATCTTGCGGCCCGCCTCGATCGCATCGCCCAGGCCGATCTCGCGCGTCAGCGCATTGAGCCGGTCCGGCTCCAGGTCGCTGGCCAGGCGCTGCCAGGCCTGCTCGCGCAGCGGCATCGCCGCCATCACGCTGTCGATGCCGTGCAAGGTGATGCCGCGCAGGATGAACGGCGCCACCGACCCCGGGAAGTCCAGGCCCTGCGCCAGCCCGCACGCCGTCACCACGCCGCCGTAGCACACCTGGGCGCAGGCATTGACCAGCGTGTGCGAGCCGACCGAGTCGACCACCGCGGCCCAGCGCTCTTTCTGCAGCGGCTTGCCGGGCACGCCCAGTTCGGCGCGGTCGATCACGTCATCGGCGCCCAGCGCCTTCAGGAAATCCGTTTCCCTGGTCTTGCCGGTCGAGGCCACCACCTTGTAGCCAAGCTTGCTCAACAGCGAGATCGCCACCGTCCCCACCCCGCCCGAGGCGCCGGTCACCAGCACCTCGCCATCGCCCGGGCGCACCGGGCCGTTGACGCCGCCGCGCTCCAGCGCCAGCACCGACAGCATCGCGGTATAGCCCGCGGTGCCGATCGCCATGGCCTGGCGCGTGGTGAAGGCGTCGGGCAGGCGCACCAGCCAGTCGCCCTTCAGGCGCGCGCGCTGCGCCAGGCAGCCCCAGTGCGTCTCGCCCACGCCATAGCCATTGAGCACCACCTTGTCGCCAGCCTTCCAGCGCGGGTGCGCGGACTCCAGCACCGTGCCGGCGCCGTCGATGCCCGCCACCATCGGCCACTTGCGCACCACCGGCGAGCGGCCCGTGATCGCGAGCCCGTCCTTGAAATTGATGGTGGAGTAATCGACGGCAACCAGCACATCGCCGTCGGCGGGCAGCTGCGCGTCGTCGAGCGTGGCGATACTGGCCTGGGTGGCGCCGTCGGCCTGGGTCAGCAGCAATGCCTGGAAGGTCATGGTGTCTCCTTTGTCGCCTGCCGGCGATCGCATGGAATCAGGGAAAAGGCAGAAAGCAGAACGGCCGGACAAGTCCGGCCGTCGATCGGGCCGGGACAGGTCCGGCGCGCGCTTATTTCTTGATGCTGGCGAGCTTGCGTTCCAGCGTGGCGACGTCCGCCGCGCCGGGGATGCGGGTGCCGTCGGTGAAGAACACCGCCGGCGTGCCGGTCACGTTCAGGCTGTGGCCCAATGCCAGGTTCTCTTCCAGCGGGGTCTTGCAGCTGCCGTTGCCGCTCAGCGCCACCTGCTTGAGCATCCAGTCGCGCCAGGCCTTGGTGCGGTCAGAAGCGCACCAGACCTGCTTGGCCTTGGCTTCGGAATCCGGCGACAGCACCGGGTACAGGAAGGTGTACACGGTGATGTTGTCCATCTGCTGGAAGGTCTGCTCGATGCGCTTGCAGTAGCCGCAGTTGGGGTCGGAGAACACCGCCACCTGGCGGCTGCCATCGCCCTTGGTCCACTTGATCGCGCGCGCCAGCGGCAGGTCCGACCACTTGATGCGGTTGATCTCGGCCAGCCGCTCTTCGGTCAGGTTGGCGCCGGTGCGGGTGTCGATCATCTCGCCGTTCAGGATGTAGCGGCCTGAGGCGTCGGTATAGACCACCTGCCCGCCGATATTGGCCTCGAACAGGCCCTGCACCGGGGTCTTGCTCACGCTCTTCACTTCGGCGCGGCCGCCCAGCACCTTCTGCAGCGACTCCTTGATGCGGTCGGTGCCGGGCTCGCTGGCAGCCATGGCATGCAGCGCGAAACCCGCCGCGGCCAGCCCGCCGGCGATGGCGGTGATCGCGGCGCTGATGGCGGGGCGGCGGCGCAGGAATGAGAACATGTGGGCTCCAGAGTATTCGGTAAAGGGATCGGATCGTGGGTGCGGCCGCGGTCAGCCGAGCGCGCGCGCGATCAGGAAGCGCTTGAGCAAGGACTGTCCGCCGACCGCGCGCATGCCGGTGTTGCGCACCACGCGCGCCACGCCGCCCGGCAGCGAGAACAGCCGGTGCAGGCCGTCGGTGGCCGCGGTCAGCGACAACAGGTCGGTGGCGCGGGCGCGCTCGTAACGGCGCAGCAGGCGCAGGTCGCCCTCGCTGCGGAAAGGTTCTTTGTCGGCCATCACGCGGCCAAGTTCCGCCACGTCGCGCAGGCCCAGGTTCATGCCCTGCCCGGCCAGCGGATGCACCACGTGGGCGGCGTCGCCCACCAGCGCCACGTGCGGCTGCACGAAGTGGTCGGCACGCTGCAGCACCAGCGGGAAGCCTTGCGCCGGGGTCACGCAGCGCAGCGCGCCGAACTGCGCGCCGATCGCGCCGCTGGCGCCCTGCATCACGGTGGCGGCCAGGGCCTCGGGCGACAGCGCCAGCAGTTCGTGCGCGTGGGCCTCGTCGGCGGACCAGACCATCGACACATGGTTGTCCGGCAGCGGCAGTATCGCCAGCACTTCGCCGTTGGCGGGTTCCTCGTCGGCCATCAGCTTTTCGGGCGCGCCCAGGAACCACTGCCACGCGGTTTCGTGGTGCGACCGCTCGCAGGCAAAATTGGCGACCACGCCCAGCTGGCGGTACTTGCGCGTGCTGACGCCGATATGGCATTGCTGGCGCAGCCAGGAGCGCGCGCCGTCGGCGCCGACCACGCAGGCCGTGCGCAGCTTTTCGCCATTGCCCAGGGTCAGCGTGACACCGTCCGGATCGCGCTCGAACGCGCTCGCCGTGGCGTCGTGCCAGGTCACTTGATGCTGAAAGCCCAGCGCCGTATCCAGTGCGCGCTCGACGTGGCCGGATTCGATGATCCACGCCAGCTGCGGCACCGCGGCCGCGTAGGCCGAGAAGTGCAGGTCCCCGTCCAGGCTGGGCGAAGTCTCGGCCGCGCTGACATCGCCGAACACGCGCATGTCACGCACCGGCTGGATCCGCGCCGGGTCCAGCGCTTCCCAGACGCGCATGCGCTCCAACAGCGCGTGCGAGCTGGCCGAGAAGGCATAGATACGGCTGTCCCAGTCATCCGGCCCGGCCGGCGCGCGGCCGCTGGCGCGGGGCGGCCTGGGCGCGACCAGCGCCACGTCCATGCCCTGCTGGCCCAGCAGCAGCGCGCAGGACTTGCCGACGATGCCGCCGCCGACGACAGCAACCTGGAAAGCGGAAGAGTTGCGCGCAGACGGGCGCGCGGACGCGTGGGATCGGGTCATGGCTGGATTATAGCCACGTCACTCCTGGCCCTGCCCCACGCCCGCATGCCCCGACCATGCAGGCCGATGGCGAAGCCCCCTTCCGCTAGAATACGGGTTTTGCAATTTCCCGCCTTCTACCATGAGCCTCCAATGCGGCATCGTCGGCCTGCCCAACGTCGGCAAGTCCACGCTGTTCAATGCCCTGACCAAGGCCGGCATCGCCGCCGAAAATTACCCGTTCTGCACCATCGAACCCAATGTGGGCGTGGTCGAAGTGCCGGATCCGAGGCTCGCCAAGCTGGCGGAGATCGTCAAGCCGGAGCGCGTTCTGCCGGCCGTGGTCGAGTTCGTCGATATCGCCGGCCTGGTGGCGGGCGCCTCCAAGGGTGAAGGCCTGGGCAACCAGTTCCTGGCCAATATCCGCGAATGTGACGCCATCACCCACGTGGTGCGCTGCTTCGAGGACGACAACGTGATCCACGTGGCCGGCAAGGTGGACCCGCTGTCGGACATCGAAGTGATCAACACCGAACTCGCGCTGGCCGACCTGGCCACCGTCGAGAAGGCCCTGGCCCGCTACATCAAGCCGGCCCGCGCCGGCGACAAGGAAGCCCTGCGCCTGGTCGCCGTGCTGGAAAAGGCGCAAGCCGTGCTGGACCAGGCCAAGGCCGTGCGCACCCTGGACCTGGCGCCCGAAGAGTGGGAAGCCATCCGCCCGTTCTGCCTGATCACCGCCAAGCCGACCATGTACGTCGCTAACGTGCGTGAAGACGGCTTCGAGAACAACCCGCACCTGGACGCCGTGCGCGAGCACGCCAAGCTGACCAATTCCCCCGTGGTGTCCGTCTGCGCCGCCATCGAAGCCGAGATCGCCGACCTGGACGACGCCGACAAGGCCGAATTCCTGGCCGACCTGGGCATGGAAGAACCCGGCCTGGACCGTGTGATCCGCGCCGGCTTCAAGCTGCTCGGTCTGCAGACCTATTTCACCGCCGGGGTCAAGGAAGTGCGCGCCTGGACCATCCACGTCGGCGACACCGCCCCCAAGGCAGCCGGCGTGATCCACACCGACTTCGAACGCGGCTTTATCCGCGCGCAGACCATCGCCTATGAAGACTTCATCAGCTTCAAGGGTGAGACCGGCGCGAAGGAAGCCGGCAAGATGCGGGCGGAAGGGAAGGAGTATGTGGTGAAGGATGGGGATGTGATGAACTTCCTGTTCAACGTCTGACCGGCAGACCTCGTGAAATAGCCACCACATGCGGTGGCTATTTTCTTTGGGCCGGGGCACATCACTTTCGCCTCACAACCTCTCCATCCCCTTCCCCCGCAACCCCACCAGCAGCGCCTGCCCGTCCGCCCCCACGCGGAACTCCCCATACTGCGCCTGCGCGAACCGCTCGCCCTGCCCCTCCTGGAAGAAATACGCATCGGTCGACACCTGCACCTGCATGCCGCCCCAGCGCGAGCGGGCGACCTGGTAGCGCAGCAGTTGCTCCCCTGCTGCCAGCGGCTCGCCACCGTGCACGCGTACGAAGCTGGCTACGCCCTGTTCGTCACTGCGGATCACCGCCACGCCATCGCGTGGAGGCCGGTCGTCCTGCTTCCGCATCTGAGCGGCGCGGATCATGTTGCCGATCTCGAAGTTCAGCGCCATATAGTCGCCCTGCATCAGCGAGCGCGGGTCGACCGGGGCGAGCTTGAGGTAGACGGTTTCACCGCGCGCCAGCAGGCGCTCCTTGCCGGCGATGCCGGCGGCGGCAAGTGCCAGCGTCAGGGCCCAGGCGATCAGGATCCAGCGTTTCATGCGGCCTCCATCTTGGTGCGGCCCAGCAGCCAGTAACGGCCTGCCAGCAGCAGTACGCCAGCCGCGGCAAGCGTGGCGGACTTGGCCAGCAGCGTCCAGTGCAGCGCGCTGTAGTACCAGATAAAGCCGATAGCGATGCTGGCGATGCCCAGGCCCAGCCACGGCATCGACGCGCGGCGCAGGGCCAGGCCGAGCGCGAGAACCCCTGCCACGACTGCGGGCGCGGCGGCCATCAGCGCGCCGAAGGCCGCCACGCCAGCAAGGACGGCGCCCTGTACGGCGGGGCTGAGTGCCAGCCGGCGGCATTCGGCGAGCGCGAAGCCGGCCAGCACCAGCGTGGCCAGCCCGCCAGCGACCCAGTGCGCCAGCGGGATACGTCCGGCTTCCGGGCCGCCCAGCCAGGCCAGCGGATGGCTCATGCCGGTGACGACCAGTGCAACGGCCAGCGTGAACAGCAGCGTCGCGTCGGCCAGCGGTTCCAGCAGCGTGTGGCGGCCGGCCGCGCACAGGCGTGCTTCGGCCAGCGTGAAACCCGTCACCAGCGCGCAGCCGAGCGGCACCAGCCAGCCGAGGGACCATGTCAGCAACAGCCAGTCCTTCGGCTCGCTGCCGGCCAGGACGAGATGCATGGCGCCTGCCAGCCCGATCCATGCGCCCACCGCGCACAGCAGCCGGTGCAGCCGGTTGGGGACCAGCAAGGCGAGCGCTGCCTCGAACAGTGCCAGTCCGGCCCAGAAGCCTGCGCTCTCGGTGACGCGCGTGAAGCCCAGGGCCTCGGCCAGCCCGAACACGGCCATGCCCTGCCCGCTCAGGCTCACGGCCAGCGCGAACTGCCCCGCGGCAATGCCGCCGCCACGCCAGTACAGCAGCGCGGCCAGCGCGATCATGGCCAGGCCGGTCACCGCCATGGCGATGCCGTTCTCGCGCGCGGCGACGAAGACGGTGCCGACCAGGAAGAGCTGGAAGAACAAGGCGCCGAGCCAGCCCGCCGCGCCCATCAGGCAGCGCACGGCCCAGGGGGTGTGGGTGTGGTCGGGCCGCTCGCCCTGTACCTCGCCGCCTGCAGCGAGATCCTGCCAGAGCCGTTGCTCGGTCTGCAGTTCGGTCGTCATGCCTGCTCCAGTTGGCCACGCCAGGCACGCATCAGCCAGGCGGCCGCGCCGGCGGCAAGGCCGACGGTCACCAGCCCGAGCAGCAGGAAGGCGCCGAAATCGTCCTTGCCCTCGAACAGCACCTTGGCGATCGCGGCCACCGCCAGCACGATGCCGGTCAGGCAGGCCAGGCTCAGCACCACGATGTCGAAGGCGCGCTGGCGGAACCACCAGACCAGGGCGGCCAGTACCACCAAGGCCAGCGCGAATGCGGCGCCGTCGAAGTGGCTGTCCAGCAGGCTGGCCAGCCCCAGCGAGCCGGCGTGCACACAGGCCAGCGCGGCCAGCATGCGGCTGCCGGTCTGCCCGCGCAAGCCCAGCGCGGGCGCCCTGGCGCACAGCAGCTGCCACAGCACCAGTTGCAGCACCACCGCGCCCAGCAGCGCCAGCGTGGCGGTGCGCATATGACGCGTATCGAACAGCAGCGCGAACACGCCTTCGACACCGAAGCGGATGCTGAAATAGCGCAGCAACGCCACGTTGCCGACCACGATCACCAGCCACCAGTGTGGTGCGGCGCGCGCCGCCAGCGCCCAGGGCACCGCCAGCAACGCCCATAGCGCAAACAGCTGCCAGGCGTCGGCGCCGGTCTGGTAGGTCTGCCCGATCACCGCGAGCAGCACGCCGGCGACGACCTGCGCGCCGCCCAGCGCGGCGCGGCCCGCGGTGTCGCCAGCCGGGCGCAGCCAGGCAAAGGCGGCGAGCAGCGTGAGCGCGCCGGCCAGCAGGCCGAACTTGGAAAACTTGTGGAGGTCCTGCCAGTTGAAGGCGAAGAACACGATCACGCCCGCGCACAGCAGCGCGGTGCCCAGCGCCATCAGCGCCGTGTCCAGCCAGCGGCGCCAGTCGCTGGCGACGGGCTCGGTGCGCGCCCACGGCTCAGGGACGCCAGCCGCGTCCAGGCGCCCCAGTGCGCGCCAGTCGGCCAGTGCCCGGCGGATGGCGCGCCGTTCGCCGTTGGCTACGGTGGGTGTGCCTTGCATGCTCGCCCTTGCGTGCTGAGATGACGGGGACTTTAGCAAAGCGGCGCGGGGGCCGCACCTGTTCCGTGGGAGGGGGTGGTGCGGTCGCGCTCTAATCTATGCCCGGCCCGCGCGGGCCGGTATGCTGTGGTTTTCTCGTCCTTCGCCCGTTCCATGACTCTCGGAATCCTTGCTGCCATCCATGATGAAGTCGATGGCCTGGTAGCCGCCATGCGCCATGACGACAGCCGCGCCACGGTGCGCACGATCGGCATGCGCGACTACTATGCCGGCCAGCTGTTCGGGCAGCCGTGCGTGCTGGTGCTGGCGCGCATGGGCAAGGTGGCGGCGTCGGCGACCACCGTCACGCTGATCCGCGAGTTCGGCGCGACGCAGATTGTCTTCACCGGGCTGGCCGGGGGCATCGGCGCCGGCACCAATGTCGGCGACATCGTCATCGCCGACCGCACCATCCAGCATGACCTCGACGCACGCCCGTTCTTCGGCCGCCATGAAGTGCCGCTGCTGGACCGTGCCGAGTTCCCGGCCGACCCGGCGCTGACCGCCGAGCTGGAAGCCGCCGCGCGCGAATTTCTGCAGCTGGACCTGCCTGCCGAGGTGCCGCGCGAGGTGCTGGAACGATTCGGCGTGGCCGCGCCGGCGCTGCACCACGGAATGATCGCCAGCGGCGACCAGTTCATCGGCTCACCGGCGGCGGTGACGGAGTTGCGTGAGCGGCTGCCCGGATTGCTGGCGGTGGAAATGGAAGGCGCCGCGGTGGCGCAGGTCTGCCACGAATACGGCGTGCCGTATGCCGTAATGCGGACCATTTCGGACCGGGCCGACGATAGCGCCCATGTGGACTTCGCGGCATTCCTGAAGGATGTGGCCAGTCACTATTCCAGCGGCGTGCTGCGCCGGCTGCTGGCGGGAAGAGCCAAGGCCGACATTGCCCAATCGCCGGTCCGCTTCTGATCGCGATCATGCGGCGAGCGGATTCCCGCCGCCGCGATCAGTTCTGTTCTTACCGCCCGCGCGGCCGCACTGCACCCCAGGCCCCCACCAGCAGCGCCGAACCGGCGATCACCGCCAGCCAGCTGCTGAGCTGCCCGTCGATAAACAGGTGCAAGGCGCGGCCGCCATAGAAAGCGCCCGCCGCACCCGCCGCGCCCAGCACCAGCGCGGCCGGCAGGGTCACCACGCGCCCTGCCGGATGCAGCCGGCGCGCCGCCAGCCCCACCAGCAAACCCACGATCAAGGTGCCCAGCATCCGCTTCTCCTGTGTTGTCAGCATCACAGCCGCAAGGGCTGCGGCGTAACGATACTGCAATCCGGCCCCGCGCCTGCAATTAGCGATCCCGGCGGTATAATGGCATCCGGTCCGGCCACGCGCCGGACCGTACCCGTCCCCTACAAATGCAACTGCTCGCGATCGGCATCAATCACACAACGGCACCCGTCTCGCTGCGCGAGCGGGTAGCGTTTCCGCTCGAGCAGATCAAGCCCGCGCTGGGTGCGCTGCGCTCCCACCTGTCGGGGCGCAGCGGCACCGAAGCCGCCATCCTGTCCACCTGCAACCGCACCGAGATCTACTGCGCGACCGACGTCCTGACACCGGGCACGGATGGTTTCGAGCACACCCTGCGCTGGCTGTCGCAGCACCACAACGTGCCCGCGGGCGAACTGGCGCCGCACCTGTACGCGCTGCCGCAGTCCGAAGCCGTGCGCCATGCCTTCCGCGTGGCCAGCGGCCTGGATTCGATGGTGCTGGGCGAGACCCAGATCCTGGGCCAGCTCAAGGACGCCGTGCGCACCGCCGGCGAAGCCGGCTCGCTGGGCACGTACCTGAACCAGCTGTTCCAGCGCACCTTCGCGGTGGCCAAGGAAGTGCGCGGCCAGACCGAGATCGGCGCGCACTCGGTGTCGATGGCAGCGGCCGCGGTGCGGCTGGCGCAACGGATTTTTGAAAGCGTCTCGACCCAGCGCGTGCTGTTTATCGGCGCGGGCGAGATGATCGAACTGTGCGCCACGCACTTCGCCGCGCAGCAGCCGCGTCAGATCGTGGTGGCCAACCGCACCGTGGAACGCGGCGAAAAGCTCGCCGAGCAGCTCTCCGGCCAGGGCCTGACCGCCAACGCGATCCGCCTGACGGACCTGGGCGAGCGCCTGCATGAGTTCGATATCGTGGTGTCCTGCACCGCCAGCTCGCTGCCGATCATCGGTCTGGGCGCGGTGGAGCGCGCGGTCAAGCGCCGCAAGCACCGCCCCATCATGATGGTCGACCTGGCCGTGCCGCGCGACGTGGAGCCCGAAGTCGCGCGCCTGGACGACGTCTTCCTGTACACCGTCGACGATCTCGGCGCGATCGTGCGTGAAGGCAACGCGATGCGCCAGGCCGCGGTCGCGCAGGCCGAAGCCATCATCGAAAGCCGGGTGCAGAACTTCATGCACTGGCTGGAAACGCGCAGCGTGGTGCCGGTCATCCGCGAACTGCAGACCAGCGGCGAAGCCATCCGCCAGGCTGAACTGGAACGCGCGCGCCGCATGCTGGCACGCGGCGACGACCCTGAAGCCGTGTTGGAGGCCCTCTCCGGCGCGCTGACCCGCAAGTTCCTGCACGGCCCCACCCACGCGCTGAACCATACCCAGGGCGAAGACCGCGAGGCGCTGCTGCGCCTGGTGCCGGGCCTGTTCCGCCACAGCAGCCACTCCGAGCGCTAGCCGCTCTGCCCTTGCGCCGCGCGCCCTGCCGCGCCGGCACGCCGCCGCCCGTCCACGGGTAGCCCCGGCCCCTGGCCCACCTCTTTCCCCCGCATCCGATGAAAGCCAGCATGCTTGCCAAGCTCGACCAACTGGCCGAGCGACTCGATGAAGTCAACGCCCTGCTCGCGCGCGAAGACGCGACCGCCAAGATCGACCAGTACCGCAAGCTCAGCCGCGAACATGCCGAGTTGTCGCCGGTGGCCGAGCAATACGGCCAGTACCGCCAGGCGCAGGACGACCTGGCCACCGCGCAGGCGCTGCTGGACGATCCGGAGATGAAGGACTTTGCCGCCGACGAGATCGCCAGCGCGCGCGCGCGGCTGGAAGCCCTGGAAGCGAGCCTGCAGCGCCTGCTGCTGCCCAAGGACCCCAACGACGACCGCAACCTGCTGCTGGAAATCCGCGCCGGCACCGGCGGCGAGGAAAGCGCACTGTTCGCCGGCGACCTGCTGCGCATGTACACGCGCTATGCCGAACGCCAGCGCTGGCAGGTCGAAGTGATGAGCGAATCGGAATCAGACCTGGGCGGCTACAAGGAAGTGATCGTGCGCATCGCCGGCGACGCGGCATTCTCCAGGCTGAAGTTCGAATCAGGCGGCCACCGCGTGCAGCGCGTGCCGGCGACCGAGGCGCAGGGGCGCATCCATACCTCGGCCTGCACGGTCGCGGTCATGCCCGAAGCCGATGAAGTGGGCGAAGTCGAGATCAACCCGGCCGACCTGCGCATCGACACCTTCCGCGCCTCGGGCGCGGGCGGCCAGCACGTCAACAAGACCGATTCCGCGGTGCGCCTCACCCACCTGCCGACCGGCATCGTGGTCGAGTGCCAGGACGACCGCAGCCAGCACCGCAACAAGGACAAGGCGATGAAGGTGCTGGCGGCCCGCATCAAGGACATGCAGACGCGCGCCGCGCAGGCCAAAGAGGCCAGCACGCGGCGCAACCTGATCGGCTCGGGCGACCGCAGCGACCGCATCCGCACCTACAACTTCCCGCAGGGGCGGGTGACCGACCACCGTATCAACCTGACGCTGTACAAGATCGACATGATCATGGACGGCGACATGGATGAACTGCTGTCGGCGCTGGCCTCCGAGCATCAGGCTGACCAGCTGGCAGCGCTTGGCGAAGGTGCGTAAGCGCCACTAAACCCATCCGCAAAAGACTTCCGCCACGAACACCGCGTAAAGTCGCCGATATCTTTGTATTTCTTGTAAATGCTTGAAACAGCACTGGTAGGGGTAAGGCGGCTGTCTATAATCGATTTCGACCGGCAAACGGAGAATGGTGCCGGCGTAGTCTCTCCCGAGAACATACCTAGGACGAAATCATGAAAAAACTGCTCGCGCTGTTGATGATCACCGCGGCCATGGCCGCTTGCAGCAAGAAGGAAGAAGCCCCGCCTGCCGCCTCGAACGCCGAGAGCGCCATGCAAAGCGCCGCTGAATCCGCCAAGGCCGCCGCGAGCGATGCCGCCGCTGCCGCCAGCAACGCCGCTGACGCAGCCAAGTCCGCCGCCAGCGGTGCTGCAGCCGACGTCTCGGCCGCCGCCGAAAAGGCCAAGGAAGACGCCGGTCACGCCATGGCAAATGCCAAGCAGGCCGCCAAGGATGCCGTCAACACGGGTGCCGACAAGGCCAAGGACGCCGTCAATAAGTAATCGTCCGGGCGGGGGCATTGCGCCACCCGCTGTCGATGAGCGGTACACTGGCGCCAAGCTGGAAGTCCCGCCCCAAAGCCCCGCCAGGCCTTTGCGCCGGTGGGGTTTTTTGTAGCCGGCAAAAGAACCGTCCCCTCCCTTTCGATGTCTTCCCCAAACTCTGCCGCGCTGCCGGCGACCCCCACGCTGCGCGAAGCCCAGACCCTCGCCGCCATGGCCGGGTTGCCTGCCCTGGAAGTGCGCATGCTGCTGACGCATGTCACCGGCCTGAGCCGCACCCAGCTGATCACGCGTGACACCGACACCCTCACCATCGCCCAGCGCGACGCCTTTGCCACGCTGCTGGCGCGGCGGCTGGCGGGCGAGCCGATGGCCTACCTGATCGGCGAGCGCGAATTCTTCGGCCGCAAGTTCCGGGTCACGCCTGACGTGCTGATCCCGCGGCCCGATACCGAGGTCGCCGCCGAAGCCTCGCTGGCGCGGCTGGCCGAGGTGCCGCAGCCGACCGTGCTGGACCTGGGCACGGGCTCGGGCATCCTGGCCGTGACGCTGGCGCGCGAGCGCCGCGATGCGCAAGTCTGGGCCACCGACATCTCGCCCGGCGCGCTGATGGTGGCGCAGGACAACGCCAGCGCGCTCGGCGCCGACCGCATCCACTTCCTGGTATCTGACTGGTACGCGGCGCTGCCGGCGGGCCTGCGCTTCCACCTGATTGTCAGTAATCCGCCCTATATCGCCGAGGGCGACCCGCACCTGGCCGAAGGCGACCTGCGCTTCGAACCGATCGACGCGCTCACCGACCACGACGACGGCCTGTCCGACCTGCGGGTCATCGTCGCCGGTGCCGGCGCCCGGCTGCTGCCTGGCGGCTGGCTGCTGATGGAGCATGGCTACGACCAGGCGCAGGCCACCCGCCAGCTGCTGGAGGACGCCGGTTTCACCGGGGTCTTCACCGCCCGCGACCTGGCCGGCCTGGAACGCTGCACCGGCGGGCGCTGGCCAGGCGCTCAGCCCGGCGGCATCACTGCCTCTCACTGAAGCCCGGCGGCGATTCCGGTAAAATCGTCGTCAGATCCCCGCCACCGGCCAGGCCGCGTGGTGTCCCATTCCCCCCAGGCGGCGCCCGCGACACGGCATCGCCCCACTGAAAAGCAAACCATGAGCGACGTGCAGCAAAAGATCGATCAGATCGTCAAGGGCAACCCGGTAGTCCTGTTCATGAAGGGCACCGCGCAATTCCCGATGTGCGGCTTCTCGGGCCGCGCCATCCAGATCCTGAAGGCCTGCGGCGTGGACGCGCCCACCACGGTCAACGTGCTGGATGACGAAGGCGTGCGCCAGGGCATCAAGGAATACGCCAACTGGCCGACCATCCCGCAGCTCTACGTGAACGGTGAGTTCATCGGCGGCTCGGACATCATGATGGAGATGTACCAGAACGGCGAACTGCAAACCCTGCTGAAGGGCTGAGTTCCTTTATGTCCGTGACTGGCGGCACACCCAAACGGCTGATCGTCGCCATCACGGGCGCCACCGGCGCCATCTACGGCGTGCGCCTGCTGCAGGTGCTGCGCGCGGCGCCTTCCGTGGAAACCCATCTGCTGATTTCGCCGGCTGGCGTGATGAACCTGCAGCACGAGCTGGACATCAGCCGTGCCGAGGTGGAGGCACTGGCCAGCGTCGTGCACAACGTGCGCGACATCGGTGCGACCATCGCCAGCGGCTCGTTCCGCGCACAGGCGATGGTGGTGGCCCCCTGCTCCATGCGCACGCTGGCGGCGATAGCGCACGGCCTGTCCGACAACCTGATCACGCGCGCCGCCGACGTCACGCTCAAGGAGCGGCGCAAGCTGGTGCTGATGGTGCGGGAAACGCCGCTGAACCTTGCGCACCTGCGCAATATGACGGCGGTGACGGAAATGGGCGGGATCGTGTTCCCGCCGGTGCCGGGTTTCTACCAGAAGCCACAGAGCATTGCCGAACTGGTCGACCATACGGTCGGGCGCGTGCTCGACCTGGTGGACTTGCCGGAGATCGGCCAGACGCTCGCGCCCAGCTGGGGCGGGCTGAATAGCCGGGCTGGCGACGCCGCCGGCAACTGAAATGCCACCGGCGCGCAGCCTCTCTCTACGCGCCGGCATCCTCCTGCATCATCCTGCCAACGGCTGCCTTTACCAGTGGCGGTATCCCCGGCCGTAGTAGCCATAGCCACCGTAATAGTACGGCCGCGGTGCCACCACGACCGGCGCCGGGGCCACGTACACCGGCGCAGGGCCGACCGCGGGGCCGGCGGGCGTGGGATAGACGGCGCAGCCGCCCAGCAGGGTGACGGATGCCGCTGCGGCAGCCAGTCCAATCGTCAGCATTCTCATGATTTGTCCTTGGGGTCGGAACGGGCATGTGCCTGCCCTGCTGACGTTATACGGGCAGAAACCGTAATACGGCGTCAAAGGCGTGTAAGGCTTGTTACCGTTCCCTACGCGCCTTGTAACACATCCAGAGATGCCGTCAGATCTCGAACCGTATCCCCTGCGCCAGCGGCAGCGAATCGCCATAGTTGATGGTGTTGGTGGCGCGGCGCATATAGCCCTTCCACGCATCCGATCCCGACTCGCGGCCCCCGCCGGTCGCCTTTTCCCCACCGAAGGCGCCGCCGATCTCCGCGCCGCTGGTGCCGATGTTGACGTTGGCGATGCCGCAGTCGCTGCCTGCCGAGGACAGGAAGCGCTCGGCCTCGCGCATCGATTCCGTGAAGATGCACGACGATAGCCCGTGCGCCGCGGCATTGTTCAGCGCGATGGCCTCGTCCAGCGTGGTGTACGGCATCATGTACAGGATCGGCGCGAAGGTTTCGGTCAGCATGGTGTCGTGCTGTTCGTCGGTCATGACCAGCGCGGGCCGCACATAACAGGCATGCGGGTAGCGGTCGGCGAGCAGCCGTTCGCCGCCGGTGACGATATTGCCTTGCGCGCGGCAGGCGGCCAGCGCATTGGCCATGGCATCGCCCGCGGCAGTATCGATCAGCGGGCCGACCAGGGTGCCGTCGGCGAGCGGGTCGCCGACGGGCAGGCGGTCGAACACCGTGATCAGCCGGCTCGCCATGGTGTCCATCAGGTCGGCGTGGATAAAGCAGCGACGCAGCGTGGTGCAACGCTGGCCCGCCGTGCCGGCCGCGGCAAAGGTGATGGCCCGCACCGCCAGCTCGATGTCGGCCGAGGGCGCGACGATGGCGGCATTGTTGCCGCCCAGCTCCAGGATGCTGCGCTTGAAGTGCCCGGCGCAGGCAATGCCGACCTCGCGGCCCATGCGGGTCGAGCCGGTGGCGCTGACCAGCCGCACCGCCGGGTGCGATACCAGGTGGGTGCCCAGCATGCGCCCGCCCGGCAGCACCGCCGAGATGCCGGTGTGCTGCGGCGCCGCGGCGGCCAGCACGCGCTCCAGCAGGCCATGCGCGGCCAGCGCGCACAGGGTGACTCTTTCCGAGGGTTTCCAGATCACGCCGTTGCCGCACACCAGCGCCAGCGCCGCATTCCACGCCCACACCGCCACCGGGAAGTTGAAGGCCGAGATCACGCCGCACAGCCCATACGGATGCCAGGTCTCGCGCATTGCATGCTGCGGGCGCTCGGAGGCGATGGTCAGCCCGTGCAGCTGGCGCGACAGCCCGACCGCGAAGTCGCAGATGTCGATCATCTCCTGCACCTCGCCCAGGCCTTCCTGCAGGATCTTGCCGGACTCCAGCGAGACCAGCCGGCCCAGCGCCGGCTTGTGTTCGCGCAGCACCTCGCCGAAGCGCCGCACGATCTCGCCGCGCGCGGGCGCGGGCAGCAGCGCCCAGGTGGTCTGCGCCGCATGGGCGCGGGCGATCAGCGCGTCGGCCTGCGCCGGCGTGCAGGCCGGGACATGGCCGATGGCCTCGCCATCGACCGGCGAGCGTACCGTCACGGTACCGGCCGGCGCGCCCTCCCGCCACGGCCGCGGCAGGCCCAGCGAATCCCAGCAGGCAGCGAACTCTTGCGCTTTCATATGACGGTCTCCTGGAGCGGATGCTGCGTATAGTGGCGGCCGAAGCGATTGGCAAGGAAGGCGTCCAGCGGCATCGACTCCTGCCGCACGAAGCCGGATTGCGGCAGCGCGCCGGTGGCCACCATGTCCAGCGCGGTGCAGATGCCCGCGGCGGTGGTCAGCTGGATCGCGTTGACATGGCCACCCTTGCCATCCACTCCGCCGATGCGCGCCGAGAACGAAGCCTGCGTCAGCGGCCCGCGCCCGCGTTCGCCCCCCGCGGGGTAGCCGGTGGCGGTGGCGAACACGATCACCACGTCCTGGTCGGTCACCGGGATGGCGCGGTCGAAGATATCGCGCAGCCATTCGCGGCGTTCGCGCAGGCGCAGGTCGTTGAGCAGCAGTTTCATCAGCGCGCAATGGCCCGGATAGCGGATGGACTTGTAGTCGACATGGCGCGCGCGGCCGGCCAGCGTCTCGGGCAGCGTGCCCAGGCCGCCAGATGTATTAAAGGCTTCGTACTCGATGCCGTCCAGCGCGAAGCTTTCCAGCCCCTCCAGCGCCGTCAGTTCCACGCGGCGGCCGTCGACGATGGCCTCGCACGGGTTGCAGTACTCGTTGATCAGTCCCTCGGTGCTCCAGGTCAGGTTGTACTTGAGCGCATTGCTGGGGTAGCGCGGCAGCGCGCCGACCCGCATCTGCAGGTCCAGCAGTTCCCCCCCGCCGCGCAGGAAGCGCTGCGCCAGGTCATGCCCGACTACGCCGATAAAGCCCGGCGCCAGCCCGCACTGCGGCATCAGCACCGAGCGCGCGCTTTGCGCCAGCTGGCGGATGGCCTGGGTCGCGGCCACGTCCTCGGTCAGGTCGAAGTAATGCACGCCCAGGCGCGCCGCCACCGAAGCCACGCTGATCGCGGCGTGGAACGGCAGCGCGTTGAGCACGGCATCGGCGCCGGCCAGCAACGCGGCGCAGGTGCCGGGCTCGGTGGGGTCGCCGGCGCGCGCCAGCACGCCGCGCGGCAGGCCGTCGAGGCGGCGTGCGTCATGATCGACCACGCTGACGCGGTAGTCGCCAGTGTCATGCAGCATGCTGGCAATGGTGCGCCCGATCTTGCCCGCACCCAGCACCACCACGTGCAGCGGGCGGGTCGCCTTGGGCAGGTCGCGCGGGGCCTGCCGGCCCAGGTTCGAGGCTTGCATGGTGTCTCCGTCCACAAGAAAAGGTTGTCCTGTTGACTGGAGTATGGATAGCCCGCGCGACACAATGAAGCCACAAGAACGACGAAAACCCGCCATAATCGAACGAAACGACGAACCATCTCGACGCAATGACCGAGCTCGACACCACCGACCGGCACCTGCTGTCGCTGCTGCAGGCCAATGCCCGCGAAAGCGCCGCCAACCTCGCCCGGCACCTGGGTATCGCCCGCACCACCGTGGTCGCGCGCATCGCGCGGCTGGAGCGCAGCGGGGTGATTGCCGGCTACGGCGTGCGGCTGGGGCAGCGCATGGAAGACAACGCCATCCTGGCCTACTGCGGCCTGTCAGTGCAGCCCAAGGCCGCGCCCGCCATCCTGCGCGCGCTGCAGCGCCTGCCCGAGATCGAAGAGGTCAATTCCGTCAGTGGCCCGGTCGACTACCTGGTGGCGATCCGCTGCGACACGCACGACCGGCTGGACCGGCTGCTCGACGAGATCGGCATGCTCGACGGCGTCAACCACACCACCACCTCGATCGTGCTGGCACGCAAGCTCGACCGCCGGCGCGCCGCCGGCTGACGCGGTATGCTGCCAACCCGATCAAGCGTTTGCGGAGCAACAATATGAACAACCCGATCCGTGTCGCCGTGGGCGGCGTGACCGGCTGGGCCGGCGGCGAACTGGCGCGCGGCGTGGCCCATGCGGCCGACATGACCCTGGTGGCCGGCTTGTCGCGCGGCGCCGCCGGGCAGCCTCTGGCGCAGCTGACCGGCCATGCCGATACGCCGGGCGTGGCGGCCGCCAGCATCGAGACCCTGGGGGCAACGCCCTACGACGTCTATGTCGAATACACCAAGCCGGGCATCGCCAAGCACAACATCCTGCAGGCGCTGGCGCACGGCGCGCACGTGGTGGTGGGCACTTCGGGGCTGACCGACGAGGACTATGCGGAGATCGATGCGGCCGCACGCCAGGCCGACCGCGGCGTGCTCGCCTGCGGCAATTTCGCCATCACGGTGGTGCTGCTGCAGAAGTTTGCCGAGATGGCCGCGCGCCACCTGGAACACTGGGAGATCATCGACTACGCCAAGGCCGGCAAGATCGATGTGCCCTCTGGCACCGTGCGCGAGCTGGCCTACCGGCTCGGCCAGGTCAAGGCCGCCGCGCAGGCGGTGCCGGTCGACCAGGTCAACGGCCCGAAGGAAACCCGCGGCGCCACCATGTCGGGCACGCAGGTGCACGCGGTGCGGCTGCCGGGCTACCAGCTTGGCGTGGAAGTGATCTTCGGCGCCGACGGCCAGCGCCTGCACCTGAAGCACGAGGCCGGCGACGGCTCCACGCCCTATGTCGCCGGCGCGCTGCTGGCGATCCGCAAGGTCCACACCGTGCGTGGCGTGGTGCGGGGGCTGGACAAGGTGATGGAAGGGCTCTGAGGCCCGCCTGCTGCGGGTGTTACCAGCTGCCAGGCTTCTCCGGCTTGGGCGCAGGCTTCGGTGCGGGCTTGGCGGCGGCTGCCTTGCCGCCCTTGGCCGCGGGCGCCGAGGCCGGATTGAGCTGCTTGTCCACCTCGGCATCCTTGTCCGCCATCAGCACGCGCGCCTGCGGCAGCAGCATTTCGATGGTGCCGGTGTTGGGGTCTTCCGGCATGGCGTAGAGCTCAACCGTCAGCGGCTTGTGCATCCAGCCGGCGTGCAGCGTCTTGACGCTCTTGCCAGCCTTGTCGGGCATGTCGACCTGCTCCTGCCGGAACGGCTTGCCGTACAGCGCGCTGACGCTGTCGGCCGCGGCCTGCTGCGAGTTGGCGCCGGCGGTCGGCACCACCAGGCCGACCAGCGCGTTGCGGTCGACAAAGGCCAGCACAAAGGGGCCGTCCATAAAGGACGGGCGCTGCGCGCGCGGCACGCCGACCTGGCGCATCAGGCCATCGCCCTTCAGTTCGACACAGAATCCGGTGACATCGCGGCCATCGGGCGTGCGCTTGTCGGCGCAATCCGGCAAGGCCGGCAGCGGGTTGCCGATTTCCAGCATGGCTAGCAGCGGCGACAGCGCGCTGTTCTCGGCCTGGGCCTTGGCCGGTGCGGGGGCCGCCGGCCTGGCGGCAGGGGCGGAAGCAGGGGCAGCAATGGCGCCGGCAGCGGCGCCCAGCAGGCCGGCAAGCGCCAGCCCGGCAACGGGGAATTTCAAATCGGACTCCTGATGAACGGCTCCGGGTTGGAGCCCGCCCCGGCCGGGTTGTTCCTGATTGGCGCGGGCGGTGACGGGAAAGTCACCGCCGGCCTGCCGGGCCAGGGGCGAGCAGTAGCTTACCCCATGGCCCTGGCGGCTCCGGCACTTCCAGTCAGTCCAACGAAATGTTATTGGCCTTGATGACCTTGCCCCAGTGCTCGCGGTCGGCTTCGATATAGCGGTCGATCTCGGCCTGCGTGCGCGGGGCCTGCACGACCAGTCCCAGCGCGCTGAAGGTGGAACGGAACTGCGCGTCCTTGAGCACGTGGGCAGCAGCGGCCTGCAGCCTGGCCACCGCATCGGGCGGCGTCTGCGCGGGCACGGCCAGGCCGAACCAGGTGGCGGCCTGGAAGTTGGGATAGCCGCTTTCCGCCACGGTCGGCACGTTGGGCAGCACATCCAGCCGGGTGCGGCCGGTGACCGCCAGGGCCTTGAGCTTGCCTGCCTTGATATGCGGCAGCGAGGTGCTGACCACATCCACCATCAGCTGCACGTCGTTGGCCAGCAGCGCCGACAGCGCCGGGGCGCTGCCGTTGTAGGGCACGTGAGTGACGCTGATGCCCAGCTCGGTCTTGAGCATTTCGGTGGCCAGCTGGAGCGCGTTGCCCAGGCCGACCGAGCCATAGTTGAGCTTGCCGCCCGCGGCCTTGGCGTAGGCCGCGAACTCGCGGATATTGCTGGCCGGGACCTTGGGGTTGGTCACCACCACCAGCGGCACCTCGGCGCCAATGCTGAAGATCCTGAAGTCCTTGGGTGGATCGTAGTTGATCTTCTTGTACAGCATCGGGTTGAGCACCATGCTGCCGTTGGTGGCCAGCACCATGGTGTAGCCGTCTGCGGGCGCACGCGCCACGCTGGTGGTGCCGATCATGGTGGCCGCGCCGGGGCGGTTTTCCACCACCACGGTCTGGCCCAGCTGGCGCGACATGCCGTCGGCCAGCGCGCGGCCGAACTGGTCGGTTGAGCCGCCGGGCGTGTAGGGCACCACCAGCTTGATCGGGCGATCGGGATAGGCAGCCTGCGCGGCCCCGCCCCACATGGCCAGCGCGCACCCCGCGCCGGCTGCCATCGCGGCGAGCCAGGCGCGCCGTCCGCTCGGTTGGTTCTGCATCGCGTCTCCTCCTGTTGTTATCGGTCGTGATCCATGCAGGCCGGGCGGGCGCTCAGACGCGGCGCTGGCGGCCTTCCCAGTATCGGTCACGCAGGCGGCGCTTGGCGAGCTTGCCGGTTTCATCGCGCGGCAGCTGCGCCTCGACCACGATGCTGCGCGGCACCTTGAAGCCCGACAGCCGCTGGCGCAGCCAGTCGATCACCTCGGCCTCGCGGATCTCCACGCCCGGCATCGGCTGCACCATGCCCAGCAGGCGCTCGCCGTATTCGTCGTCGGGGATGCCGAACACTACGCAGTCGGCCACGCCGGGGTAGCGCACCAGCTCGTGCTCGATCTCGGCCGGGTAGATGTTCACGCCGCCGGAGATCACCATGTCCGAGGCGCGGTCGCAGATAAACAGGTAGCCGTCGGCATCGACATAGCCCATGTCGCCCAGCGTCACCAGCCCGTCGCGGTCGATGGCGGCGCGCGCGGCGTCGTTGTTGCGGTAGCTGAAGTCGGGATAGGCGGGCTGGCGCACGTAGACCAGGCCGACTTCGCCCGGCGCGCACTGGCGGCCGTTCTCGTCGAGGATGCGCAGCTGCGCGTCATCGACCGGCTTGCCGGCGGTCCCCGGGCGCGCGGCGGCATCGGCCGGCGTGGCCACGGTGATCATGCCGGCTTCGCTGGAGGCGTAGGTCTCATGGATGACCGGGCCCAGCCATTCCAGCATCGCGCGCTTCACGTCGGGCGAGCACGGCGAGCCGGTGGAGGCAACGAAGCGGATCGATGACAGGTCGTACTTGGCGCGCACCTCGGGCGGCAGCTTGAGCAGGCGCACGTACATGATCGGCACCAGGTAGAGCACGTCGATGCGGTGCTTCTCCACCAGCGCCAGCACCTGCTCGGCATCAAAGCGCGGCGTGAGCACCAGGCGTTCGGCCATCTGCAGCGCGTTCTGGATAAACGAGCCCGGCGCGCTGTGGTACAGCGGCGCCGACATCAGCGTGCGGCAGCCCGGCTCGATACCGTAGGTCTGCCGCACCACCGAGCGCATGCGCGCGAGCTGTTCCTCCAGCCGGTCCAGCGGCAGCGCCTGGCGCACCACGCCCTTGGGCCGGCCGGTGGTGCCGGAGGTGTAGGCCATATGACCGCGCGGTGCCACGCGCGGGCCGTCGTAGGCCGGCTGCTGCGCCAGCCAGCTTTCATAGTCGATGGCGCCTTGCGCGGGGCGGCCCACCGCCAGCACCGTCATGCCGGCCGGCACGGCGTCGCGCACGGCGGGCAGCAGGTCGGCCTGCACCAGCAGCACCCTGGCGCCGCTGTCGGTCAGCAGGAAGCGCACTTCCTCGGCGGTGAAGTGCCAGTTGATCGGGCAGTAGTAGCAGCCGGCGGTGCGGCAGGCATGGACCACGTCGGCATAGGCCGGATCGTTGCGCAGCAGCACGGCGACCACGTCGCCCTCCTGCACGCCCAGCGCGCGCAGGCCGCCGGCCAGGCGGGCGCCGCGCGCCAGCAGTTCTTCGCCGCTGCGGTGCATGTCTTCAAACCAGAGGTCCGTGGCCATCCGTTGTCTCCTGTATGCGATCCGTTCTGTCAGCCGACCACTGTATCGGCGTAGCCGTGGATCGACAATCACGCGCATCGGAATCACAATGTTGCACCAGACGCGACAATCCTGCAGGCAATCCCCGATGGACCTCAACCTGATCCAGGCCTTTGTCGACATCGTCGATGCGGGCAACCTGGCCGAAGCCGGCCGGCGCCGCGGCGTGACGCGCTCACAGGTCAGCCGCCAGCTGCGTGAGCTGGAGCACCAGGCCGGCGCCCAGCTGCTGCGCCGGACCACGCGCCGGCTGGAACTGACCGGGCCCGGCCATGCGCTGTACCAGCACGGCGTGCGCATCCTGCAGGAAGTGGCCTCGGCGCAGGCCGAGATCGACAGCCTGGGACAGACCCTGCGTGGCCATGTGCGCGTGAGCGTGCCTACCGGGCTGGGCGATGCCTATATCGCGCCGCTGCTGCTGCAGTTTGCGCAGAAGCACCCCGGCATCACGCTGCGCGTGTTCTTCGCCAACCGCGTCAACGACCTGATCGCGGCCGAGATCGATGTCGCGCTGAAGGTCACCTCGGCGCCACCGCTGGATCATGTGGCGCGTGAAATCTGCGACATCCGCTGGCAACTGTATGCATCGCCGGAATACCTCGCAGGCATCCCGCCGGTACAAGTGCCGCCGGACCTGACCGGCTGCAACTTCCTGTGCCCGCCGTACCCGCCGCGGCAGTTCCCGCTGTCGCTCTACCGCGACGGGCAGCGCGTGGACGTGGCGCTGACGCCAAAGCTGCAGTCCGAAAACTTCCTGTTCCTGGCGCGCGCCGTGCGCGAGGGCCACGGGATCGGCATGCTGCCGGTCTACATCGGCTGGGAGGAAGTGCGCGCCGGCCGGCTGGTGCCGGTGCTGCCCGACTGGCGCCCGGAGGGGCTGGGCAACAAGCTCTTCATCATCACCACGCCCAACCTGCACCCGTCGATGGCCACCCGCGCGCTGATCGGGTTCCTGCGCGAGGAACTGGACAAGCTTGAGGTGTTCCGCGACGCGGTGGCGTAGCCGGCACCACTGGCCGGTAAACGAACGCTTTCCGGACCCAGGGTCGCAGCCCGCCCTGCAAACTTTCGTTTTGCAAGCTATTCTCCAGAAAACTTGCACTTTGCAAGCAAGCCGACAGGACCAGAACGGCGGAGACCATGCCCCCTACCGATTTCACCTCGATGCCCTGCCCCGTGGCCCGCTCCATGGCCGTGCTGGGCGAACGTTGGGCCATCCTTGTGCTGCGCGAGGCCTTCTACGGCAGCACGCGCTTCGACGAGTTCGAACGCAACCTTGGCATCGCCCCCAACATCCTCAGCGCGCGCCTGAAGACGCTGGTGGCGCACGGGCTGCTGGCCCGCGTCACGCCCGAGGGCGGCGCTCGCCACGTCTACCAGCTGACCGACAAGGGTCGCGACTTCTTCCCGGCCTATGTCGCGCTCAAGGCCTGGGCCGACCGCTGGATGATCGATGAAAAAGGTCCGCTGACGCTGCTGCAGGACCGCCGCACCGGCGCCGAGATTGCCGAGCCGGCGCTGGCGCGCGCCGACGGCAGCGCGATCACGCTGGACGACGTGCGCGTCTTGCCCGGCCCGGGCGCCGGCCGCTTCCTGCGGCAGCGCTTTGGGGAGGCCGAGACCGCTGGCGAGCAAGGGGAGGCCCGCCATGACTGACACGCGCGCATTGCCTGCGGGCGCCCTGCCCGCCGAGGCGGTGCCGGCCACTGAAATTGCGCGCCGCATCGGCAAGCTGGCCGGGCCGACCGCGCTGATCGCCGTGCTGCAGGCCTCGGCCCAGCTGATCGAAACCTGGCTGGCCGCGCGCCAGGGCACGGCGGCGCTGGCCGGCTGGGCGGTGGTGCTGCCGTTTGCGCTGCTGCTGCAGCAGATGTCGACCGGGGCCATGGGCGGCGGCGTGGTCGCGGCCATCGCCCGCGCGCTCGGCGCCAACAAGCGCGAGGAAGCGTCATCGCTGGTGATGCACGCGCTGCTGATCGCAGTGACCGCCGGACTGGCCTTTGCGGTGGTGCTGGCGGGCTTCCCGCGCGGCGTGCTGGGCGCGGTGGCCGGCGCCACGGCGGCGGAGGCCGCTGCCAACTATGCGATCTGGCTGTTCGGTGCCGGCGCGATTCCGGCGTGGCTGGCCAATACGCTGGCCTCGGTGCTGCGCGGCGGCGGCCGCCATGCGCTGGCCGCACGCGTGCTGGCGCTGATGTGGATCGCCTTCCCGGTGCTGTCGTGGCTGCTGGCCGAGCCCGCCGGCATGGGGCTGGCCGGCATCGGCGCCGCGCTGGCGGCGGTGTCGTGGGCCGCGGCGCTGGCCATGGCGATCGTGGTGGCGCGCGGCGGCGCTGGCTTCGTGCCGGTGCTGCGGGTACGGCCGTCGTGGGAGTTGTTCGCGCGCATCCTGTCGGTGGGGCTGGTGGCATGCGCGCTGGCCTCGGTGGCCAACCTGACCACCATCCTGGTCACCGCGCAACTGCGCCACCACGGCACCGCGGCAGTGGCGGCCTATGGCATCTCGGCGCGGCTGGAATTCCTGATGATCCCGCTGGCCTTTGGCGTGGGCTCGGCGCTGACCGCGCTGGTCGGCCGCGCCGTGGGCGCAGGCGACTGGCATACCGCGCGCCGCACGGCATGGGTCGGCGCGTTCCTGGCGCTGGTCATCGCCGGCACCGCCGGCATTGCCGTGGGCCTGGCGCCGGTGCGCTTTGCCAGCCTGTTCACCCATGACGCCGAAGTGATCGCCATCGCCGCGCGCGCCCTGTCATGGGTAGGGCCGGCCTTCGGCGGCTTCGGCCTGGGGATGGCGCTGTACTTTGCCTCGATGGGCGCAGGCCGCATGCGCTGGCCGGTGGCCGCGGGGCTGTGCCGGATCGCGCTGGCGGTAGGCGGCGGCTGGCTGCTGGCCAACGTGTTCGGGATGGGGCTGGACGGACACTTCCTGGGGGTGGCGCTGGGGATTACGGCCTATGGCGTGGTCACGGCACTGGGGGTGCGGCAAGGGGAATGGTCGGCGCGGTAAGTGCCATGCGGCTGGCAGGCGCCAGCCGCCCCTGCTACCGCCTCAACACCTTCGCATCCCCCTGCATCCCCGCATCGCGCACATCCTGCGGCACCGACGGCCAGCCGCCGCCGAGCGACTTGTACAACGCCGCAGTGCCGGTCAGCACGTCCACCTGCCCCTGCACCGCCGACAGCTGCGCGGCGAACAGCTTCTCCTGCGCCGTGGTCACCTCCAGGTAGCTGGAATAGCCGCCTTCGTAGCGCGCGCTCGACTGGTCGGCATAGACCACCAGGCTCTTCTCCTGCTGGCGCAGGCTCACCAGGCGGTTGCGTGTCTCGATGCCGTTGGAAAGGGCACTGTTGACGTCGGCCAGCGCCGCCAGCACGGTGCCCTGGTAGGCCAGCATGGCCTGCTCGCGCTGTGCCGATGCAGTCTGCACCTGGCCGCGGATGGCGCCGCCCTGGAAGATCGGCTGGGTCAGCCCCGCGCCGAAGCCCCATACCTGAGAGGCGCTGTGCCACAGCCCCGCCGGCGAGCTGGCGATGGCGCCGAACAGGCCACTCAGGTTGACGGCCGGCAAGTAGAGAGCCTGTGCCGCGCCCAGCTGCGCGTTGGCGGCAATGGCGGACTGCTCGGCCTGCAGCACGTCCGGCCGGCGCGACAGCAGCGCGGCTGGCAGGTCCGCACCCACCGGCGGCGGCTGCAGTTCATTGACCGGCTTGCCGCGCTCGATCGGCCCCGGCTCGCGGCCCAGCAGCACCGACAGCGCGTTCTCGGTCTGCGCGATGCCGCTGCGCAGCACCGGGATCGTCGCCTCGGTCACATAGAAATCGTTCTCTGCCTGCGACAGCTCAACCTGTGAGATGACCCCGCCCTCATAGCGCTGCCGGAAGATATCCAGCCCAGCCCCGCGCGCCTTCAGCGTCTGCTGCGCGATCTCCAGCTGCGCGTCCAGCCCGCGCAGCGTGGCATAGCCCTGCACCACCGATGCCGCCAGTGACAGCACCACGCCACGGCGCGCGTACTCGGCGTTCCACAGGCTGGCCTCGGCGGACTCCGCCTGGCGCCGGATGCGGCCCCACAGGTCGATCTCCCAGCTGGCATTGGCGAGCAGCTGGTAGGAATTGCGCGGGCCATCGAGCGACGCGAACGGCGTGCCGTTGAAGGTGCCGGCGCGCTGGCGCGTGGCCGCCGCCGACAGGTTCACCTGGGGGAAGAATCCCGAGCGCACCACCATCAGCTGGCCGCGGAACTCATCGATGCGGGCCGCGGCAATGCGCACGTCGTAGCTGTTGCGCAGCGCCGTCTCGACCAGCGTGTTCAGCACCGGGTCGTCGAAGCTGTCCCACCAGGCGCTGTCCGCGGCAACGGACAGCACGCCGGTGTCGATGCGGTACTCGGCCGGCTCGGGCGTGGCCGGGCGCTCGTAGTTGGGGCCGATGGCGCAGCCGCCCAGCGCCGCGGCCAGGCAGGCACCGGCCAGCTGGTGGCGCGCGCTCATGACGGTTCTCCGGCCGGTGGCGTGGTGGGCGCGGCCCCGGCCTTGGGCTTCGGCTTGCGCTCGGACATCACCTCCAGCCCCCAGAAGAACATCGGGATGAAGAACAGCGCAATCACCGTGGCGCCGAGCATCCCGCCGATCACGCCGGTGCCCAGCGACTGTCGGCTGGCCGCCGACGCGCCGCTTGCGATCGCCAGCGGCACGCAGCCGAGGATAAAGGCGAGCGAGGTCATGATGATCGGGCGCAGGCGCAGCTTGGCCGCATGCAAGGCGGCATCGTAGGCACTGAGGCCTTCCTTGTGCCGGATTTCCACCGCGAACTCGAAGATCAGGATGGCATTCTTCGCCGCCAGCGCAATCAGCACCGTCAGCCCGATCTGGAAGTAGACGTCGTTCTGCATGCCGCGCAACAGGATGGCAACCAGTGCACCGAACAGCGCGAACGGTACCGCCAGCAGGACACCGAACGGCAGCGACCATTTTTCGTACTGCGCCGCGAGGATCAGGAACACCATCAGCAAGGCAAAGGCAAAGACCATCGCTGCCGTCGATCCGGCGGTCTTCTCCTCGTACGCCTGTCCGCTCCAGGCAAAACTGTAGCCCTGGCCAAGCACTTCCCGCGCCACGTCCTCCATGGCCGCAAGCGCCTGGCCAGAGCTGTAGCCTGGCGCGGCATCGCCCATGATCTTGGCGGCCGGGAAATTGTTGAAGCGGGTCATGATATCGGCGCCCGGGACATACCGGGATGTCGTCACCGCCTTGATCGGCACCATTTCGCCGTTGCGGTTGCGCACGTAGACCTTGTCGAGATCCTCCGGACGCGAGCGGTAGTCGGCCTCGGCCTGCAGGATCACCTGGAACAGCCGGCTGTTCTTCGGGAACTGGCTGACGAAGAGCGAACCGAACATGGTCTGCAGCGCGGAATAGACCTGCTCGACGGGCACGCCCTGGGTTTCGGAGCGTTCGCGATCCACCTCCACCAGCAACTGGCGCGAGCGCGTGTTGATGGTGGAATTGATCCCGGTCAGCTCTGGCCGCTGCCGCGCCTTGGCGATAAAGGCATGCACCCGCTCCTCCAGTTGCTGGTAGGTGCCGTCCGCCGTGCTCTGGAGCCAGAACTCAAAACCACCGGTCGTTCCCAGGCCCGGGATCGAGGGCGGGTTGATCGGAATGGTCACACCGTCCTGGTAGCTCGCAAACTCCTTCTTCGCCTTGACGATCAGATCCGCCGCGCTCTCGCCCTCCTTGCGGTCATGGAAGCCCTTCAGCGTGATGAACAAGGTGGAAGCATTGGCCTTGTTCTGCGAATCGATCAGGCTGTACCCGTCCACGGACGCCACCGAGCTGACGCCGGGCTGCTTGGCGTACCAGGCCTCGGCACGGGAGGAGAGATTGCCGGTGCGGTCCAGGCTGGCCGCATCCGGCATCACCACGGCACCGAACAGATAGCCCTGGTCCTCCACCGGCAGGAACGACGACGGTATCCGCACGAACATCAGCACGCTCACCCCGATCATGACAAGGATGATGACGATGGAGATCACCGTCCGCCTGATCACGAGCTGCAGCGACTTGTCGTACCCCTGGATCATGCGATCGAACGAATTGTTGAACCACTGGAAGAAGCGGTTCTTCTTGTGCTCGCCGGGCTTGAGCAGGATTGCCGCAAGCGCCGGGGACAGTGTCAGTGCCACCACCCCGGACAGCACCACCGACACCGCGATGGTGACGGCAAACTGCTTGTAGAGCTGGCCGGTAATGCCGGACAGGAACGCCACCGGGATGAATACCGCCAGCAGCACCAGCACGATCGCAACCACGGGGCCGCTCACCTCGTCCATGGCACGCTTGGCCGCCTCCTTTGGCGGCAGCTTGAACTCCACCATGTTGCGCTCGACGTTCTCGATCACCACGATCGCGTCGTCAACCACAATGCCGATGGCCAGCACCATCCCGAACAAGGTCAGCATGTTGACCGAGAAGCCGAACATGCTCATGCCGACGAAGGCGCCGATGATCGACACCGGCACGGCAAGGATCGGCACGATGGTTGCGCGCAGGCTCTGCAGGAACAGGTAGACGACCAGAATCACGAGGATCACCGCATCGCGCAGCGTGTGCACCACCTCGTTGATCGATTCGTTCACAAACTCGGTGGTGTCGAGCGCGACCTCATATTCCAGCCCCGGCGGGAACGACTTCTTCAGTTCCGCCAGCGTGCTGCGCACCTGCTTGGCCACGTCCAGCGCATTGGCGCCCGGCTGCTGGTAGACCGCCAGCAGCGTGGCGGTCTTGCCCTTGTAGCGGCTGCGCAGCGAATAGTCCTTGATGCCTAGCTCGGCCCTGCCGATGTCCTTGAGCCGCACCAGCGCGGCGTCGCCCGACTGCGCGCGCAGGATCATGTTCTCGAACTCGGCGGGCTCGGTCATCTGGCCCTTGGTCGCAATCGGGAACGTCTGCAGGACTGTGCCCGTGGTCGGCGACTGCCCGATACGGCCGGCGGAGAACTGTTGGTTCTGCGCGCTGACAGCGTTCTTGACGTCTTCCGTGGTAATGCCCAGCGACGCCATCCGGTCCGGCCGCAGCCAGATCCGCATGGCGTAGTCCGGATTGCCGAAGATCGCCGACTGGTTGGCGCCGGGAATGCGCTTGAGCGCATCCAGCACATAGATGTTGGCGTAGTTGCCGACAAAGGTCTGGTCGTAGCTGTTGTCCGGCGAGAAGATGGCGATCACCATCATGAACGCGGACGAGCGCTTCTGCACGGAAACGCCCTGGGCCGTGACCGCTTCAGGCAGGGTCGGCAGCGCCAGGTTGACGCGGTTCTGCACGTCTACCTGCGCCAGTTGCGGATCGGTTCCGATCTCGAAATACACCGTCAAGGTCAGGTCACCCGTCGAGGAACTCGTCGAGTTCATGTACATCATCCGGTCCGCGCCGTTGACCTGCTGCTCGATCGGCGCCGCGACGTTCTGCGCGACCACTTCCGCGCTGGCTCCGGGGTATCGAGTCGTCACCGTGATCGACGGCGGCGTGACGTCCGGGAACTGGGCAATCGGCAGTTTGGTCAGCGCGACCAGGCCACCCACCACGATGATGATCGACAGAACCGACGCAAAGATGGGCCGGTCGATAAAGAAGTGGGCAAGCTTCATGGCTTGCTCCCTGCGCTCTCCGTGCCCCTGGCCTGGGCGGGCGATGACGCGCCTGGCGCACCTGGCGCGCTGGCGGCGGCCGCACCTGCCGCGGGCTTCTGTCCGGGAACAGCCTCGACGGCCTTGACCGGCGCGTCGGGCGTCAGCCGCAGCCCGCCGCTGACGACCACGCGCTCGCCGGCCTTCAGGCCGGAGCGGATAACCCAGTTGTCACCGGTCCACTGGCCCACGTCGACCACGCGCTGCTGGGCCTTGTTGTCCGCGCCGACCACCCACACCATCTGCCCGCGCGGGCCCTGGATGACGGCTTCCTGCGGCACCGCCACGGCCTTGGTGCGCTCGGCGCCATGCAGCTTCACGCGCACGAACTGGCCGGGGCGCAGCGTGCCATCCGGGTTGGCAACCTCGGCGCGGATCATATAGGTGCCGGTCTCGGCACTGAACGAGGCATCGGCAAAGGTGATCTTGCCGTGATGCGGGAACTGGCTGCCATCGGCCATCACGATCACCACGTCAAAGGCGCCCTTGGGCGGGAACTTGAGCGCGCCGGATTCCTGCTCCGAGCGTGACAACAGCACCTCGTTCTCGGACAGGCTGAAGTTGACCCACATCGGGTCGAGCTTGGCCACGTAGGTCAGCAGGCTGTTCGACGGATCGATATAGCTGCCGGCCTGCTTCTTGGCAAAGCTCGACACGCCGGTGACCGGTGACTTGATCGTGGTATAGCCCAGGTTCAGCCTGGCATTAGTGACATTGGCCCGGGCCCCCTCCACCGCGGCCGCGGCGGCCTGCTGCTTGCCAACGGCGTCGTCCAGGTCGCGCTGGCTCAGCGCATTGCGCTCGGCCAGCGGGCGCACCCGCGCCAGGTCGGCATTGGCGGTCTTGAGCCGCGCCACCTGCTGCGCCATTTCGGCGTTGGCCGCATCCAGCGCCGCGGCGAACGGCTTGGGATCCATCAGGAACATGGTCTCGCCGGCCTTGACCACCGCGCCCTCGGTATAGACGCGCCGGTCCAGGAAGCCATTGACGCGCGCGCGGATCTCTACCTGCTGCGAGCTCTGGGTCTGGCCGACGAAGTCATAGACGATCGGCACATCGCGCAGCGCCACCGTCATCGTGCCAACCTCGGCCGCGGGCGGTGCACTGGGCGCCGGTTTGTCCTTGCCGCAGGCGGCCAGCGTCATCGCGCAGACCAGCCAGAGCGCGCCGCGCCAATGGAAAGCAGTGTTCACGGATCCCTCTCCCGCCATGGTTATGCACGCGATTGCCGCGCGCGCACGCCGGCGACCTTCCGTCGTGCCGGACCGGTGGCCGCACTCGCCTCTTTACCGGCAGGGTAAGGCTCGGCCCTGCGGGCGCCAATTCAATTCTTTTGTAGGCGTCTTTACTGCTTTCGACTTGCTTTCGCCCGCACCCGCGCAGTTGCCCGCGCGGGCTGCCAGGGCCCTGGCTCAGCGGCGGAAGCCGCCATGGAAGTCGCCGCCGCGGAAACCACCGGCACGGCCGCCAAAGCCGCCAAAGCCGCCACCACCGCCGCGCCCCTGCCATTGCTGGGCCGTGCCCTGGAAGCGCTGCTGGCCTACCTCGCGCGCCTGGCGCTGCTGCTCCAGGCGTGTGGTGGCGTCGTTGCCGGACTGCACCGGCTGCCAGCCGCTGGGGGTGTGCTTCTGCCAGCCGTCGTCGGTGTGCTGGTACACCGAGCCGTCGTGGCCGGCATACACGTTGCCGTTGTTCCACACCACCGCATTGTTCTTGTCCGGATTGGCGACAAAACCACGGCTGCCGGCAGTGTGCTGGCCGGTCTGCGTATTGCCGGCAATGCCCGCTTCGGCCGCGCCGACGCGGCCGGTCTGCGCGTTGTAGCCCGCCGCCTGGCGGCCGGCGGCATAGTTGCCGGTGTAGGTGTTGCCGGCCACGCCGCCGCGCGCCGCGCCCTCGCGCCCGGTCGACGGATTGGCGAACGAGCCCTGGCGGCCCGCCGCATAGTTGCCGGAATAGGGATTGAACGCCGCACCGCGGCTGCCCTGGTAGCGCGCCCCGGTGGCCGGGTTGTAGCCGGCGCCGGCGGTGCCGCGCCATTCGGTGCCGGTCCAGGCGTTCCAGCCCTGGGCGTGGGTCACGGTGCCCTGGCCCCAGCGGCCGTAGAAATTGGCCTGGTTCACGTTGACGTAGTTCCAGTTGTACGCCCCGCCCCACCAATAAGGGCCCCAGTACGGCGACGCCGCCCCCCAGAACGCGCCCGCGGCGAAGCCGAAGGCAAAGCCCTCGGCCATGCCGATGCCAAAGCCGGCGCCGTAGCCATAGGTGGCCGGGTAGCCGTAGTAGACCGCGCCCACATAGGGCGGATAGACATAGCCGGTGCCGTACACGACCGTGCCGTCGGCGCTGACCACCACGCCCATATAGCCAGGGGTGTAGCCCACCACCACGGTCTCCGGCGCGACCGAGTAGATGCGCACGTAGGTCACGTAGTAGACCGGCGAAGTCGGCGGGATGGTGTAGATCGCCGACGGCACCTCGGTGGCCACATGCCACGGGCCGGACGGCGCCGGCGCCGTGAACCAGACGCCGTTGGCGACCGCGTAGTAGTGGCTGCTGTCGACCTCGATCACCGGGGTGCCGCTGTTGACCGCGTAGCTGAGCGAAGTGCCGGTGATCGGCGTGAAGCGCGGCGCGCCGTCATACTCCACCGCCAGGCTGGCCTTGCTGCGCGACACCGTGGCGGTCTGCGGGATGGCCGCGGCGATCTCGGCCTCACGTGCCTGCGGCGTGCCGGGCACCGAGACCAGCACATTGGCCTTGGGGTCGGTCGCCGGGATTCTGGCGAAGTCTGCCGGCAGCTGGCTGCCGGGCACGTACTCCCACGGCCCGGTCAGCATCGGCGCGCGGAACCAGCGGCCCGAGACCAGCACGTAATACTGGTTGGCGGCCGGATCGACAAAGACCGCATGGTCGGCGTTTGACATCGTCAGCAGGCCGACGCCGCTGACCGGCGTCATCTGCGGCGCGCCGCTGGTCATGACCAGCTCGGTCGGCTGCGTGGCAAAGAGAATCGCCGGCGCCCTGGCCGGCCGCTTGCCGTCGGCCGGCAGCATCGAATCGGGCTTCATGCCGGCCGCCGCCTTGGTGGCCGCGCTCTCCAGCGCCTTGGGCACGGTCGTCATCACTTCCCAGGCGCCGCCGGCCGATTCGGAGCGATACCAGTAGCCGGCCGCCTTCAGGTGCAGCTCGCCACCGGATTCGCGCAGCAGCAGCGCGCGGCTGTTCAGCGCCCGTTCGTACTGCGTGCCCGGCACGGCGCGCCAGGCCGGCTCGCCGTCGACCAGCACCAGCAGTGTCGGCGTGGTGGCAAAAAGGATCTGGGGCACGTCGTTGCGCACCGCCACGCGGCCAGCCTTGGCCAGTTGCTGCGATACCGCGTAGCTGGCCTGCAGCTGGTCCAGCGGCACCGTCAGCCCGTTGGCCGGCAGGCGCGACACCAGCGCCTGGCGCACCCGGTCGGCGGCGTCGGGCCGGGTCGGGACTTCGACGCTGTCCACCGTGATCCGGGTCAGCTGCACCAGCCCGGAGGGCTTGTCGATATCGCCGGTGGCCGAGAAATGCACCACACCGTAGGTCGGCGAACCCGATTTCTCGCCCACCGCCACCGCCGCGCGCCCGGACAGCCGGTTGCCGTCCCAGGTCTCGATCTGGGGCTGGTACAGCTCCACATGATCGGTGGCGGCGTCAAAATTGCGCGGCCAACTCAGGGCAGCCGCGGTTGGCCTGGACGGCGTGGCGGCCTGCGGGCTGAGCGGGGCGAATGCAAGCCACGCCGCGGCGATCAGGGCGCTGGTCTGCTTCAGGCGAAAAGACATGGGTTTCTCCGGGAGGAAGCTGCCTGCGCCGGCGGGCCGGCACCGCGGGCACGATGCTGCACAACAGGCGGCCCATCCCGCGAATCTAAATTAGGCCGCAAAGGCGAACAATCTGATTTGAAAACATTCAGGATCTGCCAGAAAAAAGACAGATCAGCCGGCCTCGACAGCGGCCTTCGTACAAGAAGGAGTCGGGGCGGCGCGCCGCCATGTCAAGCCGCGACGCGCCGTTGCGACACGCGCAGGCGAGGCGGGTGTGCATCTTGCTTGGCCTGATGCCACCCCATCGCCCCTTGAAGCCGCCCCCCGCGGCCTCATCTTGAAAGACTCCCCCCTGGCCCCGCCCTCATGCCTCCACGCACCACCATCCTGACCGCCGCCCTCGTGACAGCCCTGCTGCACGGCTATATCGGGCTGCGCCTGCTGCCGGCGATGCCGGTGCCGATGGCGGTCAAGGCATTGGCCGTCGCCTGGCTGGCCCTGTCCTGCGCCCTGCTGCCGGCCGGGCTGCTGGCGCGGCGCGTCAGCCAGCCCTGGTCGGACCTGGTTTCGTGGATCGGCATGCTGGCAATGGGATTCTTCTCATCCCTGCTGGTGCTGACGCTGGTACGCGACGTGGCACTGGCCGCCGCCTGGCCGGCGGAACGGCTCCTCGGCTGGCACGCGCCCGGCCTGTCCGCGGGCAGTGCCGCGGCGGTGCCGCTGCTGGCGCTGCTGGTCACGCTGGCCGGCTATATCAATGCCCGCCGGCTGGCACGCGTGGTCGAAGTCGACGTGCCCGTGGCCGGCCTGCCTGACGCCCTGCACGGTTTCACCATCGCCCAGATCAGCGATATCCATGTCGGGCCCACCATCAAGCGGCCCTACCTCGACCGCATCGTCGACCGCGTCAACAGCCTGCAGGCCGACGCCGTCGCCATCACCGGCGACCTGGTCGACGGCACCGTGCGCGAACTGTCCGCCCACACCGCGCCGCTGGCCCGGCTGCAGGCGCGCCACGGCACCTACTTCGTCACCGGCAACCATGAGTACTACTCCGGCGCGGAACCGTGGATCATTGAGCTGCGCCGCCTGGGCGTGCGCGTGCTGATGAACGAACACGTGGTGCTGCAGCACGACGGCGACGCGCTGGTACTCGGCGGCGTGACCGACTACTCCGCCGGCCGCTTCCACGAAAGCCACCGCAGCGACCCGCACCGCGCCATCGCCGGCGCCCCGGCACACGCCGGCGCGCGCGTGCTGCTGGCCCACCAGCCACGCACCGCTGCCGCCGCGGCGGAAGCAGGTTTCGACCTGCAGTTGTCCGGCCATACCCACGGCGGCCAGTTCTGGCCGTGGAACCTGTTCGTGCCGATGCAGCAGCCATACACCGCCGGACTGGTGCGGCATGGCTCGCTGTGGATTTATATCAGCCGTGGCACCGGGTATTGGGGGCCGCCGAAGCGGTTTGGGGCGCCGTCGGAGATTACGCGGGTGAGGCTGGTGAAAGCGGGCTAAGAGATTGCCGTAGAAGGCCGAAGAATAGTCGCAGGCATGGTGCAGCAAAAAGCCCCGACTCAAATTGAGCGGGGCTTTTTGTTTTGGCGACGGTCAGTGCTGCTTTCCTTGCAAGTCCATCGCACTGAATGCCTTTTGTGCAAAGTCTGTGATTTGTCGTTTGCACGAAAGCGCGAACGACGAATTAACTCCGCTACACAACGCTCACCGCACAATCGGCTTATACCGAATCCGCTTGGGCTTGGCCCCTTCCTCACCCAGCCGCCGCTTCTTGTCCGCCTCATATTCCTGGTAGTTGCCCGGGAAGAACTCCACATGCGAGTCCCCCTCGAACGCCAGGATATGCGTAGCAATCCGGTCCAGGAACCAGCGATCGTGCGAGATCACCATCACGCAGCCCGCGAATTCCAGCAGCGCGTCTTCCAGCGCCCGCAGCGTTTCCACGTCAAGGTCGTTGGACGGCTCATCCAGCAGCAGCACATTGCCGCCGGCGATCAGGGTCTTGGCCATGTGCAGGCGGCCGCGTTCGCCGCCCGACAGCGTGCCGACCTGCTTCTGCTGGTCGCCACCCTTGAAGTTGAAGCGGCCTATATAGGCGCGCGACGGCGTTTCGTACCTGCCCACCGTCAGGATGTCGGAGCCGCCCGAGATCTCTTCGAACACGGTCTTGGTGCCGTCGAGCGCGTCGCGGCTCTGGTCGACAAAGGCCATCTTCACGGTCGGCCCGATCTTGATCTCGCCGCTGTCGGGCTGTTCCTTGCCGGTCAGCATGCGGAAGAAGGTCGACTTGCCGGCGCCGTTCGGGCCGATGATGCCGACGATGGCGCCCGGCGGCACCTTGAAGCTGAGGTTGTCGATCAGCAGGCGGTCGCCGTAGCCCTTGCTCACGCCTTCGAACTCGATCACCTCGTTGCCCAGGCGCTCACCCACCGGGATGAAGATTTCCTGGGTTTCGTTGCGCTTCTGGTAGTCCTGGCTGTTGAGCTCGTCAAAGCGGGCCAGACGTGCCTTGGACTTGGCCTGGCGGCCCTTCGGGTTCTGGCGCACCCACTCCAGTTCCTTGTGCAGCGCCTTCTGGCGGGCCGATTCGCTCGCCTCTTCCTGCTTCAGGCGCGCTTCCTTCTGGTCCAGCCACGAGCTGTAGTTGCCCTTCCAGGGAATGCCCTGGCCGCGGTCCAGTTCCAGGATCCATTCGGCAGCGTTGTCGAGGAAGTAGCGGTCGTGGGTCACGGCCACCACGGTGCCCGGGAAGCGCGTCAGGAATTGTTCCAGCCATTCCACCGATTCCGCATCCAGGTGGTTGGTCGGCTCGTCCAGCAGCAGCATGTCGGGGCGCGACAGCAAGAGGCGGCACAGCGCCACGCGGCGCTTTTCACCGCCGGAGAGATGCTCGATCCTGGCGTCCCACGGCGGCAGGCGCAGCGCGTCGGCGGCGATTTCCAGCTGCAGTTCGACGTTGTTGCCATCGCTGGCGGCCAGGATGGCTTCGTACTTGGCCTGGTCGGCGGCCAGCGCGTCGAAGTCGGCGTCCGGCTCGGCATAGGCCGCGTAGATCTCGTCAAGCTTCTTGCGCGCCTCGAACACGCCGCCCAGCGCCTCTTCCACCGACTCGCGCACGGTCTGCTCGGGGTTGAGCTGCGGTTCCTGCGGCAGGTAGCCGATGTTCAGGTTGGGCATCGGCGTGGCTTCGCCCTCGATTTCCTTGTCGAGGCCGGCCATGATCTTGAGTACCGTGGACTTTCCCGAGCCGTTCAGGCCCAGCACGCCGATCTTGGCGCCGGGGAAGAACGACAGCGAGATGTCCTTCAGGATGTGACGCTTGGGCGGGACGATCTTGCCCACGCGGTTCATGGTGAAAACGTACTGTGCCATGGGTGCGTGTTGGAGGGTTGTTCGGGAATGGCGGGAGTGTATCAGGCAGGCGCGGCGCGCTGAGGCGCTCCTGCTCGATTCCGCCCTGGCCGGTACAATGACAGGTTCGATTTTTCGCCGATTTCCCGAGCCATCGCCATGAGCAAACCCGCCCTGACCCTGAAGTTCAAGTGCAAGAAGTGCACCAAACCCGTCACGCTGTACCTGCAGAAGACGTCGGCCTGCTCGCACATCACCCCGTACCAGGGCTTCTGCAAGTGCGGCGAGATGATGCGCCACGCCACCGGCGACAAGGACGCAGTCGAGTCCTTCGTCAACTCGCTGGACAACAGCTGGATGCACCACCATCACCACCACCACTGAGCAGGCCACTGCCGTGAGTGAAATCTGGCGCCCCGCCGGCAAGGACCCGACGCGCTTCCTGGGCGGCTACCCGCCCGGCGTGCTGGAGCAGGTGCGCGAGCTGATCGCCGCCGGCCGGCTCGGGGACCATATCGCCCGGCGCTACCCCGGGCGCCATACCGTGCAGACCGACCGCGCGCTGTACGAGTACACCACGGACATCAAGCAGGAGTATCTGCGCAGCGCGCCGCCGCTGCACAAGGTCGGCTTCGATGCGCGCCTCGATTCGGCCCAGCGTGCGCTGGGCCTGCACACCGCGATCTCGCGCGTGCAGGGCGGCAAGCTCAAGGCAAAGAAGGAAATCCGCGTGGCGTCGCTATTCAAAGAGGCGCCGCCGGAATTCCTGCGCATGATCGTCGTGCACGAGCTCGCCCACCTGAAGCAGAGCGATCACGACAAGGCCTTCTACCGGCTCTGTGAACACATGGAGCCGCGCTACCACCAGCTGGAATTCGACACCCGCCTGTGGCTGGCGTGGCGCGAACTGGACAAGGCGGGGACGGCGGCCGCCCCCGCCCCGGCAATTACTCAGTCGCAGGCGTAGCGCGAGCTGCCGTCCAGGTTGGCCGGCATCACCAGCGTGCGCAGGTTCGCTGCCCTGGCCGCGGCACACAGCGCATTGCGCTGGGACACGGTCTTGTACCTCGACTTGTACTCAATGTTGAAGACCGCCTTGCCCTGGCCGGTGAACGCCGAATAGGCGCCGCACTCCTGGTACTGGAAACACTGCTCGTTGACGGCGAAATCAAAGTCCGCCGCCAGCTGCCCGACCTGGTCGATATCATTTTTCAGGCCGATGGCAAGGCCGCGCGCATGCGCCTCGGTCGCCAGGAAGCGGTTGTAGTCCAGCTGCGTGTCGGCCGTCAGCGGCAGACCCGTGCTGTTGGTATAGCCGTCGACATTGTCCGCATCCACGCCATCGCAGCGCTTGGACACGGCCAGGTTCATGCGCGCCTGCATGATCCGGCGCACGTTGGCCGAGCGCGTATCCACCCAGCGCTCGCCGGCCCAGCCTGACAGCGGGCTGCCCAGATCGCTCGCGGTGAACTGGCTGTAGTCTGGACGCCAGTCTTCCGCGCTGCCGGCCGAGAAATAGCAGACCACGCGCTGGCCCTTGGCGTGCAGCGCGTCGATGGTGGCCTGCGGCGTGTCGAACAGGTCGAAGTTGTACATCACGACCGGGTAGCTGGTATTGAGCTTGCCGGTGAGCTGGATCTGCCAGGTGTCGGTGATCGCGGGCATCCAGCGCGTGGTTGTGCTGGTGACAGTGGTAGCCGTGGTGCCGTACTTTGTGGCTTCCGTTGCCGTTGCTGCGGCCGGCGACGCCATCTCCGTCGCGTCCCCGTCCCCGCCGCAGCCGCCCAGCGCCATTGACAGCGCAACAGACAGCATGGCCCCCGCCATGGCTGCATATTTGCCGTGCATGATTTCCCCCTTCCTTGTCGTAAACCCCGTTGAAAAGCAATCGGCCCATGTTGTCCCCGCCCTGCAGCGGCGGGCCTGCCGCTGTGGTTTATGCAATGTAGCGGATTGGTACCATGGTTTGGAATGCCCATGCGCCCGTTGTTCGTGCGGCGCAACACATGATGCGCTTGACGCAACGCTGAGGCGCTATGTATAAAGAGCGCGTGGGTAGAAGCGGTCGATTGGACAGCAGCGGTGCAATGCCGCGAGGTTCAACTGGAGATTGCTCACTGACGGAGTGTTTCGTCGGTGGCGCAGTGGTCCAACAGCTCCCCTGACAAAGACTCCCGATAGCAGCATGCAAGGCCGGCCCCGCGGCGTTGTTCGCGCACGCCCGCCGCATGCGTGTCCAACCTAGTCATTGTTAGGGGATCTCCCATGATCATCGACACCAGCTGTTATCCGACCAACCTGGTGGACCTGGCCTGGCGCCACGACGGCGACCCATTCACCGGCGAGCGCCTGATCCAGATGATGGACGGCCCGTTCACCATCAACGGCAAGCCGCGCCGCATCGACAAAGCCTTTATCCAGCCCCCGCAGGGCAATACCATCTACACCTACACCGACGGCGTGAAGTCGGGCAGCGAGTCCATTGACGCGTACATGGCCTACACCGCGGAGATGGTGAAGAAGTACCCGGAGCGCTTTATCGGCTGCTTCGTCTACAACCCGCGCTGCGGCGTCGAGAACGGCGTCAACGCCATGGAGCACTACGTCAGGAAGCTGGGCTTCAAGATGGTCCAGTTCCAGGCCAACATGCATGCCTACCGCCCGGACCGCGCCCTCGACTGGCTGCGCCCGGCGCTGAAGAAATGCGCCGAGCTGGGCGTGCTGGTAAAGCTGCATACCGGCGACGGCCCCTACAGCATCCCGACCGAATGGGTGCCGATGATGAAGGAGTTCCCGACGGTGAACTTCATCATGGCCCACTTCGGCGTGCAGACCGGCGGCGTGTATTGCTTCGAGCCGTTCCAGATGGCCATGGACATGCCCAACGTGTACTGCGAATCGGGCTGGTGCCTGCAGTCGCGCATCGTCGAGTTCGCCAAGGTGCTGCCCAGGCACAAGATCCTGTTCGGTTCCGACACCCCGCCCAACGAGCCCGGCATGTGGCTGCGCCTGCTGGAAGTGCTGTGCTTCGAGCCGCCCCAGGGCCTGAACCTGGATGAAGACACGCTGGAGGACTACCTCGGCAACAACGTCGCCCGGATGATCGGCCTGGAGCCGACGCCGGTCCCGCGCACGCTCGAAGAAGCGAAAGCGCGCCTGGCCGCGTAAGCGCACACAAGCCCGCGCCACCGACAACGGACTCCGGAGCACACAACATGATTATCGATACCCATCTGCACCCGACCAATCTCGTCGACGAAGCCTGGCGCCACACCGGCGAGCCCTTCAACGGCGAGCGCATGCTCAAGATGATGGACGGCCCCTACATGATCAACGGCAAGCCGCGCCGCATCGACATGGGCTTTATCCAGCCGCCCCCGGGCAACACCGGCTACCGCGACGGCAACCGCCGCGGACGCGAAGGCATCCGCGACTACATGGCCTACATCGCGGAGCTCTGCCAGAAGTATCCCGACCGCTTTATCGGCAACTTCACCTTCAACCCGCGCTGGGGCCCGGAAGAAGGCGCGCAGGAGCTGGAATTCCACGTCAAGGAATATGGCTTCAAGATGCTCAAGCTGCATGCCAACATGCACGGCTACCGCCCCGACCGCGCGCTGGACTGGCTGCGCCCGGCGATGAAGGTCTGTGCCAAGTACAACGTGGTGGTGCTGATCCACACCGGCGACGGCCCGTACACGATCCCGACGATGTTCTACCCGATCATCCGCGAGTTCCCGATGGTCAATTTCATCATCGGCCACTTCGGCATCCAGACCGGCGGCAACTACTCGTTCGAGGCCTTCTGGATGGCGATGGACACGCCCAACGTGTATTGCGAATCGGGCTGGTGCTTTCAGTCGCGCATCGTCGAGTTCGCGCGCCAGCTGCCGCGCGACAAGATCGTGTTCGGCACCGACACCCCGCCCAACGAGCCCGGCATGTGGCTGCGCGAGCTGGAGATGCTGTGCGGCCCCGCGCCGCAGGGCATGGACCTGGACGAGGACGGGCTGGAGGACTACATGGGCAACAACATCGCCCGGCTGGTCGGCATCGAGACCACGGCGCCGCCCAAGACGCAGCAAGAGGCACTGGCGCGGCTGAAGGATACGTACGCCAGCACGCGCTGACGTGTAGTCGCTAGCCGCTAGCTGTTCGGCAGGCAGGCACGGCACGGCGGCCGGGAGCATTCCCGGCCGCCGGGGCAGCCTTCGCCCTGGCCAACCCTGACCACAGGAGCCGATCCATGAACTCACCCTCAGCGCCCTTCGCCTCAGCGGCATCGGCGCGCAAGCCCTTCCACGACACCTCGCAGGACTTCCACCAGTTCCTGGCCGCCTACCGCGAGGCCTTTCCCGAAGACGTGCTGCATATCCGCGAGCCGGTCGGCGCCGACCAGGACCCGACCGCGCTGGTGTGGGCGCTGGCCGCGCAGGGCCGCCATCCGGCCTTGCTGTTCGACCATGTCGAAGGACTGGGCACGTCGCTGGCAACCAACCTCTTTGCCTCGCGCGAGCGCGTGGGGCGCATGCTGGGCGGCGTGCCGCCCGCCGGCATCCATGCCGAATACCAGGCCCGCAGCCGCCGCATGGTGGCGCCGCGCGTGCTGGACAGCGGTGCCGTCACCGGCCATGTCGAGACTGAACCTATCGACCTGCGCACGATCCCGGCGATCAAGCACTTCGCCACCGACCGCGGCCCCTACATCACCAACGCGATCCTGATCGCGGAAGACCCCGACACCGGCATCGGCAACGCCAGCTACCACCGCTCGATGCTGCACTCGCCGACCGAGATCGCCACCAGCCTGCATTCGCGCGGGCACCTGTGGCGAATGCAGCAGCGCGCCACCGAACTGGGCCGGCCGCTGCCGGTGGCCATGGTGATCGGCGCGCATCCGCTGTTCATGCTGGCCGGCGCCGCGCGGCTGCCGTTCGGCGTGGACGAGCGCCACGTTGCCGGCGGCCTGTTCGGCGCGCCGCTGGAAGTGGTACGCACGCCGCGCCACGGCATCCTGGTGCCGGCGCATGCCGAGATCGTGCTTGAAGGCGTGATCGATCCCGACGCGCGCGTCGAGGAAGGCCCCTTCGGTGAATTCACCGGCTACTCGTCGGACCGCTCGACCAACAACCTGCTGCGCGTGGAAAGCGTGATGCGCCGCACGGATGCATGGCTGGTCGACGTGGTCGGCGGCAACTCGGCCGAACACCTGAACCTGGGCCGCATCCCGCGCGAATCGGAGATGGTCGAAAAGCTCAGGGAGCGCTTCCCCGGCGTCACCGCCGTGCACTACCCCAGCTCCGGCACGCACTTCCACGCCTACGTGGCGCTGCGCCAGAGCCGCCCCGGCGAGGCGCGCCAGGTGATGCTGGGCCTGCTCGGCTGGGATCCCTACCTCAAGACCGTAGTCGCGGTGGATGAGGACGTCGACATCACCCGCGATGCAGAGGTGCTGTGGGCAATGGCCACGCACCTGCAACCGCACCTGGATGTGGTGATGGTCGACGGACTGCCTGGCAGCGCACTCGACCCCTCGGCATCGGGTGCGGGCACCACGTCACGCATGGGGCTGGACGCCACGCGCGGACCTGCCTTCGACGGTATCCGCGCGCGCATCGACCCTGCCGCGATGGCGCGCGCGGCAGCACTGCTGAAGCGGCTGGAACGTGCGGGTTCCCATATGCCGTAAGGGATAACCCGCTGGAAACGGCGGATTCATCGTTTAACCCGATCGATAAATCCGCCGCACACGTTGTACCCTCCCGCCGCCGCTGTCATGCTGGATTGACAAGACAGGACAGGCGCGGGCTTCGCACGAGAGGATGGCACGACCATCCCACAGAGGAAACGCCGGCGACCTTGGCGACACGTTAGCGCAATGCGCGACCGGCGTGGTACCGACCAAAGGAGACAGCATGAACCCCACCCTGCCTACGCAAGGGAATGCCCCCGCGCATCCCGTCGACGAGGTCCTGCCCCCGCCCCGCCTGCTGGCCCTTGGCCTGCAGCACGTGCTGGTGATGTATGCCGGCGCCATTGCCGTGCCGATGATCATCGGCGGCGCCCTCAAACTGCCCAAGGACCAGGTGGCCTTCCTGATCGCCGCGGACCTGTTCTGCTGCGGCCTGGTGACGATGATCCAGAGCATCGGCATCTGGAAGATCGGCATCCGCCTGCCGGTGATGATGGGCGTCACCTTCACCGCGATCGCGCCGATCATCGCCACCGGCTCCAATCCGTCGCTGGGCCTGCCGGCCGTGTTCGGCGCGGTGATGGTGGCGGGCATCTTCACCTACATGGCCGCGCCCTATGTCGGCAAGATGGTGCGCTGGTTCCCGCCGGTAGTGACTGGCACCGTGGTGCTGGTGATCGGCGTCTCGCTGATGCGCGTCGGCATCAACTGGGCGGCGGGCGGCAACCCGACCATCAACACGGCGGCCGGTCCCGTGCCCAATCCCAACTTCGGCCTGCCGGTGAACATCGCCATCGCCACCGCGGTGCTGTGCACAGTGCTGGCACTGGTGGCCTTTGCCAGGGGTTTCCTGTGCAACGTGGCGGTGCTGATCGGCATTGCGGTGGGCTTCGGGATCGCGCTGTCGCTGGGCAAGGTCAACTTCGAAGGCCTGCACAACGCGCACTGGGTGGAACTCATCACGCCCTTCCACTTCGGCTGGCCCACCTTCGATGCCATGACCGCGGTCACCCTGTGCGTGGTGATGATCGTGATCATGATCGAGGGGGTGGGCCAGTTCCTGGCGCTGGGCGAGATCGTGGGCCGCCCGGTGGGCTGCGACGACCTCGCGCGCGGCCTGCGTGCCGACGGCGTGGGCGCACTGGTGGGGGCGGTGTTCAACACCTTCACCTACACCTCGTACGCGCAGAACGTGGGGCTGGTGCAGGTCACCGGCGTGCGCAGCCGCTGGGTCTGCGCCACCGCCGGCGGCATCCTGATCGTGCTGGGCTGCCTGCCCAAGCTGGCCTTCTTTGCCGCATCGATCCCGCAATACGTGCTGGGCGGCGCCGCGCTGGTGATGTTCGGCATGGTGGCCGCCACCGGCGTGCGCATCCTCGGCCATGTGGACTTTGTCGAGAACAAGAAGAACGCCTATGTCGTCGCCGTCAGCGTGGCGCTGGGCATGATCCCGCTGGTGTCGGACAAGTTCTTCGCGCAGATGCCGGAGCTGCTGGCCAAGTTCTGCCAGAACGGCATCCTGCTCGGCACGCTGACCGCGGTGCTGCTGAACCTGCTGTTCAACGCCCGCTCGCCGGTCCCCCAGGCCCACGGGCTGGCGAAGGAGCCGGCATGACGTAGTTAGGCTGCGTCGGCCAGTTTGGCGCGATAGCGCATCAGCAGATCGCGGAAGGCCTGGGCCGGCGGTGACAGCGACCGGTCCGCGTGCACCAGCAGCGAGATCTCGCGGTGGATCACCGGATCGGTCGGCATCACCGTGGCCAGCCCCAGCGCGGAAGTCAGCCGCGTGACCGCCGCGCTCATCACCGCGATGCCCAGCCCGGCATCCACCATGCCCACCATGGTCAGCGGCAGGAACACCTCGTGCACCCGCTGCAGCGAAATGCCGCGCGCGGCCAGCGCGGTATCCAGGCAGTCGCGGATCGGGTTGCCCTTGTGCGGCCCGATCACGGGCAGGCCCGCCACGTCTTCCCAGCGCAGCGTCTTGCGCCGCCGCAGCGGATGATGCGCCGGCATCACGATCACGAAGGGATCGGACATCAGCCGGTGCGCGCTCAGCTCGGGCTGGCCCTCGGGGATGGTGCCGATGCCGAAATCCACCTCGCCCGAGCTGACCATCTTGGTCACCTCATGCTCGGACACGTCGTGCAGTTCCACCTTCACGCCGGGATGGCTCACGCAGAACTCGCGGATCACGCGCGGCAGCATCAGCGCCGCCTGGATCGACGAGGCCGAGATCGACACGCGCCCGCGCCCCAGCGTGCGCAGCTCGCTGGAGTTCTCGATCACGCTGTCGATATCGGCCACCGCCTTCTTCACCAGCGGCAGCAGCTCCGCGCCCGCCTGCGTGATGTGCAGCTGGCGCGTGTGGCGGTCAAACAGCTTCAGGCCGAGGTTGCCTTCCAGTTCATGGATCAGCGCGCTGACCGATGACTGCGACAGGTCCAGCTTCTCGGCCGCGCGGGTGAAGTGGCGCTCCTGCGCCACGGCGATGAACGCACGCAGCTGGCGCAGCGACACGTTCATGTTGCTGATGTTGGGCACGTTGTCTGCCTCCGGAATGTCGGGGTGCGCTCTTGCTTTGCCAGGTTTGGCCGGCGCGTCTGATTCAGAGGGTAACACGATCAATTAATCCGTTTCCGGGCCTTTACCGATGAAGGCCATCCGCCCATGATGACTTCAACGGTGCGGCCCCACACGACAGGCAAGACGCCGCCGATGGCACAGACCAGGAGGAGCAATGAGAGCGTTTGAATATTTCGAACCGGCAACGCTGGCGGAAGCCTCGGCCATGCTGCACCGGTGCGGCGGCAAGGCCAGCGTGCTGGCCGGCGGCACGGACCTGCTGGTCCAGATCAAGGAGTCCGTGCGCAAGCCCGAGCAGGTGATCAACATCAAGAAGATCCCCGGCATGGACGTGCTGACGTTCGACCCCGTCAACGGCCTGCGCATCGGCGCGCTGGTGACCACGCGCGCGGTGGAGACCTCAGGCTTCGTGCAGCGCCACTACGCCAGCCTGGCGAAAGCCGTGACGGACTTCGCCTCGATCCAGGTGCGCCATCGCGCCACGGTGGTGGGCAACGTCTGCCGCGCGTCGCCGTCGGCCGATTCGATCGCGCCGCTGGTGGCGGATGGTGCTTCGGTGCACCTGTATGGCCTGTCCGGCTCGCGCGAGCTGCGCGTGGAGGACTTCGTCACCGGCGTTGGCAAGACCGCCATCGCGCCGGACGAGATCGTCACCCGCATCACCGTGCCGGCGCCGCGCCCCCACACCGGCAAGGTCTTCCTCAAGCATGGCCGCCGCGTGCAGATGGAACTGGCCACCGTCGGCGTGGCGGTATCGCTGACGGTCGAGAACGGCTACTGCGCCGAGGTCGGCATCGTGCTCGCAGCGGTCGGCCCCACCCCGGTACGCGCCGTGCGTGCCGAACAGGTGTTGCGCGGCCAGCGCGTGACGGACGCGCTGATCCTGCAGGCCGCGCACGCTGCCATGGGCGAAGCGCGCCCCATCAGCGACGTGCGCGCCAGCGAAGCGTACCGGCGGCAGATGGTCAGCGTGCTGACCCGCCGCGCCCTGGAACAAGCCCCGGAGGCCGCAACATGCGAAAGATAATTGAACTCGTCATCAACGGCGAACCGCGCGAACTGGCGGTGGAACCGCACGGCACGCTGCTCGACGCCCTGCGCAACGACGCGTGCCTGACCGGCACCAAGAAGGGCTGCGACGTGGGCGAATGCGGTTCGTGCACCGTCATCATGGACGGCCAGCCGATGAATTCCTGCCTGGTGCTGGCGCCCGAAGCGCACGGCTGCCACATCACCACCATCGAAGGCGTTCAGCCCACGCCCGACACCGTGCACCCGATCCAGGAGCAGTTCATGCAGTGCGGCGCCGCGCAGTGCGGCTTCTGCACGCCGGGCTTCGTGGTGATGGCCAAGGCGCTGCTGGATGAGAACCCGCGTCCCACGCGCGACGAAATCCGCTTTGCCATTGCCGGCAATATCTGCCGCTGCACCGGCTACACCAAGATCATCGAGGCCATCGAGAGAACCGCCGAGGCCATGGACTTCGCGGGCTGCAAGACCCGCGCCAGCGAGGAGGCATGATGACCCACGCCGTGATCGGACACAGCGTCAAGCGCACCGACCTGCTCGACAAGGTCACCGGAAACGCCAGATACGTTGCCGACATGCCCTTCCCCGGCCTGCTGTTCGGCAAGATGAAGCGCTGCAACGTCGCGCACGCGAGAATCCGCCGCATCGACACCGCGCGTGCGCTGGCATTGCCGGGCGTCAAGGCCGTGCTGACCCATGAGAACGTGCCGCGCGTGCTGCACGCCGGCTCGCCCCACCCGCGCTCCGCCTCGGTGACCTGCGACCAGTACATCCTGGACGACAAGGTGCGCTACTGGGGCGAAGGCGTGGCTGCGGTGGCCGCCATCAGCGAAGAGATCGCCGAGCGCGCGGTCGAGCTGATCGAAGTCGAATATGAAACGCTGCCCGCCGTCTTCACCACCGAGGACGCCGAGCGCTCCGATGCCCCGCGCATCCACGACCGCGAACCCGGCGGCAACCTGGTACTGCCGCCGGTGATCATCAAGCGCGGCGACGTGGAAGCGGGCTTTGCCGAGGCGGACTTCATCCTCGAAGGCATCTACGAAGGCGGCCGCCCCACCCCCGCCTACATGGAGCCCAACGTCTGCACCACCAGCTGGGACGGCAACGGCAACCTGACGGTGTGGATCTCCACCCAGACCGCCTTCATGGTGCGCGGCATCATGGCCGAGGTGCTAGGCCTGCCGCTGCACAAGGTGCGCGTGCTGGTCGACCACATGGGCGGCGGCTTCGGCGCCAAGCAGGACCTGTTCCAGCAGGAGTTCCTGTGCGCGCTGCTGGCGCGCGAGACGCGCCGACCGGTGCGCATGGAATACACGCGCGAGGAAACCTTCCTCGGCGGCCGCACGCGCCATCCGGCCAGGATCTGGCTCAAGCAGGGCTTCCGCAACGACGGCACCATCACCGCGCGCCAGGCCAAAGTGGTGTTCAACTCCGGCGCCTATGGCTCGCATGGCCCGGGCGTAACCAATGTCGGCACCGCCGCCATGGTCTCGCTGTACCGCTGCGACAACGTCCTGCTGGAAGGCCGCTGCGTCTACACCAACAGCCCCATCGCCGGCGCCTTCCGCGGCTATGGCGTGGTGCAGACCTATTACGCGCTCGACGTGCAGATGGACGAGGCCGCCGAACACCTGGGCCTGGACCCCGCCGGGCTGAAGCTGAAGAACGCCGTGCGCGAAGGCGACATTGCACCGTCCAACCATCCGCTGATCGGGCACGGCCTGGAGGCCTGCATCGAGAAGGGCATGGAACTTGTCGACTGGCCCGCGCTGCGTCGCCGCCCGCGCGACACTAGCGGCCCGATCCGCACCGGCTGGGGCCTGGGCTGCGAGATGCACGGCAGCAGCGCCTATCCCGGCATCAAGGAACAAGGCAACGCCATCATCAAGATGAATGAGGATGGGACCGTGGTGCTGCTGACCGGCGCGGCCGGGCTGGGTACCGGTGCGCATACCGCCCTCGCGCAGATCGTGGCAGAAGAACTGACCCTGCCGTTCGAAGCGGTGGCGGTCGTGCACGGCGATACCGACGTCGTGCCCTGGGACATCGGCGCCTTTGCCAGCCACACCACCTATATGGTCGGCAAGGCCGCGCAGATGGCGGCGGGCGAGATCAAGCGCCAGCTGTTCGATCGCGCCGCGAAGCTGATGGAATGCGAGCCTGAGGCCCTGACGCTCACCGCCGGCGTGATCGCCGTGCGCGACCGCGACGGCCCGACCCTGACCGTGCGCGAGGCCGTGATGCCGCGCAAGGGCATCCCCGCCGCGCAGCTGGTGGGTACCGCCACCTATCACCCGACCAAGTCGTATTCATTCGCCGCGCATTTTGTCGAGGTGGCGGTCGATACCGAAACCGGCTTCATCACCGTGCAGCAGGTGGTGCCAGTGCATGACGTCGGCAAGGTGATCCACCCGGTCGCGGCCGCGGGGCAGATCGAAGGCGGCATCCAGCAAGGCATCGGCCATACGCTGTATGAGGACTACCAGATCGACATGCGCACCGGGCGCTCGCTCAACGCCAACTTCGTCGACTACAAGATGCCGCTGGCGATGGACATGCCGCCCATCCACACGGTGATCCTGGAAGCGGCCCCCGACCCCGGCGGCCCGTTCGGCGCCAAGGGCGTGGGCGAGGACCCGATCGTCGCGATCGGGCCGGCGATTGCCAATGCGGTGTTCGATGCCGTCGGCGTGCGCTTTCGGCACTACCCGATCAAGCCGGAGCAAGTGCTGCAGGCACTGGCGGAGAAGGCAGCGAAGGAAGGCGCCGCCTCATGACCCGCAAGCAACGCCTGGTGGTCGCCATCACCGGCGCCAGCGGCGCGGTGTACGGCGTGCGCATCCTGCGGGCACTGTCGACGCTGGACGGCTGGGAGACCCACCTGGTCTGCTCGCCGTCCGGCCTACTGACCGCGCACCATGAACTGGGCCTGCAGCGCCCGCAGATCGAAGCCATGGCCGACGTGGTGCACAACGTGCGCGATATCGGCGCCACCATCGCCAGCGGCTCGTTCCGCTGCGATGGCATGGTGGTGGCGCCGTGTTCCATGCGCACGCTGGCCGCTATCGCCACCGGGCTTGCCGACAACCTCGTCACCCGCGCCGCCGACGTGATGCTCAAGGAGCGCCGCCGGCTGGTGCTGCTGGCGCGCGAGACGCCCTTCCACCTGGTGCACCTGCGCAACATGACCACGGTGACCGAGATGGGCGCCATCGTGCTGCCGCCGGTGCCGGCCTTCTACACACATCCGCAGTCAGTGGACGACATCGTCAACCACACCGTGGGGCGCGTGCTGGACCTGTTCGACGTGCCGCACGACGGGTTGGTGGAACGCTGGGAAGGCTTGCGCCCCAACGTCGCTACCGCCTGAAGGGAACAAGAGAACTTTCGCCCCGCGATAGCGGGGAACGCAGTACCCAATCAGGAGACAACATGAACGCACCTGCCGTCGCACAACAGCCGCCCGTCCCGGTCACCATCCTTACCGGCTTCCTCGGCTCGGGCAAGACGACGCTGCTCAACCACATCCTGACGCAGAAGCACGGCCACCGCATCGCCGTGATCGAGAACGAGTTCGGCGAGGTCGATGTCGATTCCGACCTGGTGATGACCTCGGACGAAGAGATCTACCAGATGACCAACGGCTGCATCTGCTGCGTGGTCGATGTGCGCACCGACCTCGTGCGCATCCTGCAGAAGCTGCTGGAGCAGCCCGAGCGCTTCGACCATATCCTGGTCGAGACCAGCGGCCTGGCCGATCCCACGCCGGTGGCCGCCACCTTCTTCATGGATAACGAAGTCGCCAAGCAGGTCACGCTGGACGGCATCCTGACGCTGGTGGACGCGGTGCATATTGAAAGCCACCTCGATGATCCCCAGCTGACCGGCTTCGACAACCAGGCCGTCGACCAGATCGTGGCGGCCGACCGCGTGATCCTCAACAAGACCGACCTGGTGAACGCCGCGCAGCTCGACAGGCTGGAGGCACGCATCCACCGGCTGAACGAGGGCGCGCAGATCCTGCGTTCCAACTTTGCGCAGGTGGACCTGGCCAAGATCCTCGGCATCGGCGGCTTTACCACGGGCACGATCCAGGCAGACGCGCACGATGACCACCACGATCACGCGCACGACCACGACCATCACGACCATGTGTGCGACGAGCATTGCGACCACGTGCACGATGACGACGCGCATGGCCACCGCCATGATCCATCGGTCACGTCCGTATCGCTGGTGTTCGACCAGCCGTTCGACCGCCAGCGCCTGGAGCACGGCCTGAAGGCCCTGCTCGCGGCGCAGGGCGACGATGTGTTCCGGATGAAGGGGATCGTGGCGGTGGAGGGCGATGACCGCCGCTACGTGCTGCAAGCGGTGCACCGGCTGATGGATTTCCATCCGGCCGATGCGTGGGGCGCGGATGCCGCGCAAAGCAAATTCGTGTTTATCGGCCGGCACCTCGACAAGCTGCGCTTGCAGACGCTGCTGAAGGTCTGCCTGCCCGTGGCCCAGGCAGCCTGACGGTCCTGACCAGCAGCGGGGGCTGACTTCCCGTCAGCCCCCGCTGCCGACCCGCGCTGGCACGCGCTTGCGCAGCAAGTACCTTTGCGTCCCCTCCATGACGCAGACGTCGTTCTGGTTTCGCACCTCCGACCGCATCGCCAGCACGCCAGTCGTACGGCCGGGAACCAGCTCGGTGACGGTGAGGCGGCAGTACAATGTATCTCCAACAAAGACAGGTGCGAGGAAGCGGCTGCTCTGCTCGATAAAGCCCTTCAGGGACTCCTCGACCATATGGGGGAACAGGCCTGCCCCCGCGGCAGTCTGTATCACGACCTGGAAGCCGTGTGCCAGCATGTGCGGCATGCCGTGAGCACGGCAGTACTCAACATCGTAGTGAACCGGATGGTTGTCCCCGCTTGCCAGCTGGAACGCAGCGAACAGCGCGTCGGTCATGGTGCGGGACGGCAGATTGAAGTGCTCTCCGAGTTCGAAATCCTCAAAGTAGCGTTGCGGACAAAGTTGATAGGCATTCATGGCTTCTCCGTGTTCCTGATGGTTGGTTCCGGCGCTGGCGTGCGCAGACTTCGCTCAGTCGGCTTTCATATTCGTGGCGACGGCCACCCGCTTCCACTTCTCCAGTTCCGCGCGCAGGAATTTGTCGAGCCCCGCTGGTGTAGGCTGGGTCTCCAGCTGCAATCCGAGTTCGAAGGCTTTGCTTTGCAGGGCGGGATCGCTGAGTGCATCGCCGAGGGTCGAGACCAGCTTCTGGACAACGGCCGACGGTGTTCGGGCTGGCACGAATACCGCATTCCAGGTGTACGCCTCATAGCCTGACACGGCTTCCGCAATCGCCGGCGTCTCCTTGGTCTGCGGCAGGCGTTTTCCCATCGACGTTCCCAGCAATCGCACCGTTCCCGCGCGCACCTGCGCCAGCCCTGTCGGTGCGCTGTCGATCATGAATTCGACATGGCCACCGATAAGATCGGCCATGGCAGGCGCGCTCCCCCGATATGGGACGTGGACCGCTTTCGTTCCCGCCGTGTAGTTCAACAGTTCCCCGGCGAGATGCGGGGCACTGCCAACTCCCGCCGAACCATAGTTGACCTGACCGGGACGCGACTTCAGATACGCGATGAATTCCGGCAGTGTTTTCGCCGGAACGCCCTTGTTCACAACCAGCACCAGGGGCGCACGAGCCGCCAGCCCGACTGGCGCAAAGTCCTCGATCGTGCGATACGGCAGGCTGGCGTGAATGCTTGGGTTCACGGCATGCGCGACAGTGGTCAGCAGCAACGTATAGCCGTCCGGTGCGGCTTTCGCCGCGAGCTCGGTGCCGACTATCGTGCCGGCCCCCGACTTGTTCTCGACAACCACCGAGGTGTTCAGCTTGCGGCCCCAGCTTGCAGCCAGCGATCGGGCGAAGGTGTCCGTCGGTCCGCCAGCGGGATACGGAACGATGAGTCGGACAGGCCGCACCGGGTAGTCTGTCTGCGCCACCGAAGGGGACGCACAGGCCAGGAGTGTCGCGGCACTGCCCAGCGCGCTGGCGATCCTGCGCAAGAGTATGGTCATGTTGGTCTCCGATTCTTTTTTGCGTAGCACAGCGGTAGCTGCGGTGACGAACCGAAATATAGAATCGGACCCTACAAGGACACCAGTCGAAAGCTCCTGGGGTGTCGTTAGAATTTTTCTAAGCACCCCGGGAACTGTCGGCCAACGGAGACAAGCGTGCGTTTCGAACTCACCGATCTGCGAGTATTCCTCGCCATTGCGCAGGCCAAGAGTGTGACGGCAGGAGCGTCAGATATGCATTTGACGGCGCCTTCGGCCAGCTACCGCCTCAAGAACCTCGAACAGGCGATGGGCGTCCCGTTGTTCAACAGGACGCAGAAGGGCATGGCCCTGACGCCGGCGGGCGAGACAGTACTGCGCTATGCCGAGGCAATCATGGAGAACGTCGAACGCCTGCAGTCGGAGATGCGGAGCCATACCGACGGCATTGAAGGGCATATCCGTGTCTACGCGAACAGTAGCACCATGGCCAGCCTGCCCGCGGCACTTAGCAGGTTCCTGGCGGCGTACCCGAATGTCAATGTCGATCTGGAGGAGCACCTCAGCGAGGACAGCGTGCGGGCCGTGATCGAGGACCGTGCCGACGTCGGACTGGTGGCCGGCGCGATCGACATGCGGGGCCTGGAGTTCATTCGATACGGCGTCGATGAGCTGATGTTCGTGGTTCCGGCACGCCACCAGTCAGGGTTGCTCGACAAGATGTCCCTTGCACAGGCGTTGGCGTACGACCTGGTATCCGTCGGCAGCAAAAGCAGCAATTTCCTCTTCCTCAATGACATGGCCGCGCGTGCCGGCATCAAGCCACGCGTTCGCGTGCATGCACCCGACTTTGCCGCGGCCATGCGTTGCGTACAGGAAGGCGCCGGCATCTCGCTCGTGCCACGTTCCGTAGCGGGTCCCTTGATTGAGCAAGGGGTGGTGGAAGGGGTCACCCTGGATGAGCCATGGGCCCGGCGCGAGCAGCGGATTGTCGTGCGGAGCCAGAAGGCGCTCCCGGCCTATACGCGCGACTTTATCCGCTATGTCGCCGAATGGGGCGCACCGGACGCCGCGCCGTAAGGCCACGCAAGCGGCCAGTTTCGAAGACTTCGAAGCCGCCTTAGGAATTCTCGACTGTTCGGGAGAAGAGGACCGTTCCTATACTTTGTCGTCCGGCCCGTGTGCCACCAGGTCCCTTCATTCCCCCTCCATGAAACCCAACCTACGCCCCCTTGATGGCATCACCGTTCTGGCGCTTGAGCACGCTGTAGCGGCACCCTTTGCCAGCCGCCAGCTCGCCGACCTCGGCGCCCGCGTCATCAAGGTGGAACGCCCGGTCGTCGGCGATTTCGCCCGCGACTATGATCATTCAGTGCACGGCCAGTCGTCGTTCTTTATCTGGGCAAATCGCGGCAAGGAAAGCCTCACGCTCGATCTCAAGAAGCCCGAGGCCAAGGCGATCGTGCACAAGCTGCTCGCCAAAGCGGACGTGTTCATCCAGAACCTGGCGCCGGGCGCCGCCCAACGCATGGGGCTGGACTTCGAGTCATTGCATGCTGACTATCCTGAGCTGATCGTTTGCGATATCTCAGGATATGGTGACAGCGGGCCATACCGCGACAAGAAGGCCTATGACCTGTTGATCCAGGCCGCTGCGGGCCTGATCTCGGTAACCGGTTCGGAACCTGCGCCGTCGCGCACCGGCATTTCCATCGCGGACATTGCCGCTGGCATGTACGCCTATACCGGCATCCTGTCCGCCTTGCTGCAACGCGCACGGACTGGCGCCGGCCTCAGGGTTGAAGTCACCATGCTCGAGGCGTTGAGCGAATGGATGTCATATCCCCTGAACTTCGCTCACTATGGCGGCACGCCGCCGGCACGCAACGGCGTTGCGCATCCGGGTATCGCCCCCTATGGCCAGTACCAGACCGGCGATGGGGCCAGCGTCATCTTCGGGCTGCAGAATGAACGGGAATGGGAGCGCTTCTGCACCGAGGTGCTGGAGGACCCGGCCCTGGCGGCGGATGCCCGCTTCAACTCCAATCTCCAACGCGTAGCCAATCGCGCGGCGCTGGACCAGGAGATCGCCAATCATCTTCGGTCCATGACCCGGGAGCAGCTGGTCAAGCGGCTCGATCGCGGAGGCATTGCCAACTCGCCCCTGAACGACATGCATGATGTGTGGCAGCACGCGCAATTCGCCGCACGCAATCGCTGGCGGGAAGTCCAGACGCCGGGTGGCGCCATCCAGGCACTTCTGCCGCCTGCAACGCTGTCGGGCGTACCGGCTGCCATGGGGAATGTGCCGGCAGTCGGCGAGCACTCCGCCCTTGTCCTGAAGTCACTCGGCATGAACGAGGCAGAGATCGAAGCCCTGGCGGCCGCGGGCACGATCTGAGTGCTGAAGGTCAGGCTGCTGGTGGCGCCGGCAGCCAGATGGTACTGGGCAACAGAGGGCTGGCTCGCCCTCAGCCCCCCTGCTCCGCTGCCGCCCGCAAGGTCTGTGACGGCAGCTCGCCAAACTCGCGCCGGTACTCGCGCGAGAACAGGCTCAGGTGCGTAAAGCCGTGCCGCAGCGCAATCGCGCTGACCATCCCCTTCTCTTGCCGCGCCCGTTGCAGGTCGGCGCGTGCGCCATGCAGGCGCAGCAGACGCAGGTACTCCATCGGCGTGGTGTTCTTGCTCTTGCGAAAGCCCAGCTGCAAGGTGCGCGCCGATACGCCGCAATGTGTGGCGATCTGCTCCAGCGTCAGCGGCTGGTCAAGATTGGCGCGCAGGTAGGCGATGGCATTGCGCACATAGTCCGGCAGCACCGCCTCGAACCGGCGCGGCAGCATATTGCCGTCCGCAGCAAAGCGGTCGAGCAGCAGTGTCGACAGCACGATGCGCTCGATGCTGCCATCCACCGCCGGCACGCCGCTGCCTTCGCGCCGCACCCGCGTTTCCGCGCGCAGATAGCTCACAAGCGCCTGCCAGCGCGCGGCACGGCCATCGTCCGCCACCGGCTGCATGTCGAATTCAATCGGCACCGGCGGTTCGAAGCTGAACTGCTGGCGGAACGCCTCGTCGATCAGCTGCCGGCGGATCACCACGCTGAAGCGCTCGCAGCCAGGGTCCAGCGACAACGTGGCCGGCACGGTGGGCGAGAACACAAAGGTCGCCCCCGGCGACATCAGCATCGCACCGCGCGGGGTCTCCACGCGGCACGTACCCGCCAGCACGGTCTGGATCACGAACTCATCCTTGTTGGGCTGCGGCTCGATCTGCACTGCCTGGTTATAGGCAATGGTGACCAGCGTCAGCCGGCCGATGGTGCTGGTGTCGATACGGGCATCGAGCGCCGCTTCGGCTTCGGTCGCGCGCAGCCGCGTAGGGCCGAACACGCGGCCGGAAAGCGACTGGATGCGATCCAGGTCACCGCCGCGGCTGACTGGCGAGCGGGAGGCTGCAGCAAACCATCCTGCGCTGGGTGACATGGCGTTGGGAAAGTGGTGGAAAGAGCCGGAAATACGTCTTCGCTTCCAGCGCATTCGGATAGCAATGAAGGAGCGCATCCATCCTATGACCACCCCCGCCCTCACGCAACCCAAGGGAAACCCCTGATGTCCCAGGCGCGCATTTTGCAAACGCGATTGCGGTCCGGTGCCAGGGCCTTCGCAATAACGCTATGACGGCCTCCCGTGCATCACTACTGTGCAAGGCATGCGTCGGCCATGCGCCGCGCATGGCACCGTGACGGACCGAGCCCGGCAACCACAGACCGGGCCAGCCGCCGCCGGCATGGCGCACTTTCCCCCAGCACGCGGCAGGAGACAACATCATGCAAGCAGCGGTTCACCCCGTCGACCAGATCCTGCCGGCACGCGCCATGGCGTCGCTCGGCTTCCAGCACATGCTGGTCAGTTATCTCGGCGCCATTGCGGTGCCGATGATCGTGGCCGGCGCGCTCAAGATGACGCCGGCGCAGACCACCATGCTGATCAGCACCGCGCTGTTCACCTCCGGCATCGCCACCCTGCTGCAGACCGTCGGCTTCTGGAAGTTCGGCGTGCGCCTGCCGCTGATGCAGGGCGTGGCCTTCAGCTCAGTGGGCCCCGTCATCGCCATCGGCACCGATCCGTCGCTGGGCTTCAACGGCGTCTGCGGCGCCATCATCGCCGCGGGCGTGATCGCGATGTTCCTTGCGCCCATCATCGGCAAGCTCAAGCGCTTCTTTCCGCCGGTGGTCAGTGGTTGCACCATCACCGCGGTGGGCCTGTCGCTGTTCCCGGTTTCGTTTCACTGGTTTGGAGGCGGAAGGGGGGCGTCGGATTTCGGCGCCCCCATCTTTTTCATCGTCGCCTTCGGCGTAGTGGCACTGATCCTGTTCATCAACCGGCACGGGGGCGAGCTGATCCGCAACCTGTCCGTCGTGATTGGCCTGCTGGTCGGCGGCGCGGTGGCGTGGATGCTGGGCATGGGCAGCTTCGATGAAGTCGCGCGCGCGCCGTGGTTCACCATGGTGACGCCTTTTGCCTTTGGCATGCCCACCTTCAACGTGGGCGCCATCACCACCATGGTGATCGTGATGGTGGTGCAGATGGTGGAATCGATGGGGCTGTTCATCGCCGTCGGTGACATCGTCAAGCGCCCCCTGACCGAGCGCGACGCCACCCGCGGCCTGCGCGCCAACGGCCTGGCCAGCGCCATCGGCGGCATGTTCGCGGCCTTCCCGTATATCGCGTTCATGGAGAACGTGGGGCTGGTCATCGTCACCGGCGTGCGCAGCCGCTGGGTGGTCGCCACCTGCGGCGCGATGCTGTGCGCCGTGGCGCTGGTGCCCAAGATCGGCGCGTTGTTTGCCTCGATCCCGGCCGCCGCGCTGGGCGGCGCCACCATGGTCATGTTCGGCGTAGTCGTGGCCGCCGGCATCAAGACGCTGGGCGAGGTCGAATACGAGCGCAACCCCAACAACCTCTCCATCGTCTCCATCACGCTCGGCTGCGCGATGATGCCCGTGATGCTGCCCGGCATGCTGGAGAAGCTGCCCGGCTTCCTGCAGCCCTTTGTCCACAGCAGCGTGATCATCGCCTGTGTGGTCTCCGTGGTCCTCAACCTGATTCTCAACGGCGTGCCCGCTCGTGAAGCCGACGAGCTGCCCGCCAGTGCCGACAACGTCCAAGGGGTCTGAAACATGGTGCAGAACACCAACGCCACCACCAACGCGCCCGCCGGCGACCTGCTGATCCGCAACGCCGCTGCCGTCATGACCGGCCGCACCGGCCATGACGCGCGAGCGGGCGCCGCCGACATCCGCATCCGCGACGGCCGCATCGCCGAGATCGGCGCCAGCCTGCAGCGCCACGACGGCGAAGCGGCACTCGACGCCACCGGTTGCGTGGTCTACCCAGGCTGGGTCAACACCCACCACCACCTGTTCCAGAACCTGCTCAAGGCCGTACCCAGCGGCATGAACGTGGGGCTGGAACAATGGCTGGCCTCCGTCGCCTACCCGCGCCTGGCGCGCTTCACGCCGGAGATCTTCCGCACCGCCGTGCGGCTGGGCATGGCCGAGCTGCTGCTGTCCGGCACCACCACATGCGCCGATCATCACTACCTCTACCACCACGGCCACGGCGCGGAGACTGGCGACGTGCTGTTCGAAGTAGCGGAAGAGCTTGGCATGCGCCTGGTGCTGTGCCGCGGTGGTGCCATTCAGTCAGCCTCAGATCATCCGGGTATGCGCGTCACCGCGCTGGTGCCCGAGACGCTGGACGAAATGCTGGCCGATATCGAACGGCTGAAGGCCCGCTATCACGATGCCTCCGCGGATGGCCTGCGGCGCGTGGTAGTCGCGCCGACCACGCCGACCTTCTCCCTGCCGCCGGCACTGCTGCGCGAGCTGGCCGCCTTCGGTCGCGGCATGGACCTGCGGCTGCATTCGCACCTGTCGGAGACCGACAACTACGTGAAGTTCTGCCGCGAGAAGTACCAGTGCACGCCGGTGCAGTTCGTGGCCGACCACGACTGGCTGGGGCCTGACGTCTGGTTCGCGCACCTGGTCACCGTGAATCCCGAAGAGATCCGCATGCTCGCCGTGACCAACACCGGCATGGCGCACTGCCCCGTCAGCAATGCGCGGCTCGGCAGCGGTATTGCGCCAGTGCGCGCGATGGCCGATGCGGGCGTGCCGATCTCACTGGGCGTGGATGGGGTGGCATCCAACGAGTCGGGCAGCATGGTGCATGAAGCCAACTTCGCGTGGCTGGTGCACCGGGCGCTGGGCGGGGCCGCGCAAACCCGCGTGGAAGAGGTCATCCACTGGGGCACCGCAGCCGGTGCGCAGGTCCTGGGGCTGCCAGGGATCGGCACGCTCGCGACGGGGCAGTCGGCCGACCTCGCGATCTATGACGTCAGCGGGCTGCGGTTCCATGGCTTCCACGACATCGGCACGGCACCGGTGGCGGCTGGCGAGCCTACGCCGGTGCGGGACGTGCTGGTGCGCGGGCGTCAGGTCGTGCGCGATGGCGCGATCGTGGGACTGGATCTGGAGAAGCTGCGTCGGGAGGCTCGGGAGGCATTGGTGACGCTGGTGGATTGAGGGTGGTTTAGGCGTTTGGCTATTTGCTGGCGGGCGGAGGTCGGGCAGGATGCGGCGTCCGTATTGGAATGCGAAGTGTCTTATCGAGTCGAGCGCCACGACGCGGGAGACTGGGGCTGTCATCGAACAACGGTGACCGAGTGTGGAAACTCGAAGGCCAAAGCCGGACCGGTCGTACTTGACGATCGGTCCCGCCCATACGAGCAAGCCATCCTGCAATGGCGGGCCGGGCGAGGTAGCCGCAAGGCTGACCGGCATTGGCTTTGGCACCGGTTTTCCACCCTCGCTGTCAGGCCCGCCGCCCTCCTCTTATGTCGCGCGGCGGACCTTCATCCAACGGTAGGAGGTCCTATGTCGGAAGTCGATCTATCCACGGCGCGGTACAGTCTTGAGACGGTGGCAACAGGTATGGAAGGGGTGCTTGTGCTGCTGGAACAGCATAGCGAGCAGTCGGAGGCCTGCTTTAGTGCGTTTTGTTTGTTGGGGTTGGTGAAGGCGCAGCTGGAGAGTTTGTTGGCAGAGGATTCAGCCGCTTGATCCGGACGCCTTCGGTTGACGACGCATTGCGTCGTCAACCTGAGCAAGCTTGTAATGCTTACTTTGCCGCAGCCTTCACCTGATCACCGGTATAGCTCAGCGACGCCAGCTCTTCCTTCGCCTTCTCAGGCGTTTCCAGCTCCAGCACCACGCGGCCCACCATCAGCCCCAGCGACGGGGAGCTGCGCACGTACTTCGTCTCGCCGGCATCCAGCATGAAGCTGAGCGTCTTCTCGGTTTCGGTCGAAGCCGCCGCGACATACTTGCCAGCCGTGCGGTCCACGAAGAAGAAACCGCCGGGCTTGGATTCGCCCACGACCTGGCTATTCAGGCGAATATCTGGCTGGATGGCCGCCCCGAACATCGACGCCGAACGCAGGAAATAGATCCGGCCCTCGCCCGGCTTCAGCGTGGGCATCGATGCCGCCATCTCGGCGTGCTTCACGCCCGAAGCGCATCCCGCCAGCAGCGACGACACCGCCAGTCCGGCGATCAGCATGCGCGCAATCCGTTTCATTCCGATTCTCCCAAGTTCAAAGGTACTGCTGTCGTTAGCGGGGAGTAGTTCTGCTCCCCAGGCAGATAGAAGCCCACCAGCGTCTTGTTGCGAACGACCAGGTAGGCCTCGTGAACATGGCGGCCCTCGATTGTGAGAATGGTGCCGACGGGGCGGTAGACATCGCCTTGCGGGAGGCGCCCGACCTGCGACCAGGTCGACTTGGCAGCGAGGTCTCGGGAATAGCCGGTGTCGAGCTTGACCTGTGCCGGCGCCAGAAGCTGAACGCGCTTGGCCGTGGCGGCTGGCTGCATGAGCTCCACCGTTGCCGGGGTGGTCGCGATCATTGGGGCGCAGGCGGAGAGTGCCAGGCTAAAGCCTGTGGCGAGCCACAGGCGGCGGGCGCGGAAAGAGAAGGCGGTCATGGCTGGAACCCTCGGGTGTATGGCTCGCAGCCTGTGTGGCTGCGCCCCACAGCAATTGCGCCAGTCGGCACGATGCGGCGCCATTGGCACTTTCCCTTGGCGCCGGCCGGGTTGTCTTCTGAGGCTAATTACGACACTGGGGCGGACATGCTTAATACAAGGCGGCACCCTACAGGAGGAGGGTGCCGCGGGAATTCTCCAGCAAGCTAACACAAATAGAAATCGTCTCCAGCCGAGTCTGGCTGCGGCACGGAATTCCGCTCAATCCCCCTTGAAACCCGACGCCTTGATCACCGGGGTCCACCGTGCCGAGAGCGCGCTCGCATACCTGGCAACCTCATCAGAAGTGCCGCCCGGCAAGATGTCATAGCCAGCGCGCGCCAGCTTCTCGCGCACATCCGGCATGGCCAGCACCTTGCGCACGGCCTGATACCACTGCGTTGTCACGTCGGGCGGCGTGTTGGCGCGGACGTAAAGCAGATAGCGCGACGACGTCACCAGGTTGGGAAAGCCAGACTCCGCAAAGGTAGGCACATCCGGCAAGGCATCGGCGCGCTTTTCCCCTGCCACGGCCAGCACGCGAAGCTTGCCGCCGCGATGCAGCTCGGTGAAGGTCGTAATGGCGTCCATGCCCGCCGCGACCTGGTTACCCATTATTTCCGTCACCATCGCCGCGCCACCGCGATACGGCACCAGCGTACTGCCGGTGCGGGACTGGCTGACGAACTCCACGGCAAGGAAATGCAGCAGCGAGCCAACCGTGCTGATGCCGATCGAATAGTCAGCCGGCTTGGCCCTGGCGGCCTTGACGAAGTCGGCCAGTGTCTTGATGGGTGAGCTGGCGCTGACCGCGATACCGAACTGGACGCCCGTCACATCGGTGATCGCCGTGAAATCGGTGGCGGGGTTGAAGCGCATATTGCTGTAGATCAGCGGCCCGATGAACATTGGATCGACGGGGGCCAGCAGCACGGTGGTGCCGTCGGCCGGCGCGTTCTTCAGGAATTCGGCCGCCACGCGCGTCCCGGCACCGGGCCGGTTGTCGACGATGACGGTGCGGCCCATTGTGTCTTTCAGCTTCTCGGACAGCAGGCGGCCCATGTAATCGGCCGGCCCTCCCGGCGGGAACGGCACGATGATGCGCGATACGGTCTGCCCCCATGCGGTCCTGGAGAGCAGGCCACCGGTACACAGGGCGGCGGCGGTGCCGGCCAGCATGGCGCGGCGCGACAGCCGCGGGGCGTAAGCAGGTTTGCGTTCGTTCATGGGAAGCTCCTGGGACTAGATGCCGGTTTGCACGTCGGTGAAAGGGGTAAAACGCGTCGCGTCTTCAATGGCCTGGCCGGCGCGCAGCAACAGGTCTTCCCGGAAGCGCCATGCCATCAGCTGCACGCCGACCGGCACGCCGCCGGCCATGCCCGTCGGCACGGACAGCCCCGGCATGCCGAGCATCGCCGTTGCCAGCATGGGGCTCTGTGCGTCCAGCAAGGCCCGGTTCTCTTCTGGCGTGCGGATATCCGCGTCTTGCACGCTCGGGCGCTGCCACGACACCGGCATCAGCACCAGCGGATAGGTTTGCATGAACAGCGACCAGCTTCGTGCGATCGCCTGGCGCCGCGCCAGGGCATCCAGAAAGCCATCGCGATCGGTTTCCTGCATCCCGTCCAGCATGTTGCGCTGGCTTTGCCGCATGGCCTCGTCGCCATGCTGGTCAACGCCTGCGATGATGTTGCGGCGGCTGTCGTCGACCGTCAGCGTGCGCCAGAGCGCTGCCGCTTCCATGAAATCAGGCAGGCTGGCTTCCTCGACGGCGTAGCCCGCTTGCTGCAGCCATTGCGCGGCACTGTCCAGCGCTGCGCTGACCGCGGGATCGACGGGAGTGCCCGGACAACGCCGGAACAGCGCGACGCGTATCGGTCCCGGCGGCAACGGCAGTTCCAGCGGCACCGGCACCCATGCCGGGTCGCGCCCGTCATAACGGGCCATGGCGTGGTAGCCGAGCCGCAGGTCGGCAATGCTGCGCGCAAGCGGCCCCTGCACGGACATGAGTTGTGGCGTGATGCTGCGCTCGGCAGTGGCCGACGGGTTGTACGCGGGCACCCGCCCCGTCGTCGGCCGCAAGCCGACGACACCGCAGGCATAGGCCGGATAGCGAATGGAGCCGCCGATATCATTGCCATGCGCCAGCGCTCCCATGCCGGAAGCGACCGCGGACGCGGCACCGCCGCTGGACCCACCGGGCGTGATATCCGCATCCCACGGGTTCAGCGTGCGCCCATGCAGGCCGTTGTCGGTAAACCAGCGCGAGGAATAGGTAGCTGTATTGCTGCGTCCGACGATGATGGCCCCGGCACTGCGCAGGTTTGCGACCACGGGGGCATCCTCACGCGCGATGTTGTGCTTCAGCGGGATCACGCCGTTGGTGGTGGCATGGCCCGCCTGGTCGACATTGATCTTGATCGTGACCGGCACGCCATGGAGCGGCCCCAGTTCTGCGCCCTCGGCGACCTGGCGGTCTGCAACATCCGCGCTGGCCAGCGCCTCTTCTGCCAGCACCTCCGGCAACGCATTCAGACGAGGGTTAAGGGCGTCGATGCGGGCCAGCACGCTGGCCGTGACCTCGCGGCAGGAAATCTCGCGCCGCCGCACGGCATCGGCAATATCGACAGCGCTCCAGCGCCAAAGCAATTCAGCAGGTTTCACGTCAAGGCTCCCAGGATTCAGGCAATAGGAATCCCACCCGCCGTGTCGGATGCGACGATGGCGGTTGGGTGTGCAGAAAAAAGGGGGGGGGACGCTAGCGCGTCAGGGGATCAGTCGACCGGGCTCATCAGCAAGCTCCCGCGGTCCACCCGGGATTCGGCCTCCAGGGCCAGGGATTCGGCATGCTCCATGTGCTCCTGCATCAGGGCACGCGCACGCTCCGGGTCGCGCGACCGGAAGGCTTCGATCAGCGCGTTGTGGCTGTGGAAGATCTCTTCATCAAAGTCGTCGAAATCCTCCTGCGCATTCCGTACCACGATGACGCGGCGGATGATGTCGTTGAGCAGGCGGCAGAACAACGCCAGCATCGGGCTGCTGCAGGCGTCGGCCAGGCGGTCGTGGAACAGCAGGTCGGCTTCGCGCCGCTCGTTCCAGTCCGTGCTGCCGCCATGTTCCGGGTGGCTCAGCCCGACCAGGGCTTCCAGATCGGCGATATCGGCATCGGTCAGGCGCAAGGCGGCGTTGGCTGCCAGCTCCGGCTCAACCGCGCGGCGCAGGGCGTACAGCGTGACGATGTCGACCGACTGGAAGTACAGGAAGTTGGACACTGCCTCCAGGCATCGCTCATAAGGCGGCTGCGTCAGAGTGGCACCGCCGTTCGGCCCCGTGCTGACCTTGACCAGCCCCTGCGCCTGCAGCGAGGCAAGCGCCTCACGCACCGTCCCGCGTGCGACGCCCATCTGTTCGATCAACGCTGCTTCCTGCGGCAGCTTGTCTCCGACCTTCTGGTGCGTCTGCACGATCCAGCGCTTGATATCGTTGACTACCTGGTCCGAACGCTTCACGCGTCTGCTGCCCTCTATCTGAGGAGTGGGCTTGGAGTCCATCGCTTCGTATTTATGATCATAATTACTATGATTATGGTGAAGGACTGGGCTTTTCCTATGCGGGTATTCCCGGCGGCGGGGCGAAAAGCTGATCAGGTCGCAGGATGCCGGGGGTCATGGAGGTGTCGGACCCGCCGACATTCGCACTATCCGGGCGCACACCGGCGAACGAAATCCGTCGATTCGGCCCATGGGCCTGGAGAGGCGCTTTGCAGTGGCCTATACCTGAGGCAAGCCAACCATCTTGATCACGAGGTATCCCATGCACCACGCCCTCCCGCCCAACGACGACCCCAACGCCATGGCCTACTGGCGCGCGCGCCGCATGGTGCGTGCCCTGCGCGGCTGGTACATCCACCTGCTGGTCTACGCTGTCGTCAATGGCTGGCTGTGGTTCCGCTTTTTCTACTTTCCCTCGCCGCGGTGGTCGCACTATGCCAGCACCGGCTGGCCGTGGCCGCTGACCACCACCCTGGCCTGGGGCCTGGCGCTGGCGGTGCATGGGTTGCTGGTCTGGACGCGGCTGTCACGCCGCGGACGTGACTGGGAACAGCGCAAGATCCAGGAATTCATGGATCGCCAGTGAATCCCTCAGCCGGCGGCGCAGTGGCGCCGCTGGCTGCCTTACATCTGCCGGAAACGATGCATGTAGGCGCGCGATACCGGCAGTTCGGCTTCGCTGTCGCGCATCCGGACAAAAAGCCGTCCCGACTCATCGCGGCGCGTGCCGGCCACGTTTTCCATGTTGACGATGGACGAGCGGTGGATCTGCCAGAACACCTCGGGATCGAGGCCGGCAATCAACTCCGCCAGCGGTGTGCGGATCAGGTGTTCGCCATCGCGGGTATGCACGACCACATACTTGTCGTCGCTCTGGAAATACATCACCTCCTGGATCGGCACGTGGCTGGTGGTATTGCCACGGCTGGCGCGTACCCAGCGCAACTGGCCACCGGTTTCCGCGCGCGGCTGGGCGCGCGTGAGCTGGTTCAGTAGCTGTGCCAGTTCCGGCAAAGGCGCCGCTTCCTGCAACGCCTTGCGCAGCCGCTCGATGGTGCGGCCGAGCCGTTCCTCGCTGACCGGCTTGACCAGGTAGTCAACTGCCGCGCGCTCGAACGCATCGAGCGCGAATTCGTCATAGGCCGTGATGAACACCAGCCGCGTATCGGTTTCAATCCCTTGCGCCACCTCCAGGCCGGACAGGCCGGGCATCTTGATGTCGAGGAAGGCTACGCTCGGCGACAACCGTGCGATGGCGTCGGCAGCTTCGATGCCGTTGGTCGCCTCGGCAACGATCTGCAGTTCCGGCCAAAGGCGTTCCAGCTTGCCGCGCAGATATGCGCGCAGGTGCTCTTCATCGTCGGCAATCAGGGCGGTGGGCGTCATAGGGCGTCTCCGTTTCAGGATGCACGCGGCAGCGGGATTTCAATCAGCACGGCGGTGCCGGGCGAGCGTTCTTCAATGCGTACGTGGGCGTCACCGTCATAGAGCACAGCCAGCCGTTCACGCAGGTTCGAAAGCCCGACGCCGGCGCCGGCCGAGGGGCGAAAGCCCATGCCATCGTCCTCGATGGTTGCGAGCATGCGCGGGCCGCGCCGCTCAAGCCGGACCAGCAGCCGCCCGCCTTCGATCTTGGGCTCCAGCCCATGCTTGATCGCATTCTCGACCACGGGCTGCAGCAGCATCGGCGCCAGCGGCATCGATTCGAGTTCGGGTTCGACATCGACCGAGTAGTGCAGCCGGTCCCCCATGCGGATGCGGATCAGCGCCAGATAGTCTCGCAGCAGCTTCGCCTCCTGCGCCACCGTGCCTTGCGTGGCGCGGCTGGCTGCAAGCGATGCACGCAGGTAGGCGATGAAATGCTCCAGCATGAGCGTGGCCTTCTGCGGCGCTGGCTCGATCAGGCTGACCACGTTGGCCAGCGTGTTGAACAGGAAGTGCGGTTCGATCTGGGCCTGTAGCAGGCGCATGCGGGCTTCGACCAGCTGCTTCTCCGTCGACAGCGTGCGCACCTGTTCCTGCGCCATGTATTGCGCGATCTTACGTTCTTCCCACTGCCGCCCGAGCAGGCCGACGCGCCCCCAGGTCATCACGCCGTGAATCGCCAGGCCGATGCCCCAGCCCATGAGCGGCCCACCGGACCACGGCCGATGCGGCGATCCCACCAGATGGAAGCCGATCAGCAATGCATTGACCGCCACGTAGACCATGGCGTGCATATAGAAGAAGCGCAGCGCGCGCACGCGGCGGCGGGCGTCTTCGTAGGCGCGCTGCTCTGGGGCGGATCGCCAGATGCGGGAGTCTGGGGAGTGCACGGGCGGGTGGCTGGGGGCGGAGATAGCGGGAGGTTACCACTGCGATCCGGGCTCTGACATGGGGGTGGCGGGAATCGACGGATCGGCGGCGCGGATCGCCGGAAAGCAGGCGCAGACCGCTTGGCAGCCCCCCGGAGCCGCCGGCTCGCCAGTGTCGCCAGTGTCGCCAACCAGCAAATCACCAAAACTACCGAAATAGCCACCGTTACCGTTTTGTGCCTACAATTGCCCCATAACAAACCTGCCTGACCGCCGTCGCACCGGGTCCGCGGCACCAACCGTGGTCAGCGCAGCTCCTGAACGGGCAATAAGAAGAGCAACAACGCATGGCCACGCTGATTCCCGCGCTGGGTTCGGTCACTTCGCGCATGACCAGTGGAGAGAGACGCTTCGCCGAGCGTCTGGAGACAAAGCTGGAGGACGACTACCTGTGCTGGTATGACGTCGCCATCGGAGAGAAGACCAGGCATCCGGATTTCATCGTCTTCCATCCCAGCCGGGGTCTGCTGGTGCTGGAGGTCAAGGACTGGCGGCTGGATACCATCCGGGAGATCGACCAGCGCGATGTCACGCTGCTGACGGATCGCGGGCAGGTGCGGGAGATGACCCCCCTTGAGCAAGCCCGGCAGTACATGTTCTATGTCACCAACCTGCTGCAGCGTGATCCGCAACTGGTCTGGCCCAGCGGCTCACTGAAAGGCAAACCCTTCTTTCCCTACGGCTGCGGCGTCGTCCTGTCCAACATCACGCGTGCCCAGTTCGACAAGACCAACCTCGGTGACGTCCTGCCGCCGCACCTGGTGATCTGCCAGGACGAGATGTACGAGACGGTCGACGCAGAACACTTCCAGCAGCGCCTGTGGGAGATGTTCCCGGTCAAGTTCACCTTCAAGCTTTCCCTGCCGCAGATCGAGCGGATCCGCTGGCACCTGTTCCCGCAGATCCGCATGCCGGAGCAACGCGCGCTCTTTCCGGAGGATGCCGCTGAGCCGCTGGATATGCCTGACATCCTTCGCGTCATGGATCTCCAGCAGGAGCAGCTGGCACGCAGTCTCGGCGAAGGCCACCGGGTCATTCATGGCGTCGCCGGCTCTGGCAAGACGATGATCCTCGGCTACCGGGCTGAGCATCTGGCAAAGATCGTCACACGGCCAGTTCTCGTGCTTTGCTACAACAAGACCCTCGCGGCCAAGCTGGCGGCGACGATGATCGAGAAAGGCATCGAAGAGAAGGTCCACGTCTATAACTTCCACGCGTGGTGCTCGCGGCAACTAGAGACTTACAACATTGACCGGCCGAAGGGGCGCCCCAGCGATGCGCTGTTTGAGGAAATGGTGAATCGGGTCATCCAGGGCGTGGACCGGAAAGCGATCCCGGCCGGCCAGTACGACGCTGTGCTGATCGATGAGGGGCATGACTTCCGGCCGGAGTGGTTCAAGCTGGTCGTGCAGATGGTGAATCCCGAGAGCAATTCGCTGCTGGTGCTCTACGATGACGCGCAGTCCATTTATGGCGGCGCCAGGAAGCGCGGGATGACCTTTGCCAGTGTGGGTATCCAGGCCCGGGGCCGTACGACCATCCTCAAGCTGAACTACCGCAATACGCAGGAGATATTGGCCGTTGCGCGTAGTTTTGCGGATGAGTTGCTGCGGCCGACTGAGGCAGCCGAAGACGAAGCGCCTACCGTGCAACCTGTCGGTGCCGGGCGCCGCGGCAACAAACCGCTGCTGATCGAATTGCCAAACGTAGAGGCGGAAGCTGAGCGCATTGCGCAGATCCTGACCGACGAGAACCGGGCAGGCACGCCCTGGTCAGAGATGGCAGTGCTCTATCGCCATTGGGATACGGTCGGGCACGTCACTAGTGCGCTGACCCGGAAGGGTATTCCATTCGAATGCCCCCAAGTCACCAAGCGATTTACGCCCGGCGCGGACAGCGTCAAGGTGATCACCATGCATAGCAGCAAGGGGCTTGAGTTTCCGCTGGTGTGCATTCCGGCCACGGGGATGCCGCATAAGCATGATGAGGCGGATGAAGACGAAGCGCGGCTGATGTATGTGGCAATGACGCGGGCTACGCGGCAGTTGGTGATGACGTTTGGGGATGGGTCGCGGTTTGTTGGGAAGCTGCGGGACGCGGTTGGGCGCCTGCAGCAGTAGCTTGTTGGCCCACTGGAATTCCGTGCAGCGAGCGGCAAGGAACTTGGCGTTTCGGGGCGGCCTAGCTGGGCGCTCAGCTCCGTCCAATGGCGTTGCATTCGAGATGGTATCTCGCCGTCTATGCGATCCTAGAGGTGTCTTCTACCAGATTGTCTTCACGTGCGAGTACGCGCGGATTTTCTCGTCGCGGGTAACAAGCGGCACGGCCAGCTTGCGCGCCGTAGCAACGATCATGCGATCCGCGGGATCCTTGTGAAAGTCCCCCGGCAGGTGGACCGATTTGGTTGCAATCTCGGTATCGACGGGGACAAAGCTGATCGCATCGATGTCAGCGATCGTCGCCAGCCAAGTGTCGACGTCCATGGCCAGTACCAGGCGCTCGCGCTCGACCAGCATGGCGACTTCCCACGCGGAGATGGCCGACACGATAATCTGGCCATCCTGTAGCTCGCGATCAATCGCCGCCCGCGCGGGGTCGCTCAGTTCGTCGCTCCCAGTTGCCCACCAGACCAAGGCATGGGTATCCAGCACGATCACTGCCCGGCCTCCCACTCAACGTCCACTGGCTCCGTTGGTGCATCGTAGCGCAGCACGGTGCCGCGCAACACCTGAAGGGGGTCACGCTCCAGCCCGCGATAGGGACGCACTTCGAGTGTGGGCTTGCCGTGGTCCGTGACAATGACCGGATCGCCCGAGGCTTCGATCTGGCGGAAATACTCGAGCGCGCGCGCCTTGAACTCGGTCTTGGAAATCTGGTTGCCGGGCATGGATTGCCTCCCAGTCATTGCTACCAGTCAGGAATTTACGCCAAAATGACTATGCAAACAAGTCATTTCTCGACGCCGGGCAAACTGTGGTGGCAGACCGCCCTGCTCCGCATCGCTTTCTTCCAACGTCAGAAATAGGGGAAGTGAAATGCTCAGTCGTTCGTGCAAGATCACGCCAAAAGCAAAACGGGCTACGCAAGATTGCGTAGCCCGTTTTCAAATTCTGGTGCCGGCTGCAGGACTCGAACCCGCCACCTGATGATTACAAATCAACTGCTCTACCTGATGAGCTAAGCCGGCATGTCTGGTGCAGACCGCGATTCTACTGCATTGCGGTCCGCTTTGGGGTGGCTTACTTCACCACTTTCAGTGCGGGCTTCTTGCTGCCGATGCGGGGCACCGGGGGCGGCGTGTCGTCGTCGCCGGGGCCGGTGTCAGCGGTGCTTGCCGAGGTCTCGGCTTCCACCGGGGCCAGCTTGGGCGGCGGGTTGTTTTCGCGCTCGGTGGCGGCCTGGGTTTCCGGCAGGCTGCGTTCGACCGGGAAGGCCATGCCCTGCCCGTTCTCACGGGCGTAGATGGCCAGCACGTTCTCGACAGGGACGTCGATCTTGCGCGAAACGCCGCCGAAGCGTGCGCTGAAGGCGATCCACTCGTTGCCCATATCCAGGCCGCTGGTGGCGTCGAAGCTGACGTTGAGCACGATCTCGTTGTTCTTGACGAACTCGCGCGGCACGCTGGTGTTGGCGTCGACGAAGACGGCGATGTACGGCGTGAAGCCGTTGTCCGTGCACCATTCATAGATGGCGCGGATCAGGTAGGGCTTGGTGGAGGTTTCAGGCATTGTGCTTCCAATGGCGCCGTGGTGGCCCGAGGGCGGATGCTTTCGGGCCGGTGCCGGTTAGCGGCGCATCACCTTCTCGGACGGGGTGAGCGCTTCGATGTACGCGGGACGGCTGAAAATGCGTTCAGCATACTTCAGCAGCGGCGCGGCGTTCTTCGACAGCTCAATGCCGTAGTGGTCCAGGCGCCACAGCAGCGGCGCGATGGCGACGTCGAGCATCGAGAACTCTTCGCCCAGCATGTACTTGTTCTTGACGAAGATCGGCGCAAGCTGCGTCAGGCGGTCGCGGATCGCGGCGCGGGCGCGTTCGTGGTTCTTCTCCGCGGCCTTGCCCTTTTCGTTTTCCAGCGTGTAGACGTGGGTGAACAGTTCCTTTTCGAAGTTGAACAGGAACAGGCGGGCGCGGGCACGCTGCACCGGGTCAGCCGGCATCAGCTGCGGGTGCGGGAAGCGCTCATCGATGTATTCGTTGATGATGTTCGACTCATACAGAATGAGGTCGCGCTCGACCAGGATGGGGACCTGGCCGTACGGGTTCATCACCGAAATATCTTCGGGCTTGTTGAACAGGTCGACGTCGCGGATTTCAAAATCCATGCCCTTTTCAAACAGGACAAGGCGGCAACGTTGGGAAAACGGGCAAGTCGTACCCGAATACAACACCATCATGGTTGGATTCCTTGGGCTTAGCCGAAGCAGGGTCGGACAGTAAGGTCTGACATTCTGCCAAAGTCGGCCACCAGAAAGCAAATTAGTGGCAAATAGCGCACTTTACTGGTGCGCTTCTGCAGGCTTTCCAAGAGAAAAGGCCAGGGGCGGTGCTGCTTTCGCAGCGGCCACCCCTGGCCTTTGTCCTGTCCTGGCCCGGATTCGGGCCCCTGGCATGCCTTACTTCACGTCTTTCCAGTACGCGGCGTTGAGGCGCCAGGCAAAGACGGTGAACACGCCCAGAAACAGCAGCACCCAGACGCCCAGGCGCTTGCGGTGGTTCTGCGCGGGCTCGGCCATCCAGTCCAGGAAGCCGACCAGGTCGGCGGTGGCCTGGTCGTACTCGACCTTGCTCAGCTTGCCCTGGCTCAATTGCTCGAAGCCGGCGAACTTGTGCACCTTCTCGCCGTGCTCTTCCACTTCCGTGAACTTGGCGGCGCGCTGGCCCTGCAGTTCCCACAGCACGTGCGGCATGCCGACGCTCGGGAACACCAGGTTGTTCCAGCCGGTGGCGCGGCTGTCGTCACGGTAGAACGTGCGCAGGTAGGTGTAGAGCCAGTCGTCGCCGCGGGCGCGGGCGATCACCGACAGGTCCGGCGGCTGCGCACCGAAGAAGGCCTTGGCTTCCTTCGGCTGCATGGCGATGGTCATGGTCTCGCCGACCTTGTCCGCGCTGAACAGCAGGTTTTCGCGGATCTGGTCGTCGGTCAGGCCGATGTCCTTGAGCCGGTTGTAACGCATCATCGATGCGCCGTGACAGTTCAGGCAGTAGTTGACGAACACCTTGGCGCCGCGCTGCAGCGACGACAGGTCAGCAGTGTTCACCGGTGCCGGCTCAAGGGGGAAGCCCCCCTCGGATGCCATGGCAGGCGCGCCGGCAAAGCAGGCGCCGGCCAGCGCGAGGATCGAAAGCAGCTTTTTCATCTTGTGTCCTTGTGCTCTTGTCGGGGTTCGCTTCGCTCAGTGCGGGTGGAACGTGACACGCTCCGGGACCGGCTTGAACTCGCCGACACGGCTCCACAGCGGCATGGTCAGGAAGAAGGCAAAGTACAGCAGCGTACCGAGCTGCGACACCTTCTCACCGACCGGCGACGGCGGTTGCACGCCAAGATAGCCGAGCACCAGGAACACCACCACGAAGACGGTCAGGATGGTCTTGTGGAAGGCAGGACGATAGCGGATGGACTTGACCGGCGAGCAGTCCAGCCACGGCAGGAAGAACAGGATCACCACCGAGCCGCCCATCACCAGCACGCCCCAGAACTTGGCGTCGATGAAGTAGAAGCCCACGGCCAGGATCACCGCGATGGCGATCGCGCCGACCTTGATGCGTGCGTCCTTGCTGCGCAGGAACACCATGCCGAGCAGCAGCGCGAAGAACACCCACAGGATCGGCAGGAAGTTCGACGTGGTGGCGCGCAGCATCGAGTAGAACGGCGTGAAGTACCACACCGGCGCGATATGCGGCGGGGTCTTCAGCGGGTCAGCCGGGAAGAAGTTGTTGTGTTCCAGGAAATAGCCGCCCACTTCCGGGAAGAAGAAGATCACGGCCGAGAAGAGCAGCAGGAAGCCGGCAACGCCCAGCGTGTCGTGCACCGAGTAGTAGGGGTGGAACGGGATGCCGTCCAGCGGGATGCCCTTCTCATCCTTCTTGGCCTTGATCTCGACGCCGTCCGGGTTGTTCGAACCGACTTCGTGCAGCGCGATGATGTGGGCAATGACCAGGCCCAGCAGCACCAGCGGCACGGCGATGACGTGGAACGAGAAGAAGCGGTTCAGCGTTGCATCGCTCACCACGTAGTCACCACGGATGAACAGCGACAGGTCCTGGCCGATCACGGGAATCGCCGAGAACAGGTTCACGATCACCTGGGCGCCCCAGTACGACATCTGGCCCCATGGCAGCAGGTAGCCCATGAAGGCTTCCGCCATCAGGCACAGGAAGATCAGGCAGCCGAAGATCCAGACCAGCTCGCGCGGCTTGCGGTACGAACCGTACAGCAGGCCCCGGAACATATGCAGGTAGACCACGACGAAGAAGGCCGAGGCGCCGGTCGAGTGCATGTAGCGCACCAGCCAGCCCCAGGGGACTTCGCGCATGATGTATTCCACGCTGGCGAAGGCCACGGGAATGCCGGCGGCGTTCAGCGTGGCGTCGGGCTTGTAGTTCATCACCAGGAAGATGCCGGTGACGATCTGGATCACCAGCACCAGCAGCGCCAGCGAACCGAAGAAATACCAGAAGTTGAAGTTCTTCGGCGCGTAGTACTTTGAGAGGTGGTCTTCCCACAGTTGGGTTGCGGGGAAGCGGGCGTCGATCCAGCCCAGCAGGCCGGTCGTCTTGACTTGTTTTTCGGCCGCCATGATCAGGCTTCTCCTTTCTCGTCCTTGCCGATCACGATCTTGCTGTCGGTCAGGAACTGGTAGGGGGGAACATCGAGATTCTGCGGAGCCGGCTTGTTCTTGAAGACGCGCCCGGCGAGGTCGAAGGTCGACCCGTGGCAGGGGCAAAGGAAACCGGGATCAGTGCCGAGCTGAGAATTGGCACCGGGGCCGAAGGGGCCCGAAGGCGAGCAGCCCAGGTGGGAACAGATACCCACCACGACCAGGACGTCCTTGTGGTCTGCGCGCGAACGGGTTTCGTTCTTGCAGTACTCAGGCGTTTTCATGGTGAATGGCACGTCGGAATTGGGATCGGCTACCTCGCCGTCCGTCTTCTTCAGCGACGCCAGTTGTTCGTCCGTGCGCCGCATGATCCAGACCGGCTTGCCGCGCCATTCGACAGTCATCATCTCGCCTGGCTTCAGCGCGCCAATATCCGCCTCGACTGGAGCACCCGCGGCTTTGGCCTTCTCCGATGGTGCAAAAGTACTGACGAAAGGAACCGCTACCGCTACGCCTCCGACGCCGCCAGCGACGGATGTCGCGATCAACCAATTGCGGCGACCTTTATCCACGCTCTTCACGTCTTGCTGGTCACTCATTCCAAACCCCAGGGGAAGTCAATTTAGATTTTGCGTCAACCATAAAGTGTACCTTAGACACCAGCGCACTAGATAGGCAGAAAATGCCACGGCCATGCGCGATTATCGGACGTGCAACCCGGAAAGCGGCTTCGGTGCTTGCTTTCCGGTGAGTGATGCGGCAGGCTTCGAGCTTGAAACCGTTCATCGCTAGTGACAAGAAGGAGAACCCCCCATGGGCATGATCTCGGAATTCAGAACCTTCGCCGTACGCGGTAACGTGATCGACCTTGCGGTCGGTGTGATCATCGGCGCGGCATTCGGCAAGATCGTGGATTCAGTGGTCAACGACCTGATCATGCCGTTGGTGGGCCGCGTGATCGGCAAGCTGGACTTCTCCAGTATGTTCATCGTGCTGGCGGATCCCCCACCGGGAACACCCACTACGCTCGATGCCCTGAAGAAGGCCGGCGTGCCCGTCTTTGCCTACGGCAATTTCCTGACCATCGTTGTCAACTTCCTGATCCTGGCCTTCATCATCTTCCTGATGGTGCGTGCCTTTAACAGGATGCGCGCCGCGGAACCGGAAGCAGCGCCCGCCGCACCGCCTGAGGAAGTCGTGTTGCTTCGTGAAATCCGCGACAGCCTGAAGACCCGCTGATTGGTGCGCCATATGCGCGCCGAACCCGGAAGATAAAACGGCCCCGATGGGGCCGTTTTGTTTTGCGTCAGATCAGACGGGATTAGGAATATCGATAAACGTGTGGCGCAGGCCAAAGCGTTCGGCCACATGCTCGCCAAGCGAGCGGATGCCGTAGCGCTCGGTGGCGTGATGACCGGCGGCAAGATACGCCACGCCGCTTTCGCGCGCCAGGTGCGTGGTCTGCTCCGAGACTTCGCCGCTCAGATAGGCATCGACACCCGCGGCCACCGCGGCATCGAAATAACCTTGCGCCCCGCCCGTGCACCAGCCGACGGTGCGGATCATCTGGTCCGGCTCGCCGATGGCCAGCGGCTCGCGCCCCAGCACGCCACCAACGTGCGCGGCCAGCGCAGAGAGCGGCATCGGCGCGGGCAGCGTGCCGGTCCAGCCGAGCTGGTCGTCGCTGAAGCGGCCGGTCGGCGTAAAGCCGAGCTGCAGGCCGAGCTGGGCGTTGTTGCCGAACTCAGGGTGGTTGTCCAGGGGCAGGTGGAAGGCGAACAAGTTGACGTCCGCGCCCAGCAGGCGCTTCAGACGCGCGTGCTTCTGCCCGACCACGCGCGCATCTTCGTTTTTCCAGAAGTAGCCGTGATGGACGAGGATGGCGTCGGCCCCCGCTTCGATCGCGGCATCGACCAATGCCAGGCTTGCCGTCACTCCCGTCACGACGTGTGTGACTTCCGAGCGACCTTGCACTTGCAGCCCGTTGGGACAATAGTCCTTGTAGCGGGAAACTTCCAACAGGTCGTTCAAGTACAATTCAAGCTCTTTTGTTTTCATTTTCTGCTCAAAACTCCAATATGTTGCGGCGCTTTTGGCTGTTCTTTGCCCAGGCTGTCACCGTCGTGCTGGCGGTCTGGTTCGTCGTGGCAACGCTCAAGCCTGATTGGCTGCAGAGGGGGCGCGTCGCGGTCCAGTCCGGTTCGCCCATCGTGGCGCTCAAGGAAGTCGTGCCCAACGTGTCCGGTCCTGCGGCCGAAGGGTCTTACAGCGAAGCCGCCCAGGTGGCCATGCCGGCGGTGGTCAATATCTTTACCAGCAAGAACGGCAACAAGCGCTCGCCCAACCCGCAGGCCGAGGATCCGTGGTTCCGCTTCTTCTTTGGCGACCGCCTGCCTGAGCGGCAGGAGCCGGTCTCCAGCCTGGGGTCTGGCGTCATTGTCAGCGCCGAGGGTTACATTCTAACCAACCACCACGTAGTCGACGGCGCCGATGAAATCGAGATCGCGCTGACCGACGGCCGCAAGGCCAACGCCAAGGTGGTGGGCTCCGACCCGGAAACCGACCTGGCCGTGCTCAAGGTGACGCTCAAGGACCTGCCCGCGATCACGCTGGGCCGGCTTGAGAACGTGAAGGTCGGCGACGTGGTGCTGGCCATCGGCAACCCGTTCGGCGTCGGCCAGACGGTGACGATGGGCATTGTCTCGGCGCTGGGCCGCAGCCACCTGGGCATCAATACCTTCGAGAACTTCATCCAGACCGATGCGGCCATCAACCCGGGCAACTCGGGTGGCGCGCTGGTGGATGCGCAGGGCAACCTGCTGGGCATCAATACGGCGATCTACTCGCGTTCGGGCGGCTCGCTGGGGATCGGCTTTGCCATTCCCGTGTCGACCGCCAAGCAGGTGATGGAATCGATCATCTCCACCGGCAGCGTGACGCGCGGCTGGATCGGGGTCGAGCCGCAGGACATGACGCCCGAGATCGCCGAATCGTTCGGCCTCGATGCCAAGGAAGGCGCACTGATCGCCGCAGTGGTCCAGGGCGGGCCGGCCGACAAGGCAGGCGTGAAGCCCGGCGATGTGCTGACCAAGGTGGATGGCTTGTCGATCACGGACACGACCGCGCTGCTCAATGCGATTGCCCAGCTCAAGCCAGGCGTGGACATCAAGATGACCGTGATCCGCCGCGGCAAGGCAACGGACCTGACGGTGACGATCGGCAAACGGCCTCCGCCGCCGCGCCGCGCACTGCCGTTTGAAGAGGAAGAGTGAGGCTCGGCACGACACGGGCCTGAAGAAAGAACCCCGCCGCCTTGGCGGGGTTTTTTGTGCCCGGTGGCCAGGCAGCCCGCCGCGTCACGGTGATGCGACGGGAAACAATGGACCTGAGCGGCAGACACCGCGCCTCGATGGCATGGCGGCCCACATCAATGCCCGTGAGGGTCGTAGGCAGGGCAGCCCCTCGAATCCTGTCCACGTGCTGGCGGGCCGCAATCCGCGCCGGCAACGCCTTCCCGATCGTCAGCAAGACGAAGCAGAATTCCCTGCGCGCCGCGAGCCACCCGCTCCCCCTCCCTGCCCGGCTGCCGATGCGCAACATGACACGCGAAGCACGGCAACATGCACAACCCGGCCTGTGCCTGCTCTTGGCAGCCCCACAAGACAAGAGGCCGGCATCCTTACGGATGCCGGCCTCTTGGTTCAAGCCAATCCTAAGCGAGCTTACGCTCGCGTCAGATTAGAACTTGTGGCGCAGACCAACCACGGCGCCGAACTGGTTGTCACCTTCGCCGCTGGCGTTGGTGCTAACCTTGCCGAAGCCGTCCAGGCCCAGGTTGGAGTTGTTCTTGTTCAGAACGTAACCCAGGCTCAGGTAGGCATCGGTACGCTTCGAGAAAGCGTAGTCAGCCGAAGCCACGAAGCTCCACGGATCGCCCTTCTGGCCGCGGAAGTCTTGGTAGTAAGCAGCGCCGGTCAGCGACAGAGCCGGGGTCACTTGGTAGCCAACGCCCAGCCAGTACAGGTTCGACGATGCCTTGGCACCGGTGATAGCCTGGATGTTCTGGCCCTGGAACGGCAGCGCGCCCAGATCCACACCCTTTGCCCAACGGTAGCCAGCGTAGACCTTAGCCGGGCCGAAGCCGTACGAGCCAGCCACCGAAGCGCGGCGGATCGTAGCGTCCGGGTTCACGACCGTGCCCACGGCGTTTGCCGAAGCCAGGTTGACTTCGTCATAGGCAGCACCGACCGCGAACGGACCAGCAGCGTAGGTCAGGTTCGCGCCGAATTCACGGCCGAGCTTGGCCGAACCCGGGACTTCGCCCAGGGCGCCGGCGCCGGTGTTTGCACCAGCGCTGTACAGGGCGCTGGCGGTCAGGCCACCGAACGTGCCAATGTACTTGACCGAGTTGTCAGCACGGCTGGCGAAAGCGGCGTCCTGAGCGGTGATCGAGTACTTGTTCGAAATGGCCATCGGGTCGAACTGCAGACCGAAGTCATAGAACGGGGTCTGGTGACGACCCAGGCTCAGCTGGCCATATTGGCTAGCCAGACCGACGTAGGCTTGGCGGCCGAACAGGCGGTTGTCGTTACCCGACTTGCCGTCGTCCAGGTTGAAACCGCTTTCCAGCACGAAGACGCCCTTCAGGCCGCCGCCCAGGTCTTCCACGCCACGCAGGCCCCAACGGCTGCCCGACAGGTTACCCGAGGTCATGCGAACCACGTCGTGGCCATTCGGTTGGTTTTGCTGGTATTCGATACCGGCATCGACCACGCCGTACAGGGTTACGCTCGATTGGGCATAGGCGCCACCAGCGGCCAGAGCGGCGACGGCAGCAGCAAACAGTTTCATCTTCATATCGACACTTTCCTTGTCAACTGATTGGGAAATCTTGGTTGCCCAAGTACTTGGGCGACGCATTAACGTTCACGTCTGTTGCGTATTATGTGCCAGCCCCCCCGGCCGTCAGAAGGCTTTTTCGGCGTAAACCATGCCCACTGGCGGTTTTTGTTGTCGGGGAGCAACAGGAATGGGTAGAAAAATCCCCGTTTTGGTGCAAAACAGGGATGGCAGGCCGACAAGATCTCCTACCTCAGCCGAATTAGTCCGGCTGCGTTTCCCCTGAAGCGGTGGCTTCAGGTGCCGGGCGGCCCACAAAGCGCGCCAGCAGTAGTCCCAGTTCATAAAGCGCCACCAGCGGCACGGCCAGCAGCAGCTGCGACAGCACATCGGGCGGGGTCACGATGGCCGCGATGATGAACGCCCCCACGATCACATAGGGGCGGATCTGCTTGAGCTTTTCCAGTTCCACCACGCCAAAGCGCACCAGCACGATCACCACCACCGGCACTTCGAAGGTAATGCCGAAGGCCAGGAAGGTGGTCATGGCAAAGCTGAGGTACTTGTCGATGTCGGTCGACATCTCCGCCCCCAGCGGGGCGTTGTAGTGCGCCATGAAATGGAACACCGTGGGGAACACCAGGAAATACGCGAACGCCACGCCGCACAGGAACAGGAAATAGCTGCTCGATACCAGCGGCAGGATCAGGCGCTTCTCATGCTGGTACAGGCCGGGCGCGACAAACTGCCAGATCTGGTACAGCACCCACGGCAATGCGATCAGGAAGGCCACCAGCAAGGTGACTTTCATCGGCACGAAGAACGAGCCGGTGACATCGGTCACGATCATCTTGCCGCCCTTGGGCAGCGACTCCATCAGCGGCGCGGCAAACAGGTTGAAGATGAGCGGCGCCCAGTAGACCAGGCTGACGAAGACCAGGATGATGCCGGCCACCGCCTTGACCAGGCGTTGGCGCAGCTCGACCAGGTGGGAAATAAAGGTTTCCTGCTGCGACTCGTCTTGCGGGTCTTGGGGATCTGGGGACCGGGTGTCGCTCATGGCGTGAACCGCTCAGCCGCGGGGGCTGGCAAGGTGGATCGATGGGGCCGCAACGCGGCGGCGCGCGAGTGCGACCAGGACTGCGGCCACGACGGCAGCGGCCGGAACGACGGCCGGCAAGGTGTTGCCGCGGCGCATGCTCACTCGAAGAAGGATCGGGATGGCCGGGTGACCGGCCGGTGGCGCTTGACGCGCGCCGCGCCTGACTGCACCCAGACGCGGACATTGTGCTGGCGCTTGAACCAGAGTGGGCGGGCGCCCTGCTTGACGCGCCAGCTCTTGCGCCCGTTGTGCGCCTTGTGGGCCGCATCCCAGCTTGGCACAAAGCCGCCACTGGCGTCGGCGCTGCCGCCGCTGGTTCCCTCGGCACCACCCAGGGCTTCGTTCAGCGCCTGGGTCTGCTCGCTGACTTCCTTGTGGATGGTGCGCTCGACATCGCGCGCGGCGTCCTCGAATTCCGTGCGCATCTTGCGCAGTTCTTCCAGTTCAACCTCGCGGCTGACCTCGGCCTTGACGTCGTTGATGTAGCGCTGCGCCCGGCCGACCAGCGCGCCCACCGTGCGCGCAACCTTGGGCAGCCGTTCGGGACCGATCACGATCAGTGCCACGGCGCCGATCAGCGCCAGCTTGGAAATGCCGAGATCAATCATGCGGACACATCATGCGGACAATATGCGGAAAAGCGCAGGCGCGAGACGACACGCGGGCAGCGAGGTTTGCGTAGAAGGGATGGCACACCGCCGGATTACTGCTGGCGGGTCTTTTCCTTGGCTTCGACGTCGATGGTGGTGGAGTCGCGCAGTTCCTTAGACTGGGCAGGATCGGCGGCCGCCTTGCCTTCGCCTTCCTTCATGCCATCCTTGAAGCCCTTAACCGCGCCGCCCAGGTCCTGGCCGATATTGCGCAGTTTCTTGGTGCCGAACACGAGCATGACGATCACCAGCACGATCAGCCAGTGCCAAATGCTAAACGAACCCATTTCTTGCTCCTGATGAAGCCGCGGGCGCAATCAGATATGCCCGGACCCGTTGTTCCGTCCCGTTATGGCCGCGCCGGGCGACGGTTGCCGGCGCAGCTTCTGCCCGGGGCGTTTCCGCCGCGGGCGCTCCCATGCCAAGGCTGCCCGGTCAGGGCAGCGGTGCCTTCCACGCGTGGCGCGGCCCACCCAGCACATGCAGGTGCAGGTGGTAGACCTCTTGCCCACCGTCCGGGCCGGTATTGATCACCGTCCGGAAACCGTTGGCACAGCCTGCCGCGCGCGCCAGTTCAGGCACCTTCAGCATCATTCTAGCAAGCACCGCCCCTTCGCCGGCGCCGCAATCGGCCAGCGAGTCGACATGCAACCTGGGAATGACCAGAAAGTGTACCGGGGCCTTGGGATGGATATCGTGGAAGGCCACCATGTCGTCGTCTTCATAGACCTTGCGCGACGGTAGCTGGCCGGCCACGATCTTGCAGAAGATGCAATTATCCTGAGCGTTCATGAAGATTTCATTGCGACGGCCGCGGCACCCGCTGTCACCTTCGCGCGCCCGGCCTGCCCGGCATCAGAACTGCTGATCCGGGTACATCGGCTTGCTGTCATTCAGGTACAGCCAGCCCTTGACAATACGATACAGCATCCACAGCGACAGCACGCCCCAGACCGCAAAGGCCAGCGGTATCAGCACGACTGTCGCAAACAGCACCCCGCCCAGCACGCCCCACACCACCGACCACCAGAACGAGCGGATCTGCCAGGCGAAGTGCGAGGCATAGAGCGAACCGCGCGCGTCGTCGCGCTTGACGTAGTCGATCACGATGGCGATCAGCGCGGTGATGCCGCCGGTCAGCCAGAAGATCGCATACAGGGCATACAGGATGTGCAGCAGCTTGCGCAGGCTGCTCAACTGTTCGCCGCTTGGAGTGGTGACTTGCCCGGTGTAGTCGTTCGCCATCATTGCCCTTGGTTGGAAACCTGCCTTGCGGGCAGGCGGAAGACCGGCCGGCGCCTGCGCCAGCTAGTCCTTGCGCCGGGCCTTTTCCTCGAGGCCAGACAGCCCCTCGCGCCGCGCGAGCTCGTTGACCACATCCGCCGGGGTCAGACCGAAGTTGGCCAGCAATACCATGCTGTGGAACCACAGGTCGGCCACTTCATAGACCACCTTGCCGGCCTCGGCACCGCTCTGCCCGGCGGCGCGCGCGTCCTTGGCGGCCATCACGGTCTCGGTGGCTTCCTCGCCGATCTTCTTCAGGATGGCATCGTCGCCCTTGCTGAACAGGCGCGCCACGTAGGACTTGTCAGGGTCGCCGCCGTTGGCGGGCTTGCGCGATTCCAGCACTTCGGCCAGGCGCGCCAGGACATCATTGCTGCTGAGTTGGGTGTCGCTCATGGCTTGGTGTAGATCTGGGCAGGGTCCTTCAGCACCGGCTCGACCGTGTGCCAGTCGCCGGCTTCCACATCGCCCTCGAACTTCTGGAAGAAGCAGGAATGGCGCCCGGTATGGCAGGCGATATTGTCGATCTGGGTCACCTTCAGCAGCACCACGTCTTCATCGCAGTCCAGGCGGATCTCATGCACTTTCTGCACGTGGCCGGACTCTTCGCCCTTGTGCCACAGGCGCTTGCGCGAGCGCGACCAGAATACGGCCTCGCCCAGCTCCACGGTGCGCTGGAGCGCGTCGCGGTTCATGAAGGCGAACATCAGCACGTCATTCGAGCCGACTTCCTGCACGATCACCGGCACCAGGCCGTTATCGTCCCATTTGACCTTGTTGAGCCACTTCTTTGCCATGATCAGATCCGCACGGGAATGCCCTCGCGGGCCATGAATGCCTTGGCTTCGCCTACGGTGTGTTGGCCGTAATGGAAGATGCTGGCGGCCAGCACCGCGTCGGCGCGGCCCTGGGTGATGCCGTCGGCCAGGTCCTGCAGGCCGCCGACGCCGCCCGAGGCGATCACCGGCACCGGCACGGCGTCGCTGACGGCGCGGGTCAGTTCCAGGTCGAAACCACTCTTGGTGCCATCGCGGTCCATGCTGGTCAGCAGGATCTCGCCGGCGCCGCGCGCGGCCATCTCTCGCGCCCATTCGACCGCATCCAGGCCGGTGGCCTTGCGCCCGCCGTGGGTGAAGACTTCCCAGCGCGGCGCTTCGCCCGGGGCGGAACTGCGCTTGGCGTCGATCGCCACCACGATGCACTGCGAGCCGTACTTTGCGGTCGCGTCCGACACCAGCTGCGGATTGGCGATGGCTGACGAGTTGACGCTGATCTTGTCCGCGCCGGCATTGAGCAGGCGCCGCACGTCTTCGACCGTGCGCACGCCGCCGCCCACCGTCAGCGGGATAAAGACCTGCGACGCCACATCCTCGATGATGTGCAGCATCAGGTCACGCCCGTCGCTGGTCGCGGTGATGTCCAGGAATGTGATTTCATCGGCGCCCTGCTCATCATAGCGGCGCGCGATTTCCACGGGATCGCCCGCGTCGCGCAGCTCGACAAAGTTGACGCCCTTGACCACCCGCCCGTTGGTCACGTCCAGGCAGGGGATGATACGTTTGGCTAGCATGAGATTCCTTGTCCGCCGCCAGTTCCGGCCTGGCGGCGGCTGCGCCCGCGGCGCGTTGCCTTATTGCCCGTCGCGCAGCTTGTCCGCCAGTGCCTGCGCGGCGGCAAAGTTGAGATCCCCGGAGTAGATCGCTCGGCCGCAAATGACGCCTTCGACACCTTCGCCCTCGACGGCGCAGAGGTTGTTGATGTCGGCCAGGTTGGACAGCCCGCCGCTGGCGATCACCGGAATCGACATCGATTGCGCCAGCTTGACGGTGGCATCGATATTGATCCCCTGCAGCATGCCGTCGCGGCCAATATCCGTGTAGATGATGGCCTCGACGCCGTAGTCTTCATACTTGCGTGCCAGGTCCGCCACCTCGTGGCCGGTCAGCTTGCTCCAGCCGTCGGTCGCCACCTTGCCGTCCCTGGCATCCAGGCCGACGATGATATGGCCGCCGAAGGCCGAGCAGGCGTCCTTCAGGAAACCGGGGTTTTTCACCGCGGCCGTGCCGATGATGACGTACGACAGGCCGTCATCCAGCCAGCGTTCGATGGTGTTCAGGTCGCGGATGCCGCCCCCCAGCTGCACCGGGATCTCGTCGCCGACCTCGGCGATGATGGCCTTGATGGCCTCCTCGTTGCGGGGCTTGCCCACGAACGCGCCGTTCAGGTCCACCAGGTGCAGGCGGCGGGCGCCCTGCTCCACCCAGTGCCGTGCCATGGCGGCGGGATCTTCGGAAAAGACGGTGGCCTGGTCCATGTCGCCTTGTTTGAGGCGTACACACTGACCGTCCTTCAGGTCGATGGCCGGAATGAGCAACATATGCGTGACGAGCGTGGTTGAGTGATAGAGATTGAGCGAGACCGGCGCTGCCGGTCAGGTCGGGTCGATAGTCGATCGGAAACAGGTCGGGTGACGGGTCGAGTTAGCGGTCGATGATCGGTAAAAAAACGAATCGGGTCAGGGATTCCAGTGGACGAAGTTCCGGTACAGCTGCAGGCCCAGGGCCGCGCTCTTCTCGGGGTGGAACTGCGTCGCGAAAATATTATCGCGCGCTACCGCGCTGGTAAATACGACTCCGTATTCCGTTTCACCGGCAACATGGGCCGGGTCCTTCGCCTGCACATAGTAACTGTGGACGAAATAGAACCAGCTGTCGTCCGGGATACCGTCCCACAGCGGGTGCGGCCTGGCCTGGCGAACCCGGTTCCAACCCATCTGCGGCACCTTGTAGCGCGAGCCGTCGGGCTGCGTCATGCCGTCCAGCGCAAAGCGCACCACCTGGCCGGGCATCAGGCCCAGCGCCGGCGTACGGTCCACGCCGGCCCGGCTTTCGGTGCTGAACTGGAACAGCATCTGCTCGCCCACGCACACGCCCAGCATCGGCTTGCTGGCGGCGGCCTGCACCACCGCCTCCTGCAGCCCGGACGCGCCCAGCGCCGACATGCAGTCGGGCATCGCGCCCTGGCCGGGCAGCACCACGCGGTCGGCCGAGCGGATGCCTTCGGGGGCATTCACCACGCGCACGTCCGCTTCCGGCGCCGCGGCACGCAGCGCCTGCGCCACCGAGCGCAGGTTGCCCATGCCGTAATCCACAATTGCTATGGTAGTCATGATTTCAAAACAGGCAACAATGTCTTCAGCCCGTCCACAATGAATTCCACGGCCAGCGCCGACAGGATCAGCCCCATCAGGCGCGTGCCGATATTGATGCCGGTGCGGCCGATGACCCGGGCAATCGGGTCGGCCGCGCGAAACACCAGGTACACCACCGCACCGATCACCACGCCCAGGCCGACCAGGATCAGCAACTGGTACCAGTGCTGGGTCTTGCCGGCATAGACGATCACCGTGCTGATCGAGCCCGGCCCGGTCAGCAGCGGCAGCGCCAGCGGCACCACCGCGATGCTGGACTTTACCTCGGCCTCGTCCTCTTCTTCCGGCGTGGCCTTGGTGCGGCTGGTCTGCGCGTTCAGCATGTTCATGGCCATCATGATCATGATGAGCCCGCCACCCACCTGCAGCGACGCCACCGAGATATTGAAGAACTCGATGATCTGCTGCCCCAGCAAGGCCGACACCGCCACCACGATCGCCACCGAAACCGATGCGATCTTGATGGTACGCAGCTTTTCCGCTTCCGTCTGCAGGCTGGTCAGGCTGATGAAGAACGGGATCGCCCCGATCGGGTTGATCAGCGCCAGCAGCGAAATAAACGACTTGAGCGTATCCATCGGTTGCGGGTCGCCAGCATCGCTGGCCAGGTTCAGGCTTGGAAGGTCAGCGGGCGCCGCAACCAGCCGGCACGCCTACCGTGGTGGAAAGGTCAGAGCGTACCCTTGGTCGACGGGATCGTGTTCGCCGCGCGCGGGTCCAGCTCCACCGCCATGCGCAGTGCCCGGCCAAAGGCCTTGAACACGGTCTCGCACTGATGGTGGGCATTGATGCCGCGCAGGTTGTCGATATGCAGGGTCACGCCCGCATGGTTGACGAAGCCGCGGAAGAACTCGATGGTCAGGTCCACATCGAAGCTGCCCACGCGCGCACGCGTGAACGGCACGTGGAATTCCAGGCCGGGGCGGCCGGAGAAATCGATCACCACGCGCGACAGGCATTCGTCCAGCGGCACATAGCTGTGGCCGTAGCGGGTGATGCCCTTCTTGTCGCCGATGGCTTTTGCCACGGCCTGGCCGAGCGTGATGCCCACGTCTTCCACCGTGTGGTGGTCGTCGATATGCGTGTCGCCGGTGGCTTCGACCTCCAGGTCGAACATGCCATGCCGGGCGATCTGGTCCAGCATGTGGTCAAGGAACGGCACGCCGGACGCCAGTTTCTGGCGGCCGCTGCCGTCGAGATTCAGGGAAACGCGAATTTGCGTTTCCGAAGTATTGCGGGTGACCTCTGCAACACGCATGGTGTTAATCCTGCAGCGACGCTGCGAATGCCTCAAGGAACTGCGCGTTTTCTTCGGGGGTGCTGACCGTGACGCGCAGACAATTGGCCAGCAACGGGTGCATTTTACTCACGTTCTTGATCAATACCTTGCGGGCCAGCAGCCGGTCGAACGTCTGTGCAGCATCCGGCACGCGCGCCAGCAGGAAGTTGGCGGCGCTGGGGAACACCGTCACCCCCGCGTGCGCGGCCATGCCGTCGGCCACGCGGGTGCGTTCGGCGCGCAGCTGCGCGGCCTGTTCGTCCAGCACCGACACATGCTCCAGCGCGAACAGCGCTGTCGCTTCGGTCAGCACATTGACGTTGTAGGGCGGGCGCACCTTGTCGAGCTGCGACAGCCATTCCGGCGCGCCGGCCAGGTAGCCCAGCCGGATGCCGGCCAGGCCCAGCTTGGATACGGTTCGCATCACCAGCAGGTTGCCGAATTCCGTCAGGCGCGGCATCCAGCTGTGCTGCGCGAACGGCTGGTAGGCCTCGTCGACCACCACCAGGCTGTTGCAGACCTCGCCCTGGGCGGCGCGGACGATGGCCTCCATGTCGGCGGCATCGAACAGGTTGCCGGTCGGGTTGTTCGGGTAGGCCAGGTAAATGATGGCGGGCTGGTGCTCGGCCATCGCCGCCAGCATGGCGGCGCGGTCGAGCGTGAAGTCCGCGCGCAGCGGCACGCCGACGAACTGCAGGCCGGCGAACTGCGCCGACATCGCGTACATGACGAAGCCCGGCACCGGCGCCATCACCTTGGCGCCGGGATTGGCCGCGGCCAGCGCCAGCATGCTGATGATCTCGTCCGAGCCATTGCCGAGCAACACATCCATGCCGGCGGGCACCTGCATCACGGTCTTCAGCTTCGCGCGCAGCGCTTCGCTGCTGGGCACCGGGTAGCGGTTCAGCGCAACCTCGCCCAGGCGCTCGGCCAGTTCGCGGCGCAGATCGGGCGGCAGCCGGTACGGGTTCTCCATCGCGTCAAGCTTGACCAGACCGTGCGAATCCGGCACGTGGTAGGCGCCCATGGCGCGTACGTCGTCACGGATGATGCGTTCGATCAGGGAGGGCTCTACGGCTGACATGGGAACTCCAAAGTTGGCTGCGTTATCAGGCAGCGTGGGTCAGTAGATCAACTGCGTTTGTTGAAACGATATTCCGCGCTGCGGGCGTGGGCCTGCAGGCCTTCGCCGTACGCGAGTTCGGCGGCGATCTGGCCGAGCATCTGCGCCCCGCCCTCGCTCACTTCGATCAGGCTCGAACGCTTCTGGAAGTCATAGACGCCCAGCGGCGAAGAGAAGCGCGCGGTGCGCGAGGTCGGCAGCACGTGGTTCGGGCCCGCGCAGTAATCGCCCAGCGACTCGCTGGTATAGGGGCCCAGGAAGATGGCGCCGGCGTGGCGGATCTTCTCGCTCCACTGGCGCGGGTTCTCGGCGGAGATCTCCAGGTGCTCGGGCGCGATCGCATTGGCGATCTCGCAGGCCTCTTCCATGTCGCGCACCTTGATCAGCGCGCCACGGCCGGAGATCGACGCGGCAATCACCTCGCGCCGCGGCATGGTGCCGAGCTGGCGCTGGATGCTGGCTTCGACGCGGGCGATATAGCCAGCGTCCGGGCACAGCAGGATCGACTGCGCCAGCTCGTCGTGCTCGGCCTGCGAGAACAGGTCCATCGCCACCCAGTCGGGGTCGGTGGTGCCGTCGCAGATCACCAGGATCTCGGACGGGCCGGCAATCATGTCGATACCGACGGTGCCGAACACGCGCCGCTTGGCCGCGGCCACATAGGCGTTGCCGGGGCCGACGATCTTGTCGACCTGCGGCAGCGTCGCCGTGCCGTAGGCCAGCGCGCCAATCGCCTGGGCGCCGCCGATGGTAAACACGCGGTCTACGCCGGCGATCTGCGCGGCGGCCAGCACCAGCTCATTGCGCACGCCACCCGGCGTGGGCACGACCATGATGATTTCCTTCACGCCCGCCACGCGCGCCGGGATCGCGTTCATCAGCACCGACGACGGATACGCGGCCTTGCCGCCCGGCACGTAGATGCCGACGCGGTCCAGCGGCGTCACCTTCTGGCCGAGCATGGTGCCGTCGGCCTCGGTGTATTCCCAGCTGTGGCTGCCGCATTCGATCTTCTGCTTCTCGTGGTAGGCGCGCACGCGCGCGGCGGCAGCCTCCAGCGCGGCGCGGCGCTTGGGCTCGAGGTCTTCGAGCGCGGCTTCCAGCTGCTGCTGCGACACCTCCAGCGCGCCCATCGACGACGCTTCCACGCGGTCGAAGCGCTTGGTGTATTCCAGCACCGCGGCATCCCCGCGCGCCTTCACGTCGGCCAGGATCTGCGCCGCGGCGCGATCGATGGCCTCGTCCTCGCCAGCCTCGAAGGCCAGCACCTGGCCCAGCGCCTCGGCAAAGCCAGGCTTGCTGGAATCGAGCCGGCGGATCGGCAGGTTTTCCATTTCGGTTGCGTTCATGACTACTTTCCTCTCAGTCGGCGCGGGCCTGGTGTGGCCTTACGCCAGCGCCGCCGAAGCTCGTTCGAATGCGTCGAGAATCGGCGCAAGCCGCTCGCGCTTGAGTTTGAGCGCGGCCTGGTTCACCACCAGCCGCGACGAGATCTGCACGATCTCTTCGACTTCGACCAGGTTGTTGGCGCGCAGCGTGCTGCCAGTGCTGACCAGGTCGACGATGGCATCGGACAGGCCCACCAGCGGACCCAGCTCCATCGAACCGTACAGCTTGATCAGGTCGACGTGAACGCCCTTTTTCGCAAAATGCTCGCGCGCCGTCTGCACGTACTTGGTAGCCACGGCCAGGCGCGCGCCCTGGCGCACCGCGTTGGCGTAGTCAAACCCGGCCGGCACCGCCACCGACATGCGGCAGCGCGCGATGTTCAGGTCGATCGGCGCGTACAGGCCGGCCATGCCGCTTTCCATCAGCACGTCCTTGCCGGCCACGCCGAAGTCGGCGGCGCCATATTGGACGTAGGTCGGCACGTCCGAGGCGCGCACGATCACCACGCGCACGGCCGGGTCGGAGGTCGGCAGGATCAGCTTGCGCGAGGTCTCGGGGTCCTCGGTGACGCGGATGCCGGCGGCTTCCAGGAGCGGCAGCGTCTCGGTGAAGATGCGGCCCTTGGACAGCGCCAGCGTCAGCTGGTTGGGCGATGCGTTGAAAGTGGGGCTCATCGGACTTCCTCAGGCAATGCGGCGGATCTTCGCGCCCACTGCCGACAGCTTGTCTTCCATGCGGTCGTAGCCGCGGTCCAGGTGATAGATGCGGTCGATCACGGTCTCGCCATCGGCCACCAGGCCGGCGATCACCAGGCTGGCCGAGGCGCGCAGGTCGGTCGCCATCACGTTGGCGCCCGACAGGCGCGGCACGCCGTTGACCACCGCGGTATTGCCTTCGACCGCGATGTCCGCGCCCAGGCGGTTCAGTTCCTGCACGTGCATGAAGCGGTTTTCGAAGATGGTCTCGGTCACGCGCGCGGTGCCTTCGGCCACGGCATTGAGTGCCATGAACTGGGCCTGCATGTCGGTCGGGAAGGCCGGGTACTCCGAGGTGCGGAAGCTCACGGCCTTCGCGCGCTGCGGCATCGCCAGGCGGATCCAATCGGCGCCGGTCTCGAGCTTTGCGCCGGCTTCGCGCAGCTTGTCGAGCACGGTGTCGAGGATGTCCGGCTGCACGCCGCGCAGCACCAGGTCGCCCAGCGTCGCGGCGGCGGCGCACAGGAAGGTGCCGGCCTCAATGCGGTCGGCGATCACGCTGTGGCTGGCGCCATGCAGGCGCTCCACGCCCTGCACCACCAGGCGGTCGGTGCCGATGCCTTCGATCTTCGCGCCCATCTTGACCAGCAGGTGGGCCAGGTCGGTCACCTCGGGCTCGCGCGCGGCATTTTCCAGCACGGTCTCGCCTTCGGCCAGCGTGGCAGCCATCAGCAGGTTCTCGGTGCCGGTCACGGTGATCATGTCGGTGACCACGCGCGCGCCCTTCAGGCGCTTGGCGCGGGCATGGATAAAGCCGTGTTCGATGCTGATCTCGGCGCCCATCGCCTGCAGGCCCTTGATGTGCTGGTCGACCGGGCGCGCGCCGATGCCGCAGCCGCCGGGCAGCGACACGCGGGCCTCGCCGAAGCGGGCCACCAGCGGGCCCAGCACCAGGATCGAGGCGCGCATGGTCTTGACCAGCTCATACGGGGCCTCGAGCACGTTGACGTCGGCGCCGTTCAGGGTCACGCGGGCGCCATCCAACTCGGCCTGCATGCCCATCTGGCGCAGCAGCTTGAGGGTGGTGCGCACGTCCTGCAGGTTCGGCACGTTGTCCAGCGAGACGGTATCCGCCGTCAGCAGGCCCGCGCACAGGATCGGCAGGGCGGCGTTCTTGGCGCCCGACACGCGGATTTCGCCCTTCAGCGGGCCATTGCCGTGGATCTGGAATTTGTCCATGTTCTGTCGTCTGGAGCCGGGCACGCGCCCGGCGTCATGGTTCTGGGGCCGCGCGGGTGGCGCGGCGCATATTGGCGGGGCTTACTTGCCTTCGCCCGCCTGCCACTCGGCAGGCGTCAGCGTCTTCATCGACAGCGCGTGGATCTCGGCACGCATGCGGTCGCCCAGCGCGGCATAGACGCGCTGGTGGCGCTGGATCAGCCGCTTGCCTTCAAATTCGGCGCTGACGATGGTGGCAAAGAAGTGCTGGCCATCGCCCTCGACTTGCAGATGTTCGCAGGGCAGTCCTTGGGCAATGTAATCCCTGACTTGTTCCGGTGTAGGCAGCATGGGGTTCTCTTCAGCGTGATTCAGTATGGCCGGCCACAGTTCAGTGGCGCAGCTTGTATCCGGACTTCAGCAAGCGCAGCGCCAGCGCGGCCAGCACCACGAACGCCGATCCGACCACTGCCAGGCTGAACAGCGGCGACACGTCCGAGACGCCGAAGAAGCCATAGCGGAAGCCGTCGATCATGTAGAAGAACGGATTGGCATGGGACACCGCCTGCCAGAAGGCGGGCAGCGAATGGATCGAATAGAACACACCGGACAGGAAGGTCGCCGGCATGATCAGGAAGTTCTGGAACGCGGCCAGCTGGTCGAATTTCTCGGCCCAGATACCGGCGATCAGGCCCAGCGTGCCGAGGATGCCCGCACCCAGCAGCGCAAAGACGAGGATCCAGGCCACATAGGCAAAATGCAGGTTGGCAAACCACGCCGTCACCAGCAGCACGCCCAGGCCCACGGTCAGCCCGCGGATCACCGAGGCCACCACATAGGCGCCGAACATCTCCCAGTGCGACAAGGGCGGCAGCAGCACGAACACCAGGTTGCCGGTGATCTTGGACTGGATCAGCGATGACGAGCTGTTGGCAAACGCGTTCTGCAGCACGCTCATCATCACCAGGCCGGGCACCAGGAAGGCGGTGTAGCTGATCTGGTCATAGACCTTGACCCGGTCTTCCAGCACATGGCCGAAGATCAGCAGGTACAGCACCGCGGTCAGCACCGGCGCGGCCACGGTCTGGAAGCTGACCTTCCAGAAACGCAGCACTTCCTTGTACAGCAGGGTGCGGAAACCCACCAGGCCGCCCACGGCCATCGGCCCAAGGCCGGTGTCGTCCAGGACCTCGATATCGCCAGGCTGCTTCATGCCACGGCCTCCATCGCCGGATCGGGCAACGCACCGGGCATATGCCCCTCGCGGCGCATGATCTGCACAAATACGTCCTCGAGGTCGGCCTTGTTGATTTCCATGTTTTCGATGTCACAGTCCGCTTCGCGGCAGGCGGCCAGGATCGGTTCAACCGCCTGGTAGCCCGACAACCGCAGGCGCACCGCGCGCTCGCCGGGGTTGGCCGGCATGCGCAGCGGCTCCAGCGCCGGCGGCAGGACGCCGCGCGCAAAGGTCAGCACCAGCTGTAGCCCGGCAAACTGCGTCAGCAGGTTGCTGGTGCGGTCCAGCGTCACCACTTCGCCGAACTTGAGCATGGCGATGCGGTCGCACAGGGCCTCGGCCTCTTCCAAATAGTGCGTGGTCAGGATGATGGTGTGCCCTTCCCGGTTCAGGCGCGAGATGAACTTCCACAGCGTCTGGCGCAGTTCCACGTCCACACCGGCGGTGGGCTCGTCCAGCACGATAACCGGCGGGCGGTGCACCAGCGCCTGCGCCACCAGCACGCGCCGCTTCATGCCGCCCGAGAGCTGGCGCATATTGGCGTCGGCTTTCCCGGTCAGGTCCAGGTTGGCCATGATCTCGTCGATCCAGTCATCGTTGCGGGTCAGGCCAAAGTAGCCCGACTGCAGCCGCAGCGTCTCGCGCACCGTGAAGAACGGATCGAACACCAGCTCCTGCGGCACCACGCCCAGCATACGCCGGGCCATCCGGTAGTCGGCGACGACATCGTGACCAAGCACACTGACGCGGCCGGAATCGGCGCGGTTCAGGCCGGCGAGGATCGAGATCAGCGTGGTCTTGCCGGCGCCGTTGGGCCCGAGCAGGCCGAAGAATTCGCCGCGTTCGACGGTGAAGCTGACGCCCTTGAGCGCCTGCAGGTTGCGGTAGCGCTTGCGAACGTCGTGGATTTCAATGGCTTTCATGGCCGATTGTTTGTGGCGGGTCCGGCTTTTTCGGGGCCTGCCGCCGGGAATTGGGGAGCAACTGCGTGCCCGGACTTCCTGGCCCGGCGTGGCATGAACCGGTAACAGGCGGGGGGATGGGCGAACAACCCGGAATTATAGGGGATGCGGGGAGGGTCCCGCTTGATCTGCCCCCAGGGGCTCGGCGACCGCGCAGGGCCGTCGCCGCGGCATCGCGGGCGGCCGCCGTGCTGGCGACCGGCGATGCCGGATCAATGTCGGTGGTGGTGCCCTTGCGGCGCGGCCGCGGGGGCCAGGCCCAGCAGGCCGTCCACGCCGTACAGGCTGGCCAGTTGCGACAGCTGCGGCGGCACGCCGCGCAGCGACAGCGCCTGGCTGCGCGCGGCGGCGGCGCGGTTCCATGCCAGCAGCACGGCGACCGCAGAGGAATCCACCTGCGCCAGGCCGGTGCAGTCGACCTGCACCTCGCCCTGCGCCACGCGTGCCAGCCCGTCACGCAGCACGGCGGCGGCGTTCTGGTTGGTCAGCGAGGTGCCTAGCGAGAGCATGGATGCGTGGCCTGGGGATCGGTAGCTTGAATACGGTGGCAAAAACGACGACTCCCGCACATCGGGCGGGAGTCTGTGCCGCGAACGGCCATTGTAGAGCAGATCGGCGTGCCGTGCTGCATTGCAGCGGCGCACCGTTGGGCACGCGCGCCTCAGCTCTTGGCGCTGGCCAGCTGGCGGTTGCGGTCCTGCAGCGTCTTGATCACGCCCTCGACGCCCTGCTGGCCGACGATGGTGTTGAAGCTGCCCTTGTAGGCTTCGGTCAGCCAGGCGCCCAGCACGTTGATGTCATAGACCTTCCAGCCCTGGGCGGTCTTTTCCAGGCGGTAGTCCATCTGAATCGGCTCGCCCTTGTTGACGACCTGGGTGCGGATGGTGGCATCAGTATCGTCAGCCGTGCCGCGGTACGGGCGGTACTGCACGGTCTGGTCGCGGATCTGGGCGATGGCGCCGGCATAGGTGCGGATCAGCAGGGTCTTGAACTCCTCGGTGATCTGCTTCTGCTGCTCGGGCGTGGCCTTGGACCAGTTGCGGCCCATGGCGATCTGCGTGGTCTTCTGGAAGTTGGCGTTGGGGATGATCTTCTGCTCGACCAGCGCGGTGATCTTGGCGATATTGCCGGCCTGCATGTCCTTGTCGGCCTTGACGGTCGTCATCACGTCACTGACCACGGCCTTGACCAGCCCGTCCGGGGTCGCTGCGTCCTGGGTCGCCACTTGGGCGTGCGCCGTGCCTGCGAAGGCAACTACCGTAAGGAAGGGGACCAACAGTCGCTTTATCATGGATTTTCCTTCTTTATCAAAGACATTTTTCGCCGAAGGCGAACTGGCCGGGCGCCATTGGCTGGCGCGCGGCCTTGCGGTGATTGGAACATAAGCGCGGAGCGGTGGTTGCCCCCACAAGCGCCTTTTCCGCTACTTATAAACAAATTGTTTCAGCCCTCACAGGGCATTCACAGCCTGGCGCGGGCCCTGGAGCCGCCCGCGCCACGCAGAGTCAGCGGATACGAACACCCGGCACGATCCGCTGCATCGGATCCATGGGCGGTATCGGCAGGCTCTGGCTCTCAGGCTGCAGGTCGCCCGGGGGCGTCTGCGCAGGCTGCGCCGGGGTGGCGGCCGGGGCCGAGGCGTCGGCCGGCGGCGCGGCGGGTGCCGGTGCCGGTGCCGGTGCCGGTGCTGCAGGCTGCGCCGGCGTAGCGGGCGTAGCGGGCGTAGCGGGCGTAGCGGGCGTAGCGGGCGTAGCGGGCGTAGCGGGCGTAGCGGGCGTAGCGGGCGTAGCGGGCGTAGCGGGCGTAGCGGGCGTGGCAGGCTTTTCACCTTCGGCCCCGCCAGGGGCTTCAGGGCGCGCCGCCGGCGCCTCCGGGGCGCTGTCTGCATCCTCGTCGCCTTCCGGCGGGTTGCCGTCGTAGACCAGGTACTGGCGCCGCTGCAGGTAGGAATCGCGCATGAACGAGTACTTGTCCAGCGCCGCCTGCTCCAGCAGGTTGCTCGCGCCCAGCAGCTGCGCCCGGCCGGCGACGATGCGCACGCCGGTCAGCGAGTTGCGCAGCGATACCGGATAGAAATAGGCCGATGGATCGAAACTGCGGTCCACCAGCATGCCGCCGGTGTCACGCACCGTGCTGGGCCCGAACAGCGGCAGCACCAGGTACGGCCCGGGCGGCACGCCCCACACGCCCAGCGTCTGGCCGAAGTCTTCCTTGTACTTGGGCAGGCCGGCCGGGGTGGCGATGTCGATCAGGCCGCCGATCCCCAGCACGGTGTTCATGGCCACGCGCATGGTGTCCTCTGCGGCGCGGGCGGGCTTGCCCTGCAGCAGGTTGTTCGCCGCCGAGTAGACATCGCTCACATTGGAGAAGAAGTTCTCCACCGCGCGCTGCACCGGCGTGGGCATGTAGTCGGCATAGACCTGGGCCACCGGGCGCAGGATGCCCTTGTCGAAGTCCTCGTTGATCTTCGCGACTTCGCGATTGAACGGCTCCAGCGGATCTTTCGGATTGGCGGTGGGGCCCGTGGCGCAACCGGCAAGCACGGCCGCGGCAGCCACCGCGGCCAGGCCCTTGCAGAAGGATGGGGCAACGCTCATTTGAGGTCCCCTGCCGGCGCCGGTGCGCTGGCACCGGCGGACACACCGCCGCCGGCATCTGCCGCCTTGTTGTACAGGAACTGGCCGATCAGGTTTTCCAGCACCACCGCCGACTGCGTCATGATGATGCGTCCGCCTTCGGCCAGCATGGCGGTGTCGCCGCCGGCTTCCAGGCCGATGTACTGCTCGCCGAGCAGTCCGGATGTCAGGATCTTGGCCGAGGTGTCCTTGGGAAACTGGTAGCGCTTCTCCAGGCTCATCTCGACGGTGGCCTGGTAGGTCTTGTCGTCGAAGCGGATCGCCGCCACGCGGCCGACCACCACGCCCGCGCTCTTGACCGGCGCGCGCGGCTTGAGCCCGCCGATATTATCAAAGCGCGCCTGCACGCTATAGGTGTCCTGGAAGGAAAAGGCGCTCATGTTCCCCGCCTTGAGGGCCAGGAACAGCACGGCGACAAAGCCCGCCGCGACGAATAGCCCCACCCAGAAATCGAGTGCATTCTTTTTCATTGGAATCTCTTTCTTCAACCCCGTAGTGTTCTTGTCGCTGTCTTGTCGTTGGTACGGCCGCGTCATTTGCTGAACATCAGCGCGGTCAGCAGGAAATCCAGCCCCAGCACGGCCAGCGACGCAATCACCACGGTACGGGTGGTCGCGCGCGCGACGCCTTCCGGCGTGGGCTTGGCCTCGAAGCCCTGGTACAGGGCAATAAACGTCACGGCAATGCCAAAGATAAAGCTCTTGATCACGCCATTGAGCACGTCGGCGCGCACATCGACACCGCCCTGCATCTGCGACCAGAAGGCGCCGGCGTCAACGCCAATCAACTGCACGCCCACCACGTAGCCGCCCAGGATGCCGACCGCGCTGAAGATCGCCGCCAGCACCGGCATGGCGATCACGCCGGCCCAGAAGCGCGGCGCGATCACGCGCTGCAGCGGGTTCACCGCCATCATTTCCATGGCCGTCAGCTGCTCGCCCGCCTTCATCAGGCCGATCTCGGCAGTCAGCGAGGTGCCGGCGCGGCCGGCGAACAGCAGCGCGGTCACCACCGGGCCCAGTTCGCGCACCAGCGACAACGCCACCAGCAGCCCGAGTGCCTGCTCGGACCCGTAGCGGTTCAGCGTGTAGTAGCCCTGCAGGCCAAGCACGAAGCCCACGAACAGGCCCGACACCGCGATGATCACCAGCGACAGGTTGCCGACAAAGAAGACCTGGTCGGTCACCAGCCGGAAGCGGCGCAGCAGCGCCGGGGACAGGCCCAGCAGCGTCAGGAACATGCGCGTGGCATGGCCCAGCCCCGACAGGCTGCGGCGCACGGCCGCGCCGATGGTGGTAAAGAAGTCCGTCACCGCGCACCTCCGGCGAAATCCTCGGCCAGCGAAGGTCCGGCGTAGTGGAACGGCACCGGTCCGTCGGCCTCGGCATGGACGAACTGGTGCACGAACGGGTCGGTGGAGGCGCGCAGCGCCTCAGGCTCGCCCTGCGCGACGATGCGGCCGTCGGCAATGAAATAGACGTAGTCGGCGATCTGGAAGGTCTCGTGCACGTCGTGCGAGACGATGATCGTGGTGGCGCCCAGCGCGTCGTTCAGGCTGCGGATCAGCCGCGCGGTCAGCCCGAGCGAGATCGGGTCCAGCCCGGCGAAGGGCTCGTCATACATCAGCAGCGCCGGATCCAGCGCGATCGCGCGAGCCAGCGCCACGCGCCGCGCCATGCCGCCCGAGATCTGCGACGGCAGCAGGTTGCGCGCGCCGCGCAGGCCGACCGCGTTGAGCTTCATCAGCACCAGGTCGCGGATCATCGAGTCGGGCAGGTCGGTGTGCTCGCGCAGCGGGAACGCCACATTGTCGAACACCGACAGGTCGGTAAACAGCGCGCCGAACTGGAACAGCATGCCCATCTGGCGGCGCACCGCGTAAAGGCCGCGGGTATCCAGCGTGTGGATATCGGTGCCGGCAAAGCTGACCGTGCCCGCCTGCGGGCGGATCTGGCCGCCGATCAGCCGCAGCACCGTCGTTTTGCCACAACCCGAGCCGCCCATCACCGCAATCACCTTGCCGCGCGGGAAATGCATGGTCAGGCCGGACAGGATCGGCTTGCCGTGGTCCGCATAGGCGAAGTCCACCGCAGTCAGTTCGACGAGGTTTTGAGCAGAATCGGTCACGTGGGCACCGGTCAGGACAGGCGCGCATTATAAGGTGTACTACCTAGCCCTGCTGGCGCCCGTGTGCCCCGCGCCACATGCCCCCTCTCTCAGACTTGCCCTAGCCTCCCAAACCGGTCCACCCCTTTGCTGCTCAAGGCTCCTGTGTCGGCGCAACGTCCTTCAGGATCACCTGCCATTGGATCGATTCCGAGCGGATCGCGGTGGCGAACGCCTCCGGCGAGTCGCGCAGCGGCGTGACCCCCGCTGCCTGCAGGCGCGAACGCACCTCGCGCTCGGACATGACGGCGTCGAGCTCGACCGCCAGCCTGGCGACGATCGCGCGCGGCGTCTTGGCTGGCGCCATCACGCCAAACCAGGCGGCCGCGGCATAGCCTTCCAGCCCCGATTCCTGCAGGGTCGGCACCAGCGGCGCCAGCGGCGAGCGGGCCACGCCCGTCACCCCGACCAGGCGCAACCCGCCGCTCCTGACCTGGCCCTGGACCGCGGCAAACGAACAGAAACAGGCACTGATGCGGCCGGCCAGCATTTCCTGGACCACGGCGGCTTCGCCCTTGGCGGTGACCAGCGGCACGCCGCTGCGGATGCCGCGCACGGCGTACTCGGCGTACAGGTGGGAGGGGCTGCCCGATTGGCCGTAGCCATAGCTGTAGGAGCCGGGATTCGACTTCACCGCGGTCATCCATTGCTCGGGCGTGCGCATGGGCAGCCTGGCATCGATCACCAGGAACAGCGGCGTGGTGGCCACGCGCGCCACCGGCGTGAAATCGCGCACGACGTCGTACGGCACCGGCTCCAGTCCGGGCTGGATCAGCATATTGGCCTGGTGCAACAACAGGGTGTGGCCATCGGAGCTGGCCTTGGCGACCACGTCGCCGGCAATGGTGCCGGCGGCGCCGGGCCGGTTGTCGACCTCCACCGGCACGCCCAGCCGGGCGGAAAGACGCTCGGCCAGCATGCGCGCCACCGCATCGGCAACGCCGCCGGCCGGGAACGGCACGATCAGACGCATCGGGCGGTCGGGGAACGACATGCTGCGGGCGAGCTGCTGGGTCCCGGCATGCGCCGGCATGGCTGGCACCGCCAGCGCCAGCGTGGCACACCCCAGGGCATACAGGCACAGGAAAGGCTGGAGCCAGCGCCGGACTGGGCCCATTGGGGGGCGCGGCGCCAACTTTGCTTTACCTCGCCAAAGCCGCGACAACTTGCGCACTTCGGGCATCAATTTCCTCCGGCCGGTCTCCTGAGGAGGCGGCAAGCTGGTTCTGGGGAAAAAGGATTTGCGAGGCAGTTTTCCGTTAGTTGTTTTTGAAAATTGTAAGGACATTACCCAGGCCACCACAGACACGTAAACCATAGCCGGGAGAACCCTGAAGGCCCCGCCAGGCCTTGCCAAACGCGCCATGGCGGCCAGGGCGCACGGACCTCGCCGGCTATAATCGGCCGATGACGATTTACACCCTGCGGCCCATGGTCACCACCGACCTGCCGGCCGTGCTGGCGGTGCAAGCCAGCTGCTATACCGAAGTCCTGCTGGAGAGCCAGGCAGCGCTGGCAAGCCGGCTGGCGCTGTCCCCCGCCACCTGCTGGGTCGCGGACGATCCCGGGCATCCCGGCGCGCTCGCCGCCTACCTCTTTACCCACGCCTGGCCCGAAGCCACCCTGCCGCCGCTGGACGGCGTGCTCGACGATGGCTGGCGTCATGGCGCCGGGCCGGATGCCCTCACCTGGTTCGTGCACGACATGGCGGTTGCGCCCGCCGGACGCGGCGCCGGCCTGGCGCCGCGCCTGTACGCGGCGGCACTGGCGGCCGCGCGCGCGGCGGGGCTGCGGCATTCGCGGCTGATCGCGGTGCAGTCGGCCGCGCCGTGGTGGCGCAGGCTCGGGTACGCCCCGGTGGCGGCGCACACGGCCGCCGCCCATGCGGCCCAGCTGGCCAGCTACGGCGCCAGCGCGATGCTGATGGAGCGCACGCTGGCCGACTGAGCGCTCCATCAGCACACTGGCGCCAGGACGACAAAAAGCCCGCCGGCTTGCGCCAGGCGGGCTTTTTGTTCTTGCCGGGGTGAATCAGCGCGGCAGTTCGGTGTGGCCCATCAGGAAGGCATCGACCGAACGCGCAGCCTGGCGGCCTTCGCGGATCGCCCACACCACCAGCGACTGGCCGCGGCGCACATCGCCGGCGGCGAACACCTTGGGCACGTTGGTGTGGTAAGCACGTTCGCCCTCGGTCGAGGCCTTGGCGTTCTTGCGCGCATCGGTATCCACGCCGAACGCTTCCAGCATCGAGCCCACCGGGTTGGTGAAGCCCATCGCCAGCAGCACCAGGTCAGCCGGCAGGATGAACTCGCTGCCTTCGACTTCCTGCATGCGGCCATCCTTCCATTCGACGCGGCAGGCCTTCAGAGCGGTGACCTTGCCGTTCTCGCCGATGAATTCCTTGGTCGCTACCGACCAGTCGCGCTCGCAGCCTTCATCGTGCGACGACGAGGTGCGCAGCTTGATCGGCCAGTACGGCCACACCAGCGGCTTGTCCTCTTCTTCCGGCGGCTGCGGCAGCAGTTCAAACTGCGTCACCGAGGTGGCGCCATGGCGGTTGGACGTACCCACGCAGTCGGAGCCGGTATCGCCGCCACCGATCACGATCACGTTCTTGCCTTCGGCGCGGATCTCGTTTTCGCCGTCGCCGGCCACTTCCTTGTTCTGCGGGATCAGGAATTCCAGCGCGAAGTGGATGCCGGCCAGGTCGCGGCCCGGCACCGGCAGGTCGCGCGGCACTTCCGAGCCGCCCGCCAGCACCACGGCGTCAAACTGGTCCATCAGGGCCTGGGCCGAGATGGTTTCACGGGCGTAGTTCTTGATCCCGGCCGGCAGTTCGCCGTCGGTCACCATTACGCCGGCGCGGAAGGTCACGCCTTCGGCCTGCATCTGCTCGATGCGGCGGTCGATCAGCGTCTTCTCCATCTTGAAGTCGGGGATGCCGTAGCGCAGCAGGCCGCCGATGCGGTCGTTCTTCTCGAACACGGTCACGTCATGGCCGGCGCGTGCCAGCTGCTGCGCGACAGCCAAGCCGGCGGGGCCGGAGCCGACCACGGCCACGGTCTTGCCGGTCTTGTGGCGCGGCAGCTGCGGCTTGACCCAGCCCTCTTCCCAGGCCTTGTCGATGATGGCGTGCTCGATCGACTTGATGCCCACCGGCAGTTCATTGATACCCAGCGTGCAAGCGGCCTCGCACGGTGCGGGGCAGATGCGGCCGGTGAACTCGGGGAAGTTGTTGGTCTGGTGCAGCACCTCGATCGCCGACTTCCAGTCCTGGCGGTACACCAGGTCGTTGAAGTCGGGAATGATGTTGTTGACCGGGCAGCCGTTGTTGCAGAACGGGATGCCGCAGTCCATGCAGCGCGCACCCTGGATCTTCGCTTCGCTGTCGGACAGCGCGAACACGAATTCCTTGTAGTGCTTCACGCGCTTGACTACCGCTTCGTAGCCTTCGTTCTGGCGCGGAAATTCGAGAAAGCCAGTCGCCTTACCCATGTTGCGTCCTTGGTCATGCTGCGCGGGACCGGCGGCGTCGCCGGCCCTGCGGTGGGGTCAGAATCTTGTCAGGACCGCGGCGGCTGCCGCGGCCCCTCTGCGTCGTTGCGTTGCGCTCGCTCAGGCCGCGATGGCTTCGCGGTCGCTGTCGCGGGCGGCCTGTTCCTTGGCGTACATCTCGCCCAGCGCGCGCTTGTACTCGGTCGGGAAGACCTTGACGAACTTGCGGCGTGCCGTGGTCCAGTCAGCCAGCAGCGCCTTGGCGCGCTCGGAACCGGTGTAGCGGAAGTGCTGCTCGATCAGGTTGCGCAGGATGGCTTCATCCAGCACGCGCTTGCCGTCGACCTTGTGCCACGAAGCCTGGGGCTGGCCCTTCTCCTGGTCGGCCGAGGCCAGCACCGCTTCCAGCGCCACCATCGAGGTGTTGCAGCGCTTGTCGAACAGGCCGTCCTCGTCATAGACGTAGGCCACGCCGCCCGACATGCCGGCCGCGAAGTTGCGGCCCGTGCCGCCCAGCACCACCACCGTGCCGCCGGTCATGTACTCGCAACCGTGGTCGCCGGTGCCTTCCACCACGGCAACCGCGCCTGAGTTGCGCACCGCGAAGCGCTCGCCGGCCACGCCATTGAAGAACGCTTCACCGGCGATGGCACCGTACAGCACGGTGTTGCCGACGATGATGTTGCGGGTCGGGTCGCCGCGGAACTCGTGCGGGGCGCGCACGATCACGCGGCCGCCCGACAGGCCCTTGCCGACGTAGTCGTTGCCGTCGCCCACCAGGTCCAGCGTGATGCCATGCGCCAGGAACGCGCCGAACGACTGGCCGGCGGTGCCTTGCAGCTGGATGTGGATGGTGTCGTCAGGCAGGCCTTCGTGGCCATGCTGCTTGGCGACCACGCCGGACAGCATCGCGCCGACGGTACGGTTGACGTTCTTGACCGGCTGGATGAACGAGACGCGCTCGCCCTTCTCGATCGCCGGACGCGCCTTGGCGATCAGCACGTGGTCCAGCGCCTTGCCGGCTTCCGCCGACAGGCCGTGGTCCTGCACGTCGGTGTGGTACAGCGGCACGTCCGCGCCCAGCGACACCTGGTGGAAGATGCGGCTGAAGTCCAGGCCGCGTGCCTTCCAGTGCTCGATGCCCGGCTTGGTGTCGAGCAGGTCGGCGCGGCCGATCAGCTCGTCGAACTTGCGGATGCCCAGTTGGGCCATGATCTCGCGGGCCTCTTCTGCAACGAAGAAGAAGAAGTTGACCACGTGTTCCGGCTTGCCCTGGAACTTCTTGCGCAGCTGCGGATCCTGCGTGGCCACGCCCACCGGGCAGGTGTTCAGGTGGCACTTGCGCATCATGATGCAGCCTTCCGCAACCAGCGGCGCAGTGGCGAAGCCGAATTCATCAGCGCCCAGCAGCGCGCCGATGACGACGTCGCGGCCGGTCTTCATCTGGCCGTCCGCCTGCACTCGGATGCGGTTGCGCAGGCCGTTGAGCAGCAGGGTCTGCTGCGTTTCGGCCAGGCCCAGCTCCCACGGCGTACCGGCGTGCTTGATCGACGACCACGGCGAGGCGCCGGTGCCGCCGTCATGGCCGGCGATCACCACGTGGTCGGCCTTGGCCTTGGACACGCCCGCGGCCACAGTGCCGACGCCCACTTCGGACACCAGCTTGACCGAGATATCCGACGACGGGTTGACGTTCTTCAGGTCGTGGATCAGCTGTGCCAGATCCTCGATCGAGTAGATGTCATGGTGCGGGGGCGGCGAGATCAGGCCCACGCCCGGCACCGAGTAACGCAGCTTGCCGATGTAGTCCGAGACCTTGTGGCCGGGCAGCTGGCCGCCTTCGCCGGGCTTCGCGCCCTGCGCCATCTTGATCTGGATCTGGTCGGCCGAAGCCAGGTATTCGGCGGTCACGCCGAAACGGCCCGACGCCACCTGCTTGATCTTGGAGCGCAGCGAATCGCCGTCGCGCAGTTCCAGGTCGTTCTCGATCACGCCGTCGCCCAGCAGGCCCTTGAGGGTATCGCCCTGCTTGATGGGGATGCCGCGCAGCTCGTTGCGGTAGCGCTTCTCGTCCTCGCCGCCTTCGCCGGTGTTCGACTTGCCGCCGATGCGGTTCATCGCCAGCGCCAGCGTGGTGTGGGCTTCGGTCGAGATCGAGCCGAGCGACATCGCACCCGTGGCGAAGCGCTTGACGATCTCCTTGGCCGATTCCACTTCTTCCAGCGGAATCGCCTTGGCCGGATCGACCTTGAACTCGAACAGACCTCGCAGCGTCATGTGGCGCTTGCTCTGGTCGTTGATGATGTTGGCGTATTCCTTGTACGTCTGGTAGGCGCCCTTGCCGTCGTCGGCGCGCACCGAGTGCTGCAGCTTGGCGACCGAGTCCGGGGTCCACATATGCTCTTCGCCGCGGATGCGGAAGGCGTATTCGCCGCCGGCGTCCAGCATGCTTTCCAGCACCGGGTTGTCGCCAAAGGCGTCGCGGTGCAGGCGCAGGGCTTCCTCGGCCACCTCGAAGATGCCGATGCCCTCGACGTTCGACGGGGTGCCATGGAAGTACTTCTGCACCAGTTCGCGCGACAGGCCGATGGCTTCGAAGATCTGCGCGCCGGTGTACGACATGTACGTGGAGATGCCCATCTTGGACATCACCTTGAACAGGCCCTTGCCGATCGCCTTGACGAAGTTCTTGACGGCCTTCTCGGGCGACAGGTCGCCGGACAGGCCCTGAGCCATTTCGGCCAGCGTTTCCATCGCCAGGTACGGATGCACGGCTTCGGCGCCATAGCCGGCCAGCAGCGCGAAGTGGTGCACTTCACGGGCGGTGCCGGTTTCGACCACCAGGCCGGTGGACGTGCGCAGGCCCTTCTCCACCAGGTGGTGGTGGATGGCGGACGTGGCCAGCAGCGCGGGAATCGCGACATGCTCGGCATCCACGCGGCGGTCCGACACGATCAGGATGTTGAAGCCCGAACGCACCGCATCCACGGCTTCAGCGCACAGCGAGGCCAGGCGGGCTTCAATGCCTTCCTTGCCCCAGGCCTTCGGGTAGCAGATGTTCAGCTCGTATGAACGGAACTTGCCGCCGGTGTAGTGCTCGATGTTGCGGATCTTGGCGATGTCCTTGAAGTCCAGCACCGGCTGGGACACTTCGAGGCGCATCGGCGGGTTGATGTTGTTCAGCTCCAGCAGGTTCGGCTTCGGCCCGATGAACGACACCAGCGACATCACCATGTTCTCGCGGATCGGGTCGATCGGCGGGTTGGTCACCTGGGCGAACAGCTGCTTGAAGTAGTGGTACAGCGTCTTGTTCTTGGACGACAGCACCGCCAGCGGGCTGTCATTGCCCATCGAGCCGGTGGCTTCTTCACCTGCCAGCGCCATCGGCGCCATCAGGAACTTGACGTCTTCCTGGGTGTAGCCGAAGGCCTGCTGGCGATCCAGCAGCTTGGCCGCCGGCTTCTTCTCGGCGGCAACGTCTTCCGGCTTGGCGTCGAGCTCGTCGAGCTTGATGCGCACGGCGTCGATCCAGCTCTTGTACGGCTTGGCGTTGGCCAGGTTGTCCTTGAGTTCCTTGTCGTCGATGATGCGGCCCTGTTCCATGTCGATCAGGAACATCTTGCCCGGCTGCAGGCGCCACTTCTCAACGATGCGCGACTCCGGGAACGGCAGCACGCCGGCTTCCGAGGCCAGCACCACGATGTCGTCCTCGGTCACGTAGAAACGTGCCGGGCGCAGGCCGTTGCGGTCCAGCGTGGCGCCGATCTGGCGGCCATCGGTGAAGCAGATCGCGGCCGGGCCGTCCCACGGCTCCATCATGGCGGCGTGGTACTCGTAGAAGGCGCGGCGGTTGTCGTCCATCAGCGTGTGCTGTTCCCAGGCTTCCGGGATCATCATCATCATCGCGTGGACGAGCGGGTAGCCGGCCATCGTCAGCAGTTCGAGGCAGTTGTCGAACGATGCGGTGTCGGACTGGCCCGGGTAGATCAGCGGCCACAGCTTGGGCAGGTCGTCGCCCAGCACCGGCGACGAGATCGCGCCAGTACGTGCGTTGATCCAGTTGACGTTGCCCTTGACCGTGTTGATTTCGCCGTTGTGGGCGACCATGCGGTACGGGTGGGCCAGTTCCCAGGCCGGGAAGGTGTTGGTCGAGAAGCGCTGGTGCACCAGGGCCAGGGCCGAGACGGCGCGCTGGTCCAGCAGGTCCAGGTAGTACTCGCCGACCTGGTTGGCCAGCAGCAGGCCCTTGTACACCACGGTACGGGCCGACATCGACGGCACGAAGTATTCCTTGCCGTGCTTGAGCTTGAGCGCCTGGATGGCGTGGCTGGCGGTCTTGCGGATAACGTAGAGCTTACGTTCCAGCGCGTCCGTGGTCATGATGTCGCGGCCGCGCCCGATGAAGATCTGGCGGATCACCGGCTCGGTGGTGCGCACCGTCGGCGACATCGGCATCTTGGCGTCGACCGGCACGTCGCGCCAGCCCAGCACGACCTGGCCTTCCAGGCGGACCGTGCGCTCCAGTTCCTGCTCGCAGGCCAGGCGCGAGGCGTGTTCCTTCGGCAGGAAGATCATGCCCACGCCGTATTCGCCGGCGGGCGGCAGGCTCACGCCCTGCGCGGCCATTTCCTCGCGGTAGAACTGGTCCGGGATCTGAATCAGGATACCGGCACCGTCGCCCATCAGCGCATCGGCGCCGACCGCACCCCGGTGGTCCAGGTTCTCCAGGATCTTCAGGCCCTGCGAGATGATCTCGTGGGATTTCTTGCCCTTGATGTGCGCGACCATGCCGACGCCGCAGGCGTCATGCTCGTTGCTGGGATCGTACATGCCCTGCGCTTGCGGGCGCAGGTCAATGGCGTGGGAAGACTCGCTGGTCTGCGCTTGGGCCGAAAGATTTTTCGTTTGGTCCACGGGCTGAATTCCGGTGAAGGCTGCGCGAACTGGCTGGGCGTACCGGAACGGGGACCGCGCGCTTTCTCGTTTTCTTTATTCCTCCACCCAAACCGGAAACCGGCGGGACGGAAAATGGGGACGAAGCTGTCAGCGGGCCGCAGCGGCGTACACGAGCGTGACGCGCCGCACAATGACTGTGGGTGGAGCAACTATATGGGAATCGCGTTCGTCTCGCAAAATTTTTAAATGGGGTCAGATCACATTAAGTTACGCACCATTTCCGTGATCCATTTAAATAGGGACATATTAATTTTGCGGCGATTCTGACCCATTCGATGATGCGGCTTGCACCTTTTTGGGGCGTCCTTTCGGCAACGGCTGCACGCGCCGCGTTGCATGCCGCTCCAATTGGGCCAGGAACGCTTCGTCGCCAAGCGGCCAGCCGCTATGGGCATGGCCGCGCAGTGTCTCCAGAGTTTTGCCCGACAGGCCCTCGGCGGTCAGCATCCGGTAGTTCGACTGCCGCTCGAACGGCGTATTGCCCAGCTCCCAGTACGCGGAGTGGTCGCTCACAAACGGGCTGGCCTCGATGCCGGCGTGATGGTGGTAACTGCTCCAGCAATCGGCCTCGGGGGTGGTCACCTCCCCCGCGCGCAGCGCGTTACCCTCGACATAGAGCATCGCCGGCAGCATCCACCGGGCGGGGTCGAACACCGCGGAACGGAAGCGCCCTTCCCACAGAGTGCCGGTGCGGCTGGCCACCCGGTTGAAGTAGCGCGCATAGCGCCGCCCCACCGCCTGCATGGTCAGGCTCAGCGAGTCTGCCTCCTTGGGCGTGGCCACCAGGTGCACGTGGTTGGGCCGCAGCGCGTAGGCGTGGATGGCAAGGTCATGCTCGCGCGCGGCCATGCGCAGGCAGTCGAGGTAGTGCAGGTAGTCGTCCGGCCCCAGGAACACGGGCTGGCGGTTGTTGCCGCGCTGCAACACCAGGGCGGGAAGACCGGCGGGGGAAAAGCGGGGAAGGCGTGCCATGACAGGTCATGCGAGCATTGATGCCCGCATGATAGCCTGATCCGTCCCCACTTATGCGGCAGGCTGGCGCGCCGATCGGAGGGCCAGCCCGAACGCGGCCGTCAGTTGCCTTCGCTGACGGCGAAGATGCGGCGGTGCTCGCGGATCGCGTAGCGGTCGGTCATGCCCGCGATGTAGTGGGCAATCAGGCGCGACTGGTCGCCCCCATGGCTGGCCTGGTACTGCGGCGGCAGCAGGCGCGGGTCGGACATGAAGGCCTGGAACAGGTCACCGACAATGCGCTGCGCCTTGGCCGACATGCGCATCACCAGATAGTGCCGGTACAGGTGCCGGAACAGGAAGCGCTTGAGTTCGGCCGCTTCTTCATGCATCTGCGGGCTGAAGCCGACCAGCGGGCCGGCGGCGCGCACCGCGTCGATATTGCGCGGGTTGGCCGCGGCGATATTGCGGCTGGTGGTCTCGATCAGGTCGACGATCAGCGTATTGATCATGCGCCGGACCGTCTCGTTGATGGCGCGCCGGCCGTTGACGGCGGGGAAGACAGCGGCCACCTCGGCGCGGTGGCGGGCCCACATCGGCACCTCGTCCAGCTGCTCCAGCGTCAGCAGCCCCGAGCGCAGGCCGTCGTCGATATCGTGGTTGTTGTAGGCGATCTCGTCGGCCAAGTTGGCCAGCTGCGCCTCCAGCGACGGCTGCGTGCCCTCCAAGAAGCGCCGGCCCAGCTCGCCCAGCGCCGAGGCATTGACCCGCGAGCAATGCTTGAGGATGCCCTCGCGCGTCTCGAAGGTCAGGTTCAGCCCGTTGAAGCCGCCGTAGCGCTCTTCCAGCTCGTCCACCACCAGCAGGCTCTGCAGGTTGTGCTCGAAGCCACCATGGTTCTTCATGCAGGTATTGAGCGCATCCTGCCCAGCGTGGCCGAAGGGGGTGTGCCCCAGGTCGTGCGCCAGCGAGATCGCCTCGACCAGGTCTTCATTGAGGCGCAGGTTGCGCGCGATCGAGCGGGCGATTTGCGCCACCTCCAGGCTGTGGGTCAGCCGGGTGCGGAACAGGTCCCCTTCATGGTTGACGAAGACCTGGGTCTTGTACTCGAGCCGCCGGAACGCCGTGCTGTGGATGACCCGGTCGCGGTCGCGCTGGAATTCGCTGCGCGACAGCGATGCGGGTTCGGCATGCACCCGCCCGCGCGTCTGCGCAGAGCGGGCGGCGTAAGGGGCGAGATGGCTTTCAAAGTCGGTCATGCGGCGCGTCCGGTGGCTGGGGCGGGGTGGCGAGGCATAACCGATCGGTCAGGCGACCGGGGCCTCGGTGGGAGGTTTGAGCACGGCGTGCGCGAGCGTGGCGCGCAGGTCAGCGTCCGGCACGGTGGTGATGAACGCTTCGCCGAGCTGCTTCAGCAGGATGAACTTGATGCTCCCCGCCTCGGCCTTCTTGTCGACCTTCATCAGTTCGATATAGCGGTCGGCACCGAGTTCCGGCGCCACCACGGGCAGGTTGGCGGCCTGCGTCAGCTCGCGGATGCGGGCGCGGGTTTCAGTGTCGATAAAGCCCAGCCGGTGCGACAGGTCGGCGGCCATCACCATGCCGCAGCCGACGGCCTCGCCGTGCAGCCAGGCGCCGTAGCCCATGCCGGCCTCGATCGCATGGCCGAAGGTGTGGCCGAAATTGAGGATGGCGCGCAGGCCGCCCTCGCGCTCGTCCTGGGCCACCACGCCAGCCTTGATCTCGCAGGAGCGCTGCACGGCGAGCGCCATCAGGTCCGGGTCGCAGGCATTCAGCGGCTTGATGTTGCGCTCGATCCAACCGAAGTACTCGGCATCGGCGATCGCGCCGTGCTTGATGACCTCGGCCATGCCGGCGGCCAGCTCGCGCGGGGGCAGCGTGCGCAGCGTGTCGATGTCGGCGATCACCGCGTTGGGCTGGTGGAACGCGCCGATCATGTTCTTGCCCAGCGGATGGTTGATGCCGGTCTTGCCGCCCACCGACGAATCCACCTGCGCCAGCAGCGTGGTCGGCATCTGGATGAAAGGCACGCCGCGCATGTAGCAGGCGGCGGCAAACCCGGTCATGTCGCCCACCACACCGCCGCCCAGCGCGACCAACGTGGTCTTGCGGTCGGCGCCGGCCTGCAGCAGCGCGTCGAAGATCCGGTTCAGCGTTTCCCAGTGCTTGAAGGCTTCGCCGTCGGGCAACGTCACGGTGCGCACGGTCTTGCCGAGCGCCTTCAGGCTGGCTTCCACCCGCGCCGCGTACAGCGGCCCCACGGTTTCATTGGTGACGATGACGGCGTGCTGGCCGCGCACGTGCGGGCGCAGCAGTTCGGCGTTGTCCAGCAGGCCGGTACCGATATGGATGGGGTAGCTGCGCTCGCCCAGGTCGACTTCAAGCGTAATCATGGATTGGGGTCCTGCGCCGGCGGCTCCGACGCTTCCGGCGGCGCGGAGGCCGGCTGCGGGGGATCGATCGGGAAACCGGCCATTTCAAGTTGCATCAACACCATATTAGCAAGCTGCGCCACCGAGGGCTTGCCGGTTTCGATGATGAAGTCCGCGACCTCGCGGTAAAGCGGGTCGCGCTCGGCATAGAGCGCCTCGAGCTTGCCCTTGGGGTCCTCGGTCTGCAGCAGCGGGCGGTTGCGGTCGTGGCGGGTGCGCAGCCACAGGTCGTGCGGGCTGGCGCGCAGGTACACGACCGTGCCGCGGGCCTTCAGCACCTCGCGGTTCTCGGCGCGCAGCACGGCGCCGCCGCCGGTGGCCAGCACGATGCCCTGGCGCGCAGCCAGCTCGCGGATCATTGCGGCCTCGCGGTCGCGGAAGCCGGCTTCGCCCTCGACTTCGAAGATCACCGGGATGCGCACACCGCAGTGCGCTTCCAGTTCATGGTCGGAATCGAAAAACGGATAGTGCAGGCGCCGCGCCACCGTGCGGCCCACGGTGGTCTTGCCGGCGCCCATCAGGCCGACGAAAAAGAGGTTGGGTCGATCGGATTCCGGTCGCTCGGAGTCGGATCGATCGGCGTCGCGCCGATCCTGGGCCTGGCGCTGTGCCGCCGGGCCTGTCGCTGAGGCTGTCACTGGACTGTCGTTCGGGAGCGTGGCATGTGGGCCGTCCTCCCCGGTTGGGAACTGCATCATCTTCTTATGTTGTGGCGCGGCCGGCAAGTGGCGAATGCGGCATGGCCCACATGGCTGGCCCGTCCCAGGGCCGCCTCCGGGCCTCCCGCGACGCGCAAAAAAAGGCCGCATCCCTCGATGCGGCCTGCCAGTCTACTGTATCCGGCGCCTCCGGACGCCATGTCCCTACCTGAGCGACACGCTCTCGTTCAGGATGCGCGGGGTCAGGAACACCAGCAGCTCGGTGCGGTTGCGCACCTTGGCGTTGCTCTTGAACAGGTTGCCCAGCACCGGGATATCGCCCAGCAGCGGCACCTTGTCGGTGTCGTTGGACTCGGTCTGGGTGTAGATGCCGCCGATCACCACCGTGCCGCCGTTCTCCACCAGCACCTGGGTCTGCACGTGCTTGGTGTCGATGGCAAAGCCCGAGGTGGTCTGGATGCCCACGCTGTCCTTGTTCACGTCCACATCGAGCAGCACATTGCCTTCGGGCGTGATCTGCGGCGTCACTTCCAGCTTCAGGTTGGCCTTGCGGAACTGCACCGAGGTCGCGCCACTGGAGGTCGCCGCCTGGTACGGCAGCTCGGTACCCTGCTCGATCAGCGCCTTGATGTTGTTGGCCGTGACCACGCGCGGGCTGGAGATGATCTTGCCCTTGCCGTCCGCTTCCAGTGCCGACAGCTCCAGCGCCAGGAAACGCGTGGCGGCGCTGTTGAACAGGCTCACCGCGATATTGGCCGGGTTGGTGCCGTTGATGGCGCCTGCCGGCAGGCTCAGGAACGGGCCGTTGTCCGAGGTGGAGCCCGGCAGCACGTTGTTGTAGGTGTTGCCGACCTTGGCGTTGTTGTACTGCCCGGCAAAGCCCAGCTTCACGCCCAGGTTGCGGCTGAAGGTATCGGTGGCCTCGACGATACGCGCCTCGATGATCACCTGGCGCACCGGGATGTCGATCTTGCCGATGAAGTTCTGCACCTCCTCCAGCTTGGTGGCGATATCCGAGACGAAGAGCTGGTTGGTGCGCGCATCGGCCGTCAGCGAACCGCGCTTGGACAGCATGCGCGTGCTGGCGCCCGCCGCCCCTGCCACGCCAATGGGCGCCGCCGCAGCAGCACCGCCGCCCGCCCCCAGGCCCAGCAGCATCTTGCGCACGTCTTCGGCACGCTGGTAGTTGAGCTGGAACACCTGGCTGCGGATCGGCTCCAGGTCACTGATCTGCTGCTGCGACTCCAGCTCCAGCTTCTCCTTGGTCTGCAGCTCCGCCTTGGGCGCTACCCACAGCACATTGCCGTTGCGGCGCGAGGCCAGGCCCTTGGCATCCATCACGATCTGCAGCGCCTGGTCCCACGGCACGTCCTTCAGGCGCAACGTGATGTTGCCCTGCACGCTTTCGCTGGTGATGATGTTCAGGTTGGTGAAATCGGCGAACACCTGCAGCAGCGAGCGGATGTCGATGTTCTGGAAGTTCAGCGACAGGCGCTCGCCGCGGTAGCCCGGGCCACTGATCAGCTTGGTCGGGTCTTCCTTGACCGGGCGCACCTCTACCACGAACTGGGTATCGGTCTGGTACGAGCTGTATTCCCAGTTGCCGCGCGGCTCGATCGTCAGGCGCGCGTTGCCGTTGGCGTCCGAGGCATGCATGCCCTGCACCGGCGTGCCGAAGTCGCTGACGTCGAAGCGACGCCGCAGGTTGTCTGGCAGCGTGGTGCCGAGGAAATCGACCACGACGTTCTTGCCCTGCTGCGCGATATTGATGCCCGAATCGCGCGAGGACAGGTCCACCACCACGCGCCCGGCGCCATCGGCACCGCGGCGGAAGTCGACATTGCGCACCGACGGCCGCGCCGCAGCGGCTGCAGGCGTCGCCGCCGGCGCAAACGTGGGCGCGGCGTTCTTGAGCGCCGGCGCCACGTTATCCAGCGCCACCACGAAGTAGTTGCCGCGCTGGTCGGTGCGATAGGTGGCGTTGCGCGTGAGGTCGAGGATCACGCGGGTACGGTCGCCGATCTGCACCACGTTGGCGGACTTGACCAGCTTGCCGCCGTAGTCGTACTGCGCGCGCCGGTTGGCAAAGCCGGTATCGAAGAAATCGATCGCGAGCCGTGCCGGGTTCTGCGTGGTGAAATCCGCCGGCTTCTGCGCCAGCGGCCGTTCGAGCTCAATCGTGAACACGGTCTGCTCCCCGACCATGCTGACGTCAACCGCCTTGATCCGGTTGCTCTGTGCCAGCGCGGCCGGCGCGGCAATCACCAGCAACAGCGCCAGCGCCATCGTTGTCTTTGCGGCGCCCGCAAGCGCACGGTACCAGCGCGTAAGGGTCATGCCGCCACCTCCAGCTTCAGGCTGGTCATTTTCTCTTTCCACTCTGATACCCCCTCCCGGACCAATTCGCGCAGCACGATCTCCTGATCGGTGATGCGGACCACCCGGCCATAGCTCTGGCCGAGATACTGACCCACCTTGACATGGTGGATCTTGTTATCAACCCGCACGATGCCGAAGGTCTCCCCGTGCTTCATCATCATCCCGAGCATCTTGAAGTTCTCGAGCGGGTAGTCCTCCAGCGGCTCGCGGCGCCGCCCGGCTTCGGGCGAATCCGCCAGCGTCTTGTTCAGCTCGCCGATCTTGGCCTGCGCGAACGGCTCGGGCGCCTTGGCTGCGGCGTACTCGCGCGGCACATAGGGCCGGGCGTCGGGCAGCGGCTCGGGCGGCTTGGCGCGCGCGCTGCGGGTGGCATCCATCCACTGGCGCAAGGCGTCTTCATCGCTGGCGCCGCAGGCTCCCAGCAGGCCGACGGCCAGCGCCGCCGCCGCGAACGTGCGTGGCGCCGTGGTCCAGGCGAGGCTGCGGGTACGCGCGGTGCGGCTCATTTGGCACCTCCTGCCTTGGCTGCCGCAGCGGCTGCCGCGGCCTTGCGCTGCGCGGCCTGCTCGTCCGGGTCGAGCGCGCGGTAGGCCATCGCCACCGCCTCCATCGACATCCCGCCATCCTTGGTATTGGCCAGCTGCAGGTTCTGCATCGAGACGATCCGCGACAGTGCCGCCACGTCGGCATTGAACTGCGCCACCTCGTGGTAGCGCCCGGTCACGCGCAGGTTCACCGGGATCTCGGCGAAGTAGGGCTTGATCACCGCCCCCTGCGGCTTGAACAGCTCGAACTGCAGCCCGCGTGCGACGCCGGCGTGGTTGACGTCGGCCAGCAGTGCATCCATTTCGGCCTTGTTGGGCAGCTGCCGCTCCAGCAGCGCCACGCGCTGCTCCACCTGCTTCTTCTGCTCGCGCAGCGCGTCCAGGTTGGCCACCTGCGCCACCTTGGACTGGTACGCCTGCTTCAGGCTTTCCTGCTCCTGGCGCTGGCGGTCGAGTTCGTCGAACCTGGCGCTCCAGTAGAACTGCCAGCCCAGCAGCAGCACCACGGCCGCGGCCAGCACCGCGAACAGCACGCGCGGCGCGGCCGGCCACGTCTCCGGTTCGCTCAGGTTGAGCCCGCGGAACTGGCCGGTCAGGTCGGCCAGGTTGATTTCAGTATTGAGCGCCATGGTCAGGCCTTTCCGGCTGCGGGTGCGGGAACTGGGGCGGCTGCGGGTGCGGAGGCGCCCGGCACGGCCTTCTTGCCGTCGGCCGCCGCTTCCGGCGCGCGATACGTGAAGCGCATCGAGAACTCGAACAACCGGCGCTGCTCGCGCAGGTTGTTGGTCATGGTGACGGCCTTGGATTCGACCAGCTCGGCCTTGTCCAGCCAGGCCACCCCGCTCAGGTTGCGCAGCAGCTCGGAAATGCGCTCGTTGGACTGCGCCACGCCCGCGATGGTGAAGGCCTCGCCGGTCTGCTTCAGGCTGGTCAGGTAGACGCCTTCTGGCACCTGCCGCACCAGTTCCTCAAGCAGCTGCACCGGGCGGTTGCGCTCGGTCTGCAGGCTTTCAACGGCCTTCTGGCGCTGCAGCAGCGCGTCGATGTCCTTCTTCAGGCTGTTGACCTCGCGGATCTGCCCGTCCAGCTTGGCGTTCTCAGCGCTCAATACCTGGTTGAGCGCGACCACCGAAGCGATGCGCCCGTCGATATAGTAGCCACCCAGCAGCACCACGGCAGCGCCAGCCACTGCGGCGCCGGCCAGCATCGTATAGACCTTCTTGCGGCGTGCTGCCTTGCGGGCTTCGTGGTAAGGCAGCAGGTTGACCGAAGGCAGTGTGTTCGTAGACATCTGATGCCTCCGGTGCGTTATTGCAGGCCGCGCAGGGCCAGGCCGGCACTGACGATATACGCCGGCAGGTCGCGCTGCAGGTAGCGCTCGTTGACCTTGGCGTTGGTCGCCATGTTGGCGAACGGGTTCGCCAGCGTGGTGGTGATCTTGGTCTGGTGCTGGATCGCCGATTGCACGCCGAGCAGCGACGCATGCCCGCCCGAGAGCAGGATCTCGTCGACCCGGCCCAGGCTGGAACTGGCGATGAAGTTGCCGACCGCGGACTGCACTTCCATCGCCAGTGCATCCAGCGACGGCTTGAGCAACTGCGCGCGCCAGGCTTCAGGCAGCGTGTTCTTGCGTTTCTTGATCTCGGCCTTGAGCGCATCGAGGGTGAACATGCGCGCCGCACTCTGCGTGAGCTGGTCGCCGTAGCTGTTCAGCGGCTGCTCGTAGAGTTCTTTCCAGCCCTGGTAGAAGATTGCCTTGGAACGGCTGCCGCCCAGGTGGATCACCGCCACCACCGGCAGCGCGCGCGCATCGGCCTCGGGCATCTCGTGCGGCACGCCCAGCATCTGCACGATCGAGCGCTGCACCGCGTATTCCTCGACATCCATGACCTGGGGCTTGAGCCCGGCCATCTCGGCCGCGGTCACGCGCTCCTGCACGCGGTCACTGTTGGCCGCCGTGACGCGCACGCCGATCCCGCCCTCGGTCTCGCTGGGGCCGATCACGGCGAAGTCGAAGTTGACCGCCTGCGACGGCGGATAGAGCCGGTGCGCCTCGGATTCGACCTGGGAATACAGCTCGTCTTCGGACAGGTTGTCCGGCAGGCTGACCGTCTGTGACTCCGTCAACATGGATGGCACACCCAGCACCACGTCCTTCGAACGGATGCCGGCCTTGCCCAGCGCGCGTTTGAGCGCGATCCCGACGGCCTCGATATTGATGACGTTGCCATCGGCAACGGCGTTGCGGTCCAGCAGTTCGCTGGCGCATTTTTCCAGCCGGTAATCTTGCCTGCTGCCCCCTACGGACAGCTCGACTACCTTGACACTGGACGACCCGATATCCACACCGACCGTAGTCCGGCGTAGAAGCCCCGACAAAATGCCCCGACGCAAGGTGACCCCCTGACTTTTGAACTCGCCCCTGGCTTGAACGCTCTAATCGGGCGAGCCTTGTTTCTTGAATGAAACGTTTGCTCTTTTATGTTGGTCGATTCTCACAAAATCCAGCATCGGTGGCAATGTGCCGAACTGGCGCCGAGTTCTTTTTGAGAAGCCCCTCGCCAATCCGTTGCCAAAACCCCACGGTCGTCGGGTTCCCTTCCGTGCGCGCTTGTGCGCCCGCCCGTACGCCTTTAGCTGCATGCAACGTCGCCGTGCATGCCAGCATTCGCCACATTACATCTTGTAACAGCGCGATAGCGGCGCCCGCACCACTGTACGCCCGGACGGGCCTATGCCGGAAGATATAATCCCGGGCACCCCTGACTAGGTATTTCCCTTATGGCCACCGCACAACACAAGTCCCACCCTGCCCGCCGCTCGATCTGGGCGCGGCTCATGTTCGGGGCGGTCGGACTGGTTGTCGCCGGAGCCGTCGTGATCGCGCTGCTGCTTGGCTACGCGCTGCTGGTGGCTGCGCCCAACCTGCCATCGCTGGACACCATCACCGACTACCGGCCCAAGATCCCGCTGCGCATCTACACCGCGGACAATGTGCTGATCGGCGAATTCGGCGAAGAGCGGCGCAACTTCGTGCCCATCGCCGAGATTCCGGACGTGATGAAAAAGGCGGTCCTGGCGATCGAGGACGACCGCTTCTACGAGCACGGCGGCGTCGACTTCGTCGGCGTGCTGCGCGCCGGGCTGGCCAACCTGCGCGGCGGGCTGTCGCAGGGCGCCTCCACCATCACCATGCAGGTGGCGCGCAACTTCTTCCTGTCCAGCGAGAAGACCTACACGCGCAAGATCTACGAGATGCTGCTGGCGTACAAGATCGAGGCCAATCTGAGCAAGGACCAGATCCTCGAGCTGTACATGAACCAGATCTACCTGGGCCAGCGCGCCTATGGCTTCGACAGCGCCGCGCGCGTGTATTTCGGCAAGTCGGTGCGCGACGTGACGCCGGCCGAGGCCGCCATGCTGGCCGGCCTGCCCAAGGCGCCGTCGGCGTACAACCCGGTGGTCAACCCGCGCCGCGCCAAGGTGCGCCAGGAGTACATCCTGCAGCGCATGCGCGACCTGGGCTATATCACGCCCGACCAGTACGAGCAGGCGGTGCATGCCGAGCTGAAGGTGCGCACCGAGGGCAACGAGTTCTCCACCCACGCCGAGTACGTCGCCGAGATCGTGCGCCAGCTGATGTACGCGCAGTACCGCGAAGAAACCTACACGCGCGGCCTGACGGTCTACACCACGCTGACCAAGCCGGACCAGGACGCCGCCTATGAGTCCGTGCGCTCCGGCATCATGAACTACGAGCGCAAGCACGGCTACCGCGGCCCCGAAGCCTTTATCGACCTGCCCTCTGACCCGGCCGAGCGCGAGCAGGCCATCGACGATGCGCTGGTCGAGCACCCCGGCAGCGGCGACCTGCGCTCGGCCGTGGTCACCAGCGTGTCGGCCAGGCAGGTGAAGGCGACGCTGCTATCCGGCGAAGTGGCAACCATCGAAGGCCCGGCGCTGCGCTTTATCTCGCCGTCGCTGTCGTCCAACGCGCAACCCAAGATGAAGATGCGCCCCGGCGCGGTCATCCGCGTGACCCAGGACGAGAAACGCGACTGGTCGGTGACCCAGCTGCCGGAAGTGGCCGCGGCGTTCGTGTCGATCAACCCGCAGGACGGCGAGATCCGTTCGATGGTGGGCGGCTTCGACTTCAACCGCAACAAGTTCAATCACGTGACCCAGGCCTGGCGCCAGCCGGGTTCCAGCTTCAAGCCGTTCATCTACTCGGCCGCGCTGGAAAAGGGCTTCTCGCCGGCCACGGTGATCAACGACGCGCCGCTGACGATCGGCCCCGATACCGGCGGCCAGGTGTGGGAACCGAAGAACTATGACGGCCGCTTCGAGGGCCCGATGACCATGCGCCGCGCGCTGGCCAAGTCCAAGAACCTGGTCTCGGTGCGGATCCTGCGCGCGATCGGCACGCAGTACGCGCAGGACTACATCACGCGCTTCGGCTTCGAGGCGGACAAGCACCCGGCCTACCTGCCGATGGCGCTGGGTTCGGGCGCCGTGACGCCGCTGCAGATGGCGGGCGCGTACTCGGTGTTCGCCAACGGCGGCTACCGCGTCAACCCGTACCTGATCCAGAAGGTGGTGGACGCGCGCGGCAACGTGATCTCCGAAACCCAGCCGCAGCGCGCCGGCAGCGACGCGGTGCGGGTGCTGGACGCACGCACCGCCTTTATCGCCGACACCATGCTGCGCGACGTGGTGCGCATGGGCACCGCCAACAGCGCCAAGCAGCGCCTGGGCCGCAACGACCTGGCGGGCAAGACCGGCACCACCAACGACGCGGTCGATGCCTGGTTCGCCGGCTACACGCCCAACCTGGTGGCGATCGCCTGGATGGGCTACGACCAGCCCAAGAGCCTGGGCGTGCGCGAAACCGGTGGCGGCCTGGCCCTGCCGATCTGGGTGGGCTACATGAGCAAGGCGCTCAAGGGCGTGCCGGAGTCGCCCGAGCGCCCTGCGCCGGAAGGCGTGCTGATGGTGGGCGGCGACTGGACCTTCGAAGAGAACGCCGGCGGCGCCGGCGTGGCTTCGGTGGGCCTGGGCGATCCGTGGCCGGGCAAGCAGGAGGAATCGGCCACCGCGCCGGCCGACACCGAGGCCGAGAAGAAGAAGATCCTGGAGATGTTCGGCGGCGCCTGATCACGGCCGCCAGACAGCAGAAAGCCGGCCACGAGGCCGGCTTTTCTTTTGCCCGCGAGGCAGGCTTTGCGTCAGCCCAGCGTGAGGGCCGCGCCGGCCTGCTCGCTGACGTAGCCCGACAGCGCCGCGTACAGCTCGCCGCCGTTGCGGGTGTCGATCCAGCGCTCGCCGTCGCGGCGGAAGTGGAAGCCGCCGGCGCGCGCGGCCACCCACAGCTCCTGCATCGGCGCCTGGCTGTTGATGATGATCTTGGTGCCGTTCTCGAACTCCAGCTCCATCACGTTGCCGGTACGGCTGATCTCAATATCGGCGTCGGCCGCGTCGGCGGCCGCCTCGACCGTGGCTTCGATGCGGTCCAGCTCCTGCGTGGCCAGGGCCAGGAACTCGCTTTCGCTCAAGGGGGGCATGCTAAACTCCGAGACCGCCGTTGCCGCCGCTGCCCGGACCGGGCGTACGTGGCGCGAACGGCTTTTTTGTTAAGAATCCTTCGGATGCCCGGCCGTTGCGCGTCGGGCCATCCAACGCCTTGCCAACAGCCTAAAGGACGACCCGATGCTGCGTCGTGTTGCGATTGTATCGGCGTTTGCCGCCGCCCTTGCGATGCCCCTACTGGGCGGATGCGGCATCCGCGGGCCGCTGACCATGCCCAAAGTGCCACCCGAGCCGACCCCGCCGACCGTGACGGATCCGGGCCTGGGCCGCGCCGATGCCATGCCGGCCCCGCCCTCCACCCCTGCCCCCGCCACGCAACCGGCCTCGTCCCCTGCCGCCCCCACCACCCGATAACCATGACCGCATTTTTCCATCGCCAGGACGGCGCGCTTGCCGTCGAGCAGGTGCCGCTGGCGCGCATTGCCGCTGAATTCGGCACGCCGACCTATGTGTACTCGCGCGCGGCGCTGACCGCTGCCTACCAGGCCTACGCCGCCGCCTGCCAGGGCCGCAAGGCGCAGGTCCAGTACGCCATGAAGGCAAACTCCAACCTGGCGGTGCTGCAGGTGTTTGCCAAGCTCGGTGCCGGCTTCGACATCGTCTCGGGCGGCGAGCTCAAGCGCGTGCTGGCCGCCGGCGGCGACCCTCGCAAGGTGGTGTTCTCCGGCGTGGGCAAGAGCGCGGCGGAAATGGAACTGGCGCTGGCACACGACGTGCGCTGCTTCAATGTCGAGTCGATCCCCGAGCTGGACCGCCTGAACGAAGTGGCCGGCCGCATGGGCAAGCGTGCGCGCGTGTCGCTTCGCATCAATCCGGACGTTGATGCGAAGACGCACCCGTATATCTCCACCGGCCTGAAGGGCAACAAGTTCGGCATCGCCTTCGAGGACGTACTGCCGACCTACCGCGCCGCGGCCGCGCTGCCGCACCTGGAAGTGACCGGCATCGACTGCCATATCGGTTCGCAGATCACTGAGGTGGAGCCCTATCTTGAAGCGCTGGACAAGGTGCTGGACGTGGTCGAGGCGCTGGAGCGCGACGGCATCCGCCTGGAGCATATCGACGTTGGCGGCGGCCTGGGCATCACCTACACCGACGAAACCCCGCCGGACATCACCGGCTTTGCCACTACGCTGCTGGAACGCGTGGCCGCGCGCGGTCACGGCCACCGCGAGGTGCTGTTCGAGCCGGGCCGCTCGCTGGTGGGCAACGCCGGCGTGCTGCTGACGCAGGTGGAGTTCCTCAAGCCCGGCGCGGCCAAGAACTTCTGCATCGTCGATGCCGCCATGAACGACCTGGCACGCCCGGCGATGTACGAGGCCTACCACCGCATCGAGCCGGTGGTGCGGCGCGACGCGCAAGCGGTGACCTACGACATCGTCGGCCCGGTGTGCGAATCGGGCGACTGGCTGGGCCGCGACCGCGCGCTGGCGGTGCAGCCGGGCGACCTGCTGGCAGTGATGTCGGCCGGTGCCTACGGCTTCACCATGAGCTCCAACTACAACACCCGCCCGCGTGCCGCCGAAGTGATGGTCGATGGCGCCACGGTGCACCTGGTGCGCGAGCGCGAACTGGTCGAGGACCTGTTCCGCGACGAACGCCTGCTGCAGGACTGAATCCCAAAACGCCCGGCCCGCCTACGCGGCGGGCTGGCGCGCCCCCGCGGGCTTGCGCAGCCGCCACCACAGCCGCATCCCCAGCAGCACGAACACCACCGCGGCGTAGATCGACACTTCGCCAAAGTCGTTCTTGCCCGCCTTGTGCCACCAGTAGTGCAGGATGGCCAGCACGGCGATCGCATAGACCAGCTTGTGCAGCGCCTGCCAGCGCTTGCCGCCCAGCCAGCGCACCATGCCGTTAGTCGAAGTCAGCGCCAGCGGGATCATCAGCATGAAGGCAGTGAAACCGACCGTAATGAAGGGCCGCTTGTACACGTCCTTGATCATGTAGGCGAGGTCAAAACCGCGATCCACCCCGATCCACAGCAGGAAGTGCTGCAGGCCGTAGAAGAACGCAAACAGGCCCAGCATGCGCCGCAGCTTGATCAGCCAGTTCCAGCCAGTGAGGCGGCGCAGCGGGGTGATGGTCAGCGTCAGGCACAACATCACCAGCGTCCAGGTGCCGGTGGAGCGGGTCACGAATTCAAGCGGATTGGCGCCGAACTGTTCCGTGGCACCCAGGTACAGCAGCCGTACGAACGGCAGCAGCGCCAGCAGCCAGAGCGCAAGCTTGAGCGCGCGCACGCGCTGCGGCGACAACGTGGCCAGGCCGACCGGCTTGCGCGCCGCCACGGCGGCGGCGCTGGTGGATGAGGTAGCCATGTGTTCGCCTTGCATCAGAAGAACTTCTTCAGGTCCATGCCCTGGTACAGCGAGGCGACCTGCTGGCCGTAGCCATTGAACGGCAGGGTCTTGCGCTTGGGTGCGAACAACGCGCCAAAGCCGCTGCCGCGCTCCTCGCCGATGCGGCGCTCGGTGGCCTGGCTCCAGCGCGGATGGTCCACGTCCGGGTTCACGTTCGAATAGAAGCCGTACTCCTGTGGCGCGGCCAGGTTCCAGCTGGTGGGCGGCTGCTTGTCGACAAAGCGGATCTTCACGATCGACTTGGCGCTCTTGAAGCCATACTTCCACGGCACCACCATGCGCACCGGCGCGCCATTCTGGTTGGGCAGGGCCTCGCCATACAGGCCGAAGGTCAGCAGCGCCAGCGGGTGCATGGCCTCGTCCATGCGCAGGCCCTCGCTGTACGGCCAGTCGAGCACGCCGCTGCTGACGCCGGGCATCTGCTTCTTGTCGGCCAGCGTGATGAACTGGATGTACCTGGCACCAGGCTGCGGCTCGACGCGCCGGATCAGCTCGGCCAGCGGGTAGCCGACCCACGGGATCACCATCGACCAGCCCTCCACGCAGCGCAGGCGGTAGACGCGCTCTTCCATTGCCGCCAGCTTCATCAGCTCGTCCAGGTCATAGACCTTGGGCTTCTTCACCAGCCCTTCCACCGACACCTGCCACGGGCGCGGGCGCAGCGTGCCGGCGTTGCGCGCCGGGTCGGACTTGTCGGTGCCGAATTCGTAGAAGTTGTTGTAGGTGGTGACATCCTCGAAGGGCGTGCGCTTGTCGGTGATGATGTAGGCGTTGTTGGGTGTGGCGGCCAGCTTGTGGCCGTGCTGCCCCTGCGCCAGGGCCTGGCGCGCAAACCACGGCGCCAGCGTGCTCCCGGCGGCGCCGGCGGCGGCCAGCGCCAGCACGCGGCGGCGCGCTTCGAAGACGTGACGGGGCGTGATCTCGCTGGCGGCGATATCGCCGCCGCGCAGCCATTTGGGGGAAGGGATCAGCATGGTTTTCCTCGTTGCCTGGCCGTGCCGGCGCCGGTTGCGCCAACACGCTTGCAGAATTGGACTCTGGCCTTGGTCGGAGAGTGCGGGCCAGTCCTGACAGTTTTTTGTGCCTGCGTCGGAATGCCGCGGGTCATGAGGCGTCAGACGCACGCAATGTGCCGCCTGCACCTCGCGCCCGGCTATCCGCCCTGGTATTGCTGGTACACCACCTGCGCCAGCGTCAGCAGCCGCGCCCGTTCCAGCGGGCCCGCCAGCGCAAAGCCGAGGTCGCGGTCGATCCAGTAGAAGGCCATCATTGGGTCGCGGCCGGGGGCTGGCCGCCTGGTGCCCGCGCCTGGCATGCGCTCGACGCGGAAGCCCGTATCGGGCGTGCCCTGTGCCATGCGCCGCAGCTGCAGCGACAGGCGCGTACCGTCGTCCGCTTCATACATCAGGATGGCCGACGGGCCGCCCTCGGCCACGCCCAGCCGGCCGCCGATCAGGTGGAAGCCCTGCGCGCGCAGGTCCGGCACCTGCAGCGCCTTGCCCAGGCGCTTGGACAGCCATGCGATCAGGTGGGCCTCTTCCGTCGCCGCGACTTCCACCGGGTGGCGCATTTCCGGAGCGTAGACCGCGTGCGTGGCCAGCGCCTCGCGCGCAAAGCGCTCGCCGGGCGCCATCGCCACGGACACGCCGCCAAGGCGGCCATGGGCCAGCCAGCCGAGAACGCCGCCGACAGACAGCAGCGCCACCGACGCGCAGGTGGCCGCCAGCGCCATGGTCCAGCGCGGCCGCCGTAGTCGCGCGTTGTCGCGCCGGCCATCGCCATGCAGCCCGGGCGGCAAGGCCGCGAGCGGCACCGGTTCGTTCAATATCGGATCCAGCCCCCCGTGCAAGGCATCGGCCTGCCGGCGCCAGGCGGCAACCTGCGCCGCCGCGTCCGGGTGCTGCGCCAGGTACGCCTCCACGGCCGCACGGCGCGCGCCGGAAAGCTGGCCATCGGCGTAGGCGTGGAGATCGGCTTCGTGGATGGCGGACATCATTTCACCCGCTGCAGGGGCTTGCCGGAAGCCGCCGGCGCGGCAGCGGGCGCCTTGCCGTCGAGCAGCCGGCGCATCTGCTCGCGCGCCCGCGCCAGGCGCGACATGACCGTACCCTGCGGCACGTCGAGCACGCGCGCGGCCTCCGCATACGTCAGTTGCTCCAGGCTGACCAGCAGCAGCACCGCGCGCTGCGCCTCCGGCAGTTGCGCCAGCGCCTGCACCAGGTCGCGGCGCAGGCCGGGGTCGTCAGCGGGGGCGCTGACCTCGGGCAGCGTATCGGTGGTGACCACCAGTTCCTTCCTGCGCACGGTATTCAGGCGCAGGCGGTGCATCAGGGTCAGCAGCCACGGCAGCAGGCCATCGGCGCCGTCGCCCCACCAGGCGCCGGGGCGCAGGCGGAAGCGCCAGCGGTAGCGCAGCGCGCGCTCGAGCGTGTCCTGCACCAGGTCGTCGGCCAGCGCCGCGTCGCCGGTGAGGCCGCGCGCATGGCGCCGCAGCCGCGGCGCCAGCGCGACGAGCTGGCCGTCAAACCCTTCCATGCCGTGGCTGCGGTGGTGGCTGCTGAAGCGTCAGGGCTTGGCCACGTGCCAGACGTTGTTGAGGTTGTCGCCGGCGCGGTCGCCCGGCTTGGCGTCCTTGGCAAAGCGGTACAGCGGCATGCCGCGGTACGCCCACTGCTTGCCGCCGTCCTCGCGCGTGATGATGGTGTACTGTCCTGACGCATTGGTGCCAGGTGCTGCCATCAGCGGCGGCCAGTTGGTGGCGCACGGGCCGTTGCAGGCGCTCTTGCCGCTGCCGGCGGTGTCGCGGTCGAAGGTGTACAGCGTCAGGCCCTGCGGATCGGTCAGCACGCCACTGGTCACCTTCACCGTGGGCGGCATATTGCCGGCAGTGCCGCCCATACCGGCACAGCCGGCGAGCAGGACCGCCGCGCAGCCGAGCGCGAGCGCGGCGGGACGAACGAGGGATGCTGCAGCGTTACGACGCGGACTTGCCATGATCTTGTTCTCCATGCAAACCGGTGCCGCCAACCGGCACCGCTCCTCAAGTAAACACCGGATGTGATGCCTTTATTCCTTTGGCGTCCAAAAAAATTAAAAAAAGACGAAAAAAAACCTGCCCGGAGGCAGGTTTTTGCATTGCAGCATGAGGCCGCGTCACAGTTCGCCGTAGCTGTGCAGTCCCGACAGGAACATGTTGACGCCCAGGAACGCGAAGGTCGTCACCAGCAGGCCGACCAGCGCCCACCAGGCCGCCACCGTGCCACGCAGGCCCTTCATCAGCCGCATGTGCAGCCACGCCGCGTAGTTCAGCCAGACGATCAGCGCCCAAGTTTCCTTCGGGTCCCAGCTCCAGTAGCCGCCCCAGGCCTCGGCCGCCCACAGTGCGCCCAGGATGGTGGCAATGGTGAAGAAGGCAAAGCCGACCGCGATTGCCTTGTACATCACATCATCAAGCAGCTCCAGCGATGGCAGGCGCTCGGCCAGGATGCCGCGCTGCTTGAGCAGGTAGGCTACCGAGACCATTGCCGCCAGCGCAAAGGTGCCGTAGCCGATAAAGTTGGCCGGCACGTGGATCTTCATCCACCAGCTTTGCAGCGCCGGCACCAGCGGCTGGATCTCCTGCGCATTGCGGCTGACCGTGTACCACAGCAGGAAGCCCACCGCGGCCGACACCACCAGCATCACGAACGGGCCCAGCGCGCGCGTGGCGTAGCGGCCTTCGTAGTACAGGTAGAACAGCGAAGTGATCAGCGTGAACAGCACGAACACTTCATACAGGTTGGAAATGGGGATATGGCCGATGTCAGTGCCGATCAGGTAGGACTCATACCAGCGCACCAGCAGGCCGGTGAAGCCCAGCACCACCGCGCCCCAGCACAGCTTGCTGCCGATGCTGTAGCCCGTGTCCGAGCGCGTCGCCAGCCCGAGCCAGTAGAACAGCGTGGACAGGAATACCAGTGCGCTCATCCACAGGATGGCCGACTGGCTCGACAGGAAATACTTCAGGAAGAAGGCCTGGTCCGCGCGCGCCAGCTGCCCCTGGTAGAGCTGGATCGCGAACAGCGACAGCGCGGTGAGCGCCAGCATCAGCGGGCGCACCGCCTTCCAGTGCCAGCCGAGCAGCGCGAAGGTAGGCACGGCGCCGATCAGCACGGCCTTGTCGTAGCCGTCCATCCACTGCCCGTATTGCGACAGCGCCACGCCGGCGCCAACCGCCAGCGCCAGCGCAAAGAGCCAGTCCACCCAGGTCAGGCGGCGCAGGAAGGAAGGTTCGAGATAGGCCTCGTCAGCCGCGCCGGTGTCGGCGCGCGTGGTGCCGCGCATGGCGGGACCGGCCTGGTTCACATTTGAGGACATAGCGTACCTGCTCAATTCAGTGGGGAGTGCCGGCGGGCCCGGGCGCATCGCTGCGGCCCCCTGCGGCGCGGCCGATATCGTCGCGCAGCGCCGTGAATTCCTTTTCGAAATCCATCGTGCGGCGCTGAGTCGACATCGCCATCAGCACATGGCTGCCAAGCTCGGTGTCGCCCTCGGCGGGCTTGTCCTTCACCCAGATCCAGACCCGGCGCTCACGGATATAGAACATCGCGAACACGCCCAGCACCAGCAGCAGACAGCCAAGATACACGATGTTCTTGCCCGGCGCACGGGTCAACTGGAACACGCTGGCCTTGATCTCCTTGAAGTCGTCGAGCTGCAGGAACACCGGCGCGCCGTAGAAGAAACTGTCCGACAGCGCGTTGATGGCCTGCTGCAGGAAGGTGCCGCTCTGGGCGCTGTTGGCCACCACCGGCAGCTTGTCCTGGGCGCGCGCCAGCTGCCACAGCTCCCACATCGAGCCGTTCAGGATCTTCAGGAGCACGTCGGCCGCCTTCTGCTGCTCGGCCGGGGGCACGGATTTCTCCAGGAAGGCCGCGATCGCGGTGAAGCCGCCCGGGGGCGAATCCGGCGAGGGCCGCGTGGCGCCGGCGAACAGGTCGAGCGCACGCAGCGAGCTTTCCGCCAGCTGGCGGCGCAGGTCGGCCTTGTCATCGCCTGGCATCGACGCCAGCGCAAAGCGGCGCGCGGCCTCGCCGCGCAGCGCGCGGTCCTGCAGCGCGGCGCGCAGGCGCATCCAGTCGGCCACGCTGCCCTGGTCGTCGGCGGGGATGCGCAGATAGCGGAATTGTTCGCTGGGCGATTCGCGCATGCCGGCCAGGAACACCGACTGGCCGTCCATCTGCACCGGCACCATGTAGTTGTTGTACTCGCGCGCCTGGCCGGTGCGGTCGCGCAGCTTGTACTGCACCGACGGGCCGACGTTACGCAGCGTCTTGGCGCGGTCGGTGCTGGCGGCGGCGCCCAGGTGCTTCTCCAGCGTCTCGTTGAAGGACTTGCGCGCCACGCCGCGCGCGTCGGGCTTGCCCGAGGCATCGGTGACGTTCTCGATATTCATCAGCCGGAAGTCGCTGAACTCGACCGTCAGGCCTTCGCTGTCGGCGCTGGTGCCGGTGCCCGCCAGCGGCTTGTTGCCGCCCACCGCGCCATCGATGGTGAAGGTGGCGTGGCCGCTGCCCTGCATCGGGTAGCCGACGAACTTCAGGCGCGAGCCGCCGTCCTCGAAGCTGGACTGGTAGATGGCGATGCCGTCGACGATCAGCGGCTCGTTCACCTTGATGGTGGCCTCGGTCTGCTTGCCGGTGGCGCGGTCGGTCACGACCACATCCGAGGCAAACAGCTTGGGCATGCCGGTCTCGTAGAAATCGACTTTGAACTTTTTCAGCGTGATCGCGAACGGCAGGTCCTGCACCAGCGCCCCGTCGGCGATGTTCAGGATGGCGGTGGACACGGTCGAGCCCTCGGGCACGTAAGCGTTGCCGCGAAAGCCCGGGTTGCTCGCCGACAGCCGGTGCTGCGGCGGGATCTCGCTGATGACCGCGTTGCCGCTGATCGGGGACTTGCCGCCCACCCACATCTGCGCGCGGATCAGCAGGTCGCCATCCAGCAGGCCGCCAATACAGATCACCACGATAGCGGTGTGCGCCAGGATATAGCCGGCCTTGTTGGCCGCGCCGGCCTTGGCCGCCAGCAGCGTGGCGCCGTCATGCTCGACCGCCTTGAGGCGGTAGCCGCGGTTGCGCAGCAGCGCCGACAGGCGGCTCACCGCCTCGGTGCGCGGGCGCGCGCCGTCGAATTCGCCGCGGTGATGGAAGGCGCGCAGGCTGCGCTCGCGCACATGGTCCTTCCACGAGCGCATGTCCGCCACCATCTTGGGCGCGTTGCGGATCAGGCAGAGGCTGGTCGACACCACCAAAAAGGCCAGGATCAGCAGGAACCACCAGGACCCGTAGACCTTCTGCAGCGACAGCGTATGGAACACATCGGCCCAGAACGGCCCGAACTGGTTGACGTAGTTGGGATACGGCTCGTTCTGCTTGAGCACGGTGCCGATCACGCTGGCGATGGAGATCACCGTCAGCAGCGCGATCGCAAAGCGCATCGAGGACAACAATTCGACCGCGTCGCGCAGCACGCGGTGAGAGGTCTTCAGGTGCAGCCCTGAAGTGGAAGCGGTCGACATGTGCAGGGAAACCTAAAACAACGTGCGGCTTGGAAATGAAAAAAGGGCGGACATGCTTTGGCAAGCAGGCCACCCTTTTCGATTGTGACAGGCGCGTTCGGTTGCATGCCGCGGCACACCCGCCGGAACGGGGGCCGCCAGACCAACGCGCCGGCGCCTGGCGGGCGCCAGCGGAGTCGCGGAATCGTTATCGAACGCCGGCGACGTAATCCGCCACCGCCTTGATCTCGGCATCCGACATCTTGGCGGCGATGGTCGTCATGACCGGGTTGTTCTTGCGGGTGCCCTGGCGGAATGCCACCAGTTGTGCTTCGGTATAGTCCGCCCACTGGCCGCCGATGCGCGGGTACTGGGCGGGAATGCCGGCGGCAGTAGGACCGTGGCAGGCGGCGCAGGCGGGCACGCCCTTGGCAGCGATGCCGCCGCGGTAGATCTTCTGGCCGGCTTCGATGGTGTCCTTGTTCTTGGCGGTCGCCGGCTTGAGCGACTGCTTGGCCAGGTAGGCGCCGACGTTGCGCATTTCCTCGTCGGTCAGCACCGACGCCATCGGCACCATGATCGCGTTGTTGCGTGCCTTGGACTTGAAGTCGGCCAGCTGCTTGTGGACGTACTCGGGATGCTGGGCGGCCAGCTTCGGGTTGGCGGCGGCGGCGCTATTGCCGGCGGCGCCGTGGCAGCTCAGGCAGGCGGGCACATTGCGGTCGGGGGCACCTTGCGTGTACAGCGTTTCACCCTTGGCCGGGTCAGCCTTTGCGGCGGCCTGCTCTGCGGCAGATGCCATTCCGGAAAGGGCGGCGGCAGGAACGGCCAAAGCCAGGACACCCAGAATCTTCGCAATGCGGTTCATTCGCACACCTTCTCTGAATTGTTTTGGATACCGTGATGCGTGCCGGCCCGGCGCTTTGCAGGCGGTGAGGACGCGCCGGTGCAAAGGCTGGTATCGTGGCGACCCGCGCGCGGCTGACCGATCCGCAAAGCGCTGGCCGTGGCGGCAGACCCCGCCAGCCCGCTCCCGCCGCCGCCGCACCCTCCGGTGCAACACGCAATGCGGGGCAAGGGCCCTGCCCACGATGGAACGACACACTAGGCTTCCCGCCCGGACGACGGCAGCCAAGGCACGCGGCCATGGATGCCACGCGTCACCCGTTCAGGAGACCGTTAACCGGCGTATTGTACAATAAGTTATGTGCCGGATTGATGCCTTGCGCCTTGTCATGCCCCTTTCGGGCTGCGCCAGATCAACCCCGGCGGGCGGCCCAGGCCGCCAGCCATCCCACCCTGGCGAGACCCCGGCCCCGGCTTGCGCAATGCGCACAGCCTCCGCGGCCCGCCCCACCGCTCTAGCGCATGTCCCTTCTTCACCAGGCCCGCTTCTTCATCACCGTGAACCACCTGCGCGACCTGCCCGCCACGGCCGTGCCGGAGGTGGCGTTCGCCGGCCGCTCCAACGCCGGCAAGTCCACGGCCATCAACATCCTGTGCAACCAGAAGCGGCTGGCGTTCTCGTCGCGCACTCCCGGGCGCACGCAGCACATCAACTATTTCTCGGTGGCGCCGGTCAAGGCGCCCGACCCGCTCGCCTTCCTGGTCGACCTGCCCGGCTACGGCTATGCCGAGGTCTCGGGCACGGCCAAGTACCACTGGCAGGGGCTGCTGAGCGACTATGTGCAGACGCGCCAGCAACTGTCCGGCCTGATCCTGATGATGGACGCGCGCCGTCCGTTCACGGATCTCGATTGCCAGATGGTGGAGTGGTTCCTGCCGACGGGGCGCCCCATCCACGTGCTGCTGACCAAGGCCGACAAGCTCACCAACAGCGACAACGCCAAGGCGCTGCGCGAGACCCGCAAGATGCTGCAGGGCTACGCCGAGCAGATGGAAACGCCGGTGCCCATGACGGCACAGCTCTTCTCCAGCCTGAAGCGCCGCGGCATCGAAGAGGCGCAGGGCGTGATCGCCGGCTGGCTGAACCTGCCGGAAGCGCAGAAGGCCGAAGCCAAGTCCGCAGCGGAGACGAGCGAGCCGCCTGCTGCCGACCCGGCGGTGTAATCACCAGGTCAGCACACAAAAAAAAGCCCCGCTGCAAGCAACGGGGACAAACTTTCCCGCCGCAGGGGCGGGTACCCGCTCAGGGAGGAGTAGCGGGGGACACCGCGCCACGCAGGGCGCAACGCAAAGTGTCCGCGAGTATGATAGCGGGCACGCTCAAAAGTTTAGTTTTTCTTCGGCCAGCCGCCTTGGACCGCGCTTTGCCGCGCGCGCCGTGCTTGCCGGCCCGCTTTCCTGTCCAGCTCTACAGTCAAGAAGCCCGCCATGTCCACCTTCCCCGAATACCGCCCGCGCCGCATGCGCCGCGATGATTTCTCCCGCCGCATGATGCGCGAGCATCGCCTGTCTCCGGACAACCTGATCTACCCCGTCTTCATCCTCGACGGCCAGAACCAGCGCCAGGCGGTGGCGTCGATGCCGGGCGTCGAGCGCGTGTCGGTCGACCTGCTGATGCCGGTGGCCGAAGACTGCGTCAAGCTGGGCATCCCAGTGATCGCGCTGTTCCCGGTGATCGACCCGTCGCTGAAGACGCCGGACGGCATCGAGGCCACCAACCCCGAGGGCCTGGTGCCGCGTGCCGTGCGCGCGCTCAAGGACCGCTTCCCCGAGCTCGGCGTGCTCTGCGACGTGGCGCTCGACCCGTACACCAGCCACGGCCAGGACGGCGTGCTGGACGACAACGGCTACGTCATCAACGATGTGACCGTCGAGATCCTGGTGCGCCAGGCACTGGCACAGGCCGAAGCCGGTGTCGACATCGTGGCCCCATCCGACATGATGGATGGCCGCATCGGCGCGGTGCGCACGGCGCTGGAAGACAACGGCCATATCCATACGCGCATCATGGCGTACTCGGCCAAGTATGCGTCGGCGTTCTACGGCCCCTTCCGCGACGCGGTGGGCTCGGCCGCCAACCTGGGCAAGGGCAACAAGATGACCTACCAGATGGATCCGGCCAATACCGACGAAGCCCTGCGCGAAGTGGCGCAGGACATCCTGGAAGGCGCCGACATGGTGATGGTCAAGCCCGGCATGCCGTACCTGGACATCGTGCGCCGCGTGAAGGACGAATTCCGCTTCCCCACCTACGTCTACCAGGTCAGCGGCGAATACGCGATGCTCAAGGCCGCCGCGCAGAACGGCTGGCTGGACCACGACAAGGTGATGATGGAATCGCTGCTGGCCTTCCGCCGCGCCGGCGCCGACGGCATCCTGACCTATTTCGCGCGCGACGCCGCGCGGCTGCTGACGGCCTGAGCGGCCAACGGACAGAGCGCCTATGGAACTGCTAGGCTTCTCGGCCAGCCAGGTACACCCGCTCGCCTCGCTCACCGAGGCGGGCAACTTCCTCAACGGCAATGCCGCCGCGCTCTTCGTCTGGGCGGACTTTTCCACCGAGGAAGTCACCGCCGCGCCGGATGCCTGGCGCGAGAGCGTGCGCCAGCTTGCCGGCGCGCCGATCCTGGACCTGCACTTGACCGACGCCACCAATGCCGCGCATCCGTCGTATTTCGATACGACCAATGCGTACGACATGGTGATCTTCCGCAAGCTGACCTTCGAGACCAGCCGCGCCATCGCCGAGGCCGAGCCGCAGGATCCCGCGACCGGCACGGCGAAGCCGCCTGCTGCCGAGACTGCCGCCCGCCAGAAGCGCTATCCGCCCGGCTTCCTCCCGGCACTGGCCAGGATCGACACACAGCCGGTCACGTTCTTCATGTTCGACACGGTGCTGGTCACGGTGCGCTCGGGGCAGTCGCGCACGGTCGACCAAGTGCGCCAGCGCCTGCTGGAGCTGTGCCAGGCACCGCGCCCGCAGGCCACGCCCGTGCGCAACGGCCAGCCGCTGCTGCACGGCGTGCGCCCGCCCAGCCGGCCCGAGGACCTGATGCTGCGCCTGCTCAATGCGATGGTCGACCGCTACCTGGAACTGCGCGCGCCGCTGACGCGCCAGCTCGACCGCTGGCAGCGCGCGCTGCTGAACTCGCGCCGCAGCTTTTCAAGCTGGGAGGGACTGCTGGATGCCCGCATCCAGCTGCGCAAGCTGGAACACCTGAGCGAAGAGCAACGCGACGCGCTGCAGGAATTCCGTGACAGCCTGCTCGATAACCGCTACAGCAGCGACCAGCCCGGCGGCCCGGCCAATGCGCCGGGACGCGACGAGGTGCTGCTGGTGCGCATCAACGACGTGATGGAGCACATCCAGCGCGTGCTGGCGCACGCCAGGCGACTGGAGGATTCGATCGAGTCGGCGGTGCAGATTCACTTCTCGGCGGTGGCGCACCGGACCAACCGCACCATGCGCACGCTGACGCTGATCACGGCGCTGTTCATGCCCCTGACGCTGATCACCGGCGTCTTCGGCATGAACTTCGACCGCATGCCCTGGCTGCGCGAGCCGGACGGGTTCTGGTGGTCGATCGGCCTGATGGGCGCCGTGGCGCTGGGGCTGGCCGCACTGTGGGCGCTGGGGCGGCGGCTGGAGCGCTAGCAGCGCAGCGCCAGGTACGCCTCAGGTACTGGTACGCGTGCCAAAGGCCCGCTCCAGGCTTTCCAAGAAGCGGTTGGCCGACTGGTAGCCGATCACGCGCACCGGGCGCTCGCGCCCGTCGGCCCCGAACAGGATGATGCCCGGCGGCCCGAACAGGCCGAAGCGCTTGAGCAGCGCCTTGTCGTCGGCATTGTTGGCGGTCACGTCCGCCTGCAGCAGCACGATCTCCGACAGCCGCGCGCGCACGCGCGGATCGACGAAGGTTATGTGCTCCATTTCCTTGCAGCTGACGCACCAGTCGGCGTAGAAATCCAGCAGCACCGGCTTGCCTGCGGCCGCGGCCTGCGCCACGCGGGCATCGAGCTCGGCCACGCTGCGCACGCGCTCGAAGCGCACCGTCTGCGCGCCAGAAGAGGCTTCTGCGCCACCGCGTGCCACGCTCAGGTGCGACAGCGGCTGCAGCGGATCGCGCCCGCCCGAGGCCACGCCGATCAGCACGATCGCCGCTGCGATCGCAAACAGCACGCCCACGCCCTTGCCCACCCGCGCCAGGTTGCGCGGATCCGGGCCCAGGCCGTCAAAGGCGCCCAGGAACACCGCCGCCACCAGCAGCAGCACCGCCAGCGCCAGCATCGAGGCCCAGGCCGGCAGCACCGGCCCCAGCATCCACAGCGCCACGCCCAGCAGCAGGAAGCCGAAGAAGCGCTTGGTGACCTCCATCCAGCGCCCGGCCCGCGGCAGTAGGTTGCCCGCGCCGACGCCCACCAGCACCAGCGGCACGCCCATGCCGAGCGCCATGGCGAACAGCGCCGCGCCGCCGATCACGGCATCGCGGGATTGCGCGATATAGGCCAGCGCCCCGGCCAGCGGCGCGGTGACGCATGGCCCGACGATCAGCGCCGAGATCGCGCCCATCGCCGCCGCACCCGCCACCTGGCCGCCCTGACGGCGGTTCGACGATTCGGTCAGGCGGGTCTGCCAGCGCCGCGGCAGTTGCAGTTCGTACAGCCCGAACATCGAGAGCGCCAGCGCCACCATCAGCGCCGCGAACAGGCCCAGCACCCACGGTGTCTGCAGCGCGGCCGACAGGCCCTCGCCCAGCAGCCCGGCAGCCACGCCGACCGCTGTGTACACCACCGCCATGCCCAGCACGTAGGCCAGCGACACCAGCAGCGCACGGCCGCGCGTGACGTGCTCGCCCACCACGATGGATGACAGGATCGGCACCATCGGCAACACGCAGGGGGTGAACGTCAGCAGCAGGCCCAGGCCGAAGAACAGCGCCGCGATCAGGGCCAGGTTGCGGCTCGCCAGCGCACCGGCGATGCGGTCGCTGTCGTCGGCACGCAGCACCGCCGCCGCGCCGGGCGTGGCCGGCTCCGGTGCCAGCGCCGCCGCGGGCGCGTCCGAGCGACCGCGCTTGCCGAACAGGTCGGCCAGCCCGCTGCTGCCGACCTTGTACACGCTCTCCATCGGCGGATAGCACAGGCCCTTGTCGGCGCAACCCTGCGAAGTGACCGTCAGCGACCACTTGCCGTCGGCCGGCGCCGCGTCCACCGGCACGCGGATGACCACGCTGTCGCGGTAGGTCTCCATCTCCTTGCCGAAGGTCTCGTCGAACTTGACCTTGCCGTGCGGATACACCGGCGCTCCCAGCTTTACGTCGGCGGGCTGCGCGGCAAAGGCGAAGCGCTCGCGGTACATGTAGTAGCCGGGCGCAACCTCGAAGCGCACCTCGACCGTCTTGTCGTCAAGCTGGCTCGCGGCGAAGCGGAAGGCCTGCTCCGGCGGCAGGAAGTCGTCTTCGGTGGCGGCATGCGCGCCGCCCGCCAGGCACACCCAGGCCAATGCCGCCAGCAGCGCTGCGGCAATATGCCGCGCCCAGTCCTGCCCGCGCGCGCGCTCCGGAAGTGCCAAACCGATGTTCATGTCGCTGTTTCCTGTCTGTCTTGAACCGGGGTTACCTGCGTACCTGCTGCTGCGCTGCGGGCGCCGTTGCCCCCTACTTTGCCGGCGCTGCGGCGGTCTCGGTCTCGCTGCGGACCCAGGCCAGGTACGGCGCGTAACCCGCCGTCACCGGCCAGGCAATGAGCTCCGGCACGTCGTAGGGGTGATGTTGCCGGATCACGGCCTCCAGCGCAGCGTAGCGTGCGCGCGTGGTCTTGATCAGCAACGGCCACTCCTGCGCGCGCTCCAGCTTGCCCTGCCACCAGTACTCGGACTCGACCGGCGCCAGGCGGTTCACGCAGGCGGCGGCGCGCGCCTGCAGCACTACCTGCGACAGGTGCGCCGCGGTCTCGGCATCGGGGGTATTGGTGATCACGACGATCACCTCGGCCGGATCGCCCGGGGCGCCGGCATCCGGCTGGCTGGCATGGCTTTGCATCGACATCTCCTTGCGGCAGGCACGGCAGCGGCCCAAAAAACAAAAGAGCCAGGCAGAAGCCTGGCTCGATTGTAAGCGGTGTGCCCGGACCCGTCGCCGCAGCGGCGGGCGGGAAACTACCTTATTCCGCGGCTTCTTCGGCCGGGGCTTCGGTGATTTCCGGACGATCCACCAGTTCGACCAGCGCCATCGGCGCATTGTCGCCCTGACGGAAACCGAACTTCAGGATGCGGGTGTAGCCGCCCGGACGGGTGGCGTAGCGCGGGCCCAGTTCGGTGAACAGCTTGGTGACCATGTCGCGGTCGCGCAGGCGGGCGAAAGCCAGGCGGCGGTTGGCAACGGTGTCCTTCTTGGCCAGCGTGATCAGCGGCTCGACAACCTTGCGCAGTTCCTTGGCCTTGGGCACGGTGGTCTTGATCAGCTCGTGCTGGAACAGCGAGTTGGACATGTTGCGCAGCATCGCGAGACGGTGCGACGAGGTGCGGTTCAGTTTCCGCAGACCATGACGGTGACGCATGATGATTCCTTTCAGTTAAGTGTTTGACCAGCTCTTCTATCGTCCGATGCGGCTGGACGCGGGCCGGTAGTCATACGAGCCCCGGCCGAAGCCAGGGCGGTTACCGCGGTGCGGGACAAGTGCCCCGCACCACAATTACTTCTCCAGACCTGCGGGCGGCCAGTTCTCGAGCTTCATGCCGAGGGTCAGGCCACGCGAGGCGAGGACTTCCTTGATCTCGTTGAGCGACTTGCGACCCAGGTTCGGGGTCTTGAGCAGTTCGTTCTCGGTACGCTGGATCAGGTCGCCGATGTAGTAGATGTTTTCGGCCTTCAGGCAGTTGGCCGAACGCACCATCAGCTCCAGGTCGTCGACCGGGCGCAGCAGGATCGGATCGATCTGCGGCGTGCGGCTCGAAGCGGCTTCTGCCGCCGACTCGGTGCCTTCCAGCGCGGCGAACACGGACAGCTGGTCGACCAGGATGCGGGCCGACTGGCGGATCGCTTCCTCGGGCGAGATCACGCCGTCGGTTTCGATGTTCATCACCAGCTTGTCCAGGTCGGTACGCTGTTCCACGCGAGCGGATTCCACGGCGTACGACACGCGGCGCACCGGCGAGAACGAAGCGTCCAGCACGATGCGGCCGATGACCTTGCCCGACTCGTCGCCGAACTTGCGCACGTTGCCCGGCACATAGCCGCGGCCTTGCTCGACCTTGATCTGCATGTCCAGCTTGCCGCCGGCGGACAGATGGGCGATCACGTGGTTCGGGTTGATGATCTCGACGTCGTGCGGCAGCTCGATATCGGCAGCCGTGACCACGCCTTCGCCATCCTTGCGCAGCGACACCGTGACTTCGTCGCGGTTGTGCAGCTTGAACACCACGCCCTTCAGGTTGAGCAGCAGGTTAACGACGTCTTCCTGCACGCCGTCGATGGTGGAATACTCGTGGACCACCCCAGCGATCGTGACTTCGGTCGGTGCATAGCCGACCATCGACGACAGCAGCACGCGACGCAGGGCGTTACCGAGCGTATGGCCGTAGCCGCGCTCGAACGGCTCCATCACGACTTTGGCGTGATGGTCGCCCAGAGGCTCGACGGCGATGATTTTTGGCTTGAGGAGTGCTGTTTGCATTAGGTTGTCCTTTTCAATACCCTCGGCTCGTTACACCGATAAGGCTGACGTTTGGAACCTGAAAATCCCATCGCGAGATGGGCGAAGCCCGACCGCGCACACAGCGCGTCGGGCTGAAAGGGAAGCTTTGCGGCGAACGCAAGCTCTGGGCCGTTCCGCTCGCGTGATTAACGCGAGTACAGTTCGACGATCAGGCTTTCGTTGATGTCGCCCGAGATATCGGCGCGATCCGGTACTTGCTTGAAGGTGCCTTCGAACTTCTTCGAATCCACCGCCACCCAGGTCGGGAAGCCCGACTGCTCTGCCAGCGACAGCGATTCAGCGATACGGACTTGCTTCTTCGACTGTTCGCGGATGGTGACGACGTCGCCAGACTTGATCTGGGCCGACGGCACGTTCAGGGTCTGACCGTTCACCAGGATCGCCTTGTGCGACACCAGCTGGCGCGCTTCAGCGCGGGTCGAGCCGAAGCCCATGCGGTACACGACGTTGTCCAGGCGCGATTCCAGCAGTTGCAGCAGGTTTTCGCCGGTGTTGCCCTTGCGGCGGTCGGCTTCGGCGAAGTAGCGGCGGAACTGGCGCTCGAGCACACCGTAGATGCGCTTGACCTTCTGCTTTTCACGCAGCTGGTTGCCGTAGTCGGAGGTGCGGGCACCCGAGGTACGGCCGTGCTGGCCGGGCTTGCTGTCCAGCTTGCACTTGTCGGCGAGCGAGCGGCGGGCGCTCTTCAGGAACAGGTCGGTGCCTTCACGGCGGGAAAGTTTGGCCTTCGGGCCGGTATAACGTGCCACGTTGTCTTCCTTTGATCGATCGCGACGCCTTCAAGACGCGCCGCGAGTCCGCCAACGCAGTGCTTCCGCAGTGCATTTCTGCACCCGGGAGACCGTGACGGACGGTGGGCTTATTAAGCGCGCCCCGTTGCCGGGAACGACGCTGCAAGCATGTACAGTGCGCCGGCATGGGAATGTGCCGTAAGCGACATTCCTTCGACGCAAAACGAAAACCTGCCGCATTAAAATGCAGCAGGTCAGCGCGCAATACTACCATATCCGGAACCGGCAGGTAAACCCACCGGGCCCGGACACACCAACGCTCAGATGCGGCGGCGCTTCGGCGGACGGCAGCCGTTATGCGGAATCGGCGTGACGTCTTCGATGATCGCGATCTTGATGCCCAGCGCGTTCAGCGCGCGGACAGCCGATTCACGACCCGGGCCCGGGCCCTTGATGCGCACTTCCAGGTTCTTGATGCCCTGGTCTTGCGCCACGCGGCCGGCGTTCTCGGCAGCAACCTGGGCAGCGAACGGGGTCGACTTGCGCGAACCCTTGAAGCCCTGGCCACCGGCGGTCGCCCACGACAGGGCGTTGCCCTGGCGATCGGTGATCGTGATGATGGTGTTGTTGAACGAGGCGTGGACGTGCGCAATGCCGTCGGCAACGTTCTTCTTGACCTTTTTACGCGCGCGAGCGGCGTTATTCGGACCTTTTGCCATTAGTTTCTTCCTCTGCCTTCGGCTTTACTTCTTCAGAGCCACGCCGGCCTTGCGCGGACCCTTGCGGGTGCGGGCATTGGTCCGGGTACGCTGGCCGCGCATGGGCAGGCCCTTGCGGTGACGCATGCCACGATAGCAACCAAGGTCCATCAGACGCTTGATGTTCATCGTGGTTTCACGACGCAGGTCACCCTCGACCGTGACCTTGCCCACTTCGTCACGAAGCTTTTCCAGGTCGGCGTCGGTCAGATCCTTGACCTTCTTGTCAAACGGTACACCGGTGGCCTCGCAAATCTTGCGAGCGCGCGAGCGGCCGACACCATAAATGGCCGTCAGGCCGATTTCGGTGTGCTTGTGGTTCGGGATGTTAACCCCTGCGATACGTGCCATTCGTCAATCCTCTTTCCGATTAGCCTTGGCGTTGCTTGTGGCGGGGATCCGACGAGCAGATCACGCGCACGACACCGTTGCGCTTGATGATTTTGCAGTTGCGGCAAATGCGCTTAACAGAAGCCAGCACTTTCATAATTTTCCTCTTCCTTCAATTCCTGTTCGCTCACTTCGTCCGGAAGACGATTCGTGCGCGCGACAGATCATATGGGGTCAGCTCGACCGTCACCTTGTCACCCGGAAGAATCCGGATGTAGTTCATTCGCATCTTGCCGGAGATATGGCCCAGTACTACGTGGCCATTCTCCAGCTTGACCCGGAACGTCGCATTGGGCAGGTTTTCCAGGACCTCCCCCTGCATCTGGATGACGTCGTCTTTTGCCATACCTAGCCTGTACCGATCCGAAGTCAGCGCAAGGTCAGATTGCCCTTGAAATTCGCCTTCTTCAGCAGCGACTCATATTGCTGCGACATCACGTAAGACTGAACCTGAGCCATGAAGTCCATCGTGACGACCACGATGATCAGCAGCGAGGTTCCGCCAAAGTAGAACGGAACGTTCCACCGCAGCACCAGGAATTCCGGCAACAGGCAGACCAGTGTGATATAGACCGCACCAGCCAGCGTCAGGCGCACCAGAATCTTGTCGATATAGCGCGTCGTCTGCTCGCCCGGACGAATGCCCGGAATGAAGGCACCGCTTTTCTTCAGGTTGTCTGCCACTTCACGGCTGTTGTACACCAGGGCCGTATAGAAGAAGCAGAAAAATACAATCGCAGCAGCGTACAGCAGGATGTAGACCGGCTGGCCCGGCGACAGCGTGGCAGCCAGGTCCTTGACGAACCGGCCAACCGCACCCGTCGACTGGGACGTGAACCAGCCTGCAATCGTCGCCGGGAACAGGATGATCGACGATGCGAAGATCGGCGGAATCACCCCTGCCATGTTCAGCTTCAGCGGCAGGTGCGACGACTGGCCGCCGTACACCTTGTTGCCGACCTGACGCTTGGCATAGTTCACCAGGATCTTGCGCTGGCCCCGCTCGACAAACACCACGGCGAAGGTCACACCGATCACGATCGCCACGATGAAGATCGCCGCGATGATGCTCATGGAACCCGTACGGACCAGTTCGAACAGTCCGCCGATCGCGTTGGGCAGGCCCGCCGCGATACCGCCAAAGATGATGATCGAGATGCCGTTGCCCAGACCACGCTCGGTGATCTGCTCACCCAGCCACATCAGGAACATCGTACCGGTCACCAGCGTGATCACTGCCGTGGCCCTGAACATCAGGCCCGGATCCAGCACCAGCCCAGGCTGCGATTCCAGCGCCACCGCAATCGACAGCGCCTGGAACGTGGCCAGGACCACGGTGCCGTAGCGCGTGTACTGCGTGATCTTGCGTTGCCCTGCCTGCCCTTCCTTCTTCAGCGCTTCCAGCTGCGGCAGCACGATCGTCAGCAACTGCATGATGATCGACGCCGAGATGTACGGCATGATGCCGAGCGCGAAGACGGTAAAGCGCGACAGCGCCCCGCCCGAGAACAGGTTGAACATCCCGAGGATGCCACCCGACTGACTCTGGAAAAGCTTCGCAAGCTGCTCCGGATCGATACCGGGCACCGGAATATGAGCGCCGATGCGGTACACGATCAGGGCCAGCACCAGGAACATCAGCCGGCGCTTGAGGTCGCCGTACTTCGCCGTGTTCCTGGCTTGCGCGCTTGCATTGGGTTTCGCCGTGGCCAAACGATGCTCCGACTATGACTGCCTATGCTGCGATAAATGCCTGTCAGGCTGCGATCTGGCCGCCGGCGGCTTCGATCGCGGCCTTGGCGCCAGCGGTGGCGCCCAGACCCTTGATCGTCACCTTGCGGGTCAGTTCGCCAGCCTTGATGACCTTGGCGCTCTTGACCAGCTCGCCCACCAGGCCAGCTTGCTTCAGGACCAGCAGATCGACTTCGGCCGCTTCCAGGCGCTCGATGTCACGCAGCGTGACTTCGGCGTTGAACGCCTTGGTCAGCGAGGTGAAGCCGCGCTTGGGCAGACGACGATACAGCGGCATTTGACCGCCTTCGAAGCCCACCTTGTGGAAGCCGCCCGAACGCGACTTCTGACCCTTGTGGCCGCGACCGGCAGTCTTGCCCAGGCCGGAGCCGATACCGCGGCCGACGCGACGCTTGGCGTGCTTCGAACCGGCGGCCGGTTTCAGGTTGTTCAGTTGCATCTTGCTCTCCGAGTTCCCGGTATCAGGCCAGAACCTTGACCAGGTACGAGACCTTGTTGATCATGCCGCGCACAGCGGGCGTGTCCTGCAGCTCCGACACCGAGTTGATGCGGCGCAGGCCCAGGCCACGAACAGTGGCGCGATGATCCTCGCGCGTGCCGATCAGGCTGCGCACGAGTTGCACTTTTACGGTTTTCTGCGACATTGCGTTCACCTTAACCCAGGATGTCTTCGACCGACTTGCCACGCTTGGCGGCGATTTCGCCCGGCGTGCTCATCTTCTGAAGGCCGTCCAGCGTGGCGCGAACCATGTTGTACGGGTTGGTGGAACCGTGCGACTTGGTCACCACGTTGGTGACGCCCATCACTTCGAAGATCGCGCGCATCGGGCCGCCGGCGATCACGCCGGTACCTTCCTTGGCGGGCATCATCAGCACCTTGGCGGCGCCGTGCTTGCCAACGACTTCGTGTTGCAGCGTGCCGTTCTTCAGCGAGACCTTGACCATCTTGCGACGGGCTTCGTCCATTGCCTTCTGAACAGCAACCGGCACTTCCTTAGCCTTGCCCTTGCCCATGCCGATGCGGCCATCGCCGTCACCAACCACGGTCAGCGCAGCGAAACCGAGAATCCGGCCACCCTTCACCACCTTGGTGACGCGGTTGACCGAGATCATCTTCTCGCGGAGGCCGTCGTCGCGTTCGTCCTGTTGGACTTTTGCTTGCATCTTTGCCATGACGTATCTCTCTCTATGCGCTTAGAACTTCAGGCCGGCTTCGCGGGCGGCGTCTGCCAGGGCCTTAACGCGGCCATGGAAACGGAAGCCGGCGCGATCGAACGCGACGGTTTCCACGCCGGCAGCCTTCGCCTTTTCGGCGATGCGCTTGCCAACCACGGTGGCGGCAGCGGCGGTAGCGCCCTTGCCATCCAGTTCCTTGCGCACTTCCACCTCGGCGGTCGACGCGGAAGCCAGCACCTTGGTGCCGCACTCCGAGAAAACCTGGGCGTAAATATGCGAATTCGTACGGAACACGGTCAGACGATTGACTTTCATCTCCGCGATCTTGGCGCGGGTCTGACGTGCACGGCGCAAACGAGCGTCTTTCTTGTTCATCATTGCACCCCTTACTTCTTCTTGGTTTCCTTCAGGATGACGCGCTCGTCCGAGTAACGCACACCCTTGCCCTTGTAGGGCTCAGGCGGGCGGTACGCGCGGACTTCCGCGGCAACCTGACCGACTTTCTGCTTGTCCGCACCCTTGATGATGATCTCGGTCTGCGTCGGCGTTTCCGCCTTCACGCCTTCCGGCATCTCATGGATCACGTCGTGCGAGAAACCAAGCTGGAGCTTCAGCGCAGCGCCTTGCAGCTGGGCACGATAGCCCACGCCGACGAGGTTCAGCTTGCGCTCGAAACCGGTGGTTACGCCCTTGACCATGTTGGCCACCAGAGCACGCATGGTGCCCTGCAGAGCGTTTGCTTCACGCGATTCGTCAGCCGGGCTGAAGGTCAGCGTGTCATTTTCGACATTGACCTTGACCAGGCTGTGAATCGGCTGCGACAGCGTGCCGAGCGGGCCCTTTACGGAGAGCACGCCAGCCGCCACGTTCACTTCCGCGCCCTTGGGGAGCGCGATGGGAGCCTTACCTACACGGGACATGGTTCTCTCCTTAAGCGACGTAGCAGAGAACTTCGCCGCCCACGCCAGTGGCGCGAGCCTTGCGGTCGGTCATCAGACCCTGCGGGGTCGAAATGATCGCCACACCCAGGCCGTTCATCACTTGGGGGATGTCGCTGCGGCCCTTGTACACGCGCAGGCCGGGCTTCGAGACGCGCTCAATGCGCTCGATGACCGGACGGCCGGCGTAGTACTTGAGACCGATGCTCAGTTGTGCCTTGCCGCCATCTTCCTGGACGGCGTAGTCGTCGATGTAGCCTTCGTCCTTCAGGACCTTGGCGATTGCCACTTTCAGCTTCGACGACGGCATGACAACCGACGCTTTCTGCACGCCCTGGGCGTTGCGGATGCGCGTCAGCATATCGGCGATAGGATCGCTCATGCTCATACTGTTTCTCCTGTAGCCTGTGCGTAATTACCAGCTGGCTTTCGTCAGACCCGGGATTTCGCCCTTGAAGGCGATTTCGCGGATCTTGTTACGCGCCAGGCCAAACTTGCGGAAGGTACCGCGGGGACGACCGGTGATCGCGCAGCGGTTACGCTGGCGAGTCGGGTTCGCGTTGCGCGGGAGCTGTTGCAGCTCGAGACGCGCGCTGTAACGCTCTTCTTCCGACTTCTCTTGGTCGTCGATAATGGCCTTGAGGTTGGCGCGCTTGGCGGCATACTTCGCCACCAGCTTGGCGCGCTTCTTCTCACGTTCAATCAGAGCCAGTTTAGCCACGGTTACCCCTTAATTGCGGAACGGGAACTTGAACGCACCGAGGAGTGCCTTGGCTTCCTCGTCGTTCTTTGCCGTCGTCGTGATGCTGATGTTCAGACCACGCAGTGCGTCGATCTTGTCGTACTCGATTTCGGGGAAAATGATCTGCTCTTTCACACCGATGTTGTAGTTGCCGCGACCGTCGAACGACCGGCCCGACACACCACGGAAGTCACGCACGCGCGGCAGGGCCACGGTAACGAAACGATCGAGGAATTCGAACATGCGCTCGCCGCGCAGGGTCACCATCGCACCGATGGGGTAGCCCTGGCGGATCTTGAAGCCGGCGATAGCCTTCTTGGCCTTCGTCACGACCGGCTTCTGACCGGCGATCTTGGTCAGGTCGCCCACGGCGTTCTCAATGATCTTCTTGTCATTGATGGCTTCGCCAAGACCCATGTTCAGGGTGATCTTGGTGATGCGCGGCACTTCCATGACCGACTTGTAGCCGAACTGTTCGATCAGCTTCGGCACAACCTGTTCTTTGTAAAACTCTTGCAGACGTGCTGCCATGCTCAACTCCTATACGTGCCCAGAATCAAGCTGCCACGACGGCGCCGGTGGTCTTCAGCACGCGCACGCGCTTGCCGTCTTCCACCTTGATGCCGACGCGCGACGGCTTGCCATTGGCATCCACGAGCGCAACGTTGGAAATATGCAGGGGCATGACCTTGTCGACCACACCACCGGTAGTGCCCAGCATCGGGTTCGGGCGGGCATGCTTCTTGGCGATGTTCACGCCTTGCACCGCAACCTTGTCGCCCAGGACGGCTTGCACGGTACCGCGCTTGCCCTTGTCCTTGCCGGTCAGCACAATGACTTCGTCGCCTTTGCGAATCTTGTTCATGGCGGCTCCTTACAGCACTTCCGGAGCGAGCGACACGATCTTCATGAAGCGCTCGGTACGGAGTTCACGAGTCACCGGCCCGAAGATACGGGTGCCGATCGGCTCGAGCTTGTTGTTCAGCAGGACGGCGGCGTTGCCGTCGAACTTGATCAGCGAACCGTCAGCGCGGCGCACGCCCTTGGCGGTACGCACGACGACGGCGTTGTAGATGTCGCCCTTCTTCACGCGACCGCGCGGCGCTGCGTCCTTGACGGTCACCTTGATGATGTCGCCAACGCTTGCGTAGCGGCGCTTGGAGCCACCCAGCACCTTGATGCACAGCACTTCGCGCGCACCAGTGTTATCGGCTACTTCGAGCCGGCTTTCTGTCTGAATCATGGTGTTTGTCTTCCCAACTTAATCCGTCAGGTGCAAAAAGCGCCCATCGGTCAGTCTTGGTCCCGTCGGCTCCGGCATTGCGCCAGCTCCGTATGGGTTGATCAACTTTGAAGTCGGTAGGAACCAGGCGATCTCAACAACTTGCTGAGGCCGCTCGGCCCTGGCTCGCTTCACAGGCCCGCCCGGGTGGTACTACAAAGGCGAACGCAACAAAGCGGAAGTCCAGGATTATAGCTACATAATCCTGGACTTGCAAGTCAAGCTAAGAACGTGTTGTTCTTAGATGACGCGTGCAGCCTCTACCAGCCGGGAAACCACCCAGGACTTGGTCCGCGACAGCGGACGGCCTTCCTGGATCTCGACCTTGTCGCCTTCCTTGTACTGGTTGGCTTCGTCGTGTGCGTGGTACTTCTTCGAACGCAGCACGTACTTGCCGTACAGAGGATGCTTGACGCGGCTTTCCACCAAGACCGTAACGGTCTTGTCCATCTTGTCGCTCACGACACGGCCGACCAGGGTACGGCGAAGCGACTTTTCCGTTTGTGCAGCTTCAGTCATTTCGCGTTTGCCTTTTGAGTCAGCACGGTTTGCACACGCGCGATGTCCTTGCGAACCTTTTTCAGCTGGCTGGTGTTCTGCAGCTGTTGGGTCGCCTTTTGCATGCGCAGGCTAAATTGGGCCTTCAGCAGCTCGGAGAGCTCCTGGTTCAGCCCGGCGGCGTCCTTGCCGCGAAGTTCGGATGCTTTCATCCCTGCTCTCCTTACGTCCCGACCTGGCGCACCACGAAATTGGTGGCGATCGGCAGCTTGGCGGCTGCGAGGCGGAACGCCTCACGCGCCAGGTCTTCGGTCACGCCATCCATTTCGTACAGCATCTTACCCGGCTGGATTTCAGCCACGTAATACTCCGGATTGCCCTTACCGTTACCCATACGGACTTCGGCAGGCTTCTTCGAGATCGGCTTGTCCGGGAAGATCCGGATCCAGATGCGGCCGCCACGCTTGATGTGGCGGGTCATCGCACGACGTGCCGACTCGATCTGACGAGCCGTCAGGCGGCCACGGCCCATGGCCTTCAGGCCGAATTCGCCGAAAGACACGGCGTTACCACGGGTAGCCTTACCCGTGTTGCGGCCCTTCTGCTCCTTGCGGTATTTTCTGCGCTTAGGTTGCAGCATCGTTATTCTCCACTCTTCGCATCGCCAGGCGCACCGCGGCGACCGGCACCTGCACCGGCGCCACCGCGACGGTTGCCACCCGGGCGGCCTTCGCCTTCACGGCGGCGGCCTTCCGGACGACCCGGGCGACGACGACGGTCGTCTTGCGGCTCTTCCACCACCGGCGCGTCATTGCGGCCGAGGTGATCACCCTTGTAGACCCACACCTTGACACCGATGATGCCGTAGGTGGTTTCTGCTTCGGAGAAACCGTAGTCGATGTCGGCGCGCAGGGTGTGCAGGGGCACACGGCCTTCGCGGTACCACTCGGTACGTGCGATTTCGATACCGTTCAGACGGCCGGCGCTCATGATCTTGATACCCTGGGCGCCCAGGCGCATCGCATTCTGCATCGCGCGCTTCATGGCGCGGCGGAACATGATGCGGCGCTCGAGCTGCTGGGTGATCGAGTCGGCGATCAGCTGAGCATCGGTTTCCGGCTTGCGGATTTCCTCGATGTTCACGTGCACGGGCACGCCCATGCGACGCTGCAGTTCAGCCTTGAGCAGTTCGATGTCCTCACCCTTCTTGCCGATCACCACGCCCGGACGCGAGCTGTAAATGGTGATGCGTGCGTTGCGGGCGGGGCGCTCGATCACGACGCGGCCAACCGATGCGTTCTTCAGCTTCTTCTTCAGGAAGTCTCGAACTTCGATGTCTTCCTTCAGCATGCCGGCGAACTTCGTGTTGCTGGCGTACCAGCGCGAAGCCCAGTTACGGCTGACAGCCAGGCGGAAGCCAGTCGGATGAATCTTCTGTCCCATCGTGACTCCTTAGTTGCCGAGCGTCACAGTGATGTGACAGGTTTGTTTCTCGATGCGGTTGCCGCGGCCCTTCGCCCGTGCGGTGAAGCGCTTGAGCGAGGTTGCCTTGTCGACGAAGATCGATTTGACCTTCAGTTCGTCGATGTCGGCGCCTTCGTTGTGCTCAGCGTTGGCGATGGCCGATTCGACCACCTTCTTCACGATCCCGGCAGCCTTTTTCGGGCTGAACTGCAGGACATTGAGCGCGCGCTCGATCGGCAGACCACGGATCTGGTCAGCGACCAGGCGCGTCTTCTGGGCGGAGATGCGGGCACCGCGATGAATCGCTTTCACTTCCATGATGGCACCTTACCTCTTCGCTTTCTTGTCAGCCGCGTGGCCCTTGAACGTGCGGGTAATCGCAAATTCACCGAGCTTGTGGCCAACCATGTTTTCCGTAACGTACACCGGCACGTGTTGACGGCCGTTGTGCACGGCGATCGTCAGGCCAATGAACTCCGGCAGAATGGTCGAGCGACGCGACCAAGTCTTGATGGGCTTCTTGTCCTTGCCGCTCGAGGCGACTTCCACCTTCTTCAGCAGGTGGGCGTCGCAGAACGGACCCTTTTTAGCGGAACGAGTCATATCTTTAGCTCCTACCTACCGATTAACGCTTGTGGCGCTTCTGGACGATCATGCTGTCCGTGCGCTTGTTGCTGCGGGTACGGTAACCCTTGGCCGGGGTACCCCACGGCGAAACCGGATCGCGACCAGCGGCGGTCTTGCCTTCACCACCACCGTGCGGGTGATCCACCGGGTTCATCACGACACCACGCACCGTCGGGCGGATACCGCGCCAGCGGGTGGCACCGGCCTTGCCGATGACGCGCAGGCTGTGCTCTTCGTTGCCCACTTCACCGATGGTGGCGCGGCACTCGATGTGCACGCGGCGCACTTCACCGGAGCGCAGGCGAACCTGGGCGTACAGGCCTTCACGAGCCAGCAGCACGGCGGAACCGCCGGCGGCACGTGCGATCTGCGAACCCTTGCCCGGCAGCATTTCCACGTTGTTGATCGTGGTACCGACCGGAATGTTGCGGATCGGCAGGTTGTTACCGGCCTTGATCGGCGCTTCCGAGCCGTTCAGCAGTTGCTGACCGGCAACCATGCCCTTGGTGGCGATGATGTAGCGGCGCTCGCCGTCGGCGAACAGCACCAGCGCGATATTGGCGCTGCGGTTCGGATCGTATTCCAGGCGTTCGACCTTGGCGGGGATGCCGTCCTTGTCGTTACGCTTGAAGTCGACCACGCGGTAGTGGTGCTTATGACCACCGCCCTTGTGGCGGGTGGTGATATGACCATTGTTGTTACGGCCCGACTTCTGGAATTGCTTTTCCAGCAGCGGAGCGTGCGGGGCGCCCTTGTGAAGGTCCTTGTTGACCACCTTCACCATCGAGCGACGACCCGGGGAAGTCGGCTTGGTCTTGACGAGTGCCATGATTACTTGGCCTCCGCTTCAAAATTGATTTCCTGACCCGGCTTCAGCGAAACGTAGGCCTTCTTCACGTGGTTGCGACGCCCCATGAAACGGCCAAAACGCTTCTGCTTGCCCTTCTGGTTCAGGATCTGAACGGACTGCACCTCGACCTTGAACAGCAATTCGACTGCGGCCTTCACTTCTGCCTTGTTGGCATCGCGGGCCACTTCGAACACGACTTGTTCATTCTTGTCGGCGACCAGGGTTGCCTTTTCGGAAACCACCGGCGCGAGCAGCACCTGCATCAAACGATGATCGTTCTTGGCTACTTGCGTCATTTCAGCAACTCCTCGATCTGCGCGACGGCTGCCTTGGTCACCAGCACCTTCTTGTAGTGCACGAGCGACAGCGGATCAGCCTGGCGCGGCTCGACAACTGCCACGTGCGGCAGGTTGCGCGAAGCCAGGTAGAGGTTTTCGTCGAGGCTGTCGGTGATGATCAGCACCGAGTCCAAGCCCATGGCCTTGAACTTGTCGGCCAAGAGCTTGGTCTTGGGCGCGTCGACAGTGAAACCGTCCACCACGTTGATACGACCTTCACGTGCGAGCTGCGAGTAAATCGAGCGCATGCCGGCACGGAACATCTTCTTGTTGACCTTCTGGGTGAAGTTCTCTTCCGGCGAATTCGGGAAGATACGGCCGCCCCCGCGCCACAGCGGCGAGGAAGACATACCGGCACGAGCACGGCCCGTACCCTTCTGGCGCCACGGCTTCTTGGTCGTGTGCTTGACCTCTTCACGATCCTTCTGCTTACGGTTACCGCTGCGAGCGTTGGCCTGGTAAGCGACGACGATCTGGTGAACGAGGGCTTCGTTGTAGTCACGGCCGAACACTTCGGGCGAAGCGTCAACGCCCGCACCGATCTGGCCATTGTCCTGGAGGAGCTTGAGTTCCATTACATGCGCTCCTTAAGCTTTGGCTTTGGCCTTGACGGCCGGGGTGACGATGACCTTGCCGCCCTTGGAGCCGGGAATGGCACCCTTGACCAGCAGCAGCTTGCGCTCTGCGTCGATCTTGGCGATTTCCAGGTTCTGCACGGTGCGGGTGACATCGCCCAGGTGACCGGTCATGCGCTTGCCCGGGAACACGCGGCCCGGATCCTGCGCCATACCGATCGAGCCCGGCACGTTGTGCGAGCGCGAGTTACCGTGGGTGGCACGGCCGGAGGCGAAGTGATAACGCTTGATGGTACCGGCGTAGCCCTTACCGATCGACACGCCCTGCACGTCGATCTTCTGACCGACTTCGAACAGGTCGACCGACAGCGAACCGCCAGCTTGCAGTTCGGCAGCCTTGGCTGCATCGATACGGAATTCGCGGATGATTTCGCCGGCTTCCACGCCGGCTTTGGCGAGATGACCCGCCAGCGGCTTGGTAACGCGGCTTGCGCGTCGTGCGCCGAAGGTGACTTGAACCGCGGTATAACCGTCGGTCTCGTCCGTCTTGATTTGCGTCACGCGGTTGTCGCCGACCTCGACCACGGTAACGGGAATCGAATCACCGTCGTCCGTGAAAATACGGGTCATGCCAACCTTGCGACCTACAAGGCCAAGGCTCATGGTTTGCTCCATTCCCAGCTGCGATTGGCCGGGGCTGATTGATACACGAAAACTGTGTTTGCTGTGGACTTGCGCTAAAGAAGACTGCGCGCGGCCAAAGTGGCCAGCCCACTACCCGAGGAAACGGGTAGCCTTACACTATATCGCAGCGGTTTGGAAAGGGCAATATGAATTGCGGATTCGCCTGCAGTGTTGTAGGCAGGCTGCCGCAGTAGTGGCGCTTGCGTTGCTTGGGGTGTGGTGTGGAGGCGACGACGGGTAGTTGAAGCGCCGTAAAGTGCATCCAGGGATGGTTTGTTCAGGCGGCGATGCGCACGAAATCGCCGCCGTAGAATACCAGCGGTTCGCCCTCCCCGGCGCCGAACGCCTCGACGGCGCCGACGATCAGCAGGTGATCGCCCACCAAGTCGGCCCGCTCCACGCGGCAGGCCAGCGTCGCCAGCGCCTCGTCCAGGTAGGGCACGCCGCGCTCGCAGCGCCGGTGGGCGACGCCCGCGAACTTGTCCGCCGACGGGGTGGCGAAGCGGCGCGCCAGTTCGCCATGGCCCGCGCGCAGAATGCTGACGCCGAAGGGCGCGCCGCGTGAAAACAGGCCCGCATTCGGCGAGTGCATCGCCAGGCTCCACAGGATCAGCGGCGGCGCCAGCGACAACGAGGCAAACGAGTTCACGGTCAGGCCGACGGGCCGGCCCTGCGCCCCGCAGGCGCCGATGACGGCCACGCCGGTGGCATAGCGGCCGCAAACCCGGCGCAGCTCGCGGGGATCATGGACGGAAGTGGCGGGCGTGGCGGCGTGCATGTCAGGCGGCCTCGGCGACGTACTGGTTGATCAGCTGGTGGCAGGCCTGCGGATCCAACCACCACGGGAAGTAGTCCGGCGGATTGTCGAAGCCGTTGGCGATGCGCGCGGCCAGTGCCGGCGCCTGCCCCGCGGCGCCCAGCAGCGCCAGGATATGCGGCGGCGGCGGGGTCAGCAGCGAGTTGGTCCACGCTACCACGTCGCCCGCGTACTGCCAGTACTGGTCGAAGGTGCGCTCCATCCAGGCCTGGTCGAAGGACTGGTCGCCGCGCGCCAGGATCGCATCGAGATAGACCTTGCAGCATTTGGCGGCGTTGTTCGAGCCCTGCCCCGTGATCGGGTCGTTGACCACCACGGCATCTGCCATGCCGAACACCAGCCGCCCGGATGGCAGCGTCAGCACCGGCTTGCGCACCGTTGGCGCGAAGCGACCGGTAAGGATGCCGTTGTCGTCGGTCAGCGCCACCCGCTCGCAGCGCTCGGCTTCCCACGGCAGGTAGGTCTGCAGGATGCGCAGGCTTTCGGCCAGGTGCTGCGCCGGGGTGCGCGCCTCGGCCCAACGGTCCATCGGGCCGCCCGGGATGCCTTCGAACACCATGATCTCGCACGGCCCGGACAGCGTCAGCGCGGGGAAGACGAAGTACTCGCCCACGCCCGGGATCAGGTTGAAGCAAACCCGCGAGAACGGCGTGCGCGGCTCCATGCCGGTCACATAGGTCAGCGCCAGCGCGCGCTGCGGCTTGTCGAAGGGGCTGCGGGAAGCATCGCGCTCGAAGCGGCTGACGATCTCGCCCTTGCCGGCGGCCAGCAGCACGAGGTCATGCTCGCGGGTCAGGTCCTCCAGCTCGTCCAGGCCGACATCGACGATGCGCAGGTCGCCGCCGCGTGCAACGAAGGTCTCCATCCACGCCGGCATCTTCAGGCGCTGGTCCACCGCCTGCGCCGGGCGGTCCAGGGGCGCGGCCCAGTCGATCGCGCGGGCACCGGCCTGCTCGGGATGCGGCACGGCCAGGCCGATGCCCTCCACCGGCGGGCAGGCATCGTCCCACCAGTTCAGCCCGAGCTCGCGCTCGGCCTGCAGCGCGCGGTCGAACATGCACTGGCTGGACATGACTTTCCCGCCGCGGATCTGCTCGGGTGTCCGGTTGGACAGCAGCGTGACCCGGTAGCCGTTGGCTTGCAGCCCGAGGGCCATTTGCAGGCCCGACTGGCCGGCTCCGACGATGGCGATGCGTTGGCTCATGATTTTCTCCTGAAGGTCGTCCGGCGGCATTCAGCCGGCCAGCTTGCCGATGGCGGGCACATTCTGCTCCGGCCCCATGGCGGAATAGCCGCCGTCGACGGCATAGTCGGCACCGGTGACGAAGCTGGCATGGTCGGAACAGAGGAAGAGCACCACCTGTGCCACTTCATCGGGCTCGCCGACGCGGCCCAGCAGGTGAAACGGCGCGGCCACCGCATCGGTGCGGGCGCGGTTGCCGCCGCTGACCTCATCCATTAGCCGGCACCAGGTCCAGCCCGGCGACACCGCGTTGACGCGGATGCGGTCCGGCGCCAGGTCCATCGCCATGCTCCGCGTCAGCTGCGCGATGGCGGCTTTCGACACCGGATAGAGCCAGCGCCCGGTCTGCGCCACGTTGGCCGAGATACTGGTGAAATTGACGATCGCGCCGCCGCCGCGCGCCCGCATGTGCGGATGCACCGCCTGCGCCAGCATCACGCCCGACACCACGTTGACGTCGAGCGCCGCCAGCCAGTCGGCCCGGCCCGAACGGAAGCCGTCATCGAGATAGGTGCAGGCCAGGTTGACCAGGCAGTCCACGCCGCCAAAGCGCTGCACCACCTGCGCCACCGCATCGCGGACCTGTTCGTCACGCGTGATGTCGGTGGCGATGAAGAGTGCGTTCGGCCCGAGCTGCGCGGCCACGCGCTCGCCGTTGGCGGCATCGATATCGAAGATCGCCACGCGCGCGCCGGCCTCGACAAAGGCCCGCGCCACGCCGGCCCCGATCAGCGTGGCGCCGCCGGTGACAATGGCCACCTTGCCCTGCAGTCCTTTCATGCTTGTCTCCTGTGCCGGCAATCGCCGGCGATGGTTGCGGGCGGGCCTCTGCGGGCCCGTTCCGGATCTATGCCGCGCGCTGCCTACTTGCCATCGCTCTGCTGCCAGCGCGCCATCAGCGTGTTCGACGGCAGCGTCTCGTCCAGCAGCTTGCGCGCGGTCTCCACGCCCGCCACCGGCAAACCCGCCGGGTCCAGCTTGCCGATCTGCACCAGCACGCTGGCCTGGTCCCAGTAGATATGCTCGTGGTACAGCTTGTCACCGCGGAACTTGACGATGGCGATCAGCGGGATCTCCACGCGCTTGCCGGTGGGCGGCACGCCGGGCAGCATCCAGTCGATCTCGCAGGTATGCGTGAAGCAGAACAGCATCTCGTCGACGATCTGCGTGGCCCCGACCGTGCGCGACAGCGGGATCAGCGTGGTGTCGGGCGGATTGCTGTGCACGAAATGGTGCTGGTAGAAGCGCCGCAGCTGCGCGTAGCCGACGCCGCCGGTCATGGTCGGGATATGGTTCACATAGGGCTGCGGCACCATCGTCGCCATGGTGGCGTCGACATCGCGGGTGGCGAATTCATACTCGCAGTGCTTGTCCCACAGCGCGGAGAAATCGTAATGCGGCCCCATCTCGCCGCGCAGCGCAGCGATCGAGCGCTGGTGCGCCATCAGCGCCGAGGGCTTGTCGAAGTGCTCGCCGCCCGTGCGTGCAAAGGCATGGTCTACGCCGGCGTAGACGTAGACCTCGATGTTCTCGCGCCCGGCCAGGGCTTCGCAGATCGCAGCCTGGGCCTGCGGCGGGCAGAATCCGTCTTTCTCGGCGATATGCAGCACCAGGCGGCCGCGCACGTTGGCGGCCTCGCCCAGCGCGTGCTCGATGCCCACGCCGTAGTACGCCACCGCGCAGGCCACGTCGGGCAGCCGGCAGGCCGCCAGGTAGGCCAGCTTGCCGCCCAGGCAGAAGCCCAGCACGCCGGTCTGGCCGACGCATTCCGGCCGCGCCCGCAGTGCCTCAAGCGCGGCGCCCACATCCTGCACGCCCGTGGCTTCGTCGAACTGCTGGTACAGGCCCAGCGCCCGCTGGAAGTCCTCGCCGCGGTCGGTCAGCTCGATCCCGGGCGCGATGCGCCAGAACAGGTCGGGCACCAGCACCGTATAGCCCTCCTCGGCGTAGTATTCCGCCACCTGCCGCATGGTCGCGTTGACGCCGAAGATCTCCTGGCACAGCACGATGCCGGGGCCCTTGCCTGCCGCCGGGGTGGCGAGATAACCGCTGAAACTGCCTTCGGGGGTCTGGATCTGGATGGTCTGGCCCATGGCCTGCGCTCCTTGTCGTTCTCTTTCCAGTATCTGGTGGGACTGCCGTGCTGGCTTCCATGATGGTGGCTCCGCACCGCAGCAAACTAGCCGCTGGACGCAGCGGCTATCCGATTAGTGCAGGAAACTTCGGAATCGGTCAACGCCGCAGCGCTGACAGCGGGGCCATCCGCTATAGTGGATCGCGTGGGAAACCGTGCCCGGCCGTCATGCCGGGCCGGCCCCGGAACCAGCGGCGCGCACGGTCACCGGCAGCGCCGCGGCCCCGCCAGAGGAGCGAGACAATGCAGCTGCCCCCCGCCGCCGGACCGCTGGCGAGCGCCCTGCTCGGCGATCCCGCCCGGTGCGTGTTCGCCTCGACCGACCTGGCCGAGACGCGCGCCGCGGTCGGGCGCGTGTTCAAGCCGCACCGGCTCGAGATACGCGGCCCCCGGTTGCAGGCACGCATGCACCATGCGCCGCTTGGCGCGGTCTCGTTCAACCGCCTGGCCTACGGCGCCGACGTCACCATCGACCCCGGCCCGCTCGGCGACTTCCTGCTGGTGCAGATGCCGCTGCAAGGACAGGCCGAGATCCGCTGCGGCGACCAGCACATCGTCTCCACGCCCGACTGCGCTTCGGTGCTGACGCCCAGCGATGCGCTGGCCATGCGCTGGAGCGCCGACAACGACCAGCTGATCGTGCGCATCGAACGCAGTGCGCTGGAACGCGTCTGCGCCGCCCACCTGGGCCGGCGCCCCGAGCAGCCGCTGCGCTTCGCGCTCGGCATGGCCTGGCGCAGCGGCGCCTGGTACGAACTGATGCGCTATCTCGCCGCGATGCTGGAGACCGCGCCCGAGACCGCGCGCCATCCGCTGACCGCCTGCCAGCTGGAACAGCTGGTGATCGGCACGCTGCTGACCTGGCAGCCGCACAGCCTGTCGGACGCTTTGCGCGAGCACGGCAAACCGCTGGCACCACGCCATGTGAAGGTGGTAGAGGAGTACATTCACGCGAACGCCGCTGCGGAGCTGACGCCGGCCTTGCTGGCCGAGGTTGCCGGCGTCAGCGTACGCAGCCTGTTCGCCGGCTTCCGCGAGCATCGCGGCACCGGGCCGATGGCCTATCTGCGCACGGTGCGCCTCGAGCGCGTGCGGCACGACCTGCTGAACGACGCGTCGGTGTCGTCAGTGAGCGGGGCAGCGCTGCGCTGGGGCTTTGCCCATCTGGGGCGCTTCAGCGCGGAGTACCGGCGCGCGTTCGGGGAGTGCCCCGCGCAGACGTTGCGGCGGCGCGGGGCGGGCTAGGCTGGTGATCGCTCAGTTCGTCGCGCAACTGTAGCTGGCAGCAAGACTGGCATCTCCCGACCCCGAGTACTTCGGGAATTTCGGGTACACGCACAGCGGCATGGTGCGCACCACGGTCTGCCGCGCGTCCATCTTCGAACTCTGCAGCTGTTCAGGGGCCACCGATTTCTCGACCCAGTCGATCATGCCCCCGAGATAGTCGACCTGATCCGGGCCGACACCGCCTTGCACATGCCCGACACCCGGCTCGAGGTAGAAGCGTGCATTGGCCGCACCGGCGCCAGCAAGCTGGGTCATCGCCATGAAATTGCGAACGTGGTCCCTGCCGCTGAGCGGCGAGTCGGCGCCGCCGTGCCACGAAATCAGCTACTTGCCCGATGACACGAATTGCGCGATGGCACGCATATGGTGATCCGCCCCAGCCTGCTGCAAGCCGGCGGCGATCGGCGGCAAGTCCCGCGTCACGTCGAACGTTGCCTGCAAGCTGCCCGGCTGCGTGGCGGGCAACATCTACGCCGCGTTGCCCGTGGCGATGGCGGCGAAGCCGCCGCCGAGGCCCACGTAGTATGGCAAGAATTCGCCAAAATCGGCCCAGTAGTAGCCCGCGTAGACCAGCGCGCCCGCCGCGTCGCTCAGCGGCCCGACCTGTTCCTGAACGGTGCGCAGCTGCCCGGGGGTCAGGCAGGTGGCCGCGTCAGCCCCGGGGGCACCGCACGCCAGCGCGGCCGGACTGAAGGTACAGGCGTTGGGGTTGGCGATGATGCCGTCCCTGATCCCGCCCAGCCCGTCACATGCTGCGATCGCGGCAGCGTTCAGCGCTGTCCACTGGGCCGCGGCCGGCATGTCGGTCGGAACCGGCACGCCGGGCCAGGTTGAGCCACGCTGCTGTCTGCGTGGCCATGTTCATGGTTTCCGCGCCGGCGATGATCCCGTCATACTGGTCCGGCCAGCGCTGCGCCGCGATATAGGCATTGCGCCCGCCATTGGACGCGCCGTTGAAGTAGGTATAGCTGGGTGCGCGCCCGTAGAACGCCTTGACTGCTGCCTTGGCGAAAGCGATCGTGGTGCCGACCGCGGCATAGGCATAGTCGGACTTCTCGGTTTGGCTCGTCAGGAATTCGGAGGGGTCGCCAGTACGGTTGCCGCCATTCGACGCGGCGTACGCAACGGCCCGCTGGAGCGGCTGGTACAGGGGGAAGCCGGCGCTGAAGCTCTCCACGGTTTTCACCTGCCCATCGAAACCTCCGCCACCCTGGTGCATCAGCCTGCCCGTCCAGTTGTCCGGCAGATCCACTTCGATGTCGAGCAACGTGCCGCTGGTTGCCGAAACCTTGCAGTAGCCCGGCAGCCCGCCCGCCGCCTCGATGCGCTTTACCGCCGTTATGCTGGCCCCGCCGATGGCCCTGCCTTACAGCGTAGCGCACGCCGCCGTGTAGTTGACCGCGGCCACGGTTGAAGCTTCAGGCTGCCCATCGCCGCCGCCGCACTCACTGAGCGTGAGTCCGATGCCCAACGCCAGGGCAATGCCGATGGCATTGCCCGAGCGCGGACGCACGGGTCCGGTGAGTCCTTTCAAACATGATTGTCTCCTCTGGGGGGCGCCACGCTTAGGGTTGCGGCTTTGCCGTCACGACTGAAATAAGGTAAAGCCGCTGCGGGGGACGCGCCGGAGCGCCATTTCGCGCTCCCCTTTTTCAAGATTTCGAACGCATGAAGAGGACCAGCACCGGGACGTTGAGCGGTGCGGGGATTGCTGCTTCTCGGGCAGGGCGCCGGGCACCATGACGGACACGCCGATCAGCGTGGCAGCGTTGGCGTCGCGGCTTTGATTTGCATCACTTGCGCCAGTTGCAATCGACGTTAGTGATACAACATGATTCAATCAATCAGTGCTTATGTATCACTTTGCGGCGCGAGATGGCGGCGGCAACCGGATCGATTCGTCGCCCTCGCTCGCACGGTACGGGAGCAATCGGGCGAGCAAGGCAGCTGTATGCAAGCCTTGAAAACAAAAACGGCGAACCATACGGTTCGCCGTTTTGCTGCAGCAGGCCGCGGGCGCGGCCCGAAGCATGATTACACCTTGATCTCGACGTCCACGCCTGCCGGCAGGTCGAGCTTCATCAGCGCGTCAACCGTCTTGTCGGTCGGGTCGACGATGTCCATCAGGCGCTGGTGCGTGCGGATCTCGAACTGATCGCGGCTGGTCTTGTTGACGTGCGGCGAACGCAGGATGTCGAAGCGCTGGATGCGGGTCGGCAGGGGCACCGGGCCCTTGACGATCGCGCCGGTACGCTTGGCGGTATCCACGATTTCCGCAGCCGACTGGTCGATCAGGCGGTAGTCGAAAGCCTTCAGGCGGATACGGATCTTCTGGTTCTGCATGATATTTCCTTAAAAGAGCGATTGGGCAACGTGCCCGTTGAATGGGGACATGCCCGACAGGCATGTCCCAGGAAGTGCTTAGTCGAGGATCTTTGCCACGACGCCGGCGCCGACGGTACGGCCGCCTTCACGGATAGCGAAGCGCAGGCCTTCTTCCATGGCGATCGGGGCGATCAGCTTGACGGTGATCGACACGTTGTCACCCGGCATGACCATTTCCTTGTCCTTCGGCAGCTCGATCGAGCCGGTCACGTCGGTGGTACGGAAGTAGAACTGCGGGCGGTAGTTGTTGAAGAACGGGGTGTGACGGCCGCCTTCGTCCTTCGACAGGATGTACACCTCGCCGGTGAAGTGGGTGTGCGGCTTGATCGAACCCGGCTTGCACAGCACCTGGCCGCGCTCGACGTCTTCACGCTTGGTGCCGCGCAGCAGCAGGCCAACGTTGTCGCCGGCTTGACCCTGGTCCAGCAGCTTGCGGAACATTTCCACGCCGGTGCAGGTGGTCTTCACCGTCGGCTTGATACCGACGATTTCGATTTCCTCACCGACCTTCACCACGCCGCGCTCGATACGGCCGGTCACCACGGTGCCGCGACCCGAGATCGAGAACACGTCTTCCACCGGCATCAGGAAGGTACCGTCAACGGCACGCTCCGGCGTCGGGATGTAGGTGTCCAGTGCGTCGGCCAGGTTCATGATGGCCACTTCGCCCAGCTCGCCCTTGTCGCCTTCCAGCGCCAGCTTGGCCGAACCCTTGATGATCGGGGTGTCGTCGCCGGGGAACTCGTACTTGCTCAGCAGCTCGCGAACTTCCATCTCGACCAGCTCGAGCAGTTCAGCGTCGTCCACCATGTCGCACTTGTTCAGGAACACGATGATGTAAGGCACGCCAACCTGACGGGCCAGCAGGATGTGCTCGCGCGTTTGCGGCATCGGGCCGTCAGCGGCCGAGCAAACCAGGATTGCGCCGTCCATCTGGGCGGCACCCGTGATCATGTTCTTCACATAGTCAGCGTGGCCCGGGCAGTCAACGTGCGCGTAGTGGCGGTTGGCCGTTTCGTACTCGACGTGGGCGGTATTGATGGTAATACCGCGTGCCTTTTCTTCCGGCGCTGCGTCGATTTCGTCGTACTTCTTGGCGGCACCGCCGAACTTGGCTGCCAGCACCGTGGCGATCGCCGCGGTCAGCGTGGTCTTGCCGTGGTCAACGTGACCGATCGTACCAACGTTCACGTGCGGCTTGGTCCGCTCGAACTTTTCCTTTGCCATTTTTCAGCTCCTAATGGAATTCAGTCTTGTCGATTCATCACGCCGCCGCGCCCCACGCGGGGTGCGGCGGCAAACAGCTTATTACTTGCCCTTGGCCGTCATCACGGCTTCGGCGATGTTCTTCGGTGCTTCAGCGTAGTGCTTGAATTCCATGGTGTACGTGGCGCGGCCTTGCGTGGCCGAGCGCAGCGACGTGGAATAACCGAACATTTCCGACAGCGGGACTTCGGCCTTGATGATCTTGCCGCCGCCCACCATGTCGTCCATGCCCTGCACGATGCCGCGGCGGGACGACAGGTCGCCCATCACGGTACCCGTGTAGTCTTCCGGCGTTTCCACTTCCACGGCCATCATCGGCTCAAGCAGAACCGGGCTGGCCTTGCGCATGGCTTCCTTGAAAGCCATCGAGCCGGCCATGCGGAACGCGTTTTCGTTCGAGTCCACGTCGTGGTACGAACCGAACGTCAGCGTGACCTTCACGTCTACCACCGGGAAGCCAGCCAGGATGCCGTTCGGCAGCGTGTCGACGATACCCTTTTCGACCGCCGGGATGTATTCGCGAGGAATCACACCGCCCTTGATGGCGTCGATGAACTCGAAGCCCTTGCCCGGCTCTTGCGGTTCCAGCGTGATCACAGCGTGACCGTACTGGCCGCGGCCGCCCGACTGCTTGACGAACTTGCCCTCGACGCCTTCGGCCGTCTTGCGAATGGTTTCGCGGTAGGCCACCTGCGGCGCGCCGATGTTGGCTTCCACGCCGAATTCGCGCTTCATGCGGTCGACCAGAATTTCGAGGTGGAGCTCGCCCATGCCCGAAATGATGGTCTGACCCGATTCTTCATCGGTACGCACGCGGAACGACGGATCTTCAGCGGCCAGGCGGTTCAGGGCGATGCCCATCTTTTCCTGGTCAGCCTTGGTCTTCGGCTCGACAGCCTGCGAGATCACCGGCTCCGGGAACACCATGCGCTCGAGCACGATCGGTGCAGCCGGATCGCACAGCGTGTCGCCCGTGGTGGCGTCCTTCAGACCCACTGCAGCGGCGATGTCGCCGGCCAGCACTTCCTTGATTTCTTCGCGTTGGTTGGCATGCATCTGCAGAATACGGCCCAGGCGCTCCTTCTTGCTCTTGACCGGGTTGTACACGGTGTCGCCCGAATTGATCTTGCCCGAGTAGACGCGGAAGAAGATCAGCTGACCAACGAACGGGTCGGTCATGATCTTGAACGCCAGTGCCGAGAACTTTTCGTTGTCGTCAGCCTTGCGCTCGAGCTTCTTCTCGCTGTCGTCCTCGTCCGTGCCCGTAACCGGCGGAATGTCGACCGGCGACGGCAGGAAGTCGATCACGGCGTCGAGCATACGCTGCACGCCCTTGTTCTTGAACGCGGTGCCGCACAGCATCGGCTGGATTTCGCAGGCGATGGTACGGTCACGCAACGCCTTGACGATCTCGGCGCGGGTCAGCTCTTCGCCGCCCAGGTACTTTTCCATCAGCTCTTCGCTGGCTTCGGCGGCGGACTCGACCATCTTCTCGCGCCATTCTTCAGCGGTGGCTTGCAGCTCAGCCGGGATGTCCTGGTATTCGAACTTCACGCCCTGGCTGGCTTCGTCCCAAATGATCGCCTTCATTTCCAGCAGATCGACGACGCCCTGGAAGCCGTCTTCAGCGCCGATCGGCACCACGACGGGCACCGGGTTGGCCTTCAGGCGGGTCTTCAGCTGGTCGTAGACCTTGAAGAAGTTCGCGCCGGTACGGTCCATCTTGTTGACGAATGCCAGACGCGGCACGCGGTACTTGTTGGCCTGACGCCAGACGGTTTCCGACTGCGGCTGCACGCCACCCACTGCGCAGTACACCATGCACGCGCCGTCCAGCACGCGCATGGAACGCTCCACCTCGATGGTGAAGTCCACGTGGCCCGGGGTGTCGATGATGTTGAAGCGATGCTCGGGGTAGTTGCCGGCCATGCCCTTCCAGAAGGCGGTGGTCGCAGCAGACGTGATGGTGATGCCGCGCTCCTGCTCCTGCTCCATCCAGTCCATGGTGGCCGCGCCATCATGCACTTCACCGATCTTGTGGTTCACACCGGTGTAGAACAGGATCCGCTCGGTCGTGGTGGTTTTACCCGCGTCAATGTGAGCCGAAATACCGATGTTACGGTAGCGCTCAATAGGAGTCTTACGAGCCACTTTAATCCTCTATTCGTCCGTGAGGCGCCGGCATCTCATGGCCCGCGCCCCTAACACAAACGGGCGAGATGTGTAAAAACACAGCCCGCCCGGCAACCAACAAACGCTATCGCGCGCTTAGAAGCGGAAATGCGAGAACGCCTTGTTGGCTTCGGCCATGCGGTGCACTTCGTCGCGCTTCTTCATTGCGCCGCCACGGCCTTCCGATGCTTCCAGCAGCTCACCTGCCAGGCGCAGCGCCATCGACTTCTCGCTGCGTTTCTTCGCGGCCTCGCGCAGCCAACGCATCGCCAATGCCAGACGACGCGACGGACGGACTTCGACCGGAACCTGATAGTTGGCGCCGCCCACGCGACGGCTCTTCACTTCCACCACCGGCTTCACGTTGTTGATGGCAACGGAGAACACTTCGATGGGGGCCTTGCCTGCCTTCTTTTCGATCTGGTCGAACGCGCCATAGACGATACGTTCGGCAACCGACTTCTTGCCGTCCAGCATCAGCACGTTCATAAACTTGGCAACTTCAACGTTGCCGAACTTCGGATCAGGCAGAACATCCCGCTTGGGGACTTCACGACGACGTGGCATCTTCTTTCCTTTAGATTCAGTTGAGAGCGCGGTCAGTTTTTCCCGCTCTCCGGCCACCAACTAGCTTGCATGCGATAGACAGCAAATTCGCCGGGTGACCACTTACTCGACGGCACGGTTGCCAAAAAGGCGCTCCGTTGTACCGCCGCCTGGTGACAGCACCATGACTCGCGCCACAGGCTATCGTTTGTTGCTTCGGGTCTTTCCGACCCAGGCTGCTTAAGCTTAGGCTGCCTTCGGACGCTTCGCGCCGTACTTCGAACGAGCCTGCTTGCGGTCCTTCACGCCTTGCAAGTCGAGCGAGCCACGGACGATGTGGTAACGCACACCCGGCAAATCCTTCACACGGCCGCCGCGGATCAGCACGACCGAGTGTTCCTGCAGGTTGTGGCCTTCACCGCCGATGTACGAAATGACTTCGAAACCGTTGGTCAGGCGCACCTTGGCAACCTTACGCAGTGCCGAGTTCGGCTTCTTCGGCGTCGTGGTGTACACGCGGGTGCACACGCCACGGCGCTGGGGGCAGTTCTCAAGCGCCGGGCTCTTGCTCTTGACGACTTCAGAGACGCGCGGCTTGCGAACCAGTTGGTTGATAGTTGGCATTGTTCAATCCAGCTTGGTTTGACGAAAAACGCCACTCGCACCGGCATGCGCCAGGATGGAGAGGCAACTACGGGTTTTGGGCGGGAGAGGTGAGCGGACGCGCTCTGGAGACGGGACTGTGCGGTAACAGCATGCCAAAGAGCGCGAGCCGGCACCCGGATCCCGCGTCTGCCGCCACCGGTCCATGGAAACCCAGTCCGGAAGGCTTGCCGGCAGCGGCCTAAAGGCCACTTGTCCGACGGGCGAGCGAAATCCAAAGCCAAAAACTCGAATCTGGCATCCTAGCAGGGGAATCGTATACCGTCAAGCCGTATACCCTTTCCGGGACGCGCTGACGCTGCCCTCCCGCTCAGACCCCGCGGAGCGCTTCCAGGATGGACTGCCCGTAGCGCTCAAGCTTGGAGGCACCAATCCCGGGAATGCCCTGCATCGCCGACAGGGATCCCGGCGCGGTCCGGGCCAGCTCCGCCAGCGTTGCATCGTGGAAGATGACATAGGCCGGCACCCCGTGCTCACGCGCGGCCTCGGTGCGCCAGCGGCGCAGCGCCTCCCAGTTGGCCAGCATGTCGGCATCCATGTCCGCGGTGTGGTCGGTGCGGGTGCCGCGTGCGGCACGCTCGCCGGACTTGCCCGGCTTGGTGGCCTGGCGACGCAAGATGATCTGGCGCTCGCCCTTGAGCACCGCGCGCGCGTCCTCGCCCAGCAGCAGCGCGCCATGGCCGCCATGGTCGATGGTCAGCAGCCCCTGGGCGATCAGCTGGCGGAACACCGTATGCCATTCATGCACCGAGCGGTCCTTGCCGATGCCGAAGGTGGACACCTTGTCGTGCCCCCACTGGCGGATCTTCTCCGAGCTGTTGCCGCGCAGCACGTCAATCAGGTGGGTGGCGCCGAAGTGAACCCGGCTCGCCTGGGCAGTGCGGTACACGCACGACAGCGCCATCTGCGCCTCACGCGTGCCGTCCCAGGTCGCCGGCGGCTCCAGACAGGTATCGCAGTTACCGCAGGGTTCGCTGGCCTCGTTGAAATACGCCAGGATGCGCACGCGCCGGCAGCCCGCGGTCTCGCACAGGCCCAGCAGCGCATCGAGCTTGGACGACGACACGCGCTTGAAGGCCTCGTCCGCCTCGGACTCGTCGATCATGCGCTTCTGCTGCACCACGTCGCCCAGGCCGTAGGCCATCCAGGCATTGGCCGGCAGGCCGTCGCGGCCGGCGCGCCCGGTTTCCTGGTAGTAGCCTTCCATGCTCTTGGGCAGGTCCAGGTGGGCGACAAAGCGCACGTCGGGCTTGTCGATGCCCATGCCGAAGGCGATCGTCGCCACCATCACCAGCCCTTCTTCCTCGCGGAAGCGCGCCTGGTGGTGCTGGCGCACCTGGGCATCCATGCCGGCGTGGTAGCCCAGCGCATTGATGCCCTGCCCGCTCAGCCACTGTGCCGTGTCTTCCACCTTCTTGCGCGACAGGCAATAGACGATGCCGCTGTCATGGGTGCCGTCGGCCGCGGTGTGCTCGGCCTTGATGAAGGCCAGCAGCTGCTGGCGCGCATTGTCCTTCTCGACGATGCGGTAGCGGATATTGGGCCGGTCGAAGCTGGAGATGAAGACGCGGGCGTTGTCCAGCGCCAGGCGCTCGATGATCTCATTGCGCGTGAGTGCGTCGGCCGTTGCCGTCAGCGCGATGCGCGGCACGTACGGGAAGCGCTCATGCAGCACCGACAACTGGATGTACTCGGGGCGGAAGTCGTGGCCCCACTGCGACACGCAGTGCGCTTCGTCGATGGCAAAGAGCCCGACCCGAATGCGCTCGAGCAAGTCCTGGAAGCGCGGCGTCATCAGCCGTTCCGGCGCCACGTAGAGGATCTCGATGCGCCCGGCCAGCAGGTCGCGCTCGACCGCCGAGGCCTCGGCCCCGGTCAGCGTCGAATTGAGCACCGCGGCGCGCACGCCGGCTTCGGTCAGTGCCGCGACCTGGTCCTGCATCAGCGCGATCAACGGCGACACCACGATGCCGACGCCGTCGCCGGCACGCTGGCGCAGCAGCGCCGGGATCTGGTAGCACAGCGACTTGCCGCCGCCGGTTGGCATCAGCACCAGGCAGTCGCCGCCCGTCGCAACGTGGTCGATGATCTCGGCCTGGCGCCCACGGAAGGCGTGGTAGCCGAACACATCTTTGAGGATCGCCAGCGCGTGCGACATAGACAACGGAATTGCTGAAGCCGGAAAAGCCGTAACCATACCACTAAGGGACCCGGCTTCAGCGACCGCAGGGCAAACTCTGCGACGTTTCTCACGAAAGCAAACGCCGCGTGCAGACGAAAAAAAAGCCCGGCTGGATCAGCCGGGCTTTCGGGCCGCCTTGCGGCGGCAAACAGCTTACTGCGATCAGACGTTGTCGCCTTCGCCTTCGGTCGTCGCCTGCACCACCGGCGCCGGCTCGATGAAGAGCGACTGCTCTTCTTCGGCGATCGCCTGGGCGCGTTCGCGCTCGGAGGCCTCGCGCGCCTTGCGGGCGCGGTGGTAGGCCAGGCCGGTACCGGCCGGGATCAGACGGCCGACGATCACGTTTTCCTTCAGACCACGCAGGTCGTCGGTCTTGCCCATGATCGCGGCTTCGGTCAGCACGCGCGTGGTTTCCTGGAACGATGCCGCCGAGATGAAGCTGTCGGTCGACAGCGACGCCTTGGTAATACCCAGCAGCAGGTTCTCGTACGTGGCCGGACGCTTGCCTTCGGCGATCACGCGGTCGTTCTCGTCGAGCAGTTCCGAACGCTCCACCTGTTCACCCGGGATGAACTTGGTGTCGCCGACATCGGCGATCTGCACGCGGCGCAGCATCTGACGAACAATCACTTCGATGTGCTTGTCGTTGATCTTCACGCCCTGCAGACGGTACACGTCCTGGACTTCGTCCACGATGTAGTGCGCCAGCTCTTCGATGCCCTTCAGGCGCAGGATGTCGTGCGGGTCCGCCGGACCTTCCACGATCATTTCGCCCTTGTTCACCACCTGGCCGTCGTGCACCAGCACCTGCTTTTCCTTCGCGATCAGGAACTCGTGGGCATTGCCGTCCAGGTCGGTAATGACCAGACGCTGCTTGCCCTTGGTGTCCTTGCCGAACGAGGTCGTGCCGGTGACTTCCGCCAGCACGGCGGCGTCCTTCGGCGAACGCGCTTCGAACAGCTCGGCCACACGCGGCAGACCACCGGTAATGTCGCGGGTCTTCTGCGATTCGGTCGGGATACGCGCGAGCACTTCACCCACGTGCACCTGCTGGCCATCCTTCACGGTAATCAGCGCGCCGACCTGGAAGCCGATGGTCACGGAATGGTCCGTGCCCGGGATCTTCACTTCCTGGCCGCTGGCGTCGAGCAGCTTCACCTGCGGGCGGATGCCCTTGGTTGCAGCCGTGCGGCGCTTGGCGTCGATCACCACCAGGGTCGACAGGCCGGTGACTTCGTCCATCTGCTTGGCGACGGTCACGCCTTCTTCGACGTTCTCGAACTTGGTCGTGCCGGTGTATTCCGAAACGATCGGGCGAGTCAGCGCGTCCCACGTGGCCAGCTGCGTGCCAGCCTTGATGGCCTGGCCGTCCTGCACCAGCAGCGTGGCGCCGTACGGGATCTTGTGGCGTTCGCGCTCGCGGCCGTGGTCGTCGGTGATCAGCGCCTCGCCCGAACGCGAGATGACGATCAGTTCGCCCTTCGCATTGGTGACGTAACGCATGGTCGCCGTGAAACGCACGGTACCGGTTGCCTTGGCTTCCACGCTCGACGCCACTGCCGCACGCGATGCCGCACCACCGATGTGGAACGTACGCATGGTCAGCTGCGTGCCCGGCTCACCGATCGACTGGGCGGCAATCACGCCAACCGCTTCGCCGGAGTTCACCAGCACGCCGCGGCCCAGGTCGCGGCCGTAGCACTTGCCGCACAGGCCGTAGCGCGTGTCGCACGACAGCGGGGTGCGGACCTTGACTTCGTCCACGCCGATGTTGTCGATCAGCTCAACCAGGTCTTCATCCAGCAGCGTGCCGGCTTCGATCGCGGTTTCCTGGGTTTCAGGGTTCACCACGTCGGCCACGGTCACACGGCCGAGGATACGGTCGCGCAGGGCTTCGATCACTTCACCGCCTTCGACCAGGGCCTTCATGGCCACGCCGTTGGAGGTGCCGCAATCGTCTTCCACCACAACCAGATCCTGCGTCACGTCGACCAGACGACGGGTCAGGTAACCCGAGTTCGCGGTCTTCAGTGCCGTATCGGCCAGGCCCTTACGTGCGCCGTGGGTCGAGATGAAGTACTGCAGAACGTTCAGGCCTTCACGGAAGTTCGCCGTGATCGGCGTTTCAATGATCGAGCCGTCCGGCTTTGCCATCAGGCCACGCATACCGGCCAGCTGGCGGATCTGCGCGGCGGAACCCCGTGCGCCCGAGTCGGCCATCATGTAGATGGAGTTGAACGACTCTTGCTTCACGGTCTTGCCTTCGCGGTCGACCACGTCTTCGTGCTGGAGCTGCTCCATCATCGCCTTGCCCACCTGGTCGCCGGCGGCGCCCCAGATGTCCACGACGTTGTTGTAGCGTTCCTGGTCGGTCACCAGACCCGACATGTACTGCTTGTCGTATTCCTTCACCTTGGCCGAGGCCTCGGCGATGATCTTTTCCTTCTGCGGCGGCACCAGCATGTCGTCGATGGCGATCGAGATACCGGCGCGGGTTGCCAGGCGGAAGCCCGACTGCAGCAGCTTGTCGGCGAAGATCACGGTCTCGCGCAGACCGCACTTGCGGAACGCGGTGTTGATCAGGCGCGAGATTTCCTTCTTCTTGAGCGGCTTGTTCAGCACCGAGAACGGCAGGCCCTTGGGCAGGATCTCGGACAGGATCGCGCGGCCGACCGTGGTGGCCTGCAGCGTGATCTTGGGTGCGAAACGGGCGTCGCCCTCGGCGTCCTTGTCGACCAGCTCATACTCGGTGATACGCACGTTCACGCGCGAAGCCAGTTCGACTTCCTTGTTCTCGTAGGCGCGGATCACTTCGCTGATGTCGGCAAAGGTCATGCCCTCGCCGCGGCCGTTGATCTTGTCGCGGGTCGTGTAGTACAGACCCAGCACCACGTCTTGCGACGGCACGATCGACGGGTCGCCGTTGGCCGGGAACAGCACGTTGTTGGAAGCCAGCATCAGCGTGCGAGCTTCCATCTGCGCTTCCAGCGACAGCGGGACGTGAACAGCCATCTGGTCACCGTCGAAGTCGGCGTTGAACGCCGCGCAGACCAGCGGGTGCAGCTGGATGGCCTTGCCTTCGATCAGCACCGGCTCGAACGCCTGGATACCCAGGCGGTGCAGCGTCGGCGCACGGTTCAGCATCACCGGGTGCTCGCGGATCACCTCTTCGAGGATGTCCCACACCACCGGGGTCTGGCTTTCCACTTCCTTCTTCGCCGCCTTGATGGTGGTGGCGATGCCCATCGTTTCCAGCTTGTGGAAGATGAAGGGCTTGAACAGCTCGAGCGCCATCAGCTTGGGCAGGCCGCACTGGTGCAGCTTGAGGGTCGGGCCCACCACGATGACCGAACGGCCCGAGTAGTCGACGCGCTTGCCCAGCAGGTTCTGACGGAAACGGCCGCCCTTGCCCTTGATCATTTCAGCCAGGGACTTCAGCGGACGCTTGTTGGCGCCAGTCATCGCCTTGCCGCGACGGCCGTTGTCCAGCAGCGAGTCAACCGCTTCCTGCAGCATGCGCTTTTCGTTGCGCACGATGATTTCAGGCGCCTTCAGCTCCAGCAGGCGCTTGAGGCGGTTGTTACGGTTGATGACGCGGCGATACAGGTCGTTCAGGTCCGAGGTCGCGAAGCGGCCGCCGTCCAGCGGCACCAGCGGGCGCAGCTCGGGCGGCAGCACCGGCAGCACTTCGAGGATCATCCACTCGGGCTTGATGCCCGAACGCTGGAAGGCCTCGAGCACCTTCAGGCGCTTGGCGAACTTCTTGATCTTGGCTTCGGAGCCGGTGGCCTGCAGCTCGGCGCGGATCTGTTCGATCTGCTTCTCGATGTCGATGCCGCGCAGCAGCTCACGGATGCCCTCGGCACCCATCATGGCGACGAACTCGCCCTCGCCGTACTCGTCGCACTTCGCCAGGTAGTCGTCTTCGGACATGATCTGGCTCTTCTTGAGCGGGGTCATGCCGGGTTCGATCACCACGAATGCTTCAAAGTACAGCACGCGCTCGATGTCGCGCAGCGTCATGTCCAGGACCATGCCCAGGCGCGACGGCAGCGACTTCAGGAACCAGATGTGCGCGGTCGGCGCGGCCAGTTCGATGTGGCCCATGCGCTCGCGGCGCACCTTGGCCAGCGTCACTTCAACGCCGCACTTCTCGCAGATCACGCCACGGTGCTTCAGGCGCTTGTACTTGCCGCACAGGCACTCGTAGTCCTTGATCGGGCCAAAGATCTTGGCGCAGAACAGGCCGTCGCGTTCCGGCTTGAAGGTACGGTAGTTGATCGTTTCCGGCTTCTTGACTTCGCCGTACGACCACGAACGGATCTTCTCGGGCGAGGCCAAGCCGATCTTGATCGCGTCGAACTGCTCTTCCTGCTGTACCTGCTTAAAGAGATCGAGCAATGCTTTCATTGCAACTCCTTGTTTCGCCACCGCCCCGGATTTGGTCCGGGTCGATGGCATTCATCCTGTGGGAAATCCTTCGCCTGTAGTGTCGACGGGGAACCGGCCGCAACCGGCTCCCCTCACCTGCCCGATCAGTAGCGATCGAGGTCGATGTCGATACCCAGCGAGCGGATTTCCTTCACCAGCACGTTGAACGATTCCGGCATGCCGGCATCGATCGAGTGCTCGCCCTTGACGATGTTCTCGTACACCTTGGTACGGCCGTTCACGTCATCGGACTTGACCGTCAGCATTTCCTGCAGCACGTACGACGCGCCGTAGGCTTCCAGTGCCCAAACTTCCATCTCACCGAAACGCTGGCCACCGAACTGGGCTTTACCACCCAGCGGCTGCTGCGTCACCAGCGAGTACGGGCCGGTGGAACGCGCGTGCATCTTGTCATCGACCAGGTGGTGCAGCTTCAGCATGTGCATCACACCCAGCGTGACCGGACGCTCGAACGCCTCGCCGGTGCGGCCGTCGAACAGCGTGACCTGCTGCTTGGAAGCCGTCAGGCCCTTCTCCTTCGCGATCTCTTCCGGATAGGCGAGGTCCAGCATGCGGCGGATTTCGTCCTCATGCGCACCATCGAACACCGGCGTCGCGAACGGCACGCCCTTCTTCAGGTTCTCGGCCAGTTCCAGGACTTCCGAATCCGACAGGCTGTCGAGGTCTTCGACCTTGCCGCTCTCGTTGTAGATCTGCGTGAGCAGCTTGCGCACTTCGGCTGCCTTGGCTTGCGCCTTCAGCATGTTGCCGATGCGCTCGCCCAGACCGCGCGCGGCCCAGCCCAGGTGGGTCTCGAGAATCTGACCCACGTTCATCCGCGAAGGCACGCCCAGCGGATTCAGCACGATGTCGGCAGGCGTGCCGTCGGCCATGTAGGGCATGTCTTCGATCGGAGTGATCTTGGACACGACACCCTTGTTGCCGTGACGGCCTGCCATCTTGTCGCCAGGCTGCAGGCGGCGCTTGACGGCCAGGTACACCTTGACCATCTTGATCACGCCCGGCGGCAGTTCGTCGCCCTGCGTGAGCTTCTTGCGCTTCTCTTCGAAGGCCAGGTCGAACTCGTGGCGCTTCTGCTCGATGGCTTCCTTGACGGCTTCCAGCTGGGCAGCCAGTTCCTCGTCGGCCGGACGGATGTCGAACCAGTGGTACCTGTCGATGTCCGCCAGGTATTCCTTGGTGATCTTGGCACCCTTGGCCAGCTTCTTCGGACCGCCGTTGACGGTCTTGTCGATGAGCAGGCGCTCCAGACGCTGGAACGCGTCGCCTTCCACGATACGCAGCTGGTCGTTCAGGTCCAGGCGGTAGCGCTTCAGTTCGTCGTCGATGATCGACTGGGCACGCTTGTCGCGCGTCACGCCTTCGCGGGTGAAGACCTGGACGTCGATCACGATGCCGCTCATGCCCGACGGCACGCGCAGCGAGGTGTCCTTCACGTCCGAAGCCTTCTCGCCGAAGATCGCGCGCAGCAGCTTCTCTTCCGGGGTCAGCTGGGTCTCGCCCTTCGGCGTGACCTTGCCCACCAGCACGTCACCGGCTTCGACTTCAGCGCCGATGTAGGTGATGCCCGACTCGTCCAGGCGAGCCAGCTGGGCCTCGGCCAGGTTCGAGATATCGCGCGTGATTTCTTCCGGTCCCAGCTTGGTGTCGCGGGCAACGACCGACAGTTCCTCGATGTGGATCGAGGTATAGCGGTCTTCGGCCACCACACGCTCCGAGATCAGGATCGAATCCTCGAAGTTGTAGCCGTTCCACGGCATGAACGCCACCAGCATGTTCTGGCCCAGGGCCAGTTCACCCAGGTCGGTCGAGGCGCCGTCGGCGATCACATCGTTGCGGGCAACGATATCGCCAACCTTGACCATCGGACGCTGGTTGATGTTGGTGTTCTGGTTCGAGCGCGTGTACTTGATCAGGTTGTAGATGTCCACGCCGACTTCACCGGCAACGGCTTCGTCGTCGTTCACGCGGATCACGATACGCATCGCGTCGACGTAGTCGACCACGCCGCCACGCATCGCCTGCACGGCCGTACCCGAGTCGACCGCAACGGTACGCTCGATGCCGGTGCCGACCAGCGGCTTGTCCGGACGCAGGCAAGGCACGGCCTGGCGCTGCATGTTGGCGCCCATCAGTGCACGGTTCGCGTCATCGTGTTCCAGGAACGGCACCAGCGAGGCAGCGGCCGACACGATCTGCGACGGTGCCACGTCGATGTACTGCACGCGGTCCGGCGTGACCATGCGGGTTTCACGCTCGGAGCCTTCACGCGCCGACACCAGTTCGTCGGTCAGGTTGCCCTCGGCGTCAACGGTCGCGTTAGCCTGCGCCACCACGTACTTGCCTTCCTCGATCGCGGACAGGTAGTCGACCTGGTCGGTCAGCTTGCTGTCGACCACCTTGCGGTACGGCGTTTCCAGGAAGCCGTATTCGTTCAGGCGGGCATACAGTGCCAGCGAGTTGATCAGACCAATGTTCGGACCTTCCGGCGTTTCGATCGGGCACACGCGGCCATAGTGGGTCGGGTGCACGTCACGGACTTCAAAGCCGGCGCGCTCGCGCGTCAGACCGCCCGGGCCCAGTGCGGAGACACGGCGCTTGTGCGTGATCTCGGACAGCGGGTTGGTCTGGTCCATGAACTGCGACAGCTGCGACGAACCGAAGAACTCGCGGATCGCCGACGAGATCGGCTTCGAGTTGATCAGGTCGTGCGGCATCAGGTTCTCGGTCTCGGCCTGGCCCAGACGTTCCTTGACGGCACGCTCCACGCGCGACAGGCCGGCGCGGAACTGGTTTTCGGCCAGTTCGCCGACGCAACGCACGCGACGGTTGCCCAGGTGGTCGATGTCATCGACCTCGCCCTTGCCGTTGCGCAGGTTGACCAGGATCTTGATAGTCTCGAGGATGTCCTCGTCCTGCAACACCATGGCGCCTTCGCCGGTGGGGCGGCCCAGGCGGCTGTTGACCTTCATGCGGCCAACGCGCGACAGGTCGTACGACTCTTCGCTGTAGAACAAGCGCTGGAACAGCGCTTCCACGGCTTCCTCGGTCGGCGGCTCGCCCGGGCGCATCATGCGGTAGATCGCGATACGCGCAGCGGTCTGGTCGGCGGTCTCGTCCACGCGCAGGGTCTGCGACATGTACGGGCCCTGGTCCAGGTCGTTGGTGTACAGGGTCTGGATCTGCTTGACGCCGGCTTCGCGCAGGTTTTCCAGCAGCGTTTCGGTGAGCTCGTCGTTGGCGTTGGCAATCACCTCGCCGGTATCCGGGTCGATGATGTTCTTGGCCAGCACGCGGCCCAGCAGGTAGTCTTCCGGCACGCTGATCAGCTTGGTGCCGGCCGAATCCAGGTCGCGGATGTGCTTGGCGTTGATCCGCTTGTCTTTCTCGACCACCACGCGGCCGTTCTTGTCGGCGATGTCGAAGCGCGCGACTTCACCGCGCAGGCGCTCGGGCACGAACTCCAGCTGCGCGCCTTCGGCCTGCAGCGTGAAGTTGTCGAACACGAAGAAGTGCGCGAGGATCTGTTCCGGGGTCAGGCCGATCGACTTCAGCAGGATCGTCACCGGCATCTTGCGGCGGCGGTCGACGCGGAAGTACAAGATGTCCTTCGGGTCGAACTCGAAGTCCAGCCACGAACCGCGGTAGGGGATGATACGTGCCGAGAACAGCAGCTTGCCCGAGCTGTGGGTCTTGCCCTTGTCGTGCTCGAAGAACACGCCCGGCGAGCGGTGCAGCTGCGAGACGATGACACGCTCGGTGCCGTTGATGACGAACGAACCCGTGGAAGTCATCAGCGGGATTTCGCCCATGTAGACTTCCTGCTCCTTCACTTCCTTGACCTTGCCAGGATTCTCGCGATCGTTGATGATCAGGCGAACCTTGGCGCGCAGCGCCGAGTGGAAGGTCAGGCCACGCTGTTGACATTCCTTGACGTCGAACGGCGGGTTGGACAGGTGATACGAGACGAACTCCATACGGGCAAGCCCGTTATGCGAGGAGATCGGGAAGATTGCGTTGAAAGCGGCCTGGAGGCCTTCGGTCTTGCGACGCGCGGTCGGCGTTTCCGCTTGCAAGAACTGAGTGTAGGATTCAATCTGGGTGGCAAGCAGGAATGGAACCTGATGTACCGTCGCGCGCTTCGCAAAACTTTTGCGAATGCGCTTCTTTTCGGTGAAGCTGTACGCCATGGGATCTCCGAATCATCGCAGGGCTGGCTGGACCTGGCCGGACCTGAGGTGTTCAGCGACTGGGAGGGGATTTGGCGGTTGGCCGCTACCAACCTCTGGCTGACGGTGTCCGCACGCTGCGGGCGGTGTGGTCGTCGCATCAAGCGCAACGCCTGTACTCGCCCGGGGGACACCCGACCAAACTTGTCTTCTGCAGTCGGTTCAGAAGACAAACATCAGCAGCAACCCCTTAGTGTGCCACTGATGTTTGGCCTCTGCTGAGACTCCGGCATGCCCAAAGGCACCGGGGCTCGCAAACATCACTTTTTCACGCGAAGAGTGCTCCTCAAAACACTTTCGCACAAGCGCAAAAAGGCTGGCGCCGGGAATTTCCCTTTGCCAGCCCCATCCGCGTGCCGGAAGGGCACGCGAGCAATGCCTTACTTGACGTCGACCTTTGCGCCAGCGTCTTCCAGCTTCTTCTTGGCTTCGGCAGCTGCAGCCTTGTCCACGCCTTCCTTGACGGGCTTCGGTGCGCCATCGACCAGGTCCTTGGCTTCCTTCAGGCCCAGGCCGGTGATTTCGCGAACAGCCTTAATCACGCCAACCTTGTTGGCGCCGACTTCGGCCAGGATCACGTTGAACTCGGTCTGCTCTTCAGCAGCGGCGGCACCGCCGGCGCCCGGGGCAGCTGCCACGGCCATGGCAGCGGCGGACACGCCAAACTTCTCTTCAAACGCCTTGACCAGGTCGTTCAGTTCCATCACGGACATCGCGCCAACGGCTTCCAGGATGTCGTCTTTGGTGATTGCCATTTGAAATACTCCTACTAGATTTGATTCGGTATCGGTAATGCGATCTTTCGATGCGAGGCCTGGATTGCCTTAGGCGCCAGCAGCTTCCGCTTCCGCGGGAGCGCCTTCGGCGTTCTTGGCAGCCAGTGCAGCCAGCAGACGGGCGAAGCCCGACACCGGTGCCTGCATCACGCCCAGCAGCTGAGCAATCAGTTCGTCGCGGCTCGGGATCGATGCCAGCGCCTTCACGGCGGCAGCGTCGAGAACCTTGCCGTCATACGACCCAGCGCGCAGGACCAGCTTGTCGTTGGTCTTGGCAAAGTCGTTCAGAACCTTGGCCGACGACACTGCATCTTCGGAAATACCGTAGATCAGCGGACCGGTCATCTGCTCTGCGAGGCTTGCAAACGGCGTACCTTCGACGGCACGGCGGGCCAGCGTGTTCTTCAGAACACGCAGGTACACGCCTTGCTGCCGAGCGGTGGAACGCAGCTTGGTCAGATCGCCAACCGTAATGCCGCGATATTCGGCCACGACGATGGTCTGGGCCTTGGCGACTTGCGCCGAAACCTCAGCAACGACGGCCTTCTTATCTTCAATATTGAGTGGCACGGTTAAGCTCCAAAATGACGCTAGCCCTCCGGCAATACCGGAGTCTTCACGTCAGCACAAACGAACGGCGTCCGATTGGCCCGAATCACCCGGGACAGGCCCGGATTCATCAATCCCTTCGGGTGCGCCATCTGCGCTGGTTGCCCGGGGTTGGTCATGCACGGCACCTGGCCCTGCCTGTACGTCCCGGCCGATTAAGCCCGCATGCCTGACTGCGGTCATGTGGACACCAGCGGTCTTTGATAACCAGCGGCGACTGCCTGAACACCATGTGTCCGGCTGCCGCCACTGCCCAAAGCCTTGCTCCCTATCCTTGTCCCGCCGCTTGACAGAACCAGGTCCGGAGCCGATCCCCGCTTACGCCAGGATCTTCAATTCGCGGCCGACCGGTGTTATCGGGTCCGGTCAGCCCATGCCGTCAGCTCAGGCCGACAGCGAAGCTTGTTCCACGCGCACGCCAACGCCCATGGTGGACGAGACGGCGATCTTGCGCAGGTACACGCCCTTGCTCGTAGCCGGCTTGGACTTCACCAGGGCTTCCAGCAGTGCGGACAGGTTGCTCTTCAGCGCTGCGTCTTCGAACGAGCGGCGGCCGATGGTGGCGTGGATGATACCGGCCTTGTCGACACGGAACTGCACCTGACCAGCCTTGGCGTTCTTCACGGCCTGGGCCACGTCGGGCGTCACGGTACCGACCTTCGGGTTCGGCATCAGGCCGCGCGGGCCCAGGATCTGGCCCAGCGTACCGACGATACGCATCGTGTCCGGCGAAGCGATCACGACGTCGAAGTTCAGGTTGCCGGCCTTGACTTGCTCAGCCAGGTCTTCCATGCCGACGATGTCAGCACCGGCGGCCTTGGCGGCTTCGGCCTTTTCGCCCTGGGCGAACACAGCCACGCGAACCGACTTGCCGGTACCTGCGGGCAGCACCACCGAACCACGAACCACCTGGTCCGACTTCTTGGCGTCAATGCCCAGCTGCACGGCCACGTCGATCGACTCGTCGAACTTCGCCGAAGCGCAGCCCTTCACCAGGCCCAGGGCCTCGTCGATCGGGTAGAACTTGGTACGCTCGATCTTCGCCTTGTTGGCGGCGACGCGCTTGGAAACCTTAGCCATTTACAGACCCTCCACGGTGATGCCCATCGAACGAGCCGAACCGGCGATGGTACGCACGGCGGCGTCCAGGTCGGCGGCGGTCAGGTCAGCGTTCTTGGCCTTGGCGATTTCTTCAGCCTGGGCGCGGGTGATCTTGCCAACCTTGTCGGTATGGGGCTTCGGCGAACCCTTGGTGATGCCAGCTGCCTTCTTGATCAGCACAGTCGCCGGGGGCGACTTCATCACGAAGGTGAAGCTCTTGTCGGCGAAGGCGGTAATCACCACCGGCACCGGCAGACCGGGTTCCATACCCTGGGTCTGGGCGTTGAACGCCTTGCAGAACTCCATGATATTCAGACCACGCTGACCCAGTGCGGGACCAACGGGCGGGGAGGGATTTGCCTTACCAGCCGGAATCTGCAGCTTGATAAAGCCAATGATCTTCTTGGCCATCTCTACTCCAATCCGGATCGCCCTTTCGGGATGCGATCCTGTTGAGTCGTAACGCGCTGTCGCCGCACCTTCGGCACGGCCTCACGCTCCTCTTGGCGCCGCCACCGGGGCGTCGCCGTTGCCAGTTGCCGCCCTTTCAGGCCGCAGCCGGCAAATTCCTTAAACCTTCTCGACCTGGCCGAACTCGAGCTCGACCGGCGTGGCACGCCCGAAGATCGTGACCGAGACGCGCAGGCGCGATTTCTCGTAGTTCACTTCTTCCACGTTGCCGTTGAAGTCGGTGAACGGGCCGTCCTTGACGCGCACCATTTCGCCCACTTCGAACAGCGTCTTGGGACGCGGCTTCTCGACCCCTTCCTGCATCTGGGTCATGATCTTGTCGACTTCGCGCTGCGAAATCGGGCTCGGGCGGTTGCGGGCGCCGCCCACGAAACCGGTGACCTTGCTGGTGTTCTTCACCAGGTGCCAGGTCTCGTCGGTCATTTCCATTTCCACCAGCACATAGCCCGGGAAGAAACGACGCTCCGTGACCGACTTGTGGCCGCCCTTGATTTCCACGACTTCTTCAGACGGCACCAGGATGCGGCCAAACTTGTCCTGCATCTCGGCGCGTTCGATGCGCTCCTGCAGCGCGCGCTGCACGCTCTTCTCCATGCCGGAGTAGGCATGCACGACATACCAGCGCTTCTTCGACGAAGGCGATTCCGGCGCGGTGGTTTCCTGCTGAGCGTTATCCGTCATGTGCTACCTCTTATTTCCAGCCCAGCACGAGCGAGAAGACGACCCACTCGATGAGCTTGTCAGCCGACCACAGGAACAGCGCCATGACGACGACAAAGACGAAGACCAGCCCCGTCATTTGCCCGGCTTCCTTGCGCGTCGGCCAGACGACCTTGCGAACTTCCCGATACGATTCCTTGGCGAACCCGATAAAGTCCTTGCCTGGTACGGACACCAGTGCAACCACGATACCCAGTGCAATACCACCGAACAGTGCGGCGCCACGTACATAAGACGGTTGCTGTGCCAGTGCATAGAAACCGATGACGCCCGCAACCACCAGCAGCACCGCCACGCCAAGCATCCACTTGCCGCTGCTGGCGTTCACGGTTTCAACATTGGGATTGGCCATGTTTCGCAAACGAGACTAAGCCGCGTCACGATTGCTCTTCGCGACGCGGCTGATTGATTTGGCAGGGGCAGAGGGAATCGAACCCCCAACCTTCGGTTTTGGAGACCGACGCTCTGCCAGTTGAGCTATACCCCTAAAACAACTGTGGGGCCGGCGCTGGCGCCAACCCCTTCTGGCAACGAACGCGGCCGGTTGGTGCCGCGTTCGCTATCAAACAACTTAGTCGAGGATCTTTGCCACGACGCCGGCGCCGACGGTACGGCCGCCTTCACGGATAGCGAAGCGCAGGCCTTCTTCCATGGCGATCGGGGCGATCAGCTTGACGGTGATCGACACGTTGTCACCCGGCATGACCATTTCCTTGTCCTTCGGCAGCTCGATCGAGCCGGTCACGTCGGTGGTACGGAAGTAGAACTGCGGGCGGTAGTTGTTGAAGAACGGGGTGTGACGGCCGCCTTCGTCCTTCGACAGGATGTACACCTCGCCGGTGAAGTGGGTGTGCGGCTTGATCGAACCCGGCTTGCACAGCACCTGGCCGCGCTCGACGTCTTCACGCTTGGTGCCGCGCAGCAGCAGGCCAACGTTGTCGCCGGCTTGACCCTGGTCCAGCAGCTTGCGGAACATTTCCACGCCGGTGCAGGTGGTCTTCACCGTCGGCTTGATACCGACGATTTCGATTTCCTCACCGACCTTCACCACGCCGCGCTCGATACGGCCGGTCACCACGGTGCCGCGACCCGAGATCGAGAACACGTCTTCCACCGGCATCAGGAAGGTACCGTCAACGGCACGCTCCGGCGTCGGGATGTAGGTGTCCAGTGCGTCGGCCAGGTTCATGATGGCCACTTCGCCCAGCTCGCCCTTGTCGCCTTCCAGCGCCAGCTTGGCCGAACCCTTGATGATCGGGGTGTCGTCGCCGGGGAACTCGTACTTGCTCAGCAGCTCGCGAACTTCCATCTCGACCAGCTCGAGCAGTTCAGCGTCGTCCACCATGTCGCACTTGTTCAGGAACACGATGATGTAAGGCACGCCAACCTGACGGGCCAGCAGGATGTGCTCGCGCGTTTGCGGCATCGGGCCGTCAGCGGCCGAGCAAACCAGGATTGCGCCGTCCATCTGGGCGGCACCCGTGATCATGTTCTTCACATAGTCAGCGTGGCCCGGGCAGTCAACGTGCGCGTAGTGGCGGTTGGCCGTTTCGTACTCGACGTGGGCGGTATTGATGGTAATACCGCGTGCCTTTTCTTCCGGCGCTGCGTCGATTTCGTCGTACTTCTTGGCGGCACCGCCGAACTTCGCAGCCAGCACCGTAGCGATCGCTGCCGTCAACGTGGTCTTGCCATGGTCAACGTGACCAATCGTGCCAACGTTCACGTGCGGCTTGGTCCGCTCGAACTTTTCCTTTGCCATTTCGCGACTCCTGTCTCGGTAGCGATATTGCCAGTGCGTGGTATTTGGTGCCCATGGGCAGGATCGAACTGCCGACCTCTCCCTTACCAAGGGAGTGCTCTACCACTGAGCCACATGGGCGAAACTTGACGTACTACTCTGACAGCAACCGCGCGACTGGAGCGGGTGAAGGGAATCGAACCCTCGTCGTAAGCTTGGAAGGCTTCTGCTCTACCATTGAGCTACACCCGCCCGGTTCTTTCCTGCTTCTTCACCGGCACTGCCGGCTGCTGTCTTGCATTCTGGTGGAGAGGGCTGGATTCGAACCAGCGTAGGCGTAAGCCAACAGATTTACAGTCTGCCCCCTTTAGCCACTCGGGCACCTCTCCGCAGAGAACTATCGATTATGGGGCTTCTCACCTTGCCTGTCAAGCACTTTCCGTTGCGGATGCTGTACTTGGGCAGACCAGGGAAGGCGTTCCAGCGTGGCGCTTGAACCGCCTGATCGCTCCCACAAGCGCAGTTTAGATTTCTGCGTTCTCACCCTATAGGGGCTTTCCAGCGCGGCTCCTGGAGGCTCTGAGGCGGCCTGGCAGGGCCGCGGGGCCACGCGCGGCGACGGCCGGAAAAAACAAAACCCCTCGCAGCACACGCTGTCGAGGGGTTTTGGGAATAAGAGCCTGGCGATGACCTACTTTCACACGGGTATCCGCACTATCATCGGCGCGGAGCTGTTTCACGGACCTGTTCGGGATGGGAAGGGGTGGTTCCAGCTCGCTATGGTCACCAGGCATAAGGGGTTGCAGCGCTGAGGTTGAGGTCAACGCTGCGAATAGGGATGTAGTTGGGGTTGTGCGTCTTGTGTCAACTGTTTCGGCACAGTCACGATCACACACCAGGCAAAACACACTGGTTATAGGATCAAGCCTTACGGGCAATTAGTACTGGTTAGCTTAACGCATTACTGCGCTTCCACACCCAGCCTATCAACGTCCTGGTCTCGAACGACCCTTCAAGGAGGTCAAGCCTCCAGGGAATCCTCATCTTCAGGCGAGTTTCCCGCTTAGATGCTTTCAGCGGTTATCTCTTCCGTACATAGCTACCCTGCGATGCCTCTGGCGAGACAACAGGTACACCAGCGGTACGTCCACTCCGGTCCTCTCGTACTAGGAGCAGCCCCCGTCAAGATTCCAACGCCCACGGCAGATAGGGACCAAACTGTCTCACGACGTTTTAAACCCAGCTCACGTACCTCTTTAAATGGCGAACAGCCATACCCTTGGGACCGGCTACAGCCCCAGGATGAGATGAGCCGACATCGAGGTGCCAAACACCGCCGTCGATATGAACTCTTGGGCGGTATCAGCCTGTTATCCCCAGAGTACCTTTTATCCGTTGAGCGATGGCCCTTCCATTCAGAACCACCGGATCACTATGTCCTGCTTTCGCACCTGCTCGACTTGTCGGTCTCGCAGTTAAGCACGCTTTTGCCATTGCACTTTAGGTACGATGTCCGACCGTACCAAGCGTACCTTCGAACTCCTCCGTTACACTTTGGGAGGAGACCGCCCCAGTCAAACTGCCTACCATGCACTGTCCCCGACCCGGATTCACGGGTCAAGGTTAGAACCTCAAACAAACCAGGGTGGTATTTCAAGGACGGCTCCACGTGAACTAGCGTCCACGCTTCAAAGCCTCCCACCTATCCTACACAGATCGGTTCAAAGTCCAATGCAAAGCTACAGTAAAGGTTCATGGGGTCTTTCCGTCTAGCCGCGGGGAGATTGCATCATCACAAACACTTCAACTTCGCTGAGTCTCGGGAGGAGACAGTGTGGCCATCGTTACGCCATTCGTGCAGGTCGGAACTTACCCGACAAGGAATTTCGCTACCTTAGGACCGTTATAGTTACGGCCGCCGTTTACCGGGACTTCAATCAAGAGCTTGCACCCCATCATTTAATCTTCCGGCACCGGGCAGGCGTCACACCCTATACGTCCACTTTCGTGTTTGCAGAGTGCTGTGTTTTTATTAAACAGTCGCAGCCACCATTTTATTGCAACCCCTTCACCCTTCTGGCGCAGGCCAGTCAAGCTACCAGGGCGTACCTTATCCCGAAGTTACGGTACCAATTTGCCGAGTTCCTTCTCCCGAGTTCTCTCAAGCGCCTTAGAATACTCATCTCGCCCACCTGTGTCGGTTTGCGGTACGGTCTCGTATGACTGAAGCTTAGAGGCTTTTCTTGGAACCACTTCCAATTGCTTCGCAGCACTAGGCCGCTCGCCCCACATCCTTGAATTCCGCGCCCGGATTTGCCTGAGCGCCTTCTCCAATGCAGGGACCGGGACTTCCAACACCCGGACAACCTTCCGCGATCCGTCCCCCCATCGCATCATACGACGGTGCAGGAATATTAACCTGCTTCCCATCAGCTACGCATCTCTGCCTCGCCTTAGGGGCCGACTCACCCTACGCCGATGAACGTTGCGTAGGAAACCTTGGGCTTACGGCGAGGGGGCCTTTCACCCCCTTTATCGCTACTCATGTCAGCATTCGCACTTCCGATACCTCCAGCATCCTTTACAAGACACCTTCACAGGCTTACGGAACGCTCTCCTACCACGCACATTACTGTGCGTCCGCAGCTTCGGTATATAGCTTAGCCCCGTTACATCTTCCGCGCAGGACGACTCGATCAGTGAGCTATTACGCTTTCTTTAAAGGGTGGCTGCTTCTAAGCCAACCTCCTGACTGTTTTAGCCTTCCCACTTCGTTTCCCACTTAGCTATATTTGGGGACCTTAGCTGGCGGTCTGGGTTGTTTCCCTCTTGACACCGGACGTTAGCACCCGATGTCTGTCTCCCGTGATTGCACTCTTCGGTATTCGGAGTTTGCTATGGCGGGGTAATCAGCAATAGACCCCCCAACCATGACAGTGCTCTACCCCCGAAGGTGAGACACGAGGCACTACCTAAATAGTTTTCGGAGAGAACCAGCTATTTCCAGATTTGTTTAGCCTTTCACCCCTATCCACAGCTCATCCCCTAACTTTTCAACGTTAGTGGGTTCGGTCCTCCAGTACGTGTTACCGCACCTTCAACCTGGCCATGGATAGATCATCTGGTTTCGGGTCTACACCCAGCGACTCAACGCCCTGTTCGGACTCGCTTTCGCTACGCCTTCCCTAATCGGTTAAGCTTGCCACTGAATGTAAGTCGCTGACCCATTATACAAAAGGTACGCCGTCACCCCTTACGAGGCTCCGACTGTTTGTATGCATGCGGTTTCAGGATCTATTTCACTCCCCTCCCGGGGTTCTTTTCGCCTTTCCCTCACGGTACTGGTTCACTATCGGTCGATCACGAGTATTTAGCCTTGGAGGATGGTCCCCCCATCTTCAGACAGGATTTCACGTGTCCCGCCCTACTTGTCGTACACCTAGTTCCACAACGCTGTTTTCGCATACAGGGCTATCACCTGCTATGGCCGGGCTTTCCATCCCGTTCTGCTAACAATGCTGCTAAAGAGTACAAGGCTCTTCCCATTTCGTTCGCCACTACTTTGGGAATCTCGGTTGATTTCTGTTCCTGCAGCTACTTAGATGTTTCAGTTCGCCGCGTTCGCTTCCCTGACCTATGTATTCAGTCAGGGATGACCCATACGGGCCGGGTTTCCCCATTCGGACATCTCCGGATCAAAGCTTGTTTGCCAGCTCCCCGAAGCTTTTCGCAGGCTACCGCGTCCTTCATCGCCTGTGATCGCCAAGGCATCCACCACATGCACTTGTTCGCTTGACCCTATAACGAGTGTGTCTCGATTGCTCGAAACAGTCGCTACAGGATGAGTTCTCGCATTTGTGCCGTATTCCAAGTCATCTTTCGATCACTTAAATACATTTTGGTTGATACAATCACAACCCGGTATCGCGTTTTGTACTGCAGCGTCTCATCAACGCTTCGCGACACCTTTACTACATCCCATATTTTTAAAGAACAGCCGATCATTCGATCGCTTGGCAATGCCAAATGGAAACACTCGCAACTCAGCGTCGCGAAGCGCTTTCATTTGACAACCAATCCAAGGTACCAGGTAGTGGTGGAGGATGACGGGATCGAACCGACGACCCCCTGCTTGCAAAGCAGGTGCTCTCCCAGCTGAGCTAATCCCCCTTCGGATAACTTGGTGGGTCTGGTAGGACTTGAACCTACGACCCCCGCCTTATCAAGACGGTGCTCTAACCACCTGAGCTACAGACCCTTGGCTGTAACAGCAAACAAACCGATAAGTGTGAACGCTAGGCTTGAGACACAAGCCTCTAGAAAGGAGGTGATCCAGCCGCACCTTCCGATACGGCTACCTTGTTACGACTTCACCCCAGTCATGAACCCTGCCGTGGTAATCGCCCTCCTTGCGGTTAGGCTAACTACTTCTGGCAAAACCCACTCCCATGGTGTGACGGGCGGTGTGTACAAGACCCGGGAACGTATTCACCGCGGCATGCTGATCCGCGATTACTAGCGATTCCAGCTTCACGTAGTCGAGTTGCAGACTACGATCCGGACTACGATGCGTTTTCTGGGATTAGCTCCCCCTCGCGGGTTGGCAACCCTCTGTACGCACCATTGTATGACGTGTGAAGCCCTACCCATAAGGGCCATGAGGACTTGACGTCATCCCCACCTTCCTCCGGTTTGTCACCGGCAGTCTCTCTAGAGTGCCCTTTCGTAGCAACTAGAGACAAGGGTTGCGCTCGTTGCGGGACTTAACCCAACATCTCACGACACGAGCTGACGACAGCCATGCAGCACCTGTGTCCACTTTCCCTTTCGGGCACCTAATGCATCTCTGCTTCGTTAGTGGCATGTCAAGGGTAGGTAAGGTTTTTCGCGTTGCATCGAATTAATCCACATCATCCACCGCTTGTGCGGGTCCCCGTCAATTCCTTTGAGTTTTAATCTTGCGACCGTACTCCCCAGGCGGTCAACTTCACGCGTTAGCTACGTTACTGAAGAAATGAATCCCCAACAACTAGTTGACATCGTTTAGGGCGTGGACTACCAGGGTATCTAATCCTGTTTGCTCCCCACGCTTTCGTGCATGAGCGTCAGTGACGTCCCAGGGGGCTGCCTTCGCCATCGGTATTCCTCCACATCTCTACGCATTTCACTGCTACACGTGGAATTCTACCCCCCTCTGACATACTCTAGCCTTGCAGTCACAAGCGCCATTCCCAAGTTGAGCTCGGGGATTTCACGCCTGTCTTACAAAACCGCCTGCGCACGCTTTACGCCCAGTAATTCCGATTAACGCTCGCACCCTACGTATTACCGCGGCTGCTGGCACGTAGTTAGCCGGTGCTTATTCTTCCGGTACCGTCATCGACCCCGGGTATTAACCAGAGCCATTTCTTTCCGGACAAAAGTGCTTTACAACCCGAAGGCCTTCTTCACACACGCGGCATTGCTGGATCAGGGTTGCCCCCATTGTCCAAAATTCCCCACTGCTGCCTCCCGTAGGAGTCTGGGCCGTGTCTCAGTCCCAGTGTGGCTGATCGTCCTCTCAGACCAGCTACTGATCGTCGCCTTGGTAGGCTTTTACCCCACCAACTAGCTAATCAGACATCGGCCGCTCCTGTAGCGCGAGGCCTTGCGGTCCCCCGCTTTCACCCTCAGGTCGTATGCGGTATTAGCTAATCTTTCGACTAGTTATCCCCCACTACAGGGCACGTTCCGATGTATTACTCACCCGTTCGCCACTCGCCACCAGGCCGAAGCCCGTGCTGCCGTTCGACTTGCATGTGTAAGGCATGCCGCCAGCGTTCAATCTGAGCCAGGATCAAACTCTTCAGTTCAATCTCTGTGTGGAAGCCTCGCGGCTCCCTCGCTCTTTCGAGCGGTCGCTCACTCTCAGAAAACTGACTGACCAGATCCGAAGACCCAGTCACGTTTTGCTGTGCGAGCACTGTATAACTTGTGAAGCAACACTGTCCGAAGACAGCGGCGTCCGCTACCCAGCGCCCACACTTATCGGTTGTTTGGTTGTTAAAGAACTTCGCTGCCGGCTTTGCCGTTCAGCGCTGCTGCGTTGTCTGCAGCAGAGAAACGAGATTATGCAGAGCTTTCTTCGTTTCGTCAACCGTTTCAGCAACTTTTTTCGCTGCGGCCGGCGCGCTAACTTCGCTGCGCCAACCTACCCGGTCGACCCCGCAACCCTTGCTGCGTCTGCTTTGCAGCGCTGCGTTGTGTTGCGAGGGGGCGAATATTAAGGGACGCAGGACCGACTGGCAAGCGATTTCGCGAAATAATTCGAAGTACTCGAAAAAGCGGCGCAGGGGGCGCAAATGTCGCGCTGGTGACAACATTCAGCAACGCCTCGGCTTAAGCTGGCGCCGTGGGCGTTGGCCCAACCCGAAACGCCTTCCTCTATATAGGCGTCGAATGCCAAGCAGAGCAGTTGAAGGAGACAAGATGACCCGACCCGTGACGCCCGGCCTCTCCCTGGTCGCCGGCAGCACCGACATCCCCCTGTCTGATCAGACGATTCCGGCACTGCTGGCGCGCTCGGTCGCCGCAAACCCGGACGGCCCTGCCGTGGTGTTCCGCGAGCATGGCGTGCGCTGGAACTGGGCGGAGTTCAGCGACCAGGTCGATCGCCTGGCCAGCGGCCTGCTCCAGCGCGGCATCCAACCGGGCGACCGCGTCGGCATCTGGGCGCCGAACCGGCCCGAATGGCTGGTGACTCAGTTCGCCACCGCGCGCATCGGCGCCATCCTGGTCAATATCAACCCGGCCTACCGCCAGGCGGAGCTGGAATATGCGCTGAACAAGGCGGGCGTGCGCATGCTGATCACGGCCGCGCGTTTCAAGAGCAGCGACTACCTGGCCACCCTGCAGGCGCTGGCGCCGGAACTGGCCGAGGCCGAGCCGGGTGCGCTGCGCGCCGCACGGCTGCCTCGGCTGCAGTGGGTGGTCCGCATGGGATCCGAGGCGACGCCCGGCATGCTCAATTACGATGCACTCCTGGCCGAACCCGATACTGCGCGCCTGGACGCGGTGACCGCGACGCTCTCCGCGCACGATGCCATCAATATCCAGTTCACCAGCGGCACCACCGGCAACCCCAAGGGCGCCACCCTGACGCATCACAACGTGGTCAACAACGGCCGCTTTGTCGCCATGGCGATGCGCCTTGGCGACAGTGACGTACTGTGCATCCCGGTACCGCTCTATCACTGCTTCGGCATGGTGCTGTCGGTGCTGGCCTGCGTCTCGGTCGGCGCCTGCATGGTGTTCCCGGGCGAGGCCTTCGATCCGCTCGCAACCATGCAGGCGGCCAGCGAGGAACGTTGTACCGCCCTGCATGGCGTGCCGACCATGTTTATCGCCCAGCTGGACCATCCGGAGTTCAGCCGCTTCGACTTCTCGACCCTGCGCACCGGCATCATGGCCGGCGCCCCCTGCCCGATCGAGGTCATGAAGCGCGTGGTGGCCGACATGCATATGTCCGAGGTCACCATTGCCTATGGCATGACCGAAACCAGCCCGGTCTCGTTCCAGAGCGCCACCGACGATCCGCTGGACAAGCGCGTCGCCACCGTCGGGCGGGTGCAGCCGCACCTGGAATGCAAGGTGGTCGACGCCCTCGGCGAGGTCGTGCCGACCGGCGCCACCGGCGAGCTTTGCACCCGCGGCTATTCCGTGATGCAAGGCTACTGGGAAGACGACGAGCGCACCCGCGAGGCCATCCGCGACGGCTGGATGCACACCGGCGACCTCGCCACCATTGACGACAAGGGCTACTGCAACATCGTCGGCCGGGTCAAGGACATGCTGATCCGCGGTGGCGAGAACATTTACCCGCGCGAGATCGAGGAATTCCTGTTCCGCCATCCCAAGGTGCAGGCGGTGCAGGTCTTTGGCGTGCCTGACCAGAAGTACGGCGAGGAGGTCTGCGCCTGGATTGTGCTCAAACCCGGCCAGTCCGCCACCGAGGACGAGATCCGGACGTTCTGCCGTGACCAGATCGCCCACTACAAGATTCCGCGCTATATCCGCTTTGTCTCGGAAATGCCGATGACTGTGACGGGCAAGGTGCAGAAGTTTGTCATGCGCGACACCATGATTCATGATCTGGGACTTTAGCCGGACGCACTCGCGTCGGCAGACATGAGCGGGATCCTCCATGACCATCCGAATCGTAAGACTCGGCGCGCCGCGCGCGGCCGATGAAGGCCTGCGCATCGGCACCGTGCGCCGGCCGCCGCGGGGCGTGCCCAAAACCGAGTTTGCCAGCCGCGATTTCTACGATGTCTGGTATCCCGTGCTGTCGCCATCGCCCGAACTGGTGGCCCAGGCGCTGCAGGCCACCGATGACAAGCAATGGCGGGCGTTCGTGCAGCACTTCCGCAAGGAAATGGCCGCGCCGGACCCCAGCCGCACGCTAGACCTGCTGGCGGCGCTGTCGCACCAGACCAATTTCTCGGTAGGCTGCTACTGCGAGAATGAGGCGCACTGCCACCGCTCGGTCCTGCGCGAGCTGCTGGCCGAACGCGGGGCCGTGATCGGCTGAGCTGCACGCCGTGCCAGGGATCTCCCCGGCTTTGATTCCCCCGCTTCCCGCATTCCGATGGCCCTGAACGTTGTCTGGCTTGGTTTCTTCCTGATTTCCTTTGTCGCCGCCTGCGTCCGCCTGGCCAGCGGCGATCTCACCGTGTTCCCCGCCATGCTGGCGAGCCTGTTCGACAGCGCGCGCACGGCCTTCGAGATCGCGCTCGGCCTGGCCGGGGTGATGAGCCTGTGGCTTGGCATCATGCGCATCGGCGAGCGCGCCGGCGTGGTCGATGCCTTCGCCCGGCTGGTGAACCCGCTGCTGCGCCATTTCTTCCCCGGCGTGCCGCAGGGCCATCCGGCACAGGGGGCGATGATGATGAACGTGTCGGCCAACCTGCTCGGGCTGGACAATGCCGCGACGCCGCTCGGCCTGAATGCCATGCGCGAGCTGCAGACGCTGAACCGGCGCCCGGACGTCGCCACCGATGCGCAGATCATGTTCATCGTGCTGAATACGGCCGGGCTGACGCTGATTCCGACCTCGGTGATCGCGATCCGGCAGGCCATTGCGGTCAAGCAGGGGCTGGTGGGTTTCAATGCGGCCGATATCTTCCTGCCGACGCTGCTGGCCACCGGCGGCTCATGCTTGGCCGGCCTGCTGGCAGTGGCGTGGGTGCAGCGGCTGAACCTGCTGCGCCCGGCCGTGCTGGTGGCGTTCGGGCTGGTCGCGGCGCTGCTGGGCGGGATGTTCGCCTGGCTGCGGCACGCGCCGCCGGGGCAGGTCGGCAGCGTGACGGCACTGGCCGGCGCCGGCTTCATCCTGTCACTGATCACGCTGTTCCTGGTCTACGGCGCGCTGCGCAGGGTCAATGTCTATGAAGCCTTTATCGATGGCGCCAAGGAAGGCTTTGGCGTCGCCGTGCAAATCATTCCCTACCTGGTGGCGATCCTCGTAGCCATCGGCCTGTTCCGGGCCACCGGCTGCATGGACGTGCTGATGGGCTGGCTGACGCTGGGCTTTGCCCAGCTGGGCGTCAATACGGACTTCGTGCCGGCGCTGCCGGTCGGGCTGATGAAGATCCTGTCCGGCGCCGGCGCGCGCGGGCTGATGGTGGATGTGATGACGACCTATGGGGTGGACTCGTTCCAGGGACGGCTGGCCGCGATCATCCAGGGCTCGACCGAGACCACTTTCTATGTGCTCGCGGTCTACTTCGGCAGCATCAATGTGCGCAATACGCGCCATGCGCTCGGTTGTGCGCTGGTGGCCGATGCTGCCGGGATCGTGTGTGCGGTAGGTGCCGCCTATCTGTTCCGTTAGGACACGGCTCGATCGTTGGAAACCGGAATTTGTTGCATCGATACAACGTCATTGTGCGTATTGTCAGACATTGACACATGACCGCTTGGTGCGTCGCAGCAAACCAGGTATAGTGGAGTCTGTCTCCTCCACCACCTCGGTGGATTCCAACCCACGCACAACCTGCGTGGGTTTTTTTTCGCCTTCGCGCCGGAACGGTCACAACCCCTGTGCACGTTTGCCCCTGCTGGCGCTGCAATCGTGCTTGGGGCCTCGCCACGCGGCTTTCTCGCTCCAACGTGGTGCGGCGAGCCGCTGCTGTGGGCAACAAACCAGTTTTGTTGCAACGCAGCAAACGGTATCGTAGAGTGGTCTCACGACGGGCGCCCGACCTGGCTGGCTCGCGTGGATCCTGGCCCCGCATGTTCGCTTCCGCCCTCCTTGCCCGCTACTGGCCTGACCCCATGCTGCTCCGGCGCGGGATCATCTATGCGCTGTCGTTCCTGGCCCTTGCCGGTATTGGCTGGCTGACCGGGGATGCAGGCTACCTGTGGTCGGCCACGGCCTCGATCTGGGCCTGCCTGGCGGACCGGCAAGGCACGGCGTCGGCACGGCTTTCCAGCCTGGGAGCGGTCGGCATTGGCGGGGCGGTGGCCAGCGCGCTGGGCGCGGCCGTGGCGCCGACGCCCTGGCTGGCCGTGCTGGTGGTGATGGCGGGAGGGCTTGCCGCAGGCCTGGCAGAGACGCGCGGCCCGGCCAGTGCGCTCGCGGCCAAGCTGCTCTATGTCGTGCTGGTGGCCGCGTGCCTGCAGCCTGCGGCCGGGCCTGACCTGGCCGTGCAGGCCCTGCAGAGCGGGCTCGACTTCCTACGCGGCGGCGTGTTCGCGTGCCTAGCTTGCCTGGCGCTGATCCCTTCGGCCCGCGACGACCGGCCGCGCACCGAGATCGTGGCCGCCTACGACGCGCTGGTCCGGCTCGCCACGGCACTCGCCGACACCCGCCACGGCAATGACCTCGCCACCTGCAAGCAGGACATCCGCAACCGCATCGAGGCCGCGCGCCGGGCCATCGAGGCCCGACGCAGCCTGCACGACCCCAGCAGTCTCCTGCACTATGCCTATGCCGTGGGTGTCGCCGACGCCCTGTTTGCGCTGCTTATCGTCGCGGGCGAACTGCGCGAGCGCGCCGGCGCCGCCCAAGGCTTGCCGATGCAGCCGCCGTTGCGTCATATCGCGCGCTGTGTCGCCGACGCCCGGGAGCAAGTCGGCCAGGCACTGGCGCGGCACGCGCCCGACCTGCCGGCGTTGAGCGCGGCGCTGCGCCACGAACTGCGGCGACTGACCGCGCCCGTGGCCAATGCCAGCGCACCGCCCCCCTATCAGTCGGCACTATCCGCCCTGGCGCACCATCCGGATTTCGACCGATGGCGCGCAAGCTTCCGCTGGCCGCGGCGCGGCATCGGGCACGGGCTAGCCCAGATGCTGCGCGGGCTGGCCGACCACGCCGCAGGCGATGCCCTGGTCACGCGCCACGCCCTGCGGCTGGCGCTGGCCGGCAGCCTCAGCCTCGTGCCCGCGCAGTGGTGGCGGCTGGACCACGGCTACTGGGTGGCGGTGACCGTGATCATGGTGCTCAGCCCCCAACTGCAGACCACCCGGCAGGTTTCCGTGAAACGCTTTGCGGGCTCGCTGGCGGGCGCCCTGTGCGCCTGTGTGATTGGCCTGCTCCATCCGGCGCCGGTGGTGGCGCTGGGCATCAGCGCGGCCTTCCTGGCCGGGGCTTATGCCAGCCGCCTCGCCGGGCAGCCCGGGGCATTCGCGTTCTGCCTGACGCCGGCCGTGATCCTGTTCTCATGGGTGGGCGCGCCGGCCGTCGACAGCAGCCACTTTGCCGCGCTGCGCGGCATCGACACCGCGCTCGGCTGCCTGATCGCGCTGGCGACTTACTTTGTGCTGGCACCGCGCGTGGAAATGTCGCGCGTGTTCCGCCATGCCGTCGACGCGGTGGCGGTCAACGCGGTCTACCTGCGTGCCGCCTTCGCCGCCAGCCGCGTGGCTGAGGCCGCGACGCCGCGCGCCGTGCCGCGGCTGGAAGCCTTGCGCATTGCCGCCGGCCGGGCTTCCACCCGCGCCGAACTCACGCTGGCACAGGCCGCCGGCGCGCTCGCACCCGACTATGCCGAGGCCTACCAGCGCGTGCATGCGTGCGCGCGCCGCATGGCCGCGCTGGCCGGCGTGGTGCGAGCCGGGGTGGAGTCGGGCGTTTTCACGCTGCCCGCCGGTGCTGAAGTGCGCATGCTCCTGACGCAACTGGAAGCGCAACTGGCCGAGCTGGCGATGCGGCCGGGCCTGGCAGACACTACCGGCAGCGCCGAGCGCCCCGCGCTACCAGCCGCTGCCGCGCTCGACGCCTTCCTGGCGGAACAGGCCGACTACGCCGCCGCGCATATCGCCGCCGCCCATGCCGCGGTGGCGGACCTGCGCACGCTGGGCGCGGCCGCGCGCAAGCTGCCGGGGCGGCGGCGGGCGCACAGCGGCTGAGCGGAACCAAAAAAGAAGGTTGCCGGACCGGCCAGCGGACTGGCCGGGCTTTACGGAATGCGGCGATGGCCTATATTGATTGAATACGCCCGCCGCCAGCACGAGGCACGCCATGTCCGACATCACGTTCCCTCGCAGCCTCCCGACCTACTGCGCAGCCAGCCTCACGCTGTCCTGCCCTGCGACGGTCAACGGCAGTCCCACCTTGTATTCCGTCACCGCCGAGGCCCTCGAGGCCCATTTCGGCGCGCGTTCGCCGCGCGAGGAAGACCTGGTCGCAGCCTTCACCAGCAACCGCCAGCGCATCGAGCGCCTGGCCGAAAGCCTGTTCGAGCTGACCGAGGCGCGCGAGATCGTGCTGCGCAGCGGCCATTTCCGCTTCGCCGGCTGAATCCCGTCAGTGTCCTGACGCCCCCGATCGGGGGCGTGATTTCATCGGCCATTCAGTCGGCCTTCGCCTCGCCGCGCACCAGCAGCACCGGCATGGTGGACTGCCGCATCACCGCCTCGGCCACGCTGCCCAGTACCAGCCGGCGCACGCCGCGGCGTCCGTGCGTGCCGATCACCAGCAGGTCGGCGCCCCACTGGCGCGCGGCCTCGTTGATCGACGCCCCCATGTCGCCGGGCACCGGCGCTTCGGTCACCAGCCGGGTTTCATGCGCCACACCGGCTGCGGCCAGCCGCTGCGAGGCAGCCTGCAGCGCGCGCTGGCCGCTTTCCTCGAACGCCTTCTGCAGCTGGCTCGGGTCGTAGTACCCGGCATCGAACATGGGCGTGCCGGTGTCCACGACATAGAGCGCCAGCACGGTGGCGCCGCCCGGAGCCGCCACGCGGATGGCTTCGCCCAGCGCCAGGTCGGACGTGCTGCTGCCGTCCACCGCCACCACGATCTTGCTGTATGCCGTGCTAGTCATAGGTATTGCCTCCGTTGACAGGGAAAGGGATGGCGGCGGTAACGCCGCCTGCCTTCGATACTACCCGTGCGGCAGCCGCCACGTGGCGAGCAGGATCAAGCACGGGTCACGGTAGCGGGCTTTCCCTTAAATTGACCGACCGGTCGGCATATATATAATAGGGCCAGTCGCTGTCCGCGATCCGAGCGGCATTCCCGCCAGAGGAGACAATATGTACACGCAGAGTCTTGACCTGCCCGGCCAGCACGCTGATGCGGCGCAGGCCAGCGCGCCCCAGGACGAAGCCGCCTGCCAGGCCGCGTTCGACGCCTGCATGGCCGCCGACGGCAAGATCGAGCCGCAGGACTGGATGCCGCAGGCCTACCGCAAGACCCTGGTGCGCCAGATCTCGCAGCATGCGCACTCGGAGATCGTCGGCATGCTGCCGGAGGGCAACTGGATCAGCCGGGCCCCGTCGCTCAAGCGCAAGGCCATCCTGCTGGCCAAGGTGCAGGATGAAGGCGGCCATGGGCTCTACCTGTATTCCGCCGCCGAGACGCTGGACGCCTCGCGCGATGACCTGGTCGACGCGCTGCACAGCGGCAAGGCCAAGTATTCGTCGATCTTCAACTACCCGACGCTGACCTGGGCCGACGTGGGCGTGATCGGCTGGCTGGTCGACGGCGCGGCGATCATGAACCAGATCCCGCTGTGCCGCTGCTCGTACGGCCCGTATGCACGCGCCATGATCCGCATCTGCAAGGAAGAGTCGTTCCACCAGCGCCAGGGCTTCGACGCGCTGCTGGCGATGATGCGCGGCACCGAGGCCCAGCGCGAGATGGTGCAGGATGCGGTCAACCGCTGGTGGTTCCCGGTGCTGATGATGTTCGGCCCGCCCGACGCTGCCTCGACCAACAGCGCGCAGACCATGGCCTGGGGCATCAAGCGCATCTCCAACGACGACCTGCGCCAGAAGTTTGTCGATGCCACGGTCGAGCAGGCCCGCGTGCTGGGCGTGACCCTGCCCGACCCCGGCCTGCAATGGAATGCCGAGCGCGGCCACTATGACTACAGCCCGCTGGACTGGGATGAGTTCTGGCGCGTGATCAACGGCGACGGACCCTGCAACCGCGAGCGCCTGGCCACCCGCGTGAAAGCGCATGAGGACGGCGCCTGGGTGCGCGAGGCCGCGCTGGCGCACGCCGCCAAGGTGGCCGAACGCGAAGCCCGCGCAAGCCGCGCCGCGGCCTGAACCCCGCGCCCGAGGGCGGAGGAGACAATCGATGCAACGCAAGGAATGGCCGCTGTGGGAAGTGTTCGTACGCAGCAAGCAAGGCCTGGAACACAAGCATTGCGGCAGCCTGCACGCCGCCGATGCGCAGCAGGCGCTGCACATGGCGCGCGACGTCTATACGCGGCGCCAGGAAGGCGTGTCGATCTGGGTGGTGCCGTCCGCGGCCATCACCGCGAGCGTGCCCGAGGAAAAACCGGAGCTGTTCGACCCGATGGCCGACAAGATCTACCGGCACCCGACGTTCTACCAGCTGCCCGACGAAGTCAACCACATGTAAGGCCCGCACCATGACCGCGTCCCCACAGCCGACTGTGCCCGCCTCGCTCGATCACCTGCCGCCGGCGCGCACCGCGGCCTTGCGCTACGTGCTGCGCCTGGCCGACAACGCCCTGGTCCTGGGCCAGCGCAACGCCGAATGGTGTGGCCACGGCCCCGTGCTTGAAGAAGACATCGCACTGGCCAACATCAGCCTGGACCTGATCGGCCAGGCGCGGCTGCTGTACGGCCGCGCCGGCGAGTTGGAAGGCGAGCTGACCGGCCTGCCCCACCATGAGGACGACTACGCCTACTGGCGCGCCGAGCGCGACTTCCGCAACTGGACACTGCTGGAGTTGCCGCACCGCGGCCCGCTGGCCGGCAACGCCGCCGCCGAGCGCGACTACGCCGTCACCATCATGCGCAACTTCTTGTACAGCGCGCTGATGGTCGAGCTTTGGGAAGCCTTGCTGGCCAGCCGCGATGACCAACTGGCCGCGATCGCCGCCAAGTCGGTCAAGGAAGCACGTTACCACCTGCACCACGCGGCTGGCTGGGTAGTGCGCCTGGGCGACGGCACCGAGGCATCGCACGCGCGCATGCAGCGCGCGCTGGAACACCTGCTGCCCTATATGAACGAGTGCTTTGCCGAAGACGCGGTGGAAGCCGAGGCCGCCGCGCAGGGCATCGGCGTCATCACGGCCACGCTGCGCCCCGCCTGGGATGCCACCGTCGCCGAGACGCTGCAGGCTGCCACGCTAACCCTGCCCCAGGCCACGCGCTTTGTCTCGACCGGGAAGCACGGCGTGCACTCCGAACACATGAGCTACCTGCTGGGCGAGATGCAGGGGCTGGCGCGGGCCCATCCGGGCGCGCAATGGTAAGCGCCCGCTTCGCCGCAAAGGATTGACCAACATGACCATCGCCGCCCTCCCCCTACGCAACGACCGCGCCATCGATGGCCGCATCGCGCGTGCATGGGCGGCGCTGGAGGCGGTGCCGGACCCGGAGATCCCGGTGGTGTCGATCCGCGACCTGGGCATCTTGCGCGATGTCCTGACCGGCGCCGACGGCGCGCTTGAGATCGTCATCACGCCCACCTACTCCGGCTGCCCGGCGATGTCGCAGATCGCCGAGGACATCGGCCGGGCGCTGGACGGCGCCGGGCTGGCGCCGTGGCGCATCCGCACCGTGCTGGCGCCGGCCTGGACCACCGACTGGATCACCCCGGCCGCGCGCGAGCGCCTGCGCGCCTTCGGCATTGCGCCGCCGGGCCAGTGCGGCATGCCGGCCGAGGCGCAGCCGCTGCGCTTTGTGCCTAGCGCCGCCCGCGCGGGCGCACCGGATGTCGTGGCCTGCCCGCGCTGCGGCAGCGTGCATACGCAGGAAATCTCGCGCTTTGCCTCGACCGCCTGCAAGGCGCTGTACCGGTGCCTGGACTGCCGCGAGCCGTTCGACTATTTCAAACCCTACTGAGCCCCGCCGGGCCGAAGCCAGGCTGCCATGACTCCACAGTTCCATCCGCTGCGCGTGGCGAAGGTGCGCCCCGAGACCGCCGACACCATATCGATCGCCTTCGAGGTGCCGGACACGCTGCGCGATGCCTACCGCTTCACCCAGGGCCAGTTCCTGACGCTGAGGGCGCCGGTCGACGGCAAGGACCTGCGCCGCTCCTACTCGATCTGCTCGGCCGTGCAGGACTACGACGCGCACGGCGAGTTGCGCGTGGCGGTCAAGCTGGTCGAGGACGGACTCTTTTCCACGCACCTGCATGACTCCATCGCCCCGGGCCAGGTGATCGACGTGATGACCCCCGACGGGCGCTTCCACGTGCCGCTCGATGCTGGCGCGGCGCACCACTACGTGGCCTTTGCCGCCGGCAGCGGCATCACGCCGGTGCTGTCGCTCGTCCGCACCACGCTGCTGGCCGAGCCGCACAGCCGCTTCACGCTGGTCTATGGCAACCGCAACGTCGACAGCATCATCTTCTCCGAGGCGCTGGAAGACCTGAAAAACCAGTATCTGGCGCGCTTCACGCTCTACCACGTGCTGTCGCGCCAGCCGCAGGAGGTGGACCTGCTGCACGGCCGGCTCGACCATGCCCGCGTGACGGCCTTCCTGCAGACCCTGATCCCGGTGGAAGACATCGACGCGGCCTTTGTCTGCGGGCCGGCCTCGATGATCGACGAGGCCGAGGCGGCGCTGCGCGATGCGGGCCTCGACCCGCACCGCATCCACGCCGAGCGCTTCGGCGTGCCGCTGGCCCAGGCCAGGCGCAAGCCGCCCCCCGCGCACGCCGACGATGCCGGCACCGCCGAACTGGTGGTGGTGCTCGACGGCAAGCAGCACAGCATGCGCCTGCCGCTGGAAGACGCCAACGTGCTCGACACCGCGCTGGCCGCCGGGCTGGACCTGCCCTACGCCTGCAAGGGCGGCGTCTGTTGTACCTGCCGCGCCAAGGTGCTGGAAGGCCAGGTGGAAATGGAAAAGAACTACACGCTCGAGCCGTGGGAGATAGAAAAGGGCTTCGTGCTCACCTGCCAGGCGCGGGCGCTCACGCCGCGGGTAGTGGTCAGCTACGACGAACGCTGATCCGGGCACGCCGGCGCGTGCGTATTCAGACAATTGCCGACATTGGCCAGCACGGGCCGTGACTACAATGGCGGCAGGCGGCTTCCTGCTGGCGCGATGCTTGCAGGGCAGCGACCGGGCGGGCGGCGACCCCGCCTGTCGCATCGCCGCCGCGGCGGTGCCAGCGAACCGTCCCACCCATATACAATCACGGCCATGCAATATATCCACGTCGTCAATGGTGATGTAGCAGGCACGACCCTGCGCCAGGCCCTGGCCCAGGCTGCACGGCCGGACCCTGTCGTGGTGCTGCGCGACGACCTGGCGGTGGGACCGCTGGCCGACATCGACAGCACCGGCCTGATCCGCTCCGGCTTCTGGCAGCGGGTCGCCCCGCATACCGACATCGATTTCGGCGCCGAGATGCGCCAGGCGCTGGACCAGCTCCAGGCGCTGCGCCAGGACGACATGGAAGTGGCCATCTGGCACGGCCAGAGCGCGGCCGACCAGCTGATGCTGCGCCGGGTGGTATTCCACCTGTACCAGGCGCCGCAGCGGATCAATGAAGTCGCCATGGACCTGCGCGAGCTGGAAATGCCCGCGCAGGGCAACCTGGCGGCGATCGGCATGTACACGCCCGCGCGGCTGGCGCGGCGCTTTTCCACCATCGCCCCGGTCTCGGTGCTGCGCCTGGGCCGCCTCGGCTACGAGTGGCAGCAGAACGTCAAGGAAAACGCCGACGTGCGGCTCTGGAAGGGCAACACGCTGGTACCGGCGGCCTATCACACCATCGACGAGATCATCATGGAACGCGCCCCGTCCGAGTGGACGCCCGCGGCGCAGGTGGTGGGCAGCGTGATGGGCGCGATCGAAGGTCTGCTGGCCAGCGACTGGTTCGTGTTCTGGCGCTGCCGCGAGCTGATCGCCATGGGCCAGCTGGTGCTGCGCGGCAATGCTGACTCGCTCGATACCTGCGAACTGCGCCGCCATGTCGGCAGCGGTGGCACCGGCGGCGAATAAACGAGAATATGGCCCGTACCAAGGCACCCGATTTCGAGGCGCAGCGCGAGCAGATCCTGGACCTGGCCGCCGCCGCCTTTGCCAACAGCAGCTACCCCAGCACCTCGATGGCCGACCTGGCCGCCGCCTGCGGCACCTCCAAGGCGCGGCTGTACCACTATTACGAGAGCAAGGAAGCGATCCTGTTCGACCTGCTGGACCGCTACACGCGCCGGCTGATGCTGCTAGTCACTGAAGTGGAGGCCGACGCCGAGCGCCACGCGCGCACCGACAAGGAAGCCTTCGGCAACCTGATACGTGCCTTCCTGGCGGAGTACGAGACCTCGCAGACGCGCCATATCGCGCTGATCAACGACGTCAAGTTCCTGGCCGAGACCCAGCGCGACCTGATCCTGGGCCGCGAGCGCGACGTGGTCGCGGCCTTCTCGCGCCTGCTGCGCCGGGCCTACCCGGAGCGCGTCACGCGCGAGAACCAGACCGCGCTGACCATGACCATCTTTGGCATGATCAACTGGACCTTCACCTGGCTCAAGCCGGGCGGCCGGCTGTCCTATGCAGCGTTTGCCGAGATGGTGGTCGACCTGCTCGAAGGCGGCCTGCCCGGCCGGGCCGCGGCCGCGCGCTGACGCGGCGCTGGCCCGTCGGCCTGCCACTCACATCCACTCGGCCTCTTCGCGCTGGCGCCGCTGCTCGCGGTCCTGGCGGAACATCTCTTCCAGTTCGTCGCGCGCCTGGCGCGCCAGCGAGACCAGCTTCTTCTGGTCGGTGTAGTGCGGATAGAAGCGGTCGATCGCCTGGATGTTGTGGCGCCGGAAACGCAGTGCCACGTTGCGGGCCTCGGCCGGATCGAAGCCCAGCCCCTCCAGCACGCGGCGCCCCAGCATCAGCGAGCCCTCGAACATCTCGCGCTCGAACAGGTGCACGCCGCGGTCCTTGAGCTGGTAGACATGCGACACATGGCGCGCCCGGGCGTAGATCTGCAGTTCCGGAAAGCGCTGGCGCACGCGGTCGATCAGTTCCAGGCCCTCGTCCATGCCGTCGATGGCGACCACCAGGATGCGCGCGTCGGCAATGCCCGCGGCCTCCAGCAGGTCCAGCCGGGTGGCGTCGCCATAGAAGACCTTGAAGCCGTACTGGCGCAGGAACTCGATCTGGTCGGGGTCGTGGTCCAGCACTGTCACGCCCACGCCCTGGGTGTACAGCAGGCGGCCGACGATCTGGCCGAAGCGCCCGAAGCCGGCGATCAGCACCGGATTGTGCTGCGGCGTGATGGCCTCGTCCGGCCGGGCCTTGCCGCTGCCCAGGCGCGGCGCTACCAGCCGGTCATAGGCCAGCAGCAGCAAGGGCGTGGACACCATCGACAGCGCCACCACCAGCACCAGCAGGGCCTCGGTCTCGCGCGGCAGCAGGCCGGCGGTGCCGGCCACGCCGAACACCACGAAGGCGAACTCACCGCCCTGCGAGATCAGCAGCGCAAACAGCAGCCGCTGGCCGCGAGCGATGGCGAAATACCGCGCCAGCAGCGCCAGCAACGCGGTCTTGGCAATCACGAAGGCGGCCACCAGACCCAGCACCAGCCAGGGCGAGCGCGCCAGCACGGCAAAGTCGATCGACATGCCGACGGCCATGAAGAACAGGCCCAGCAGCAGGCCCTTGAACGGCTCCAGGTCGGCCTCGAGCGCGTGGCGGTATTCCGAATCGGCCAGCAGCACGCCGGCCAGGAAGGTGCCCAGCGCCATCGACAAGCCCACCGCGTCCATCATCAACGCAATGCCCACCACCAGCAGCAGCGCAAACGCGGTGAACATCTCGCGCATGTCGGTGCGGGCGATAAAGCGCAGCGCCGGGCGCACCAGATAACGGCCGCCGACCACCACCGCACCGATCACCGCCACCGCCTTGCCTGCCGCCAGCCAGCCGGCCGCGCCCGGACCCGCGCCTTCTGCGCCCTGCGTGGCCAGCAGCGGCAACAGCGCGATCATCGGGATCGCGGCGATGTCCTGGAACAGCAGGATGCCGAAGCTCGCCGCCCCCGCCGGCGTGCCGAAGAGGTTGCGCTCGGTCAGTGTCGCCAGCGCGATCGCGGTGGACGACAACGCCAGCCCCAGGCCCGCCACCAGCGCCACCTGCCACGGCGCGCCCGCCAGCGCCGCCACCGCGCCAATCACCAGCGCGCAGGCGGCCAGCTGCGCGCCGCCATAGCCAAATATGCTCCGCCGCAGTGCCCACAGCTTGCGCGGCTCCAACTCCAGGCCGATGACGAACATCATCAGCACCACGCCGAACTCGGAGAAATGCAGGATCGATTCGACATTGGTCACCAGGCGCAACGCAAACGGCCCGATCGCCGCCCCCGCCAGCAGGTAGCCCAGCACCGCGCCCAGGCCGCCGCGCCGCGCCAGCGGCACCGCCACCACCGCCGCCACCAAGAACACCAGCAGCGCAATCAGGAAATCGTGCTGGTTCATGCCTGCCTCCCCGCCGGCGCGGTGCCGGTGCCCAGCCGCCCGCAGACGTGGGCGATATGCTCGGCCAGCGCCTGGGCGTCGGCATTGTTGGCGTCGTGCAGCACCACCGGCGGCAGCCAGTTCATGCCGCACAGCAAGGCGGTCTGCTCCAGCGGCAACAGGAAGTCCCCGATCGGGTGGCCATGGGTGCCGTCCGGCCCGTAGGAATCGGCTGTGCCGCCGGTGCTCACCACCGCCAGCAAGGACTTGCCACGCAGCGCGGTGCCGCCGGGGCCATAGGCCCAGCCTGGCTCCAGCACCTCATCGAGCCACAGCTTGAGCAGCGCCGGCACGCTGTACCAGCGCACCGGGAACTGCAGCACGACGGTGTCAGAGACCGACAGCACGCGCTGCTCGGCGACGACGTCGATGTCATAGTCGACATAGCTGCGGTAGAGATCGCGTACCTGTACCTGCGACAGCGCGGCCAGGGCATCGGCCAGGGGCCGGTTGACGCGCGAACGGCTGGGCGTGGGATGCGCGTAGATCACAACGATTGGGGGCTCGGTCATCAAAGGCGATCGGCTGGGCAAGGAAAGCAGACGAACCTGCGGGAAAGCGCGGAATTGTGGCGTTGCACCAAATCCACATCCGGCGTCCGGCAACAATTCATCACATTTTTTCAAGCTATTGATTTTATTCGATTTTTAATGGTGCTGCGGCGAGACAACGGCCTGCTGCGGCGCGGGAAGCTTACGCCGAACTGACAATTCCACTACAATACTTTTGGCTCCGCATCAAGATGGTGTTTCCCCGAGTCCTGCACCGATGCAGGGAAAAGTGCCTGAAAAAACACCAACGCAGTGCTATGTTTATCTGTGACCGCACGAGGAAGGAATTAACGTGAATCCGCTCGAACTGAGCAAGGCCGTCGGCGCACTGACCGACGAAGATCTGCGCAAGGCAGCCGAAGCCGCACAGGCCACCCGCCGCGCCACCGTACTGGTGCGCGAGCTGGCGGCCCACCATCGCTCGCGCCTGCTGAAGCATTTCCTCGCCCTGGGCGAGGAGGATCGCCTGCTCCGTTTTGGCCAGTCCGTGGGCGACCACGTGATCGAAGCCTATGTCGACAGCATCGATTTCGACCATGACAGCGTGTTCGGCGTGTACGACGACAAGCTCGAGCTGATCGGGGTGGGCCACTTCGCCAACCTGCGCGACAACGCCCAGGGCCGCGTGGCGGAGTTCGGCGTGTCGGTGTCGGGCAGCGCCCGCGGTCGCGGCATCGGCAGCGCGCTGTTCGAGCGTGCCGCGATCCATGGCCGCAACACCAATGTGCGCACGCTGTACATGCACTGCCTGTCGCGCAACGCAGCGATGATGCACATTGCCAAGAAGGCCGGCATGAAGGTCCAGTACGCCTATGGCGAGGCCGATGCCTACCTGGAACTGCCGCCGGCCGACACCGCCAGCCGCCTGACTGAAGCGCTGGACGAGCAGCTCGCCGACCTGGACTACGCGGTGCGCCGCAACCTGCGTGACGCGCGCCGCTTCGGGCTGCGCTTCTGGCGCACCATGATGCCGCAGAAGCACACCGCCTGAGCTCCGCGGGGTCCGCTTATTGCGGATTCCACGCCAACGGCGCATCGCATCGATGCGCCGTTTTTGTTTGCGGCCTCAGGTTTGCCGCATCAGGCCGCGCCACCCACCGGCAGCGCCGTGGTGTCCTTGATGCTTTCCAGCGCAAAGCTGGAGCGCACGTCGATCACCGACGGATGCGCCAGCAGCTGTTCCTGCATGAAGCGCGCGAAGTGCTCCATGTCTTCCACGTAGACCTTGAGCAGCAGGTCCATTTCGCCGGTCATGGCGTGGCACGCGGCCACCTCCGGCCAGACCGCGATCGAGGCGCGGAACAGGTCCAGCGGTGCCTTGCCCTTGGGCGCGCCGCCATGCTTTTCCAGCCGGACATTGATATAGGCCAGCAGGCCAAGTCCGATCTTGTTGGGCTCCAGCAGCGCTGCGTACTGCCGGATCACGCCGATCTCCTCCAGCCGCCGGATGCGGCGCAGGCAGGGGCTGGGCGACAGGTTGACGCGCTCGGCCACTTCCAGGTTGGTCAACCGGCCGTTGGTCTGCAGCACTTCCAGGATCTTCCGGTCGATCTTGTCCAACTCCACCTTGCTCACGATATTGTTGCTCCGCAATATGTTTATTGGCAATTTTTTTGCGCAAATTTAGCAAGCCGTGCACAAGTACGCAATTTTTTGTGCAATTACGTCCGATACAGGGCCGCTTCTGATGAGCTGACAGCCTTATCGGTCACTCGCGCGGCAGCCGGTCGGGCTGGGCAAACCTGTGCGGTGGCGCCTCCGCGAATCGCGGCCGCGCCCCGCCGGCCGGAAGCAGGCAAGGATGGTGCCAAGCCCGGCAAACAGGGAAGCGGCATTCTACGGGCGTTTGCGAGCGAGGTCAGATTCTTCCTGGTGCACGAACAAGGCGGACAGGCAAAGAAAAAGCGCGCGAACCCTAAGGCTCGCGCGCTTGGTGGCGTCGCTGGCAGTGTCCGCTGGCGCGGCCCTGCCAGGGCCGGTCAGCCGCCGCTGGTAGACGGAGAGCCCGGTGCCGCGGGTGCCGGCTGGCTGCCCGGAGCCCCCTGGCCACGCGGGCCGCGGTCGCCGCGCTGCGAGTGCTCGCGGTGCATCTTTTCCATGCCGGCGCGGATTTCGTCGCGGGTCAGCTTGCCGTCGTGGTTGGCGTCGAGCTGGTCGAAGCGCTTGGCCAGGCGCGGCATGCCGGCATTGGCCTCAGCCTTGGTCAGCGCGCCGTCGCCGTTCTTGTCGGCCGCCTTGAACTTCTCGTCGAAGGCTGCCTGCATGCGCGCATGATGCTCGGCCATGGCGGCCTTGCGGTGCGCATCCATCTCGGCCTTGTCGATCTTGCCGTCGTGGTTGGTGTCGAGCTTGTTGAACCAGGCGTCGGCTTCCGCCTTGGAGATCGCGCCATCGCCGTCGGTATCGATCGACTTCATCCACATGCCGCCACCGTGGTGGTGATGCTGACCCATGCCGGGCTTGCCGGCCGGCGCAGCGGGTGCGGCAGGGGCGCTGGCCTGGGCAAATGCGCCACCGGCGACCAGGAGGGCGGCCGATGCGGCCAGGAACTGCTTCAGGATCTGCGGCTTGTGATTGCGTTGCATGTCTTGCTCCTTTTCATCACGTTTGGCATGTACGGATTAGAACGCAGACGATGCGGGGAAGTTGGCGCTTTTAATACGATGTTACCCGGCTCACAGAAAGGCCCGCGCGCCGTAAGGGAACGCAAGCAAGCGCGAATATTTGGTGCCCTGTATCAGTCCTTCGGCGCCAGCTGGTCTTCGCCGGCCGCCTGCGGTGCCATCAACGGCTGGTACTGGCGCGGATCGACCGGTTGCGGCTGCGGTTGCGCGGGCTGGGCCTGCTGCGCAGGCGCCTGGCCTTGCGGCTGCTGGCTCACGACCGGCGCCGGGGGCGGCATCGGCGTTGCCATCGGTGCCGCGGCGCCGGCGGGCGGCGTGGGCAAGGCACCGGCCGCTGCCGGTGCGCCGCGCGTGGCGCCGGCCTGCAGCGGCAGCACGATTTCCTGGCGCACGCCGCCGCGCTCGATCACCACCGCACGCTGGCGGATCTCCGCCAGCCGGATCTGCGGCGACAGCTCGGCGCCGGCGCGCACCGCCTTGGGCGGGCCGCCATCGATCGACACGATTGCCGCGCCCGCGCCGCCATCCACCTCGGCCACTACGCCGATCAGCTGCACGTCGCGCGGGCCGCCCTGCGCCGAGCCGCCAAACAGCGTCGCGACCGCGCCGGTCTCGACCGCCTCGGTCTGGGCTACGCGCGCGTTCTGCGGCACCGGGATGGTACGCATCGCGCTGAAGGTCAGCACCCAGTAGGTGGCAAGCGCACATAGCGCTATGAACAACACCAGGCTGGCCAGGCGCGACAGCCAGGGCGCGGAGGCATCGAAGCGGAGCGAAGGCCGGAGGGACAGTTGCATGGGATCGGGACCTGGATACCCACAAGGCGGGCAATGGCGCGTGAGCGCAGACGCGCCAAGCGTACCAGAGCCCCATGACACTGTCTGCCGTGCCGGTGCCGCCCCGCCGACGCTTAGAGCAGGTCGTCCAGCAGGTCCGGCCCGAACACCTCGCGCTCGATATGCGCCACCGGCACGCCCGCGCTGACCAGCGCATGGCGCTGCTCCTGCATGAAGCCGAGCGGTCCGCACAGGTAGAAGCTGCCGTCAACAAAGCGCTGCAGGTCGGGCTGGCGCAGCAGTTCGGCCACCGGCATTGTGCCGGCGTGGTCGTAGTCGCGGCCGGCGACGTCGCCCGCTTGCGGGGTTTCATAGCTGATGTGCGTGGCGAGCTGCGGCAGGCGTTCGCGCGCCCATTGCAGGTCGGCGCGATGGGCGTGGTGGCGGCCATCGCGCGCGGCATGGGCAAACAGCACCTGGCGCTGCGATCCCTGCGCGGCCAGCGTGCGCAGCACCGACAGCATCGGCGTGATGCCGATGCCGGCCGATAGCAGCACCAGCGGACGGCGCCCGTCGAGCGCCGGCGTGAACTCGCCGAACGGCGCGCTCACCTTGAGTTCCGTGCCCTCCTGGGCGTTGGCGTGCAGCCAGTTGGACACCGCGCCGGCCGGGGTGGTGCGGTCGCCCGCCTCGCGCTTGACCGAGATGCGCCAGGTCGGCAGCCCGCTTTCGGCCGACAGCGAATACTGGCGCAGCTGGCGCTGGCCATCGTCGAGGCGCGCCTCGACGCTGATGTACTGGCCCGGGCGGAACGCACGCAGCGGCTGGCCGTCGGCGGCAGCCAGGGTGAGCGCCACCACCTGGTCGCCCTGCGCCTCGCGTCGCACCACGCGCACCGGCGTCAGCTCGCCGGCGGCCACGCCGGTGCGCTGGTACAGGCGCGCCTCGGCGGCGATCAGCTCGCCGGCCAGCAGCCAGTAGGCCTCGTCCCAGGCGGCCAGCAGCGGCGGCGTGGCGGCCTCGCCCAGCACCGCGGAGATGGCGCCCAGCAGGTGGCGGCCGACGATCGGGTAGTGCGCGGGCGTCAGGCCCACGGCCGCATGCTTGTGGACGATGCGCTCGAGCACCGGCCCCAGCGCCGCGGCGTTATCGATATTGGCCGCATAGGCGAACACGGCCGAGGCCAGCGACTGCTGCTGGCTGCCGTTGGCCTGGTTGCCCATGTTGAACATTTGCGTCAGCTCGGGCCGGTCCGCGAACATCTCGCGGTAGAAATGCGTGGTGATGGCCAGGCCGTGCTCGCGCAGCACGGGGACGCTTGCATCGATATAGGGGCGGGAAGCGGCGGACAGCATCAGGAAACACTCCGTTTTAAATCATGCAAATAAAATGCATGTTTTTGCTCAAAATAAAACCGGCTCTCGCCGGCCCGGGGCGGACAGGATCCGCTCAGGCCGAATGCCGGTTCAGGAAATCGCGATGCAGGCGGATGATCGACTCGGCCGTCTGGCTGCCGGTGACATCGGCCAGCGTGACGTCGTCCAGCGCGCGGTAGAAAGCCTGCTCGGCCACGTCCAGCGCGCGCTTCAGTCGGCAGTTGCCGTTCAGCGCACAGGGCGGGTTGTTGCAGTCGATCACCGCCTTGTGCCCTTCCAGCTCGCGCAGGATGGTGCCGATGGTCAGCCGCTCGGCGCCGGGGCCCAGCTGCAGGCCCCCGTGGCGGCCGCGCGTGGCACTGATCCAGCCCAACTTCGACAACCGCGCCGCCACCTTGACGAGGTGGTTGTGCGAGATGCCGAACTGCTGCCCCACCTCGGCAATGGTGATCGGCCGGCTGCCATCGCCACGGGCGACGTACATCAGCAGGCGCAACGCATAGTCGGAAAAGCGGGTCAGTTGCATCGTGTCGCCATCTTAAAAAAGATGCATCCAGGATGCAAGTTATTTCCCTGCCGGATGCCCGTCCTCAGTAACTGTGATCCGGATCAGACAATGCTGAGGTGCCGAAGGGGCCGCCCATAAAACAGTCATGTGGCGCCGGTTATACTGACTGGCGAACCCGGCCCGCCGCCCCCCAACCGGTGCGGGCCCAGCCATTCCAGCCAAGAGGTCCACTGACGATGCGCAGATTCACTTCCCAGATTGCCAGCCCCGCCCGTTCCGTGCGTGCCCGCCGTGCGCGTGGCTTCACCCTGATCGAGATCATGGTCGTGATCGTGATCCTTGGCGTGCTGGCGGCGCTGGTGGTGCCCAAGATCATGAGCCGTCCGGACGAGGCCCGCATCGTGGCCGCGCGCCAGGACATCTCGTCGATCATGCAGGCGCTCAAGCTGTATCGCCTGGACAACAGCCGCTACCCCACCACCGAGCAGGGCCTGGCCGCGCTGGTGGCCAAGCCCACCACCGAGCCCGTGCCCAACAACTGGAAGGGCGGCGGCTACCTGGAAAAGCTGCCCAAGGATCCCTGGGGCCATCCGTACCAGTACCTGAACCCGGGCGTGCGCGGCGAGATCGACGTGTTCAGCTTCGGCGCCGACGGCCAGGCCGGCGGCAACGGCAACGACGCCGACATCGGCAACTGGGAATAAGCACCGCCCCCCCCCTGCAACCATGACCACGGCGCCGCGCCGCCGCGCGACCGGCCCCCGGCGCCGCGGCTTTACACTGCTAGAGCTGCTGGTGGTCATGGTGATCGCCGGCATCGTGATCTCGCTGGTGGCGGTCAACGCCTCGCCCAATGAACGGGGCCGCGTGCTAGACGACGGCCAGCGCATCGCGCGGCTGTTCGAGCTGGCGCAGGAAGAGGCACAGCTTGGCGCCCGCCCGCTCGCCTGGGAGGGCAATGCCAGCGGCTGGCGCTTCCTGGAATTGACCCCCAATGGCTGGATCCCCATGCGTACCGACGTGTTTGCCCCAGGCCACTGGCGCCTGGCGCTGGACCAGGTGATCGTGGCCGAAGGGGGCCGCAGCACCGGGACCAGCAGCCCGCCCCGGCTGATCTTCGGGCGCGAGCTGATCGATGCCCCGCAGCGGCTGATCCTGGTGCGCGGCGATATCCGCGTGGACGTTGCCGGCGACGGCAGCGGCCGCTATTTCGCCAGCACGCCATGAAACCCTGCCCTCGCTCCTTGCCGCGGCCGGCCCGGCGCGGGCGCAACGCCGGCTTTACGCTAATCGAAGTGCTGGTGGCGCTGACCATCCTGGCGGTCGCGCTGACCGCGGCAATGCGGGCGATGGGCTCGATGGTCGATGCCAGCGCGTCGCTGCAGGCGCGCATGCTGGCCGAGTGGAGTGCCGAGAATCACCTGGCCGCGCTGCGCCTGGCCAAGACCTGGCCCGAGCCCGGCGTCAGCGGCTATGCCTGCCCGCAGGGCGGCACGCCGTTGTATTGCGAGCAATCCGTCTCGGGCACGCCCAATCCCGTTTTCCGCCGCGTCGAAATCGCGGTCTACCCGTCCGCCACGGACAAGTCCGTACGCCTGGCGTGGCTGGTCACCATAGTCCCCAATGAAACCCGCAACGTGCTCTGAGCGCCGCCGCCCAAGGCGGCCCGGCGGCTTCACGCTGCTGGAGATGCTGGTCGCCATCACGCTGCTGGCGGTGATGGCGGTGATCGGCTGGCGCGCGCTGGACAGCCTGACGCGCAGCCGCGAGCGCCTCACCGACCACGACGCGCGCCTGGACGCGCTGAAAGTGCTCTACGGCCAACTCCAGGCCGACTGCGAGCACCTGGCCAACCCCACGCTGCTGCAGGCCAGCCCGGTCGAGATCGGCCAGAATCGGCTGCTGCTGGTGCGCGACCGGCGCGACGAAGGCCAGCCGCCTACCTGGCAGGTGCTGTCGTACCAGCTCGACGGCAATACCCTGGTGCGCGTGGCGGCACCGCCGGTGAACAGCAGGGCCGGCCTGCAGTCGGCGCTGCTGGCCCTGCGCCAGGGCGGCGGCAACACCGCGCAGGTGCGGCGCGTGCTGGCCGACGTGGACGGCATGAGCATGCGCGCATGGGTGGAGCCCGCCGGCTGGCAGGCCGACAGCGGGCGCATCCGCAACGTGCTGTTCGCGGGCAATGCCGCCAGCGCCGTGGCCGCCTCCGCGCCCGGCGCGGCACAGCCCAACACCGCGGTGCGCGCAGTGGAACTGACCATCTTCGCCCGCATGGGCGATGGCGATGCGCCGCGGCAGTTCCAGAAGATCTGCATGACCGGGCTATGAGGCAAGCCGGCCGCCCGCCTCGCCTGGTGCCGTTGCGCCGCCGCCCGCGCGGTGCGGCCGTGGTCACCGCGCTGCTGATGGTGACGCTGGCCGTGGTGGTGGTGTCCGGCATGCTGTGGCGCCAGCAGGTGCAGATCCGCGCCATCGAGAACCAGCGGCTGCTGGCCCAGGCCACCTGGATCGAGCGTGCCGCCGTGGACTGGGCGCGGCTGATCCTGCGCGACGACCAGCGCCGCACCAATGTCGACGAACTGGGCGAGCCGTGGGCGGTGCCGATCGCCGAGACGCGGCTGTCGGACTTCCTCGGCGCGGCACTGCGCACCGATGTCGCGGGCGAGACCTCGTTCCTGTCGGGCCGCATCCTGGATGCGCAGGCGCGCCTGAACCTGGCCAACCTGGTGGTGTGGACCGCCACTGGCGGCGAAGGCGGCCAGGCAGGCCGCGCGGCCTCGGTCGACCCGGCGGCGCAGGCCGCATACCGCCGCCTGCTGCAGACGGTCGGCCTGAACCCGGCGCTGGCCGAGAACACGGCGCGCTACATGCTGCAGGCCGCGCAGGGCGGCAATGCCAGCGGCCAGCCGGCGCCGCGCCCGCTGGACAGCGTGCAGGGGCTGATGGCACTGCCCGGCTACACGCCGGAGATGGTGGCGGTGCTGGAGCCCTTTGTTACCGTGCTGCCCGAGCGCACGCTGGTCAACGCCAACACCGCCGAGGCCGAGGTGCTGGCTGCGGTCATCGACAAGCTGCCGCTGGAGCGCGCGCGCGAACTGGTGCGCCAGCGCGACCGCGCCTACTTCAACAACCTGGGCAACCTGCAGACCCAGCTGGCCGCGGTGGCGCCGCAGGCGGATGCCGCCAACCTCGGCAACCTGCTCGACGTGCGCACGCACTACTTCCTGGTCTACGGACTGGTGCGGCACGAGCGCGCCACCCGGCTGCAGGTGTCGCTGATCTTCCGCGGCGAGCCGCTGGGCACGGCCAACACCACCCGCGTGGTCTGGACCCAGGATGCGGACCGGCTGCCGGACCTGCGCTGAGCGGCGCCCACCAAACCAGGCAACAGGCCGAATTTGCACGCGCAAGCAACCGGGGAGAATGGTATTGACGCGGTTTAGTCACACAGGCAAGGTATGCTGCGGCGCTGGCGCGAGCGTGGCCCCAGCCCACCCGCCGCCGTCCGGCCTTCCTGGCCGCCCGCCGGCATCCCCGCGCCCCGGCAAGTTTCTGACTCCGGGGCGATCCAGGGCGCATCCCAACCGGCCATGCGCCTGCCCGAGCCGTTCCACTGACGCCAAAGCAAGGAAACCTTGAGCACCACCCTGTACGTCCGCCTGCCGCACCGGCCGCATGACCAGCCGCAACCGTGGCAGTTCGGCACCCTGCCGTTCGCGCTGGTGCGCACGGCCACGGCCGACGCAGCGCGGCGTGGCCAGGCCCGTGCGGCACCGGAAGTGTTGCGCGAAGGCCACGCCCGCATCGCTGACCTGCCCGCGGCCGAGCGCCTGGTGCTGATCCTCGCCGCCAGCGACGTACTGCTGACCACCGCCAGCGTGCCGCCGCTGCCGCCCGCCCGTTTGAAACAGGCGCTGCCCAACCTGGTCGAGGACGCGCTCGCCACCGATGCGCAGCCGTGCCATATCGGCGTGGGCCCTGCCCTGGACGGCAGCGCCGCGCGCGGATCGCGCCAGCGGCTGCTGATGGTGGCCGACCGCGCCTGGCTGCGCGCCGTGCTCGACGCCTTTGCCGAACACCGCCACCGGCGCCGCCATGTGCTGGCCGCGCAGCTGTGCGTGCCGCTGGCCGCCGCCGCGCAAGCCAGCACCGAGCCGTCACTGGCGAGCACCGACGCGCCGCCACCGGCGGCCACGCTGGTGGTCGAAGCCGCCGCCAGCGCCCTCGCCCGGAGCGGCGAGTTGAGCGATGCGTTAAGCGGCGAACTGCCCGCCACCGCCGCCGACGCCGCGCGCCAGTGGCAACTGACCGTGCGCACCGGCGCCCACGCCGGCTACGGCTTGCTGCTGGGCGACGATGCCCTGGCCGCGTGGCAGGCGCTTGCGCCTGCCGGCACCTGGTATGCCGATGCCGACGCTGCCGCCGCGGCCCCGGTGCCCGACCTGCGCCAGGCCGCCCGCACCAGCTGGCAGCTGTGGATCGAAGGCGCGCAGGACTGCCTGCGCGAGCCGGCGCTGGACCTGGCGCAGTTTGAATTCGCGCAGGGCCGTGCCGACCGCTGGAACCTGGTGGCATGGCGCGTGCCGCTGGCATTGCTGGCGGGCATCGTGCTGGTCCAGGTCATTGGCATGAACACGCACTGGCTGCTGCTGCGGCGCGAGCAGCAGCGGCTGGAAGCCGCGCAGTTGCAGGCGCTGCACGGCGCCTTCCCGCAGATCCAGACCGTGCTCGACGCGCCGCTGCAGATGCGGCGGCAGGTCGAGCAGCTGCGCACCGCCAGCGGCCGCAGCACGCCGGAAGACTTCCTGCCGCTGGCCGACCGCTTTGCCCAGGCCGCGCGCAGGCTGCCGCCCGACGCGCTGCAGGCGCTGGAGTACCGCGGCCGCATGCTGGTGGTGACGCTCAAGCCGGGCACGGACACGGCCGGGCTGCGCAGCGCCGCGCGCCAAGCCGGACTGCAGATGGAAGAAGACAAGGCCGGAAGTGCCGCTGGCAGTACCAGCAGCAGCGCAGGCACCCCGGTGACGCCCGGCTCCCGCTGGACCGTCAGGCCCGGCCTGTAAGCGGGCCCACCAGCATGAACCCCATGAAAGACACAGCCCGAAGCCAGACGCCACGCGCCAGCCGGCCAGGCGCGACCTCTGCGCTGCGCACGCGCCTGGCGCGGCTGCGCCCGTCCGTGCCGCAGGCGTGGCAGGAGCGCTTCAACGCCTTCTGGTCGGCGCGCAACCCGCGCGAACAGGCCATCCTGGGCGGCGGCGGCGCCGTGCTGGCGCTGGTGATCGGCTACCTGGTCCTGTGGGAGCCGGCCGCCGACGGCCGCGAGCGCCTGGCGCGCAACCTGCCCAAGCTGCGCGCCGACCTGGCCGAAATGGAAACCCTGGCGCAGGAAGCCCGCGGCCTGAAGGCCACGCCGGCGCCATCGCTGCGCGGCGACGCGCTCACGCAAGCGCTACAGGACAGCCTGGGCCAGCACGGCCTGAAGGCGACCCGGCTGGCCGCCGGCGCCGACAACAGCGTGCAGGTGCAGCTGGACAAGGTGCCGTTCGGCGCGGTCAGCGGCTGGCTGCAGGACGTGCGCCAGCAGCAGCGCATGAAGGTGATCGACGCCCGTATCGTCTATGTCGGCGCCACGGCGCTGGTGAACGTCAGCGCGACCCTGCAGGGTCCGGGCGGCCGCAGCTGATGGTACGGCTGGAAACGCTGCGCCTGCCGCGCCGCAAGCTGCGCCAGCCGGCCGCATGGCGGCGCCTGCGCTGGCTGGGGCTTGGCCTGGCGAGCGCCGCGGTGACCGTGGTGGCGATGCTGCCGGCGGCATGGATCGCCGCGCGCGTGGCCACGCAGACGCAGGGACGGGTACTGCTGGCCGATGCCAGCGGCTCGCTCTGGCATGGCAGCGCCACGCTGGCGCTGTCGGCCGGCGCCGGCAGCCAGACCGCGACCGTGCTGCCCGGCCGGCTGCAATGGACGCTGGCGTTCTGGCCGCTGCTGGGCGGCAGCGCGCGCCTGGTGGTGAGCCACTCCGAGGCCATGGCCGCGCCGGTCGCCATCACCGTGACCCCCGGCGGCTGGAGTGCGCAGGCAGGCGCCATCCGGCTGCCCGCGGCGCTGCTCGAAGGCATCGGCGCGCCGTTCAATACGCTGCGCCCGGACGGCCTGATGCGCGTGGACTGGTCCACGCTGCAGGGACGCTTTTCGGGCCAGGGCATGCGCGGCCATATGACGCTGCGCATCGAACAGGTGTCGTCGGCCGTGAGCCGGCTGCGCCCGCTGGGCAGCTACCGCGCCGAAATCGACTGGACCGGCGAGGGTGGCGGCAAGCTGCAGCTGAGCACCATCGCCGGGCCGCTGCACCTGGAGGGCAGCGGCACGCTGGGGCGGCAGGCGCGCTTCGAGGGCACCGCGCACGCCGAGCCCGAAGCGGCAACGCAACTGACCAGCCTGCTGAGCCTGCTGGGACGACGAGACAACCATGTGACAAGGCTGCGCTTCTGATGCCTGGCCAATCCAGGAGCGCCCGGAAATGACTATGAAAACCCACGCCATCCGACCTGTTTTCCACACCGCCTGCGCCCGCGCCGTGGCCCTGCTGTGCGGGCTCTCGCTGCTGGCGCCCGCGCCGTTGTGGGCCCAGCCCGGCGCGCGCACCGGCACCCCGCCCGCGCCGCCCGACATCACGCCGTCCAACCGCGACCAAGTGGTGCTGAACTTCGTCAACGCCGACCTTGACTCGGTGGTCAAGGCGGTCGGCCAGGCCACCGGCAAGAACTTCGTGATCGACCCGCGCGTGAAAGGCACGGTCAACCTGGTCACCGAGCAGCCGGTCTCGCGCGCGCAGGCGCTGCAGACGCTGGGCTCGGTGCTGCGCATGCAGGGCTATGCCATGGTCGAGAGCAACGGCTTCACCAAGGTCGTGCCCGAGGCCGACGCCAAGCTGCAGGGCTCGCCCACGGTGATCGGCGCCAGCCCCAGCCGCGGCGACCAGGTGGTGACGCAGGTGTTCCGGCTGAACTATGAATCGGCCAACAACCTGGTGCCGGTGCTGCGGCCGATGATCGCGCCCAACAACACCATCACCGCCTACCCGGCCAACAACACGCTTGTCATCACCGACTACGCCGACAACCTGCGCCGGCTGGCGCGCATCATCGCCGCGGTCGATGCGCCGGCCTCGGGCGAGGTCGAGCTGGTGCCGCTCAAGCACGCCCTGGCCAGCGATACCGCGGCGGTGCTGCAGAAGCTGCTCGACCCCGGCGCCGCGGGCGCCACCGGCGGCGGCGCACCGGGCGTCGACGCCAGCCTGCGCACCTCGGTGGTGGCGGAGCCGCGCAGCAATTCGCTAATGATCCGCGCCACCAGCCGCGCGCGGCTGCAGCAGGCGCGCCAGCTGATCGAAAAGCTCGACCAGCCCTATGCGCGCCCCGGCAATATCTGGGTGGTGCCGCTGAAGAACGCCGATGCGATCAAGCTGGCGGCCACGCTGCGCGCCATTGTCGCCGCCGACAGCAGCTTTGCCAGCGCCACCCAGCCCGGCGGGCAGGCCGGCGGCATCGGCGGCGCGGGGGGCATGACCAATGTCTCGACGCCGGCCGGCGGGCAATTCACCGGCGGCGCCACCGGCACCCAGGCCAGCATGCGGGGCGGCACCGGCGCGGCGGGAGGCTCCGGCGGCGCCTATGGCAACTCGGCCTTCGCCGCGTCGTTCGGCACCAATACCCAGCCGGCCACCGGCGGCATCATCCAGGCCGACCAGTCCACCAACTCGCTCATCATCACCGCCAGCGAACCGGTCTACCGCAACCTGCGCGGCGTGATCGACGACCTCGACGCGCGCCGCGCGCAGGTCTACATCGAGTCGATGATCGTCGAAGTGACCTCCACCCAGGCGAGCGAGCTGGGCATCCAGTGGCAGGGCCTGATCAGCTCGTCGAGCGGCAACAACAACGTCTTTGCCGGCACCAACTTCGGCACCGGCGGACAGAACATCCTGAACCTGACCCTGGCCGGGGCGCTGGCCGACACCAACCGCGGCGCCGCCATCGCCGCGGCGCAAGGGTTCGTGAAGGACGTCGGCGGCCTGAACCTGGGCATCGTCAACAAGGCGATGGGGCTGGGCGCGCTGCTGCGCGCGCTGGGCTCCAACGGCAGCGTCAATCTGCTGTCCACGCCGAACCTGATCACGCTGGAGAACGAGGAAGCCAAGATCCTGATCGGCCAGAACATCCCGATCACCACCGGCTCCTATGCCCAGACCGGCGGCGCGGCGTCGGTCACGCCGTTCCAGACCTTCGACCGCAAGGACGTGGGCATCACGCTGCGCGTGAAGCCGCAGATCACCGACGGCGGGCTGGTGAAGATGCAGATCTTCCAGGAATCGTCGTCGGTGGTGCAGTCCACCGCCAACCTGATCCAGGGCCCGACCACCAACGTGCGCTCGATCGAGACCAATGTGCTGGTCGACGACGGCCAGATCATCGTGCTGGGCGGCCTGATCGAGGACTCATACGGCGACGGCGTGCAGAAGGTGCCGCTGCTGGGCGACATCCCATGGATCGGCGGCCTGTTCCGCTACGAGAACAAGAACCGCTCCAAGACCAACCTGCTGGTGTTCCTGCGCCCCTATGTGATGCGCACGGCCGGCGCCACCGACCGCCTGACGCAGGACCGCTACGACTATATGCGCGCGCAGCAGCAGGGCTTTGTTTCGCCTAACATCATGATGCGTGATACCAACACGCCGTTGCTGCCGCCGGCCGAGGCTCCGTCCACGCCGTTCGTCGATCCGCGTGCAAACGGCCCGGTTGCCGCCCCGTTGCCCCTGCAGCAGCCCCTTCCGCAGAATGCCCCGCAGCCCGGCGTGCCGGGCCAGCCACAGCCCGTGCAGCCGGCACCGCAGCAGCTGCCGCAAGCACCGGCGAACGCACCCCAGCCGCTGAGCCTGCGCGGCGAGTCTGCGTTCCAGAACTAGGCCCCGACATGGCTAGCGAAGTCCAAACTGCCCTGCCCGCCGGCGCCAGCGCGCCGGCCGAGACCCTGGAGCCGCCCTCGCCGATGGCCGCGCGGCTGGTCTCGTACGGCTTTGCGCGCGAGGCGCCGCTGCTGGTCGCGCACCAGCGCCCTGACGGACTGGAAGTCTGGGTGACCCGTGCCACGTCCCCGACCGCGCTGGCCGAGGTCGCGCGCGTGCACGGCGCGCTGCGGCTGCGCGTGCTTGAGCCCGACGCACTGGAACTCGCCATGGCCGACGCCTACAACCGCCAGGACGCCGGCAGCGCCGCGCAGGTGGTGGGCGAGGTCGAAGGCGAGGTCGACCTGTCGCGCCTGATGCAGGACATCCCGGCGGTGGAGGACCTGCTTGAATCCGAGGACGACGCGCCGATCATCCGCATGATCAATGCGCTGCTGACGCAGGCCGCGCGCGAAGGCGCCTCGGATATCCATATCGAGCCGTTCGAGTCGTCGTCGGTGGTGCGCTTTCGCGTGGACGGCACGCTGCGCGACGTGGTGCGGCCGAAAAAGGCGCTGCACGGCGCGCTGATCTCGCGCATCAAGATCATGGCGCAGCTCGATATCGCCGAGAAACGCCTGCCGCAGGACGGCCGCATCACGCTGCGCGTGGGCGGGCGCCCGGTCGACGTGCGGGTCTCGACCCTGCCCACCGGCCATGGCGAGCGCGCGGTGCTGCGCCTGCTGGACAAGGAAGCGGGCCGGCTCGACCTGGCCAAGCTGGGCATGGCGCCCGGCACGCTGCGCGGCTTCGACCACCTGATCCGCCAGCCGCACGGCATCGTGCTGGTGACCGGGCCGACCGGCTCGGGCAAGACCACCACGCTGTATGCGGCGCTGTCGCGGCTGGATGCGCGCACCACCAACATCATGACGGTGGAAGACCCGATCGAGTACGACCTGGACGGCATCGGCCAGACCCAGGTCAACGCGCGCATCGACATGACCTTCGGCAAGGCCCTGCGCGCGATCCTGCGCCAGGACCCGGACGTGGTCATGATCGGCGAAATCCGCGACCTGGAAACCGCGCAGATCGCGGTGCAGGCCTCGCTGACCGGCCACCTGGTGCTGGCCACGCTGCACACCAACGACTCGGCCTCGGCGGTGACGCGGCTGGTCGACATGGGGATCGAGCCGTTCCTGCTGTCGTCATCGCTGCTGGGGGTGCTGGCACAGCGGCTGGTACGCCGCCTGTGCCAGCACTGCAAGCGCGAGGAAGTGATCGAGATCACTGCCGCCGAGGCCGAGGTGCTGCACGCGCAGGGCAAGCCGCTGCAGACCGTGTGGCACCCGGTGGGCTGCGACAAGTGCGGCCAGTCCGGGTACCAGGGGCGCATGGGCGTGTATGAGCTGCTGACCGTCGGTGACGAGATCCGCACCATGATCCACCGGCAGGCGCCGGAGTCCGAGATCAAGCAGGTGGCACTGGCGCACGGCATGCACACCATGCGCGGCGACGCGCAGCGCTGGGTCGACAGCGGCGCGACCTCGCTTGAGGAAGTGCTGCGCGTGACGCGCGACTAAAGCGGAGCCACCCGAATGCCAGCCTTCCGCTACGAAGCCGCCGACGCCGCCGGCAAGACCGACCGCGGCGTGATCGAGGCCGACAGCCCGCGCCAGGCGCGTTCGCAGCTGCGCGCGCGCGGGCTGACACCGCTGACCGTTGACCCGCTGGCTGGTGCCGGCCTGGCGCCGCGCAGCGGCAGCCAGCTGTTTGCGCGCAGGCTGTCGACGCAGGAGCAGGCGCTGTTCACGCGCCAGCTGGCCAGCCTGATCGTGGCCGGGCTGCCACTGGACGAGGCCCTGGGCGCACTGGCCGACCAGGCCGAGCGCGCCTATGTGCACGAGCTGCTGGCCGGCATCCGCGCCGAGGTGATGGGCGGCAGCTCGCTGTCGGTGGCGCTGGCGCAGCACCCGCGCGACTTCCCCGACATCTACCGCGCGCTGGTCTCGGCCGGCGAGCACTCCGGCCACCTGGGACTGGTGCTGGAGCGGCTGGCCGGCTATATCGAGTCGCGCAACACCCTGACCTCCAAGATCCGGCTGGCCTTCACCTACCCCGCCATCGTCACGGTGGTGGCGTTCGCCATCGTGATCTTCCTGCTGTCGTACGTGGTGCCGCAGGTGGTGAGCGTGTTCGCCAACACCAAGCAGAAGCTGCCGACGCTGACCATCGTCATGCTGGCGCTGTCGGACTTCGTGCGCAACTGGTGGTGGGCGGCGCTGGCGGTGATCGCGGTGGCGGCGTTCAGCATCCGCCGCCTGCTGCGCCAGCCCGCGGTGCGGCTGGAATGGCACCGCTGGCTGCTGACCGCGCCGCTGCTGGGCAAGCTGATCCGTGGCTACAACACCGCGCGCTTTGCCGGCACGCTGGCCATCCTGGTGTCGGCCGGGGTGCCGATCCTGCGCAGCCTGCAGGCCGCGGGCGAGACGCTGACCAACGAGGCGCTGCGCGCCAACGTGGAAGACGCCAACACCCGCGTGCGCGAAGGCGCCTCGCTGGCGCGCGCGCTGGCGGCGCAGAACCAGTTCCCGCCGGTGCTGGTGCACCTGATCCGCTCCGGCGAAGCCACTGGCAACCTGCCGGTGATGCTGGACCGCGCGGCCCAGGGCGAGGCGCAGGAACTGGAACGCCGCACGCTGTTCCTGACCAGCCTGCTGGAACCACTGCTGATCCTGACCATGGGCGTGGTGGTGCTGCTGATCGTGCTGGCGGTGCTGATGCCGATCATCGAAATCAACCAGCTGGTGCGGTAAGGACCTCTGCAAAAGAAAACGCCGGCGCGATGCCGGCGTTTTCTTTTTGGCGGGTGGGGCCGGCATGGCGCCGGCCGGCCACATTACTCCGCTTTCTTGGCCGGGCGCTTGCGCGTCTTCCTGGCCGGTGCACGGGCGGGCGCCGCCTCGGCAGCGGCCGCCTCAGGCTGGGGCTGGGCCTCTGGCTGCGCTTCAACCTGCGCCGACAGCACCGTCGTGCCCGGCGCGGCAAAGATCGACTGGTCGATCGGCCACGGGGTTTCGCTCAGCGTCACGTCAGGGCGGCGCGTGGCGCGTTTGCGTGCGGGGCGGGCCTTGGACTCTGCCTGCGGCGCTGCCTCCGCCACCGGCTCGGCAACGGGCTCCGGTTCGGCCACTTCGGCGGCGATGACAGACTGCCCGATCGCGGGTTCGCGCACTGGCACCGGCTCAGGCGCCGCCTCTGGCTGGGCCACGACGGGCGCAGGCGGATCCGCGGGCACGGGCGCCGGTGCCGGCTGGCGGCGCGCTTCAGGCTGTGCCTGAGCCTGCTGGGCCTGGCGCTGCTGCTGCGACTGCTGCGGTTGGGATTGCTGCGGCTGCGGCTGGCCACGCCCGTCGCTCTCCCCGCCCCCCTTGGAACGCTTCTTGAGCCGGATCCAGATGGTCTTGTTGTTGCCGCCGTTGCGGGTCTCGACCTCGAACAGGCCGGTGGCCTGCACCAGCTCGGAAAGCTTGCCGTAGCCGTAGTTGCGCGAGTCGAATTCCGGCGCCTGCTTGGCGATATGGTTGCCCATGCTGCCGAGCGTCAGCCAGCCGTCTTCATCCGACACGGCCTGCGCCGCGTTCTGCAGCAGGCGCACCAGGCGCGAGTCCTGGCGCAGTTCGCCGGTGCTGCGCTTGCGCGTGGGCGCGGCAGCCCCGTCGACGCCTTCGGTCCCTTCCGTATCCGCGTCGGCGCGCAGCACGTCGGAGTAGATGAACTTGTCGCAGGCGGTGACAAAGGGCTTGGGGGTCTTGCGCTCGCCGAAGCCATAGACGGTCAGCCCCTGCTCGCGGATGCGCGAGGCCAGGCGGGTGAAGTCGCTGTCGCTGGAGACGATGCAGAAGCCGTCGAAGCGCCCGGTGTAGAGCAGGTCCATGGCGTCGATGATCATGGCGCTGTCGGTGGCGTTCTTGCCCACGGTGTAGCGGAACTGCTGGATCGGCTGGATCGAGTGCGACAGCAGCCGCTCCTTCCAGCCGGCCAGGTTGGGTCGGGTCCAGTCGCCGTAGATGCGCTTGACGGCGGCCACGCCGTACTTGGCGACTTCGGCCAGCAGGCCTTCGACGATGGCGGGCGCCGCGTTGTCGGCGTCGATCAGCACGGCCAGGGTCGCGGTGCCCTGGCGGGGGGAATTGGTCATGTTCAGGTAGTCACTGGTTTGCCCGTCTCATGCGTACATCAGGACGGGCAATCGGAAATCAGGTTGCACCAGGCTGGCTGTGCAGGTGTGGCGCATCGCGGACAGCCTGGCAGCGGCACGGGCCGTCTCGATGCAACGCAGTGTACACGCGAACCCCTGTCCATACGGGAAATCACGGGCGCGACGGGCACGCTTTGTGCTGCATTGCAAGGTACCGCCAATTATGTGGCGGTGCTACCATGCCGCGCAGAGACACGACCGCCCTACACCTTCACAAGAGGCTACGAGGCGGTCGCCCACAACTGTAGGTGTCGGTGATCCCGACAGCACGCCCATAGAGGAGCACCTATGAATGCCCCCCTGACCCCTCCGGTCAGCGACGCCATCCGCCGCGCGCTCGAAAACGTTTCCCTCGAAGATAAATACACGCTGGAGCGTGGCCGCATCTATATCAGCGGCACGCAGGCGCTGGTACGCCTGCCAATGCTGCAGCAGGAGCGCGACCGTGCCGCCGGCCTGAACACCGCCGGCTTTATCTCCGGCTACCGGGGCTCGCCGCTGGGCGCGCTGGACCTGTCGCTATGGAAGGCCAAGAAGCACCTCGCCGCGCACAACATCGTGTTCCAGGCCGGCCTCAACGAGGACCTGGCCGCTACCTCGGTGTGGGGGTCGCAGCAGGTCAACATGTACCCGGATGCCAGGTTCGATGGCGTGTTCGGCATGTGGTACGGCAAGGGGCCGGGCGTGGACCGCACCGGTGACGTGTTCAAGCATGCCAACTCTGCGGGATCGTCGAAGCATGGCGGCGTGCTGGTGCTGGCCGGTGACGACCATTCGGCCAAGTCCTCGACGCTGGCGCACCAGTCCGAGCACATCTTCAAGGCCTGCGGCCTGCCGGTGCTCTATCCGTCGAACGTGCAGGAGTACCTGGACTACGGCCTGCACGGCTGGGCCATGAGCCGTTACTCCGGCCTATGGGTGGCGATGAAGTGCGTGACCGACGTGGTGGAATCGTCGGCCTCGGTGGAACTGGACCCGCACCGCGTGCAGATCGTGCTGCCGGACGACTTCATCATGCCGCCGGGCGGCCTGAATATCCGCTGGCCGGATCCGCCGCTGGAACAGGAAGCGCGACTGCTCGACTACAAGTGGTACGCGGGCCTGGCCTATGTGCGTGCCAACAAGATCGACCGCATCGAGATCGATTCGCCGCACGCGCGCTTCGGCATCATGACCGGCGGCAAGGCCTACCTGGACACGCGCCAGGCGCTGGCCGACCTGGGCCTGGACGATGCCACCTGCTCGCAGATCGGCATCCGCCTGTACAAGGTCGGCTGCGTGTGGCCGCTGGAGGCGCACGGCGCCCGCGCCTTTGCTGAAGGCCTGCAGGAAATCCTGGTGGTCGAAGAGAAGCGCCAGATCATGGAGTACGCGCTCAAGGAAGAGCTGTACAACTGGCGCGATGACGTGCGCCCCAAGGTCTACGGCAAGTTCGACGAGAAGGACAACGCGGGCGGCGAATGGTCGATCCCGCAGAGCAACTGGCTGCTGCCGGCGCACTATGAGCTGTCGCCGGCGATCATTGCCAAGGCCATCGCCACGCGCCTGGACAAGTTCGAGCTGCCGATGGACGTGCGCGCGCGCATCACCGCGCGCCTGGCCATCATCGAGGCCAAGGAAAAGGCGCTGGCCACGCCGCGCGTGACGGCGGAGCGCAAGCCCTGGTTCTGCTCGGGCTGCCCGCACAACACCTCGACCAATGTGCCCGAGGGCTCGCGCGCGCTGGCCGGCATCGGCTGCCACTACATGACGGTGTGGATGGACCGCAATACCAGCACCTTCAGCCAGATGGGCGGCGAAGGCGTGGCGTGGATCGGCCAGGCGCCGTTCGCGGGCGACAAGCACGTGTTCGCCAACCTGGGCGACGGCACCTACTTCCACTCCGGTCTATTGGCGATCCGCGCGTCGATCGCGGCCAACGTCAACATCACCTACAAGATCCTGTACAACGATGCGGTGGCGATGACCGGCGGCCAGCCGGTGGACGGCCAGCTGTCGGTGCGGGACATCGCCTGGCAGGTGCACAGCGAAGGCGCGAAAAAGATCGTCATCGTCAGCGACCAGCCGGAGAAGTACAACGGCGCGATCAAGCTGCCCGAAGGCGTCACGATCTATCACCGCGACCAGCTCGACAGCGTGCAGCGCGAGCTGCGCGAGGTGCCGGGCTGCACCATCCTGATCTACGACCAGACCTGCGCCACCGAGAAGCGCCGCCGCCGCAAGCGCGGCACGATGGAGGATCCGCAACGCCGCGCCTTTATCAACGACGCGGTGTGCGAAGGCTGCGGCGACTGCTCGGTCAAGTCCAACTGCCTGTCGGTGGAACCGCTGGAAACGGATTTCGGCACCAAGCGCCAGATCAACCAGTCGTCATGCAACAAGGACTTCTCGTGCCTGAATGGCTTCTGCCCGAGCTTTGTCACGGCCGAAGGCGCGCAGGTGCGCAAGCCCGAGCAGCACGGCGTGTCGATGGACACCCTGCCCGCGCTGCCTGACCCGGAACTGCCGCCGATCCGCCGTGCCTACGGCATCCTGGTGACCGGCGTGGGCGGTACCGGCGTGGTGACCATCGGCGGCCTGCTCGGCATGGCCGCGCACCTGGAGAACAAGGGCGTCACGGTGCTCGATATGGCGGGCCTGGCGCAGAAAGGCGGCGCGGTGCTGTCGCACGTGCAGCTGGCCGCGCGCCCGGACGACCTGCATGCCACCCGGATCGCCATGGGCGAGGCGGACCTGGTGATCGGCTGCGATGCGATCGTGTCGGCCACCGACGAAGTCATCTCCAAGACCCAGGCCGGCCGCACCCGCGCCGTGGTCAACACGGCGCAGACGCCGACCGCCGACTTCATCAAGAACCCGAAGTGGCAGTTCCCGGGTCTGTCGGCCGAGCAGGACGTGCGCACCGCCGTGGGCGAGAAGTGCGAGTTCATCAACGCCTCGGGTCTCGCCGTGGCGCTGCTGGGCGACGCGATCTACACCAACCCCCTGGTGCTGGGCTACGCCTGGCAGAAGGGCTGGATCCCGCTGACGCTGCAGGCACTGGAGCGCGCCATCGAACTCAACGGCGTCGCCGTCGAGAAGAACAAGGCCGCGTTCGACTGGGGCCGCCATATGGCGCACGACCCCGAGCACGTGCTGTCGCTGACCGGCAAGCTGAAGAACACCGCGGAAGGCGCGGAAGTGGTCAAGATGCCGACTTCCAGCGGCGCGATGCTGGAGAAGCTGATCGCCCGGCGCATGGAACACCTGACGGCCTACCAGGATGCCGCCTACGCGCGCACCTACCGCGAAGCCATCGACCGCGTGCGCGTGGCCGAGAGCACGCTGGCTGGCAGCGGCAAGGCCCTGCCGCTGACCGAGGCCGCGGCGCGCAACCTGGCCAAGCTGATGGCGTACAAGGACGAGTACGAGGTGGCGCGGCTCTACACCGACCCTGCCTTCCTCGACAAGCTGCGTGCGCAGTTCGAAGGCGAACCGGGCAAGGACTACCAGCTCAACTTCTGGCTGGCACCGCCGACGACGTCAAAGCGCGACGACAAGGGCCACCTGGTCAAGCGCAAGTTCGGTCCGTCGACGATGAAGCTGTTCCGCGTGCTGGCCAAGCTGAAGGGCCTGCGCGGCGGTGCCTTCGACATCTTCGGCAAGACCGAGGAGCGCCGCACCGAGCGCGCGCTGATCGGCGAGTACCGGGCCTTGCTGGATGAACTGGTGGCGGGCCTCAATGCCGCCAACTACGACACCGCGGTGACGCTGGCCAACCTGCCGGACGATATTCGTGGCTTCGGGCATGTGAAGGAAAACAACCTGAAGGCGGTACGCGGACGCTGGGCCAAGCTGCTGGAGCAGTTCCGCCATCCGGAGACGGCGCAGCGCGCGGCCTGACTGGCCACGGCATGACACAACGGCCTCGCTTCGCATGAAGCGAGGCCGTTGTGCTTTCAGGGCTGTGCCAGCGTCGCTTCTCCCGGCTTCACATACATCGAGTTGCGCGGTTGCGCCAGCACGCGCCGCACCATCGGCTCGAAGAACGACAGCGGCAGCGTGTCGTAGTCCGTCATGAAGGCGGCACCGTCGTACTTGCGGCAGAACTCCGCGGTGCGCTCGAACAGTTCGGGCTGGCTGCGGTACTGCTCGCGCAGGTTGCGGTCCAGGCCGAGGTGATGGAAGAAGTAGTAGCCCTGGAACACGCCGTGCTTTTCCACCATCCACAGGTTCTCGGGGCTGACGAATGGCTTGAGGATGGCGGCGGCGATATCGGGATGGTTGAAGCTGCCGAGCGTATCGCCGATATCGTGCAGCAGCGCGCAGACCACGTATTCCTCGTCCTGGCCGTCGCGGTGCGCCAGCGTCGCGGCCTGCAGCGAATGCGTGAGCCGATCCACGGGGAAGCCGCCGTAATCGCCATCCAGCAGGCGCAGGTGCGCCAGCACACGCTCCGGCAGCGCCCGCGCGAATGGCATGAACTCGGCGGAGATGGCGGCCCAGTCTTCGCGGGTGCCGTGTTCCATATGGCTGAAGGTGGCGCGTGCAGGCGCGTGGATGTCGCTCATGCGGGTCTCCTGTTGTGGGAGCGTGCGCGATGGCCGCGCATCGTCTCGTCATGTTTTGCAGGCATTGTGGCACCCGCAGCGGCGATACACTGTCAAAAAGCTAACAATGTGCCGGCATATTGCGGCGCACCACCAAGCATGCTGATCCGTCCTTTCCGACCGGAAGACCAATCCTGCGTCATTGCCTTGTGGCAGGCCTGCGGCCTGACCCGTCCGTGGAACGACCCGCAGCGCGATATCGCGCGCAAGCTGACCGAGCAACCTGAACTGTTCCTGGTCGGTGACATCGACGGCCATCCCGTCGCCACTGCCATGGTGGGGTTCGACGGGCATCGCGGCTGGGTCTACTATCTGGCGGTACAGCCCGGCCTGCAGGGCAAGGGGTACGGGCGCATGCTGATGGCGCATGCCGAACAGCTGCTGATCGAGCGGGGCTGTCCCAAGATCAACTTGCTGGTACGCGCAGGCAACCGCGCCGTGATCGATTTCTACGACAAGCTGGGCTATGCGCCCGACGAGGCGGTCAGCCTGGGCAAACGACTGATTCCCGATATTTAGCGGGCACGCCGGACCGACAACAAGGAGACGACATGACTTTCCACGGAAGCTGCCACTGCGGTGCCATTGCCTTCGAAGTGGAGGCCGACAGCATCCCCAGCGTGATCCGCTGCAACTGCTCGATCTGCCGCCGGCGCGGCCACCTGCTGTGGTTCGTGCCGCGCGCGACGTTCAAGCTGGAAACGCCGGAGAGCAATGCCTCCACCTACCGCTTCAACACCATGAAGATCGCGCACCGCTTCTGCCCCGTGTGCGGCTGCGGCCCGTATGCGGACGGGCAGGACAAGGACGGCAAGCCGATGGCCGCGGTCAATGTGCGCTGCCTGGACAATGTCGACCTGGACAGCCTGAAGGTCATCGACTACGACGGGCTGCACCACTGAGGCCGCCATGTTCCGCATCCTGGGCATCGACCACCTGGTACTGCGCAGCCCCGACGTGGACGCGCTGCGGCGCTTTTATGTCGAGGTGCTGGGCTGCAGCGTGGAGCGCGAGCAAACCGAACTGGGCCTGACGCAGCTGCGCGCGGGCAGCGGGCTGATCGACCTGGTCGCGCTCGACGGCCCGCTCGGCCGCGCCGGCGGCGCGGGACCGGGTGCGCAGGGCCGCAACCTGGACCATTTCTGCCTGCGCATCGACCCGTTCGATGCCGACGCGGTGCGGGCGCAACTGGCACGGCATGGCGTGCAGGCCGGCGAGGTGGCGCAGCGCTTCGGCGCCGAAGGCAAGGGACCGTCGCTCTATGTGAGCGATCCGGACGGCAACGTGGTCGAGCTCAAGGGACCGCCCGCGCCGGTGACCGCACAGTAACGCGCGCCCCCCACGGCACCCCGCGCGCAGGGTGCGCGCGGGATCGCTACAATTTCCGACTGGCCCCACGCGCCGCCACCCATGGCGACCACCCCCGCCGGGCCCGCCATGACAACATTGGAAGCCAGCTCCGACGCGGACGCCGCCAGCACAGACCCAGACGCCAGCCCGGCACGCACCGGACCCGCGCACCCCGCCACGCCGCCGCGCCGGCTGGTCTGGATCCTCGGCCTGACCGAGACCATCTCCTGGGGCACGCTGTTCTTCGCCTTCACTGTTTTCATCGACCCCATGATCCGCAGCCTGGGCTGGTCCAAGCCCTTCCTGGCGGGCGGCTATTCGCTGGGGCTGCTGGTATGGGCGCTGTGCTCGTTCGCGGTGGGGCGGCTGCTGGACCGCGCACCAGCGCGCAAGGTGATGGGCGCGGGCTCGGTGCTGGCCGGGCTGGGCCTGCTGCTGTGGGCATGGACGCCATCGCAGCCGGTGTTCCTGCTGATGTGGGTGCCGATCGGGCTGGCCATGGCGACCACACTGTACGAGCCCGCCTTCGTGGTGCTGCGCCAGGCCTATGGCGACCAGTACCAGAAGCCGATCGTGGTAGTCACGCTGATGGCCGGCTTTGCCAGCACGATCTTCGTGCCGCTGGCGCAATGGCTGGTGATCCATCTGGGCTGGCGCCCGACGCTGATCGGCTTTGCCGCGCTCAACCTGCTGGTCTGCGCGCCGCTGCACGCGCGCATGCGCTACGCGCTGCATCCCACCTACACCGGCATGACCCCCGCCGACGGCCAGGCCGGCAGCCGCGACATTGCACGCGCCACGCTGCGCCAGCCGGTGTTCTGGGCGGTGGTGCTGGCCTTTACCGCGACCGCCGTGGTGGCCTCGCTGCTGGGCGCGCACCTGATCCCGATGCTGACCGAAAAGGGAATGCCGGTGGCGCAGCAACTGGTGGTCGCCGCGCTGATCGGCCCGGCCCAGGTGGCGGGCCGCATGCTGATGATGCGCGCGGGGGTGCGCCACCCGGTGCGGCTGTCGCTGCCGGTCTATGCGCTGATGGGCGCCGGGCTGCTGTGCTTTGCGCTGGGGCACGGCGCCTGGCTGATGGTGGCCGCGGTGCTGTACGGCTGCGCCAATGGCGTCAACACCATGCTGCGTGCGATGGCTATGCCGGAACTGATCTCGCGCCATCACTACGCCACGCTCAACGGGCTGATGATGACGCCGGTGCTGCTGATGCAGGCCGCCGCGCCGTGGCTGGGCGCGCTGCTGTGGCGTGCCGCCGGCGGCTACTGGCTGATGCTGTGGGTGATGGTGGCGCTGGCGCTGGGCGCGCTGCTGGCCTTCGGCTACGCGCTGCACCGACGCGGGCTGCTGCGCGTGGATGCCGCCAGCCGGTAGCGCTAGTGCGGTGCTGTCATGCCCGCCCCACGCCGATGCGGGACAATGACGGCTTTTGCAGGGGCACCGCTGCGCCGCCTGCCGCACCCTCCCATGCCTGATCCGCATTCCCCGACCGCCTCCGCGCCCTTGCCGGCCGCGGTGTCGCGCGCCACGCGCGGCACCATGGCGCTTTTCTTCGTCAATGGCGCCACCTTTGCCACGTGGGGCGTGCATATCCCCACCATCAAGGCACGCTTCGGCCTGTCCGACGCCATGCTCTCGCTGGCGATGCTGGCCGTGGCCGGCGGCGCCATCCTGGCGATGGGCCCCGTCGGGCGCTGGGTGGCACGTGCGGGCAGCGCACGGGCGTCGATGACGGGCGGGCTGCTGTTCGCGCTGGCCACGGTGGCGATCCTGGCGATGCCGTCGTTCTGGCTGCTGCTGCCCGCGCTGGCGGCGTTCGGCATGGCCAATGCGGCCTTTGATGTCGCCATGAACGCGCAGGCCGCCACGGTCGAGGCCGGCCGCACGCGGCCCGTGATGTCGGCGCTGCACGGCATGTTCAGCCTGGGCGGCATGGCGGGTGCGGGCGCGGGCGGCCTGATGCTGTCGCTGGGCGTGGCGCCGCTGGCGCATGCGGCGATGATGGCGGGCGTGACCGCGACGGTGGCGCTCGGTACGCTGCCCGGGCTGCTGGCGGATCATCCGGTGCTGCCATCGGCGGCCCACCATCGCGACCATGCGGTGCGCGCGCTGTGGCTGCTGGGGCTGCTGGCCTTCCTCGGGCTGATCGGCGAGGGCGCGATGTACGACTGGACCAGCGTCTATATGCGCGACGTGGCGCAGGCGCCCGATGGCTGGATCAGCCTGGGCTACGCCGCGTTCTCGGGCGGGATGGCGTGCGGACGCTTCGGCGGCGACCGCCTGCGCGCGCGCTTGGGCGACGGCGCCACGCTGACTGGCAGTGCCTGGCTGGGCTTTGGCGGCATCGCGCTGGCGCTGCTGGTGCCGCTTCCGCTGGCTGCGCTGGCGGGCTTTACGCTGATGGGGCTGGGCGCGGCCAATATGGTGCCGATCTTCTTCGTTGCCGCGTCGCGGCTGCCGGGCGTGGCGCCGGCCGAAGCAATTTCGCGCGTGGCGCGCTTTGCCTACCTGGGGCTGCTGCTGGGGCCGGTGCTGATCGGTGGGGTGGCGCACCTGGCCAACCTGCGCATCGGGCTGGCGCTGGTGGCGCTGACCATGGGCTGGATTGCGCTGGCGGGCGCGCGCTCGGCACGGCGCTACCTGCCGGCGCGCGCCGGCACGCCGGCGGCGCAGGCCGCGGCCGAGCGGTAAGGCATCAGGCGGCCGCGCGCAGCGGCGCGCCGGCGCCTAGGCCCTCGAACACGAAGCTGTCCATGGCGAGCACGCCATAGGTCACTTCATCGGCAACCCGCGACACGCTGGCCGGCGCCGCTCCTGCGCCCCTGGCAGCCTGCGGCCCCAACGCCGCGCCCAGCGCCACGAAGAGCGGCAGCAGGTGCTCGTCGGTCGGGTGCGCGCGGCGCGCATATGGCGCCTGGGCGCGGTAGTCGGCAATACGGCCGGTATCGCCGGTGGCCAGGGCCTCGTCCAGGGCATCCGTCATCCAGCCGCGGAAGGCTTCCACATACGGCTCGGCCTGCGGCCCATGCTGGTCGCGCCGGCCGCCGCCAAACACTTCCTGCAGGTTGTGCGTGAAGCTGCCGGACGCCAGCACCAGCACGCCCTCGTCGCGCAGCGGGGCCAGCGCGCGGCCGATCTCGATCTGCGTGGCGGGCGACAGGTAGGGGTTCAGCGCCAGCTGCACCACCGGCACGTCGGCATCCGGGAAGAAGTGGCGCATCGGCATCCAGGCGCCATGGTCCAGCGGGCGCTCGTCGTCCTGGCCGACAAACCCGGCGCCGGGGACGGCCGCCGCCTCGACCAGGGCCTTGACCCGCTCGGCCAGCGCCGGCGAGCCCGGGGCGTCGTAGCGCAGTGCATACAGCTCGCGCGGGAAGCCGCCAAAGTCGTGCCAGGCTTCCTGGCGCTCGCGGCTGGTGACAGCCAGCGTGCTGTAGATCCAGTGCGCCGAGATCACCAGCACCGCGCGCGGGCGCCGGGCGCGCAACTGCCCGCCCAGCGCATCGAAGGCGGCGCCGGTGGGGCCGGGGTCGATGGCGAGCATCGGGGAACCGTGGGAAATATAAAGCGAGGGAAGCATGGCGGGACCACCTTCAAACTGTTTGTGTACCTGCATCCAGTTTGGCAAATATCCGAGCTCGGCACGGGCGCCATTTGCGGACACATCGTGCAAAAAAGTTGAACGGCCGGACTCAGCGTGGCGTGGCGCACACAGCGCCTGGGGCACCGGCAGCGCAGCCAGGGGCGATCAGCCTATGATGCAACCGTGAGTCCGCCGGCGGTGTCATCCGGCGGGGTCCTGCAACGCCTTGATGCCACCGGCACGCCCCGCGCGCCATGTGTGGCCGGAGACTTCGGTGGTACCGCGCATCCCGCGCCGCCCCGGGCGGCACCCTCCCTTCCTGGCCCACTGGTGGCAACCGGGCGTCTACGGCAGCGTGCCCGCCGTCGCCCTGTGGATCCTGGCGCGCCTGCCGGCCGGCTTGCTGGCATCCCTGGCCGGCACGCCCTCGGCGGCAGCCTGGCTGAACCATGCCGGCGACACCGTGTTCGTGACCGGCTGGGCCGCCAGTGCCCTGCTGCTGTGGCTCATGCGCCGCCGGCCGGCGCCCGCCTGTCCGGCCATGCCGGCTACGCCGCCCTCCCCGCCTGCCTCACCCTCCAGGCCGTCAACCCGGCGCCATCCTGCCGGCTGACCGGCGCCGCCGCGCCGATGTAAGGCGGCAACAGTCCGATCTGAAAGATTTCGCGCGACGCTCCCACCCTATCCTGCGTCGCTAGAATGCGCGGGAGACCGCCGCATGCCGCACTGCAGCGCGCACCGGCACCGACTGCACAGAGATTGTCCATGTCCGCACGCCAGCGACACCGCCGGTTCCACCCCGCGCCAAGCCGCCGCTCGCGGCCTCTTTGGCGGGCGGCCCTGGCCGCCACGGGCGCGGCGGCGCTGCTGGCCGCCGGCGCGGCACATGCCCAGGGCACGCCCGGACTGCGCCTGGCCGGGGCCAATGTGCAGCGGCACGCCAACGCGGTGCTGTCGCTGATGGCGTACTCGGTGGTGCCGGACCTTACCTCCAGCTCGCTGTCGATCAACAACACCAGCACCAACGATCCCGGCATCGTCATGTCGCAGCTGGGCGGCGGCTTCACGATCAGCAAGTCGTTCCCGCTCTACCTGGAAGGCGCCATCGCCTACAGCCGCTACGATCCCACCTTCGTTGCCACCAATGGCGCCGAGTCCCGCGCCATCCCGACCCGCTGGAACACCTTTTCCGGCACCATCGGCGTGGGCTGGGACTTTCCGCTGACGGCCAACAAGGAACTGGTGTTCCGGCCCATCTTCAACGCCTCGCTGGGCAATGTCTCCAGCGACCTGTCAATCGGCAAGTTCGCGGTCGAGCAGGTCACCGACCGCCAGATCAACTTCCTCGACGGCGGCAGCCTGAACGCCTACGGGCTGGGCGGCTCGGTGATGCTGGACTGGGAGCACTACCGCGAGAACTATGAGATCGACGTGGAACTGCGCTACACCAATATCCACCTGCAGAGCTTCGGCGGCACGACCAGCTCGGTGACGGGCACGGCCACGGCGCAGACCGCCAACCTGTGGGCGCGCTGGCGGGCGCCGACCGGGATGCACGCGTTCGACCGGCCGGTGCGGTACGTGCTTGAACTATCCCATTCACACTACCTCGGCAGCCAAGCCGGCATCCTCGGCTTCAACTACCTGACCACGCTCGGCACCGGGCTGGAACTGGACACCAGCGCACACGAGGTCTTTGTCACGCGGATCCGGGCGGTGGTGCGCTATGTGTTCGGCAACAACGTGTCGGGCGTCTCGCTGGGGCTGGCGGCCAGCTTCTGAGCGCGTTCACAGCGGATCAGGGGCGGATCGAAAATTAAGGAATCGCTTAACATTGCGGTTTCCCTGCATTTCCGACGCTTCATGACCGCGACTACCGCCCCCATCCCCGACATTTCCGCCGCCACCCGACGAAAGGCGATCATCGCCGCCACTATCGGCAACGGCCTGGAATGGTTCGACTTCACCGTCTACAGCTTCTTTGCCGTCATCATCGCCAAGCTGTTCTTCCCGACCGGCGATGACCTGACCTCGTTCCTGCTGACCGTCGCCACCTTCGGCGTGGGCTTTTTCATGCGCCCGGTCGGCGCCATCGTGCTCGGCGTCTACGCCGACCGCGTGGGCCGCAAGGCGGCACTGACGCTGACCATCCTGCTGATGGCGCTGGGTACGGCCATCATCGGCCTGGCCCCGACCTACGACCAGATCGGTCTGTGGGCACCGGCGCTGATCGTGCTGGCGCGCCTGATCCAGGGCTTCTCCGCCGGCGGCGAGGTGGGCGGCGCCACCGCCTTCCTGATCGAGCACGCGCCCGACGCGGAGCGCGGCGCCTACGCCAGCTGGCAGCAGGCCAGCCAGGGCATCTCCTTCATGCTGGGCGCGGCCATGGGCGCGCTGGTCACCAACGGCCTGTCGCCCGAGCAGATCGATGCCTGGGGCTGGCGCATCCCGTTCCTGTTCGGCCTGCTGATCGGCCCGGTCGGCATGTATATCCGCTCGCACCTGGACGAGCCACCCGAGTTCGAGGCGCGCCAGGCCGCCCGCAAGGCTGCCAAGGTCAAGTTCTCGCCGCTCACGCAGGTGCTGCGCGACCACCCGCGCGAAGTGCTGGCCGGCCTGGGCGTGACCATCCTGTGGACGGTGTGCACCTACGTGCTGGTGTTCTACATGCCGTCGTACGCCAAGCAGCAGTTGGGCCTGCCGCTGGGCGCGACCTTCAAGTCGACCGCGCTGTGCGGCGCCATCATCCTGGTGCTGTGCCCGCTGATGGGCATGCTGTCGGACCGCATGGGCCGCAAGCGCATGCTGGGCATCGTGGCGCTGCTGATCGGCGTGCTGGCCTATCCGCTGTTCCACTGGCTCAATGTGTCGCCGAGCACGCAGACGCTGCTGCAGGTGCAGATCGTGCTGGGCATCCTGCTGGCGGCCTTCACCGGCCCGGCCCCGGCGGTGCTGGCCGAGCAGTTCCCGACCGAGGTGCGCTCCACCGGGCTGTCGCTGGCCTACAACTTCGCCGTGACCATCTTCGGCGGCTTTGCGCCGCTGATCGTGACGTGGCTGATCGAGTCGACGCAGAACAAGCTGGCGCCGGCTTACTACGTGATCGCTGCTGCCGTGGTGAGTTTTATCGCGCTGGTGTTCATGCACGACCGTACGGGCAAGAAGCTGGCCTGAGCCGTCTGCGCCAGTTCCCAGCAAGAAAGCCAGCCGCGAGGCTGGCTTTCTTTTTTGTTGTCCGCTGACAGGCCCCCTAGCCGGCTTCGTCCTCGTCCCGGTGGATATTGATCACATGCCGCGCCTCGAAGCACAGCGGCATGCCCGGGTTCATCTCCTCGGTGCAATACGGCTGGTTGTCGAGCTCGCCGGTGTAAAGGCTACCCTCGCGCCCGGTGACGATCACCCACATCCGTTCGACGTGGACCTCTTCGCTGCCCGCCTCGTCGGCGACCAGGATGCGGAAGATCAGCTTGACCAGCTGGCCGGGTGCGAGTGCATCACGTTCCTCGCGCGGCGGCATCCAGAAGGTATCGGGATGGGCGGCGGCGATGGGCTCGGCGTCGTCGAGCTCCCATCCGTCTTCGTCCAGGGTTGTCAATCGCATGTCCATTTTCAGCCTTCCGCAATCTCTCAGGTGCGGGCATGATCGCAGCAAATGCGCCGGTCGGCGAGAGCCTGGCCGGCGTCCGGGACTTTCAACAGGGAACAGGTACCCATGACAAGCAAGAAGGAAGCATCGGTGCGCTGCGGCTGGTGCGGCACGCTGGAGGACTATTGCCACTACCACGACACCGAGTGGGGATTCCCGGTCGCCGATGACCGCCGGCTGTTCGAGAAGCTGTGCCTGGAAGGCTTCCAGTCCGGGCTGAGCTGGCTGACCATCCTGCGCAAGCGTGAGGCCTTCCGCAAGGCGTTTGCCAATTTCGACATCGAGAAGGTGGCGCGCTTCAGCGAGCGCGATATCGCTCGCCTGCTGGGCGACGCCGGCATCGTGCGCCACCGCGGCAAGATCGAGGCGGCCATCAACAATGCGCAGCGGGCCCGCGAACTGCTGGAGACGGAATCGTCGCTGGCCGCCTACTTCTGGCGCTTCGAACCCGATCCGGCCAGCCGGCCCAGGGTGCTGACACCCGAGGTGCTGCGCACCATGGCGACCTCGCCGGAATCCACCGCGCTGTCAAAGGACCTGAAGAAGCGCGGCTGGCGCTTTGTCGGTCCCACCACCATGTACGCGCTGATGCAGGCGATGGGCCTGGTCAATGACCACCAGGAAGGCTGCACGACCCGTGCCGAGGTACTGGCTGCGCGCAAGGCCTTCAAGGTGCCGCGCTAGCGTTGCGCGGACGTATACCCGGTGCGCGCCAGCTATACGTCCGCGTGCGCCGGCTGGCGGCGCCGGTATACGCCGGCGCATGGCCATGCCTGCGTAAACGTCAGGCCACCGCGAACAGCGCAACGGTCCTACCTATGTCTTTAATATTGTTTACATATGTAAACATAGTAGTAGTAGGTAAACCAGTCTTCAGGCCGTGGATAAGTCACCTTTTCCCTTTCAGCTCAGGGACTTGCAGCAAAGATAACCACTCCGGGATAACCCTGATTCGCCGGGATAGCCCGGCAGCCGCGTATACGTCGGCGGCGTGGGTGCCGGAGTTATCCGTATACGTCCCACAAGGCGCCCCCAGGCGGGGCACAGCTTGTCCGGGCGGTTATCCCCAGCAAGCTGCGAAGATATCCACAGGCCGGGCTCAGGCAGCGCTGGCCTGGCTGGTCATGTATACGGGGTCGACGTGGGTCATCACGTTGAGCACGTGATGATGTTCCAGGGCGCGGCGCCGGGCTTCGACCGCGATGGCATGGCCCTGCGCCACCGTCAGCGTGGCATCGATCTCCAGGTGCACGTCCACCAGCACCTGGTCGCCCATCTTGCGGGTGCGCAGGTCGTGCAGGCCCAGCACGCCGGGCGTGCCCAGCATGGTCGCGTGGATCTCCGCGACGGTCTCCTCGTCGGCCGCGCGGTCCATCAGGTCGTCGAGCGCATCCCAGCCGAAACGCAGGCCCATGCGCGCCACCATCAGCCCCACCACGATGGCCGCCACCGGATCGAGCATGTGGTAACCCAGCAGGTTGCCGCCAATGCCCAGTGCCACCACCAGCGACGAGGCCGCATCCGAGCGCGCATGCCACGCATTGGCCACCAGCATGCCCGAGCGCACGCGCCGCGCCACCGCCAGCATGTAGCGGAACAGCAGCTCCTTGGACGCCAGCGCGGCCAGCGCCACCCACAAGGCCACCGGCTGCACCGGCTGCAGGCTGGCCGGATGCTGCAATTTGTCCACTGCCGCCCACAGCATGCCCGCGCCCACCGCCAGCAGCAGCGCGCCGAGCGCCAGCGACGCCGCGGTCTCGAAGCGCAGGTGGCCGTACTGGTGGTCGGCGTCCGGGTCCTTGCGGCTCTGCCAGCCGGCCAGCAGCACCACGAAGTCGGACAGCAGGTCTGAGAGGGAATGCGCGGCGTCGGCGATCAGCGCCTGCGAGCCAGAGATAACGCCGGCCACCGCCTGCGCGGCGGTGAGGCCGATATTGACGGCCACGCTGACCAGCGTGCTGCGCCGGCCGGCCCGGTGGCGCGCGTCGGCCTCGGCCGGGCTGGCGGCGGTGGCGTCGTCCGGCAGGCCGGCAGAGGCGGGCCGCAGAGGGTTGTGTTCCGATTCCATCGGGTGACTATAGCCCAACATCCGCGATGGGCGGAGTGGGCCATGGCGGCGCTGCCGTGCCGATTTCGTAACAGCGCTGGCGAAGTTTTGGTGTCGCCTTTACCGTTACACAGGACGGGCATACCCGGACACTGCAAGGAGGACCCAACGATGGCGATTCGGTCACTTGCCTCGCACAGCACATCCCAGCTGCGCCGCCTGGTCGGACAGATGCAGGCGGAAGTCGATGCATTAGAGAACCTTTCCACCCCTGACGCCGACGCGCAAAGCCGCCTTGGCTATGCCATCGGCCGCCTGCGCGACGGCATCGAGGCGGTCGAGGACGCGCTGCAGTCGCTGCGCGCGCTGCAACAGGTACGGCCGTCGGCGATGAAGGCCCGCCGGCCGACCCGGGTGGCCTAGCCTACCCGCGCCTGCACGCTGGCGCGATCCACACGGCCGGGCAGATCACTCGCGCTCCTAGTTGTCCCCACGGGCCGGCTCACGCCGCCGGACAATAGCGCAGCGCCTGCGACATGGCTTCGCACGCGGCCGGCACCGGGCCGATGACCGGAATCGGAAAGCGCTGGCCCAGCGCCCGGGCGGCCTCGCCCAGCGGGCCGCCGCCGATGATCACGGCTTGCGCGCCATCGGCGCGGATGCAGGTATCGACCGCGCCCGCCAGCAGGTCTTCCTGCTGCTGCGGCGTGCCGCCCAGCGCGCGCGGATCCCCCTCGGTGAAGCGCGCGCCGGTGAAGAGTTCGTCCAACCCCTGCCGGCGCACGCTGGCGCTGATCGACGCCGCCAGCCGCGGCGTGGTGGTGGCAATGCCGAAGCGCCGCCGCCCGGCCGCGGCCGCATGCATCGAGGCTTCGCCGATGCCCACCACCGGCACCGACAGGTGCGCGCGCAGGGCCTCGATGCCGGGGTCGCCGAAGGCGCCGACGATCACGCCGTCGGCACCGCCGGCCAGTCGCAGCATGTCTGCATCGCAGATCGCCTCAGCGGCCACGGCAAGATCGTCTTCGTCGATGATCATCGGCGCCCCGCGCGTGACCGTCGCGCCGACCACGGCCGGCGGCGCGGCCATGGCCTGCGCGAACCAGGCGCGCGCGATCTCAACCATCATCTGCGTGGTGGCGCTCGACGTATTCGGGTTGATCAGCAGGATGTGGCTCATGGATGTCTCTTGAGATTCAGGATTGCCAGCGCAGGTACATCGCCAGCGGGTGGCCCGATTTCCTGTTGGCTTGCATGGGATCGAACAAGGCCCCGGCGGGTGTGGATTGACGGCGGCACAAGGCGCGTACGCCTGTGCCGAGGGGTCAACGATAGCGTATGGCGGCTGCCAGCGCGAGATGGCGGACAGCGCAGGCGGCAGAAACACAAAAGCCCCGGAAAGCGTTGGCTTTCCGGGGCTTTTGCGCGGGATATCTGGTGGACCGAAGGAGGATCGAACTCCCGACCTCTGCATTGCGAACGCAGCGCTCTCCCAGCTGAGCTATCGGCCCGTGGCGGTTGATTGTAGCGTAATACGGCGGCGCCCTTCAATCCTCGCGGCGGCGCATGAGGGTGCTGTGCAACATCAGGCTGCCATGCCCGGATTGCCGTCCATGCCGCGCACGCGCGGCAGGTTCAGCGGGCGGGCGCTGACTTCCTTCGTGCTGCGCAGCCACTGCGCCATCACGTCCCAGATCGGGGCGCCGCCGGCCTGGCGCGCCTCTTCGGCCACCGGGGCCCAGCCCGCCACCTTGTAGGTCTTGCCGGCTTCCAGCGGCTTGCCGCCCAGGCGCATGTCGCTGATGCGCTTGCCCATGCCGGCGGTCGGATCGATGGTGTACTGCAGCCCACCCACGCGAACCATGTCGCCGCCCTGCTGGTAGTACGGGTCGGGGTTGAACAGGTTGTCGGCCACGTCTTCCAGGATGGTCTTGATGGTCTCGCCGCTCATTTGCGTCACCGTGGTGTACGGGTAGGTGATGGCGGTCTGGTCCATCAGGTGTTCCATGGTGATGGCCTCGCCCGGCAGCAGCGTGGTGCCCCAGCGGAAGCCCGGCGAGAACGCGATCTGCGCGCCCTGGGCCTGCATCAGGCCGTCCAGGATCAGCTGGTCGAAGGTGCCGTTGAAGTTGCCGCGGCGGTACAGCAGGCCGCGGTTGACGGCCAGCACTTCGCCCAGTTTTTGCTCATAGGGCGCGCGAACCTTCTTGATCAGCGCGTCCATGGCAGGGTCGGCCGGCAGGTAGTTGGCGAACACCGGCAGCAGCCGGTAGCGGAAGTCCGCGACCTTGCCGCCCTTCACGTCAAAGTCCAGCACGCCGAGGAACTTGCCGTTGGAGCCGGCATTGGTCACCAGCGTGGTGCCGCCGGCATTCTTCACCGGCACCGGCGCCGGCATGCCGTCATGGGTGTGGCCGCCCAGGATGGCGTCGAGCCCGCGCACGCGCGAGGCCAGCTTGAGGTCCACATCCATGCCGTTGTGGGACAGCAGCACTACCGCCTGCGCGCCCTTGCCGCGCGCTGCGTCGATGACCTCCTGCAGGTTCTCTTCCTGGATGCCGAAGGTCCAGTCCGGCACGAAGTAGCGCGGATTGGCAATGGGCGTGTACGGGAAGGCCTGGCCGATGATGGCCACCGGCACGCCGTTGATCTCGCGGATTACATACGGATCGAACACCGGATCGCCGAAATCGTTGGTCTTGATGTTCTGCGCCAGGAAGGCGACCTTGCCCTTGAAGTCCTTGTCGACGATCTCCTTGACGCGGTCCGCGCCGAGGGTCATTTCCCAGTGCGGGGTCATCACGTCCACGCCCAGCGCCAGTGCGGCATCGACCATGTCCTGGCCTTTGGTCCACAGCGCGGTGGCCGAGCCCTGCCAGGTATCGCCGCCGTCCAGCAGCAAGGCGCCCGGCCGGCCCGCCTTCAGCCGTTTCACCAGCGTGGCCAGGTGCGCAAACCCGCCGACCTTGCCATAGCGGCGCGCGGCCTCGTTGAAATCCAGGTATGTGAACGCATGCGCCTGCGGCGTGCCGGGGCGGATGCCGTACTGGCGCAGCAGCGCGTCGCCGACCAGGTGCGGCGGCTTGCCAGCATAGTCGCCGATGCCGAGGTTGACATTGGGTTCGCGGAAGTACACCGGCCGCAGTTGCGCATGGCAGTCGGTGAAATGCAGCAGGTGGACGTTGCCAAAGCGCGGCAGGTCGTACATGGCCTCGGCGGCCTGCGCGGCGTGCGCGTCTTGATGGGGGAACGTCATGCCGCCGGCGCCGGCAATGGCCAGCACCTGCAGGAACTCGCGTCGGTTCATGTCTCTTCCTGGAATTGGCGGTGGCGGTCGGCCCGTGGCGCGAGCGTCCGCCATCGCCTGGCTATGGCCGCGCGTACCGCTCCAGCGCCGCCACGTCGTCTTCAAGCATTTCGCCCACTTCCTTCTGCACCACGCGGCCACGCGCGTCGATCACGTACAACTCCGGCAGCCCCTTGCGCTTGCCGAACACGGCCTGCAGCGCGGGCGAATCCATCGTCGCCGGGAAGGTGTAGCCGCGCTTCTTCATGTAGTCGGCGGCCTCGCGTGGATCCTTGTCGATGCTGATGGTCAGCACCTGCAGCGGCGTGCCGCGCGTGCGTTCATGGAGCTTCTGCAGGCGCGGGTTCTGCATCGCGCAGAAAGGGCACCACGAGGCCCAGTACTCGACCACCAGCGGCTTGCCGGCCAGCGCGGCGGCGCTGAGGGTGCGGCCGTCGAGCGTGCGCACGTCGGGCAGGCGCACGGTGTCGCCCACCTCCAGCGCTGCCGCGCCTGCTGCAGCGCCGGCCAGGCTGAAAGCCAGCAGCCAGCGCAGCAACACGGCAGGCGCGCGCATCGGCCTTACTGGTTGACCGGCGAGGCCGGGTCGAGCAGCAGCGCCATCACGTCGCGGATCTGGGCTTCGGTCAGGATGCCCTTGTGGCCGAAGCGCGGCATGTTGGAGCAGGCGGCGTAGGCGCTGGAGTCCCAGATCTTGCCCCAGGTGTACTTGATGACCTCCTGCGAGTTGCCGCGCAGCTTGCCGTACTGGTACAGCGACGGACCGATATTGCCGAACGAGATCTCGGCCTTGGTCATCTGGTGGCAGGCGTAGCAATTGCCGCCGTTGGTGCCGCCGACCTGGTCGGTGAACTGCATGCCGCGGCCGTTCTGGGCGACCTTTTCGCCTTCCTTCCAGTCGCCCAGCCATTTGTCTTCGGCGGGGTATTTCACCTGCTTGAGCTCGGCGGCTTCGATCTTCCTGGCAAGCTTTGCCGGCACCTTGGTGCGGTCCGGGTACTGGCTGCAGGCCTGCTGCATGCCGTCCTGGTTGAGCACGCCCTCGACCGTGACGGGGCCGCGCGACGAGAACGAGTCCTCGATCAGGTGCTTCATGTCGGCGCCGCTGACGGCGGCGGGCTTGCCCTTGGGCGTGCGGGCCTTGGTGCTGTCCTGCGCGTTGGCGCCGGTTGCCAGCAGGGTGGCCAGGGCCGCGATGGCCAGTGCCTGGTGTTGTCGTTGCATGTTGTCTCTCCCGTACTGGTCAGCGCTTCATCGCCGGGCCGTCGTAGGTCCCGCCGTTGGCGTTCTTCGCCAGGAACATGGTCAGCGCGGTGATCACGTCCGAGCCATAGGCGGGTTCGGGAAAGCGCTGCTGGCGCAGGCAGTCGTACAGGCGGTGCTGCATGGTGCGGACCTCGCCCTGCGAGACGCGGTAGGCGGGCCAGGTGGTGTAGGCCGCCTGCGCGCCCTTGTCGGTCAGCAGGTTGGGCAGGTCCTGCAGGCGGATGCGCTGGCCGTCCACTGCATGACAGGTGGCGCAGGCAAAGTCATAGGCGCCGCCGCGGTAGAAGAACATCTTCTCGCCCAGCGCATAGGTGCGCTTTTCTTCGGGATGGCTGAGCTGCACGTTCATCTTCACGCCGCGCGACTCGCCGGTCAGGTAGGCCACCAGGCGCTCGATCTCGGACGGCTTGCCCGACGACGAGAACGGGTTCTTCGTTGCCTCTTCCTTGGTCAGCCCCTGCAGCGTCATGCGGCAGTAAGCCAGCCGCTGCTCCAGGTCCATCACCTTGCTGGCGTCCTTGAAGTAGCGCGGCAGCTCGGCGTAGGCGCCCTTCGTCACGCCCGGGCCCTTGCCCAGGTCACACTGTTCCAGCGAGGCGTTCTTCGGGCCGGCCGGCTTCTTCCACAGCTCTTCGCCGGCGGCTTCCCACAACTCGGCGGGATTGCCTTCGGCCAGCATCTGGCGGTACTTGGCGATTTCTTCGGCGGTGCTGCCCTGCGCATGCACGGCGGCGGCAGAGGCCACCGCAGCGGTGGCCGCCGCGGCCAGCGCGGCGCGCCGGGCCAGGCTTCGGATGGTGTTCATGGGGCTTCTCCTCGCGACCTCGCACCGTGGCGGGCCGTTCTCTCTCTTGTTGCCGGAAGCTACGCCGCCCGGCTCAGGGCTTGATATAGGCGTAGCCTTCTTCGGCCTGCAGGCGCGCAATCTCGACCACGCCGGCCGGTACCACCTTGGCTTCCATCAACAGGCTCGATTCCGGGATCTTGCGCGCCGTCAGCGTATTGCGGCACACGCGGAACTCCACCCCGGCCGAGGCCAGCGCGCCCACCGGGCCGTCAAAGGTGTTGCCGCGCGCATCCTTGGCGCCTTCGACCAGGAAATCGATGCCGTAGCCGAACGCGACCACCACGATCTTCGTTCCCGGCGCGCCGTTCAGGTGGTTGCGCAGGTTGCCCATCGCGCGCACCGCCTGGTCGATGCCTTCGGACAGCTGGTACACCACCTTCACGCGCCCGCCCTTGCCGGCGGACGGGGCAGCCTGCGCCGCCGCCCTGGCGCTCAGGCCGATGGCGGCCAGTGCCGCCGATGCTCGAATAAATGCTCGCCGCATGTTGTTCCTTCCCGCCGGGCCAGTCCCGGCATCCGTCCCGAACCTTAGCAGAGGACGGCATGGCCTGCCGGCCGCGGAACGGCTGTCAGGCGATGGTCGCTTCGTCGGTGCGCTTGTCGCCCTTGTTGTCGATCCAGGTCACGGCGACCTTGTCGCCCTTGGCGCCGCCCTTGAACTTGAAGTTCAGGAACGGGTCCTTCGACACCGCCGGTCCGAACTGGGCGCGGAACACTTCCTTGCCCTTGCACTGGGCGGTCACGGACTGGATATGCCAGGCCGGCACGACCTTGCCGGACGCGTCCTTGCGCTGGCCGGTTTCCATGTCGTGCTTCATCAGAATCTTGACGTCAACCACGCCGCCGTTTTCGGTGGCGCGTACGCGCATCGGGTCTGCCATGTGTTTCTCCTGTTGCAGTTTGGGAATCTCGATCCGGGGCGCGGCGTCAGCCGCCGCAGCCGCCCAGCGTGACCTTGATTTCCTTCGATGCCACGTACCACTTGCCGCCGGCCTTGACCGCGGCATGCACGACCGAGGTCTGGCCCATCTTCACGCGCGTGGAGACGAACGGCTCCGTGCCGGCCGGGATGACGAAGTCGGCGGCCAGCGTGTTGGGGTTCTTTTCCACCAGGATCGCGATCTGCTCGGTATCCGGGATGGTGCTGGTCACGGCCACCGGCACCACGGCGCCGTTCTCGGCGATATCGGGGGCGGTGAAGGTGATGGCGGTGCTTTTCTCGGTGCCGCTGCCGCCCAGCGCCTTGATCACGTCGGCAACGCTCTTGCCGTCAAAGGCGTTCTTGTTCCACTCGGCCGCCTGCGCTTCGCTGATCAGGCCGGTGGCGGCCATCAGCGACAGGACAGCGGTGACCCGCAGCACTTCTCGTCGTTTGGAATTCATTCTTTGCTCTCCGGCTACTCCGTTCCAGTCGGTCGATGACCGCTTCGGGGATCTTCATGCGGCCGGTACATGGCCGGCCGCTGGTCTGTCCTGGCCGCGCGGCATTCACCGCCCGGCCTGGTGCATCGGCGGACTGCCCGCCTGGTCGGTCAGGCTTACTTGGCCGGGGCGCCAGCCAGCACCCACTCGACCACGGTCTTCAGGTCGGCGTCGCTGACCGCCGCATTGGCGGGCATCGGCACCGGGCCCCAGACGCCCGAGCCACCGCTCTTGACCTTCTTGGTCAGGGTCGCGAGGGCGTTCTTGTCGCCCTTGTACTTGGCGGCCACGTCCTTGTAGGAAGGACCGACCAGCTTCTTGTCGACCTGGTGGCAACCCATGCAGGCGTTCTTGTTGGCGATCTCCTGTGCCTTGGCGGCATCGACCGCGTGGGCCGATGCGGCGGCGCCGAGCATCAGCGCTGCGATGACAAACTGCTTCATTGTTAAGCTCTCCAAACTCTGTAAAGCCGTGGGGACGGCAAAGGCCGCTGGGTCGTACTGCAATGGCTTCGCGGCACACACTGGCCGCCGCCCGGGGGCACTGCGGTGGCCAGTCCGCTATTTTGCCTCAAGAATCCAGCCCACCATGGCCTGCACGTCCGAATCCGGGATCTGCGGCTGCGGCGGCATCGGCACGCTGCCCCATGCGCCCTGCCCGCCCGCCTTGACCTTGCGCGCCAGCGCGGCATGCGCGTCCTGGCCCTTGTACTTGCCGGCGATGTCGGCAAAGGACGGCCCCACCAGCTTGCGGTCCATCGCGTGGCAGGCCATGCACTGGTACTGGCCGGTGAGGCGCGCGCCCGGCGCGCCCGGTTCCGAAGACGCTGATGCAGCACTTTTCGATGCGGCATTGCCCGCGGCCACGCCGCGCACCGGGCCGAAGGCCCGCTGCTGCTGCGCCAACTCGCCATGGGCATCGCGAGCATAGTCCGGTATCGACGAGGCAATCACCACCTTGCCGGTACAGTCCTTCATGCAGGCCGTATTGCGCGTGTCCGGGCGGCCGCGCCCCGGCCACAGGCCGTGGCCGGTGGTCATGCCGTCGCGGTTGGGCATGCGCCGCTGGACCTCGGCGATATTGGCGTCAGACAGCGTGAAGTCGGCCGGGACGATCTCGCCCAGGTGCAGCATATAGGCGGTGACGGCGTAGACGTCGCTCACGCTCAGGCTCTTGGGCACATTCCACGGCATGGCACGGTGGATGTAGTCCCACAGCGTGCTGACGGTGCTGACCTTCATCAGCGTGGTGCGGTACGGCTGGTTGCCGGTCATGCCGGCCACGCGGCCGCGCCTGATGTCTTCGGCCGTGGTGCCGCCGACCAGCGGCGAGAACACCTCGTTGGATTCACCGAAGTCGCCGTGGCACGACGCGCACTTGCCGTCCCAGACCTTCTGCCCCTGCGCCACCGTGCCGCTGCCCCTGGGCAGGCCCTGGAAGTCCGGGCGCACGTCGATGTCCCACGCGGCGACTTCGGCGGGCGAAGCGGTGCGGCCAAGCGCCGCGCGCGCGTCGGCCGTGCCTGCCCAGGCCGGGGCGGCGCTGACGGCTGCCAGCACCAGGGCAGCGGCGGTCCTGAACTCAGCCCACATGGACATTGGACACCTCGCCGCCTGCTGCCACCTGCCAGCTCTGGATCGCGTTGTTATGGTAGATCGAGCGCGTGCCGCGCACCGCGCGCAGCTGCCCCAGCTTCGGCTGCACGTAGCCGGTGTCGTCGATGGCGCGGCTTTGCAGGATGGCGGGGCCGCCGTCCCAGACCCAGTCCAGGTTGAAGCGCGTCAGGCACTTGGACAGCACCGGCGCCTCCAGCCGCGCGGTGCGCCAGTTGCGCCCGCCGTCGGTCGAGACATCGACACGCCTGATGCGCCCGCGCCCCGACCACGCCAGCCCGCTGATGTTGTAGAAGCCCTTGCCCACCAGCTGCTGCCCGCCCGAAGGCGTGGTGATGACCGACTTGCACTCCTGGATCGAGGTGTACTGGCGCAGCTTGCCGTCCGGCATCATGTCCACGTAGTGGATGGTCTCGTCCTTGGCGTTCCAGGGCTGGTCGCCCAGCTCCAGCCGGCGCAGCCACTTGACCCACGACACTCCCTGCACGCCCGGCACCACCAGGCGCAGCGGATAGCCATTCTCGGGGCGCAGCATTTCGCCGTTCATGCCCCAGGCGACGATGATCTCGTCGGCCAGCTCCATCGGGATGGTGCGCGTCATCGACGAGCCATCGCCACCTTCGGCCAGCAGGTAGCGGCCGCGGCGCAGGTCGGCGCCGGCATCGTCCAGCAGCACCCGCAGCGGCACGCCGGTGAACTCGCAGCACGACAGCATGCCGTGGGTGTACTGGACCGTGGGCACGGCCACATTGCCCCATTCCATGCCGGTATTGGCGCCGCATTCGATGAAGTGCATGCGCGACACCGCCGGCAGGCGCATCAGGTCGTCCATGGTGTAGACGCGCGGCGTGCGCACCAGGCCGTTGAGCATCAGGCGGTGACGGGCCGGGTCGATATCGTGCCAGCCCTGGTGGTGGCGCTCGAAATGCAGGCCGTTGGGCGTGATGATGCCGAAGAAGCCCTGCAGCGGCGCGAAGGCCACCGAAGCGGCAGAGACGCGCGTCAGGCCCGGCGACTCGCGCCGGACCAGGTTTTTCTCATGCACGGAGGGTTGCCCGTACGGGCGTGCCGCCACCGGCTGGCCGAGCGAGGTGGCCCAGGGCTGCGGCTGCAGGATGGCGGGATCGCCGTCGGCCGCCAGCGCCTGGCGGCCCGCCGTGGCGGCGGCAATCCCCGCGGCCGCGCCCAGGAAGCTCTTGCGCAGGAAGTCGCGCCGCGGCGCGTCCAGGCCGTGCCGGCCGATGTCCTGCTGCAGCGATGCGCTGACGAAGTGCTCGGGCGCGGGCACGATGCGCCCGGGCCGGTTCCGTTCCTGCAAATCAGTCTCCTCCGGCGCGCTCGCCACGGTCCTATGGACCGGTCGGCGTGCCTGTTATCGGGCCGCTGCAACGGGTGCGGCAGCGATCCGTTTGCCGGAAGAGCTGAGCTAGCCAGCGGTGCGCCGCCTGCGCGCCGGGGCTTCGGGTGCCGGCTGTGCCATGAAGCGGTCGACCACGCCGGAGGACAAGGCGCTATCCTCCAGCCGGCTCGCCACCTGCACGCAGACCGTGCGGCACAGCTCGATCACGCTTTCGTCCGCAATGGCATAGAACACCAGGTTCGCCTCCTTGCGGCGCGACAGCACGCCCGAGCGGTACATCGCGTTGAGATGCCGCGACACATTGGTCTGCGACGAACCCACCGTCTCGACCACCGTGCTGACCGGCTTCTCGCCATCGCACAAGGCGTGCAGGATCTTCAGCCGCGTCGGCTCCGCCAACAGGCTGAAGTAGCCCGATACCTTTTCGAATACGCGATCCAGCTCTTCCATGGCATCCAATATATTCGTATATGCGTGAATGCGCATATAGTGTTTACCCACTGATGCAGCACAGCATAAGCGCGGCGGGCGGATCAGCGGCGCGCCAGCGCCCTGCCCGCCCACAGGCGCTGGCCGAACACATTGAGCAGCAGCCCGGCCATCACCACTGCCGCGCCCGCCCACTGCGCGCCGGAAAGGTCCTCGCCCAGCAGCACATGCGCCGACACCAGCCCCACCACCGGCACCAGCAGCGTTAGCGGCGCCACCTGGCTGGCCGGGTAGCGCGTCAGCAGGCGGCCCCACATGGTGTAGCCGAACACCGTCGCAGCAAAGGCCAGGTAGGCCACGGCGAACACGGCCATGCCCGACACATGGGTGACGCTCTGCATGATGCGCGCCGGGCCCTCGACCCACAGCGACAGCAGCGCGAACGGCACGATCGGGATCAGCGCGCCCCAGATCACCAGCCCCAGCAGGTCGACCGGGCCGATCTTCTTGCTGACGATATTGCCGCTGGCCCAGCAGAACGCCGCGCACAGCGTCAGCACGAAGCCCGCCACGCTCATGCCGCCGGCGCTGCCGGCACCGGCTCCGATCAGGGCCAGCCCGCCCGCCGCCACTGCCATGCCCGCAATGTTGTGCCAGCGCACCGGCTCGCCCAGCCACAGCGCCGCAATGGCCAGCGTGAAGAAGGCCTGCGACTGCAGCACCAGCGAGGCCAGTCCGGCCGGCATGCCGACCGCCATGGCGTAGAACAGGAAGGCGAACTGGCCCAGGCTGATGGTGACGCCGTAGGCCAGCAGCAGCCGCCACGGCACGCGCGGGCGCGGCACGAAGAAGATCGCCGGGAACGCCACCAGCAGAAAGCGCAGCGCACCCAGCAGCATCGGCGGCATGCCCGCTAGGCCAACCTTGATCACGACGAAGTTGACGCCCCAGACGCAGACAATGGCGAGGGCGAGGAGACGGTCTCTGGCTTGCATGAGGGGGCTGGGGGTGCGGCCCGGCGCAGTGCCGGACAAAACCCATAGGGTAGCAGCCCGCGGCCTTCGGGGCATGGCTCGCGCCTGCCGCGCGGCAGGGCGAGCCGTCCTGCCCCTACCCCAGCATCTCCGCCCAGATGCCCTTTGCCCACGCCAGCGCGTAGTCGCCTTCGAGCTGGTTCGGCGCCTCCGACAACCCGCCCGATCCCGGCACCGTGACCATGGTCTTCTGCGCCGCGTCATAGCGGTGCACGCTGGCCACATGCACCGCCTCGCGGTCGGAGGTGAAGCTGTAGCAGGTGTTGTTGTAGAGCGGCTGCGGGTCAGGTGCCCGGCCCGACAGCAGCGCGACCATGGCCGCGGCCGCGACCTTGCCGTGCTGGTTGGCCATATGGCCCGACTTGGGCATCAGCGGCGCGATCTGGATGGCATCGCCGATCACGTGGATATTGGCCGCGGCGCGCGACTCGAAGGTGACGAAGTCCACCTCGCACCACTTGCCATTGGCCGTGGCCAGCCCCGCCGACACCGCGATCGCGCCGGCGCGCTGGGGCGGCAGCACGTTGAGCACATCGGCGCGCTCGTCGTCCTGCACGTCGAACTTGAGCGTGCGCGTGGCGGGGTCCACATCCACCGCGTTGAACTGCGGCCGGTATTCCACCAGGCCGGGGTACTGCGACGCCCACACCTTGCGGAACAGCCCGGCCTTGGAGGTGATGTCGGGGTTGGCATCGAGGATCAGCACCTTGCTGCGCGGCTTGTGCTGCCTGAAGTAGTACGCCACCTGGCAGGCGCGCTCGTACGGTCCCGGCGGGCAGCGGTACGGCGCCAGCGGGATGCTGATGACATAGGTGCCGCCGTCCGGCATGGCCTCCAGCTGGCGGCGCAGCGCCACGGTCTGTGGGCCGGCCTTCCAGGCGTGCAGGACCTGGTCGCCGCCGGGCTGCTTCAGCCCGGGCAGCGCATCGCTCATCATCTCGACGCCCGGCGACAGCAGCAGGCGGTCGTACGGCAGCGTGGAGCCGCCCGCTAGGCGCACGGTCCGCTTGGCCGGGTCGATGGCCACGGCGGTATCGCGCACCAGCCGCACGCCGTGGCGGCGCACCAGCGCGTCGTACGGCAAGGTCAGGTCCGCCAGCTGCCGGCTGCCGCCGAGCACCAGGTTCGACAGGGGGCAGGAGACAAAGGCCGGATTGGGTTCGACCAGCGTGACCTCGATCGCCTGTCCGCTCCACTCGCGCAGGTAGCGGGCGGCGGTGGCGCCGCCGTAGCCGCCACCCACCACCACCACCTTGGCCGGCGACGCGGCGCGTGCCGCCCCGACCCCGACCGAACCCAGTACTGCGGCGCCCGCGGCGCCCAGGAAGCTTCGTCTTTGCATGGTAGTCCCCCGCTGTCAGCGCACCGCGGCGAACCACGCCGTGATGGCCGCGATCTGGTCGTCGCTGTAGCCCTTGGCAATCTGGTGCATCACCGTGGCCGGCCGCGTGCCGGCTTTGAAGGCCTGCATCTGCGCGGCCAGTTCCGCCTGCGGGCGGCCGGCCAGCGGCGGGATCGTGCTGCCCGCTGGCGCCCGCCCGGCGGGGCCGTGGCAACTGGTGCAGGCAGCGGCCTGGCTGCGCGCACGCAGCGCGGCATCGGTGGCAGGGGCGGCGCTGTCTGCCGGCAGCGCCGGCCGGGCGCCGCACAGCGCCGCGGCCAGCAGCGCCAGCCGCAGCAACACAGCGGGCCGGGGGAAGATTGTCATGGTCTCGCTCCGTGTGGGGGCCGGCGCTGGACTCCGCTGGGGGCGGCCGGCGTGGCAACCGTAGCACATCGGGCGGGGCGGTGTGCGGTGAAAACCGCAGAAGGACAAACGGCGTCCGCATGAGCGGACGCCGTCGAGATCGGCCCCGGCAGCTGGACGGGGGGCGCTCAGGGCAGGTTGCGGCCCGGCGGCAGTGTCACCGGCGAAGTCACCGGTGCGGCGACCGGGCTGGTGGTCGCCGCCGTGCCAGCGGCGGCACCGGCCGGCGCATCGACCGGACCGCCCACGCCCGGCACCGACTGCACCGGCGCCGGCGTGCCGACATTGCCGTCGAACGACGGGTTCTGCGAGGTGGAAGCCGCGTCCAGGCGCGCGCGCTCGGTGTCGTTGACGTAGTCGAAGGCCTTGACCACCTTGGTCACGCCCGAGGCATTGCGCGCCACGTCGGTGGCGCGGTCGCCCTCGGCCGCGGTCACCACGCCCAGCAGGTAGACCACGCTCTTCTCGGTGGTGATCTTGATCGAGTTGGACGGCACGCCCTCGGCGGTCATCATCAGCGTCTTGACCTTGCTGGTCAGGTAGGCGTCCTGGCTCTGGGTCATGAAGCCGGGCGAGTTGACGATCTCAAGCTCGTTGATCACCACGCGCGCATTGGGCAGGCCGCGCACGTACTGTTCGATCTGCTGCTTGACGTTGTCGTTGCTGGCTTCGCCGGTCAGCAGCACCTTGCGGTTGAACACGGTCACGTTGACGCGTGCCTGGCCGCTGTAGCGCGAGTTGATGGTGCTCTCGGCCTCGAGCTGCAGGCCGCGGTCCACGGTCTGGGTGGCGGCCGGGCGACGGTCGGTGGCCATGGCCACGCCGGTCCCCATGGCGCCGGCGATCACGGGGAAGCAGCCGGCGAGCTGGGTGGCGCAGACCAGCACGGCCGCCGCGGCCAGGCTGGCGCGGCCCAGGCCGGCGGTGCGGGAAGGATGGCGCGCGCCGGCGCCGTTCCGGGGGGCTTGCGTAGTGGGCAGGTTCGTCATGCGGTCCTTGCTGTGGCTGGATGTTGGGAATGGAAGGAAGGCAGGATCAGGCTTCCCCGAGCAGTGCCTCGTCGATGCCGTCGCACAGGCAATGCAGGGTCAGCAGGTGCACTTCCTGGATGCGCGCGGTGCGCTCGCTCGGCACGCACAGGTGGATATCGAATTCATCGAGCAGGCCGGCAATGGTGCCGCCGCCCTTGCCGGTCAGCGCAATCACGGCCATCTCGCGCTGCCGCGCGGCTTCGATGGCGGCGATCACGTTGGCCGAATTGCCCGAGGTGGAAAGCGCCAGCAGGATGTCGCCGGGCTGGCCCAACGCCTCGACCTGCTTGGAAAACACCTTGCTGAAGTCATAGTCGTTGCCGATCGCGGTCAGGATCGAGCTGTCGGTGGTCAGTGCGATCGCGGCCAGGCCTGGGCGCTCGCGCTCGAAGCGCCCGACCAGTTCGGCGGCAAAGTGCTGCGCATCAGCTGCGGAGCCGCCGTTGCCGCAGGCCAGGATCTTGTTGCCGCTGGTCAGCGCGCCGACCATGCGTTCCACGGCGGCGGCGATATAAGGGGCCATCACCGCCGCAGCCTGTCGCTTGGTCTCGGCGCTGTCTAGAAACTGTTGCTGGATACTGTCGATACTCATGGCTCTGGGGGCCTTGTTGTTGCCATTGCGATCCGCGGATCGTACCTCAGGGTCTGCCACGCATATGAAACAGCCCCAGCAGCATTCTGGTCAAAGGCATGCTGCAGCCAGTCCAGCCGGCCGGGTTCCAGGGCCACCACGTCGAAGCGGCACGGCGGCACCTGCGCCAGCGTGGCCAGGTAATGCGCGGCCGCCAGCAGCACGCGACGCTGCTTGGCCGGCGTGACGCTGGCGGCGGCGCCGCCGAAGCCCCGGCCGCTGCGCCGGCGCACCTCCACGAACGCCAGCGTGCCGTCCGGCGCCCGCATGACCAGGTCGATCTCGCCGCCTTTGCAGCGATAATTGCGAACCACGGGCTCCAGGCCCTGGCGCCGCAGGTGTGCCAGGGCCCGGTCCTCCGCCTGCGCACCGCGTAGCTGTGTGGTTTGCAACTGCGTGGTGGATTTGAATGATCGCATCAACGGAAGTTCTCAAGCATGAGTGACTGGATCTCCCTGGCGGCCAGCCAGTCCTACCCGGCCGGCACCCTTTATGTCGTGGCCACGCCCATCGGCAACGTCGCCGACCTGTCGCTGCGCGCGCTGCATGTGCTCGGCCTGGCCGACGCCGTGGCCTGCGAAGACACCCGCAATACCGGCCAGCTGCTGTCGCGCGTGGGCCTGCAGCGGCCGCTGGTGGCCGTGCACAAGCACAACGAGCGCGAGGCCGCGGTCCGCATCGCGGCGCGCCTGGCGGCCGGCGAGCGCATCGCCTACGTCTCGGATGCCGGTACGCCGGGCATCTCCGACCCGGGTGCGCGCCTGGTCGAGGCGGTGCGCGCCGCCGGCCATCCGGTGGTGCCGTTGCCCGGGCCCAGTGCCGCGGTGGCCGCGCTGTCGGTGGCGGGCGACATGCTCGATGCCGGCGAGGGCCGCTTCACCTTTGTCGGCTTCCTGCCCAACAAGCCCAAGGCGCGCACCGAGGCCATCGCCCGGCTGGCGGCGCTGGACCACGCCTGGGTCTGCTACGAGGCGCCGCACCGCATTGCCGACACGCTGGCCGCGCTGGCCGCGGGCCTGCCAGGCGAGCGCCGGCTGCTGGTCGGGCGTGAACTGACCAAGCTGTTCGAGGACATCGCGGTGCTGCCAGTGGCGCAGGCGCCGGCCTGGCTGGCCGCCGACCCGAACCGGGCCAAGGGGGAATTCGTGCTGGTGGTGGAAGGCGCTGGCGTCGCAACGGCCGCGGACGGCTTGCCGGATGCCGAAGCCCAGCGCGTGCTGGCGCTGCTGCTGGCGGAGCTGCCGGCCAAGCGCGCCGCCAAGCTCGCGGCCGCCATCACCGGCGCCGGCACCGATGCGCTCTACCAGCTGGCGCTGGCGCAGCGCGCGGGGCAGGCACAGGACTGACGCGGCCCGCGCGTGGTCCCGGGATGGGGAGGAGGAAGGTAAAGCGGAGGTGTCAGCGCGCGGCGGCATGCGGCGGCGCTGCGCTGGTCAGCGCCGTGTGCGCTTGACGGTCTTGCCGCTGGCCCTGGTCCACTTGCGCGCCTTGGCGGGCGCCAGCGAATTGGCCAGTTCCGGCACGGATACGTCGTCGTCGCCGCTGCCGTCGCCGGCCTCGGTGCCGCCGGCCTCGACCTGCGGACCCAGCGCGGCCACTTCGGTGCGCGTCAGGCGGCGGATTTCAACGTTGGTGGCGCCGCGGTCGACGAAGCCGAGGCGGCGCGCAGCGCCGAAGGACACGTCCAGTACGCGGTTGCCGTGGTACGGCCCGCGGTCATTGATGCGCAGCACTGCTACCTTGTTATTGCGCAGGTTGCGCACCAGCACCCAGCTGTCGAGCGGCAGCGAAGGATGGGCGGCGGTCATGGCGCGCATGTCGAAGCGTTCGCCGTTGGCGGTCTTGCGGCCGTGGAAGCCCTTGCCGTACCAGGACGCGACGCCGCGCTGCTCGAACGTGCCGATGTCGGCGCGCAGGCCTTCCAGCGAGCTGCCGCTGCGGCCTTCGTCCGCGTCATAGCCGAACAGGTTCCAGCTGCCGCTGTCCGAGGCACGCGCGGACTTGTCGGCGTCGGTGCGATCGGTCCTGCCGGCCTTGCCGCTCTTCGTCGCGCGCGTGGGCACGGCGCCTGCGTTGTCGTTGCTTGCGTGGTCGCCTTCAGGGGGCGTGGCACAGGCGGCCAGCACCACGGCGCATGCGGTGCATGCGCCGAGCTTGGCAAGCCGTTGCCAGCGCTTGGCGAGAGCGGAGATCCGTAACATGGGCGGCAGTCTAACATTGACTCTTTACGACTATCTCTTTCAATTTGTTACGAAGTCTGTGCGATTTCGCACCATCGTGGCCTATCTGCCCGGAATCCCGCTTGTGGCAAGGGATTTCCGCCCGAGACGGGGCTTTCGCACGGGTAACGCATAAAGCACGCGGCTTGCCTTGCGGGCGGTGAATCGCCGCCCGGCGCTACAATGCTGGGCACCGCCCGCCGTTCGTGCGGGCCAGTCCGTGGCGCCCGGCCAGAAGGCGCCCGGCGCACAAGAAATCGTCCATGAAAGCCCTGCTCATTCCCGTCACGCCCTTCCAGCAAAACTGTTCGCTGCTGATCGATGAAAGCACCGGCCGCGCCGCGGTCTGCGATCCCGGCGGCGACCTGGATCGCATCCGCGCGGCGGTCAAGGAGCAAGGCGTCACGCTGGAAAAGATCTTCCTGACACATGGCCATGTCGATCACTGCGCCGGCGCCGCGGCGCTCGCGCGCGAGCTGGGCATCCCGATCGAAGGCCCGCAGCAGGACGAGCGCTTCTGGATCGAGCAGCTGCCCGAACAGACGCGCCGCTTCGGCTTCGGCCAGGCCGAGAGCTTCGAGCCAGACCGCTGGCTGGAGAACGGCGACACCGTGCAGTTCGGCAACGAGACGCTGGAGGTCTACCACTGCCCCGGCCACACGCCCGGCCACGTGGTGTTCTTCTCGCGCGCAAACCGGCTGGCGGTGGTGGGCGACGTGCTGTTCGCCGGCTCGATCGGCCGCACCGACTTCCCGCGCGGCAACCACGCCGACCTGATCCGCTCGATCCGCACGCGGCTGTGGCCGCTGGGCGAGGACGTAACCTTCATCCCCGGCCACGGCCCGGTCTCGACCTTCGGCGAAGAGCGTCGCAACAACCCCTACGTGGCTGACCATCTGATCGACGTGGGCTGACGCCATGGCCAAGCGACAGGCGCCCGACACCCGCCCGGAGATCTACGTCAGCACCGACGTGGAGGCTGACGGCCCGATCCCGGGCCCGCATTCGATGCTGTCGTTCGCGTCCGCGGCGATGCTGGCGGACAAGACCGTGGTGGGCACGTTTTCCGCCAACCTCGAGACCCTGCCCGGCGCCGCCGGCCACCCGGTGCAGATGCAGTGGTGGCAGACCCAGCCCGAGGCCTGGAGCGCCTGCCGGCGCGACCTGCAGCGGCCCGAGGACGCCATGGTCCGCTATGTCGAATGGGTCGAGAGCCTGCCCGGCAAGCCCGTCTTCGTGGCCTTCCCGGCCGGCTTCGATTTCACCTGGATGTTCTGGTACATGATGCGGTTCGCCGGGCGCTCGCCCTTTGGCTGGGCCGCCCTCGACATCAAGACGCTGGGCTTTGCGCTGACCGGGCGCCCCTATCGCAAGACCGTCAAGGCGGCCTTCCCGGCCGCCTGGATGGATCCGCTGCCGCACACCCATGTGGCGCTGGACGATGCGCTCGAACAGGGTGCGCTGTTCTGCAACATGCTGGCTACGCTACGTGAGCGCGAGGGCGCACTGGCCAGCCTGGTGCCCGACGAGGAAACGGACGGTAGCGAGCCCTCACCTTCGCCCGGGCAACCCTGAATCGGTTGCTGCGCCGCGGCAGCCCCGGCGGCACGCCCCTTGCAGGCTTGCGTTAGCATCTGACGCCAGCGCGCCTATAGTAGAAGCGGATATGGCGTACCGGGCGAAACGAGCCACAGACTATCCGGCGCACTTGCGCAGCCACGCCATATGCCATTTGAGCCATGTTGCCCGGATCGCGCGGCGCCTGCCGAGGAGGTGTCGATCATGCGTTTTCATACCGACCTGCACTTGAGAGACCTGGCCGGCCGGATTCATTGGCCGCATGCCACGCGGGGCGCCACACCCATTACCCATCGCCACACCTCGGATGAGGACGCCGAAGTTGCCAAGGCCACGCTATACGTCAGCACGGTGACGCTGGTGGTGCTGCTGGTCGTGCTTGCGGCCATCGCTTTCGGTCAGGAGGCCATGCACTGGCTGGGTGTTCATTAGACGACCCGCCTGAAGCTGTTTGCCTCAAGCACCGGCCGGCCCCCACAACGTGGGGGCCGGTTTTATTTGGGGCCGTGCATTGGCTAGCTCAGGCCCAGCAGCGGTGCCACGTTCTCGGGCGGCCGGCCGATCGCGGCGCGGCGGTTGCGCACCACCACCGGACGCTGCAGCAGGATCGGGTTGTCAGCCACGGCCGCCAGCAGCTCGGCCTCGGTCAGGCCGGGATCGGCCAGGCCCAGCTCGGCATACGGCGCTTCGTTGTCGCGCAGCATCTCCCGCACCGGCACGCCCAGCATGGTGTGCAACTGGCGCAGCGTGGCCAGCGACGGCGGCTCTTTCAGGTATTCCACGATTTCCACCGGTTCGCCCAGCCGCTCGCTGGCGGCCTGGACCAGGGCGAGCGTTTCGCGCGACTTGGAGCAGCGGGGGTTGTGGTAGATGGTGATCATGGCAGGGTCCTTTCTTGTCGTTGCCGTGCCTCGCCCCGGGGCGTTGGCACTAATGCGGTGCAAATCAATCCGCACTATATACAAGACACCGGCCCTCGCGCAGCATCACGCTGGTGCATGTGCCCGGCACGCATCCTGCGTTGCCCCAAGTCCTTGCATAGGGCGCCATTCCCGATGACTTCCACTACCCTTTCCGCCACGACGCCGTCCGCCGGCACGCGCAAACCCTTTACCCTGCGCGACGCCACGCCCGCCGACGTCCCCGCCATCCACGCCATCTACGCGCACCATGTGCTGCACGGCCGCGCCTCGTTCGAGGAAGCGCCGCCGGGCCTGGACGAGATGCAGCAGCGTTTTGCCGAAGTGCAGCGCAAGGGCCTGCCCTACCTGGTCGCCGTGCGCGACGGCGAGGTGCTGGGCTATGCCTATGCCTCGTCCTACCGCGCGCGCAGCGCCTACCGCTTTGCCATCGAGGACTCGATCTATATCGACCACCGCCGCGTCGGCGAGGGCCTGGGCCAGGCCCTGCTGGCCGAACTGGTCGCCCGCTGCGAGACCGGTCCCTGGCGCCAGATGGTCGCCGTGATCGCCTGCACCGCCGGCGGCGAAGGTGCCGGTTCGCTGGCCGTGCATGAGCGGCTGGGCTTTCGCACTGTCGGCCGGCTGGAGGCGGTGGGGTTCAAGCATGGGCAGTGGATCGACACGGTGCTGATGCAACGGGTGCTGGGGGCGGGGGCGATGACGCTGCCGGGATAAGAGACTTTTCCGTTGTTGCGGCAGACGAGTCTGCTTGAGCGATGGGATGGCAGTCTGAAGAATGGCTATGGTCAGAGCACCTCATCGGAACCTGCCCATGCCCAAGAAAACTGACTTCACCATTACGCTGGATGCAAAGCTCAAATTCGCATTCCTGCAGGCGATCGAGGTTGAACAGCGTCCCGCTTCGGATGTAATCGCTGACCTGATGCTCGTGTACTGGAGTTTTGCGAGCATGTCTACGATGACGACGACTACCTGCGCGCCAAGGTTGAAGCAGGCAGAGCGAGCATCCGAGCTGGGGAAGGAATACCTCACGAGCGAGTCGAAGCCGAGTTCGCGGCCTGGCGGGCGGAAATACTGCAGAGTCCCGGAATGGCAGACTAGAAGTGAGCGGCGGGATCAATCCCATCCCGCCCGCATCAAACAAAAACGCCACGGATTCCTCCATGGCGTCTTGCGCAGCAAAGCCCGGCGCCTTCCGGCGCCCAAGCCTTACTTCATTAGGTCCGACAGCGCCAGCGCCACCACCTTGGTAGCGCGGTTCAGGTCGTTCAGGCGCAGGTTCTCGTCCGAGTTATGGCCGCGGGCTTCCATCAGCGTGCGCGGGCCGGCGCCGTACAGCACGGTCGGGATGCCGCGCTTGGTGTAGTGACGGGCGTCGGTGTAGAGCGGCACGCCTTGCACCGGGATCTCCACGCCGAACACGGACTCGGCACGGCTCTTCAGGGCGCCGATCAGCTTTTCCACGCCCGGCAGTTCCGACAGCGGCTCGGCCAGGATGATGCGCTCGACCTTCACTTCGATGCCCGGACGGTCCTTGGCGGCCTTTTCCACCACGGCGCGGATCTCGCCTTCGGCGTCGAAGCCGATTTCCTCAGGGATCATGCGGCGGTCGACGCGGAAGGTCACCAGGTCAGGCACTACGTTGGTGTTGATGCCGCCCTTGATCAGGCCCACGTTCAGCGTGGCGGTGTCGATGCCCGGCACCTTGGACTTGCGCGTGGCCAGCTCGGCACGCAGGCCGTAGATGGCTTGCAGGATGTGGGTGGCGGCTTCGATCGCGTCCACGCCGGTGTGCGGCATGGCGGCGTGGCCCTGCTTGCCCTTGACCGTCACTTCGACGTGCAGGCAGCCGTTGTGCGACGAGGTGATGCCATACGAGAAGCCGGCCGAGATGGCGTAGTCGGCCTTGCTCAGGTTGTTGTCGAGCAGGAACTTGGGACCGATGTCGCCGCCGGTTTCCTCGTCATAGGTGAACTGCAGCTCGACCGCGCCGTTGATCGTTGCGCCCTGCTTCTCGGCCTCCATCAGCGCCAGCACGGCGTAGGTGTAGGTGGCGAAATCCGACTTGGACACCGCCACGCCGCGGCCGTACATGACCGGGCCGTGCTCGCTGTCTGCCACTTCGCCGCCGTACGGGTCCTTGGTCCAGCCCAAGCCCGGGGGCACCACGTCGCCGTGGGCGTTCATGGCGATGGTCGGGCCGCCCGTGCCGAACTGCTTGCGCACGACCAGGTTGGTGGCGCTGATCATGCCGGCTGCCTTCACCAGCTCGTCCGGCACCTTGTGCGCCTCCACCGTGAAGCCCAGCCCCTCCAGCAGTTCCTTGGCGCGCTTGCCATGGGCGTCGCAGTCGCCTGCGGGGTTGTCCGAGGGAACCTTGACCAGTTCGGCCAGGAAGGCTTCCTGTTCCGGACGGTGCTGGTCGATGAATTGCGTCAGCGTGGTTTCAGTCGGGTTCATATTGTCTCGTGCGGTCATGACTTGTTCTCTTAACTACGGAGGAGGGTTCGGGTGGGTTCCGGGGAGTCTGCTGGCTTACTGCGGCAGGCGGAAGTGCTCGACGAAATCGCTGAACACGCGCGCGGACAGGGCTGCGTCCTCGGCGGTCATGGTTTCGGTGGGATGGTGGCTGATGCCGCCGTTGCCGCAGCGCACAAACAGCATGGCGACGTCGGCGATGGCGGCAATGGCCATGGCGTCGTGGCCGGCGCCCGACGGCAGGTGGCGCACCGGCACGCCCTGGCGGGCAATCGCGGCGGCCCATTGCTCTTGCAGCCACGGGGCACACGGCACACTCTTCGCCTCGTGGGTCTTGCGCACTTGCGCGCGCACGTTGCGGCGCGCGCACACACGCTCGATCTCGGCCAGCACGTCGTTGGCGGCGGCCTCGCGCTCGGCATCAATGCCCGAGCGGATGTCGATGGAGAACACCGCATGGCCGGGCACCACGTTGGTGGCGCCGTTGGGCACGTTGAACTGGCCGACCGTGCCGACCAGGCCCGGCTTGCCGCCGCAGCGCTTCTCGATATACAGGCCGATCTCGGCCCCGGCCATGGCGGCGTCGCGGCGCATGTCCATCGGCACCGTGCCGGCGTGGCCAGCCAGGCCTTCGAGCTCGACGATAAAGCGGGTGGCGCCGGAGATGGCGGTCACCACGCCCACCGGCAGGTTTTCATTGAGCAGCACCGGACCTTGTTCGATATGGACTTCGATGAAGGCCGCGACCTGGCTGCGGTCATGCCTGGCGGCGGGCAAGGCAGCGGGGTCGAAACCGGCCTCGCGCATCACCTGGCGCATGGTCTTGCCGCTGTCGTCGACGTTGTCCAGCACGTTGTTGTCGAAGGTGCCGGCGATGGCGCGGCTGCCCAGCAGCGTGGCCTTGAAGCGCACGCCCTCTTCCTCGGCAAAGCCGACCACCTCGATCGCAAACGGGAAGCGCTTGCCCTGGCGGTTCCATTCGGCCACGCACGCGGTCGGCAGGATCACGCCGAGGTTGCCGTCATAGCGGCCGCCGTCGCGCACGGTGTCGAAGTGCGAACCGGTCAGCAGCGCTGGCGCGTCGGGCGTGGTGCCCTCATAGCGGCCGATCACGTTGCCGGCGGCGTCGCGCCGCACCGTCATGCCGGCCTGCTGCATCCATTCGGTCAGCTGCGCGGCGGCGCCGTGGTGGGCCTCGGTCAGGTAGGTACGGGTGAGCATGCCGGGCTGCTCGGTGTGGACGGCCAGGGCGTCGGCCCAGGCCATGATGCGCGTGCCAGTCTCTGCGGCGGACGGCGACGGATTTGCTGCCATGCGTTGTCTCCTGCTGGAAGTGCGTGAACGCCGCGGCGGGTGGTCCGGCAAGGCCCGCCGGTGTCTGCCGCAAGGCCTGCCGGCGCGGGCGGGGCGCCCGGGCCGAAGCTCTATTCTGTGCGATTCATGTTAGCACAGTGAATTCAAAAATTGCATACAAAAATGATATGCACTATATTCGCTTCCACGTTCAGACAATTTGCCGCGGACAATCCGGTCCGCACAGGCGATTGCGTGGATTCCGCCTCAACAGGGGGGCTATCCGCGAGGTGGCGCGCTCCCGACCCGGAAGCCCCGCACGGAACGTAAGGCCGGCAGCCACCCGCCAGTAGAGCAGTACGGGGCCGCCGGTGATTCCTGGATCAGATGGGCCAGCCAGCACCAGCCAATGCACAGGCGCCGGACCGGCCCGGTACGGAGACAACCATGCAGCATGCAGTTCCCTCGCAGCCCCGCCCCGGCACCCCCCAGCCCCGTTTGCATACCCGCTTCACCCGTTCGCTGTTTGGCCAGGTGCTGATTGCCCTGGTGATTGGCACGGCACTCGGCCTGGCATTCCCCGAGTTCGCCGCCAAGCTCAAGCCGCTTGGCGATGCCTTTATCAAGCTGATCAAGATGCTGATCGGCCCGATCGTATTCTGCGTGGTGGTGGCCGGCATCTGCGGTGCGGGCGAGCTGAAGAAGGTCGGCCGCGTCGGCATCAAGGCGGTGGTGTACTTCGAGATCGTCACCACCATCGCGCTGGCGCTTGGCATCCTGCTGGCCTATGTGTTCCAGCCCGGCGTCGGCATGAATGTCGACCCGCGTTCGCTCGATGCGTCGGCCATCGCCGGCTATATCGACAATGCCACCAAGGTGAAGGACCAGGGCACCGTCGATTTCCTGCTCAAGCTGATCCCCAATACCGTGTTCGGTGCCTTTGCCAATGGCGACGTGCTGCAGGTACTGGTGGTATCGATCCTGTTCGGCTGCGCGCTGTCGCTGGTGGGTGAGCCGGGCCGGCCGCTGGTCAGGCTGATCGATACCTTCTCGCACACGCTGTTCAAGATGATGGGCTTCATCATCAAGCTGGCGCCGCTGGGCGTGCTGGGCGCGGTGGCCTTTACCGTGGGCAAGTACGGCATCGGCTCGCTCAAGCAGCTGGGCTTCCTGGTGTTCCTGTTCTACGGCGCGGTGGCCATCTTCGTGCTGGTGGTGCTGGGCACGATCATGCGCGTGTGCGGTTTCTCGGTGATCAAGCTGATCCGCTACCTGCGCGCCGAGCTGCTGGTGGTGCTGGGCACGGCCTCGTCCGACAGCGTGCTGCCGCAGGTGATGAAGAAGCTGGAGTTCATGGGCATCAAGAAGTCGGTGGTGGGCCTGGTGATCCCGACCGGCTACTCGTTCAACCTGGATGCGTTCTCGATCTACCTGACGCTGGCTGCGGTGTTTATCGCGCAGGCGACCAACACGCCGCTGGCGCTGGGCGACCTGCTTGGCATCCTGGCGGTGGCGCTGGTCACCTCCAAGGGCGCGCACGGCATCCCCGGCTCGGCCATCGTGATCCTGGCGGCAACGCTGTCGGCGCACCCGGCGATTCCGGCGATCGGGCTGGTGCTGGTGTTGTCGGTGGACTGGTTCATCGGCATCGCCCGCGCGCTCGGCAACCTGATCGGCAACTGCGTGGCCACCGTGGTGGTGGCCGCCTGGGAGAAGGATATCGACCGCGAACGGGCCCATGGCGTGCTCAACGGCACCATTGAAGCGACCGACCTGGATGCGGGTCTGGCCGCGATGGCGGAGGACGGCGTGGACGCCGGATCTCCGGTCGCCGTGCCAGGGCGATAGAATCACGCATCTCCCCAACCGCGCAGCCTCTGCGCAAGTGCGCTGCCATGCCCGAGCATATCGATCCTGACATGACCGCCGAGGCGATCGCCGAAGACATAGTCGCGGCCATCGTTTCGCACCGCCTGCCGCCCGGCACCAAGCTGCGCGAGGAGGCCTTGGCCAGTGTCTACCGCGTCAGCCGCACCAAGGTGCGCGCGGCGCTGCTGATGCTGTCCAAGGACAAGGTCATCCAGATCGTGCCGGACAAGGGCGCCTTCGTGGCCAAGCCCAGCGCCGAAGAGGCGCGCGAGGTCTTCGCGGTGCGCCGCATCCTGGAAGCGGCGCTGGCGCGCGAGTTCGTCGCCAAGGCGACGCCCGCCGACTACAAGCGGATTGACAAGCACCTGGCGGCCGAGCGCAAGGCGCTGACGGGCAACGATGCGCAGGTGCGCACCCGGCTGCTGGGCGACTTCCATATCGTGCTGGCCGAGGTGGTCGGCAACGGCGTGCTGACCGAGATGATGCGCGAGCTGTCGACGCGCAGCGCGGTCATCACCATGCTGTACCAGTCGCGCCGCGACGCGGCCTGCTCCTCCGACGAGCACCGCGAATTCATCGAGGCCGCCCGCGCCGGCGATGTCGAGCGGGCCGTCGCGCTGATGGTGGACCACCTGGGCCACGTGGAAGGTGCGCTGCATTTCGAGGAAACCGCGCCGGTGTCGCGCGGCAAGGACCTGGTGACCGCGCTGCTCGCGTAGGCGTCCGCTTGATGTGAGTCAAAGCGGCCCCAGCCGCCCACGCGCACACTTGACCCCGCCATGAAGACGCGGGGGCGCACTTCATGAGCACTCCGCCTTCCGGCACCTCATCGTCGGAAGGCTGCCCGCACGCTGCAACGGTGTGCGGGCTTTCTTTTTTCTGAGGACTGGGTTTTGCGCTGCGGAATGGCGCCCTGTCCCGCCCCTTCGCCGCCACGCTGCCGCACCCGTTTTTCCCTTTCCCGCCAGCTAGTTGCAGCCCCCGGACGGCATTCCCGGCGCCGCCATTGTTGCGTCCGCGGCGGCCGGCATTGCCGGCAATACGCGAAATCGAATCCCGGCTTCGGGTTAGGATGCCGGAGGCCAGAGGCCGGCGCCGCCCCCGCAGCATCGGGAGCGGACGCACACCAGAACAGAAACATGGAGACCGTCATGCGCCATCGCGCGATACCTGCCGTGCAGCCACGCCGCCGGCGCTAGCCCTCCCCTGCATTTCGCCCCGCCACGGTTCTGCCCGACGCCGGATCGCGGCCCGCATCGCCTGACCATCGATCGAGAGGACTTCCCATGCCCAGTGCCTTCCGCCCCGACGCCTTTGCCGGCAAGACCGTATTCGTCGCCGGCGCCTCCTCCGGCATCAACCTCGGCATCGCGCACGGCTTCGCGCGCGCCGGGGCGAAGCTGGCGCTGATCAGCCGCACCGCCGAGCGCATCCAGGCCGCCGCCGACACCATCACCGCGGCCGGCGGCACCGCCATCGGCATGGCCGCCGACGTGCGCGACTATCCCGCCGTGGAAGCGGCCTTCGCGCGCGCCCAGGACGAACTGGGGCCGATCGACGTGGTGATCTCCGGCGCCGCGGGCAACTTCCTCGCGCCCGTGGTCGGCATGTCGGCCAATGCCTTCAAGACCGTGGTCGATATCGACCTGCTCGGCACCTTCAACGTGTTCCGCGCCAGCTTCGACCACCTGGCCAAGCCGGGTGCATCGCTGATCGCCATCACCGCGCCGCAGGCGGTCAACGCCATGATGTTCCAGGCCCATGCCTGCGCCGCCAAGGCCGGCATCAACATGCTGATCAAGTGCCTGGCGATGGAATGGGGCCCGGCCGGCGTGCGCGTGAACGGCATCTCGCCCGGGCCGATCGCCGACACCGAAGGCATGGCGCGGCTGGCGCCCACGCCCGAGATGGAGGCGCGCTACAAGGCCCGCCTGGCGCTGCGCGACTACGGCACCAAGGACGATATCGCCGATGCCGCGATGTACCTGAGCAGCGACAACGCGCACTACGTCACCGGCACCATCCTCGACTGCGACGGCGGCAGCAAGCTGGGCGACGCCTCGGCCGATGCGCTGAAGAAGCCGCAGTAAATCACCGTACCGAATACCGACCACGAGACCAGGAGACCCCCCATGACGGCATCCGTCCTCTATCAAGCCAGCGAAGGCGTGGCCACGCTGACCCTGAACCGCCCAGACGTGCTCAACGCAATGAACGGCGACCTGATGCGCGAGCTGCGCGAGGGCGTTGAGCGCGCCGCCGGCGACGCTGACGTGCGCGCCGTGCTGATCACCGGCGCGGGCCGCGGCTTCTGCGCCGGCGCCGACCTGGCCGCGCGCGGCAAGGATGGCATCACCGATTCCGGCACGCTGCTACGCGAGCGCTACCACCCGATCATCATGGCGCTGCGCCAGATGCCCAAGCCGGTCGTCACCGCGGTCAACGGCGTGGCCGCCGGTGCCGGCATGAGCCTAGCGCTGGCGGGCGACGTGGTGCTGGCGGCTCGCTCCGCCAGCTTCCTGCAGGCCTTCTCCAAGATCGGCCTGGTCCCGGACGCCGGCAGCACCTACTTCGTGCCGCGCTATGCCGGCGAGATGCGCGCCCGCGCGCTGGCCATCCTGGCCGAAAAGATCGATGCCGAGGAGGCCCAGCGCATCGGCCTGGTGTGGAAGGTCCACGCCGACGACGCGCTGCAGGACGAGGCCGGCAAGCTGGCCCGCCACCTGGCCACCATGCCGACCATGGCCTACGGCATGATCAAGGAAGCCCTCAACCAGAGCTTCGACAACGACCTGGCCGCGCAGCTCGAAGTGGAAGCCACGCTGCAGTCGCGTGCCAGCCGCAGCGATGACTGCAAGGAAGGCGTGGCCGCCTTCATGGAGAAGCGCAAGCCGCAGTTCAAGGGCCGTTGAGCACCCACATCACAAGGAGCCAGCGCATGAGCGCCAGCAGCAACGAACGTATCCTCGTCACCATCGAAGACGGCGTCGCCGACGTCCGCCTGAACCGCCCCGACAAGATGAACGCGCTCGACCAAGCCATGTTCGACGCACTGATCGAGACCGGCGAGCAACTGGCGCGCATGCCCGACCTGCGCGCCGTGGTCCTGTCAGGCGAAGGCCGCGCCTTCTGCGCGGGGCTGGACATGGGCAGCATGGCGGGCATGTTGTCGGACGGTGGCGGCGAATCCCACAACGACAGCATCGGCGCGGGCCGCCTCGGCAAGCGTACCCACGGCATGTCCAATCGCCCGCAGTACGCGTGCATGGTCTGGCGCGAGCTGCCGGTGCCGGTCTTCGCGGCGGTGCACGGCGTGGCTTTCGGCGGCGGGCTGCAGGTGGCGCTGGGGGCGGACGTACGCTACGTCGCGCCCGATACCAGGCTGTCGGTCATGGAAATGAAGTGGGGGCTGGTGCCCGACATGGCCGGCATGGTGCTCACGCGCGGCCTGGTGCGCCCCGACGTGCTGCGCGAGCTGATCTACAGCGCGCGCGTGCTGAGCGGCACCGAAGCCTGCGAACTGGGCCTTGGCACCTACCTGGCCGACGACCCGCGCGCCGCGGCGCTGGAAGCCGCGCGCCAGGTGGCACAGAAGAACCCGGATGCGATCCGTGCGGCCAAGCGCCTGATGGCGGTGGTGGAGCGCGGCGACAATGCCGCCATCCTGCAGGCCGAGTCCGATGAGCAGGACCGGCTGGTCGGCTCGCCCAACCAGCGCGAGGCAGTGCTGGCCAATATGCAGAAGCGCGCGCCGCGCTTCGAGCCGGCGGGCTGAAGCAACGCGCTCAGTGGTGGCGCCGTCGGCGCCACCACAGCACATAGACGGCCACGTTGACCGCCAGCACCACCGCGCCGAGCCACAGTTGCACCGCCGGCGTAAGCCCGGCCGGATAGATCAGCGGCAACAGGTAGCGCTCGACAAAACCGCCGCTGTAGCCCGCCTGCCCGGCAGCCTGGCGCAGCGTGTTTTCCAGCGGCGTCAGCGGGCAGATCCAGCCGGACCATTCGATCAGCACGCCCCATGCCGCCGCGGGCAGGTGCAGCCATGCGACACGCGGCCATCGCAATACCAGCAGTCCGCCCGCCACCACGAACAGGATAAACAGCCCGTGCACGATGACCACCAGGTCGGCCAGCCAGGCTGTGATCGGCATCGCGCTCGGCGGCGGCCTCAGTTGCCGCCCGCCGTGTCCATCCAGTAGCCCGGGCGCGCGAACTGCGCCTTCAGGTGCTCGATGAAGAAACGAATCTTGGCCGGCACCGGGCGCTGCTGCGGGTACACGGCAAGGATGTCGTAGGCCGGCAGCGCGTATTCGTCCAGCACCGTGATCAGCTCGCCGCTCTCCAGCTGCGGCAGGATCTCCCAGGTCGAGCGCCAGCCCAGGCCCAGGCCCTCGCCGGTCCAGCGGTGCAGCAGCTCGCCGTCGTTGCAGTCCAGGTTGCCGTTGACGCGCACGGTCACGGTCTTGCCGTTCTGGCTGAAGTACCAGCCGCGCTGCTGGCCGCCCTGCAGGTTGAACGCCAGGCAGTTGTGCTGGGCCAGGTCGTCCAGCGTCTGCGGCACGCCGTACCTGGCAAAGTACGCCGGCGTGCCGCACACCACGCGCTTGTTCGACGCCAGCTTGATCGCGACAAAGTTCGGGTCGATGGCGCCGCCGATGCGGATGCCGACGTCATAGCCTTCGCGCACCAGGTCGACCACGCGGTCGGTCAGGTTGAATGAGATCTGCACTTCCGGGTTGGCCGAGAGGAACGCCGGCGCGTGCGGTGCCACGTGCTTGCGCCCGAACGCCGCCGGTGCCGAAACGATCAGGTGGCCGGTGGCCTTGTGCTTGCCTTCGGCAATCAGCATCTCGGCGCGGTCCAGGTCGGCCAGCGCCTTCTTGCACTGCTCCATGAACACCGCGCCCTGCTCGGTCACGGCAATGCGGCGCGTGGACCGGTGCAGCAGCTTGACGCCGATGCGGGCTTCCAGCGCGTTGATGCGGCGGCCGATCATCACCGGCGTCACGTTCTGCGTGAGCGCCGCGGCCGCCATGCTGCCGTGCTCCACCACGGCGATAAAGGCTTCGATTTGCTTGAGTTTGTCCATCGGATATTCGTCTCCCGGGCGCCATTGTGCGGCATCCCCGGGGATGTGGCATCCCTGCGCGGCTGATGGGCAGGATCGCGGCATCCGCATACGGCCGCGTCAGCGCCGCTGCCAGGGGCACGCCGCGTCACCCGGCGCCGGTGCGGAATCAGCCGCCCGGAGCCGCCCGCGCCCTGACCTGCGCGTTCATCTCGGCCGCTTCGCCCAGCACATGGGCCAGCCGCCGCAGCGGGCGGCTGCATTGCACATGCAGGTACAGGTAGCAGGCCGCGCCGGTCACCACCATCACGCCGTAGATCCACAGCAGCGCCCCGGCCATGGCCTGCTGACGCGGCAGCGCGGCCACCACGGCCGCGGCCGGCGCCAGTGCCAGCAGCATTGCCACGGTGCGCGCAGCACCTTCCCACAACCGCAGTTGCAACACCACGCGCCGCTGGCGCGCCTGCAGCTGCGGCGGCGGGATGCGCGCCAGCCGGCGCAGCAGCGCATCCTCGGCCACACTGTGGCGGTCCATCTCGGCGGCCTGCCAGCGCAGCGGATGGCGCAGCCTGGCCAGCACGGTGCCGGCGCGCGTGAGTCCGGCGCCGACATAGCAGGCGGCGGACAGGGCCAGCAGCGCCTCGAAGGTCCGCAGCGACCACGGCGGCACCGGGTGCTTCAGCCACAGCCGCCAGACGGCCAGGGCCGCGCCGCTCAGGATGGTCGCGACCAGCGCCGCGATAAAGCCCACCCACAGCGCGCGCCCGAGGCGGCCGCCCTGCGCCGCACGGTCGGCGGCCGGCCCGGGCGGGGCGGCGGCAAGCGCTTCAAGCAGTTCGTAGGTAGACGGCAGCCTGGAATACATGATCGGCCCGGATGGCGAGGAATCCCGCCATTTTGCCGCACTGCGCTGCGGCGGCCGGCCGGCGCCGGCCCGTACCCACCGCTGCGCTGCGTGCCCGCACCGTCACACCACATATCCAATTGCGTACCCCGGCGTACCCCCGCCGACCGTCCGATCGAGCTTCCAAGGCGATATTGCGTACCCCAGGTATCGAATCAACTGATCTCCCTTCTGTTTATCCCACCCCGCCTGCGGGAATAGGATCGACTCCAACGGAATTCACACCATCACTGGAGACAAGATCATGGCAAAGATGAGAGCAATCGACGCGGCAATCGCCGTGCTGGAGAAGGAAGGCGTGACCACGGCATTCGGCGTGCCGGGCGCGGCAATCAACCCGTTCTACTCGGCAATGCGCAAGTCGGGCAACATCAACCACGTGCTGGCCCGCCACGTCGAGGGCGCCTCGCACATGGCCGAAGGCTACACCCGTGCCGAGCCGGGCAACATCGGCGTCTGCGTCGGCACCTCGGGCCCCGCCGGCACCGACATGATCACCGGCCTGTACTCGGCCTGGGCCGATTCGATCCCCATCCTCTGCATTACCGGCCAGGCCCCGCGCGCCCGCCTGTACAAGGAAGACTTCCAGGCCGTCGATATCGAATCGATCGCCAAGCCCGTGACCAAGTGGGCCGTGACCGTGCGCGAGCCGGCACTGGTGCCGCAAGTGTTCCAGCAAGCCTTCCACATCATGCGTTCGGGCCGCCCGGGTCCGGTGCTGATCGACCTGCCGTTCGACGTGCAGGTGGCCGAGATCGAATTCGATGTCGACACCTACCAGTCGCTGCAGCCGTACAAGCCGGCTGCCTCGCGCGCCCAGATCGAGAAGGCCATCTCGATGCTGAACGCGGCCGAGCGCCCGCTGATCGTGTGCGGCGGCGGCGTGATCAACGCCGACGCGGCGGAACTGCTGGTCGAGTTCGCCGAACTGGTCAACGTGCCGGTGGTGCCGACCCTGATGGGCTGGGGCGTGCTGGCCGACGACCACCCGCTGCAAGCCGGCATGGTCGGCCTGCAGACCTCGCACCGCTATGGCAACGCCACGCTGCTGGCTTCGGACTTCGTGATGGGCATTGGCAACCGCTGGGCCAACCGCCACACCGGCAGCGTCGATGTCTACACCAAGGGCCGCAAGTTCGTGCACGTCGATATCGAGCCCACCCAGATCGGCCGCGTGTTCGGCCCGGACCTGGGCATCGTGTCGGACGCCAAGGCCGCGCTGGAACTGTTCGTCGAAGTTGCCCGCGAAATGAAGATGGCCGGCCGCCTGCCGTGCCGCAAGTCGTGGGTGGCCGACGTGCAGAAGCGCCGCCGCACCATGCAGCGCAAGAGCGACTTCGACAACGTGCCGGTCAAGCCGCAGCGCGTGTACCGCGAGATGAACCAGTACTTCCCGCGCGACGTGCGCTACGTCAGCACCATCGGCCTGTCGCAGATCGCCGCGGCGCAGTTCCTGTCGGTCAATGAGCCGCGCCACTGGATCAACTGCGGCCAGGCCGGCCCGCTGGGCTGGACCATCCCGGCCGCGATCGGCGTGAAGACCGCCTCGCCGGATTCGGATGTGGTGGCGATCTCGGGCGACTACGACTTCCAGTTCATGATCGAAGAGCTGGCCGTGGCCGCGCAGTTCAAGGTGCCGTACATCCACGTGGTGGTGAACAACTCCTACCTCGGCCTGATCCGCCAGGCGCAGCGCAACTTCGAGATGGACTACTGCGTGCAGCTGGCCTTCGACAACGTCAACTCGCCCGAACTGAACGGCTATGGCGTGGACCACGTCAAGGTGGTCGAAGGCCTGGGCTGCAAGGCGATCCGCGTGTTCAAGCCGGAAGACATCGCTCCGGCCTTCGCCGAAGCGCGCGACCTGATGGCCGAATTCTCGGTGCCGGTGGTGGTCGAGGTGATCCTGGAGCGCGTGACCAATATCGCGATGGGCACCGAGATCGACAACGTCAACGAGTTCGAGCCGATCGAAGACCTCGAGGACATCGAGGAAGCGATCCTGAAGGAAGAAGTGGAAACGGCGTAAGCAGCACCATTCCAACATGGAAGCGCGGGCTACGGCCCGCGCAAATCCAGCGCCCCTGCATCACCGGTTCTGCACCGGCAGAACGACAACACAACTAAACCGGAGAGACTCATGACTAAACTTGCGGCCAACCTCACCATGCTGTTCAACGAAGTGGGGTTTCTCGACCGCTTCGAAGCCGCCGCGCGCGCGGGCTTCCGCGGCGTGGAATTCCTCTTCCCCTATGCCTTCCACGCGGACCAGATCGCTGACCGCCTGAACCGCTTCCAACTGGATCTAGTGCTGCACAACCTGCCCGCCGGCAAGTGGGAAGCGGGCGAGCGCGGCATTGCCTGCCACCCGGACCGCGTCGGCGAGTTCCAGGACGGCGTGGGCGAGGCCATCAAGTACGCCAAGGTGCTGGGCGTGCGCCAGCTGAACTGCCTGGTCGGCATCCAGCCGCAGAACGTCAAGCGCGAGCAGGCCCAGGAAACGCTGGTGGAAAACCTGCGCTTCGCCGCCAGCGCGCTCGCCGCCGAGCATATCGACCTGCTGGTCGAGCCGATTAACACCTTCGACATCCCCGGCTTCTTCCTGTCGCGCACGCAGCAGGCAGTGGACCTGATCAACCAGGTCAATGCGCCCAACCTGTACGTGCAGTACGACATCTACCACATGCAGCGGATGGAAGGCGAGATCGCCAACACCATCAAGGCCAACCTGCCGAAGATCAAGCACGTGCAGCTAGCCGACAACCCGGGCCGCAATGAACCGGGGACCGGCGAGCTGAACTACCACTTCCTGTTCAAGTTCCTGGACGAGATCGGCTACAAGGGCTGGATCGGCTGCGAGTACAAGCCGAAGACCACCACCGAAGCCGGCCTGGGCTGGCGCGCCGAACACGGCGTGCAGTAACGGGTTACCACCTACGCCAACCAAGACAGACTTAATCTCATTCAAGGAGACATCAACATGGCAAACCAACGCAACGTCGGCTTCATCGGCCTGGGCATCATGGGCGCACCGATGGCGGGCCACCTGCGCGCCGCCGGCCACACGCTGTTCGTGCATGACGTCAACCCGGCCCCGCAAGCGCTGGTCGATGCAGGCGTGACCGTCTGCACCAGCGCCGAGGAAGTCGCCAAGCGTGCCGACATCATCGTCATCATGGTGCCGGACACCCCGCACGTGGAAGCCGTGCTGTTCAGCGAAAAGGGCGTGGCCGCCGCGTTCAAGGCCGCCGGCAAGGAAGCCAGCCACAGCAAGATCGTGGTCGACATGAGCTCGATCTCGCCGATCGCCACCAAGGACTTCGCCGCGCGCATCAACAAGCTGGGCGCCTCGTACCTGGACGCGCCGGTGTCGGGCGGTGAAGTGGGCGCCAAGGCCGCTTCGCTGACGATCATGGTCGGTGGCCCGCAGGAAGCCTATGACCAGGTCAAGCCGCTGTTCGACCTGATGGGCAAGAACGTCACGCTGGTCGGTGGCAACGGTGACGGCCAGACCACCAAGGTGGCCAACCAGATCATCGTCGCGCTGAACATCCAGGCCGTGTCCGAAGCCCTGCTGTTCGCCTCCAAGGCGGGCGCCGATCCGGCCAAGGTGCGCCAGGCGCTAATGGGCGGCTTTGCGGCCTCGCGCATCCTGGAAGTGCACGGCGAGCGCATGGTCAAGCGCACCTTCGACCCGGGCTTCCGCATCGAGCTGCACCAGAAGGACCTGAACCTGGCGCTGCAGGGTGCCAAGGCCCTGGGCGTGGCACTGCCCAACACCGCCACCGCGCAGGAGCTGTTCAATACCTGCGCCGCCAACGGCCTGGGCAAGCAGGACCATTCGGCCCTGTGCCGCGCGATCGAGATCATGTCTAACCACCAGATCGCCAAGTAAGCAGCAACCAAGTCGTCCCCGCCCTGCGGGGACGACTAGCTTTCCCCGTCAGCACCAGGACTTTTCATGCTCGCCACCGAACCTCAAGCCGCCCTGCTCTCGCCCCAGCGCGCCGCAGCGCATCCCGGACAGTCCGAAGCGCGCGCGTTGCTGCGCGACCTGTTCGATACCGCGGTCGCTTCCGTCAGCGCCAGCCACTGCCTGCCGCCGCACCTGCCCACGCCGCCCAAGGGCCGCACGGTAGTGATCGGCGCCGGCAAGGCCGCTGCCGCGATGGCGCAGGCGGTCGAGGCGAACTGGCAAGGCGAGCTGTCGGGCCTGGTGGTGACGCGCTATGGCCATGGCGCCGAGTGCCAGCGCATTGAAGTGGTGGAAGCCGCGCACCCCGTTCCCGATGAAGCCGGTGCGCGCGCCGCGCAACGCATGGTGGAACTGGTGCAGGGCCTGACCGCCGACGACCTGGTGCTGTGCCTGATCTCCGGCGGCGGCTCGGCCCTGCTTGCCGCGCCAGCACCCGGCCTGACGCTGGCCGACAAGCAGGCCGTCAACAAGGCGCTGCTGCGCAGCGGCGCCAGCATCGGCGAGATGAACTGCGTGCGCAAGCACCTGTCGGCGCTCAAGGGAGGCCGGCTCGCGCTGCACTGCGCACCGGCACGCGTCGAGACGCTGCTGATTTCCGATATCCCCGGCGATGACCCGACCCTGATCGCCAGCGGCCCGACGCTGCCCGACGCGACCACCTGCGCCGACGCGCTGGCCGTCATCGCCAAGTACGGCATTGAAGTCCCCGCCAACGTGCGCGCCCACCTGGAAAGCGGCGCCGGCGAAACGCCCAAGCCCGGCGATGCCCGCTTCGAGGGCCACCGCAACGTGACGCTGGCTACCGCGCAGCAATCGCTGGAAGCCGCGGCCGCGCGCGCGCGTGCACTGGGCTACGAGGCCCATATCCTGTCCGACTGCATCGAAGGCGAAGCCCGCGAAGTGGCCGAAGTGCACGCCGCCATCGCGCGCCAGGTCGCGCAGCGCGGCCAGCCCTTCAGCAAGCCCTGCGTGATCCTTTCCGGCGGCGAGACCACCGTGACCGTGCGCGGCAAGGGCCGCGGCGGGCGCAATGCCGAGTTCCTGCTGGCGCTGGCGGTGGCGCTGGACGGCCTGGCCGGCGTGCACGCGATCGCCGGCGACACCGACGGCATCGACGGCTCCGAGGACAATGCCGGCGCGCTGCTGTCGCCCGACACCCTGACCCGCGCCGCCGCGCGCGGGCTGTCGGCGCGCGCGCACCTGGACAACAACGACGGCTACGGCTTCTTTGCCGGCGTGGACGACCTGATCGTCACCGGCCCGACCCGCACCAACGTGAATGACTTCCGCGCCATCCTGATCGTGTAGGCCTGCAGTCGTCAGCGCAGTACCGCCGTACCGAAGCAGTCGTTCACCTGAACAGCATTACCCGGCGCGCCACGTGGCGCGCCGTCCGAGAATGGAAGAGGAGACATCATGAGACGCCAGCGCAAAGCGAAGATCGTTGCCACGCTTGGACCCGCAAGCACCGATATCGCGGTGATCCGCGAACTGTTCGAGGCGGGCGCCGACGTGTTCCGGCTGAACTTCAGCCACGGCACGCACGAAGACCACCGCGCGCGCTACGACGCCGTGCGCAAGATCGAGGCCGAGACCGGCCGCCCGATCGCGATCCTGGCCGACCTGCAGGGCCCCAAGCTGCGCATCGGCACCTTCGCCGCCGGCAAGGTCGCGGTGCGCGCGGGCGATGTGTTCGTGCTCGACAGCGATCCCACCCCGGGCGACGGCACCCGCGTCTACCTGCCGCACCCCGAACTGTTCGCCGCCGCGCAGCCGGGCCAGTCGCTGCTGATCGATGACGGCAAGGTACGCCTGTCGATCGAAGCGGTGACCACCGGCACCATCACCACGCGCGTGGTCAACAACGGCACGCTGTCCGACCGCAAGGGCGTGAACGTGCCCGACGCCGTGATCCCCATCCCCGCGTTGACCGAGAAGGACCGCAAGGACCTGGACTTCGCGCTGGCGCTTGGCGCTGACTGGATCGGCCTGTCGTTCGTGCAGCGCCCGTCCGACATCGTCGAAGCGCGCGAGATCGTCGGCACCCGTGCCGGCATCCTGTCCAAGATCGAGAAGCCGGCCGCGCTGCAGCAACTCGAAGAGATCGTGCGCGTGTCCGATTCCGTGATGGTGGCGCGCGGCGACCTCGGCGTGGAGTTGCCGCCCGAGCGCGTCCCCGGCGTGCAGAAGCGCATCCTGCGCGTGTGCCGCCAGCTGGGCAAGCCGGTGGTGATCGCCACGCAGATGCTGGAATCGATGATCGACTCGCCGGTCCCGACCCGCGCCGAAGCATCGGACGTGGCCAGCGCCATCTATGAAGGCGCCGACGCGGTAATGCTGTCGGCCGAGTCGGCCAACGGCCGCTACCCGGTGCCGGCGGTGTCGATGATGAACCGCATCGTCACCGAGGTGGAACGCGACCCGCTGTACCGCAATCTGCTCGATGCCCAGCATGAGACCCCGCTGAACACGCGCCAGGATGCCATCTGCGCGGCGCTGCGCGAAGTCACGCAGATCATCGGCGCCGCCGCGACCGTGACCTACACGTCCTCGGGTGCCACCGCGCTGCGCGCCGCGCGCGAGCGGCCGTGCGCGCCGATCGTCAGCATCACGCCGAACCTGGAAATCGCTCGCCGCCTGGCCATTGCCTGGGGCGTCCACTCCACCGTGAGCCCGGATGTGCAGAGCGTGGATGAAATGGTCGAAGCCGCCACGCGCGCGGCGGTGGCCGAAGGCTATGCCGTGCCGGGTGACCAGATCACCATCGCCGCGGGGATGCCGTTCGGGCAAGGCGGGACTACCAACCTGCTGCGCGTGGCTGAAGTTGGCGCCAGCGCGGTGGCAACCGCACCGGCTGCGCGTGAGGCTGCTTTGGCGTAATTGCGCTGTTGCGTTCCCGTCCCGGAACGTTCAGGTCATGACGAAACCGGGTGCAAACCCGGTTTCTTTGTTTTGCCGCACACCGCCTGCGTTGCCCGTCTCCAGGGTGAGTGGGTGGTGTTTTTTTGTTGTGCGCCTGGATGCGGCTGGCTGATGGCGGAAGCAGCACCAACCCCCGGATTGCTATACTGATTGCCCCCCCCTGCAACTCACCCCCCCCAATCCCGGAGCCCCCATGCGCCTAGATGACGAAGCCGAAAGCCAGAACGTTGAAGACCGCCGCGGCGGATTCGGCGGCGGGTTCGGCGCCGGGCCAAAGACCATTGGCATCGGCACGATCGTCATCGCACTGGCAGCGTCCTATTTCTTCGGCATCGACCCGATGCTGATCATGCAGGGCGCCTCGGTGCTGCAAGGCTCCGGCCCGCAGCAGCAGCAGCATCAGGTGAACCGCCCGCCGGCGACGGATCAGATGACGGTGTTCACGCGCAAAGTGCTGGGCAATACCGAGCGCACCTGGCAACACATCTTTGAAACCCAGCTGAACCGCCGCTATGCACCCCCCACGCTGGTGCTGTTCTCCGGCGCCACGCCCACGGCCTGCGGCACCGGCCAGTCGGCGATGGGCCCGTTCTACTGCCCCGGCGACCAGAAGGTCTATATCGACCTGGCTTTCTATGACGAGCTGCGCCAGCGCTTCGGCGCCAGCGGTGACTTTGCCCAGGCCTATGTGATCGCGCACGAGATCGGCCATCATGTGCAGAACCTGCTGGGCGTATCGGACAAGGTCGACAGCGCGCGCCGCCGCATGGGCGAGGCGCAGGCCAACCAGCTGTCGGTGCGCATGGAACTGCAGGCCGACTGCCTGGCGGGTGTCTGGGCCGCCACCGCGCAGCGCGCCAACCAGCAGCTGCTGGAGCCTGGCGATGTCGAAGAAGGCCTGAAGGCCGCCGCCGCGATCGGTGACGACCGTCTGCAGCGCCAGTCGCAGGGCTATGTCGTGCCGGAGGCCTTTACCCACGGCTCCAGCGAGCAGCGCGTGCGCTGGCTGCGGCGCGGCATTGAGTCCGGCGATATCCGCAAGTGCGATACCTTCGCCTCGCGCGACCTGTAAGCGCGAACTCCACCCCCGACGTCTGAGGGGTGCCGGCAATGTGACGTTTGCGTTGTCCGGACCCTGTTCCCTGTCTATAATCGCCGGCAAGGCCGCATCACGACGGCCAGTCGCCGGCGTCGATCCTCACCGATCCTTCCTGCCGCAGCGCCGGGTTCTCCCCACAGGACCCCTGCAAGCGCCGCGGTGCACGCCGGCCCCGGTCGACGGGCCACGCGCCCCCTGACCGACAGGCGACCCGACCCGCGGCCAGATCGGCACCATCAGCAACATCGGCCCAGCTTTGCCGCGACTTGCCGCCTCTTGCCGCTGAGCCTTGCGGCGTCTCCACACCCAAGCCGTTCCGTTCCAACCGCACCGGAGCCACGGCCGATCTTCACTTGCCGTGCGCCCGTGCCAGCCCTGACCTGATATGGCGTCGTTTTTTCTGAAGCGCCCGGCGTTTGCCTGGGTGCTGGCCATCCTGACCGTGGTAGCGGGCCTGGTGGCTCTGAACCGCATCCCCATCGCCCAGTACCCGGCGGTGGCGCCGCCCACGGTGATCATCTATGCCGATTACCCGGGTGCGTCCGCGCGCACGGTGGAGGACCGCGTCACCGCGGTGCTGGAGCAGCAGATGCATGGCATCCCCGGCCTGCTTTACCTGGATTCCAGCAGCGAGGGCGGCACCGCCACGGTGACGCTGGGCTTCCGCCAGGGCACCGACCCGCAGCTGGCGCAGGTCAACGTGCGCAACCGCGTGGCGCAGGCCGAGCCCTTGCTGCCCGAGGCGGTGCGCCGCGGCGGCGTCTATGTCGACCAGGCCAGCAGCAGCGCCTTCATGTACGTGTCGCTGGTGTCCGGCAGCGGGCAGCTGGACGAGACCGCGCTGGGCGACTTTGCCGCCGGCTCGGTGCTGCCGCTCCTGCGCCGCCTGCCCGGCATCGGCAAGGCCGAACCGTATGGCGCCGAATACGCGCTGCGGATCTGGTTCGATCCCGACAAGCTGCATGCCTTTAACCTGACCACGGCCGAGGTCGAGGCCGCCATCCGCGCGCGCAACGGCAACGTGACGCCGGGCCAGCTGGGTGCCGCGCCTGCGGTGCCGGGACAGCCGTTCCAGGCGATCGTGCGCCCGCCCGCGCCGATGAGCGATGCACAGGCGTTCGGGCGCATCGTGGTGCGCGCGGCCACCGACGGCTCCGCCGTGCTGCTGCGCGACGTGGCGCGGGTGGAGCTGGCCGCCAGCGACTATCGCTACGGCTCCACGCTCAACACGCGCAATGCCGCGTCGATCGGGCTGAAGCTGGCCGACGGTGCCAACGTGCTGCAGACCTCGCGCACCGTGCGCGCGGCGCTCGATGCCGCCAGCAAGGGCTTTCCGGGTGACGTGCGCTATGAGATATCGTATGACGGCGCCACCTTCGTGCAGGCGTCGATCTCGCGCGTAGTGCTGACGCTGGTCGAAGCCACGGTGCTGGTGTTCCTGATCCTGTACCTGTTCCTGGGCAACCTGCGCGCGACGCTGATCCCATGCATCGTGGTGCCGGTATCGCTGCTGGGCACGGTCGCCTGCCTGTACGCGCTGGGGCTGTCGCTGAACGTGATCACGCTGTTTGGCGTGGTGCTGGCGATCGGCATCCTGGTGGACGACGCCATCGTGGTGGTCGAGAACGTCGAGCGCATCATGCGCACCGACGGCGTGGGCGCGATGGAGGCCGCGGCGCGCTCGATGCGCGAGGTCTCGGGCGCGCTGGTGGCGGTGACGCTGGTGCTGTGCGCGGTGTTCGTGCCGATGGCGTTCTTCGGCAGCGCGGTGGGCGTGATCTACCGGCACTTTGCGGTGACTCTGGCGGTGTCGATCGCGTTCTCGCTGTTCTTTGCGCTGACGCTGGCGCCGGCCATGTGCGCCAGCCTGCTGCGCCACAGCGCGGCGCCGGCGCGCGGGCCGCTGGCCTGGTTCGATGCGCGCTTTGCCGCCTTCACCGGGCGCCATGCCGGCTGGGTGCAGGCGCTGCAGCGCAGGCGGCTGCGCTGGCTGGCGGTCTACCTGGCGTTGACGCTGGCATGCGGCTACGCCTTGTGGAAGATGCCCAGCGGCTTCCTGCCGGAAGAGGATACCGGCGAGATCGTGGTCGATGTCGAGCTGCCCGCCGGCAGCACGCAGGCCGACACGCGCCGGCTGGTGGCCGGGCTGGAACAGTGGATGCGCGACCAGCACTACCCGGTGCATTCGAGCTTTGCCGTGCTGGGCTGGTCCAGCGGCGGCAGCGGCGAGCAGCGCGCCAGCCTGTTTATCGGCCTGACCGACTGGAAGGCGCGCGGGCGCAAGCACACGGCCCAGGCCGTGCTGGAGCGGCTGTCGGCCGGGCTGGAAACTTGGCCGGGACGCGGCGCGGCGCAGCTGTTTGCGTACAACAGCTCGGCGCTGCCCGAACTGGGCAGCATCGGTGGCCTCGACATGCGCCTGGTGGCGCGCCAGCCGGTGGGGCGCGAGGCGCTCTTCGCCGCGCGCGACAAGCTGCTTGAGCGCGCCAGACAAGACCCGGTGTTGGGCGAGGTACGCGCCACCACCGGCCAGCCGGTGCCCGCGCTGGACCTGAAGATCGACTACCGCAAGGCCGAGGCCTTCGGCGTCGATGCCGATACCGTGCACCACACGCTGTCGGCCACGCTGGGCTCGCGCTATATCGACGAAGTCGCGCGCGAGGGCCGCGTGCGGCGCGTGATCCTGCAGGCCGACGCGCCCTTCCGCATGCGGCCGGATCAGCTCGCGCGCGTGCACGTGCGCAACGCACAGGGCGCGATGGTGTCGCTGGCCGCGTTCGCCTCGCTGGAATGGGGACGCGGCGAGGTCACGCTCGAGCGCTTCGACGGCTTCAGCTCGGTGCGCATCAATGCCGAGGTGGCGCCGGGCTACACCACCGGCGCGGCCATGACGCGGCTGGCCGAACTGGTGCGCGAGCTCGGGCCGGAATACGACGTGCGCTGGACCGGGCGCGCCTTCGAACAGGAGCAGACCGGCACGCAGGCGCCGTGGCTGTTCGCGCTGTCGCTGCTGTTTATCTTCCTATGCCTGGTGGCGCTGTATGAAAGCTGGACCCTGCCGCTGGCGGTGATCGCGATCGTGCCGACCGGCCTGATGGGCGCGGCCGCGGCGATCTGGCTGCGCGGCATGCCCAACGACGTCTACTTCAAGGTGGGCGTGGTGGTGATCATGGGGCTGGCGGCCAAGAACGCGATCCTGATCGTCGAATATGCCGAGCAGTTGCGGCGCAGCGGTGCGGGCACCATGGGCGCGGTGGAGGCCGCCACGCGCGCGGCGCGCCAGCGGCTGCGGCCGGTGGTGATGACCTCGCTGGCCTTTGTGCTGGGCGTGGTGCCGCTGGCGATCAGCACCGGCCCGGGCGCGGGTGCGCAGCAGGCGGTCGGCACCGGCGTGCTGGGCGGCATGCTGGGTGCGACGGTGCTGGGTACGCTGGCAGTGCCGCTGCTCTATGCAGCGATCGCGCGCAGGTTGCCGCGCGCGCAGCCGGAACCCGGACACGACGCGACCGCCACGCAGCCGCCTTCGGCATGAGGGGCATGCCTGCGCGCTGACGCGGTCACGAGCCGACGGAAGAGAAAAGCGCCTGCCTGGCGAAGAGAGAAGGAGGAGGAGGTCAGCCGGGCAGGCGGGAGAGAAAACTTGCGGCCACCGCAGTGGCCGCACGAGGTCTTTGGGAAGACCTACGAGGATCAGACGCGATAGCCGTACAGGGAACCGTCACCCGAGCGGGAATTGTCGAGCGCACGATCGGCAATATCACCGGTGAAGGTGTGCGTACCTTCGCTGAAGGTATCGAACTTGCCTTGCTTGGAGATCTCGCCACTGAAGCTATGCGAGCCTTCGGTGAAGCTGTCGAACTTGCCGTCGCGGCGCGAACCTTCCGAGTACGGGTCGAAGCGGCCGGTGCGGGCTCCGTCCGTGTACGTATCGAACTTGCCTTGCTTGGCGCCGTCCGTATACACATCGTACTTGCCGGCCTTCAGCGCATCGGCATACACATCAAATTTGCCAACCTTGCTGGCAGCGGGGGCAGCCAACGCCACAGCGGACGCGGCGACAGCCGCGAACACGAGCGCGCCGCCAAGGATACGTCTGGCGATCATTTGGGACTCCTTCAACTGATTTCGTCGTTCTTTCTTGTATGGACCGGGATGAGACTCCGGCCGCTCTGCAATCTATGTTGCGATGCGAGCACGGACTGAAGATTAGTCACAGTCCACGCAAGCAGAAATACCGCTGCGACGAATGGTGCGTTGCGAGTCGTGAAACGACTGGCTTGCCGATGAATGGTGTCGATGGATCGCCAGGCACACGCGGCGCATGACGCGCCGGCGTGGCCCCGGCAGCACGCCTCAGGCGGCCGGGATGCGGCTCAAAGCGTGTACTGGCCGCTGGCTTCCGGCTGGAACGCGATCCCGGCGACACTCACCTGCTGCTCGCGGCCGTCGGGCAGCCGGTAGCTGACGGTCTGGCCGGCGCGCGCGCCCAGCAGCGCCTGGCCCACTGGCGACAGCACCGACAGGCGGCCGGCATCAAAGTCGGCCGCGTCGGGGTACACCAGCGTCCAGTTGCGCGGGGCCTGCTCGCCCGGCAGGTTGCAGACCAGGCGCGTGTTCATGGTGACCACGTCGGTCGGGATCTCTTCGGGCGCGACGATGGTGGCGCGCGCCAGCAAGCTGTCGAGCATGTCCTCAAGTTGCGCCGAGCCGGCGCGGCTGGCGATGCGCTCCAGGCGGGTCACGTCGAGTTCGGTCAGGTACAGGGTGGCGGTATTCGTTTTGGTGGCCGTCATGGCGGGTCCTCCGGCAGTCAGGTGGTTGGCGCGGCCCGGCCAGCATGGCAGGCGGCGGCGGTCAGGTCTGGCAGGTATGGCGTTTGCGCGGCAGCGCGGACATCAACGAATCCGGCGCGGGCCTTGCGGCAGTGGCCGGAAAAACTGAAAACGCTGGCTCGGGCCCGGTTCGGCCCGGGCCCCGCTATGGAGACGAATCAGGCTGGGAACCGGGCGGAATCAGGCGGTGCGCTGATCCGGCGGGGAGAGACTGCGCGCGTGGCGCGCTGGGGCAGGATGTTGGCCGTGGCGATCGCGCACGCGTGCGCGCGGCCGGTCCGCATCAGGCGGACAGGCGCATCGGGCATCGGCGTCAGGCGATCAGTCATGGTCATGCAGAATGTTTGATAAGGGGCAGCGGATGGTTCTCTGAACAGGCGAGCCGCGTAAGTCGTTGCTCACTACATCGCTCACTGGCTGCGCTGCCGCCGGGGCCCGTGCACCGCAGTGGTGCGATCACGGGAACAGCCATCGTAGCACAGCGACGCGCCTGCGCGCCTCACCCGTTGGCAGCATGCCCGGCCTCGTGCGCGCCCGCATGGCATTCACAGGCCGCGCCGGCCGCGGCCTGCTGCAGGTTCTGCAGGATGCCGCACTCACTGGCGGGCTGGTGGTGGTGGCAGGTCTCGCGCAGCGCGCGCAACTGCCCCTCAAGCGCCTCCAGCGCCACCCGCTGCGCATGGATCTGCGCGATCTGGCGGTCCAGCAGCGTATTGATGTCGTCGCAGTCCTGCGACGGATTGCGCTCGAACTCACGCAGCCGCCGTACATCCGACAGGCCCATGCCGAGCGAGCGGCAGTGGCGCACGAAATTCAGCTGGACCAGGTGGCCGTCGTCATAGCGGCGATAGCCGTTGGCCTCGCGCCGCGGCGCGTCGAGCAGGCCTTCGCGTTCGTAATAGCGGATGGTCTCAACATCGCAGCCGCTGGTACGGGAGAGTTCGCCGATGCGCATGATCCATGGTCCTCGCTTTGTACCCTGTAACTACTACAGGGTTAGTGATAGTGTAGGCCAGTCCGGCAGGTCTTGTCAGGGTGCCAGATGCAGCACTTATTGAACGGGTGACGCCGGCGTGCGACGGGCCCTGCGGGCGGCGCCTGCGCCATGCCGCATCCTGTAGAATTCCTTCCACATCTACCGATAAACCGTCCCCCCTTCGTGCGCTCCCTCCGGCTACTCCTGCTGGTCATGATGCTGGCCTTCCTGCCCCTGCCGGGCTGGGCGGCAGCGTTCGCGCACGCCGTGGTGGCCACCGGCGAGATGTCGGCCGCGCCAGCGGCCGGCATCGGCAACGACGACGCTGCCGGAACCGCCGCAACGGGCGAGCCGTCACCCGCTTCCGAAGCCGCCGAGCCGCAGTGGCAGCCCGGCGCCGACCTTGCCGAGCAACTGCTGCCGGCATCTCCCTTGCGCCTGGCCGCCTGGGGCGGCCGCGCCGGACCGCCGCGCTATGCCGGCGCCCCGCTGCCCGACCCCGATCTGCCGCGGCTGCCGCGTCCGCCGAGCGCCTGAGTCCCACCGGCGCGGCCTGGCCGTGCCCGCCTGTTCCTGCGTGCCGCGCCTGAGCGTGCGGCGTGCGTCTGCGGCCCGTCCGCATCCTGGCTGTACCGCCCTACACACCACTGCTCCACACACACATGAAACGCGTATTGCTTTTCCTGGCGACCAACCTCGCCGTCATGCTTGTCCTCAGCATCACCGCCAGCGTGCTGGGGGTGAACCGCTTCCTGACCGCCAACGGCCTGAACCTGGGCACGCTGCTGGCGTTCGCCGCCCTGATGGGCTTCGGTGGCGCCTTTATCTCGCTGCTGATGTCCAAGACCATCGCCAAGTGGTCGACCGGCGCGCAGGTCATCACCCATCCCAGCACCAGCACCGAGTTGTGGCTGGTGCAGACCGTCGAAAAACTGGCGCAGCGCGCCGGCCTGCCGATGCCGGAAGTCGCCATCTACGATGGCGAACCCAATGCCTTCGCCACCGGCGCGACCAGGAACAGTTCGCTGGTAGCGGTGTCCACCGGCCTGCTGCAATCGATGTCCCATGAAGAAGTGGAAGCGGTGCTGGCGCACGAGGTCGCACACGTGGCCAACGGCGACATGGTCACGCTGACGCTGATCCAGGGCGTGGTCAACACGTTTGTGATCTTCCTGGCGCGCGTGGTCGGCTACTTCGTCGATTCGATGCTGCGCAAGAACGATGAGGAATCGAGCGGCCCGGGCATCGGCTACATGGTCACGGTGGTCATCTGCGAAATCGTGTTCGGCATCCTGGCCAGCATCATCGTGGCCTGGTTCTCGCGCCGCCGCGAATTCCGTGCCGATGCGGGCGCGGCCGGCATGATGGGCACGCCCACGCCGATGGTGGCGGCGCTGCGCCGCCTGGGCGGCCTGGAGCCGGATGGCCTGCCGCAGAACATGCAGGCGATGGGCATTGCCGGCGGCAAGTCGTGGATGGCGCTGTTCTCCAGCCACCCGCCGATCGAGCAGCGCATTGCCGCGCTGCAATCGGCGCGCTGATACCAGACGCTATTCGAACACCCGGCCGCGCAGCGACTTGACCTGGCCGCGCTGGCTCTTGCTGTCCAGCCGGCGCCGGCGCGAGGCCAGCGTCGGCCGCGTGGGCCGGCGCACGCGCGGCGGCGTGGCCACGCTGCGCACCAGTTCGTGCAGCCGCCGCACCGCTTCGTCGCGGTTCTGGTCGAGGCTGCGGAACTGCTGCGCCTTGATCACCACCACGCCGTCGCGCGTGATGCGGTGGTCATGCAGCGCCAGCAGGCGCTCCTTGTGGTCGGGCGCGAGCGAGGAGGCATGCACGTCGTAGCGCAGGTGCACGGCATTGGACACCTTGTTGATGTTCTGGCCTCCCGCACCCTGCGCCCGGATCGCCGTGATCAGGTATTCGTGATGGGGGATGACTAGGTCGTCGGTCATGGCCGTATCATAGCAAGCGCCTCTGCGCCCGCTGCGCGGCGACGATCGCATGCCGGAGCCCGCGCCGGGAAGCGCCCCCGGCTCCCGCCGGAACGAACTGACGGTGGCCGGCCGCAGGTCTTCGCCTACACTTGCTGCCTCATACCAACACTCGGCAAAGATATGCGAAAAGCGGGTCGCATCAAATCGTGGCATGCCGAGAAGGGTTTCGGCTTCATCAACGTCCATGCGGACACGAAAGATGTCTTCTTCCACATCACGGCATTGCAAACGCGCGCCGTGACGCCCAAGCCCGGCGACCGAGTCAGCTTCGTACTCTCCAGGGGGAAGGATGGCCGGATACAGGCGCTTGACGTCGCCATCGCCGGCGCGCCCAGGCAGGCCGAAGAGGCAAGCTGGCTGCCAGCGCTGGCCGGCCTCGCGGCCGTGGTGGTCATCACCGCCTGTGCCCTCGGTGGCTACCTGCCCCGGCAGGTCGGCATCGCCAGCCTCCTCGCCAGCATCATCGCGTTCCTGGCCTACGCGGAGGACAAGGCGCGCGCCCGCCGCGACGCATGGCGCATCCCTGAAGCCCATCTGCACCTGCTCGCACCTGCGGCGGCTGGCCAGGCGCGCTGGCCGCCCAACATCTGCTTCGGCACAAGAACCGCAAGGCGGCGTTCCAGGCAATTTTCTGGGGAACCGTCGGGCTGAACATCGGCGCGATGGTGCTATGGAAGACCGCCCTGGCTGCATGACGGTATCGGGCTTCGGCCCGGCACGCGTGTCCACGACCGGCGTCACCGCACTACACATCGGGAAGAAATTTGGCGCGCCCGGCTGGGATCGAACCAGCAACCCCTGCCTTCGGAGGGCAGTACTCTATCCATTGAGCTACGGGCGCACAGGACGGTTTTGCAACCGGTTTGTGGGTACAGCGGTTGCGGCGGGCGAGTGCCGCCGCAGGAAAGTCGCATAGGATACCGCTTTTGCCCCGTGCCGTCCATGCGGGCCCGCCATGGGCTTCAGGGAACGTCTCGCAACCGCCGCTTTTTGGCACTGGCGGGGGGCCTTTGGCGCTATAATCGCCAGCTATTTGCGTCAAATCGTGCCCGCCACACCGCCGATGCAATGAGTCGACCGGGGTCAAGGCCGCGCGGCTTGTTGTCGGCGACAATCAGGCCCGGTCCGGGAGACAGTCCGCAGCGCGCAAATAACGACAGACCCAAGTCAGGCAAGGGCCGCAGCCAGCACGGGCGGTCCGGATGGGGCCGGACAGCGGTCAGCAAATGACCAGACCGGGCCAGAATAAGCACGCCGAGCGTAAGCGGCCAGAAGGTTTCCTGCAAAACTGAGAGTTCTGTATGAGCGACGTCCACAACGAACACGACGAACACGAGTCTCCCATCAAAACCCCGAAGCAGCTGATCGCAGTCGTGATCGCGGCTTTCCTGGTGCCGATCATCGTGATCATTCTGCTGGTCAACTTTGTCGGACACGGCTCGACGGAAAGCGCCGGAGTTGCCACCACGGCGGAAGCCGTCAACGACCGCATCAAGCCGGTTGCCTCGCTCGAAATCAAGGATCCCAACGCGCCGCGCGTCTTCAAGACGGGCGAGCAGGTCTACAAGGAAATCTGCGCCGCGTGCCACGCTACCGGCGCCGCGGGTGCACCCAAGTATGCCAACGCCGGCGACTGGGCCGCGCGCATCGGCCAGGGCTTTGACGGCCTGATGAAGTCGGTGATGAACGGCAAGGGCGCGATGGCCGCGCGCGCCGGCACCACGCCGGACGACTACGCCGACTACGAACTGGCCCGTGCCGTGGTTTACATGGCCGATGCCGGCGGCGCCAAGTTCCCGGAGCCGGCTGCCCCGGCTGCCGCCGCGCCGGCGACCGCCGCAGCCCCTGAAGCAGCCGCCGCTCCGGCCGCCGCTGCCGCGCCTGCACCGGCAGCGCCCGCTGCTGCGGCCCCGGCAGCTGCTGCCGCCGCACCCGCTGCTGCGCCGGCCGCTTCGGCCGACGTGGGCAAGAAGGTCTACGAGCAGGTCTGCGCCGCCTGCCACGCCGCCGGCGTAGCCGGTGCGCCCAAGTTCGGCGACAAGGCCGCCTGGGCGCCGCGCCTGAAGGAAGGCATGGACGCGGTCCACAACTTTGCGCTCAAGGGCAAGGGCGTGATGCCGCCCAAGGGTGGCTACGCTGGCCCGGACGCGGACGTGATCGCCGCCTCGGACTATATGGCCAGCGCCGCCAAGTAAGTCCTTCCGCTGCAAACGAAAAGCCCGCGCAATGTGCGCGGGCTTTTTTTCGTCCGTACCGCCTGCGCGGCCGCTACACCACGCGCGAGTACCGCGGCACGAAGCGCACCGGCTGCGCGCCATCGTTGGCGGCAGCGGCCCGGGCACCAGCGTCCGCGGGCCGCGCGGCATCCTCGCGCAGGTAACGGTCGAACACCATCGCCACGCGCCGCACCAGCAGCCGGCCCAGCGGCGTCACGGTGATGCGTTCCGGCGCGCATTGCACCAGCCCGTCCGCGCCCAGTGCGGCGAGGTCGGCCAGCTCAGGCGCAAAGGCCGTGCTGAAGCGGATGCCGTGGCGCGCTTCCAGCGCCGGGATATCAAGTACCCCGTTGCACATCAGGTCGCCGATGATCTCGCGCCGCAGGTGGTCGTCGGCGTTCATCGCCACGCCGCGCGCCAGCGGCAGGCGGCCGTGGTCGAGCGCGCCGTAGTACTCGTCCAGCGTGCGCGCATTCTGCACGTAGCGCCCCGCGATCGCGCCGATCGCGGAAATGCCGAGCCCGACCTGGTCGTAGCCGGCGTGCGTGGAGTAGCCCTGGAAGTTGCGCTGCAGCCGCCCTTCGCGCTGGGCCACGGCGAGGTCGTCGTCGGGCAGCGCGAAATGGTCCATGCCGATATAGACGTAGCCCTCGGCGGTCAGCCGCTCGATGGTGGAGACCAGGATGTCGAGCTTCTCGCCGGCGGGCGGCAAGGCATTTTCGTCGATGCGGCGTTGCGGCTTGAACACATGCGGCAGGTGCGCGTAGCTATAGACCGAGAGCCGGTCGGGACGCAGCGCCAGCACCTGCTCGATGGTGCGGCCAAAGCGCGCCGCGGTCTGGTGCGGCAGGCCGTAGATCAGGTCCAGGCTGACCGAGCGGAAACCCAGCGTGCGCGCGGCATCCACCACGGCGCGGGTCTCTTCGAAGGGCTGGATGCGATGGATGGCCTGCTGGACCTCAGGATCGAAATCCTGCACGCCCAGGCTGACGCGGTTGAAGCCCAGTTCGGCCAGCAGCGCCATGCGGGCGTGGTCGACGCGGCGCGGATCGATCTCGATCGAATGCTCGCCCTCGGCCGCCAGCTCGAAATGCTCATGCAGCAGCGCCATCACGCGGCGCATCTCGTCAGGGTCGAGGAAGGTCGGCGTGCCCCCGCCCCAGTGCGACTGCAGCACCTGGCGGCGCGGCCCGAGCCGGCCTGCCACCAGCGCCATCTCGCGGCCCAGGTAGTTGACGTAGCGGGCGCTGCGGCCATGGTCGCGCGTGATGATCTTGTTGCAGCCGCAGTAGTAGCAGATGTTCTCGCAGAACGGGATATGCAGGTACAGCGACAGCGGCGCCGGCGCATCGGCTCGGCAGGCGGCCAGTGCGTCGTGGTACAGCGACAGGTCGGGGCCGCTGCGGAAGCGGTCGGCCGTCGGGTACGAGGTATAGCGCGGGCCGTTGCCGTCGATGCGGCCGGCCAGCGCGCGGAAGTCGGATAGCGCGCGGCGGTCGGGCGCAGGGGAGGTCATGGCAGACGGGGTCATGGGGGCGCGGGGGTATGGGTGTGTGACGGCCCATCGTAGGGCCGCACCGCCGCTGGCGCGTTGACCGCCGTCAAGCGCGGGCCTTGGACCTGCGGGCGGCGGGCGTCACATTGGTGTCATGTGTGGCGGATACGCTGCGCGCCACCGTCGGCCTGCGCGTCACCTGCCCCTGCAATGCCAACTCCCGACCAGACTCCGATGTTTCCGCCGTACCCACCGCTGCGCAGCCACCTGGCAGCGCCGGCCCGGCAACGGCGCCGCCTACTTGCCGCCGCCGGCGCGGCACTGGCCCTGCCCGCCTGGCCAGCGCTGTCGCAGACGCAGGCGCAGGCGCGCCGCACGGTCGTGGTCGGCCACCTGCTCGACCGCGGCGGCGCACAAGCCGACCTTGCGCGCGACTACCTGGCCGGGGCCAAGGTCATGTTTGACGCCGTCAACGCCGGCAACGGCCCGGTGCGCATCGCGCACGTCGTCCGCGATGCCGATCCCGACCCGCACCGCGCGCTGGCGCAGGCGGTGTCGCTGGCCGATACCGACCGCGCCGAGCTGCTGTTCGGCCCCGGCGACCGGCTGTTGCCGGCGCTGGCCGCATCGGCCGAGCTGGGCCGGCGCGGCGTCCAGATCGTGGCGCCGCTATCGGGCCTTGGGCTGACGGCCGACAACGTCTGGTTCACCCGCGCCGACTACCAGGCCGAACTGGACGCGGCGGTACGTCAGCTGCGCAGCTATGGCCTGACCAGCATCGCGCTGGCCCTGGCGCCGGACTTCGCTGCCCCCTCGCTGGCCCGGCTTGAGGCGCAGACCGGCGCGCGCGCGGTGCCGCTCGACGCCAATCCCGATGCCGCCGCCCGGCGCATCGCCGCCACCCGCCCGGGCGCGGTGATCGTGGCGGGCGATACCCTTGCCTACGCGGGGCTCGGCCGCGCGCTGGCGGTGCAGGGCTGGTACGGTTTCCTGGTCGGGCTGTCGTCGGTCAGCGCCACCGCCGCGCGCGAGATCCTGGGCGCTGGCTACAGCGGGGGCATGGTGCTGACCCAGGTCGCGCCCGGGCCGCAACAGGCCACGCTGCGGGTGGTGAAGGAACACGTGGCGCGCATGAAGCAATACCTGGATGAGCCGCCGTCGCCGGCCACGCTGGCCGGCTATATCGGCGCGGCGTGGCTGGCGCGCGCGCTGGCTGGCCTGCGCGGCAGCGGCGCGGCCGAGATGCGGCGGGCGCTGCAGGGGCGCGTGGACGTGGGCGATTTTTCGCTCGACTTCACGCACGGGCAGCGCGGCTCGCAGTACGTCACGCTGGCGGCGTCAGCCGCGCGGTAAGGACAGGCGCGCGCGCAGGCCGCCTTCAGGGCGGTTACTCAGGGTCAGCTCGCCGCCATGGCGCGCGGCAATGTCGGCCGCGATCGACAACCCCATGCCGACCCCGCCGGTGGCGCGGCTGCGCGAGGATTCGACGCGGTAAAACGGCTCGAGCACGCGCGGCAGCTCGTCGGGCGGGATGCCGGGGCCGTTGTCGCAGATGTCGATCAGCACCCGCTGCGGGCTGTCGGTCAGCACGATGCTGGCCGCGCCGGCGTAGCGCCGCGCATTTTCCAACAGATTCACCACCGCGCGCCGCAGCTCGGACGGGCACGCCAGCAGCGGCTGCGCCTGGCCGCCGAGCGCGACCTCGTGGCCGGTCTCGGCGGCATCGTCGACCACCGCCTGCAGCAGCGCCAGCACATCCACGCGCTGGCGCGGGCCGCCGGCTTCGTCGCGGTCGCGCAGGTAGTACAGCGTGGCATCGATCAGGCCGTTCATCTCGGCTAGGTCCTGGCGCAGCCGGTAGCGCACGTCACGGACATCCGCGCTGTCCATGCGCTCGATGCGCAGGCTCATGCGCGTAAGCGGCGTGCGCAGGTCGTGCGACACCGCCGCCAGGAAACGCGATTGCTGTGCCAGCTGCGTGCGGATGCGCTGCTGCATATGGTTCAGCGCCTGCGCCGCGGCACGCGCTTCGGCCGGGCCGGCGCGCTCGTCCAGCGGCGCGGCGTGCACGTCCTGCGCCAGCCGGCCGGCACCGCTGGCCAACTCCTGCACCGGGCGCGCCAGCAGGCGCGCGCCGGCCCACGAAGCGGCCACAATCGCCGCCACCTGGAACAGCAGGCCCAGGTGCGGCGGCCAGGGCCAGCGCGGCGGCGGCCGGGGCGGCATGCGTTCGCCGGACACCCCGGCGGGCGCGCCTTCCGGCCGCGGCCCGGGCGGCCACGCCTCGGGCCGGGGCGGCGGCCCGCCGGGGCGGTCACGCAGCACGCGCTCGCTGCCCGGCCGCGGGAACAGGCTTTCGATCACGGTCATGCCAAGCAGGTGCATGGCCAGCATGATGGCAGCCATCACCACGAACAGTCGCACGAACATCGAATCATGGCGCGCCAGCCGGCCCATTCGCGTTCATCCTTCCTGCGTGGCGGTAAAGACATAGCCCACGCCGCGCACGGTGCGGATCAGCGTGGGGTCGCGCGGATCGTCGCGCAGCTTCTGGCGCAGCCGTGACACCAGCAGGTCGATGCTGCGGTCGAACACATCGAGGCCGCGGCCGCGCGCCTGGTTGATCAGCAGTTCGCGGTCGAGCACGCGGTTGGGCTGTTCGACAAAGGCCAGCAGCAGGCGGAATTCGGCATTGGACAGCGGCACCACCACCTCGTCGCGGTCGACCAGCTGGCGCAGCGTGGTGTTCAGGCGCCAGTCGCCGAAGCGCACCTCATGCCCGGAAGGCGCCGCGCCCTGGCGCGCGTCGGCGCCGTGGCCACGGATACGGCGCAGCACGGTGTGGATGCGCGCCACCAGTTCGCGCATCTCGAAGGGCTTGGTCACGTAGTCGTCTGCGCCAACTTCCAGCCCGACCACGCGGTCGGCCAACTCAGCGCGCGCGGTCAGCATGATGACCGCGACTTCGGTGCGCGCGCGCAGTTCGCGACACAGCGCCAGGCCGTTTTCGCCGGGCAGCGACAGGTCAAGGATCACCAGGTCGTAGCGCGTGGCGGCCATCGCCTGCCGCATCTCGGCACCGCCCTCGACGCCATCGGCCTGCATACCAAAGGTGGACAGGTAGTCGGCCAGCATGGCACGGATCTGGGGATCGTCGTCGACGATCAGCAGGCGGACGGGAAGCGTGGGGGTGAATTCCATAAGCGAAGGGATCGGCATATACCGGCAGCAAGTGCCGGTGCCGGGGGCATGCGGTGCCCAACTTTACCAGCCCGCGATGCCCCCACTATGCCGGCTTTGTATCAGCCCTGATACGCAGTCTTGCCGGCCAGCCATGCTTTGTACGGGATTGCAGTACGGGCCTGACCAAGTGCTCAAGCATTGGCATGCGGCCTTCCCTAGCATGGACCGGCATTGACCCGAGCCAACCGCGGGCATCGCGCGGCACGTTGCCACGACGGTGTCTGCCATCACAGGAGAACGCCATGCCATTTCCGCCGACCCGCCTGCGCACCGCCGCTTCCCTGCTGGCGCTGTGCACCGCGTGCCTGCTGGCCACGCCGGCCAGCGCGCTGCAATCCGGCCCGCCGCCGACAGGGGCGATGCCGCCACCGCCCTCCGCGCCGGCATCCGCCGAGTCGCTGGGACTCAGTGCCGCGCAGGCCAAGCTCTGGCAGGCCGCACGCAGCGCCACTCGCGAAGCCGAGGCCCATGCACTGGAACTGCACGCGCGCCTGCTGCGCGAGACGGCCGACGAAACCCCCGACGCACCGCTGCGGCCGCGCGCGCAGGCCATGGACCGACTGCACGATGCGCTGGAGCAGGACCGCCGCGCGGTGCGCGAACGCTGGCTGGCGCTGGACGACAGCCTCGACCCGGCCCAGCGCCGGCGCCTGCGCGCCGCGCCCGAAGCCGCGCGCTGGATGGGCTTGCCGCCCGCGGGCGCGATGATGATGCCGCCGGGCGGACCGCAGCGGTAGGTTCGCGGCCGCGGCAAAAAAACGCCCCCGCACGCTCGCGCGCCGGGGGCCGAATAACAGGGAAGTTCCGAACGAGACGTCCGGCGCAGCAGGCAGACCGGGCGGGCCTGCCGCGGCGCCACCCGCGCACACGGCGCGAGCAGCACAGCCGCCATACTAGGGACGCCTGCGCCCGGCGTCTTGTCAGCCTGGTAGGCCTTTGTATCGGGACTGTAGCGCCCGTTCAGCCCGGGGCCGTCTTGCCGCCGGTTCCCAGCAGTGCCTTGAGCGCGCCGAGCCGGTCCTTGGGGCTCATCGCCGGGGTTTCATCGACTGGCGCAGGCGCTTCCTCCAGCTTCATCTCGCCGATAAAGCGCGAAGGCTGGCACGAGTAGGTCTCGCGCGCGCGCTTGCGCTTCTTGCACCAGCTGACATGCAGGCTGCGCTGCGCGCGGGTGATGCCGACATACATCAGCCGCCGCTCTTCCTCGATCTTTTCGTCGCTCATGTCCTCGTCTTCGCGGCAGTGCGGCAGGATGCCCTCTTCCACGCCGACCAGGAACACGTGCGGATATTCCAGCCCTTTGGACGCATGCAGCGTGGACAGCCGCACCGCGTCGGGGTCTTCCTCGCGGCCTTCCAGCATGCTCATCAGCGCCACGGTTTGGGTCAGTTCGAGCAGGTTCTTGCCTTCGCTGCCGAAGCCGTCGGCATTGTCGAAGCCGGTGGCTTCCTCGCCCTCGGCGCCTTCTGGCTTGGTGCCCTTGCGCTTGAGCCAGTCCAGGAATTCCAGCGTGTTAGTCCAGCGCGACTGCGCCTGCCGTTCGTCGAAGCTGTCGTACAGGTAGGCCTCGTAGTGGATGCCTTCCATCAGGTCGTCCAGCACCACGGTGGCCGGATCCTTGGCCGCGCGGTCGGCCAGCCGCACCATCGATTCGCAGAATATGCGCAACGGCTCCAGCTGGCGCGGCTGCAGCTTGCCTTCGATGCCGCCCATCATCGCGGCCTCGAACAGCGACACCTTGGCCTGGCCAGCAAAGGTGCCCAGCGCTTCCAGCGTGGTGTTGCCCACGCCGCGGCGCGGCGTGGTGATGGCGCGGATAAAGGCGGGATCGTCGTCGGGGTTGGCAATCAGGCGCAGGTAGGCGCAGATGTCCTTGATCTCGGCCTTGTCGAAGAAGCTCTGGCCGCCCGACAGTACATAGGGAATGCGCTCGCGCCGCAGGATCTGCTCGAACAGCCGCGCCTGGTGGTTGCCGCGATAGAGGATGGCGTAGTCGCGGAACTGCGCGCGGCGCTCGAACTTGTGCGCGGACAGGCGGAACACCACCGACTCGGCCTCGTGCTCCTCGTCGTTCATCGGGTGGATGGCGATGGGGTCGCCCATGCCGTGCTCGCTCCACAGCTTCTTGTCGAACAGCTTGGGGTTGTTGGCGATGACCGCGTTGGCCGCTTCCAGGATGCGCACGGTGGAGCGGTAGTTCTGCTCCAGCTTGATCACCTTCAGGTCCGGGAAATCGGTCTGCAGCCCGCGCAGGTTGTCCAGCGTGGCGCCGCGCCAGCCATAGATGGCCTGGTCGTCGTCGCCCACCGCGGTAAAGGCCGGCGCGCGCAGGTGCGAGCCACCCGCCAGCAGTTTCAGCAACTGGTACTGGCAGGCGTTGGTGTCCTGGTATTCGTCGACCAGAAAGTAGCGCAGGCGGTTCTGCCACTTGAGTTGCACGGCTTCATTGCGCGCGAACAGCTCGGCAGGCAGGCGGATCAGGTCGTCGAAATCCACCGCCTGGTAGGCGTGCAGCGTGGCCACGTAGTTGCGGTAGACCAGCGCGGCCTGGTGCTCGTCGGCATTGGCGGCCTGCGCGATCGCTGCCTCCGGATCGACCATGCCGTTCTTCCACAGCGAGATCGTGCCCTGTACGCCGCGGATCAGCTTCTTGTCGGTGGTGCCCAGCTGCTCCTGGATCAGGCCGAAGCAATCATCCGAATCCATGATCGAAAACTGCGGCTTCAGGCCCACGTGCTCGGCCTCCATGCGCAGGATTTGCACCCCGAGCGAGTGGAAGGTACAGACCGTCAGCTGCTTGAGCGGGATGCGCTTGCCCTCGCGCGTGGTCTTGCCCTCCATCAGCTTGCCGATACGCTCCTGCATCTCCTTGGCGGCCTTGTTGGTAAAGGTGACGGCGGCGATATGGCGCGGCTCGAAACCCTTGTCCTCGATCAAATGCGCGATCTTCTGCGTGATCACCCGGGTCTTGCCGGAGCCCGCCCCGGCCAGCACCAGGCAAGGGCCGTCCAGGTAGCGGACGGCTTCAGATTGGGCGGGGTTCAGGCCATGGGTCATGCGAGGGATGCGGTTGGAGGCGGGGAAATCAGCAGGAACAGCGGAAGGCCAGGCGGGACACGCCGGCACCCCAAAAACGGGCTCGGCGGCAAAGCTGACGATGTTAACACGCTGGCCGCGGCAGGTCAGTCAGCGCAAACCGCGTTGACAGGGCCGGTTGTGTCACTGGCGTAACACTTCGTAAAGGCCGGAGCCAATCGCGCAACGCAACGCTCTAACTGATATGTCCCCCCGGCCTGCGCGGCAGGGGTGACATGCTTGAATCATCACACCGGAGCCAATAATGAAAACCCTGCAGACTTTGACCAAGGTGACCCTGATCGGCGCGACCGTCGCGGCCTTTGCCGGTTGCGCGGACATGACCCCGAAGCAGCGTAATACCGCCATTGGCGCGGGCGCGGGTGCCGTGGGCGGCGCCATCCTCACCGAAGGCAGTGCGCTGGGTACGCTGGGTGGCGCGGCCGTGGGCGGCGTGATCGGTAACGTTGTCACCGACGACAAGAAGAAGTAAGCCAGACCCGCAGCGACAGGTACGGCAGGCTCCCTGGCCGGTTTGACAAAGGCCGGGGCCTCCCGTACATTGCGCGCATCCGACCGGGAGAGCGCGCATCGCCTGCGCCGCCGAAGGGGTATCACCCGAAAACTCTCAGGCACCACGGACCGATCGGATCGGCATGCAATATGCACACGATGCATGCCGCACTCTGGAGAGCGGCACCCGCCATTCGTGGCGAGCGTGCCCACCGAAGGGGCGCACGAGGATGGGGTCCTGCAGGATCCGCCTTGTAATCTCTCAGGTATCGAGGACAGAGGGGTCATCCGCCGCAGCGGATTGCTACGCCACATTCAGGCGCGGCGAGCGTTGCGGCGGATGGCCCTTTTTTGTTTTCGCCAACCGAGATTGCCCCCGAGGATTCCATGACGCTCCAGGCCACGCCCCTCAACGCCATCCACCGCGCCCTCGGCGCCCGCATGGTTGATTTCGGCGGCTGGGACATGCCGGTCAACTACGGCTCCCAGATCGAAGAACACAATGCCGTGCGCACCGACGCCGGCATGTTCGACGTGTCGCACATGTGCGTGGTCGACCTCACCGGCGCCAATACCCGCAGCTTCCTGCGCGGCCTGCTGGCCAACAATGTCGACAAGCTGCAGACCCCGGGCAAGGCGCTCTACTCCTGCATGCTGGATGAGAAAGGCGGCGTGATCGACGACCTGATCGTCTACTTTTTTGCCGAGGACCGCTTCCGCCTGGTCGTCAACGCCAGCACCGCGCTGGGCGACATCGAATGGATCCGCGCGCGCAATGCCGCCACCGGCAGCGATGTGACCATCACGCCGCGCCGTGAAGATGTTGCGCCTGCAGGCGTGCAGCCTCTGGCCATCGTCGCCGTGCAGGGGCCCAACGCCCGCACCACGGTGTGGAGCACCTTCCCCTCGACCCAGCCGTCGGACACGCTCAAGCCCTTCAACGCCGCCGTGGTCCAGGACCCGGCCATCGGCGAGATCATGGTGGCCCGCACCGGCTACACCGGCGAAGACGGCTTCGAGCTGGTGGTGCCGGCCGAAAACGTTGCCGCCGTCTGGGAAAAGCTGAACGCCGCCGGCGTGCGTCCGGCGGGCCTGGGCGCGCGCGACACCCTGCGCCTGGAAGCCGGCATGAACCTGTACGGCCAGGACATGGATATCAACACCTCGCCGCTGGATGCGGGCCTGGCCTGGACGGTGGACCTGCAGAGCGAGCGCGATTTCACCGGCAAGGCGGCACTGGGCGCGGCCGGTTCGCGCCAGCAATTCCTCGGGCTGATCCTGCGTGACAAAGGCGGCGTCCTGCGCGCCCACCAGAAAGTGATCACCCCGGCCGGTGACGGTGAAATCACCAGCGGCACCTTCAGCCCGTCGCTGTCGCAGTCCATCGCCTTTGCCCGCCTGCCGAAGGATGTCGCCGTGGGCGATACCGTGCAGGTGGAGATCCGCGACCGCAAACTCAACGCGACTGTGGTTAAACTGCCGTTTGTGCGTAATGGCAAGGCACTCGTGAGCTGAGGCTCATACCAACGGTCGCCCTCGCCTGCCGGCGCTTGCCGGGCAGGCATCACCCAACAAGAAACAGATCTGTATCCGGAGAACCTCCATGAATTTCCCCGCTGACCTCAAGTACACCGAGTCGCATGAGTGGGTACGCGTCGAAGCCGACGGCACGCTCACCATCGGCATCACCGACCACGCGCAGGACGCGCTGGGCGACATCGTCTTCCTGGAACTGCCCGAAGTGGGCAAGTCGGTCGGTGCCGGCGACGCGCTGGCAGTGGTCGAATCGGTAAAGGCCGCTTCTGACATCTACGCCCCGGTGGCCGGCGAAGTGATCGCCGTCAACGAGGCCGCCACGGCCGCGCCGGAAAGCGTCAATGCCGACGCCTTCGACGCGTGGCTGTTCAAGCTCAAGCCGGCCAACGGCGACGACGTCAACGGCCTGATGTCGGCCGACGCCTACAAGGCCAGCGTCGGCGCCTGACGCCGGCGGCGCCGGTCCAACGATGGACCGGCCACTGCAGACTGACGCGCGCCGTCCCGGCTGACCACCGGCCGGCGCGCACCCCACGAGGTTCTTGCCAATGAACGCCCCGCTTCCCATGAACGCCGCCCAAGTAACCCGGCCCACGCTGGCCGAACTGGAGGCGCGCGACGCCTTCGCCGCCCGCCATATCGGCCCCGATACTCCCGAACAGCAGCACATGCTGAAGGTGCTCGGCTATGACAACCGCGCCGCGCTGATCGACGCCGTCATCCCCGCCGCTATCCGCCGCCGCGACGGCATGCCGATGGGCGAGTTCACCGAGCCGCTGAGCGAGGAAGCCGCGCTGGCAAAGCTGCGCGGCCTGGCAGGCAGGAACAAGGTGCTGAAGAGCTTTATCGGCCAGGGCTACTACAACACCGTCACGCCCGGCGTCATCCTGCGCAATATCTTCGAGAACCCGGCCTGGTACACCGCCTACACGCCTTACCAGCCGGAAATCTCGCAGGGCCGCCTGGAAGCGATGCTGAACTTCCAGCAGATGGTCACCGACCTGACCGGCCTGGACATCGCCAATGCGTCGATGCTGGATGAAGGCACTGCCGCGGCCGAAGCCATGACACTGCTGCAGCGCGTGAACAAGCACGACTCGAACACCTTCTACGTGGCCGACGACGTGCTGCCGCAGACGCTGGAAGTGGTACGCACGCGCGCGCTGCCGATGGGCATCGAGGTCAAGGTCGGCCCCGCCGCCGAGGCCGCCGCGGCCAACGCCTTCGGCGTGCTGCTGCAGTACCCGGGCGTGAACGGCGACGTCAACGACTACGGCGCCATCGCCGATGCCGTGCACGCGGCCGGCGGCCTGGTGGTGGCTGCCGCCGACCTGCTGGCGCTGACGCTGATCGCCGCACCCGGCGAATGGGGTGCCGACGTGGCCGTGGGCAACTCGCAGCGCTTCGGCGTGCCGCTGGGCTTCGGCGGCCCGCACGCCGGCTATATGGCGGTGAAGGACGCCTTCAAGCGCTCGATGCCGGGCCGCCTGGTGGGCGTGACCATCGATGCGCAGGGCAACAAGGCCTATCGCCTGGCCCTGCAGACGCGCGAGCAGCATATCCGCCGCGAGAAGGCCACCTCGAACATCTGTACCGCGCAGGTGCTGCTGGCCGTGATGGCCTCGATGTATGCCGTCTACCACGGCCCGCAGGGCCTGAAGCGCATCGCGCAGCGCGTGCACCGCCTGACCGCGACGCTGGCCGCCGGCCTGCAGGCGCTGGGCTTCGCGCGCACCAACGCCAGCTTCTTTGACACGCTGACGCTGGAAACCGGCTTCAACACCGATGCGATCCATGCCGCGGCCACCGCGCGCGGCATCAACCTGCGCCATATCAGCGCCACGCGCGTCGGCATCTCGCTGGACGAGACCGCCAGCCGCGCCGACGTGGTCGCGCTGTGGGAAGTGTTCACGCAAGGCAAGCCGCTGCCCGCCGAACTGGACTTCGACAAGCTCGAGGCCGTCGCGCAGGACGCCTTCCCGGCGGCACTGGCACGCGCCAGCGAATACCTGACCCACCCGGTCTTCAACACGCACCACGCCGAGCACGAGATGCTGCGCTACCTGCGCATGCTGGCCGACAAGGACCTGGCGCTGGACCGCACCATGATCCCGCTGGGCTCGTGCACGATGAAGCTGAACGCCACCAGCGAGATGATCCCGGTGACGTGGCCCGAGTTCAGCCAGATCCACCCGTTCGCGCCTCTGGACCAGACCGTGGGCTACCGCGAGATGATCGACCAGCTCGAGGCCATGCTGTGTGCCGCCACCGGCTACGCCGCGGTCAGCCTGCAGCCCAACGCCGGCTCGCAGGGCGAGTACGCGGGCCTGCTGATCATCCACGCCTACCACGCCAGCCGCGGCGAGAGCCATCGCGACATCTGCCTGATCCCGTCGTCGGCGCACGGCACCAACCCGGCGTCGGCGCAGATGGCCGGCATGAAGGTGGTGGTGGTGGCCTGCGATGAGGACGGCAACGTCGACCTGCAGGACCTGGCGAAGAAGGCCGAGCAGCACAGCAAGAACCTGGCGGCTATCATGATCACCTACCCGTCGACGCACGGCGTGTTCGAGCAGGGCGTGCAGCAGATCTGCGAGATCGTGCACCAGCACGGCGGCCAGGTTTATGTCGACGGCGCCAACATGAACGCGATGGTCGGCACCGCCGCGCCGGGCCAGTTCGGCGGCGACGTCTCCCACCTGAACCTGCACAAGACTTTTTGCATCCCGCACGGCGGCGGCGGCCCGGGCGTGGGCCCGGTCGCGGTCGGTGCGCACCTGGCGGACTTCCTGCCCAACCAGGACAGCGTCGGCTACCGCCGTGACGACCGCGGCATCGGCGGCGTGTCGGCGGCGCCGTTCGGCTCGGCCAGCATCCTGCCGATCTCGTGGATGTATATCGCAATGATGGGTTCGGCCGGCCTCACCGCCGCCACCGAGAACGCAATCCTGGCGGCCAACTACGTGGCCAAGCGCCTGGCGCCGTACTACCCGGTGCTGTACACCGGCCAGCACGACCTGGTCGCGCACGAGTGCATCCTGGACCTGCGCCCGCTGCAGAAGGACACCGGCATCAGCAATGAAGACGTGGCCAAGCGCCTGATGGACTACGGCTTCCACGCCCCGACCATGAGCTTCCCGGTGCCGGGCACGCTGATGATCGAGCCGACCGAGAGCGAGGCACTGCACGAGCTGGACCGCTTTATCGACGCGATGATCGCGATCCGCCAGGAAATCGGCCGCGTTGCCGACGGCACCTTCGACCGCGACGACAACCCGCTCAAGCACGCGCCGCACACCGCCGCGGTCGTGACCGCCGATGAGTGGACCCACAAGTACACGCGCGAGGAAGCCGCGTACCCGGTGGCATCGCTGCGCACGCAGAAGTACTGGCCCCCGGTCGGCCGTGCCGACAACGTGTACGGCGACCGCAACCTGTTCTGCGCCTGCGTGCCGGTCAGCGACTACGTGGTCGACTGAGCTTCAGACGGGCCGCCCGCGGCACTGGGCGCCCGCCAAAGCGCTATGCTCGATATGAAGGGCGCCGCGCCGTGCGGCGCCCGTTCTGAGCGAAGGCTGCAAAACGACAAGAGCCCTGCGCGGGCCATCGACATCCTGGAGACTTCCCGTGGCAGTCAGCGTTTTCGATCTGTTCAAGGTGGGTATCGGCCCGTCGAGCTCGCATACCGTGGGCCCGATGCGCGCGGCCCTGATGTTTGCGCAGGGGCTTGAGCGCGATGGCCTGCTGCCGCAGGTGGCCAGCGCGCGCGTGGAGTTGTACGGTTCGCTTGGCGCCACCGGCAAGGGCCACGGCACCGACAAGGGCGTGATCCTCGGCCTGATGGGCGAGGCGCCCGACACCATCGACCCCGATACGATCGACACGCGCCTGGCCGCGCTGCGCGCGAGCCGCGAGCTGTCCTTGCTGGGCAAGCATATTGTGCCCTTCGTCGAGAAGGAGCACATCGCCTTCTACCGGCGCGAGGCCATGGCCGAGCATCCCAACGGCATGAAGTTCCATGCCTTCGACGCCAGCGGTGCATCGCTGCGCGAGGCGCGCTACCTGTCGGTCGGCGGCGGCTTCGTCGTGACCGCGGGCGCACCCAATACACAGGTGCTCAATGCCGCGCAGCAGCTGCCGCACCCGTTCCGCAGCGGCAAGGACATGCTCGAGATGGCCAGCGCCAGCGGCAAGAGCATCGCGCGGCTGATGATGGAGAACGAGCTGACCTGGCGCAGCGAGGCGGAAGTCACCAGCGGCCTGCTGCATATCTGGGACGTGATGCAGGCGTGCGTCGCGCGCGGCTGCCGCACCGACGGCGAGCTGCCGGGGCCGTTCAGGGTCAAGCGCCGTGCGCCCGAGCTGTTCCGCAGCCTGACCGAGCGCGCCGAGCGCACGCTGTCGGACCCGCTCTCAGTGATGGACTGGGTCAACCTGTACGCCATTGCCGTCAATGAAGAGAACGCCGCCGGCGGGCGCGTGGTCACGGCACCTACCAACGGCGCGGCCGGCATCATCCCCGCGGTGCTGCACTACTACGACCGCTTCGTGCCGGGCGCCAACAAGCAAGGCGTGGTCGACTTCCTGCTGACCGCGGGTGCGATCGGGCTGCTGTACAAGCTCAATGCGTCGATCTCCGGCGCCGAGGTCGGCTGCCAGGGCGAAGTCGGCGTGGCCTGCTCGATGGCCGCCGGCGCGCTGGCGGCGGTACAGGGCGGCAGCCCGGCGCAGGTCGAGAACGCTGCCGAGATCGGCATGGAGCACAATCTCGGCCTTACCTGCGACCCCGTTGGCGGACTGGTGCAGATCCCATGCATCGAGCGCAACGCGATGGCCTCGGTCAAGGCGGTCAATGCGGCACGCATGGCGCTGCGCGGCGACGGCACCCACTATGTCTCGCTCGATTCGGTCATCAAGACCATGCGCGAGACCGGGGCCGACATGAAGACGAAGTACAAGGAGACGGCGCGGGGTGGGTTGGCGGTGAATATCGTGGAGTGCTGACAACCCCTGCTGCTAGTGCCCAACGGCATGGCGCGGCGTATCATGGCGGCGTTCCCCGATGGCAAAAGAAGAGGACCGCCATGCAGACCTTCCACCAGTTGTTCGACGAAACCTCGTCCACCTTCACCTACCTGCTGATCGATGCCGCCACGGGGGACGCGCTGCTGATCGACCCGGTCGACCACCAGCTCGAACGCGACATGGCGCTGCTGCAAGACACCGGCGCGCACCTCGCGTGGGTCGTCGAGACCCACGCCCATGCCGACCACATCACCTCGGCAGGCCACCTTGCGCTGCAGACCGGCGCGCACACGGCGGCGCCGTCCGGCTGCGATATCAAGCCCGCCCAGAAGCAGCTGATCGACGGCGACACTGTCGCCTTCGGCAAGCAGGTGCTGCGCGCCATCCATACGCCAGGGCATACCGCCGGCAGCATGAGCTACCTGTGGGAAGAGCCTACGCCCGACGGCATCGTACGCCGCGTCTTCACCGGTGATGCCCTGCTGATCGACGGCTGCGGCCGCACCGACTTCCAGTCGGGCGACGCCGGCACGCTCTACGACAGCCTGACCAGAAAGCTGTTTGCGCTGCCCGACGACACGCAGGTCTACCCGGCCCACGACTACAAGGGCCGCACCTCGTCCACCATCGGCCAGGAGCGCGCCCACAACAGCCGCGTCGCCGGCCGCACGCGCGAAGAGTTCATCGAGATGATGCGCAACCTGAACCTGCCGCGCCCGAAGCTGATCGATGTCGCCGTGCCGGCCAACCAGCGCCTGGGCCTGCGCGACGGCGAAAGCGTGCCGCACGGCGCCTGAGGTTTTCCTAACGCTAGGAGTCTTTGCATGTCCACATACACCGCAGAGGTCCTGTGGCAACGCGACGGGCAGGATTTCGCCGGCAACCGCTACAGCCGCAGGCATGTGCTGCGCTTTGACGGCGGCGCGGAAGTCCCGGGATCGTCGTCGCCCCATGTGGTGCCATTGCCGATGTCGGATGCGAGCGCGGTCGATCCCGAGGAGATGTTCATTGCCTCGCTGTCCAGCTGCCACATGCTGTGGTTCCTGTCGCTGGCGGCGAAGCAGCGCTTCGTCGTCGACCGCTACCTCGATGCGGCCACTGGTGTGATGGCAAGGAACGCCGACGGGCAGATGGCGATGACCGTGGTAACGCTGCGCCCGCAGGTGACGTTTGGCGGCGAGCGCGAGCCCACGCGTGAAGAGCTCGATGCCCTGCACCACGCCGCGCATGACGCCTGCTTTATCGCCAACTCGGTCAGGACCGAGGTGCGCTGCGAACCGGTGTTCGCCGGCGCCTGAGCGCGTTGCCATGCCTGCCATCGTCCCGGCACCGGCGCCAGCGCGGCTGGTGTCGCCGCGGACTGGATCGGTCCGTCGCGGGGTGCTGCGCTGGCTCGGCGCGGGACTAGTCCTGCTTGCCGGAATCAGCATGCTGCAGGATCACTTCCTCTACTTCCCGGACAAGGCGTCGGTCGATGACATGGTCTCGCCCGGGCTGCGCGCCTGGCCGGGGCCACAGGACTTTCGCGGACTGGTCGCGGAGCCGGCCGGCCCGGCGCGCGCCACCGCCATGGTCTTTCATGGCAATGCCGGGCACGCCGGGCATCGCGACTACTACGCCAGCGCGCTGACGAAGCTGGGCCTTCGCGTGATCCTGGCCGAGTACCCGGCCTACGGCCCTCGCACCGGCACGCTGGGTGAGCGCAGCTTCGTGGCAGACGCGGAACAATCCATCGCGCTGGCCCGGCGCCAGTTCGGCGGCCCGCTGCTGCTGATCGGCGAGTCGCTGGGCGCGGGCGTGGCCGCAGCGGCCGCGGCGCGCCAGCGCGAGAGCGTCGCCGGCGTGCTGCTGATCACGCCGTGGGACAAGCTTGCGCATATAGCCTCGCATCACTATCCCTGGCTACCGGCCGGCTGGGTGCTGCGCGACCGCTACGACAGCGCGGCCAGCCTGGAAGGCTTCGGCCGCCCGGTGATGGTCGCGGTCGCGGAACGCGACACCATCGTACCGGCACGCTTCGGCCAGGCGCTCTATGCGTCGCTGGGCGAACCCCGGCGGCTGGCGGTGATCGGCGGCGCCGGGCATAACGACTGGACCGGGCATGTCGACACGGCCTGGTGGCAGGAAGCGGTCGCGTTCCTGCTGTCCCCGCCACCCACCACAAACAAATAACATCAGGCCGTCAAAACGCTGATTTGACATACCCCTGCGGGCCGCAAATACTGGCCTTCACAGAACGGCTCGCCACTTGCGCACCGGTCGGTGCATCCAGCGCCGCGTAGCCGACACCCGTGGGGGAAGATCATCATGAAGCAATGCCCGCATCGCAAGCTGTACCGTGGCCTCGGCGTACTGGCGGCGGCCATCGCGCTGACCCCGGCGCTGATCCCGGCCCAGGCCATGGCGCAGAACAAGCCTATGGCCTATCCGGCCAAGGGCCAGAGCCAGCAACAGCAGGCCAGCGACGACGGCGCCTGCTACAGCTGGGCCAAGCAGCAGACCGGCGTGGATCCGGCACAGGCCGCCAACGCCCCACCGCCGGCCCAGGCACAGAGCGGCCAGCGGGTACGGGGTGCCGCGGGCGGCGCCGCGGCGGGTGCTGTGGTGGGCGCGATGGCAGGCGATGCCGGCAAGGGTGCGGCGGTCGGCGCTGCAGCGGGTACGGTGGGGGGCGGCGTGGCGCACCGGCAGTCGCGCCGCCAGGCGAACGCGGCCAACCAGCAGGCGGCGGCCAATACCAGCCAGGCGATGGGCTCGTACTACCAGGCTTGGGGCGCCTGCATGCAGGGGCGCGGCTACAGCGTCAAATAAGACAGGGGGCAGCCCGGCGCAGGCTCAGGCAGCCCACCGGTCACACGCCTTGCGCACCGTTTCACGCTGGCTGCGCGCATCGGCATCGACCTGGCGCAGCCACTCGGCATCGCCGTCGCGGCGCTCGGCCAGCGCGCGGATATTGGCGAGCGCCTCCAGCGAGCCGAGTGCCTCGGCGTGCGGCACCAGCGCGTCGCAGATCGACAGGATATGGTCGGCGATCGGCATTCGCGTCAGTTCGTTGGGATGCACGTACTCCCCCTCCAGCCCGAAACGGCAGGCCTGGAAGCGGTTGAAGGTGTACACCAGGTAATCGTCTTCCTGCGGCATGAAGGGACGCGACAGCAGCAGGTAACGCGCCAGCATCTGGATATAGGCGGCGATATCGCAGGCGCGCTGCACCGTCAGCGGCGTGTCCATCACGCGGACCTCGATGGTGCCGAACTCCGGCTTGGGCCGGATATCCCAGTAGAAGTCCTTCATGCTCTCGATCACGCCGGTATTGCGCATTTTCTCGAAATACGCGGTGAAGGCGTCCCACGTCAGCAGGAACGGCGCACGCCCGCTCATCGGGAAGGCCGCGACCGAATTCAGCCGCGCCGAGGCAAAGCCGGTATCCACGCCCTGCACATAGGGCGAGGATGCCGCCAGCGCCACAAAGTGCGGCACATAGCGGCCGATGGCGTGCAGCAGGAACAGCGATTCGTCGGCGCTGGGGCAGCCGATATGCACATGCTGGCCGAACACGGTGAACTGCTTGGCCAGGTAGCCGTACAGCTCGGAGATGTACTGGTAGCGCGGCGAATCCGAGATGGTACGGTCGGCCCACTGCTGGAACGGGTGGGTGCCGCCGCCGGCAATGCCCAGGTTCAGCGAGCGCGAGGCCGCCACCATCAGGTCGCGCATCACGGTCAGTTCTTCCAGCGCCTGCTGGTAGCTGTGGCAGATCCCCGTGCTGATCTCGATCATGGACGGGCTGATCTCCGGCTTGATGTCGCCGGCATGCTCGGCGCCCTTGAGCGCGCGCAGCAGGTCGGGCGCGAATGGCGCCAGGTCATAGTCATGCCGGTTGACGAGCTGCAGTTCCAGCTCCACGCCGAAAGTCAGCGCTTCTGAGTGCTTGAACGGTTCGAGCGACATCAGCGCCCTCCTCCATTGGCCCGGATGTCGACGCGGACTTCGCCTGCGTAGCGCAGCGCCCAGGCCGCGATCACCGGACCGAAAAGTTGTTCGATGGCCAGCGCGCATAGGATGATGGCCGCCAGTGGCTGGCCGGTACCGGGGTAGAGGCGCGCCACGTCATGCATCAGCAGGAATGCCAGGCCCGACATCGGCGCCAGCGCCAGCCCCAGGGCCATGCACTGGCGCAGGCTCAGGCCCGAGAACGAGCCCAGCGACACCACTCCCGCCAGCTTGGCCACATGGCGCAGCACCACCAGCGCGATGGCGTAGACGCCGCCCACGGCCCAGTCCTGTGCCGTCAGCGGCAAGCCCAGCGACACCACCATGACGATGATCAGCAGGCTGCCCGCGCTGCCGAAATGCGGCGGCCATACATGCGGCTGGTTGTCCTGGTGCTTGAACACGACACCAGCCAGCATCAGCGTCAGCGGCATCGACAATTTTAGTACCCGGGTCAGCGCCAGCGTGAACAGAACCAGGCCCACCAGCACCAGGAAGCTGTAGTGATCGTCGGCCGACATGCGGTCATAGATGGCATGGCCGAGCTTGCCCACCACCCATGCCAGCAGGCACGAGCCCACCAGCAGGTACAGCGGATGCAGCAGCGCCGCGCCCAGGTTGCCGTATTCCGAATGCAGCCAGCCGGTGGCGACCTGCACGATGGCGGCGGCGTAGATGCTGTTGAGCGCAGCCATCGCCATCAGGCGCTCAGTGACCTGGCCGTCGGCGCGCAACTCATTCTTGAGCTGCAGCACGATGGTGGGCGAGGTGCTGACCGCGATGCCGCCGGCCAGGATCGCCACGCCGGGCGAGGCGCCAATCCATTGCAGCACCGCCGCCACCAGGCCCCAGGTCAGCAGGCTTTCAAAGGCACTGGTCAGCAGCAGCCAGCGGTTGGCGCGCAGCCAGGTCAGCGAGAGGCGATGCCCGAGTTCGAACAAGGCCAGCGCCAGCGCCATATCGATCAGGATACGGGTCTGGTTGATCATGTTCTCGTCGACGATGCTGCGCCCCAGCATGCCGGCGCAAAGCCCCGCCGCGGCATACCCGACGATGCGCGGGCAGCGCAGCCAGCGCCGGCTCAGCTCACCGGCCAGGCCGGCGCCGACCAGCGCCAGCCCGACCCAGAACAGGCCGCCGGGCGCGAGCGGGAGGCTTGGAAAAAGTTGGCTCAGTCCATTCATGGCGACATGGTAATGTAAGCACTTCACAATCCATGTCAGTGATTGTCCGACACCGCACAAAACACGCGCACAACTTCTGTCATCTGCGCGTAAAAAACGCCATTTACAGATGGCGTTTTTTACATCCTTTACATAGTCAGACCGTTCGCGGGTCCGGAGCGACGTTTCAGACGCCCCAGACTTTCCACATCGGCCGGGTTGCCTTCAGCGCGGCTTCCACCTGTGCATATAAAGTGCGCGTCGAGCCCTGCGCGGCACTGCGGGCACGGGCCTTCTCGAAATACCCCAGCGCGGTTTCACGCTGGTCCAGTCCAAGCGCCGACTGCACGGCACGCAGGTACACCTCGGCATCCCAGTCGTCACGCACGGCGAAGGCGGCGACAAAGTCGGCCAGCGCGGCATCGTGGCGCCGCGCTGCGTTGTGGACCAGTCCGCGCTGCACGCGCGGGCCGGCCTGGTCCAGCGGATCGCCCTCGGTCAGCGCCACGGCCTGCTCGAACAGCGGCAGCGCGCGCTCGGGCTCGCCCACGTCGCGCCAGACCTGGCCGAAGCGGTTGTACAGCCAGGCGTCCTCCACCAGCAGCGCGCGGCGCTGCTGGGCCTCGATCTCGGCCAGGGCATCGGTGCGGTCGTGCTCGTCCATGCCGGCCACCTGCGCCTGCAGCAGCGCGGCAAAGTGCGCACGCGCATGCGCCATCGGGTGCGCGGCCTCGCTGCGGGCTTCCACCGGCAGCGCATCCAGTCGGGCATCCATATGCATCATCGCGGCGCGCGCGGCCTCGGTCGGCTCGGAGCCGCCCATGGCTTTCCAGGCCGCGATCATGCGGCTGAAGGCCCAGGTCACGTCGGCCGGATTGCGCTCCAGCGGGTAGCGGTTGAGCACCTCGCCGGCCAGCTCGGCCACCTTCTGGTGCTGGCCCGCGTCGGCGTGGCAGTCGAGCAGGTCGATCCAGTGGTCGATGAACTCGCTGGCGGCCATGCCCTGCTGGTGCAGCGCGATGCGCTCGTCCACGTGCGCGGCGTCGGCCGGCAGGCTGCGCGACAACAGCCGGCACAGCAGCGAATAGACATGCGGGTCGGCATTGCCGCCGTGCCCCGCGGCATCGCCCTGGCCGGTGGCGAAGTACTGGTCGAAGCGCGCCACGCCGGCACGGCCGGCCTGCACCAGCACCGGCCGCAGCGCGGCCTCGGCGGCCGGCACCTCGTCGATGAACTCGCCCAGCGCCATGGCGGCGCGGTAGTAGCCGGCACCGTCGTCGGACTGGTCAGTCAGCGTGAAGCGCAGCCACGGCTCGCGATCGGCCGGCTGGGTGCTGTCGGCGCGCTGCGCCAGTTGGTGGCGCCAGGCCAGTTCGCGTACCTGGCTCTGCGGGTCGGGTACCTGGCGCAGGTAGACCGCCAGGTCGTCCAGTGCCCCCTGGACGTCGCCCACGCCGTGGCGCAGCGGTGCACGCAGGCGGCGCGCCTCGGGGTGGTCAGGGTGCTCGGCCAGCACACGGGCGGCCTGGTCGGCGGCCACGGTGTCACCGGCGGCGGGATCGAGCTCCAGCAGATGCGGGTTGTCCAGCGCCACGCGGCCCAGGCAGACGCGCATCAGCGGCTCCACCGGCACGCCGGCGGCCTCGGCCCGGGCGATGTAGTCCGTCACCAGCGGTGCGATGTCGTCGGCGCCCAGGTCGGGATTGCGGACCATCAGGTCATGCCAGTAACGCGCCGCGGCGGCCATGTCGCCCATGCGCAGGGCAGCCAGGCCGGCGTGGAAATGCGCGGCCCATTCGCCCGTCAGCAGGCCGCTGCGTTGCGCGGCCTCATGCAGCCACGGGAGCGCCTCGGCATCGCGGCCCAGGCTCATCAGCATGGCGCCGTAGCGGTGCGCGATCACCCCGCGCGAGGCCCAGCGGTGCGGCGGCTGCAGCGGCTGCGTGTCAAGCCGCGCCAGCGCCTCGTCCAGCACCGCCAGCGCGGCGTTGGCGTCACCGTTGTCAAAGTGCAGCCGCGCCCGCAGCGTGACGAAATCAACCACCTCGGGGCGGGCCTGCGACAGCTGGTCGGCAATCTGCAGGGCTTCGGTGAAGCGCCCCTGGTTGGCTAGCCCGATGGCGTGGTCGTAGCTGGCTTCCTGCTCGGACACGTACTGCTCCTATGGATTGAAAAAATGTGCGAGTGCGGGATTATGCGCCAACGGGGGAGATACGGAATTGTTTGGGGGCTTGGCGCCATGGCGCCATCCCCCCAAAAGGAAAAACGCCACCCAAAAGGCGGCGTCTCCCATAACCAGCAACAACAGCCAGCAGTTTACTTCCCGCCAACCGTCTCCAACACCGTCCACTTGCCGCCCACCACCTTATAGACAGTGATACCACCATCCTTCAGGTCGCCACGCGCGTCATACGCCAGCATCTTGGTGGTCACGCCCTGCATATTGGTAGCGGCCAGCACCGGCAGGTAACGCACCGGATCGGTCGACCCGGCCTTGACCATGGCGAACATCATCGCGGTGGCGCCGTCATAGGCGTACGGCGAGTAGGTCTGCACCTTCGAGCCGAAGCGCTTCTCGTACTTCTTCTCATACGTGGAGCCGCCAGGCATCTGGTCCAGCGGCAGGCCGGCCAGCGACACCACGGTGCCTTCTGCAGCCGGGCCGGCGAGCTTCAGGAAGTTGTCGGTCTTGGACATTTCGCCCGACACCAGCGGGGCCTTCATGCCCAGTTCCTTGACCTGCTTGGCCATCGGCGCGGACTGGGTCTCGGCGCCACCGTAGAAGATGATGTCCGGGTTGCTGCGCTTGATGTTGGTCAGCACGGCCTTGAAGTCCACCGCCTTGTCGTTGGTGAACTCGCGGCGCACGATCTTGCCGCCGGCGGCCTTGGCGGCCTTCTCGAACTCGTCGGCCAGGCCCTGGCCGTAGGCGGTGCGGTCATCGACGATAGCGATGTTCTTCGCGCCCAGCTTCTTCACCACGAAGGCGCCGATCACCGAACCCTGCTGGGTGTCGGAGGTCATCATGCGGAAGGTGGTCTTGAAGCCCTGCTTGGTGTATTCCGGCGCGGTCGCCATGGCGATCTGCGGGATGCCGGCGCGGTTATAGACCATCGACGCCGGGATGGTGGTGCCCGAGTTGAAGTGGCCGAGCATGCCCTGGATGCCGTTATCCACCAGCTTCTGCGCCACCACCGAACCGGTCTTCGGGTCGGCCTGGTCGTCTTCGGAGACCAGCACGAACTTGACTTCCTTGCCGCCGATCTTGGGCTTGGTGGCGTTCATGTCCTCGATCGCGAGGACGATGCCGTTCTGCATGTCCTTGCCGTACTGCGCCTGGCCGCCAGTCATCGGGCCGGCAAAGCCCAGCTTGATTTCCTGGGCCTGCGCGAACGCGGCCGAGGCGGCGGTCAGGCCAGCCAGGGTCAGGGCAACGGTCATTGCCGTCTTGTGGAATGTCGAGTTCATCAGATCTCCTTGGGTCCCAAATGGTGCCGATGTGGTGCCGTTGCCGGCAGTTATATTGGCGCGGCCTGGCAGTGCCGCGCCTTGCTTCCTGTGCGCAACGGGGCGGGATCGCCGCCACCGCTGCGCGCTTCGACATGACGACGTCCGAGGGTTGCCTCAGCCGATCGTCATCAAACTGGCATTGCCGCCCGCGGCCGCGGTGTTGACCGAGAGCGAGCGCTCGATCAGCAAACGGTCGAGCGCGATATTCGGTTCACCTTGCGCCAGGCCCTGCACGCCGATGATCGGACCGGGGCGCACTGCCACCTGTTCGCACACCGTGCGCAGCTGGTCGGAGTCGCCGTGGTGCAGCACCGCATCGATAGCGATGTCCGCCGCGGTCCAGTCGGCCACCATGCGGACGCGCGATTGTACGCCCTTAGGCAGGCGCGCAAACAGCCCCCGGCTGACAGGGTTTTCCGGCCATACGGCGTCGGCGCCGACGGTCAGCACGGCACCCAGCTGCAGGGCCAGGTCGGCCTCTTGCGTGGCCAGGCACAGCACGCGCTCGCGCGGCAGCAGGGTGTAGGTGTTGCGCTCGCCGGTGGGGCCGGGCAGCGTCACGGTCAGGCCCGAGGGCGATGCCGCGGCCAGGCGCTCGCAGGCGGCGGCTACCGCCGGCAGCTCGGCCGCGGCCCAGGCCTGGAAGGCCGCTGCGGCCTCGTCGCGCAGCGTGGCCGCCTCGCCGCCGCCTGCTTCCGACGCGCGCACGCTGCGTACCACCGCATCCTGCGGGCAGACCGACAGCAGGCGGTGCAGGTACAGCGGGCCGCCCGCCTTGGGGCCGGTGCCCGACAGGCCTTCGCCGCCAAAGGGCTGCACGCCCACCACGGCACCGACGATATTGCGGTTGACATACAGGTTGCCCACATGGGCACGGCTGACGATATGCGAGATGGTCTCGTCGATGCGGGTATGGATGCCCAGCGTCAGGCCGTAGCCGGTGGCATTGATCTGGCTGACCATGGTGTCCAGCGTCGCGCGCGGGAAGCGCACCACGTGCAGCACCGGGCCGAACACCTCGCGCTTGAGTTCCTCGATGCTGTCCAGTTCAATCAGCGTCGGCGGCACGAAGGTGCCGTTGCGGCAGCTGGCGCCCTGCGCGGCGTTGGGGTCGGCCTGGTGGACACGGCGGCCCTTGGCGCGCATGGCGTCGACATGGCGCACGATATTGCCGCGCGCTTCTTCGTCGATCACCGGGCCGACGTCGGTCGACAGCCGGTCCGGGTTGGCCATGTTCAGTTCCTGCATGGCGCCCTTGAGCATTTCCAGCACGCGGTCGGCCACGTCTTCCTGCAGGCACAGCACGCGCAGTGCCGAGCAGCGCTGGCCGGCCGAATCGAAAGCGGAGCTGAGGACATCGCCCACCACCTGTTCAGCCAGCGCCGACGAGTCGACGATCATCGCGTTCTGCCCGCCGGTCTCCGCGATCAGCGGGATCGGGCGGCCGGCGGCGTCCAGGCGGCCGGCGACGTTGCGTTGCAGGATGCGCGCGACTTCGGTCGAGCCGGTGAACATCACACCCTTGACGCGGGCATCGCCCACCAGCGCGGCGCCAACGGTCTCGCCGCGGCCCGGCAGCAGCTGCACCGCGCCGGCCGGCACGCCGGCTTCGCGCAGCAGGCGCACCGCGGTGGCGGCGATCAGCGGGGTCTGCTCAGCGGGCTTGGCCAGCACCGGGTTGCCGGCGGCCAGCGCCGCGGCCACCTGGCCGGTAAAGATCGCCAGCGGGAAATTCCACGGGCTGATGCAGACCACCGGGCCCAACGGGCGGTGGGTCTCATTGTCGAAGCTGCGGCGCACCTCGGCAGCGTAGTAGCGCAGGAAGTCCACGGCTTCGCGCACTTCGGCGATGGCATTGGAGAAGGTCTTGCCGGCCTCACGCATGATGATGCCCATCAGCGACTGCATCTGGGCTTCCATCAGATCGGCGGCGCGTTCCAGCGCGGCCGCGCGCACGTCCGGCGGCGTCGCCTGCCAGATCGGCGCGGCATTGACGGCGGCCTGCAGCGCGGCGTCGACGTCGACCTGGCTGGCCTCGGTGACATGGCCGACCACGTCGCGGTGGTCCGCCGGGTTCAGCACCGGCGCGGTGATGGCGTCGGCAGCGCGCGGCACCTCGGCGCCCAGCAGCGGCTCGGCCACGGCGCGTTCGCTGGTGCCGGCGAGCAGCGCCGACGACAGCGAGGCCAGCCGGTGCTCATTCGCGAGATCGATGCCGGCCGAGTTGGGACGGCTCTTGCCGTACAGCGTGCGCGGCGACGGGATGCGCGGGTGCGGCAGGCCCAGCACGCCTTCGTCGCGGTGCATCGCCTCGACCACGGCGACCGGGTCGGCCACCAGCTCGTCCAGCGAGATGGTGTCGTCGGCGATGCGGTTCACGAACGAGGTATTGGCGCCGTTCTCCAGCAGGCGGCGCACCAGGTACGCCAGCAGCGTCTCATGCGTGCCGACCGGCGCGTAGATGCGGCACGGGCGGTTGAACTTGCCGTCCGCGGTGGCGCCAACCACCTGGTCGTACAGCGGCTCGCCCATGCCGTGCAGGCACTGGAACTCATACTGGCCGGGGTAGTAGCTATGGCCGGCGATCTGGTAGATGGCCGACAGCGTATGCGCATTGTGCGTGGCGAACTGCGGGTAGATCGCGTCCGGCACCGACAGCAGCTTGCGCGCGCAGGCGATGTACGACACGTCGGTGTAGACCTTGCGCGTGTAGACCGGGTATCCCTCCAGGCCGTCGACCTGGCCGCGCTTGATCTCGCTGTCCCAGTACGCGCCCTTGACCAGGCGGATCATCAGGCGGTGGCGGCTGCGGCGGGCCAGGTCGATCAGGTAGTCGATCACGAACGGGCAGCGCTTCTGGTAGCCCTGCACCACGAAGCCGATGCCGTTCCAGCCGGCCAGCTCGGGCTCGAAGCACAGGCGTTCCAGCAGGTCCAGCGAGATCTCGAGGCGGTCTGCTTCCTCGGCGTCGATATTAATGCCGATGTCGTACTGGCGCGCCAGCAGCGTCAGCGACTTCAGGCGCTCGTACAGCTCGCCCACCACGCGCTCATGCTGCGCGCGGCTGTAGCGCGGGTGCAGCGCCGACAGCTTGATCGAGATGCCCGGGCCTTCATAGATGCCGCGCCCGCGCGAGGCCTGGCCGATGGCGTGGATGGCCTGCTCGTAAGAGGCCAGGTAGCGCTGCGCGTCGGCCTCGGTCATGGCGGCCTCGCCCAGCATGTCGTAGGAGTAGCGGAAGCCTTCGGCCTCGTACTTGCGCGCGTTGGCCAGCGCCTCGGAGATGGTCTCGCCGGTGACGAACTGCTCGCCCATCAGGCGCATGGCCATGTCCACGCCCTTACGGATCAGCGGCTCGCCGCCCTTGCCGATGATGCGCGTGAGCGCCTTGGTCAGGCCCGATTCGGTATGCGTGGCGACCAGCTTGCCGGTCAGCAGCAGGCCCCAGGTGGCGGCGTTGACGAACAGCGACGGGCTCTGGCCCAGGTGCGACTGCCAGTTGGCACCGCTGATCTTGTCGCGGATCAGCGCGTCGCGGGTGGCCTTGTCGGGAATGCGCAGCAGGGCCTCGGCCAGGCACATCAGCGCCACGCCTTCCTGCGACGACAGCGAGAATTCCTGGATCAGGCCCTGCACCAGGCCCTCGCGACCGGTGCCGACCTTCTGCTCGCGCAGCCGCGTGGCCAGGGTCTTGGCCATCTTGATGGCGGCCTCGGCTTGCTGCAGCGGCAGGCGGGCCTGCTCCAGCAGCACCGGCACGCAATCAGTTTCCGGACGACGATAGGCAGAGGTAATGGCGGCACGCAGCACCGATTGCGGCTGGATGCTTTGGGCGAACTCCAGGAACGGCTGCGGCGCATCGCCATGGACCAGCTCAGCTCCGTCGGCGCCATCCGCGTCGGCGCTACCGGCGGCGCCGGTCTCGTGCGGCAGGTGGCCGCGCTCGATCTGCTCGAGGTAGGTGAAGATGGCCTGCTTGATCAGCCAGTGCGGCGTGCGGTCGATGGATTGGGCAACGCGCTTGAGGCGGTCGCGCGAGGCGTCGTCGAGCTTGACGCCGAGAGTGGTGGTGGCCATGCGGGCAATTCTCCGAAAGACTGGAGCCGCCGCCGGTGCTACCTCGTCCATGCCGGCAGGCACGGGCGCGCGACCGGCCGCAGCCTGTGAGCTGGCGCGATCTTACTCCCGAAAATCACCAAGGTGCAACCTAGTGCAACCCTATCGAAAACCCTAATGCCAGGGTTGCACCTTTTTTTGCCACGCTGGCCGGCTCAGATCCGCAACGGATCGATTTCAAGCTGCCAGCGCACCCCTTTTGCCTCCGTCCCTACATCTGCGAAAGTCTGTACCCACTCAGCCACAAAGCGTTGCAGCACAGGCCGCGAGGTGGCCTCCACCAGCATCTGCGCACGTTCCCGGTTGAAGATGCGCACCATCGACATCGGCACCGGGTCGTGCAGTTGCACCTCGGCCGCCAGCGCGCAGGTATCGGCATGCCGGCGCGCCACTTCCAGGAAATGCAGCGCCCGTTCCAGCTGGCTGTGCTCGGCGGTCACCAGCACCTGGTAGCAGAACGGGGGCAACCCGGCCTGGCGCCGCTCGCGCAACTGGCTGGCCGCGAATCCATCATAGTCGTGGCGCGTCAGCGCCTGCAATGCCGGGGTGTCCGGGTAGCGCGTCTGGATCAGCACCTCGCCCGGCAGGCCGGCCCGCCCTGCCCGCCCGGCCACCTGCATCAGCGAGGCGAACAGGTGCTCGGCGGCGCGGAAGTCGTGGCTGAACATGGCCGCGTCCGGATGGACGATGCCGACCAGGGTCACGCGCTGGAAGTCGTGCCCCTTGGCCACCATCTGCGTGCCCACCAGGATGTCGACTTCGCCGGCATGGACTTCATCGAACATGGCCTGCGCGCTGCCCTTGCGGCGCGTGGAATCTGCGTCGATGCGGGCGATGCGGGCCTGCGGGAAGCGCGCCGCCAATGCCTCTTCGATACGCTGCGTACCGCGCCCCAGCGGCGCGATGTCGACATTGCCGCAGTCCGGGCAGTGATGCGGCACCGGCGCCTCCAGGCCACAGTGGTGGCAGCGCAGGCGCCGCTCTGGGCGGTGCAGCACCAGGTACGCCGAGCAGCGCGGGCAGCCCGACAGCCAGCCGCAGCTGTCGCAGGCAATCACCGGCGCGTAGCCGCGGCGGTTCAGGAACAGCAGGCTCTGCTCGCCGCGCGCCAGGCGCGCGTCGATGGCTTCCAGCAGCGGCACCGACAAGCCTTCGAACAGCGTGCGCTGGCGCTGGCGCTCGTGGTTCAGGTCGACCAGGCGCACCGTCGGCAGGGTCGCTTCGGCCTGGGCGCGCTCGCGCAGCACCAGCTTGCGGTAAGTGCCCTGCCCGGCCCGCCACCAGGTCTCCATCGACGGCGTGGCCGAACCCAGCACCACGGCAATGCCGCGCTGCTTGGCGCGCCACACCGCCAGGTCGCGCGCGGAGTAGCGCAGCCCTTCCTGCTGCTTGTAGGAGGTGTCGTGTTCCTCGTCGACCACGATCAGCGCCAGCGCCGGCAGCGACGCCATCACCGCCATGCGCGTGCCCAGCACGATGCGGGCCTCGCCGCGGTGGGCGGCCAGCCACTGCAGGCTGCGCTCCTGGTCGGCCAGGCCGCTGTGCAGCACCGCCAGCGGCAGGTGCGGGAAGCGCGCCGCGATGCGAGCCTGCAACTGCGGGGTCAGGTTGATTTCGGGCACCAGCATCAGCACCTGGGCCTGGGTGTCGCGTTCGAGCACCGCCTGCATCGCATGCAGGTAGACCTCGGTCTTGCCGCTGCCGGTCACCCCGTGCAGCAGGAACGGCGCAAAGCCTTCGGCCTCGGCAATGGCCTGCACCGCGGCGCGCTGCTCGTCGTGCAGCGGCGGCGCGGCCGATGGCGGCTGGGCGGGGCCTGTCGGCAGCAGGGTGCGCGCGGTGCGGCTGGCGTCGACCCAGCCGGCGGCCTGCCATTCGGCCAGCCGCGCCGGTGCCGCTGCGCACAGCACGCGGGCGTCGGCCAGCGTCAGCGGCTCGGCCGCGGCGGCGCGCTCGGCCAGCGCCTGCGCCAGGGCGCGCACGCTGCGTGCGCGTGGCGGCACGGCAGCCAGCAAGGCCTCTGCATGCCTAGGCAACAGGCGGTATTCGTCGGTGCGGGCACGCTGGGCCAGGCCTGACCAGCTCTCGGCCTCACGCAAGGCCGGCGGCAAGGCCGGCAGCATCACTTCGCCCAGGCGGCGCTGGTAGTAGCGCGCGGCAAAGGCGGCCAGCTCGATCCAGTCGGGCTGTAGCGGCGCCATCCAGTCCAGGCGCTGCGCCACCGGGCGCAGCCGGTCGGCGGGCACATCGGAGTGGTTGGCGTACGCCACCGCCACGCCGACCATGCTGCGGCGGCCGAACGGCACCACCACCAGGTCACCCGGGGCGACCTCGGGCGTGGCGAGATAGTCGAAGCAGTCGTCGGCGGGGGTGTCCAGCGCGACCCGGATGACCGGCTGGGCGGCGGCGGACGGCATCACGGCGCCCTCCGCCGTGCTGCCCTCGATCAGTGGGAGCGCGCCGCTAATTGGCGCCATGCGGCCCTTCCTGGTGCACCGCCTTTGCGCAACCTTTGTGCAACGGGCGGCAGGCGTAATGAGGGTGTAAATCTAGTGTGCGGCGCAACATCAACTTAAAGTAAAACTTCAAATGTGGCCCTAAGTCGATGATAGATGACTGGTTTTCCACTTATTCCACCGCCCCTGTGGATAACTTTGTTGAAAAGTCGCACTGGCTGACCGGAAAGCCCCGAGAAACAAGGGATCCACCGGCATCGGGCCTTCCTTTGCAATTCTTCCAAAGCCTTAAAAATCAAAGGCTTGCAAACATCCCCCGGATAGGTTAGGGAAAAACCCTGTCCCGCACTGCGGCAAACCTATCGGTGTGCATAAGTCAAGTGCCGCCAGTCAAGCCCGAGCACCTTTTTGGCGAATGCTGGCGAAAAAGTTAACTTGACAGGGTCCGGCGGCGCGGCTCCCGCAGCACTGGGTACGCTGGCGCGCCGGCGCGCTGCAGCGCGGGGCGCCGCAGCAGCAGCCAGGCCGACCGCATACTGTCACCGTCACTTCTGCTCAGCGCGCAGCTTGCGGCTGTGGCGATGCACTTCATCCACCAGCACCGAGACGTTCTCCGGCGGCGTGAACTGCGAAATGCCGTGGCCCAGGTTGAATACGTGACCATCACTGCCCCCGGCGGCGGCATAGCTGTCCAACACGCCGCGCACCTGCTCGCGGATCGCGGCCTCGGGGGCGAACAGCACGGTCGGGTCGATATTGCCCTGCAGCGCCACGCGCCCGCCGGTGCGCCGGCGCGCTTCGGCCAGGTTGACGGTCCAGTCCAGCCCGATCGCGTCGGCGCCGGTGTCAGCCAGCGCCTCGAGCCACAGGCCGCCGCCCTTGGTAAAGACGATCGCGGGCACCTGCTGCCCATCGTGTTCGCGCTTCAGGCCGGCCAGCACCCGGCGCATATAGGCCAGCGAGAACGCCTGGTACATGCCATCGGCGAGCGCCCCGCCCCAGGTGTCGAAAATCATCACGGCCTGTGCGCCGGCTTCGATCTGGGCATTCAGGTATGCCGTCACCGCCTGGGCGTTGATCTCGAGAATGCGGTGCATCAGGTCCGGGCGGCCGTACATCATCGCCTTGACCGTGCGGAAGTCGTCCGAGCCGCCACCTTCAACCATGTAGCACGCCAGCGTCCAGGGGCTGCCGGAAAAGCCGATCAGCGGCACGCGCTGGCGGCCGTCCTGGACCAGTGCGCGGCGGATCTCGCTCACCGCGTCAAAGACGTACTGCAGCGACGCCATGTCCGGCACCGCCAGTTTCTGCACGTCGGCTTCGGTGCGCAGCGGATGCGCAAAGCGCGGGCCCTCGCCCTGCGCGAACGACAGGCCCAGGCCCATCGCGTCGGGCACGGTCAGGATGTCGGAAAAGAGAATCGCCGCGTCCAGCGGATAGCGGTCCAGCGGCTGCAGTGTCACTTCCGTGGCGTAGGCCGGGTTCTTGGCCAGCCCGAGAAAGCTGCCGGCGCGGGCCCGCGTGGCGTTGTACTCGGGCAGGTAGCGGCCCGCCTGGCGCATCAGCCATAGCGGCGTGTATTCGGTCGGCTGGCGGCGCAGCGCGCGCAGGAAGGTATCGTTCTGCAGTGCGGTCATGGTCATCCTCGTAAGACCGCCATTCTAAGGGATGGCTGCGGGCGGATGCCGCTCAGACGTCGTCGATCATCCCGGCGAAGGCCGCTGCGGCACGCCGCATCCATTCGCGCGCGCGTTCGGCATCGGGCTGCAGCCGCGCGAAACCGTGGGTCATGCCGCCGGCCTCGATGGTAATCACCGGGGCGTCGTGGCGCACCAGGAAGTCGGCATAGGCCAAGCCGTCGTCGCGCAGCACATCATGCGCGGCCACCATCAGCACGGTGGCAGGCGGGCGCACCGGCGGCGCGGCCATCAGGTGCACACGGGGGTCGGGATGGGCGGCGCCCTGCGCCAGGGCCTCGGCGCCGATGAACTGGGCCCAGAACCAGGCCATCTCGTCACGCGTCAGGCCAGGACCGTCGGCAAAGGCGCGGTAGCTTTCGGTGCTGAGCACCGGCGCCGTCACGGGATAGATCAGCAGCTGCGCATCGACCCGCGCCGCGCCGCCGCTGTTGAGTTGCTGCGCTGCCTGCGCCGCCAGGTGGCCGCCGGCGCTGTCACCCGCCACGGCCAGGAAGTCGGTCGCCAGCCCGAGTGCCTGGCGTTGAGCGGTGAACCACTGCACGGCCTCGGCAGCATCGTCGCAGGGAGCAGGGAACGCGTGCTCGGGGGCGAGGCGGTAGTCGACGCTGGCCACCGCGCAGCCCGTGTCGGCCGCCAGCAAGGCGGCAACCGTATGGTGCGTCTGCGCCGAGCCGATCACCCAGCCGCCACCGTGGAAGTAGACCACCAGCCGCGGCGCGGTCTTGCCGGCCGGGCGGAACAGCCTGGCGCCCAGCGTGCGGCCAGCGAGCGCAAGCTCCAGGTCCTGCACCGTGATGCCTGGCGGATCCGGCAACAGCGACGCCGCCGCGATCTCGGCGAAACGGGCCCGCTGCGCGGGAATGTCGGCCGGCGCGGGCGCATTGGCGTAACGCTCCGCCAGGCGGCGGTAATAGGCAAGCAGTTGCGGATCGATGGCCATGGTTGGCGGCTGAAGGGAAAGCGGAAAGTAGAAGCGGTGCCTGACGGGAATCAGTCCAGCCCGAGCTGGTGCGTCAGCTCGACCTTGCTGCAGCAATCCTGCACCGCCAGCAGGCCGGCATCGGAAGCGCGGCGCACTGCCTGGTCGTTGACGATGCCCAACTGCAGCCAGACACCCTGTGCGCCAACGGCGATGGCCTCATCGACCACGCCGGGCGTTTCCTCGGCACGGCGGAAGATGTCGACCCACGCGATGGGGCTGCCTGCTGCCGCGGCAGCGTCGGCGGCTTCGCGCAGCGTGGCGTGGCAGGTCTCGCCCAAAATGCGTTCGCCGGCATGACGCGGATTGACCGGCACGATCCGGAAGCCGTGGTCCTGCAGGAATTCCGCTACCTCATGGCTGGGACGCTCCGGGCGGTCGGACAGGCCGACCACGGCCACGGTCTTCATCGCCAGCATGGCTTGTATGGCTTGCTGCATCTCAGGGCGCATCGCGTCTCCGGGTGGACAAGGGCGGGCCCGCGGACATGCAAAAACAACGCGAAGGCCTCAGGCGTCCTGAATCGTAACCGGAATTGTCACGCAGAGATTGGTGGGGGAGCGAACACGTAAATCGCGTCATTAAAGATAATGCAACGACACCTTTCTGCGGTTAACGTGACGTGAACGCGTGAAAATATGCCGAACACGCCAGATCCTGGCACCTCGGGCTTTCAACTTCTTGCAAAACGATACATTTTGTTACTGCCATGCCGGGGAGTTTCCCCCACAATGCATTGACACACCCGCTGTCCGCGGCGTGTGGCGCCCCAGTGAATAAGGCTGTTCAGACTTAAAGGGGTGTGGTGAAGAAAGCCTTTTTGAAGCAATAACCGATTTTCCGATCCAGCAGATCGCCGCTGGACCGGAGCACCAGGTAGACCGTTGCAGCGCGTGGCCTTTGCGGCCTCTGGTCGGATATTGGATATCCGTTGCGCCTTGATTGTCGGCCTGGACCGAACCCGTTCCTTCGAATTGACCCCTCGAAGGGATTTTCCCGTCCGCGCGGAGCCTCCCCGGCCCGCGCGCTTTTTTTTGTCCAGGCAGGACAAAAGCATATCGCCACGCCCAAAAAAAAGGCAGCCATCGGCTGCCTTTTTTCATTGTCGCGCCAGAAAAACAACAGCGCGACAACCGACTAATTGCTTACTTCTTACGACGCAGGCGGGCGATGGCAGCCAGTTGGGCAGCCGCCACGGCGAGCTCACTCTGAGCGCGCGCCAGATCCAGATCGCTGCTCTGGTTCTGCATCAGCTCTTCGGCAGCACGCTTGGCTTCCCGCGCCTTGGCTTCGTCCAGGTCGCCACCGCGGATAGCGGTGTCGGCCAGCACGGTGACGTGCTTGGGCTGGACTTCGAGAATGCCGCCGGCAACGAACACGAACTCTTCGCTGCCGTCTTCCTTCTCGATCCGCACCGCACCCGGCTGGATGCGCGTGATCAGCGGCGTGTGACCCGGCAGAATGCCCAGTTCACCCGACTCGCCCGGCAGCGCCACGAACTTCGCCTGGCCGGAGAAGATCGACGTTTCCGCGCTGACGACGTCTACAAGAATGGTTGCCATATCAGATCCTTTCTCCTGAAAGCTTTGGCTTCCCGTTTCCGGGAAGCAAGTATTTCGCCTTCGTGCCAGGCGCGGCCGCCGCAGACAGTAGATTAACTACGGCAAGGCAGCCGCAACGACGCATGAAGGCGAAAGACGCCGCTTACTGGAGCTTCTTGGCCTTTTCGAAGGCTTCGTCGATCGAGCCGACCATGTAGAACGCCTGCTCGGGCAGGTGATCGCACTCGCCATCCACCAGCATCTTGAAACCACGGATGGTTTCCTTCAGCGGCACGTACTTGCCCGGCGAACCCGTGAACACTTCGGCCACGTGGAACGGCTGCGACAGGAAACGCTGGATCTTACGAGCGCGGTTCACGGCCATCTTGTCTTCCGGCGACAGTTCGTCCATGCCCAGAATCGCGATGATGTCGCGCAGTTCCTTGTAGCGCTGCAGGGTCTGCTGTACGGCGCGCGCAACGTTGTAGTGCTCCTGGCCAACCACTTGCGGGTCCATCTGACGCGAGGTCGAGTCGAGCGGGTCCACTGCGGGGTAGATACCGAGAGCGGCAATGTCACGCGACAGCACCAGGGTCGAGTCCAGGTGCAGGAAGGTGGTAGCCGGCGACGGGTCGGTCAAGTCATCCGCAGGCACGTAGACGGCCTGGATCGACGTAATCGAGCCAGTCTTGGTCGACGTAATACGCTCCTGCAGCTTGCCCATTTCTTCAGCCAGCGTCGGCTGGTAGCCCACGGCGGAAGGCATACGGCCCAGCAGTGCCGACACTTCGGTACCAGCCAGCGTGTAGCGGTAGATGTTGTCGACGAAGAACAGGATGTCACGGCCCTCGTCGCGGAACTTCTCGGCCATGGTCAGGCCGGAAAGTGCCACGCGCAGACGGTTGCCCGGCGGCTCGTTCATCTGGCCGAACACCATGGCCACCTTGTCGAGCACGTTCGAGTCCTTCATTTCGTGGTAGAAGTCGTTCCCTTCACGGGTACGCTCGCCCACGCCGGCGAACACCGACAGACCGCTGTGCTGCTTGGCGATGTTGTTGATGAGCTCCATCATGTTGACGGTCTTGCCCACGCCTGCGCCACCAAACAGACCCACCTTGCCGCCCTTGGCGAACGGGCAAATCAGGTCGATCACCTTGATGCCGGTTTCGAGCAGGTCGGTGGAAGGCGACAGTTCGTCGAACTTCGGCGCCTTCTGATGAATCGCGCGCCGCTCGTCGGAAGCGATCGGGCCAGCTTCGTCGATGGGGCGACCCAGGACATCCATAATGCGGCCCAGCGTGCCTTGACCCACCGGCACCGAGATCGGCGCGCCGGTGCTCTTCACCGGCATGCCGCGGCGCAGGCCGTCCGACGAACCGAGGGCAATGGTACGGACCACGCCGTCACCCAGCTGCTGCTGGACTTCGAACGTCAGGCCCTTTTCGGCGAACGACGTTTCGCCGCTGTCTTCCAGCACCAGCGCGTCGTACACCCTCGGCATCGCGTCGCGTGGGAACTCGATGTCCACCACGGCGCCGATGCACTGCACAATATTTCCGATACTCATTTCGTATCTCCGATAGCTTGAATTCTTAACGCTTCAGACCGCTGCCGCACCGCTGACGATCTCTGACAATTCCTTGGTGATCGCTGCCTGCCGGGTCTTGTTGTAGTCCAGCTGCAGTTCGCCGATCACGTTCTTGGCATTGTCGGATGCCGCCTTCATAGCCACCATGCGCGCCGACTGTTCGGACGCCATGTTCTCGGCCACGGCCTGGTACACCAGCGCCTCGACGTAGCGAACCAGCAGCTCTTCCACCACGGTCTGCGCGTCAGGCTCGTAGATGTAGTCCCACGAGTAGGCGCGCTTCTCTTCTTCCGTCTGCAACAGCTTGTCGGCGGCGAGCGGCAGCAGTTGCTCAACCATCGGTTCCTGCTTCATCGTGTTGATGAACTTGGTGTACGCGATGTACACCGCATCGACTTCACCATTGGTGAATGCATCGAGCTGGACCTTGATCGCGCCGATCAGCTTTTCCAGGTGCGGGGTGTCGCCGAGCTGCACCACATTCGAGGCCACCTTGGCGCCGATGCGGCTCAGGAACTGCATGCCCTTGCTGCCGATGGCAGTGGCTTGCACAGCCACGCCGCGACCCTGCAGGCTCTTCAGCTCGTTGGTCACCGCACGCAGCACGTTCGTGTTCAGACCGCCGCACAGCCCCTTGTCGGTCGTGACCACGATCATGCCGACGCGCTTGACTTCGCGCTCCTGCATGAACGGGTGCTTGAACTCGGGGTTGGCCGAAGCCAGGTGCGCCGCGATGTTACGCACTTTCTCGGCATAGGGACGGGCATTGCGCATCCGTTCCTGCGCCTTGCGCATCTTGGATGCGGCGACCATCTCCATCGCCTTGGTGATCTTGCGCGTGTTCTGCACGCTCTTAATCTTGGTTCGAATCTCTTTCGTTCCGGCCATACTTTCCTCTCCGTCCGAACCAGCGCCGCGCCGGCGTTAGCCAGGCGCGGCGGCGGTATCGGAGAATTGCGCGGTTAGAACGCGGCGGACTTCTTGAAATCCTCGATCGCGGCACGCAGGGCGGGTTCATCTTCCTTCGAGAGCTGCTTGGTCTCTTCGATACGGTTGATGAGGTCGGCGTACTTGGTCTTCAGATGGTCGTGCAGGCCCTTCTCGAACGGCAGAATGTCCTTCACTTCCACGTTGTCGAGGAAGCCGTTGTTGGCGGCGAACAGCGACGCGGCCAGCTGCCACACCTGCTGCGGCTGGTATTGCGGCTGCTTCAGCAGCTCGGTCACGCGGCGGCCGCGCTCCAGCTGCTTGCGGGTGGCATCGTCCAGGTCCGAAGCGAACTGCGCGAAAGCAGCCAGTTCACGGTACTGGGCGAGGTCGGTACGGATACCACCGGCCAGGTTCTTCACCACCTTGGTCTGGGCAGCACCACCCACGCGCGACACCGAAATACCGGCATTGATGGCGGGACGGACACCGGCGTTGAACAGGTCGGTTTCCAGGAAGATCTGGCCGTCGGTAATCGAAATCACGTTGGTCGGCACGAACGCGGACACGTCGCCGGCCTGCGTTTCGATCACCGGCAGCGCGGTCAGCGAACCGGTCTTGCCCTTGACGGCGCCGTTGGTGAACTTCTCGACGTACTCGGCGTTCACGCGCGCGGCACGCTCCAGCAGGCGCGAGTGCAGGTAGAACACGTCGCCCGGGTACGCTTCACGGCCCGGCGGGCGGCGCAGCAGCAGCGACACCTGGCGATAGGCCCAGGCTTGCTTGGTCAGGTCGTCATAGACGATCAGCGCGTCTTCGCCGCGGTCGCGGAAGTACTCGCCCATGGTGCAGCCGGCGTAGGCAGCCAGGTACTGCATGGCGGCCGAGTCCGAAGCGGCGGCGGCCACGACGACGGTGTATTCCATCGCGCCGTGCTCTTCCAGCTTGCGCACCACGTTGGCGATCGTCGAAGCCTTCTGGCCAATGGCGACGTACACGCAGTACATGCCCTTGCCCTTCTGGTTGATGATCGCGTCGACAGCCACGGCGGTCTTGCCGGTCTGGCGGTCGCCAATGATCAGCTCACGCTGGCCACGGCCGATCGGCACCATCGAGTCGATCGACTTCAGGCCGGTCTGCACCGGCTGGCTCACCGACTGACGCGCGATCACGCCCGGGGCGACCTTCTCGATCACGTCCGTTTCCTTGGCGTTGATCGGGCCCTTGCCGTCGATCGGCTGGCCCAGCGTGTTGACCACGCGGCCCAGCAGTTCCTTGCCCACCGGCACTTCCAGAATGCGGCCGGTGCACTTGACCGTGTCGCCTTCGGAAATGTGTTCGTAGTCACCCAGCACCACGGCGCCGACCGAGTCGCGCTCGAGGTTCAGCGCGAGGCCGAAGGTGTTGCCGGGGAATTCCAGCATCTCGCCCTGCATCACGCCGGACAGGCCGTGCACGCGGCAGATGCCATCGGTCACGGAAATCACCGTGCCGGTGTTGCGCACTTCAGCTTCAGCGCCAAGGCCCGAGATGCGGGTCTTGATCAGCTCGCTGATTTCTGAGGGGTTCAGTTGCATCACAATGCTCCTAATTCTTCAATCCGTCGGCCGGTGCGGTCAGGCGGTCAGCGTGGCTTGCATGGCAGCCAGGCGCGTACGCACGGAGGTGTCGAGCACTTCGTCGCCGACCTTGACGCTCACGCCGCCGATCAGGGACGGGTCCACCGCCACCTTCGCGTACAGCTTGCGGCCGAACTTGCGTTCGAGTGCAGCGACCAGGTCGTTCAACTGCGAACCTTCCAGCGGGAATGCGCTGGTGATCTCGACATCCGACGACCCTTCGCGGGCGTTCTTGAGCACATGGAACTGCTCGGCGATTTCCGGCATCACCGTCAGGCGGCCGTTATCCACCAGCAGCTTGACGAAGCGGCGAGCCTCGTCATTCAGCGGGGACTTCAGCACCGACAGGAACAGTTCGGCCAGCTTCTCGCCGGGAACGTTCGGATCGCCGGCTACCGCCTTCATGTCGGGATTGGCAGCAACCTGCCCCATCTCCGACACCAGCTCGGACCATGCACCCAGATTGCCTGCGCTCGATTCGCTGGCGACGCGGAACAGCGCCTCAGCGTAGGGACGGGCAATGGTTGCGGTTTCAGCCATGATTAGAGCTCAGCCTTGAGTTGATTGAGCAGGTCGGTGTGGACCTGCGCGTTCACTTCACGCTTGAGGATCTGCTCGGCACCCTTGACGGCCAGCACGGCAACCTGGTCACGCAGTTCTTCGCGTGCACGGGTAACCTGCTGGTCTGCTTCGGCCTTGGCCTGGGCAATGATGCGTGCGGCTTCTGCCTGGGCGTTTTGCTTGATCTCGTCCGCCGTCAGCTGGGCGCGCTTCTCGGCGTCAGCGACGCGTTGTGCACCCTCGGTGCGGGCTTCGGCCATAGCCTGGTCCACACGCTTGTTGGCGAGTTCGAGCTCGGCCTTGCCCTTCTCGGCAGCGGCGAGGCCATCGGCGATCTTCTTTGCGCGTTCGTCGAGCGCCTTCACCAGCGGCGGCCAAATGAATTTGGCAACAACCCACCACAGGATGAAGAACACGACCATCTGCGCAAAAAACGTTGCGTTCAGATTCATGGTGTGTTCCTTTCGGTAATCAAACTACAGATAAATGCGCAAGGGCGGCCAGGCTAGTGGCCCGCGCCGCCCGTCAGCATCATGCAGACCGAAAAGAATTACTTGATGACAGCCAGCAGCGGGTTGGCGAAGGCGAACAGCATTGCAACACCCACGCCGATCAGGAATGCAGCGTCGATCAGGCCAGCCAGCAGGAACATCTTGGTTTGCAGCGGGTTCATCAGCTCAGGCTGACGTGCGCAGGCTTCGATGTACTTGCCACCCATCAGGGCGATACCCAGGCAGGCGCCGATAGCGCCCAGGCCGATGATGATGCCGATACCGATGGCGGTCAGACCCTGGATGTTGGCGAGAAATGCTTGCATGATGACTCCTTTAATTTAGAGAGACTTAGAACCAAAAAACCAAAAAACCAAAAACCGGAAATCAGTGGTGATCGTGAGCCTGGCCGATATACACCAGCGTCAGCATCATGAAAATGAAGGCCTGGAGCAGGACGATCAGAATGTGGAAGATCGCCCATACCGTGCCGGCCACCACGTGGCCGACAAAGCCCAGCGCGGACAGGTCGGCGCTGAACGTCCAGATGGAACCCAGCAGCGCGATCAGCAGGAACACGAGTTCGCCGGCGTACATGTTGCCGAACAACCGCATGCCGAGCGAAACGGCCTTGGCCAGGAATTCAATCAGGTTCAGGACCAGGTTGAACGGGGCCAGGTACCACTTGGCGCCGAACGGGGCCGAGAACAGTTCGTGCATGAAGCCGCCCGTACCCTTGATCTTGAAGCTGTAGTAGATCATCAGGACCAGCACCGAGCACGACATGCCCAGCGTGCCGTTCAGGTCGGCCGTGGCCACTGCGCGGTGGTGGGGAAGGTGAATGTGGAAGACGCCGAGCAGGCTGTTCAGGCCGGTGACCCAGTCGACCGGAATCAGGTCGATCGCGTTCATCATGGTGATCCAGCAGAACACCATCAGCGCCAGCGGCGCAATCCACGAACGGTCGCCGTGGATGATGCCCTTGGCCTGGTCGTCGACCATCTCGACGATCATCTCGACGAAGGCCTGGAAGCGGCCCGGCACGCCGGCGGTGACGCGGCGCGCGGCGACATACAGGAACAGCACGGCGATGGCGCCGCACAGCACGGACCAGAACACCGTGTCGTAGTTGAGCACGGAGAAATCGACCACCGACGCTTGCTTGCCGCCGACCGAGTTCAAGTTCTGCAAGTGTTCGGCGATATAGCCGGAGGGTGTCAGCGCGTGTTCGGCGCCTTGGGTAGCATCAGACATGTCGATACGAACGGTATATTGCGAAATCTTCAGGCCGCGCGCCGCCACTGTCTGGCAAACGCCCGGTACGCGTCTTGCATTGCCTTCGGCGGATTCGCCGGTCACCGCGATGCAAGCGCGGGTCCAACCTTGGCCGTGTCCGGTGTCACTGCGATGAAACCCGCGGTGAAACCGTCACGGAAAACTCTTGATATTCCGTTTCGGTGCCCCACCTCCGGGTGAAGCACCGTTTTCGAGCGGCTGGCCTAGCGCATCGCCAGGGCCACCACCCAATATGTCTTTAGCGCCAGCAGGAACGTGACCAGCATCGGCACCCAGCGCAGATCCCGGTACAGCACCACGACCAGCACCAGCAGTGCCACGGTGCCGAAGACCTTGATCGCCTCACCCAGCACCAGCCCGCCGACCGACGCCCGGTCGCGCGCCAGCCACAGGCGCAAGGCGAAGAATCCGCTCGGCACGAAGCACACCATGCCGCCGAACAGCGCCGACCACCCATACGGCCCCGCCTCTTTCGCGAACAGCGCCCAGCACAGTGCCGACAGCAGGGAAACCAACACCTGCGCCAGGACAACCTTGCCCGGGGTCATGCGCGAAGGGCGCAACGCGCGCTCGCCAAACAGCGTCACCGCCTCGGCGTGCGACAGCGGATCGACAGCCTCTTCCTCACGTTCTGCGCCTTCTTTCCAGTCATCCCAGTCATCTTCCTGACGGGACCCGGCGCCTCGCTGCTGACGGTCTTGAACCACTACCTGCCTGCCTCATTCCAGGCCGGAACTTTTCGGCCCGACCAGAATTCAAACCGCACGATTTTAAGGGGAACTACTGATTGGCGTCAATCCGCTTACATTTACCTTGCAGTGCGTTGTGCACAACGGTTGCCATCACGATGGCATGATGGCCGCGCAAAAATTGCGCAGCAATGATGTTTGACGTAATTGGATTGCGCAGCGAACCCTGCGCATGATGAGGGATTACCGGGCACGCCGTACGTATACCTGCCCTTGGAACGACCACTGCAGCGTACACGCAACAGTCATCGCCGCAATGTCCGTTAATCGCACCGAATTGCGCACGCGAAGTTACGTGCGCCTTCGCATCTTGCCTCAGGCGACCTTCTGCTTTTCAGTGGATTCGCGCAGGCGCACGAGCACGCCTTCCAGCGCGTCGTTGTCGCTGAAGTGGATGGTGAGCTGGCCCTTGCCGCGCATGCCCAGCTTGATCTGTACCGCCAGGCCCAGCGCATCGGACAATTCTTCTTCCAGCCGTGCCACGTCGCGCACGTTGTTGGCGCCCTTCTGCTTGAGCGACTTCAGGTCGAACGGCTTGAGCGTGGAGGCCACCAGCTTCTCGGTCTCGCGCACCGACAGCCGCTTGTTCACGATCTGGTTGGCCAGCGTGATCTGGTTGGCGCCGTCCACCGCCAGCAGCGCGCGCGCGTGGCCCATGTCGAGGTCGCCCGCCATCAGCATGGTCTGCACCGGCGCGGCCAGGTTCAGCAGGCGCAGCAGGTTCGACACCGCGCTGCGCGAACGGCCGACCGACTCGGCCGCCTGCTCATGCGTGAAACTGAATTCGCGGATCAGGCGCATGATGCCCTGCGCTTCTTCCAGCGGGTTCAGGTCTTCGCGCTGGATGTTCTCGATCAGCGCCATCGCGGCCGCGGCTTCATCGGCCACGTCCTTCACCAGCACCGGCACCTTGTCCAGGCCGGCGAGCTTGGACGCGCGGAAGCGCCGCTCGCCCGCGATGATTTCATAGCGGTCCGGCTCGGCCACGCGGCGCACCAGGATCGGCTGCATCAGGCCCTGCGCGCGGATGCTGGCGGCCAGCTCCTGCAGCGCGCCTTCATCCATGCGCGTGCGCGGCTGGTACTTGCCCGGCTGCAGCTGGCTCAGGCGCAGCACCGTGGGCGCACCCTCCTGCTTCACCGATTCAACGATTTCGGCCGGCCCGCCCAGCAACGCTTCGAGGCCGCGGCCCAGGCCCTTTTTCTTTGCAGTGCTCATGCTTGCCCTCTCCTTCAGCCCAGCTGCCTGACGCGCGCGATCATCTCGGCGCCGAAATCCAGGTACGCTTTTGCGCCCTTCGATGACGGATCGAACGCCACGCCCGGCATGCCATAGGACGGCGCCTCGGCCAGGCGCACATTGCGCGGAATCAGGGTCTTGAAGACCTTTTCACCGAAGTGCGATTCCAGCTGCGCCGACACCTGCTGCTGCAGCGTGACGCGCGGATCGAACATGACGCGCAGCAGGCCGATCACCTGCAGGTCGCGGTTCAGGTTGGCGTGCACCTGCTTGATGGTGTTGACCAGGTCCGACAGCCCTTCCAGCGCGAAGTACTCGCACTGCATCGGCACGATCACGCCGTGCGCGGCGCACAGGCCGTTCAGCGTCAGCAGCGACAGCGACGGCGGGCAGTCGATCAGCACGAAGTCATATTCGTCATTGACCTCTTCGATGGCCTGCCTGAGGCGGCGCTCGCGCTGGTCCAGCTCGACCAGCTCCACTTCCGCGCCGGCCAGTTCGCGGTTGGCGGGCAGCACGTCGTACCTGCCGGTCTCGGAACGCTGGCGCGCCTGCTTGATGCTGGCCAGGCCCACCAGCACCTGGTACACGCTGTGCTCCAGCGCCTGTTTGTCGATGCCCGAACCCATCGAGGCATTGCCCTGCGGGTCCAGGTCGACCAGCAGCACGCGCTGGTCCTGCGCGGCCAGGCCGGCGGCGAGGTTCACCGTGGTGGTGGTCTTGCCTACCCCGCCCTTCTGGTTTGCGATCACGAATACCTTGGCCATAAGCTACTGAGGCTCCTGCTTCAATTCATCCGGCCAGCGCGGGGCTGGCAGTTCGTGGCGCTGCACGCAGCGCCACGGCGTACGTCATGCGTTGGCGCTTGCGCGCCGCGACAGCACCACCAGGTGGCGCTCGGCATCCAGCCCGGGCACAGTGATGTGGGGCACCGCATCGACCTGCCATTGCGCCATCAGCCCGGCAGCTTCCATGCGGTCCAGCTCGGCCTGTGGATAAACACCCTTCATGGCGATCAGCTTGCCGTGCGGTGCGAGGAGCTGGCCCGACAGGTTCACGAAGTCAGTCAGCTCGGCAAACGCGCGAGAGGTGATCACGGCAAAGCCATCGTCATCGTCCAGCTTCTCTACCGGCCCCCAATGCGCCGCGGCATTGGAAAGCCCGAGTTGCGCACGGCACTGGGTCAGGAAGGCGGTCTTCTTCTGCACGATGTCCACCATCAGCACCGACACGTCGGGACAGGCGATGGCCAGCGGCAGGCCGGGCATGCCGCCGCCCGAGCCCACGTCCAATACCCTGCCCCGCGCCGGCGTGCCTACCTCTGCGGCGCGCGCGGCTTCGGCCAGTGCCGGCACGGCGGCAAGCGAGTCCAGCATGTGATGCGTAAGCATCTCATCGGGGTGGCGGATTGCGGTCAGGTTGTAGACGCCGTTCCACTTGCGCAGCAGCGCCAGGTAGGCAAACAAGGTGTCGATCTGGGCCGGCGCCAGCGCCAGCCCGATCTCGGCCAGACCGGCTTCAAGGCGACGACGCTGCGCGGCGTCGTCGGTCATGGTGTGTCGCGGACCGGGCACTCAGGCGGCCTCTTCGGAGTTGCCGGAAGGTGCGCCCGACTCAGCGCGCATGCGCCCCAGCCCCTTCTTCTTCAGGTGCACCAGCAGCAGCGAGATCGCGGCCGGCGTCACGCCGGAAATGCGCGAGGCCTGGCCCAGCGTTTCCGGACGATGCTGGTTCAGCTTCTGACTGACCTCGAAGCCCAGGCCACGCACTTCGGTGTAGTCCAGCCCTTCCGGCAGGCGGGTCGACTCATTGGCTTCCAGCTTGTCGACCTCGGCCGCCTGGCGGGCGATATAGCCGTGGTACTTGATGCCGATCTCGATCTGCTCGCGGATCTGCTCCGCCAGCATCGGCTCGGCGTCCAGCGGCGTTTCCGGGGCATGGCGGCCGCCCTGCAGCGCCATCAGTGCTTCATAGCGGACTTCGGGCCGGCGCAGCAGGTCGGCCAGGCTGTACTCGCGCTCGATCGGCTTGCCCAGCAGCGGCATGGCATCTTCGGCTGGCAGCATGGCCGGGTTGACCCATGTGCTCTTCAGGCGCTCTGTTTCACGTGAAACAGCGTCGCGCTTGCGGTTGAAGGCATCCCAGCGCGCATCGTCGACCACGCCCAGTTCACGGCCGACCTCAGTCAGGCGCATATCGGCATTATCTTCTCGCAGGCTCAGGCGGAATTCCGCGCGGCTGGTGAACATGCGATACGGCTCGGTCACACCGCGGGTAATCAGGTCGTCGACCAGCACGCCCAGGTAGGCCTGGTCACGGCGCGGCGTCCACGCATCGCGTTCGCGCACATAGCAGCCAGCGTTGATGCCGGCCAGCAGGCCCTGCGCGGCGGCTTCTTCATAGCCGGTGGTGCCATTGATCTGCCCCGCAAAGAACAGGCCGCGGATCGCCTTGCTCTCCAGCGATGCCTTCAGCCCGCGCGGATCGAAGTAGTCATACTCGATCGCATAGCCGGGGCGCAGGATATGCGCGTTCTCCATGCCGCGGATCGAGTGCACCAGTTCCAGCTGCACGTCGAACGGCAGGCTGGTCGAAATCCCGTTGGGGTAGAACTCGTTGGTGGTCAGGCCTTCGGGTTCCAGGAAGATCTGGTGGCTTTCCTTGCTGGCAAAGCGATGGATCTTGTCCTCGATGCTCGGGCAGTAGCGCGGCCCTACCCCTTCGATCACGCCGGTGTACATCGGCGAGCGGTCCAGCCCGCCACGGATGATGTCGTGGGTACGGCTGTTGGTATGGGTGATCCAGCATGGCAGCTGTTGCGGGTGCTGCTCCGGACGGCCCAGAAAGGAGAACACCGGTACCGGATCCAGGTCGCCAGGCTGCTCTTCCATCACCGAGAAATCGATGGTGCGGCCGTCAATACGCGGCGGCGTGCCTGTCTTCAGGCGGCCTTGCGGCAGCTTCAGGTCCTTCAGGCGCGCCGACAGCGACACCGCTGCCGGGTCGCCGGCGCGGCCGCCGGTGTAGTTGTCCAGCCCGACGTGGATCTTGCCGTCCAGGAAGGTGCCGGCGGTCAGCACCACCGCGCGGGCGCGGAAGGCGATGCCGACCTGCGTCATAGCGCCGACTACGCGGTCGCCCTCCACCATCAGGTCGTCCACGGCCTGCTGGAACAGCATCAGGTTCGGCTGGTTCTCCAGCCTCGTACGGATCGCCTTGCGGTACAGCACGCGGTCCGCCTGGGCGCGCGTGGCGCGTACCGCCGGGCCCTTGCTGGAGTTGAGGATGCGGAACTGGATGCCGGACTCGTCCGTGGCTGCGGCCATGGCACCGCCCATGGCGTCCACTTCCTTGACCAGGTGCCCCTTGCCGATGCCCCCGATGGACGGGTTGCAGCTCATCTGGCCCAGCGTCTCGATGTTGTGAGTCAGCAGCAGCGTCTGGCAGCCCATACGGGCCGCGGCGAGTGCAGCTTCAGTGCCGGCATGGCCACCGCCGACGACGATGACATCGAATTCTTTTGGGTAAAGCATGGGACACCTCCTCCGGGAGGCTGGCGGGAAAATACGGGAATGCGAAATTATAGCGGCAATCGACAAGCCGCTTTCCGACGGTAACCATGTTTCACGTGAAACATGGCGTTGGCGATACCCGGCGAGTCGCTTGAAAGCGACGTTATGTTCCACGTGAAACAAAAAGGCCGGGCACATGGCCCGGCCGGATGTTTCACGTGGAACAAGCGCCTCAGAGTTGCGCGCGGATGTAGCCCGCAACCTGCTCGGTCAGCTTGCCAAGATCGCGCTGCAAGGTGGTGAACCCGGCATTGCGCTCGCGTGTCACCTCGTCCATATACAGCGGCCGCCGAATCTCAATCTGCAGGCTATTGCGCCGCTCGGCCGGCCGGCCGATCTGTGCGATTAGCTGCACGCCCTTGTATGGGTCGTTGCGCGCCACCGTGTAGCCCATGCCGCGCAGTTCCCGTTCGACCAGGTCGACCAGCCCCGGCTCGCAGGTGGTGCCGTCCCGGTCGCCCAGCACAAAGTCCGCCAGCGGGTGTGGGCTGTCGATCTTGAGCCGCTCGTAGGCGTTATTGGGCATGGAGTGCAGGTTCAGGTGCCAGAGCGCGCCAAAGCGCTGGTAGGCGCTCTCCACGGCCTCGGCCAGCGCCGCATGGTACGGCCGGTAGTAGCCGTCGATACGGCCCTGCACTTCCGCTACGGACAGGCGCCGGTCATAGATCGGCGTGCTGGCATCGATCCGGCTCCAGATCAGGCCGTAGCCCAGTTGCGTTTTCGGCCCTGGGGCCAGCGCTGTCGACCAGACGCCGTCGAGCTGGGCCGGATCGATATCGTCGGCCATCCGGTTCGGGTCGATATAGACGCGCGGGAAAGTCGCCGCCAGCAGCGTACCGCCTGCTGCGGGCACGGCCTCCCACAGAGCGTCGACGTGTGTGTCCTCGCCCCCGCGCAGGCGCGCGGCAGGGATCGCCGCGCCGAAGTCGGCCGGGTAGGCGGTGCCGCTGTGCGGCGAGTCGCACACCAGCGGTAGCACCTCCCCTTCCGGCAGGCGCACAATGACCGGCGGCAGCGCGGCGGCCAGGTGGTTCGCTTCAGCCATGCGTCAGTCCAGTTGGATGTTGGCGGCCTTGGCAACGCGGGCATAGCGCGCCATGGCCTGCTGGATCTGGGCCTTGAACTGCTCCGGCGTGGTCGGCACCAATGTGCCGCCGGACTCTTCCACCTTGCGCTTGAATTCAGGGTTCTGCATGGCCTTGTGGATGGCCTGGTTCAGCCTTGCCACGATGGCGGGCGGCGTGCCCGCGGGCGCGACGATGCCGAACCAACCGCCGTCGCCCATCTCCTTGTAGCCCAGTTCCGCATAGGTGGGCACGTTTGGCAACTGCGGCGAGCGCGTGGCGCCAAGCACCGCCAGCGCGCGCAGGCGGCCCGACTTCACGTGAGGCAGCGCGGAAGCCAGGTTGTCCGAGATGGCATTGACCTGCCCCGCCACCGCATCATTGAGCCCAAGGCCGGCGCCCTTGTACGGCACATGCAGCAGCTCGATCTTCGCCAGCATCTGGAAGTTCTCAAGGTTTACGTGGCCGAGGGTCCCTGTGCCCGGCGAGGCAACCGAATACTTGCCCGGATTGGCCTTGGCCAGCGCGATGAACTCCTGCATGGTTTTCGCCGGCACGCTCGGGTGCACCGTGAATACGCTTGGCATCGACACCACGTTGGTGACCGGGGCAAAGTCCTTGATCGGGTCGTACTTGAGCTTCGGGTATACAGCGGGGTTAGAGCCGTGCGTACTGACCGTGGCCATGCCGATGGTGTAGCCATCCGGCGCGGCGTTGGCCACCTGCTCCATGCCCACCGAGCCGCCGGCGCCACCCTTGTTCTCGACCACGATCGTCTGGCCCAGCTCGCGGCCGGCAAACTCGGCCACCAGGCGCGCCGACAGGTCAGTGGAGCCGCCTGCCGCAAACGGCACGATCAGGCGGATCGGGCGCGTCGGGTAGTTGCCTTGCGCGAAGGCGCTGCCGGCAAAGGCCAGCGTGGCCGCGGCAGCGGTGCCGGACAGCAGCAGCTGGCGGCGGGATATCCGGGCTCGGATCATGGGGTTTCTCCTGTTGGTTATGTGCATGAACCGGGCGAGTGTCAGCCGTTTACCGGCTGTGCACAAACGACTATATTGCACGTTTGCATTACCAAAGATCATTCTTGCGGCGTCCGCTCCGGTAGTAACTTCCCCCCGGCCCCGCCCTCCCCGCCATGCGGCTGCATTCCCCATCGATGTCCGAACTGCACGCCTTTGCCGCCGCGGCACGGCTGGGCAGCTTCACGCGCGCAGCCGACGAGCTGTGCGTGACGCAAGGTGCTGTCAGCCGCGCCATTGCACGGCTGGAAGCGCACTTCGCCCAGCCGCTGCTGCAACGCAATGCGCACCGCCTGATGCTGACCGATGCCGGCCAGCAATTGCTCGATGCCGTGGCCGAGCCGTTGGCCGCGATCGAGCACGCCAGCGCCGCCTTGCGCGCCGGCGACCGCCGGCACCACCTGACACTATCGATCGTGCCCACGCTGGCCAGCGTCTGGCTGGTGCCGCGCCTGCCGGACTTCCACCGCCGCCATCCGGAAATCCGGCTGGACTTCGTCCCGTACCAGCGCGACGAGGACCTCTCCGGCCCGTCACCGGACACCGCCATCCTGGCCGGTGAAGCCAGCAAGTGGCCGAGCCTGCAGGTCGACTACGTGGTGGGACGTGAAATGGTGCCGGTCTGCCATCCGGACCGCGCGCGGGCACGGCGCGAGGCCGGCCGCTGGCAGTCTCCCGCGGAGTTGCTGGACGAGCCCCTGCTCTACCACACCACCGCGCCGGCGAACTGGCAAAACTGGCTGCAGGCCGCCGGCGTACCCAACGCTGCGCCAAGGTTATCCACAGCGTTCGACCAGGTCTCGATCCTGATCCAGGCGGTGCGCGCCGACATGGGCGTCGCCGTGCTGCAGCGGTGCCTGGTACGCGACGAAATTGCCGCCGGACGCGTAACGGCGCCGTTTGACCTGCCAATTTCGCTGCAACGGGGCTATTTCCTGTGTGCGCCGAAGGAACGGCGCGATCATCCGGCGCTGACCTGCTTCCGGGATTGGCTGCTGGAGACCGCAGCGAAAGATACAGGCAGCGGCGCCAATACTTTATTCACCAGATGACTTGCAGAACAAAAATTCTGCAAAAATGCATTCATCCTACAGATAAAATTCCGCAAATTATTATCTGCATGGATGTTATTCCGTAAATTGCATTGGCAAAAATCATTCCAATAGATACTGGCGTACCTACATCAGCGCACCGGTGCCGACACCCGTCCGAAGCGCCTCGGAATTGGGTTATCCCCAAAGTTATTCACACCACCAATAGAAAAGGGCCTGCATCCGCAGGCCCTCATTCCTCTGGCGAAAACCGAGCGGATCAAGCCGCCTTTTTTGCCAACCCAAGATATGTTTCGATCACCTTCGGATTCGCCGCCAACTCGTCGGCCGGCCCTTCCATCGCCATATCGCCGGTCTCGATCACATAGCCGTAGTCCGCCACCTGCAGCGCGGCGCGTGCGTTCTGCTCGATCAGCAGCGTGGCCACGCCGGTCTGGCGCAGGTTGCTGATGATGTGGAAGATCTCCTTCACGATCAGCGGTGCCAGGCCAAGGCTGGGCTCGTCCAGCATCAGCAACTGCGGCTTTGCCATCAGCGCGCGGCCCACTGCAAGCATCTGGCGCTCGCCACCGGAGAGCGTGCCGGCGTCCTGGCGGGCGCGCTCGCGCAGGCGCGGGAACTGGTCGTAGACCACGTCCATCTGGTCCAGGTAGTTCTTCTCGCCGGCGCGCTTGCGGCGGAAGGCCCCCAGCTGCAGGTTGTCCTCCACCGTCATCGACGCGAACAGCTCGCGCTTCTCCGGGACCAGGCACATGCCGCGCGCAACGCGCCCCTCCACCGGAATGCCGGCCATGTCGTGGCCGAGGTAGCTCACCGAACCGTTCGACGACCCCGTCACCGGCAGCGCACCCATGATCGCATTGAGCATGGTCGACTTGCCGGCGCCATTGGGGCCGATCACCGTGACGATCTTGCCGGCCTCCACCTTCAGGTTGGCGCCGTGCACCGCTTCCACCTTGCCGTAGCGGACGTGGAGGTCCTTCACTTCGAGAATCAGGCTCATGTCCGGTCCTTACTCCACGCCACCCAGATAGGCTTCCAGCACCGCGGGGTTCTTCTGCACTTCCTCAGGCACGCCCTCGGCAATGCGCGTGCCGAATTCCATCACCACCAGCCGGTCGGTCAGGTTCATCACGAAGTCCATGTCGTGCTCGACCAGCAGCACGCTCATGCCCTCGCCCTTGAGCTTGCGCAGCAGCTCGGCCAGCGCCTGCTTCTCCTTGTAGCGCAGACCCGCTGCCGGCTCGTCCAGCAACAGCAGCGCCGGGTCGCAGCACAGTGCACGCGCGATTTCAAGAATCCGCTGCTGGCCCAGCGCGAGGCTGCCGGCTTCCATATACATGCAATCGGCCAGCCCCACGCGTTCAAGCTGGCGCTTCGCTTCGAACAGCAGCTTCTCTTCCTCGGCCTTGTTCATGCGCAGGATCGCGGCCGAGACGCCGCCCTGTGCGCGGAAATCGCCGCGCAGGTGCGCGCCGATGGCCACGTTCTCCAGCACCGTCATGGTCGGCAGCAGGTGCACGTGCTGGAAAGTGCGGCCGATGCCGCGCTTGACGATCTCGCGCGACGGCAGGCCCGATATCACTTCACCACGGTAACGCACCTCCCCGCGCGTGACCGGCAGCACGCCCGTCACCAGGTTGAAGGTGGTGGACTTGCCGGCACCATTGGGACCGATCAGCCCGATGATCTCGCCCGCGCGCACCTGGAAGCTGACATCGCTCACCGCTACCAGCCCGCCGAACTCCTTGCGCGCAGCGCGCACATCCAGGATCAGTTCGCCGGCGTCGGGCTTCTGGCGCACGGCCAGGGCCTCGGCCTGCGCCGGCGCCAGTACCGGCGGACCCGAAGGAACCAGACGCCGCAGGAACGGCCAGATGCCATCGCGCGCGTATTGCAGCAGCAATACCAGCAGCACGCCGAAGACGATGATCTCGAAGTTGCCGTTGGCACCGAGCAACTTGGGCAGCACGCCCTGCAGCACATCCTTCAGGATGGTCAGGATGCCCGCGCCCAGCACCGCGCCCCACACATGGCCCACGCCGCCGACCACGGCCATGAACAGGTACTCGATGCCGTAGTTCAGGCCAAACGGCGTCGGGTTCACCGCGCGCTGCAGGTGCGCGTACAGGAAGCCCGACACGCACGCCAGCACTGCCGCCACCACGAAGATCACCACCTTCATCCACGCGGTGTTCACACCCATGGCCTCGGCCATCACGCCTCCGCCCTTGAGCGCGCGGATGGCGCGGCCCGGGCGCGAGTTCAGCAGGTTCTGCATCGCCAGCACGGCCAGCAGCACCACCGCCCAGATCAGGTAGAACATCGAGCGGCCCGACTGCAGTTCGATGCCGAAGAACGACAGCACCGGGATCCCGTTCAGGCCGTCATACTTGCCCAGGAACTCCAGGTTGCCGAACAGGAAGAACAGCGACAGGCCCCAGGCAATGGTCGCCAGCGGCAGGTAGTGGCCAGACATGCGCATCGTGATCAGCCCGATCACATAGGCCGATGCCATCGTGATCACCAGCCCCACCAGCAGCCCGAACCACGGCGACAGCCCGAACTGCGTGGTCAGGTACGCAGTGCTGTATGCGCCCAGCCCCACGAACGCCGCCTGCCCGAACGAGGTCATGCCGCCCACCCCGGTCAGCAGCACCAGCCCGATCGCGACGATGCTGTACAGGCCGATGTAATTGCCCAGCGTGATCCAGAACTCCGGCGTCGGCAGCGCCGGCAGCAACACCAGCACCACAATGAAAGCCAGCACCAGGACCCGGTTGCGGTTCAGCCGCGCACGGCTGCCTGCCTCGGCACTGGTCACCGCCGCCTGCTTGTCGGTCAGCATGGTCATGGCTTATTCCTCCTCCTCGACATGCTTGCTCGTCAGCGAGCGCCACAGCAGCACCGGAATGATCAGTGTGAAGACGATGACCTCCTTGAACGCGCTGGCCCAGAAGGACGAATAGGATTCGAGCAGCCCCACCAGCAGCGCACCCAGCGCCGCCACGGGGTAGCTCACCAGCCCGCCGACGATGGCGCCGACAAAGCCCTTCAGGCCCACCAGGAAGCCCGACTCGTAGTACACGGTGGTCAGCGGCGCGATCAGGATGCCGCACAGCGCACCCATCGCCGCGGCCAGCGTGAACGACAGCCGCCCCGCCTGCGTGGTGCCGATGCCGACCAGGCGCGCACCCAGCCGGTTCACCGCGGTCGCGCGCAGCGCCTTGCCCTGCAGCGTGCGCTCGAAATAGAAGTACAGCGCGCCGATCAGCAGCGCCGACACGCCCACGATCCACAGGCTCTGGCCCGAGATGCTGAGCGCCCCCACGTCGAAGCGCGCGTCCGAGAACGCATTGGTGCGCGAGCCCTCCGCGCCGAACATCACCAGGCCCAGCCCCACCAGCGCAAAGTGCACGCCGACCGAGACGATCAGCAGCACCAGCGTGCTGGCTTCGGCCAGCGGCTGGTAGGCGAGCCGGTACAACATCGGCCCCAGCGGGATGATGATCAGCAGCGTCAGCGCGATCTGCGCCAGCATCGGCAGCGGCTGCGCGCCATACTGCTGCGCCAGCCAGTGCACCGCGAGCGGGAATACCAGGTACTTGCCGGCCAGCACCGCCAGCCGCTGGCCCAGCGTGCGGCGCAACTCAGCGCTGCGCAGCACCGCGACGGTTTCATAGACGAAGGTCAGCGCCCCCATCGCCAGCAGCAGCCAGCTGGTCTGCGGCGCGTGCCCGGCCTGCATCGCCGCCAGCGTCAGCGCACCGTAGGCAACAAACTCCCCTTGGGGGATGAAGATGACCCGGGTCACCGAGAACACCAGCACCAGGGCCAGCGCCAGCAGCGCGTAGATCGCGCCCGAGGTGATGCCGTCCTGGGCCAGGATGGCAGCGATTGATAAGTCCATTGTCTCCCCGTCTTTTGGAAATACCTGCCTGCATCATATGGGGGCCGACAGGGTGCTATGCGCTTTGGGATTTACGCAATAGTAAACGGATTGTCCATTGTGGAAGTACAGGACAAGCCCTAACGAGAGGCGTGTGGCGGGCGTGGGCTGTCCAGCGATATCGCATCAACGCCTTCGGCTGCGCTCCGCGCAAGCGCCCAATGCCGTCACCGCATTTTGGGCCTGCGTAGCAGCCGTAGGCGTCCCCGCGATGCCGTTAGCAGCAGGCGGCCTACACCCTGCATGGGGATCGTTCAATAGTGGGTTAACGCAGGCACTGCGCCACACTCACATGGCGCAGCAGGGTCGAACGGGCAACCACGCCCCAACGGCAAGCACCACCGTGCGAACGACCAACGCCCTGGAATTGATTGAGCCGCATAGGCGACGCGTTTTTTGGTCACTTTCTGTCGCTCGGACAAAAAGTGACTCGCCGGCTACGCCGGCGAAACAGCAGCGCTTGCCACGAGCGACACCCAACCGCATCGCACCACGCCGCCCCCAACCGTCACTTAGTCAGCAACTTCCACTTCCCATCAACAATCTGCACCATCACCCGCGCCCGCTGATCGAAGCCAAGGTGGTCGGTAGCACTCATGTTCATGATCCCATGCGACACCGGCAGATTCTTGGTCTGCTCCATCGCCTCCCGCAACGCCTTACGGAATTCCTTGCTACCCGGCTGACCCTTCTTCAGCGCCTCGGGAATGGCATGCTGCAAGATCAGCCCCGCATCCCAGGCATGACCGCCGAAGGTCGAGACCTGGCCGCCGAAGGCCTTCTCATAAGCAGTCTTGTAGGACATGGCCGGTTTCTTCACCGGATTGCTGTCCGGCAATTGCTCAGCCACCAGCAGCGGTCCAGCCGGCAGGAAGGTGCCTTCGCAATCCTTGCCGCACACACGCAGGAAGTCGGCATTGGCCACGCCATGGGTCTGGTAGATCTTGCCCTTGTAGCCACGCTCCTTGAGCGTCTTGGCCGGCAGCGCCGCGGGCGTACCCGAGCCTGCGATCAGCACGGCGTCGGCGTTGGCGCTCATCATCTTCAGCACTTGGCCGGTGACCGAGGTATCGGTACGGGCAAAGCGCTCGTTGGCGACCACCTTGATCTTGCGCAGCTCCGCCACCTTGGCAAATTCCTGCGCCCAGCTGTCGCCATAGGCGTCCGCGAAGCCGATGAAGGCCACCGTCTTCACGTTGTTGTTGGTCATGTGCTCGGCAATGGCGGTCGCCATGTGCGAGTCATTCTGCGGCGTCTTGAAAACCCAGGCGCGCTTGGCGTCCATCGGCTCGATGATGCGGGCCGAGGCGGCCATGGTGATCATCGGCGTCTCGTTCTCGGCCACCACGTCAACCATCGCCAGCGAGTTTGGCGTCACGGTGGAACCCACCACCACGTCGACCTTGTCTTCGCTGATCAGCTTGCGGGTGTTCTTGACCGCGGTGGTGGTGTCGGAGGCATCGTCCAGCACGATGTACTCGATCTTCTTGCCCGCGATTTCCTTTGGCATCAGCGTGAAGGTGTTCTTCTCCGGAATACCCAGCGATGCCGCCGGACCCGTCGCCGACACCGTCACCCCGACCTTGACCTGTGCCTGGGCTGCACCGGCAACCAGGCTCGCCGCAGCGATTGCCAGCAGGCTGGCGCGCTTGAAATCCATCTTGTCTCCTTCGGTTCCTGAAACGGAAAGGCATCCGTCCGGCGTCCACCGGCGGATGCCCGTTCTTGGATCGACCCCTCGGGTCAACGCAGGCACATCGCCGGCACCTGCGCTACAACCAGGAACGACGCGAGGCCGCTCCCCAATTTCCCCGTCCGCACCACTCCCCCGGATAGGCGCGCTCCGGCTATTCACCGACCGCTCGGTCGGGAATGCGGATCGAGTCTAGCACAGCGACCTAGTGCGAAAAGGGAGGATTAACCCGCATCGCGCGCGCCGCCTGCCGTCAGCGCAGGAACGCGTCCCAGGCGGTCTTCAGGATCAGCGCACTCACCACCACGATAAACACCTTGCGCACGAAGGCGCTGCCGTGGCGCAGGGCCAGCTTGCTGCCCACCTGGCTGCCGGCGATGTTGGCCACTGCCATCACCAGGCCCAGTTGCCACCAGATATGGCCCTTGCTGGCCAGCAACAGCAGCGCCGCCAGGTTGGTGGCAAGGTTGACCACCTTGGTCGAGGCCGCCGCGTGCAGGAAGTCATAGCCGAACACCCGCACGAACGCGATCATCAGGAAGCTGCCGGTGCCCGGGCCAAACACGCCGTCATAGAAGCCGATGGCAGCCCCAGCCAGCAGCGCCGCGACGCGCTCGCGCGACCCCGACAACGTCGGCGCATGTTCCGTGCCCAGGTCCCTCTTGGCCACGGTGTAGACCAGCAACACCACCAGCACGAACGGCAGCGCCTTGCGCAGCGGCTCCGCCGGGATCCTGGTCAGCGCCCAGGCACCGGCCATCGAGAAGATAAGGGCCGCCACCACCGCGGGCGCGGTCGCGCCCCAGTAGATGCGCACGCTGCGGCCGTAGCGCAGCGCCGCGTTGGCGGTGCCCGCGATCGAGCCCATCTTGTTGGTGCCCAGCAGCGTGGCCGGCGCGATATTGGGATAGGCCGAGAACATTGCCGGGATCTGTACCAGGCCGCCGCCGCCGGCGACCGCGTCGATCAGGCCGGCGAGAAAGGCGGCAACCGCCAGGAATGCGAATTCCGTCATTGCAGGAAGCAGGGGAAGCGAAAAGGGAAAGATCGGAGGAGATCGGTGCGGGCAGCCGGGCGGCGCCGGTTCAGCCCAGCACCTTGGCCGCCGGCACCAAACTGCGGTGCCACATGCCGTTGCCATGCGGCCTGAAGCCCGGCGGCGCGCCGCCATGCCCTGCCACCAGCCCCGGCGCCAGCAGCGCGTGGCGGATACCGTGGGCGCGGCCCCAGTCGGCCAGCGTGGCGCAGCAGGCCTCAAGGCAGGCACGGCGGGACCCGCCGTCCAGCCCGGGCCGTACCCACCATTCGATGCCGCAGGCGGCCAGCCCGGCAAGCTCCAGGCTCGGGAGCAGCGCCACCGGCAGGCACGCCAGCAGATTATGTGGAGCTTGCGCCTCGCCCACCAGCAGGCAGATGCCGCGACCGGACTGGGCCAGCAGGTCGTCCAGCATCAGCCGGCGCGCGCGGGCGGCGGGCACCGGCAGTGGCTGCACCGTATCCAGCCAGGCCTCCAGCATGGCTGCGTCGGCACCCAGCCCGAGGCGTACCAAGCCCTGCGGCGCGGGTGCGTCAGGACGATCCGGAACGGCTGGGGAGTCAGGGGAATCAGGGATGGCAGGCATGGCGGGCAGCGAGAGCGCCCGCATTGTCGCATGTGGAGGATAGCCAGGTGACGCCGATGTGGCCTGGATGCCCCATGATGGGGCGAAAGCGCCATAGCAGGCGTTGGGAAGCGCAAATGAAAAAAGCGTTGCCGAGGATCACCCGGCAACGCCCTTTATTTATAACGCTGCTACCCGACACCGGGTGCGCGCCTGTCGTCTCCTCGCTTCCGCCTCCATTTAACCTGCGAAAACCGTATATGGAATGTAACGAAGCGGTGCATCGAGGACAAGCTAGAAAAAACCCTAGCCCCAGAATCGGGCATGTCGACCCGCGGTCACTCCTGCATTTATTCCCGCTTGCCCGAGTGGCCCCCGAAGCGCGCCAGCAGTTCGCCCATGATGCCACGGCGGAAAGTCAGCACGCAGATCACGAAGATCACACCGGTCACCATTGTCACCGACTCGCCCAGCGTGCCGAACCAGGAGATGCCGGTGACCGACGCCAGGAAGTTGCCGATATCGCCCAGCTTGTTCTCCAGCGCGACCACCACGAAGGCACCGACAATCGGGCCCGACAATGTGCCCAGGCCGCCGACCAGCGTCATCAGGATGACCGAGCCCGACATCGACCAGTGCACGTCGGTCAGCGTCTCGAAGCCCAGCACCAGCGCCTTGATCGAGCCGGCCAGCCCCGACAGCGCCGCCGACAGCACGAAGGCGGTCAGCTTGAAGCGGTCGACGTCATAGCCCAGCGAGATCGCGCGCGGCTCGTTCTCCTTGATCGCCTTCAGGATCTGCCCGAACGGCGAATGCACCGTGCGCACGATCAGCGCAAAGGCGGCCACAATGATCGCCAGCGCGACGTAGTACAGCGTCAGGTCGTCCGACAGCGGCAGCAGCCCGAACAGCTTGCCGCGCGGGATGCCCTGCAGGCCGTCCTCGCCGCCGGTGAACGGCGCCTGCAGGCAGATAAAGAACAGCATCTGCGCCAGCGCCAGCGTGATCATCGAGAAGTAGATGCCCTGCCGGCGGATGGCCAGCGAGCCCACCACGTAGCCGATCAGCGCGCCCGCACCGGTGCCCAGGATCAGGCCGATTTCCGGGGTCACGCCCCAGACCTTCATGGCATGGCCGGCGGCATAGCCAGCGCCGCCGAAAAAGGCCGCATGGCCGAACGACAGTAGTCCGGTATAGCCGATCAGCAGGTTGAAGGCGCACGCAAACAGCGCAAAGCACAGCACCTTGAGCACGAACACCGGATACGCACCGGCCAGCGGCGCGGCCACCAGTGCCAGCAGCAGCAATCCATACAACAGTTTCTTCTGCACGCCTTGTCCCTTTCCTGCGTTGCCAGCGTTGGCCGCCACCGTGGATGGCGTCGATGATGTGGAGGGTGTGCTCATCACTTCTCCTTCCCGAACAGCCCGGCCGGGCGCAGCAGCAGCACGATCACCATGATGAAGAACACCACGGTCGACGACGCTTCCGGATAGAACACCTTGGTCAGCCCCTCGACCACGCCCAGCCCCAGGCCGGTCAGGATCGAACCCATGATCGAACCCATGCCGCCGATCACCACCACCGCGAACACAATGATGATCAGGTTCTGCCCCATCAGCGGCGAGATCTGGATCACCGGCGCCGCCAGCACGCCCGCGAACGCGGCCAGCGCGACGCCGAAGCCGTAGGTCAGCGTCACCATCAGCGGCACGTTGACGCCGAAGGCCTCGACCATCTTGGGGTTCTCGGTGCCGGCGCGCAGGTAGGCGCCCAGCTTGGTCTTCTCGATCACGTACCAGGTGGCGAAGCACACCACCAGCGACGCCACCACGACCCACGCGCGGTAGTTGGGCAGAATCATGAAGCCCAGGTCGGTCGCGCCCTGCAGCGCGTCCGGCGTCGAGTACGGCAGCCCGGAGACGCCGTAGATCGAGCGGAAGATGCCCTCGACCACCAGCGTGATGCCCAGCGTCAGCAGCAGGCCGTAGATATGGTCGAGCTTGTAGATCCAGCGCAGCATGGTCTTCTCGATCACCACGCCCAGCGCGGCGACGACCAGCGGCGACAGCAGCAGCATGATCCAGTAGTTCAGCCCGGCGTACTCCATGCCCATCCAGGCCAGCACCGCGCCCAGCATGAAGAGCGCGCCGTGCGCGAAATTGATGACGTTGAGCAGGCCGAAGATAACCGCCAGGCCCAGGCTCAGCATCGCATAGAAGGCGCCGTTGACCAGCCCCAGCAAAAGCTGGGAAAGCATGGCCGGCAAGGGGATTCCGAAGATGTCCATCGCGGAGTGCCGTTGATACCGCCGTTGTATGGCGGGGATTGCTGCGGTTGGTGCCAGGTAATGCGAACGCTGCGGCGAACACCGTTGGCGAACACCGCAGCAAGGAACCGCGTCCGATGCCGGCGGCACGCAGGTGGCGCGTCGCCGGCAGATCTCACATCAGCTTATTTCTTCAGCATTGCGCACTTCGACTCGGCCACCGTGGTGAAGGCCTGGTCGCCCGGGATGGTCGCGACCACCTTCAGGTAGTCCCACGGCTTCTTCGACTCTGCTGCGGACTTCACCTGCATCAGGTACATGTCGTGGATGCCACGGCCGTCCTGGCGGATATAGCCCTTGGTGTAGAAGTCGTTGATCTTCATCTTCTTGAGTTCAGCCATGACCTTGTCCGGGTCGTCGGTCTTGGCTGCTTCCACCGCCTTCAGGTAAGTGCTGGCCGCCGAGTAGTCCGCCGCCTGCAGGCTGCTCGGCATCTTCTTCATCTTGCCAAAGAAGCGGTTGGCGAACTTGCGGGTGTCGTCGTTCATGTCCCAGTACCAGCTGTCTGTCATCAGCAGGCCTTCGGTGTTCTTTAGCCCGAGGCTGTGCACATCGTTGATGAACATCAGCAGGCCGGCGATCTTCATCGACTTGGTAATGCCGAATTCCTTGGCCGCCTTGATCGCGTTGATGGTGTCGCCGCCGGCGTTGGCCAGGCCCAGGATCTGCGCCTTGGACGACTGCGCCTGCAGCAGGAACGACGAGAAGTCCGAAGCCGACAGCGGATGGCGCACCTGGCCCGCCACCGTGCCGCCATTGGCCTTGACCACGGCCGCGGTGTCGCTTTCCAGCGAATGGCCGAAGGCGTAGTCGGCGGTCAGGAAGAACCACGACTTGCCGCCCTGCTTGACCACCGCGCTGCCGGTGCCCTTGGCCAGCGCCACCGTGTCATAAGCGTAGTGCACCGTGTACGGCGAGCACTCTTCGTTGGTCAGGCGCGCCGTGCCGGCGCCGATGTTGATGTAGACGCGCTTCTTCTCCGAGGCCACCTTGTTCATGGCCAGCGCGGTGCCGGAGTTGGTGCCGCCCAGCAGCATGTCCAGGCCCTGCTGGTCCATCCATTCGCGCGCCTTCGAAGCGGCGATGTCGGCCTTGTTCTGGTGGTCGGCCGAGACGATTTCGATGGGCTTGCCCAGCACCTTGCCGCCACGATCCTCGACCGCCATCTTGATGGCTTCCAGGCCGCCGGGGCCGTCGATGTCGGCGTACAGGCCCGACATGTCGGTGATATAGCCGATCTTCACGGTGTCACCGGACACCTGGGCAATGGCGCTGAAGGAAACCGCACCCATGGCAATGGCCGCCATCGCGGCCGCGAGCCGAGTCTTTTTCATCTCTATGTCTCCTGATTTGCGGCGGCGTGCGCGCCACCCGTTCCTGCCAAACATCAACCCATGATCCGTGCGGATCAGACCCCGAGCAGTTCGTGCAGCACCGGCATCTTGGCCTGCAGCTCATTGGCCGCGAAGCGCTCGACGATGCTGCCGTGCTCCATCACGTAGAAGCGGTCCGCCAGCGGCGCGGCGAAGCGGAAGTTCTGCTCCACCATCACCACCGTGTACCCCTTCTGCTTGAGCATCAGGATCATGCGCGCAAGCGCCTGCACGATCACCGGTGCCAATCCTTCCGAGATTTCATCGAGCAGCAGCAGGTTGGCGCCGGTGCGCAGGATGCGCCCGACCGCCAGCATCTGCTGCTCGCCGCCGGAAAGACGCGTGCCCTGGCTCTGGCGGCGCTCCTTCAGGTTCGGGAACATCTCGTAGATATCGGTCTCGCTCATGCCCTTGCTGGTGTCGGCGCCCTTCAGCACCGGCGGCAGCATCAGGTTCTCTTCGCATGAGAGGCTGGAGAAGATCGCCCGTTCTTCGGGGCAATAGCCAATGCCGTAGTGCGCAATCTTGTGCGTGGGCAGGCTGATGGTCTCGTGGCCATTGACCTTGATCGAGCCCTTGCGCGCGCCGGTCAGTCCCATGATCGCGCGCAGCGTGGTGGTGCGGCCAGCGCCGTTGCGGCCCAGCAGCGTAACCACTTCGCCGCGGTTCACGGTCAGGTCCACGCCGTGCAGGATGTGCGATTCGCCGTACCAGGCGTGCAGGTCCTTGATCTCGAGCGCGGGTGTGTTGGATGTCGTCATGTGTCGTTCCCCCGGCCGTCTCAGTGCGCGCCCTGCAGTTCCGCGTCGACGGTGCCCATGTAGGCCTCCATCACGCGCGGATCCTTCGAAACTTCCGCATACGGGCCTTCGGCCAGGATCGCGCCACGCTGCAGCACGGTGATCTTATCGGCGATCGACGAGACCACGCTCATGTTGTGCTCCACCATCAGGATGGTGCGGCCCGCCGAAACCTTCTTGATCAGCTGCGTGACGCGGTCCACGTCTTCGTGGCCCATGCCCTGTGTGGGTTCGTCGAGCAGCATCAGCTCGGGCTCCATCGCCAGCGTGGTGGCAATCTCCAGCGCGCGCTTGCGGCCGTACGGCAGATTCACCGTCAGCGTCTGCGCGAACTCGGTCAGGCCGACCTGTTCTAGCAGCTCCATGGCGCGGTCATTGAGCACGTCCAGCGAGCGCTCGCTGCGCCAGAACTGGTACGCCGTGCCGAGCTGCCGCTGCAGCCCGATGCGCACGTTCTCCATCACCGTCAGGTGCGGAAATACCGCCGAGATCTGGAACGAACGGATCACGCCGCGCCGCGCGATCTGCGCGGGCTTTTCACGGGTGATGTCGATGCCGTTGAAAAGGATGGTGCCGGTGGTCGGCTCCAGGAACTTGGTGAGCAGGTTGAAGCAAGTCGTCTTGCCGGCGCCGTTGGGGCCGATCAAGGCATGGATCGACCCGCGGCGTACCCGCAGGTTGACGTCGCTCACCGCCGTGAACCCCTTGAACTCCTTGGTGAGGTTCCGCGTTTCCAGGATGGTTTCCTGCTGGTTCATGTCTCCTGCCCGCCCTCTTGCTGAACTGCCGGGGTGATGCCCGGCACTGACAATGGTCCGAACCGGCCTTGTAGGCCCTTGCTGCCGCTTGTTCCGTCAGGCTGGCCATGGTTGCGGCCCGGCCTGCGGCTTTCTGTTTTGGTGCGGGGCGGCTCCCGCGCAGGTTGCGGCGATGGCTTCGATGTGCTGCCGACGCACCCTGTGAGGCGTCTATTGTGTGCGCCTGTTGCATCGCAAAACATCGGGGTTTGCACTATGAAACATGAACCAAGTGTCAGTTTTTTTGCGATCGCACATGAGCAGGATGGGCCACTTGATTACGGCCCCGCCCGCGACCAAGTGGCGCGCTCATGTCAGGCGCCTGCAGCGGCTGCCGCCGGCGCTGGTTGCACCAATACTTCCGCCGCGGCCAGGCCCTGCCGGCGGTCTTCGCGGATCAGGTCGCTGGCGCGCTCGGCGATCATGATGGTCGGCGAATTGGTGTTGCCCGACGTGATCAGCGGCATCACCGAGGCATCGACCACGCGCAGGCCGTCGATGCCCAGCACGCGCAGGCGATGGTCGACCACGGCCATCGGGTCGTCGGCGCGGCCCATCTTGCAGGTGCCCACCGGATGGAAGATGGTGGTGCCGATATTGCCGGCCGCTTCGGCCAGCTGTTCGTCGGTCTGGAATGCCGGACCCGGCAGCCATTCCTCGGGCTGGTACGGCGCCAGCGCCGGCGACGCCACGATACGGCGCGTGAGCCGGATGGAGTCGGCCGCGACTTTCCGATCCTCGTCGGTCGCCAGGTAATTGGGCGCGATCACCGGCGCCTGGCGGAAATCCGCGCTGCCGATATGCACGCTGCCGCGCGAGGTCGGCCGCAGGTTGCAGGCACTCGCGGTAAAGGCATTGAACGCATGCAGCGGGTCGCCGAACTTGTCCAGCGACAAGGGCTGCACGTGGTACTCCACGTTCGGCCGCGCCTGCGCCGGGTCAGAGCGCGCAAAGGCGCCCAGCTGCGACGGCGCCATGCTCATCGGACCGCTCTGGTTGAAAGCGTACTGCACGCCGATGCAGAACTTGCCCCACAGGCTCGCGGCGCGCGTGTTGAGCGTGCGCACGCCGCTGACCTTCACCACGGAGCGCAGCTGCAGGTGGTCCTGCAGGTTCTCGCCCACGCCGGGCAGCGCATGGCGCACCGGGATACCCAGCGCCTGCAGGCGCTCGGCCTGGCCGATGCCCGACAGTTCCAGCAGCTGCGGCGTATTGACCGCGCCCGCGGCCAGGATCACTTCCTGCCTGCCCACCGCAGTCTGCGGCCGGCCGCCGCCGATATAGTTCACGCCAGTGCAGCGGCGCCCGTCGAAGGTCAGCCCGCTCACCTGCGCCCCGGTGACGATGGTCAGGTTGGGACGCTCCGACGCACGCCGCAGGAAGGCCTTGGCCGTGTTCCAGCGGATGCCACGGCGCTGGTTCACTTCGAAATAGCCCACGCCGAAGTTGTCGCCGCGGTTGAAATCCTCTGTGCGCGGAATCCCCGCCTCTTCGGCGGCATCGGCAAAGCGCTCCAGGATGTCCCAGCGCAGGCGCTGGCCTTCCACGCGCCATTCGCCGCCGGCGCCATGGAATTCGCTCGGGCCGCGGTGGTGGTCCTCGCTGCGCTTGAACAGCGGCAGCACATTGTCCCAGCGCCAGCCATCGTCGCCGGTCAGCCGCGCCCACGCGTCATAATCCTCGCGCTGGCCGCGCATATAGATCATGCCGTTGATCGACGAGCAACCGCCCAGCACGCGCCCGCGCGGATAGCCCAGCGAGCGGCCGTTCAGCCCGGCCTCGGCCTCGGTGCGATAGAGCCAGTCGGTGCGCGGGTTGCCGATGCAGTACAGGTAGCCCACCGGGATATGGATCCAGTGGTAGTCGTCCTTGCCGCCGGCCTCCAGCAGCAACACGTTGACGTCCGCATCCTGCGTCAGGCGGTTCGCCAGGACACAGCCGGCTGAACCGGCCCCCACGATGATGTAGTCGAATGTCTCCATCGCTGTTCTTGTCATCATCGTCGCGGCCTATTTCGCCACCGGCATGGTGAACTCAGCGCCCTTGGCAATCGAATCCGGCCAGCGCTGCATCACGCTCTTGTAGCGCGTGTAGAAACGCACGCCCTCTTCGCCATAGGCGTGATGGTCGCCAAACAGCGATCGCTTCCAGCCACCGAATGAATGCCATGCCATCGGCACCGGAATCGGCACGTTGATGCCGACCATGCCGATCTGGATCTGCCGCGCAAACGCGCGCGCGATGCCGCCGTCGCTGGTGTAGCACGATACGCCGTTGCCGAATTCATGCGCATTGATCAGCGCCACGGCTTCGGCAAAGTCATGCACGCGCACCACCGACAACACCGGACCGAAGATCTCTTCCTTGTAGATCGTCATATCCGGCTTGACGTTGTCGAACAGCGTGCCGCCGACATAGAAGCCGTTCTCATGGCCGGGTACGGTATGACCGCGGCCATCGGTCACCAGCGTCGCACCCTCTTCCACGCCCTTGGCGATATAGCCCTCCACCTTGGCCTTGTGCGCAGCGGTTACCAGCGGACCCATTTCGGCGTCGGACTCCATGCCGTTGCGGATCTTCAGCGAGCTGGCGCGTTCGGCGAGACGCGGCACGAGCTTGTCGGCGACGTCGCCCACCGCTACAGCTACCGAGATCGCCATGCAGCGCTCGCCGGCAGAACCATACGCGGCACCGATCAGCGCATCGACCGCCTGGTCGAGATCGGCATCCGGCATCACCACCAGGTGGTTCTTGGCGCCGCCCAAGGCCTGCACGCGCTTGCCGTGCTTGGTCCCTTCCGTATAGATGTACTCGGCGATCGGCGTCGAGCCGACGAACGACAGCGCCTGGACGTCCGGATGCGCGAGCAGCGCGTCCACGGCTTCCTTGTCGCCCTGCACGACATTGAACACGCCATCGGGCAATCCCGCCTGGCGCAGCAGATCGGCAATCAGCAGGCTCGGCGACGGATCGCGCTCCGACGGCTTCAGCACGAAGGTATTGCCGCAGGCGATTGCCACCGGGAACATCCACATCGGCACCATCACCGGGAAGTTGAACGGCGTGATGCCGGCCACCACGCCCAGCGGCTGGCGCAGGTTCCAGTTGTCGATGCCGCCGCCGATGTTGTCGGTGAAATCGGTCTTGAGCAGGTTGGGGATGCCGCAGGCGAATTCCACCACCTCGATGCCGCGCGTGACTTCGCCCCTGGCGTCCGAGAACACCTTGCCGTGCTCGCGCGTGATCAGCGCCGCCAGGTCGTCGTGGTGCTGGTCGAGCAGTTCCTTGAACTTGAACAGGATGCGCGCGCGGCGCAGCGGCGGCGTGTCGGCCCAGGCCGGGAATGCGGCCTGGGCGGCAGCGACGGCATCGGCCACGTCCTGCGCGGTGCCAAGCGCCACGCGTGCTGCGACTTCGCCGGTGGCGGGGTTATAGATATCGGCCAGACGCTGCGATGCGCCGCGTGTCTGCCGGCCTGCGATGCTATGGCCGATGATGGTCTGCACCGCGCTGGCTTCTGCAAGGATGTCTTCCACTTCCGCTCCTGAATGCTGGGTCGCTGACGGCATGCGGCTTGCCCGATCTTTGCGTCTGGTGAAGACACTGGCGCGAACATCCGCCAGCATCGCACTGGCATCGCTGCCGCGCGGCACAAGGCGTGCCGGGCCGTATTGAGCGCAAGCTTGGTGCAGTTGCGCGGCCCCGTCCAATGATTTATCGTCAATCGCAATATAAGCTCCGCAAAATATTGCGCCGCACCACGCCACGCTCCGGCGCCACCTTTCGCCCCGACACCGCCTTGGACCTCCACCACCTGCGCGCCTTCGTTGCCGTCGCGCGCGAGGGCAACCTGACCCGCGCCGCGCAGCGGCTGCACCTGACGCAGCCCGCAGTGAGCCTGCAGTTGAAGGCGCTGCAATCGGCGTGGCGCATCCGGCTGTTCGAGCGCACTGCCGCGGGCCTGACGCTGACCGCCGACGGCGCCGCATTGCTGCCGCTGGCCGAGCGCATCCTCGATGGCGTAGGCGACCTGCAGCACACCGTCAGCGCGATGCATCACACCGTGCGCGGCCGGCTGGCGATCGGCACCATCCTCGATCCGGAATTCACGCGGCTGGGCCCGATGCTGCGCACGCTGGTGGAACGCCATCCGCAGATCGGCACCGAACTGCGCCACGGCATGTCGGGCTGGGTGCTGCAACAGGTACGCAGCGGCGCGCTCGACGTGGGCTTCTACCTGGGCCAGCCGCCCGACGCCGGCTTCCATGCGCTGACGCTGACGCCCTTCTCTTACTATGTGGTGGCGCCCAAGGGCTGGAAAGAGCGCACCGCGCTGCGCTCATGGGCGCAGCTGGCAACGCTGCCATGGATCTGGACGCCACCGGAATCGGCGCACAACCGGCTCTTGTCGGCGCGCTTTGCGCAGGCCGGCGTCGATCCGGCCAGCGTGCCCAAGGTGGCGCATGTCGACCAGGAGGCGTCGATGCTTGACCTGGTGCGCTCCGGCGTGGGGCTGTCACTGGTGCGCGACGCGATCGCGCTGCGCGAATCGCATGCGCACGGGCTGGTGATCGTGGAAGGGGTCTCGGTGCAGACCGAGCTGACGCTGGTATGCCTGGCCACGCGCCGCGACGACCCGGTGGTCGCGGCAGTGTTCGGCGTGGCCGAGTCGGTGTTCCGGACCTAGCTTCCGTGCTGCTGCAGGTGGCGCTGCAGCCAGCCGGTCAGCGCCGCGAACACTTCGCCGCGCAGCGGCTGCGCTTCATTGAAGATCTCGTGGTAGCCATGCTCGAACCAGACCTGTTCGCGCAACGCCGGCGGCGCGTTGTCGAAGAAGCGGCGGCTGCCGGCCGGGTCCACCACGCGGTCGGCGCCGCCGACCAGCATCAGCGTGGGGGCCTCCAGCAGCGCGGCATCGGCCTGGGCCTGCGCCATGCCGCGGATAAAGCTCTCCAGTACGCTGGCGGTGATGGTCGTCTGCACCAGCGGATCCGAGCGGTAGGCGGCCACCACGGCGGGGTCGTGCGACAAGAGCCGCGCATCGATCGGATTGGGCACGCGCAGCCGCGGTGCCAGCGCCAGCAGCACGCGGTGCAGCGCCAGCATCGGTCCCGACAGCCGCAGCGCCAGCGCGGGCGAGGACAGCACCAGCGCGCGTACCGGGCGCACGCGCGCGGTGGCAAAGCGTGCCGCAATCAGCCCGCCCATGCTGTGGCCAAGCAGGATCGGCAACTCGTGCCAGCCAGGCACCGCGGCATCGTAGATCTCGGCGAGGTCGTCCAGGTAGGCATCCTGATGGTCCGCCACCATGCGCGCGCCGCCGCTGGCACCATGGCCGCGCAGGTCGTGCGCACGCACGCGCAGGCCCAGCCCGCACAGCACATCGGCCACATGCTGGTAGCGTCCGGCATGCTCGGCAAGCCCATGCACCAGCAGCACCGAGCCGAGCGGCTCGGCAAAGCGCGCCGGATCGGGCTGCCAGGTGCGCAGCAGCAGCTCGGTGCCGTCGCGCATGCGCTGGCGGCTCTGCACCGGCGCATGCGTGCCGGCGGGGGTATCGGCAGGCATGCCGGCAACACCGGCAATAGCAGGATCGTCCGTCATCGGTTGTTCCATTCGCGCAAGTCTCCTCCCGGCACGGAGCGCCAGCAAAGCGCTTGCGCCGGCTGTCATTATTCTTTGTATTGCTGCCTGCTGCCTGCTTTGCCTTGCACTGTCTGTCCCGCTCAACTGTGGCAGGCAAGCCTGCCCTGCGCTTCCGGCTGCGCCATATCGGCCAGGATCGGGCAATCCGGCCGGTCATCGCCGCTGCAGTGCTGCGCCAGCTCGCGCAGCGTGTCGCGCATGGCGGCCAGTTCGGCGATGCGCAGCTCCAGGTCGGCCACATGCCGCAGCGTCAGTGCCTTGACGTCGGCGCTGGCGCGGCCGCGGTCATGCCATAGCGACAGCAGGTTGCGGATCTCGTCGAGCGAGAATCCCAGATTACGGGCGCGCCGCACGAAGCGCAAGGTATGCACCGCGCGTTCGTCATAGCGGCGGTAGCCGCCCTCGGTGCGCGGCGGTGCCGCCACCAGCCCGATCGATTCATAGTGCCGGATCATCTTGGCCGACACGCCCGACGCCTGCGCCGCTTCGCCGATATTCATCACTCGCCTCCCTGTGCCGTGGCGGCCCCGGCCTGCGGACGCCAGCGGCGCAGCAGCAGCGCATTGCTGACCACGCTGACACTGGAGAACGCCATCGCCGCACCCGCCACCACCGGGTTCAGCAACCCGGCCGCGGCCAGCGGAATGCCCACCACGTTGTAGAAAAAAGCCCAGAACAGGTTCTGCCGGATCTTGCGCACGGTGCGGTGCGAGACCGCCAGCGCATCGGCCACCAGCGCCGGGTCGCCGCGCATCAGCGTGATGCCGGCGGCGTGCATGGCCACGTCGGTGCCGGTCGACATGGCAATGCCCACGTCCGCCGCCGCCAGCGCCGGCGCATCGTTGATGCCGTCGCCCACCATCGCCACCACCGCGCCATCGCGCCCCAGGGCCTGCACGCGGGCAGCCTTGTCTTCGGGCAGCACCTCAGCCTGCACATCGTCCAGCCCCAGCGCCTGCGCCACGCGCGCCGCCGCGCCGGCGTTGTCGCCGGTCAGCATCACGGTGCGCACGCCGGCCGCGCGCAGCCGTGCGATCGCCGCCGGCGCGCCCGGCTTGATGGCATCGCCGAACGCGACCAGCCCGGCCACGCGCGGCGGCGTGGTCTCGACCAGCCACGACACGGTGCGGCCGTCCGCGCGCAACTGGTCCGCCAGCGTTGCCAGCGTGCCTGCCGCTGCGCCCAGCATTTCACGCAGGCGCTCGCTGCCCAGCTGCAGCGCATGGCCGTCCACCACGCCGGCAATGCCGCGGCCCGGCAGGGCCTGCACCTCGGTGGCCTGCGGCACGGCAATGCCGCGCGCCTGCGCGGCGGCCAGCACGGCGCGGGCCAGCGGATGCTCGCTGCCTGCCTGCAGCGCGGCCAGCCGTGCCAGCAGTGCGCTAGCATCGGCATCGGCGGGATCGGCCGCATGCAGCGCCACCACTTCCGGCTTGCCGACCGTGAGCGTGCCGGTCTTGTCGAATGCCACCACGCTGACGCGGTGCGCCACCTCCAGCGCCTCGGCGTCCTTGATCAGGATGCCGGCGCGTGCGCCGGCGCCGGTACCGGCCATGATCGCCGTGGGCGTGGCCAGGCCCAGCGCGCACGGGCAGGCGATCACCAGCACCGCCACGGCGTTGAGCAATGCGGTTTCCCAGTCGCCGGCAAAGAGGCCCCAGCCCAGCACCGTCACCAGTGCAATGCCCAGCACCACCGGCACGAACACCGCGCTGACCTGGTCGACCATGCGCTGGATCGGCGCCTTGGCCGCCTGTGCGTGCTCGACCATGCGGATGATGCGTGCCAGCACGGTCTCGGCGCCTACCGCCTCGGTGCGCGCAACCAGCAGCCCTTCGAAATTGATGGCACCGCCGGTGATGCGGTCGCCGGGCTTCTTCGGCACCGGCACGCTTTCACCGGTCAGCATCGATTCGTCCGCGTGGCTGCTGCCTTCGATCACGTCGGCGTCCACCGGGATGCGCTCGCCGGGGCGCACTACCACCTCATCGCCCACGCGCACTGCCGCCAGCGGCACGCTCTGCTCCACGCCGCCGCGGCGCACGCGGGCGGTATCGGGACGCAGCGCCGCGAGCGCGCGGATGGCATCGGCGGTCTGGCGCTTGGCGCGTGTCTCCAGCCACTTGCCCAGGCGCACCAGGGTGATCACCACTGCCGCGCTTTCGAAGTACAGGTGCGGCATGGCGTCGGCCGGCGTGCGCCACATCAGCCACAGCGACAGCCCATAGGCCGCCGTCGTGCCCAGCGCCACGAGCAGGTCCATATTGCCGGCGCCGGCGCGCACCGCCTTCCAGCCAGCCTTGTAAAAGCGCCAGCCGAACACGAACTGCACCGGGGTGGCCAGCAGCCACTGCACCCATGCCGGCAGCATCCAGTGCACGCCAAACCATTCCAGCACCATGGGCGCCACCAGCGGCAGCGACAGCGCCGCCGAGAACGCCACCGGCCAGGGGCCGTCCCAGAAGGCAGTGCCCTGCCCGGCCTGCGGCGCCTGCGATGCGGCATCGGCCACCGGCGTCGCGCCATAGCCGGCGCGCGCTACCGCGGCCACCAGCGCCGCGGCATCCACCGCGCCGCGCAGCAGGGTGACGCTGGCGCGCTCGGTTGCCAGGTTGACTTGTGCGTCCATCACGCCCGGCACGGCGCGCAGCGCCTTTTCGACCCGGGTCACGCACGAGGCGCAGGTCATGTCGGCAATATTCAGTTCGATGGTGTCCTGCGGCACCGTGTAGCCGGCATCGGCCACGGCACGGGCGGCGGCCGGCAGCACCACGCCCGAGTCGGCGCGCAGCGTCGCGGCTTCCGTGGCCAGGTTGACGGCCACGTCGCGCACGCCCGGCACACGCGCCAATGCGTTCTCCACGCGGCGCACGCACGAGGCGCAGGTCATGCCGTCGACCGGCAGCCGCCATTCGGGCATTTCGTCGGCCGGCCGGACAGGTTGTGAAGCGAGCACAGCGCTGGAATTTGGCATGGTTCTGAGTCATCCACAGTGTCGATGTCAGCATCATGGACCTTACCATCATTGGAAGGTCAAGGACGAATGCGCAGGGTGTTACCGTCACATTGGCGCCAACAAATTCCTCTTGCGCTTCCCACCATGGGAAGGTTCAAACTATGTCTTGTCGCGGCACCCTGCCGCCTTTTCCATCCTGTCCAGGAGAGTCCCATCATGATCCAGTTCCAGGTCGAAGGCATGTCATGCAACCACTGCGTCGGCGCCATCACGCGTGCCGTGCAGGCGATCGACCCGGCCGCGCGTGTCAGCGCGGATGTGCCCGCCCAGGCCGTGCGCGTCGAGAGCGGTGCCGACGCCGAGGCCCTGCGCGATGCCATCGAAGAGGCTGGCTATCCGGTCAAGTCGGTGGCATAAGCTGGCCACTGCAGCCGCGCCAATAAGAAAGGGCACCCCCGGGTGCCCTTTCTGCTGTCAGTGTGCCGCGCTCAGAAGCGGTAGCCCACGTTCAGGAACGTCACCACCGGATCGATCTTGATCTTGGTGTGCGACTGGATCGTCACCGGCCCCGCCTGGGTGGTGAAGGACGCGCGGGTCGACAGCGGCACGTACGATACCGACAGGCCGACAAACCAGTTGTCGTTGATGGCGTAGTTGGCGCCAATGTTGAACACCGGGTTCCACGACGCCTTGGCGCTGGCGGTCATGCGCGCACCCGGCGCGAACTCGCGGTTCACGAAGTTCTGGTTGCTGATGGTCTCGTCGGTGAACCACGTGTAGTTCACGCCGATGCCGACATAGGGACGGAACTTGGTCTTGGCATCGAAGAAGTGGTACTTGACCAGCACCGCCGGGCTCCACTGCTTGACCGAACCGAGCTTGCCATACTGCGCATAGTTGCCGGTGCCCTTGACGTCGTGCTTGGGCGGAATGCCCGCGATGATTTCGCCGGAGATGTTGTCGGTGAAGTAGTGCGAGAAGGCCAGTCCCAGCGTGTCGGCGGACTCGATCTCCGCGCCGGTGTTCGGCCGGGTCATGCCGACCGGGCGGCCGTTGATGCTGTCGACGGTCAGCGGGTCGGCGGAGCTGTTCGGCATCACGCGGAACCAGCCCAGGCTGACGATATTGCTGCCGGCCGATTGCGCGTGTGCGGCTCCGGCCAGCGCCATGACAGCGCCTGCCGCCAGCATCTTCTTATAGGTGAATTTCATAGTCCTCTTACTCCTCATTCGGTTACTGCCGTGTGCATTATCCGGCCAGCCGGCGCACGACTGTTTCACCGATGACACTGATTCGTAGAGGACGCCCCCTAAAGGGAGGGTTAACCACTAAAAAATCCCGACGGAAATGGCTCACAAGCCGTTTGCCGCAGCATCGGCGCAACGGTTTATGTTCACGCGCCGGAAGAAACCCTCGAATAAGCGAGGTTTTATGGGGCTGGCGCGCAACAGAAGCTGCCTGCCAGCCCCATCCCGATGCCGTCAGGGCGTCACAATGCTGAAGTTCGGCTCGGACTTGTCCATCAGCACCGTCCACGCCGCCAGCGCCTGCGGGTCGCCGTCCACGCGGGCGCGGCCCGCCTGAGTCTCGGTCTGCAGCGTGGTCTGGCCGGCCAGCACCCCCATCAGCACGGCGCGCGGCATGGTCAGCGTGGCCTGCGGGGACGCGTGCTGCGCGTCGGGCTTGTAGCGGAACACGCCGTTCTCCACCGTCAGCGCAAAGCGCTTGCCGGTGTCCGGCTGTACCCAGTTCAGCGCCAGCGTCTTGCCCGCAGCGCGGTCGCCGTTCAGGCTGATCGCCAGGAAATCCAGGAACATGGTGTCGGTCATGGCGCGCAGCACGTCCGGGCTGCCGGCGCGGCGGCCGGCCGGGGGCGGGCCACTGCGCAGTTCGGCGGCACCGGTCAGGTAGGCATTGCGCCAGGTCGAGGATTCGGCCTGGTAGCCGAGTTGCTCCAGCGCGTCGGCTTCCAGCTGGCGGGCAGCCTGGTTGGACGGATCGGCAAAGACCACGTGCTTGACCACCTCGGCCACCCAGCGGTATTCGCCACGCGCGTACGCCGCGCGCGCCTGCTCCAGCACGCGGGGCGCGCCGCCCATGAATTCGACGTAGCGCTTGCCAGCCTCTTCCGGCGGCAGCGGGTTCAGGTTGGCAGGGTTGGCGTCATACCAGCCGAGGTAGCGCTGGTACACCGCCTTGGCGTTGTGGCTGACGGTGCCGTAGTAGTCACGCAGATGCCATTCGGCCGCCAGCGACGGTGGCAGCTTCACGCGTTCGGCGATCTCGGCCGGCACGTAGCCCATGTTGGCCAGCCGCAGCGACTGGTCGTGGATGTACTTGTAGCCGTCGCGCTGCTTGCCCAGGTAGGTGACGATGTCCTGGCGGCCCCAGGTAGGCCAGTGGTGCTGGGCGAACAGGACCTCGGCGCGGCCGCCGAAGCGGTCGATGGTCTCGTCCAGCGCGCGCCACCACTGGTTGGCGTCGCGCACCTGGGCGCCGCGGATGGTGTACAGGTTGTGCAGGTTGTGGGTGGCGTCCTCGGCGGCGCACAGTGCCTTCCACTGCGGGAAGTACATCAGCATCTCGGCCGGGGCCTCGGTGCCCGGCGCCATCAGGAATTCGATCTGCACGCCGTCGATGGTGCGCGTGTCACCGGTCTTGTGGATCAGGTCCGTCGGCGGGATCAGCGTCACCGTGCCGTGCGCCACCCCCTTGCCCAGCCCCGCATCCACCTGCCCGGTGGCCGAGCGCGGCAGGTTGAAGCCATACATGTACTGCGCGCGGCGGCTCATGGCGTTGCCGGCGAAGACGTTCTCGCTGACAGCCTCTTCCATGAAGCCTTCCGGGGCCACCACCTTGACCCGCCCGGCCTTGACGTCGTCTTCGCTGACGACACCCTTGACCCCGCCGAAGTGGTCGCCGTGGCTGTGCGTATAGATCACCGCGACCACGGGCTTCCTGGGCCGGTGCTTGAAGTACAGGTCGAGCCCGGCGCGAGAGGTCTCCATCGCGGTCAGCGGATCGATCACGATCAGGCCGGTATCGCCCTCGATGATCGTCATGTTGGCAATATCGAAGCCACGGATCTGGTAGATCCGATCCGTCACCTGGAACAGCCCGTTGTGCATGTTCAGCTGCGCCTGGCGCCACAGGCTGGGGTTCACGGTGGCCGGCGCCCGGTCTTGCTTGAGGAAGCCGTACGGATCCAGCGCCCACACCACATTGCCTTTGGCGTCGCGGATCTCGGTGTTGTCCAGCGTGCCGATAAAACCACGGCGCGCGGCCTCGAAGTCACGCCGGTCCTGGAACGGCAGTTGCTGCAGCACGGCCGCATTGGCACGCGCGGTAGCATCGGTGGCGGGATTGCCCGCGGTGGCCGGGGCAGGTGCGGCGCCGGCGGTGCCGGCAAAGCTCATGGCGGCTGCAGCCAGCGCGGCGGCGGCGGCTGCGGCAATGGCAGTCGGGTACGACATCCTGGTCTCCTGGAAATCCTGGGCCGGATGTCCGTATCCGGCCTGCAATGCTTCTGTAATTGTGCTGAACGTTCAGTACAATACTGGAGTTTGCTGGCAGACCCCGGCCGCTTTGACATCCTCCCCGTCCTCAGCCTTCGGCTGCCGCCTTACGGCGGAAAGGACGAGGATTCCTACGGCGCTACGTGATGCTCTACGTAGTCACTTCGGTGGGTTCCTGCTTCGTAGAGCGGCTTGACTACGCCGACTCTCCACAGGCTGCAACGCGGTGCCCCCGCGCCAAAATGTTGATCGCGCCGACCACGTCGGCGTGATTCGCATAGCCGCATGCCACACAGGCGAAGCTCGCCTGGCTCTGCCGGTTCTCGGCAGATACATGCCCGCAGCAAGGGCACGTGCGACTGGTGTGTTGTGGCGGCACAGCTATTAGCCAGCCGCCATTCCACGCTAGCTTGTATTCCAGTTGACGCCCGAACTCGTACCAACCCTGATCGAGGATGGCCTTGTTCAGGCCGGACTTGGCCCTGACGTTCTTGCCCGGTTGCCCGCTTGAACCGGCCGCTGACTTGGACATGTTCCGTACCTTCAGGTCCTCGATACACACCATCGCTTGATTTTCGCTGATCGTGGTCGTGGCTTTGTGCAGGTAGTCGAGGCGGGCGTTACCGATGCGTGCGTGGATACGCTGGATTCGGGCCTTGGACTTCTTCCAGTTGTTGCTGAATTTCGTCTTGCGGCTCATCGCCCGCTGCGCACGGCGCAGTCTGGCTTCGTGCTTCCTAAAGCTGTTGAGCGGCGCGAGGAAAGTGCCATCGCTCATGGTGGCAAAGCGAGCGATGCCCATGTCGATGCCGATGGCGCTGGTGGCTTTCGGCACAGGTCGCTCGACCTTCCGCTCAGTCTGGATCGAAACAAACCACTTGCCGCCCGAAAGGCTGACGCAGGCATTGCGTACCTCACCGAGTACGTCGCGGCTGTTCCTGTATCGCAGCCAGCCCAGCTTGGGCAAAAAGATACGCGAGTTGGTCTGATCAAGCTTGATTTGCTTCTGGTCGGGATAGCGGAAACTGTCGCCCAGACCCTTCTTCTTGAAACGCGGGAAGTCGGCCCGTTTTGCGAAGAAATTTGTGTAGGCCCGCTCCAAGTCCTTGAGCGTCTGTTGAAGAGGATGGACTGGTGCATCGGCCAGCCATGCTGTTTCCGTGCTGTTGCGCCACTCCGTGAGTTGCTGACACAGACCGGCATAGCTGAGCTTCTTTTCGCCTTGATCGTAACGCTGTTTCTGCAACGCCAGCGCCTTGTTACAGACGAACCGGCACGATCCGGCATAACGGCGCATGTTGCGCTGCTGCTCGCCGTTCGGCATCAATTCGTATTTGAAGGCTTGAAGACGCTGCATGGCCCAATCATACTCTTGGCCTATGAGCGACGACCATGACATTCGGCAGAGGACCTGCGCGACATATTTACCGGCGTTTGCGCAGATTTCGAAGCTGAACTGGTGGAGTTCGATGGGGAGGACGATCACGTTCACCTTCTTGTGAACTACCCGCCAAAGGTCGCGGTGTCCGCACTGGTAAACAGCTTGAAAGGGGTATCCAGCCGTATGATCCGAAAGAAGAACTACCCGAGCATCAGCAAGAAGCTATGGGGCGGTGCGCTGTGGTCGCCGTCTTACTTCGCAGGGAACTGCGGCGGTGCGCCCATCGAGATCATCCGCCAATACATTGAGCAACAACAGACGCCGCATTAGCCGCCGAAAGGACGCCGACGGCGTCCGCGCTATCCTTCCCCGGCCTAAAGGCCGAGGCTTGCCGCGCACCTGGTCAAATAGGCATCCGGCCCGAATATTCCTGATTTGCCGCCGGCACCACCTGTCTTTCGCCCCCGCCCATGCCACCGACCCGCCCGGCCGCACAAAAGCCTCCAGCCTCCGTCACCAAGAACCGCCGCGGTCTGGAAACCCGCGAACGCGTCATTGCTGTGACGCGCGGGTTGATCAGCGCGCACGGCTACGCCGAGGTGACCCTCGACCAGATCTCCGCCGAGGCCGGCGTGGCCAAGAGCAGCCTGCTGTGGCATTTCGGCAGCAAGGAAATGCTGCTGGCGGAAGCCGCAACCAGCTTGTTCCGGGATATCGGCGAGGGGCTGGGCGCAGAGCCGCACCGGGGCAAGACCGCGGCGCGGCGGCTGGAAAACGCCTTCGACCGGGTGGCCGACTATTTCACGGCCAATCCGGAAGCCAAGGGTGTCGTGCTGGCCCTGCTGTTCTCAGGCAGCGTACCGCCCAGCGTGCGCGAGGAGATCCGCCGCAGTTGGGACGCGCATATGCAGGACCTGGTCGATGCGCTGTCCTCACCCGGGCGCCCGCTGCCCGCGCCGATGGCGCGCCTGATGGTGGCGACCATCCACGGCTGCTACTGCCACTGGTATGCCAGCGACCGCAGCGAACCGATCGCCGGCTTCCTGGCACCGGCGCGCGAGCTGTTCAGCGACTGGCTGCGCGCCAGGGACGGCGGCGAGTAATCATCCGCGGCTGGCCAGCACGCAAGCGGCCAGGTCCCACAGCGCGTAGCCCACGCTCTTGAACACCAGCGGGCTGCCAGCCCGCGCACGGATGGCATCGGCCCGCAGGATCGCGGTCTCGAACGGCTGCACGTCGGCCCAGTCGATGCCGGCCTGCAGCAGGTCGCCGGCCTCGTCCTCGATACCGAACAGGGTATCGGCCAGCAGCCGGCCGCTATCCGCGGCCACGTGGCATAGCGCCGGCGGCAGTTCGCACATGTCCGGCCGGAACGCACCGACTGCGGCAATGAAGTGATCGTCGCGCCAGAGGCCGCTGTCCAGGTCCGGCACCACCGGGCTGCGGCTGGACGTGACCGTGACCACCATCGATACACGCGGCAATACCGCCGCGGCCGACTCGGCCACCTGTGCTTCCACGCCCAGCGTGCGCGCGTGCGCAGCCAGCGCCTCGGCCTTGTCGCGCGTGCGCGAATGCAGCCACACCTTGCGCACGCCCAGCCCGGCCACGAAGGCCTCCAGGTGCGTCAATGCCTGCACCCCGGCACCGACGACCAGCAGCTCGCCGTCCGTGCGCGCGGCAAAACATTGCGCCGCCAGCAGCGACACGGCCGCGGTGCGCCGTCCCGTCACCGTGGGGCCGTCGAGCATGGCGATGCGCTGGCCGGTGTGCGCGTCGGCCACCACCACCTCGCCGAGGATATTGGGCAGCCCGCGCTGCGGGTTGCCGGGATGGACGGTGATGTTCTTGGTCATCACCAGGCTGCGGTTGCGCGCGGGCATCACCAGCAGCGTGCCTTCGCCACCTTGCGCATCGCCCACCGGCAGCGCAATGCGCGGCGGCGCCATGGCGGTGCCGTCGCGCAGCTCGGCCAGCATGTCGGCGATGGCCTGCGCCAGTTCGGGATACGGCAGGCGCGCCGCCGTGCTGGCGGCATCGAGGGGGACGAGGGACATGCTCTGGCTCCGGCAAGATGTTGCGAAGCGCCATTATTGCGCATGCCCGGCCATGCGCTTCAGCGCGCCAGCAACGCCATCACCTGTGCGGCATAGCGCGTACCCGCCGCTGCGCCGGCCGGGAATACGGCGTCGGTGCCGGCCAGGTCCTGCGCATCCAGCCGCACCGCCAGCGCACCGAGGTTGTCGTCCAGGTTGGCGATGCGGCGCGTGCCGGGAATCGGCACCACCTGCGGCCCGCGCGCCAGCACCCAGGCCAGCGCCAGCTGCGCCGGCGTGCAGCCCTTGTCCGCGGCCAGCGCGCGCACTTTGTCGACTAGCGCCAGGTTGCGCGCGAAATTCTCGCCCATGAAGCGCGGGTTGGTACGGCGGAAGTCGTCCTCGTCGAAATCCTCCGGGCTGCGGATCGCACCGGTCAGGAAGCCGCGGCCCAGCGGGCTGTATGGCACGAAGCCGATGCCCAGGCGCTCGCAGGCCGCAAGGATGCCGTCCTCGTCCGCGTCGCGGGTCCACAGCGAATACTCGCTCTGCAGCGCCGTAATCGGGTGCACCTGGTGGGCGCGTTCAAGCGTGGCGGCACTGGCTTCGGACAATCCCAGCCAGCGTACCTTGCCGGCCTTCACCAGGTCCGCCATGGCCCCCACGGTCTCTTCGACCGGCACCGCCGGATCCACGCGATGCTGGTAGTACAGGTCGATATGGTCCGTGCCCAGCCGCTTCAGGCTAGCCTCGCAGCTGGCACGCACATAGTCGGGGCGGCCATTGACACCGCGCGTGGCCGGGTTGGCCGGGTCGCGCACCAGGCCGAACTTGGTCGCCAGCACGACCTGGCCACGCCGCCCGGCGATGGCGCGGCCCACCAGTGCCTCGTTGGTGTGCGGGCCGTAGATATCGGCGGTGTCGAGCAGGTTGATGCCGCGTTCCAGCGCGTGATGGATGGTGCGGATCGACTCGGCGTCGTCATGCGCCCCATAGAAGTCGCTCATGCCCATGCAGCCGAGGCCGAGCGGATAGACGCTGGGACCGGTCTTGCCCAGCTGGCGGAATGGAGTGGAAATGGCGTTCGCGGTCATCGAGGGCTCCTGTTGGCCGGTCGGGCACCGGCGGTGCATCGGATGGAGCAAGTATGGGCACTCGACCCGCGCGGAAACAGCGTGCTACGCTGCATGTATCATGAAGCCAGACTTCACAATCGATATCGATTCCCTGCCCGCGCTGGCCGCGTTCACGCGCGTGGCGCGGCTCGGCAGCTTTACCGCCGCCGCGGCTGCGCTGGCGGTCAGCCCCTCGGCGGTCTCGCAGACCATTCGCCAGCTGGAAGCGCGCGTGGGCGTGCGGCTGCTGCAGCGGACCACCCGCAGCGTCGGCCTGACCGAAGCCGGGGCCGCGTTGCTGGCGCGCGTGGAGCCGGCGCTGGCAGAAATCGGCGCCGCCACCGACGATATCCGCCAGCAGCGCGACATGCCAGCCGGCACGCTGCGGCTGACCACCCCGACCACCGCCGGCGCGCTGGTGCTGCGGCCGCTGCTGGCCGACTTCATGCGCGCCTGCCCCGCCATCACCGTCGACGTGATCACCGACGACCGTTTCGCCGACCTGGTGGCCGAAGGCTTTGACGCGGGGCTGCGCCTGGGCGAAGCCTTGCAGCGTGACATGGTCGCGATCCCCGTCACCGGCCCGCTGCGCATGGTGGTGGCCGCCTCGCCCGATTACTTTGCCCGCCATGGCACGCCGCGCCATCCGCGCGACCTGCACGCGCATGCCGGCCTGCAGTACCGCTTTGGCCCGCACGGCAGCGTCTATCGCTGGGAGTTCGTCGAGGACGGCCGCACCGTTACCGTGGCCACGCGCCCAGCGCTAATCGCCAACGACAAGACCCTGCTGCATCAGGCGGCGCTCGACGGCATGGGGCTGATCTACGAATTCCCGGTCCATATCCAGCCGGCGCTGGACAGCGGCCGGCTGGTCACTGTGCTCGACGCCTGGCTGCCGCCGTTCGACGGCTTCTACCTGTACTACCCGGGCCGCGTGTTGATGCCGCCCAAGCTGCGCATATTCGTCGATTTCCTGAAAGCGCGCGCCGGCCTCAGCGCCTAGCCGCAGGCACAGGCGCGCGCACTGATGCGCCGCGCACTTCGATGCCGATGCGGTCCACCACCTTGCCTGACGCATCGAGCAGCTCCACCTGGTGCCGCCCCGGCCACGGCAGCCATGCCACCTCGCCGCCGCGCCCCAGCGGCTTGCCGTCCATGCGCCAGCTGACCGTGCGCGCGGTCTGGCCGGCCACGCCCTCGGCATGGAACCAGACACGCTGCGCCGCGGGCGGCATGTCGGGGTCCAGCGCAAACACGGTGCCGTCGGCAGGATTGGCGATCACGGGTGCGGTCGGGCGCGCGGCGGGTGCGCTCACGCTGACGCGCCGGATCGCGGTGCCGGCCAGAAAGACTTCATCGCGCGCTGGCTCCAGCCCGTCGTCGAAGCTCAGCGCTACGCGCTGCACGCCGGCGGGCATAGCGGGCGCCTGGCTGGCGCGCGCGCGGTGCAGCGCTTCCATGACGTCGTGCCAGACCGGCGCTGCGCCCGATACGCCCGAGACCTCGTGCATGCTGGCGCCGCTGGCATTGCCGACCCACACGCCCACGGTGTAATGCTGCGACCAGCCGATGCACCAGTTGTCGCGCATGTCCTTGCTGGTGCCGGTCTTCACCGCGGTCCAGAAGCGCGTGGTGAGCGGGCTGTCCAGGCCGAAGGTGCGCGCGCGCGCATGGCGGTCCGACAGGATGTCGGCGATCACGTAGCTCGCGCCTGGCTGCATCACCGCTGTCATCGATGCGGCCGCGGCCCCTTCCCGCAGCCGTGGCGGCGCGTAGCGCCCGCCATTGGCCAGGGCCCGGTACGCATTGGTCAGTGCCAGCAGCGACACATCGGCGCTGCCCAGCGCCAGGCTGAACCCGTAGTAGTCGCCGGCCTCGGTCAGCGGCAGCCCAAGCGCCACCAGCCGCTTGTGGAAGCGGTGCGGGGTCACCATCACCAGCGTACGCACCGCGGGCACGTTCAGCGACGCGGCCAGCGCCGCGCGCAGGCTGACCCAGCCGGCATAGCGGTGATCGTAGTTCTGCGGCACGTAGAGCCCGCCGCCGACCGGCAGGTTCACCGGCCGGTCGTCCAGCAGCGAGGCCGCCGTCAGCCGCTTCTCTTCCAGCGCCTGCTCATACAGCAAGGGCTTGAGCGTCGAGCCCGCCTGCCGCAGCGCCGCCGCGTGGTCCACCTGCGCGGCGCCTGACAGCGTGCCCGACGAGCCCACATAGGCCAGCACGTCGCCGCTGGCATTGTCGATCACCACCACCGCGCCGTCCTCGACATTGCGCCCGGCCAGTTCGCGCAGGTGCCGGTCCAGGCTGGTGGCAGCCGCGCGCTGCAGGCGGGCATCGAGCGTGGACGTAATACGCGCAGGCATGGGTACGCCCGCAGCCAGCTGCGAGCGCGCCTCGCTGACCAGGCGCCGTGCCAGGTGCGGTGCCAGTTGCGGCGACGCCGCCGACGGCGCGGCCGCCGCGGCGCGCTGCGCCACCGGCCCGGTACGCAGCAGCGCCAGTTGCGCAAAGCCTTCCAGGCCATCGCACTCGCGCGGCAGGCCCATCTCGCGCAGGATGCCGCAGGCGCGGCTTGCCACCTGAGCGGCTTTGGCATTGGGCGCACGCACCAGCGCCACCGCCAGTGCCGATTCGCGCGCGTTGAGCCCTTCCGGGTACTTGCCGAACAGCACCTGCGACATCGCCGACAGGCCCACCAGCTCGCCGCGGAACGGCACCAGGTTCAGGTAGGCCTCCAGGATCTGGTCCTTGCTCCAGCTACGCTCCAGCGCCGCCGCGCCCGCGGCCTGCCCCAGCTTCTGCGTGAAGCTGCGGCCCTGCCCCGGCACGCCCGGCCGGCGCAGGTCCTCATCGAGCAGGCCCGCCAGCTGCATGGTCAGCGTCGAGGCGCCGCGCGTGCGCGTGTTCCACAGGTTGGCCCAGGCCGCGGCCGCCACGCCGTGCCAGTCGACCCCGCTGTGGGCATAGAAGCGCCGGTCCTCCGACAGCACGATGGCGGTGCGCAGCGCGGGCGAGGTATCGGCCAGCGCGACCCAGTCGCCGCGGCGCGCGCGGAAGTCGTCGCGCACGCGCCCCACGGTGTCGCCGTGGCGGTCCAGCACCACCACGTCGGCACTGCGCCAGTCGGTACGAACCTGCTCGAAAGACGGCAGGGCCATGGCCGGTGCGGACCAGATCAACGCCGTCACCAGCACCATGCGAATACTGCGCTGCTTCATGTCTGCCTGCGTCCCGCCACGATGCCCGCCACCAGCAGCACCTGCGCCGCGGCGTAGGTCCACCAGATGCCAAGCTGGAAGGATTCGAACGGCACCAGGAAGCGCGCGATGCCGATCATCATGTCCGAGGCGGCAAAGCACAGCGCCCCCAGCGCCGCCAGCGGCGTGGGCAGGCGCGCCACCAGCGCGCTGCAGGCCATCGCCGCAAGCACGCCCACGTATATCGCCACCGGCACCGTCAGCGGGCCCATATTGGGCCAGAAGCGGCCCAGCATGGTGCCTGCCACGCCCAGCATGGCGCCGCACGCAATCAGCCGGTGCGGGCGCGTGTCGCCCGCCAGCGGCACCAGCACGCGCAGGTAGGCCAGGTGCGCCAGCAGGAAGGCGCCAAGCCCGCCCATGAACGAAAACGTCAGCGTCGGCAGCGCCAGCAGGAGGTCGCCCAGGGCTGAGAACAGCAGCGCCGTGACCAGCCAGCGGCGCTCCACAAGCGGCCGGTGGAACCACGCGGCGCGTGCCAGCAGCACCGCCATCGCGGTCTTCCATGCGGGCTGCATGGCGATATGCCCGGTCAGCGGCGCGCCGTCAGGCAGCTCGATCGCCACCTGCACCAGCAGCGCGCCGTAGATGATGCCGGCCAGCGTGCCCGCGATCCACCACTCGCGCACGCGTGCCGGCATCATCATCGACAGCCAGCTCATGGGCGCGCCCCCACTGCCAGCCGCGCATTGGGCGCCACGCCGAACACGTCGGGCGCGTACATCGCTTCCACGCGCGTGGGCGGCAGCGCGAAGTCGCCGGCGTTGTTCAGCCGCACCGTGTATTCGACCGATACCGTGCCTTTGGGCAGGTAGCCGAAGTACTCGCGGTAGGCTTGCGGCGTGCGCTCGGTGTAGGCCGGCCAGGCCGCGCCCTTGCGCTGCTCGCCGCGCGTGGCGATCTGGGAGTCACGGCCCAGGCCGCTGCCGAGGATGGTGGCGCCGGCAGGCACCGGATCGCTGACCACCACCCAGGTCATGTCGGCCTGCGCATCGATCTCCAGCTTGACTCGGTAGACATCGCCGCGCGACCACTTGCCCTTCACCGCCTGCTCCTGCGGCGTCACGGTGCGCTTGATGCGGTAGCCCGCGGCCAGCGGCGCGGTCACCGGCACCGCCGCCAGCGCCCGCACCGTGGCCCACGGATGGCCGGCGCCGGCGTGCTCCACCTGCAGCGTGCCGCCGTCGGCTCCGGTCGGCCACGGCAGGTCGATGCTGCCCTGGGCCACGCCGTCGGTGCGCTGCGCGCGCGCCCAGTCGAAACTGCGTGAGGCGTCGGCCGCATTGCTCAGGCTCGCCCGTGTGGTGCCCGCCACCGGCGTCTTCTCGAACGCCTGCGAGAAGCGCGTCACTGCCAGCATGCCCCAGGCATTGGCAGTGGTGGTGCCCCAGGCACCATGCACCTGCCGGCCCAGCAGCCCGGTGGCCAGTTGCGGCGCATCTTCCTTCCAGCCCGGCAGTTCCGACGCCAGCGCCAGCAGGCGCGCGGCATTGGTGTCGCCGCCGGCCATCATCCACCACCAGTTGTCGTTGCGCTCGGTGGAGAACGCCAGGCGCGTGCCCTGCACCGTCAGGCGCGAGCGCAGCAGCTGCTGCGCCTCGGCCAGGCGTTGCTCGCGCTGCGGGATGTCCTGCATGCGCGTGAGCAGCAAGGTCCAGTCCAGCAGCGCAGAGGTCGGCCACTGCGCCGGCAGGATCTGGATCGAGCCCAGCATGCGCGCCTGCGCATGGCCGGTGCGCGACAGGGCCTCGAGCGCGGCCAGCTTGCGCGCTTCCAGGTACTGCGTGCCGGCCACCGGCGCCCAGCTGTCGCGGCGGATGCGGCCTTCGACGAAGTCAGTCAGCCCGCGCTCCATCTGCGTGCGCTGCGCGTCGGGGATGCGCAGCGCCAGCCCGGCGCGCGCGGCCTCGTCGGTGACCGCCAGCAGGTAGGCGGTCAGCACTTCGCTGCCGAAGTCGCCGTCGGCGTTCAGCGGGAAGTACGAGGCCAGCCCGTTGGCATCGAGATAGGACGGCAGCTGCGTCATCAGCGCGTCCCACGCGGCGGTGTCGTTCAGGCCGATCGCTTTCGATGCGCGCTGCTCCAGGCAGGTGAACGGGTAGTTGCGGAACCACTCGCGCACGCCCGGCATGCCGCCCGCCAGCGACGACTCGAAGTTGACCTGCAGCCCGCCGCGCACCTTGCCCGCCGGATCCGCCAGGGCACCCGGCGGCGCCTTAATTGGCACCGACAGCGACGGCGACACCTGCGCCAGCGTGGCCTGCTGCACCGTCACCGGCACGGCCGGCACGATCTGCTGCGACACCTTGATGCGGTCGGCCGCGCCACCCGTGCCCTGCTCGCTCGCCTGCACTTCCCACGTCACCGTGCCGCTGCGCGAGTACGCCAGCAGCGCGGGCGCGGTCACGTCCCAGCCGATCTCGCGCGCTTCGCCGGCAGGGATCTGCACGGTCTGCACCGGCAGGCTGGTCTCGTTGCCGAGCAGCGTGCCGCGCGCGCTGGCCTGCACCGTCATCGCGCGCCTGGTGGTATTGCGCAGCGTGAACATGGCGCGGTAGCGGTCCTCCTCGCGCACCAGCAGCGGCAGGCCGGAAATCACCTGCAGGTCCTGCGTGGCGGCGATGGTGGCGCTGCCCGTGCCGAAGCGGCCGAGGCCGAGGTCCGCCACCGCGACGATGCGGAAGCTGGTCAGCGAATCGTTGAGCGGCACCTCGATGCTGGCGCGGCCCTCCGCGTCGAGCTGCACGCGCGGGTTCCATACCAGCAGCGTGTCGAACAGCTCGCGCGTGGGGCTCTTGCCGCCGCCGCCGCCCGCCGGCACCGCCTTGCGCCCGTAGTGGCGGCGCCCGATGATTTCCATCTGCGCGGTCGACGTCTCCACGCCGTAGCCGCGCCGCTGCAGCATCGCATCGAGCAGGTCCCAGCTGGTGTTGGGCATCAGTTCCAGCAGCGCCTGGTCCACCGCGGCCAGCGCCACTTCGCCGTTGGCGGCAGGCTTGCCGTCTGGCAGCTTCACCTGGATCGCCACGCGCGCCTTGCCGCGCACCGGATAGCTGGCCTTGTCCGGCGTCACGGTAACGTCGAGCCGGTGGCCCGCATTGCCGACGCGGATCTCCGCCAGCCCCAGCCGGAAGGCCGGCTTGGACAGGTCTACCAGCGCGGTCGGCGCGGCGTATTCGCGGCCCTCGCTGCGGAACGCGCGCCACCACTCGCCCGGCTGGCGCCAGCCCCAGGTGAAGAACGAATACCAGGGCACCTCATGCAGGCGCCCACGCAAGGCCAGCACCGACACGTAGACGTTGGGCCCCCACTCCGGCTTCACCTGCACGCGCACGGTGGGATCGCTGCCGTGCAACTCGACCACCTGCGTCTGGTAGATGCCCTCGCGCTCCACCGCCACCAGCGCGGTGGCGTGGCGGAACGGCATGCGCACCTGGAACACCGCGGTCTCGCCCGGCGCGTAGGACTTCTTCTCCGGCAGCAGGTCGATGCGGTCATGGTTCTCGCCGCCGAACCAGAGCTCGCCCTGGCGCGTGACCCAGACCGTCGAGGCCGCTTGCGCGGTGCGCCCGTCCTTGTCGCGCGCGCTCGCCACCAGTTCGATCTGGCCGGCCTGCTCCAGCGCCACGTCGCAGCGCGCACGGCCCTGCGCATCGGTGCGGGTCTCGCACACGGTGCCGAGGTCGCGCGTCTCGGAGCGGTTGTCATAGCGGTAGAAGCCGCCCACCACGCGCTTGCGCGCCGAGGTGGTGATGCGTGCCCGCGCGTTGATCTTGACCGGCGCATCCGCCACCGGCTTGCCGTTGACGTCCAGCACCACGCCGTGCACGGCCAGCTTCTGCTTGACCGAGACCCAGCCATCGGTGCGGATGCCGGCCACCACCGCCGCCGGCCACACCGGCACGGTCTGGCGCAGGGTCTGGATCTCGCCGTTGGGGTCGGCAAAGCCGGCTTCGAGCAGCAGGTCGCGCGGGGCTTCGGTCTTGGGCAGCTTGCGCAGCGTGACAGTGCCGTTGCCGTTCTTGTCGAGCGTCACCGGCAGCTTGTCGGCGACCAGCTTCTGGCCGTCGGCACTGGCATCGCTCTGCTCGCCCTCATCCATCTCCTCGTCGCCGCTGGCGCTTTCGCGCTGGGCGCGCGGCGGGTTGAACGAGAACTCGTCATAGCCGGGGAAGCTGACGTATTTGTCGCGCAACAGCGCGGACACGCGCACGGGCAGCCCGGCCGCGCCGCCGCCGGAGAGGTAGTGGATCTCCACGCCGACCGGCAGTTCGGCGGGCGCGACCACGGGCCCCGCCTTGCCTGCCACCTGCAGCGTGCCGGCCAGCACCGGCAAGCGGAATGCCTCGACCCGGAAACTGCCGCTGGTGTAGCTGCGCGCGCCGCCATTGTCCTGCGCGCCTTCGCCCTTCTGCGTTTGCAGCTCCACGCTGTAGACCCCGAGCTTGGCCGCCGGCGGCACCTGGAAGGTGCTCTCCGCGCTGCGCCCGCCGGTCGCGGTCTGGCGCCATTGCAGCGGCAGCTCGTAGGTCTGGCCGCTGCCTTCATGGCGGATCACCACGCGCGTGGGCAGCGGGCGGCTGGCCGGCGGCAGGGCAAAACCCTGCGCGGTCTCGGCACGGATCAGGTGCTTCATCGACACGGTCTCGCCGGCGCGCAGCAGCGTGCGGTCGAAGATGGTGTGGGCGCGCACCGTGGGTGCGGTGCTGGTGTCGGTCGGCACATTGAAGCGCCAGCTCTCGATGCCGCGGTTCCAGTCCGACATCACGAAGGCCATGTCGGACTTGCCGCGTGCCTGCGGGTGGCCGACGCCGATGCGGGCAGAGACGAAATAGCCCGACAGCCCGTTCTGGTCGCAGGCGCCTTCGGGCGCGGCCGCCAGACTGGCAAAGCGCACCACGCCGCTGGCGTCGGTACGGCCTTCGCCCAGCAGGCGGCCGCTGCAGTCGCGCACCGCCACGGCGGCATCGGCAACCGGCTTGCCGTCGTCCAGCGCGGTGACCCAGGCCAGCCCGCTGCGGCTGCCATCGTCTTCATTGCCGGCACTGCGGCCCAGCTTGAAATGCACGCCCAGGTTGGTAACCAGCGCCGCGGTGCGCACGTACATCGGCGCGCGCTTGCCCAGCAGCGACTCACCCAGCATCGGCGAGGCGATCTCCACCACATGGAAGCCCGGTTCCGGCAGCGGGATGCCCACCACCTCGAACGGCCGCGGCGCATCGCCCGAAGGCTTGGGCACGGCCAGCTTCTGCACGCCGGGGGCGCGCTCGAGCAGAGACACCGAACGCGTCTCGATCGACACCGCATTGCGCGGGTTGTTGACGCGATACGGCGAGCGGCCCGCCAGCACGGCGTCGAGCTCGGGCCGGGTATAGCTGGCCTCATGCATGCGGCGCACCAGGCCAAACCATTGCATCACGGCCGTGTCGTCGTCCACGCGCAGCTTCATCACGGTGCCGGCCCCGGCCTGCACGCCGCGCACGGCGAGGTCAGCCTCGACGTTGCGCAGCGTCACCGGCAGCAGCGGCGGGTAGTCGGCCGGCGCCTTGCCGCGCGGCAGCTCGCCGAAGCGTTCCACCACGCCAAACGGCGCCGCGGCAAACTTGGCCAGCGGCGGCATCGATGCGGTGGCCACCTTGAGCGGGAACAGGTCGGCATTGGCCAGCGAGCGGCCGCTGTCGTCCTTCAGGTTGCGCGGCACTTCGATGGTGAACTGGGCCTTCTCCGCAAACGGCGCGGCAAAGGTCAGCGCGCTGACGCTGGCGTCCGGCGCCAGGTTGGGATCAAACTGCGGCGCGCGCGGGCCGGACGGCGTCTTCAGCACCACGCTCTCGGCCAGCTTGCGCGGCACCGGCGAGGAGAAGCTGACCGACATCGGCCGCAGCGGCGTGCACGGCGACTGCGCGTGTTCACGCTCACAGCTGAAGCTGGCGGTGAAGGGGTCGCGCACGGTGTAGTCAAAGCGGCGCTCATCGCGCGTGGCCACGCCGGAGGGGGTGGCAATGCCCGCTCCCAGCACCAGCTGCACCCGCGCCGCGGCCGGCAGCCGCTGCTGGCAGGCAAGCAGGTGCACGGCATCTGGCGCCTGCTTGGCGATGCGTTCCCAGTGGATGGCGTCGAGCACGGCATCGCGCTCCTTGTCAGCGAGCAGGCGCACCGGGATGCGCTCGCCCAGCCCCTGCGCCTGGCACCAGGCGTGTTCGCGCACTGAGGCCGCGGTGGCGGCGCCGTTGAAGCGCAGCGCAAAGACCTGGTCTTCCTCGATCTCGCCGCCCGCAGGCCGGCTGGAGACGACCGTCGGGCCGCCGGTCTCGAACCGGTACTCCGGGCGGCCGGCATAGGCGGTGCCGGCCACGCTGCGCAGGCCGGTACGCATGCGCACGGTGCAGCGCACGCCCGGCGGCAGGTCGCTGGCAAAGTCGTAGACCCAGTTCTTCGCATCGATCCAGCGGGCCTGCCCGCCGGTGCCGGCACCAGTGCAGGAAACCGCCGCGGGCGCGGTGGCCTGGACGTCGCCCATCGGCACCATGGCCTCGTCGAAGCGGATCGCCACCTGCCTGACCTGCCCGACCGTGCCTTCGGGGGAGAAGCGGGTCACCTGCGCGGCCTGCGCGCCGCCGGCGGCCAGGATTCCAAGCGTGGCCACCAGGGCCAGGACTGCGCGCCACTCATGCGATTGCATTGGCAACCTGCCAAGACCCCGATCGGCTCGGGCGACGATTCCCTTCATCCTGCCATCCTCCGTTCCCGCCACGTTTGCGGCACCCGGCGAGGGTGACACGCACGCCACAGGAGCGCAAGACCGGCACGCAAACCTGCAACGCGCCGCAGGAAAAGTTTTAGCGCAGGTGCGACAGCGGCAAGGGCCCGTCGCATTTGATGGCGGTCAGCACGATATTCGAACGCACGCTTTCCACACCCGGCACGCGCATCAGCCGCTTCATGGTGAATTCGGCCAGCGTGGGCAGGTCTGGCACAACCACGCGGATCAGGTAGTCAGCCTCGCCGGCCACCGAATAGCACTCCTGCACCTCTTCCAGCAACAGGATCTCTTCGCGGAAGCGTTCGATGATGGTGTCGGCATGGTGGGCCAGCTTGACACTGATAAAGACCATCACCCCCAGGCCCAGCGCCTGCGAGGACAGGTTGACGCGGTAGCCGGTGATGACGCCGTCGGCTTCCAGCCGCGCCAGCCGGCGCCCGACCTGGCTGGGCGACAGGTGCACGCGTTCGGCCAGTTGCTGGTGAGTGGTGCGGCCGTCGGCCTGCAGGACGGCCAGCAGCGCGAGGTCGAAGGGGTCCAGGGAGACGCCGGAGGCAGCCATACACAAATTCCGCACTCTTTATTTGAACGATGCACATTATATGCGCCACCACACCAAAACAAGCGGATTTTGCGGCCTTTCTGCGCGCTCGGCTGTCTAAACTACGCAGTAAATCCGCATTCATGCTGCCGCCGATGCAGCAAGCACGCATTACAAGGAGACGCGCACCATGTCCATCGCCACGGCCACCGAAGCCCCCGGCGCCTTCCAGGGCACCCTGACCGACAAGCTCAAGGAACAGTTCGACGCCGGCCTGCTGTCCGGCCAGGAACTGCGCCCGGACTTCACCATCGCCCAGCCGGTGCACCGCTACACCAGCACCGACCACGCCATCTGGCGCAAGCTATACGAGCGCCAGGCCGCGATGCTGCAGGGCCGTGTCAGCGATGAATTCCTGCAGGGCCTGGCCACGCTGGGCATGGACAAGGACCGCGTCCCCGATTTCGACCAGCTCAACGAAACCCTGATGCGCGCCACCGGCTGGCAAGTCGTGGCCGTGCCCGGCCTGGTGCCGGACCAGGTGTTCTTCGAGCACCTGGCCAACCGCCGCTTCCCGGCCAGCTGGTGGATGCGCAAGCCCGAGCAGCTGGACTACCTGCAGGAGCCGGACTGCTTCCACGACGTGTTCGGCCATGTGCCGCTCTTGATCAACCCGGTCTTTGCCGACTATATGGAGGCCTACGGCAAGGGTGGCCTGAAGGCGGCCGGGCTGGGCGCGCTGGACATGCTGTCGCGGCTGTACTGGTACACGGTGGAATTCGGCCTGATCCGCACCCCGCAGGGCCTGCGCATCTACGGCGCGGGCATCCTGTCGAGCCAGGGCGAGTCGATCTACAGCCTGGATTCGGCCAGCCCCAACCGGATCGGCTTCGATGTGCGCCGCATCATGCGCACGCGCTACCGCATCGACACCTTCCAGAAGACCTACTTCGTGATCGACAGTTTCGAACAGCTGTTCGACGCCACCCGCCCGGACTTTGCGCCACTGTACGAAGAACTGCGCGCGCAGCCGACGCTTGGCGCGGGCGACGTAGCCCCGGGCGACCAGGTGCTCAATGTCGGCACCCGCGAAGGCTGGGCCGATACCGAAGACATCTGATCCGGCCCTCGCCGGCAAACCCGGCGCGCCCTGCCCCGCTTCCCGCTTTGTGAAACAATGCCGGCATGCCCGCCGCCACGGCGCGGGCGGGCCGGCTTTCCGCATTGATTTGCGGCCTTCGTTTTCGTTACGACCAGATCGAGCCCCCTATGACTCCGCTTTCCCCGCAAGCCCGTGCCACGCTGCTGGCAGACCTGCCCGGCTGGACCACCGTCCAGGACCGCGACGCGATCTTCAAGCGCTTCACCTTCCATGACTTCAATGCCGCCTTCGGCTTCATGACCCGCGTGGCGATCCAGGCCGAGAAGGCCGACCACCACCCGGAATGGTTCAACGTCTACAACCGGGTCGACATCACGCTGTCCACGCACGATGCCAACGGCCTGACCCAGCGCGACATCGACCTGGCCCACTTCATCGAGCGCGCCGCCGACGCGGTGACCGACTAAGCGCGGGCGCGGCGGCAGCCGGATCGGGCAGCTGTAGGCAATCCGTAAGGAACCGGGCGCCTGCGCCTAGTACAATCTGCGGCAGGCCCGCACCTTCCGTGTGCGCCAAGAGGCCTTCCCTCCAGCCATGCCCAACTTCCTGCCCGAGCTGCCGCCATGCGTATCCTGCTGATCGAGGACGACCGCCAGATTGCCAGCGGCGTCGAAGCCGGCCTGTCCCGTGCCGGCCACCAGGTGCGCGTCGTCCACGACGGCGTCTATGCCACCGAACATCTGCAGCGCGAGCAGCACGACCTGGTCATCCTGGACCTGGGCCTGCCCGGCATCGACGGCATGACCCTGCTGGCGCGCTACCGCGCCCGCAACCGCACCACCCCGGTCATCATCCTGACTGCGCGCGACGAGCTGGAAGACAAGCTCTCGGGGCTGAACGCCGGCGCCGACGACTACCTGATCAAACCCTTCGCCCTGCCCGAGCTGGAAGCCCGCGTGCGCGTGCTGCTGCGCCGCAGCCAGCAGGGCGAGGCCGCACCCGAGCGCGACGTGCGCCTGGGGCGCCTGCGGCTGTCGGGCAACGACCGCCGCATGTTTATCGACGCCCGCCCGCTGGAGCTGTCGCCGCGCGAGTTCGCGGTGCTGGAACTGCTGCTGCAGCGCCAGGGCCGCGTGGTCAGCAAGGCGCAGCTGCAGGACCACCTGGCTACCTTTGCCCACCCCGCCGGCGAAGGCGGCGATACTGTGGGCGACACCGCGATCGAGGTCTATGTGCACCGCGTGCGCAAGAAGCTCGAGGACAGCGATGTCGAGATCGTCACCGTGCGCGGCTTCGGCTACCTGCTGCAGATCCGCGCCGGACAATGAAACCGCTCCGGCCGCCGCGGTTATCCGACACGCGGCCCTGTCCTTCGGCCTAGCCGGCAATGTGGCCTCGCTCCCGCACCTCCTCCCGGATTTCCTGGCGCACGGCCTCCCGCATCGCAACGCGGAACGTGCCCCCATCTTCCGCCACGGCTGACGCCGCGGGCGCCACCCCTGCGCCCGCGGCGACGCGCCAGGCCTCCCGCCCCGGCTCCAACATCAGCCTGCGCGCGCACCTGCTGCGCGCACTGGCCACGCCGCTGTTTGCGCTGGTGCTGACCAGCGGCTCGCTGTCGTACTGGCTGGCGGCGCACTACACCACGCAGGTATTCGACCGCGCGCTGTATGGCGTGGCCAACAACATCGCCCAGCAGATCCGCATTGCCGGCCCGCGCCTGGAGCAGGACATCCCGATGATCGCGCAGACGCTGGTCGAGGCCGAGGGCACCGACCGCATCTACTGGCGCATCCACGGCCCCGACGGGCTGATCGGCGGCATGGACACCTGGCTGGGCTACGGCACCGGCCAGACCACGCTGCACGACGCGCGCCTGTTCTATGCCTGGTTCAGCGGCCGCCAGGTGCGCGCGGTGCGGCTGCCGGTGATGCTGCCCAGCGCCGCGGTGGACGAACTTGGCACCAGCGAGGCCGGCAAAGCCGCGCGCGGGCCCATCGTGGTGGAGGTGGCGGAGCTGCTGGACCGGCGCGAGACCGCCGCCAACGAGATCCTGCTGTCGGTGTCGGTGCCGCTGATCCTGCTGCTGCTGGTCGGCAGCCTGATCCTGTCGCACGTGCTCAAGGAAGAGCTGGTGCCGCTGCAGATCCTGGCCGACAAGCTCAACCGGCAGACTGCCCGCTCGCTCGCCGCGCTGGACGAGACCCAGGTGCCGGCCGAGGTGGCGCCGCTGATCCGCGGCCTCAATGCGCTGCTGGCGCGGCTGCGCGACGCGCTCGACGCGCAGCGCAAGTTCATTGCCGATGCGGCGCACCAGCTGCGCACGCCGCTGACCGCGGTCAAGCTGCATGCCGACCGGGCCCAGGAAGCCGATTCGCTGGAAGTCGCCCGGCATGCGCTGCGCGAGGTGCAGACCGCCGCCGACCGCGCGGTGCGGCTGTCCAACCAGTTGCTGTCGCTGGCGCGCGCCGAGCCCGGGCTGTCGCTGGAGCGTCTCGGTCCGGTGGAACACTTCGACCTGGCCGAACTGGCCTTCGAGATCGGCGCCGAATGGGTGCCGCAGGCGCTGGCGCAACGCATCGACCTGGGCTTCGAGATCCTGCCCGGCCCCACCTTCACCGGCAGCGCGCCCGCGGTGGTGCGCGGCAACCGGCTGCTGATGCGCGAGGCCCTGTCCAACCTGATCGACAACGCGGTGAAGTACGTGCCCGCGGGCGGGCGCATCACGGTGCGCGCCGGCGGCGAGGCCATGGGTCACCGCGGCATGGCGGTGGTGATGGTGGAAGACAATGGCCCCGGCATCCCGCCGCAGCGGCGCGAGGAAGTCTTCAAGCGCTTCTTCCGTGGCGACCGCGCCCCCGAGCCGGGCGGCGGGCGGGCGGCCCACAGCGGCGGCGCCGGGCTGGGGCTGGCCATCGTCCATGAGATCGTGACGCTGCACCAGGGCACCATCCGCATCGAGGACGTGCCGCCGGTGCCGGGTGCGGCTGGCGATGCACCGGCGGCGGGCGGCGCGCCGGAACGGCGGCCGACCATGCGCTTCGTGATCCGGATCCCCTGCGAACCGCCAGGATCGGTGGCCTGAACCCGCTGCTGCGCTGGCGGCGGCGCGGGTCGAGACGCGCGCTTTACTTGTCCTTCTTCTTCTTTTCCTTCGGCGCCAGCATGGTGCCGCGGCATTGCGGGCTGCCGCAGCGGCACTCGAACTCTTTCTTCAGCTTGGCCGTATAGCGCGCGTCAATGACCAGGCCGTAGTCATAGAACAGTTCCTCGCCCTGGGCGATATCGCGCAGCGCGTGGATAAACACGCGGCCCTTCTTCTCGCGCGCCTCGCAGTTGGGTTCGCAGGCATGGTTGATCCAGCGCGCGCGGTTGCCGCCGTACTTGGCGTCGATCACGCTGCCGTCGTCCAGGCTGAAGTAGAAAGTGTGGTTGGGATCGCTGGGATCGTGCGGATGACGCTCCAGCGCCTTCTTCCACGAAATGTGCTCGCCCTTGTACTCGATCACGCGTTCGCCTTCGGCAATCGGGCCGATCGCATAGACGCCCTTGCCGTGCACGCCTGACTGGCGCACCTCGATCCGGTCGCTCGCCGTCTTCTTCCTGCCCTCGCCTGCTGCCTTGCGCTTTGCCTTGTCCGCCATTTGCCTTTCCGTGCTCGTCGCCTGTTGTGCCTGAGTGGCCCGCTGTGCCGGCCGTTCCGGCGCGATCGAGGATGATACCGGTGCAACCGTGACACGTATACGTAACGTCCTTTTTCCGGCGCCCTCACCGTATACGCCTTTGGGTGCAGCCGACAGGTATACGGCACCCCGTTTACACCCCAGCCGCGACGCGCGTTTACCTGCGCGTATGTGGATAACCCCGCCCGGAACTGTGGACAAGCACGCGGATTGGATGTGGGCTGCCTGGGGCTGGCATGGGGATGCCTCAGGCATAAGTCGGAGGGGGTTCGGCACCGGCCTCGCCCATCGGGCTGAGTCATCCACCTCGGCCAACATTGGATACGACCACTTCTCGTTTACGTAAACCTTTGAAGCGAAAGACGTTTACACGGTTTTCCACAGCGGGGGCGGGTGTTTACCTACTACTACTATTTGTATACATGAAAGAAAAAGGTAAACCGAAAGAACGAGCCAGGCACGTCAGCGAAAGAAGGAAGGCCCCGAAAGGCTTCATCCGAATGGCCGGGGCCGTAAACGACGCGATAGCGAGAGACTTGGTGGTTTTGGGTTTGATCGGGGGCGTATACCTCGGGCGTATACGCCCAATCACACCAGCTTGCGCGTATACGCTGGCGACAGGATCTGGGGCCGGGCTGTAACCGATCCCCAAGGCGCCATGCATGCGCCGAATAGCCGCGCGGTTCGCCGCCAGGCCCATGATCCGACAACATGCAACATAGTGCAGTTCGTGCATCCGAGGCTCCCAGAGCGCCTGCAAGCGCTTCTGGCCGACGCTGGCTCTCCAGCCCTGTCCAATACGCCTGAGCGTGCGCAGAGGGCCTCTGAGGGGCTCTGGCGACGGATGGGCAAGGGCACATGCCCTCAATCGCGTTGCACGAACCCCGGTGCCCTGCCCTGTCACCTTAGGGCGCTTTCGTCACCTTCCGCCACTTGCCATGGCTGCGCCCGGCTGCGTCGATTTGCCGCGAAGCCCAGCCTGGCGCGGCCTCGCGGAAACTGCCAGGTAACAATCTGTTCCCGGTGCGCCTTGCCCGACACGGTATCATGTGGCCCGCGGCGTCTTTGCCGAAGCGGTGCCAGCCAGGCCGCCCGGCATGCGGACGCCTGTGTTTTATCAACTCGATACGGAGTGAAGCATGACGAAAACCGAACTGATCGACGCTATCGCAGCCGGGGTGGACGGTCTGACCAAGGCCAAGGCAGAACAGGCACTGAACGTGACCCTGTCGGCCATCATGGACGCAGTGGCCAAGGGCGACACGCTGAGCCTCATTGGCTTTGGCACGTTCAGCAAGGGCGAGCGTGGCGAGCGCATGGCGCGCAACCCGCGTACCGGCGAAGAAATCAAGGTCGAAGCAGCCAAGACCGTGAAGTTCAAGGCTGGCCAGAAGTTCAAGGACGCTGTCAACCAGTGAGCCTGACGGGCTGCACTGCAGGGCCCGAATTGTCAGACCCCGCCATGCCGCCGCCCGGTGCCCGAGGGCGCAGGCGAGCGCCAGGCGGGGGACGTTATCCACAGCGGTAAGCTGATCTTCTGCAGTATCCGCCGCATCGCTGAATCCGCCTTCGGGGCGATCGCGCGCGAAGTCTTCTAACAGGCGCCCAGCCGTGGCCTTGACAGGCCGGACCGGGTGCCGTGCCACATGGGGCCTCCATGCTCGCCCGTCCGCCGCGCCGCAGATCTCCACAGCGTTATGCACAGCGCTTTCCACAGCCGGTTCCACAGCTTTCTCCACAGGCTGCGGGCACCATGCGCGCGGCTTGCGTTGCCGTGGCGCTGGCATTGCTGACTGCCTGCACCACCGTCAGCGAGCCGGTGCGGCCGCAGGCGCGCGCCCTGCCCGACACCGAAAGGCCGGAGACGCGCCCGGGCGCCACGCCGCGCGAACGCATCGTCGAAATCGCCACGCAGGAATGGGCCCGCTGGGGCGGGCAGGTGGTGCGGCTGGGCCGGGACGACACGTCCTGCGTCACCTACAGCCCGGTGCCCGCACCGGAGCTGCCTGCGCCACTGCCAGGGATCCTGGAGGCCCAGCCAGCGTCCCCCGCAGAGGCAGCCGGGGCACCCGCTGCCGCCACCACCGACACCGAATCCAAAACCAACGGCAACCCGCCACCCGCTGCCAGTTGCCTGTCCTTTCCGGACGGCACCGGCATGGAAGCCACGCCCCTGGGCTGCACGCTGGCGCGCCGCTACTGGGGCATCGTCGGCGAAGCGCCCAGCTGCCGGCAGGTGACGCAGGGGTCCTGGGCCTGGTCGGCGGTGTTTATCTCATGGGTGCTGCGCAAGGCGGGGCTGGACGAGCGCCAGTTCCTGACCGGGCAGTCGCACTCGATGTACGTGGTCGACGCCCGCGACGGCATCCTGCCCAGGCCGGCCTTCCATATCGAGCCCGTCCCCGCCATGCCCCGGCCCGGCGACATCATCTGCGCCGGGCGCGGGCGCGACCGCTATCTCGAGGACATCGCCGAAATCGGCTTCGGCACCACGCCCATGCACTGCGACATCGTGGTCGGCGTGGATCCGGCCACGCGCGTGGTGCGTGCCATCGGCGGCAATGTCCAGCAGTCGGTGTCGATGGAGGAGATCGAGCTGGGCGATTCGGGCCGGCTCGACGGCGTCACCAATTCGCATATGCCGTGGCTGCTGGTGATGCGCAACGACCTGCAATAGCTGGTTTATTGATGCCATTTATCAAAGCATCACGATTTCATGTGGTCTGATTATTCGCCGGAATAATCCTGCGCTCAGTCGAACAGTTCCAGCTGCGACGTATCCCGGTCGCTGGTCCCTACCCCCACCCCCAGCAGCCGCACCGGCAAGCCCCGGCGCGCATGGCCCTCGGCCAGCAGGCGCGCGTAGACGGCGCGGTCCGGCGCGTGGCCGCGGCATTCCACCGTGGTCTGGCGGAAGTCAGAGAAGCGCAGCTTCACGGTCAGCTTGTCGATGGTGTCATGTGCCTGAGCCCGGTCAATGCGGGCTTCGAGCATGGCGACGAGCGGTTCCAGCTCGGCTATGCAGGCCTGCAGGTCGGGCAGGTCGTCGGCATAGGTCTCTTCCACGCTGATCGACTTGCGCTCGCGCTCGGGCGTGACCTCGCGCTCGTCGACGCCGCGGCACAGCTTGTAGAGCCGCGCCCCGAAGACACCGAACTCGCGGTGCAGCCGGTCCGGCGACCACGGCCGCAGGTCGCCGCAGGTCTCGGCACCCAGGCGCCGCAGCTTGGCCGCGGTGACCTTGCCCACGCCGTGGATGCGCTCCACCGGCAGCGCGGCGACAAAGCCATCGACCGCCGCCGGCTTGACCACGAACAGCCCGTCGGGCTTGTTCCAGTCGCTGGCGATCTTGGCCACGAACTTGCTCGGCCCCACCCCAGCCGATACCGTCACGCCCACTTCATCGCGCACACGCTGGCGGATTTCCTCGGCGATGCGGGTGGCGCTGCCGGCGTGGCGGGTGCACAGGCTCACGTCCAGGTAGGCCTCGTCCAGCGACAGCGGTTCGACCAGCGCGGTGTATTCGCGATAGATCGCGAAGATCTGGCGCGAGACCTCGCGGTACTTGTCCATTGCCGGGCGCACGATCAGCAGGTCCGGGCAACGCTTGAGCGCCTGTGCCGATGGCATCGCCGAACGCACGCCAAAGGCGCGCGCTTCATAGTTGCAGGTGGCAATCACCCCGCGCCGGTCGGGCGAGCCGCCCACGGCCATCGGGCGGCCGCGCAGCGACGGCTCGTCGCGCATCTCGACCGAGGCATAGAAACAGTCGCAGTCGCAATGAATGATCTTGCGCTGGACCGCGGGCGTGGCATCAGGCGGGGCAGACATGGTGGCCAGGCACCGTATCGGTTATCCGTGCGATGAATGAAATCGTTTGATTTTCAGTTGGCTTCATTGATGGATTGGATGACTGCGGGCTTCTGCCGCGTATTCATCCATAGCCCCTCGGCCGCATACAAGGCCAGCGACAGCCAGATCAGTGCGTAGCCGACCTGCTTCTGCACCGGGAACGGTTCGTTCCACAGCCATACGCCCAGCAGCAGCTGCAGCGTCGGCCCGGTGTACTGCAGCAGGCCCAGCAGCGACAGCGGAATGCGCCGCGCGCCGGCGGCAAAGAACAGCAGCGGCACCGCCGTCACCGGCCCGGCCAGCAGCAGCAGCCACTGCGTACCCGGCGCTGCGTGGGTAAAGCTGTCCTGGCCGGTGGCGAACAGCCAGGCCAGCGCCGCCGCGGCCAGCGGGAACAGCAGCAGCGTCTCCAGCGACAGCCCTTCCAGCGCACCCAGCGCACCGGTCTTGCGCAGCAGGCCATAGCCGCCGAAGCTGGCCGCCAGCCCCAGGGCGATCCACGGCAACTGGCCTGCCGCCACCGTCAGCCAGGCCACCCCGGCCGCGGCGACCGCGATCGACAGCCATTGCACCAGGCGCAGCCGCTCGTGCAGGAACACCACGCCCAGCAGCACGCTAAACAGCGGGTTGATGAAGTAACCCAGGCTGGCATCGACTACGCGGTTAGCCGACACCGCCCAGATATAGAGGAACCAGTTGGCGCACAGCAGCGCCGCGCTGGCGGTGAACGACAGGAGCAGGCGCCGGTCCTTGAGCACCCGGCCGAGCCACGCCCACTGGTGCCGCCACGTCAGGATCAGGCCCAGGAATACCAGCGACCACACCATCCGGTGCAGCAGGATCTCCAGCGGCGCAATACCGGGCAGCGATTTGATATAGAGCGGGAGCAGCCCCCAGATGACGTAGGCCAGGAGGGCGTAGAGAATGCCGAGTTGCATAGGGATTTCCGGTAGATGCCGGCGATTCTACCGGCGCCGCGCGATCCCCGCCCGGCGGGCGCCCGCGTGCCGTGGCCAACAAAAAACCCCATGCTCCCGAGGGAACATGGGGTTTGCGGCAGGCCGCGGACGGCCCGGTGCCGTGTGCCGCTTACAGCTTGCGCGCGAAGCTGAACTGGGCGAAGCCCTGCTCGGCCACGTTGAACCAGGCGGCCTGGTTGTTGCGGAACACGCGCCAGTCGTCGTAGATCTTCTTGAACGACGGGTTCTTGGCGGTTTCGTCGGCATAGGCTTCCTGGGTCGCCTTGAAGCACGCTTCCATGATCTCCTTGGAGAACGGGCGCAGCTTGACGCCGTTTTCCAGCAGGCGGGCCAGCGCCTGCGGGTTGACCGTGTCGTACTTGGCCATCATGTTGGTGTGCGCCTCGATGGTGGCGGTTTCCAGCGCGCGCTTGTACAGCGCCGGCAGCTTCTCGTACTCGGTGGCCGAGGCGTAGAACGACAGCTGCGCGCTGCCTTCCCACCAGCCCGGGTAGTAGTAGTACGGCGCCACCTTGTAGAAGCCCAGCTTCTCGTCATCGTACGGGCCCACCCACTCGGCCGCGTCGATGGTGCCTTTTTCCAGCGCGGGGTAGATGTCGCCGCCGGCGATCTGCTGCGGCACCACGCCCAGGCGCGACAGCACCACGCCGGCAAAGCCGGCGATGCGGTACTTCAGGCCCTGCAGGTCGGCCACGGTCTTGATTTCCTTGCGGAACCAGCCGCCCATCTGCGCATTGGTGTTGCCGCCCAGGAAGTTGACGACGTTGTATTCCTTGAAGAACTCGCGCATCAGCTTCATGCCGTTGCCCTGCAGCATCCAGGCGTTCTGCTGGCGTGCGGTCAGGCCGAACGGGACGGTGGTGTCAAAGCACAGCGTCGGGTTCTTGCCGAAGTAGTAGTAGCCGGCGGTGTGGCCGATCTGCACGGTGTTGTTCTGCACCGCGTCCAGCACCTGCAGGCCCGGCACGACTTCACCGGCGGCAAAGACCTTGATGTTGAACTTGCCTTCGGTCAGTTCCTTGACGCGGGCCGACAGCAGTTCGGCACCGCCGAAGATGGTGTCGAGCGACTTGGGGAAGCTCGAGGCCAGGCGCCATTCCACGGCCGGGTTGCTGCCGACCACGGCCGGCGCTGCCGGGCCGCTGGCGGCGGCGGGCGCTGCCTTCTCTTCACCCTTGCCGCACGCGGCCAGTGCCCCGGTGGCGGCCACGGCCGACGCTTTCAACAGAAAGGAACGACGTTCCATCTCCACTTCTCCTCTTATAGATATTGATTCGGATGCAGGCTCGCGGCTTGCATGATGCCGCGCGCCGGACCGTGACGCACCAGCCGCCGGGGTACGGCGGCCTGCGCAACGCTGTGCCTGTTGCGAACGGGCACGGCGGCGTGCCCCGCATGCCGGGCGCCGGAAGCGGGCCACGGTAAAGGGCTGTCTTACCCGAAAGACAAGCCAGCCGATTATAGCGGTGGCTCTTTCGCCACGGGGTACCGTGCAAGTGCGGGTTTTCGCTAGTCAATCGCGCCATATCCGGGGGTTTTTCGCATTGTGAGACAGCGCAGGGTGTGATGGATTTTGTAACCCGGCTTGCGGTCAAATGGGTCGGCTGATAAAAAACAGTCCCGCCTCCGGAGCCCTTGCCTGCTCCGGCCATCGTTGTTGCTTGCTGAATTGCTGTCCGAATTGCCGCCGGTCTCCCGTCTAATTCCCGCCACACCGCCTTGTCCCGGCCCTGCCGGGCGCGGTGGCCTGCCCCTGCGCCGCCTCGGTTTTGCCGTGCTGGCCGCGTGGGGCCTGGTCGCGTGCGCGCAGACCGGGGATGCGACCACCAGTGCCACCACGCCGCCACCCCGCATCGAACCGCACCCGGCGGTGACCGCGGGTCCGGCGCAAACCGCCCGGCCTGCCACGCCGGCCACGGCAGGCGCGGAGGACCCGCTGGCGGCGCTGATCGCCGGCGACGCGGCACCCACGGCCAGCGTGACCGTGCCAGCGGCACCGGCACCAGGCATCACGGGCGAGCCGGCGGCCCAGCCTGCCGTGCAGCCTGACGGCAGCGCGCCGGCAACCCTGGCCCGTACCAGCCCGGCTGCCGACCCCGACTTCGTCGGCCCGCCCGAACCGCCACCCCAGCCGCCGCCACCACTGGTGCTGTTCCCGCCCCGGCTCGGCCAGTTCCAGGCCGAAGCGCCCGCCCAGCCGGCGGACAGCGCCACCGGTGACACACCGCCGGATGCCCCGCCGGTACTGCACTCGCAGCTGCCCGCCGAGGACCCCGCCGGGGATTCCGTGTGGCGCCTCGGTTACAGCGGCCGCGCCGCGGCCGAGGAACGCCCGGCCACCATGCGCGCCTGCCCCGGCGGCGCGCTCTCCACCGGCATCGGCAGCGGCCTGGCCTGCCGCAGCGCCGGCGAGGTCAAGATCCGCGAATCGGTGCTGGACCTGGACGGCGGTGCGCAGGTGATGCTGATCGCGCAGGCGCGCGGCACCGACGCCACCACGGTCAATGGCCGCCCCCAGGCGATCGATCCCTATGCCCTGGTGCCGCAGTTCTATACCGCCGTCAGCGGCCTGGCAGTGCTGGACGGCGCCACCATGTGGGCCGGCCGGCGCGACAATGCGCCGTTCCTGCTGTCGTCCGGCCTGCTGCCGCCCAATTCCACGGCGATGCGCTTCGGCGTGGACAACGCCAAGGTGATCGGCGATGTCGGCCTGAGCTACCAGTACACCGCGCGCGCGGACCAGAACGGTCAGAACCTGCCCAGCTACCACTCACTGCGCACCGCGCCCATCAACACCAACGAACAGGGTTCGATCCAGCTCGGCTTCACGCGGGTGGAGGCGCAGCCGCTGGTGCAAGATCCCGGCGGCGCATGGTGGGCGTCTGCGTTGCACGAGCAGAAAGGCGTGCTGTTCGGCACCAACCGGCTCGGGGTGCAGTTCGGATCGGGAGCGCGCAACGCCATGACCGGCTACACCGGCATGGGACCGGCACTGTCGCGCACGCGCGTGGCCGAATCGATGGAATGGAAGGGCCGCTCAGGGCTGAGCGGCGCGGTGGAGCAAAGTCTGCAGTTTGACCGGTCGCCGGTCGGCACGCTGCAGTGGACCACCACGCGCTTGCGTCCTGCTTACGTAGCGAGCAACCAGTTCCGCCTGAATTTCGAGGTCTCGCACGACCAGATCTCGTCCGGCTTCGGCGTCGGCGGCCAGCGCACCGCGCTGACCGTGGCGCCCACGCTGACACTGGGCAAGTCGGCGGGCAATGCCAACCTGCGCGCCTTCTACACCTATAGCCGTGCCAGCGACGTCGACGGCATCGGCTACACCGCGCCGGCCGACGCGTGGGCCTCGCAGCCGAGCGGCTCGATCTTCGGCGTGCAGCTCAATCGGCGCTGGTAGGGGCGCTGGCGGGCGCAGCGCGCCAGTCGGCCTGTGCCGTGGCAGCAGTGGCGGCCGCACCGGGTTTGCGGCACAGCCAGTGGAACAGTAGCGTGGCAGTCAGCCCGCCGCCGATCTGGGCCAGCACGAAGCCCGGCACGTCCTGCGGCCGGATCCCGGTAAAGGTATCGGTCAGCGCGCAGGCGATGGTCAGCGCCGGGTTAGCAAACGAGGTCGACGACGTGAACCAGTAGCCCGCGGTGATATAGCCTGCCACCACGAACGGCACCAGCTGCGGCCGGCTGCGCAGCGTTCCGATGCCCACGCCGACCAGGCCGAAGGTGGCCACGCACTCGCTCCACCACATTGCCGCGCCGGTGCGGCTCTGCGCCGACCAGGCCAGCGCCGGCTCGCCGAACATCGCATGGGCGGCCAGCACGCCGCAGATTCCGCCCGTCACCTGCACCAGCACATAGCGCAGCGCATCGCGCGGCGGCAGCGCGCCCTGCAGCAGCGCCGACAGGCTGACCACCGGATTGAAATGCCCGCCCGAGACCGGGCCAAGCGACACCAGCAAGGCCACCAGCCCGGCACCGGTCGCCAGCGAATTGGCCAGCAGCGCCAGCGCGGTATCGCCGGCGGCGAGGCGCTCGGCACGGATGCCGGAGCCCACCACAATCGCCACCAGCAGCGCCGTGCCCAGGCCTTCGGCCACCAGGCGGCGTGCGAGCGTACTCATCGCTGCGCTCCGTTGACGGCGCGCAGCAGCGATAAAGCGGAGCAACGAACGGGATACGAGAGCGACCGCGAGATCGCGGCAAAGGCAGTAAGGAAAACGTGCAGCGGCAAGATGGACAACGTCGCCTGAGACGACGCCTCGAACGGTGGCGGTTCAGTAGCAAGCCCGCGCACACGCGGTGAGCGCGGACGCGACAGTGTTCCGCTCGCGCACGGAGCGCGTCAATGCGTGGCCGCTTTGTTGTGTGCAGACGCGCGGTATCGAATCGCCGCGCGGGCCGCGGGCCGCGGGCCGTTACCGGTTGCTGGCCGCCAGCCGCAGGCCGAAGCCGACCAGCGCGATCCCGGCCAGTCGCGTTGCCAGCGTGCGCGCGAATGGCAGCGCCCGCAGCCGGCTGGCCACTGCGTTGCCCGCCAGCACCAGCGCCGCCTGGTAGGCGAGGCTGAGCACCGTGACGTGTGCCATCATCGCCGCCAGCGTGGCCGGCGACGCATCCGGGCGCAGGAACAGCGGGAAGAACGCGACAAAGAACAGCACCACCTTGGGGTTGGTCAGGCTCACCGTGAAGCCCTGGCGCAGGTATACGCGCGCTGACTTGCGCGGCTCGGGCACGCCGGCGTCCGCGGCAAAGCGTGTACGCAGCAGCTGCACGCCCATCCAGCACAGGTACGCGGCACCGAACCATTGCAAGCTGTGGAAAAGCAGCGGATTGGCCCGCATCACCGCCGCCAGTCCCGCCACCGCGGCGAGCATGTACACGAAGTCGCCCAGCAGCGTGCCGCAGACCGCGCCCATGCCGGCCGCCACGCCATTGCGCGCGGTGGCGTTGAGAATGGCGATCGTGCCCGGGCCGGGGATCAGCTGGAACACCAGAATGGCGAGCACGAAGCTGGTGTAGTTCTGGATGTCGAGCATGGTGGCCTGGCAGTGTCGGATGCGAGCGCGGGATGCTTCGCTGCCGCCATGTTAGTGCAGCCTGGCCCATCGCGGCAAAGCGAATGGCTTCACGGCCGCAGCGCGCCTCAGCGCAGCAGGAACGCGATGTCCTCGACGCGGATCTGTGCCACCGGAATGCCCTTGCGGCGCTGGAACAGGATGTGCTGCTGCACGCGGCTGCGCTGCTCGGCAAATGCCGCGGGATCGATTGGCGTGCCCAGGCGCATGTAGTGCTGCACCAGCAGCTTGTAGGCGCGGTGGCGCACCTGCATGGCCTCGGTCTCTGCACGCAGCCGCCGGATCTCTGCCGGGCTGCGGTCGACCGCCTGGTGCAGCTCCTCGACCGTGCGCGCATGCAGCTCGCGGTAGACGTCGCGCTCGGCCTCCATCTGGTGCAGCTCGTCGCGCAGCGCGCGGATCTTGTGCTGCAGCTTCAGCGTCTGCGAGACCGCCTGCTGCACCCGCCCCGCCGCCCCCAGCGCGTGGCTGGCCGCGGCCATGGTGCTCTTCCACAACCCGCGCTCGTCGCCCGCAGTCTGCGGCGGCCAGCGGTTGTCCGTTCCGATCAACGTATCCATCAGACCCCCCAGTAAGAAAGTGATAGCCCTGGGCCGGATGTCCGCGTTATGGGTGCGGCTTGGCCGGCTCGGTCCACGCCGCCGGGCGGCAGCGCATCAGGGCATCGTAGAGATACATATATCGGCTGCCAAGTAGAAGATATTTACTTCTGGGTTGGCTGTTGCGCGTTGCTGGCGTTGAGTCGGGAAGTGTTTCGCCGTTGCGGCGACAGCACGGGGACGGGAATCCGGGCGCGTTTATGACTCTGCACCCCAATGCAAAAAGCCCGGCTGCGGGAGCCGGGCTTTTCTTGTTCTGGTGGCCTGGGACGGAATCGAACCGCCGACACAAGGATTTTCAATCCTCTGCTCTACCGACTGAGCTACCGGGCCAAAGAAGGGAAACTATAACTGGACTTTTTTGGTCAGTCAAGCGTCATGTGCGTCACTGCTCGGCCGGCTCGGGCTTGTTGCGGCCCAGTTCGACGCCGAGCTGCTTGAGCTTGCGGTACAGGTGGGTACGCTCCAGCCCGGTCTTCTCGGCCACGCGGGTCATGCTGCCGTGTTCGCGCAGCAGGTGGTATTCGAAGTAGGCGCGCTCGAACAGGTCGCGCGCTTCGCGCAGCGGCATGTCGAAGGAGAACTGCATCTCGGCCTCGGGCACGCGCGCGGGGTTGCCGTTGGGGGCGGCCTCGGCGGTGGCCTCGGGCACGGCGTCGGCCAAACCGGGTTCGGCCGACGGCGCCGCGGCGGGCGCGGCGGTGGCGGCCGTGCCGCTGCGCGGGCGTTCGATGCCGTGGGCCAGGCCCTGCTCGACCGCGGACAGCAGCTTCTGCAGTGCGATCGGCTTCTCAAGGAAATTGAGCGCGCCGATCTTGGTCGCCTCGACCGCCGTGTCGATGGTGGCGTGGCCCGACATCATGATGACGGGCATCGTCAGCTGTCCCTGCGCGGACCATTCCTTGAGCAGGGTCACGCCATCGGTATCGGGCATCCAGATATCGAGCAGCACGAGGTCGGGCGTACCCGCCGCGCGGTATTCGCGCGCTTGCAGCGCGTTCTCCGCGAGTTCAACCACGTGGCCTTCGTCGCTGAGGATCTCCGAGAGCAGCTCCCGGATTCCCATTTCGTCATCGACTACGAGGATCGTTGCCATACTTCCCCTCTTAACCCCACCGCAGCGTTCCGGGACCGGACGCCATTGTTGACTATGTCAGTTTAACGAACAGGATCGAGATCTGTGCACCGACGATCTCCGCACCTTCCATGCGATTGCGCAACTCGATTCGCGCGCCGTGTTCGTCAATGATCTTCTTTACCATCGCGAGCCCCAAGCCCGTGCCCTTGGCTTTCGTGGTCACATAGGGCTCGAACGCACGGCTCAGGATTCGTGGTGCAAAACCGGGACCATTGTCCGCAATGGTGAGCTTGACGGCCTGGCGGTTTTCGCCGGCAGAATCTTTGTATTCTACAGTCTCGGTGTGCAGAGTGATATGGGGCGCCGCCCTACCGGCCGCGACGTTCTCGGTGGCGGCATCCTGTGCGTTCTGCAGCAGGTTGTGGATGACCTGGCGCAACTGCGTCGGATCGCCCTTGATCTCGGGCAGCGCGGTGCCCAGCGTCGGATGGATCACCGGATGCTCGTGCACCGCGGGATCATCGATGCCATACAGGTGCAGCACCTCCGCCACCAGGCTGTTGAGCTGCAGCGACTGCAGCACCGCGGGCGGCGTGCGCGCGTAGTCGCGGAAATCATCGACCATGCGCTTCATCGCGGACACCTGGTTGACGATGGTGGCGGCGCCACGCTTGAGCACATCGGCGTCGGTGCCCTCGAGCTTGGGCGAGAGCTTCATCTGCAGGCGCTCGGCCGAGAGCTGGATCGGCGTCAGCGGGTTCTTGATCTCGTGCGCAAGGCGCCGTGCCACCTCGCCCCAGGCCACCGAGCGTTGAGCGGAAATCACATCGGAGATATCGTCGAACACGATCACGTAGCCGGGCTCATCGCGCTCGCCGCCGGGCAGGCGTGCGCCGCGCACCAGCAGCGTAAGCGGCTGTTCTTCGCCCTGCGGCAGCTCGATCTGCTTCTGCCAGTGCTCGGCGCCGCCCAGCACCTCGCTGGTGTTCTGGTCCGAGAAGGCCTGGCGCACGATCTCGCCGAACGGCCCCATGCCAGGAATCTGCTCCACCGGCAGGCCCAGCACCGCGCTGAGCGGCTGGCGGAAGATGCGCTCCGCGCCGGGATTGGCGGTAATCAGCACAAAACGGCGGTCGAACACCAGCACGCCTGCGGTCAGGTTCTGGAGCACGCTTTCCAGGTAGGCCTTCGATTGCTCCAGCGCGGTGCGGTTCTCTTCCACCGCCAGCCGCGCCTCGGCCAGCTGGCGCGTCATCTGGTTGAACTGCTGCGTGAGCATGCCGAGCTCGTCGCGGCTCTTCAGTTCGCGCTTGGGCGAGAGGTCGCCCTCGGCCACTTCCTTGGTCCCCTGCAGCAGCATCAGCAGCGGCCGCGCCAGCTGCCCGCCCAGCAGCAGCGCCAGCATCACCGCGATGAAGACGGCCAGGAACAGCGTCAGCGTCAGCGTGCCGATATACATCTTGCGCAGGCCGGTGCGGCCCAGCGCCTTCTCCTGGTATTCCTGGTACGCGCGCTGGACCTCGTCGGCATTGCGCGCGAGCACCGCCGGCACCGGGTGCAGCACCTGCAGGTAACGCTCTTCGCGCACGGTCTCGCCGACCAGCCCGAAGCCGCTCGACGGCGATTCCTCCGGGCGGCGCTCCACGGACAGGCCGGAGCCGGCCCAGCGCGGCGACTTGGCCAGCGCGCGCGGGGCGCTGCCGCCTGCCGCGTCAGTCTGTGCGGTGGTAGGGCTTGCGCCCAGTGGAATGATCACGCGCAGCCGGTACAGGTGGCTGCTGTCGGCGCGCTCGGTGCTCGGGCTGCCGTCACCTGACGGGTCGGTGCCGCCCTCCACTGCCGCGTAGCCACCGGCCAGCCGTGCCTGTTCGGCCAGCACGCCGGAAGGCAGGTCCGGCACCAGCGACGCATAGTTGCTGGACGCCGTGGCCAGCACGCGGCCGCTGCCGGTGAAGATGGCGGCTTCCTGGACCCCATACTGCTCGCGCAGGCGGTTCAGCTGCAGCGAGGTGGCCACGCCGGAGGCGCCGGCGAGCTGCTCGGCCATCAGGCGTGCCTTGACCTGCAGGTCGGCGAGCGAGCTGTCGATGGTGGCGCGGCCCAGGTTCAGGCCGGCCTCGAGCGCAGTTTCCACGCGCACGTCGAACCAGGACTCGATGCTGCGCGAGACGAACTGCAGCGAGACCAGGTAGATCAGCACGCCGGGCAGCACGCCCACCACGCCGAAGAACACGGCGAGCTTGGTCATCAGCCGCGTGCCGAACTTGCCGCGGCGATAGCGCAGCCACAGCGTCAGCGCCAGCGCACCCACGATCAGCACCAGCAGGGCGCCGATCACCAGGTTCACCTTGAACAGCAGCGTGAAATAGCGATCGAAGAATTCGGTGTTGGCCGATGCCCCGGCCAGCAGGCCCACCAGCACCAGCGCCAGGAAGACGATGATCCCGGCCACGACGCGGTACAGCACGCGCCGGAACCGGCTGTCCCACAGCGAGTTGTTCATGGCTGGCTCGATGCGGGCTGCACCAGCAGTGCGGGCGACAGTCCATACGACACCGTCTGCATGGTCAGGCCGCGCGAGTCAATGGCAGCGGCCGGCGCCGACGCAGGCGCAGGTACGGCGGGCGATGCCGGCAGCGCCGGCGATGCGGGGCCTGGGGCCGGCGCGGGCGGCGGCGGTGCTGCGGGCGGCGGCGGTAGGTTCAGGTCCGTCGGCACCGTATAGGCAAAGCGCCGCCAGTCGGAGGCCAGGTTCCATTCACGCGTGTTGACGGCATTGATCTGGAACGGCTTGGGCAGTTGCGACAGGTCCAGCCGCATGCGCACTTCGGCGTGGTAGGTCTCGCCCGGCTTGACCGCATTGCGCTCGAACACGCGCCAGCCGCGCACGCGCTGGATGAACTGCAGCGCGCTCTTCAAGCGCGTGAATGGCAGCTGCAGGCCGCCGGTGGAGACACGGTACTGGCGCGTCAGCGGCTGGTACGACAGGCGCACGCTGCGGGTGGTGTTGACCGGCTTGTCGTCGAACCAGTACCAGCGCGAGCGCGAGAGCTGGAAGTCGACCGCGAAATAGAGGGAGATGCCCTTGTGCAATGCGTCTTCCAGCACGGGCGGCAGGTCGAAGTCGAAGCTGGCGGCAAGCTCGAAGCCGCCATCCTGGAATTCGATGCGCGCGTCGGTGGCCTCGATGACCTGTGCGCGCGCAGCGGGCGGCAACCACAGTAGCGAGGCGAGCGCCAGCACCAGTGCAAGCCACCACCGCGCCAGCAGGCCACGCCTGCCCGCGCCGCCGGGGCGCAGACGCGGGCACGCCTGGTCCGCGGCAGTGTCCACGTTCGTGTTCAACATGACGCGGAAGTCTGACAGGCGCGGCGTGCTCAGCATCGGATCAGATCAGGCGCGTTTCTGGAAGCGGGCGTAGAAGAAGCCATCGTGATCCGACGGCAGGCTGGTGCCGGCCGTGGCGTCCTTTTCGCCATTGGCGCCGGCTGCTTGCGTGGTATGAGTGCCGGGCAGCAGCTGCCCCGGCGCCTGCAATCGTATCGCATCTGCCAGCTGTGCACCAAACCAGCGCGCCTGCTCCTCGCCTTCCGTTGGGAAAATAGAACAGGTGACATAGACCAGGATGCCGCCCGGTTTGAGCAGCGGCCACAGTTGCGAGACGATGCGGCGCTGCTCGGTGATGAGCTTGGCAATATCGGTCTCGCGGCGCAGCCAGCGGATATCGGGATTGCGCCGCACAATGCCCGAAGCGGAGCACGGCACGTCGGCCAGGATGCGGTCAAAGAGCTGGCCGTCCCACCAGTCGGCGGGCCGGCTGGCATCGCCGACCACGATCCTGGCCTGCTTGCCCAGGCGCGCCAGGTTCTCGCCGATGCGGGTGGTGCGCTGCGGATCGCTTTCCACTGCGGTGACGTCGATATCGGCCAGTTCCAGCAGGTGCCCGGTCTTGCCGCCGGGCGCCGCGCAGGCATCCAGCACGCGCATGCCGTCGGCCACCTCGAGCAGCGGCGCGGCCAGCTGCGCGCCGGCATCCTGCACCGAGACCACGCCTTCGGCAAAGCCCGGCAACTGCGTCACCGGCACCGCGCGCACCAGGCGCACGGCCTGCGGGCCGACCACATGGCCAGCCAGGCCGGCGTTGGCAAGATCGGTCTGGTACTGCTGCACGGACACGCGCGCGGTGTTGACGCGCACCGTCATCGGCGGGCGCACGTTGGCGCTGGCGGCCAGGGCCATCCACTGGTCCGGGTAGGCCTCGCGCAGCATGCGCAGCCACCACGGCGGCAGGTTCCAGCGCGCCTGCTCGTCGCGGTTGACGTCGGCCAGCAGCGCCTTGCGTTCGCGCAGGAAACGGCGCAGCACCGCGTTGACCAGGCCGCGCGCATGCGCAGTCTTGGGTTCGGAGGCGGCGGCGCTGACCGCCTGGTCGACCACCGTGAAGGTGCTGTAGCCCGGGCGGCCGGCGTCCGCGTCCTGGCGCGCCTTGTCCGCGCTGTCCTGCTTGTCGCGCGGGCCCGGCGCGTGCTCCAGCAGCAGCGCCAGTGCCACGGCCAGCAGCGAATCGACCTGCGCGCCCGGCGGGCGCGTGACCAGCTTCGTCACCAGTGCGCGTGCCGTGCCGAACTGGCGCATGGTGCGATAGGCGATGTCCTGCAGCGCGCCGCGCGTGGCGGCATCGCGCACGCGGTCCAGGCGCAGCTGTGCGGCGGCGTCCTCGATCGCCTGGGGCAAGGCTGTGCCTTCGCTGACGGCGCGCACCGCGGTGGCGGCGCCAAGCATCTGGAAGGCAAGCGAATCGGGAGGCAGGCGCATATCGGTCAGGCAGCGGGTCAGGTGTTGGAATCGGGAAGCAGGCCGGCACGGGCACAAAAAAAAGCCCGCCGGTCCATGCGGAACAGCGGGCAGTTTACCCTGTGCGGGGGCCCTGCCCCGGATTTCCGGCCGCTCAGGCGGGATAGGTGCCGGTCTGGGCCATCTGCATCAGGCGCGCGATGCGCTCCTCGGTGGCCGGGTGGGTCGAGAACAGATTGGCGATGGCGCCGCCCGAGAGCGGGTTCATGATCATCATCTGCGCCGTGGCCGGGTGTTCTTCTGCCGCCTGGAACGGGATGCCCTGGGCGTAGCGGTGGATCTTGTCCAGTGCGCTGGCCAGCGCCTGCGGGTCGCCGCTGATCTCGGCGCCGCCGCGGTCGGCCTCGAACTCACGTGCGCGTGAGATTGCCATCTGGATCAGCGATGCCGCCAGCGGGGCCAGGATCGCCACGGCAATGCTGGCGATCGGGTTGCTGCGGTTGCCGTTCTCGTCGCGCCCGCCGAAGAACATTGCCATATTCGCCAGCGCCGAGATCGCACCGGCCATGGTGGCGGCGATGGTCGAGGTCAGGATGTCGCGGTGGCGCACGTGCGCCAGCTCATGCGCCATCACGCCGCGCAGTTCTCGCTCGGACAGCACCCGCAGGATGCCGGTGGTGGCCGCCACCGCGGCGTGCTCCGGGTTGCGGCCGGTGGCAAAGGCGTTGGGCGCGTCTTCGTTGATCAGGTACACGCGCGGCATCGGCAGGCCGGCGCGCTGCGCCAGTTCCTGCACCATGCCGTAGAACTGCGGCGCGCTGCCGGCGTCGACTTCCTGCGCGTTGTACATGCGCAGGACCATCTTGTCCGAGAACCAGTAGGAGAAGAAGTTCATGCCCAGCGCAAGCAGCAGCGCCATCATCATGCCGCTGCGCCCGCCGATCATGCCGCCGATGACGATGAACAGCGCCGTGATGGCCGCCATCAGCATGAAGGTCTTGACCCAGTTGAACATTGCGGTGATCTCCGTGTAATCGTGAGCCGCGTCCCGGGGGAAAAGCGGACGCGATGACCGTTAGATAGGGGGTGATACCCGAAAATTCAACGGCTGTTCAACGGTTTCAGGGGGAGCCGTGGCCGGTCGCGCCCGCCGGGCGGTTCCACCGGCACTTATGTTGCCATGTGCGGCAAAGGCCTGCCCGATCATGCCTGTGCGGCGCCGTTGCCGGGTACCGCGCAGCGCGTGCCCGGCGGCAGCGGCAGCCCTTGCAGGAACTGCTGCGCCGGCTGGCGGCGCCCGCCCGGCTTCTGCAGCTCGGTGACCTGCAGTGCGCTGCCCTCGCCGCAGGCGATGAGGACGCCGGCGGCGTCGGCCGCCAGCACCGTGCCGGGCAGATGCGGCAGGCTGCTGGCGGCGGCCAGCGGCACGGCCTGCCAGCACTTGATCACGGTATCGCCGACCTGCACCGTCGCGCCCGGGAAGGGGTTGAACGCGCGCACCTGGTTGGCCAGCGCCGCGGCCGGGCGGCGCAGGTCCAGCGGCGCCTCGTCCTTGGCGATCTTCTCGGCGTAGGTGACGCCTTCGGCCGGCTGCGGCGTGGCGGCCAGCGCGCGGCCGGCGGCCAGTTCCTGCAGCGCTGCCACGGTCATGCGCGCGCCCAGCGCGGCCAGGGTGTCGTGCAGCTTGCCGGTGGTGTCGTCCGGGCCGATCGGCACGGCCTCGCGCGTGAGCATGTCGCCGGTGTCCAGGCCTTCGTCCATCTGCATCAGCGTGATGCCGGTCTCGGCATCGCCCGCTTCGATGGCGCGGTGGATCGGCGCTGCGCCGCGCCAGCGCGGCAGCAGCGAGCCGTGGATATTCAGGCAGCCCAGGCGCGGCAGGGTCAGCACCTCGGCCGGCAGGATCAGGCCGTAGGCGGCCACCACCATCACGTCGGGGGCGGTGCCGGCGAGCGCGTCGATGGCCGCGGCGGCGTCTTCCGGGTACTTGCCCTGGCGGCGCAGCGAGCGCGGCTGCAGCACTGGTCCAAGGCCGCTGGCGGCGGCAAACTGCTTCACCGGGCTGGCCTGCAGTTGCATGCCGCGGCCGGCGGGGCGGTCAGGCTGCGTCAGCACCGCCACGACGGGAAAACCGGCGGCGTGGATGGCTTCCAGCGCGACGCGCGCGAACTCGGGCGTGCCGGCAAAGGCGACACGCAGGGGTCTGGCTTGGGACATGGCAGGTTCCGTGGCCTGAAGCAGCACCGGCCGCTATCGCGGCCGGTGCTTTTGTTCTTCGGAAGTCATAAAGATAACAGACCCCGCGCGGGTGCCGCGCGCTGGCGCCGGGATTCCGGGCGGGCTGTTACATCTTTGTGGTAGGACGCCGCTTACATGCGGGTGCGCTCGCGCTTCTGCAGCCTGCTCTTGATGCGGTTGAGCTTGAGCGGCGACAGGTACTCGACAAAGACCTTGCCGCGCAGGTGATCGATCTCGTGCTGGATGCAGACCGCCAGCAGGTCGTCGGCTTCGAGCTCGAAGCTTTCGCCCTTCTCGTTGAGCGCGCGCACGCGCACCCGGTCGGGGCGCTCGACGCGGTCATAGACCTCGGGCACCGACAGGCAGCCCTCTTCCCACACCTTGCGGTTGTCGCTGGCCCAGATGATCTCCGGGTTGATAAAGACCTGGAGCTGGTCGCGCGTTTCCGAGACGTCGATCACCACCACCTGCTCGTGCACGTTGACCTGCGTGGCGGCCAGCCCGATGCCGGGCGCTTCGTACATGGTTTCAGCCATGTCCTTCACCAGCTGGCGGATACGGTCGTCCACCGCCGCAACGGGTTTGGCAACGGTGTGCAGGCGGGGATCGGGGTAGGTCAGGATATCGAGTTTTGCCATGATGCTCAGGCGCAACGCCGGCTGCTGCCGGCAACCGGACCGCGTTGCGGCGGCCGGTGTTTACATGCAGAATCGGGGCGCAAGTACAAAAATTCAAGGCGCGCCGCAACAGGCGCGCTCTCCCGGGTCAATCCGGCCGAACCACCGGCCGGTCAGGAAAATGCGCGATCTTACCAAAGAACACCAGGCGGCGTCGGGCCGCAGGCTGCACGCGTTCACCCCTAAGTTTGCTTGTGCGTTGTTGAGTGCTGCTGGCTTCACTGCCGCGGCCACGCTTCCGGCCCTGGCCGCGGACCTGACGGTCACGCCGGCACAGCAGGCCGAAGCCCAGCGCACGGCCCAACAGGGTATCCCCGTTTCAGAACTGTCTCCCAATGCGCCGTCGCAGTACACCGTGCGCATGGGTGACACGCTGTGGGGGATCTCGGGCCGCTTCTTGCGCCAGCCATGGCGCTGGCCTGAGCTATGGGGCATGAACCGGCAACAGATCCGCAACCCGCACCTGATCTATCCGGGACAGATCCTGTACCTGATCCAGCGCGACGGCCGTGCCTGGCTGTCGACCACGCCGGGCGGCAGCGGCACGGTGCGCCTGTCGCCACAGATGCGCGGCGGCGCCGCCGATGGCGCCGCCATCCAGAGCATCGCGGCCGCCGATATCGAGCCCTTCCTGATCCGGCCGCTGGTGGTCGACCAGGACACGCTGGCCACCTCAGCGCGCATCGTCGCCGTGTCCGAGTCGCGCGTCATCCTTGGCCGCGACGACACCGGCTACGCGCGCGGCATCCCCGCCGACGCGCCGCAAGGCAGCGACTGGCAGGCCTACCGCCCGGTCACCCCGGTGCGCGACCCCGTCACCAATGCCGTGCTCGGCTACGAGGCCGAATACGAAGGCAACGTGCGCCTGGCGCGCGGCGCGCAGGGCCCGGACGCGGTCTCGACTATGCAGGTCACGCAGGCCAGGCAAGAGATGGGCGTGGGCACGCTGCTGATGCCGCAGCCCGCGCGCGAAGCGCTGCGCTACGTGCCGCACGCGCCCGATACGCAGTTCGACGGCCGCGTGGCCAAGGTCTATGGCGGGGTCGAGTTCGGCGGCGCCAGGCAGGTGGTGGTGCTCAACCTCGGCAGCCAGGCCGGGGTGGAGCCCGGGCATGTGCTGGCGCTGTCGCGCGCCGGCGAGACCGTGGCCGACAAGACCGACAGCAACCGCGCCATCCGCCTGCCCGACGAACGCTACGGCCTGGCCTTTGTCTTCCGCGTGTTCCCGGGGGTGTCGTATGCGCTGGTCACCGACGCCTCCAACGTGATCGCGGTCGGCGACCGGGCGACCTCGCCGCGCTGAGCCGGTCTTGGCGACATCGCAGGCGGCCCCGGCGGCCGCCGCTTCCCTTTGCCATGCCGGCGCTGCCGGCACTGGTCGAACGCACCCTCGCCTGGCTCGGCACACCCGGCAACCATGTGGTCACGATCGGCGACGACACCTACCCTGCCCGCCTGTTCGACCTGCCCGACCCGCCGCCGCTGCTATATATCAAAGGCGATCCCGCGCTGCTGGCGCGTCCTTCGGTGGCCATCGTCGGCGCGCGCGGCGCCACCGAGCAGGGCAGGCGCGATGCGCAGGCCTTCGGGCGGGCGCTGTCCGAGTCGAGGCTGGCGGTGGTTTCGGGGCTGGCGCTGGGCGCGTCGATGCCGCCGCCCATGCCGGCGGGCTGCAGGGCTGCGGCGGTACCGTCGCTGTTACGGGTACGGGGGCCGGCCGGGTCTATCCGGCCGAGAACCTGGCGCTGGCGTACCAAGTGGCCCCGCGCGGCGCGCTCGGGCTCGCTGATCACCGCACGGCTTGCGGCGAGCTGGCGCGCGAGGTATTTGCGGTCCCGGGCTCGATCCACGCGCCGCTGTCAGCAGGCTGCCACCTGCTGATCCGCCAGGGCGCCAAGCTTGTAGAGCGCGTGGAGGACGTGCTGAAAGAGATCAACCTGCTGCCGGCACCTGCCTGCCCGGCTGCCAGGCGCGTTTCCGCGTCCGTACCGGAGCAACCAGATCTTTCTGACTTTGCTGGCTACGCCGACCCCCTGCTGGCCGCTCTCGGCTACGATCCGGTTACGCTGGATGCACTGTGCGAGCGCAGCGGCCAGCCGCCGGAAGCCGCCGCGGCGCGCCTGCTGGAACTGGAACTGGCCGGGCCGCCGAGCGTCTACCGGGAAACCTGTTCCGGCGGCTTGGGTGAGCCGCAGCGCAATACCGATACAATCGCCGGCAGCCCGCGTGTCGCGGGCGCCTCATGTTTCCGATGCCATGACCGTTTACTTTCCAGAACGTGACGCCGGCGCCATTGCCGGGTGCCTGGCGGCGCGGCCGCAGGGCCGTCTGGTGGCCTGCCTGTGCGCGCAGTGGTGCGGCACGTGCCGGGACTACCTGGCGGCGCTGACGGCGCTGGCCGCGCGCCATCCAGAGGATTGCTTCGTCTGGATCGACATCGAGACGCATGCGGATGCGCTTGGCGATATCGATATTGAGAATTTCCCGACGCTGCTGGTGCAGCCTGCGTCGGGTGGCACGCCCCAGTTCTATGGCACCCTGCTGCCGCACATCGAGGTGCTGGAACGCATGCTGAGCCGCAGTGCGGCGATGCCGGCGAGTGCCGAAGACGTGCCGCAGGTGCTGGACTGGTTGCTTGCCGGGGGGAGCAGCGCCGCCTAGGCGGCGCCAAGGGCGGCGGCGGAGCTTGCTTGCACCGCCGTTGAAACCGCGCTTATTATTGGCGCCTCATAGCCCCCCGGCGTTCTGATTACTTCGTTTGTAGTGCAATTCGCGGGTTGCCGGATGCAGCTCGCAAGGACCCTTCCCATGTCAAAAGCCCTCATCATCGCGGAAAAACCGTCGGTCGCGGCGGATATCGCCCGTGCCCTCGGGGGGTTTACCAAGCACGACGAGTATTTCGAGAGCGACGACTACGTGCTGTCCTCTGCCGTCGGCCACCTGGTCGAGATCGCCGCGCCGGACGAATACGAGGTCAAGCGCGGCAAGTGGAGCTTCGCCAACCTGCCGGTGATCCCGCCGCATTTCGACCTGCGCCCGATCGCCAAGACCGAGTCGCGCCTGAAGGTGCTGAACCGGCTGATCAAGCGCAAGGACGTCACCGCCCTGATCAACGCCTGTGACGCGGGGCGCGAAGGCGAACTGATCTTCCGGCTGATCGCGCAACAGGCCAAGGCCAAGCAGCCGGTGCGCCGGCTGTGGCTGCAGTCGATGACGCAGCAGGCGATCCGCGATGGGTTCGCCAGCCTGCGCGAAGACGAAGACATGCTGCCGCTGGCCGACGCCGCGCGCTGCCGCTCCGAGGCCGACTGGCTGGTCGGCATCAACGGCACCCGCGCCATGACTGCCTTCAACAGCAAGGGCGGCGGCTTCTTCCTGACCACCGTGGGCCGCGTGCAGACGCCGACGCTGTCGATCGTGGTAGAGCGTGAAGAGAAGATCAAGCACTTCGTGCCGCGCGACTACTGGGAAGTGCGGGCCGAGTTCATCGCCGCCGCCGGCTTATATGAAGGCCGCTGGTTCGACCCCAAGTTCAAGAAGAGCGAGTTCGATCCCGAGGCGCGCGAATCGCGCCTGTGGAGCGAGGCCGAGGCCAAGAGCATCGTCGCCGCCTGCCGCGACAAGACCGGCACGGTCACCGAGGAATCCAAGCCGTCGACGCAGCAGTCGCCGGCGCTCTTTGACCTGACCACGCTGCAGCGCGAGGCCAACTCGCGCTTCGGCTTCTCGGCCAAGAACACGCTGGGCCTGGCGCAGGCCCTGTATGAGAAGCACAAGGTCCTGACCTACCCGCGTACCGATGCGCGCGCGCTGCCCGAGGACTACCTGGACACGGTCAAGCAGACCATGGACATGCTGGCCGACAGCTCGCCCAACTACCTGCCGCACGCCAAGAAGATCCTGGCGCAGGGCTGGGTCAAGCCGAACAAGAAGATCTTCGACAACAGCAAGATCAGCGACCACTTCGCCATCATCCCGACGCTGCAGGCGCCCAAGAACCTGTCCGAGCCGGAGCAGAAGCTGTACGACCTGGTGGTGCGCCGCTTCCTGGCGGTGTTCTTCCCGGCGGCCGAGTTCCAGGTCACCACCCGCATCACCGAAGTCGCCGGCCACCACTTCAAGACCGAAGGCAAGGTGCTGGTCAACCCGGGCTGGCTGGTGATCTACGGCCGCGAGGCGCAGGGCGACAAGGACGCCGCCAACCTGGTGCCGGTGGCCAAGGACGAGAAGGTCAAGACCGACAAGGTCGAGAGCGTCGGCCTGACCACCAAGCCGCCCGCGCGCTACAACGAAGCCACGCTGCTGTCGGCAATGGAAGGCGCCGGCAAGCTGGTGGACGACGACGCGCTGCGCGAAGCTATGGCCGGCAAGGGCCTGGGCACGCCGGCGACGCGCGCGGCCATCATCGAAGGCCTGCTGACGGAAAAATACCTCGTGCGCGAAGGCCGCGAGCTGATTCCGACCGCCAAGGCGTTCCAGCTGATGACGCTGTTGCGCGGCCTGGGCGTGCTGGAACTGACGCAGGCCGAGCTGACAGGCGAATGGGAGCACAAGCTCTCGCAGATCGAACGCGGGCGCATGAAGCGCGACGAGTTCATGCTTGAGATCGCGCAGATGACGCAGCAGATCGTCAAGCGCGCCAAGGAATACGACAGCGACACCATCCCGGGCGACTACGCCACGCTGGACACGCCGTGCCCGCAATGCGGCGGGCAGGTCAAGGAGAACTACCGCCGCTTTGCCTGCACCGCGTGCGAGTTCTCGATCAGCAAGATCCCGGGCGGGCGCCAGTTCGAGATCGAGGAGGTCGAGGAGCTGCTGCTGAAGAAGGAAATCGGTCCGCTGCAGGGCTTCCGCAGCAAGATGGGCCGTCCGTTCGCCGCCATCCTCAAGCTGGGCAAGGACGACGAAGGCCATTACAAGATGGAATTCGACTTCGGCCAGAACGACGACGACAACGACGGCGAGCCGGTCGACTTTAGCGGCCAGGAGCCGGTGGGCACCTGTCCGAAGTGCGGCGGCTCGGTGTTCGAGCACGGCATGAAGTATGTCTGCGAGAACAGCACGACCAGCCCCAAGAGCTGCGACTTCACCACCGGCAAGATCATCCTGCAGCAGGAAATCAGCCGCGAGCAGATCGGCAAGCTGCTCACCGACGGCAAGACCGACCTGCTGACGGGGTTCAAGTCGTCGCGCACCGGCCGCAACTTCAAGGCCTTCCTGGTCAAGCAGCCGGACGGCAAGATCGGCTTCGAGTTCGAGGCGCGCGAGCCCAAGGCGGGCGCCAAGACGGCGGCGAAGACCACGGCCAAGGCGGCGTCGAATGGCACGGCCGAGGCGGCGCCGGCAACCAAGACGGCAGCGAAGGCCGCGGCCAAGACGCCGGCCACCAAGGCACCGGCCACCAAGGCACCGGCCAAGAAGGCGGCGGCCAAGAAGGCTCCCGCCAAGACCGCCGCGGCCAAGAAGTCGCGCGCGGCAGCCGCCGGCGAGTAAGCGTCAGCGCGTCACGGCAAAACGCCCGGCATCGCCGGGCGTTTTGCTTTGGGTGGCTCGGCCAGGCAGGCGCTCAGGTGCGCACGGCTTGCGCGCCGTGGCTGGCGGATGGCGCCGGCTGCGCTTCCTTGCCCCGTACCTGCCCTTCTTCGAGAAGGAAGTCGATAAAGGCGCGCACCTTGGTCGGCAAGAACTTGCGGCTCGGATAGACCACGCTGACATCGCGCCGCGGCAGCTGGTATTGCGGCAGCACGTGCACCAGCTTGCCGGATTCGATATTGGGGCGCGCCAGGTAGGACGACAGCATGGCCACGCCCATGTCGGCCAGCGCCGCCTGGTGGGCCAGCTCGGCATTGCTGCACATCAGCCCGGGGCGGATCGGCACGGTCACCTCGCCTTCCGGGCCCAGCAGCGTCCATTCGTGCTCGGCGCTGGGCAGGCGCATGGCAATGCAGCGGTGGTGGCTGAGTTCATGGGCATGGCGGATCGGCGCATGCGCCGCCACGTAGCCCGGCGACGCGCACAGGATCACCTCGGCCGACAGCAGCGGGCGCGCCACCAGGTGCGAGCCCAGGCCCAGGTCGGACAGCATCACGGCGACGTCGCGGCCTTCTTCGACGATATCGACGTTGCGGTCCGACAGGATCACGTCGAACACCACGTCCGGGTACAGCCGCTGGAAGCGCGCCAGCAATTCCGGCAACAGGTGCAGGCCGAACATCACCGGGGTGACCAGCCGCAGCGTGCCGGACAGCGACTGGCTGCGCGCCGTGACTACGCTTTCGGCTTCTTCCACGTCTTCCAGGATCTGCTGGCAGCGCTGCAGGTAGGTTTCGCCGGCGTCGGTCAGCGACAGGCTGCGGGTGGTGCGGTTGAGCAGGCGCGTGCCCAGATGACTCTCCAGGTCGGCCACGTAGCGCGTCACCACTGCGTTGGACATTTCCAGCTGCTGCGCTGCACGCGCGAAGCTTCCCAGTTCCACCACCTTGGAAAACACACGCATCGATTGCAGGCGATCCATGACACAGTCTCCCGGTTCTGCGCTGAATTCTTACGTAATCAGCCTATTTTATTGTTCGAATCAAAACTAATCATTGTGGATCCTGATATTTATTGATATGAGGGAAATGCCTAATATCTAGCCATCGGATGCCGCAACGCAACATAGTCTTTCGTAGAAGTGACGGTTAAGGCATCCATGCAATAGAGAAGGCCTGAATCATGAAAACCAACCGCTACGCCCTGATCGCTGTCGCCACCCTCGCCGCCGCCCTGTCGGCCGCACCGGCTTTTGCCAAGAACGGCAAGTTCGATGTGTTCACCGACGGCGCCAAGGCAGCCAAGTTCGATCCGTACACCGACGGTGCCCGCGCCGGCAAGTTCGACACGTTCGCCGAAGGCGCCCGCACCGGCAAGTTCGATACCTTCGCCGAAGGCGCCAAGTACGACACCACTACCGATCGCGCGCCGCTGTAAGGCTGCCTGGCTGCCTCTGGCCCGCCTCCCCGGGCGGCCTGGCAGCGCGATCCCGGGGCCGCTTCCTCCCCTTGTGCGGCCCCGCCTGCTTCAAACCTGGTCTCCACAGGTCCTTGGGGGAGCGCCTCGCAGCCTCTCCGCCTCTATTGGAGAAGAAGCCCGCACCGGTTCCGGTTGCGGGCTTCTTTGTTTCTGCATCCGGCGGGTTTGCAACCACTGGCGAATGATTATGCCAGACGCCGCAAATGAAAAACGGGCCATGACGGCCCGTTTTGATGACCCACCTACGACTTCTTAGTCGTCGTAGTGGTGATGATGCTTGTGCTTCTTGCGCTTGTAGTTGCTGTTGTAATAGCGGCGGTCATTGTCGTACGAGTTGCTGCGCGAGACATTGCCGCCCAGCGCCGCACCCGCGCCGCCGCCAAGGCCGGCGCCGATCAGGCCACCGGTGCGGCCGCCCATGGCGTTGCCAGCTGCGGTGCCGGCACCACCGCCCAGCGCGCCGCCGATGATGGCACCGGTGCGCTCGCGGCGGTTGGAGGTCACTGCGCCACCGGCGCCGCCGCCTACTGCACCACCGATCACTGCGCCGGTGCTGCCGCCCAGCGCGCCGCCCACCGCGGCACCGGCGACGCCGCCGAGTGCGCCGCCCAGGGCGTTGTTCATGTCGCTCGCGACGGCCGGCAGCGCGCAGGCCGCCAGGGCGAGGGCAATGGTCAGGTTGCGAACGGGATGGCGAGTCATATCTTTTTTCCTCTAATTGCCATGATGTGTCGCAAGTGTAGAGAGGGAGCCGCGCCCTTGCTGTAACCACCTGTAAAGGCCTGTAACCCGCTACAGAAACGGTATCCGTGCATTACAAAAGCGCGGCAAACACGCAACACTTCATAAAAAGACAGGCGATCATGTGATCGCCTGTCTGCTTTGTATGCCGCCAGCCCGCAGGACGGCTGCGTTCAGCGTGTGCTCAGCAGCACTTGCCCTGCCCGCCGCCGTAGCGTGCCTCCTGGCGCTCGCGGAAGAAGGCTTCGTAGCTCATCGGCTCGCGGTCCGGGTGGGTGCTTTCCATGTGCGCGACATAGGTCTGGTAGTCGGGCAGCCCGACCATCAGCCGCAGCGACTGCCCAAGGTAGCGTCCCATGGTTCCGAGTTGTTCCAGCATGGCGGGCTCCTGTGATCCCTGGGTTACTGGGCCGAGGCGCCCGAAGGCAGCGGCTCGAACGGCGTTTCCTTGGCCGTCGGGCGGGCGGCGGCGCGCGCCTGCATCGCTGTCTTGAAGCCGTAGAACACGATCGACAGCACCACCAGCATGAACAGCGCGCACAGGCCGGCGTCCAGGTAGTCGTTGAAGACGATGCGGTGCATCTGCTCCATCGACTTGGCCGGGGCCAGCACCTTGCCTTCGGCGATGGCGGCGCTGAACTTGGCGGCGTGGGTCAGGAAGCTGACCTTGGGGTCGGCGTGGAACAGCTTCTGCCAGCCGGCGGTCAGCGTGCAGATCAGCAGCCAGATGGTCGGCACCAGCGTGACCCAGGCGTACTGGCCGCGCTTCATCTTGACCAGCACGCAGGTGCCCAGCACCAGCGCCACCGCGGCCAGCATCTGGTTGGAGATGCCGAACAGCGGCCACAGCGTGTTGATGCCGCCCAGCGGATCGACCACCCCTTGGTACAGGAAGTAGCCCCAGGCCGCCACGCACAGCGCGGTGGCGGTCAGGTTGGCAACCAGCGAGTCGGTCTTGCGCATCGACGGGATAAAACTGCCCAGCAGGTCTTGCAGCATGAAGCGGCCGGCGCGGGTGCCCGCATCGACGGCGGTCAGGATGAACAGCGCCTCGAACAGGATGGCAAAGTGATACCAGAACGCCATCATGGCCTGGCCGCCCACCACCTGGTGCAGGATGTGGGCGATGCCCACCGCCAGCGTGGGCGCGCCGCCGGCGCGCGAGATGATGGTGTTCTCGCCGACATCCCTGGCGGTCTGCACCAGCACGTCCGGGGTGACCACGAAGCCCCAGGTCGAGACCGCGTGCGCCACCGCTTCCGGCGTGGTGCCGATCACGGCGGCCGGACTGTTCATGGCGAAGTACACGCCCGGCTCGATCACCGAGGCGGCCACCAGGGCCATGATGGCGACGAAGGACTCGGCCAGCATCGCGCCGTAGCCGATAAAGCGCGCGTGCGACTCATTCTCCAGCAGCTTGGGCGTGGTGCCCGACGAGATCAGCGCGTGGAAGCCCGACACCGCGCCGCAGGCGATGGTGATGAACAGGAACGGGAACAGGTTGCCCGACCACACCGGCCCGCCGCCCTTGGCGAACTGCGTGAAGGCCGGCATCTTCAGCTCCGGCGCGACGATCAGGATGCCGATGGCCAGCGCGATGATGGTGCCGATCTTCAGGAAGGTCGACAGGTAGTCGCGCGGCGCCAGCAGCAGCCACACCGGCAGCACGGCGGCGATAAAGCCGTAGATGATCAGCATCCAGGTCAGCGCCTTGCCGTCGTACGTGAACAGCGGCGCCAGCGTGGCGCTTTCATGCACGTACTGGCCGCCGATGATGGCCAGCATCAGCAGCACGAAGCCGATCACCGACACCTCGCCGATGCGGCCCGGGCGGATATAGCGCGTGTAGATGCCCATGAACAGCGCGATCGGAATCGTCACCGCCACGGTGAAGGTGCCCCACGGCGAATCGGCCAGCGCCTTCACCACGATCAGCGCCAGCACCGCCAGGATGATGATCATGATCATGAAGCAGCCGAACAGCGCGATCATGCCCGGCACCGTGCCCATTTCGGACTTGACCAGGTCGCCCAGCGAGCGGCCGTCACGGCGCGTGGAGATGAACAGCACCATGAAGTCCTGCACCGCGCCGGCGAACACCACGCCGGCCAGGATCCACAGCATGCCTGGCATATAGCCCATCTGCGCGGCCAGCACCGGGCCGACCAGCGGGCCGGCGCCGGCAATCGCCGCGAAGTGGTGGCCGAACAGCACCGCCTTGTTGGTCGGCACGTAGTCCAGGCCGTCGTTGTGGCGCCAGGCGGGCGTCATGCGTTTGGGATCGAGCTGCATCACCTTGTCGGCGATAAAGCGGCTGTAGTAGCGGTAGGCGATCAGGTAGATGCAGAGCGCGGCAACCACGATCCACAGCGCGCTGACGGCCTCGCCGCGCGCCAGCGCGACGGTGCCGAAGGCAAACGCGCCGAGCACGGCGACGGCCAGCCACACCAGGTGTTCTCCGATGCGATTCATAGTGAAGGTCTCCTCAGACCGGGATGTCTTGGATAGCCTGCGGCGGCGAAGGACTGGTAACAGGCAACTGGCAGGATCGGCAGCGAGGTTGCGCCGAGGGCGGGCAGCGGGGGGCAATCCGGCGGTGAGGGTGTCTCCTGGGATAGCTGCTGCGCGCCCGGTTGTGTCGTCGTTTCCGGATCTCGTCTTGCAGGCAGGCGATGCACCGTCCGGGTGTGGACAGTGCACCAGCTGCGTCCGCGCATGCGCCCTGCTGGGGCGGCGGCGCGTCCGGCGTGTAGTATTGACACCCGCCAAACCCCGCACAAGCGCGTAACTACGCAGCACTTCTGCGTAGTACTACGCAAATCGACGGTGGCATGCCGCCTGCGCGGCATCGGTGTTTACCCCCGGGTCCCCCTCACTTGTATGAAACTCCGCCAGAAGATCCTATTGCTCGCCGTGGCGCCGTTGGCGGTGGCCATGCTGGGCATCGCGCTTGCCGTGCGCTTCCAGGCCACGCAGCTGGCGCAGCATGAACGCGCGCTGGTCGAGGCCGCCTACCTGCAGAGCAAGGAAACTGAGCTGCGCCACTACGTAGAACTGGCGCAGAGCGCGATCGCGCCGCTGGTGCGCTCCGGGCGCAGCGACGCCGCCACCCGGCAGGCTGCGATGGAAGCACTTGCGCGCCTGGACTACGGCCCCGACGGCTACTTCTTCCTGTACGACCTGCAGGGCCGCAACCTGATGCACCCGCGCCAGCCCGAACTGGTCGGCCAGGACCTGTGGACGCTGCGCGACCCGCAGGGTGCGCTGACCATCCAGCAGCTGATCGCCGCGGCCAAGGGCGGTGGCGGCGCGGTGCGCTACCTGTGGAGAAAGCCCTCGTCGCAGCAGCTGGCGCCCAAGCTTGGGTATGTGGTGGCAGTGCCCGAATGGGGCTGGATGCTCGGCACCGGCATCTACCTGGATGACGTGGAAAGCACGCTGCGCCAGCTGGATGCGCGCGCCGAGACCGATATCCGCGCGACCATGGCCTGGATCGGCGTGATCGCCGGCATCAGCATCCTGCTGGTCGCCGCCAGCGGCCTGGCGCTGAACGTCAGCGAGCACCGCGAGGCCGACGCCAAGCTGCGCCAGCTGGCGCAGCGCGTGGTGCAGTCGCAGGAAGAAGAGCGCGCCCGGCTCTCGCGCGAGCTGCACGACGGCATCAGCCAGCTGCTGGTGTCGGTCAAGCTGGTGCTGGAAACCGCCACCAACCGCCTGCGCCTGGCCCCGGCCGAAGGCGCCGCGGTGGCGCCGGTGCTGGGCATGGCGCTGAACCGGCTCGATACCGTCTTCAATGAAGTGCGCCGCGTGGCGCGCAACCTGCGCCCCGCCCTGCTCGACGACCTGGGCCTGTACGCGGCACTGCAGCACCTGGCGCGCGAGATGCAGGGCGGCAGCGGGCTAGAAATTGCAGTGACCGAGAGCGGCACCCCGCGCGAACTGCCCGACGAGCAGGCCACGGCGCTGTTCCGCATCGCGCAGGAAGCCTTGACCAACGTCGAGCGCCATGCCGGCGCGCGCCGGGTCGCGGTGGCGCTGGCCTTTGATGCCGATGCCACGCGCCTCACCGTGCGCGACGACGGGCATGGCTTCGACGTGGCGCGCATGCAGGAGGACCCGCAGCGCGGCATCGGCCTGCGCAACCTGCGCGAGCGCATCGCCGCGCTGTGCGGGCAGTTCGACATCGTTTCGGGCATGGGCGGCACCCAGCTAGTCGCTTCACTGCCGCTGGCCAGGCCCGCGGCCATTGTGCACGATCCCGTTTCAGCAGGACCCTCGCCGTCATGACCCAGCTAGCCGACTCCGCCGAAGTGCCCGCCCGCGTATTGCTAATCGACGACCATGCGCTGGTGCGCGACGGCATGCGCATGCACCTGGCGCTGCAGCCCGGCCTGCGCGTGGTGGGCGAAGCCGACGATGGCGAAGCCGCGCTGGCGTGGCTGGACCGCGCCGGCGCCGCCGAGCTGCCCGACCTGGTCATCACCGATATCGGCATGCGCGGCATGGGCGGCATCGCCCTGGCCGCGGCGCTGCATGACCGCTATCCGGAACTGGCGGTGCTGATCGTGTCGATGCACGACAACCTGGAGTATGTGCGCCAGGCGGTGCGCGCCGGTGCGCGCGGCTATGTGCTCAAGGACGCGCCCGCCGACGAGTTGATGGCGGCGATCCAGTCCGTGCTGGCCGGACGGGTCTTCTACAGCGCCCGCATTGCACGCGGCATGGCCGAGCAGAGCCCCGCCGCAGGGCCGCTGGATGCGCTGACGCCGCGCGAGCGCGACATCCTGCGCGGTATCGGGCGGGGCCTGGCCAACAAGGAGATCGCGGCGCAGCTGGGGGTGTCGGTACGCACGGTGGAGACGCACCGGCTGAACCTGAAGCGCAAGCTTGGGATCGAGGGGCGGGCGGGCCTGGTGAAGTATGCGGTGGAGACGTTGGGGGACAGCGAGAGGGAATAAAAAAACGCCCGTCTCTGAAGAGACGGGCGTCTTTATCGCAAGCTGCGCGAACTGTGGCGATCAGCCGTCCAGCCGCTTGCCCAGCGCCGCGCGCACTTCGGCCAGCGACTGCGGCAGCCGATGCCGCAGCTTGGTGAACAGCTCGTCATGCAGCGCCAGCTCCTGCTGCCACGCATCGCGATCGATCGAGGTCACCTGCGTGAACTGCGCCGGCGTGAAGTCCACGCCATTCCAGTTCAGGTCCTCGTAGCGCGGGGTGGTGCCGAACATGTGCTCGGCGCCCTGCCCCTTGCCTTCGACGCGGTCGATCATCCACGACAGTACGCGCATGTTCTCGCCAAAGCCCGGCCACACGAACTTGCCGTCGGCGTCCTTGCGGAACCAGTTGACGCAGTAGATCTTCGGCAGCTTCGCGCCCGCGGCTTCCAGCTTCTGGCCGAGTTGGAGCCAGTGGCCGAAGTAATCGCTCATGTTGTAGCCGCAGAACGGCAGCATGGCGAACGGGTCGCGGCGCACCACGCCCTGCTGGCCGGCGGCCGCGGCGGTGGTTTCCGAACCCATGGTGGCGGCCATGTAGACGCCTTCGGTCCAGTTGCGGGCCTCGGTCACCAGCGGCACGGTGGTCGAGCGGCGGCCGCCGAAGATGAACGCATCAATGGGTACGCCGGCCGGGTTGTCCCAGTTCTCGTCGATCGACGGGCACTGCGACGCCGGCGCGGTGAAGCGGGCGTTCGGGTGCGCTGCCTTGGCGCCGGTGGCCTTGGCGATTTCCGGGGTCCAGTCCTTGCCCTGCCAGTCGACCAGGTGCGCGGGCGCTTCCTTGGTCATGCCTTCCCACCACACGTCGCCGTCGTCGGTCAGCGCCACGTTGGTGAAGATGACGTTTTCCTTGAGCGTCGCCATCGCGTTGAAGTTGGTCTTCTCGCTGGTGCCCGGGGCCACGCCGAAGTAGCCGGCTTCCGGATTGATCGCGCACAGGCGGCCGTCCTGGCCCGGCTTGATCCAGGCGATGTCGTCGCCGATGGTGGTGACCTTCCAGCCCTCGAAGCCCTTGGGCGGAATCAGCATGGCGAAGTTGGTCTTGCCGCAGGCCGACGGGAAGGCCGCTGCCACGTGGTACTTCTTTCCCTCGGGCGAGGTCACGCCCAGGATCAGCATGTGCTCGGCCAGCCAGCCTTCATCGCGGCCCATGGTCGATGCAATGCGCAGCGCGAAGCACTTCTTGCCCAGCAGCGCGTTGCCGCCGTAGCCCGAGCCGAACGACCAGATCTCGCGCGTTTCCGGGAAATGGACGATGTACTTGGTCGGGTTGCACGGCCAGGCCACGTCCTGCTCGCCGGCGGCCAGCGGCTTGCCGACGGTGTGCACGCACGGCACGAACTCGCCGTTGGAGCCCAGGACGTCGTACACCGCGCGGCCCATGCGCGTCATGATGCGCATATTGACCGCCACGTACGGCGAATCGGACAGTTCCACGCCAATATGGGCGATCGGCGAGCCCAGCGGGCCCATCGAGAACGGAACCACGTACAGCGTGCGGCCGCGCATGCAGCCCTCGAACAGGCCGTTCAGCGTCTGGCGCATCTCGGCGGGTTCGGTCCAGTTGTTGGTGGGGCCGGCGTCTTCCTGCTTTTCGGAGCAGATAAAGGTGCGATCTTCCACCCGCGCCACGTCCGAGGGGTCCGACAGTGCCAGGAAGGAATTCTTGCGCTTGGCCGGGTTCAGCCGCTTCATGGTGCCGGCGGCGACCATCTGCTCGCACAGGCGGTCATATTCTTCCTGCGAGCCGTCGCACCAATAGATATGGTCGGGCTTGGTCAGGGCGGCGATTTCAGCGACCCAGGCCACCAGCTTGGGGTGCTTGACCCAGGCCGGCGCATTGACGGGCGCCGTACCTTGCATCGTGGGGTGGTTCATACTGCAGACTCCAGATTCGTAAAGGGAAGGAAGGGAAGGAATCCTTGCAAAGCCTGGCCAGCGGGCAGATGGGGCCGTCACACCCCCGGAGTGATGTCACACTCGGATCGACACATCCCGTTACAACTCCGCGGCGGCCTCGTTTATGCAAAAGGTCGCGGCGGTCCCTGCGGCTGCGCTACAGTTGCGCTTCGCGCGCGCAGGGGTGGCTGCGCGGGCTGGCCGGACTTTGTCCGGGTGCGATCGCGTGACGGGAGCAAGGCTCGACCGACAATCCGCGGCGGCACCGGAACGGGCAAGGATACCACTGGCGCACCCCCCTGTTTTTTGCTGTGCAACAATCGCTGCCACCGGCCGGCGTGGGGTTTTTCGATATTTCTCAACAATACTGTTGGCCGGCGCGCAGCTTGGTGGCCGCGCGCACCAACCGGCACAAGACCGTTAGACAACCAGAGTTGCCGATGAAGATTGCCGTACTCGACGATTACCAGGATGCCGTGCGCAAGCTGCCTTGCTTCAGCTTGCTGGAGGGGCACGACGTCAAGGTGTTCAACAACACCGTCAAGGGCGTGGGCCAGCTGGCCGCACGCCTGTCAGACGTCGAAGCCGTGGTGCTGATCCGCGAACGCACTCGCATCACCCGGCAACTGCTGGAAAAACTGCCCAAACTCAAGATCATCAGCCAGACCGGCCGGGTCGGCGCCGGCCCCGGCAACCATATCGACCTGGACGCCTGCACCGACCGCGGCGTGGCCGTGCTCGAAGGCGTGGGTTCACCGGTGGCGCCGGCCGAGCTGACCTGGGCGCTGATCATGGCCGCCCAGCGCCGCATCCCCCAGTATGTCGCCAGCCTGAAGCACGGCGCCTGGCAGCAGTCGGGGCTGAAATCGACGACGATGCCGCCCAATTTCGGCCTGGGCCAGGTGCTGCGCGGCCAGACCCTGGGGATCTGGGGCTATGGCAAGATCGGCCGGCTGCTGGCCGGCTATGGCCGGGCCTTTGGCATGAAGGTGCTGGTCTGGGGCCGCGAGGCGTCGCTGGAAGGCGCCCGTGCCGACGGGCTGGGCGTGGCCGAATCCAAGGAGCAGTTGTTTGCCGACAGCGATGTGCTGTCGCTGCAGCTGCGCCTGAACGACGACACCCGCGGCATCGTCAAGCAGACTGACCTGACGCGGATGAAGCCCACGGCACTGTTCGTCAACACCAGCCGTGCCGAACTGCTGGAAGAGAACGCGCTGGTCACCGCGCTGAACCGCGGCCGCCCGGGCATGGCGGCGATCGACGTGTTCGAGTCCGAGCCGATCCTGCAGGGCCACGCGCTGCTGCGCATGGAAAACTGCATCTGCACGCCGCACCTGGGCTATGTGGAGCGCGACAGCTACGAGCTGTACTTCCGCACCGCGTTCCAGAACATCCTGGACGTGCTGGCCGGCAACCATGACTGCATCGTCAACCCGAAGGCGCTGGCGCCGGTGCTGACGCGCTGAGTCACCAGCGGCCGGATTCCCTCCGGACAGCCCGCCCCGACACCACCCCTGTTCCGCCATGCGGGACAGGGGTGTTTCACATCTGGCCGGGCATTTCCTCCGGGAAACGCGATTTCCACGAAACCGCTACACTCCGGACTTCCCTTACCGCCCGGTCAGTCAGCCCGCGGCAGCCCAGACAACAACAAGGCGCCCTCCTGCGCCAACCCCTATTCCCAAGGCCGGCATGGACCCCAGGCTAGTGACGCTCTGCGTCGGCAATTTCGTCATTGGCACCGGTGCGATGATCGTTACCGGCATGTTGAACGACATTGCCGCCGATTTCGGGCTGGGCGCGGCCAGCGCCGGGCAGCTGATCTCGGTGTTTGCGCTGGCCACCTGCATTGGCGCACCGCTGTTCGCCACGCTGGGCTCGCGCATCGACCGCCGGCTGCTGCTGGCCGGGTCGCTGCTGGTCTATGGGGTGATGCACCTGGCCGCCGCGTTCGCGCCCAGCTTTGCGGCGCTGATGGCGATCCGCTTCCTGACCGCGATCGGCGCGGCCATCTATACGCCCCAGACCGCCGCCACGCTGCCGCTGCTGGTCAACGCGCAGACGCGCGGGCGCGCCATCAGCTTCGTGTTTCTTGGCTGGAGCATCGCCAGCGTGGTGGGCGTACCGCTGGGCACGTGGATTTCCAGCACGCTGGGCTGGCGCGTCAGCATGGCGCTGGTCGGTGCCCTGGCGCTGCTGGTGTCGGCGGCGGTCTGGCGCGCGCTGCCGCGGGGGCTGATCGTGCCGCCGGCCGGGCGCGAGGCCTGGGGCGCGGTGCTGCGCCACAAGCCGATCATGCTGGTGGTGCTGACCACCATGATCTCGTCGGCGGGCATGTTCACCGTGTTTACCTATATCGCCCCGCTGATGCGCGATGTGTACGGCATCAGCGGCGGCGCGCTTAGCCTGATGTTCCTGGCCTACGGCGCCTGCGGCGTGTTCGGCAATGCCATGGCGGCGTCGCGCATGGACCGGGTCACGCCCAGCCGGATCGTGCAGGTCACGCTGCTGACCTCGATCACGGCCATGGTGCTGTGGCCGCTGGCCGGGCTGGGCAGCGTGGCGCTGGTGCTGCTGTTCATGCTGTGGGGCGTGGGCGGATTTGCCACCAACAGCGCGCAGCAGGCGCGGCTGGTGCTGCTGGCGCCTGAGCGGGCATCGGTGTCGATCTCGCTGAATTCTTCGTCGATCTACCTGGGCCAGGCGGCCGGCGCCATGGCCGGGGCTGCCATCTATACGCTGGCCGGCGCCGATACGCTGCACTGGGGTGCGGCGGCGCTGATGCTGGTGGCGCTGGCGGTATCGCAGCGCGCCCGGGCGCTGGGCTGCCAGTGGCAGCGGCCGCAGGCGGCGCAGCAGGCGTGATGCCGGGCTGAACCCCGAGGCGGCTCCCCGCCGCCGGGTTCCTTGTGAGGGACCGCACCAAGCACTTGTCCACAGTGTTATCCGCCCCGTTATCCTCAGGCATATCCGCAGCTTATCCACAGCCCTTTCCACAACCGGATGAACAACCACGAAGCGGGGGCGCACGTGAGCGAATCCAGACCTCGGCCGGGCCTTGCGCGTGTGCTGGCGGTCAGCATGGCCAAGGCCATCCCGTTGGTGGTGGCCGGGGCGGGCACCGAGGCGGTGGTGCTGTCGGGCATTCGCAAGCACCCTGTCAGCACCCTGCTGCACCCGTTGCGGGTACAGGTGCAGCCGCTGGGCCTGGCCGGCGACGAACAGGGCGACCTGACCGTGCACGGCGGGCTGGACAAGGCGGTCTACGCCTATCCTTTCGAGCACTACCCGTGGTGGAATGCGCGCCGCCGCGCCTGCGGGCAGCCCGAGTCAGGCCCACCGTTGCCGTTTGGCGCCATGGGCGAGAACCTGACCCTGGAGGGGCTGCTTGAATCCCAACTCTGGATCGGCGACCTGGTGCGCGTGGGCACGGCCCTGCTGCGGGTGGAGTCGCCGCGCAAGCCCTGCTACAAGTTCAACGCCGCGCTGGGCTACCGCCACGCGGTGCGCGACATGATCCAGAGCGGCTACTCCGGGGTCTACCTGAGCGTGGTGCTGAAGGGAGAGGTGCGCGCCGGCGATGTTGTGGTTGTGCAGGCCGGGCCACGCGAACTGTCGGTGGACAGCGTCAATCAGTGGCGCCGCGATGGCCGGCGGCAGCTTTTCTGATAATGTTTGTCTAACCATACAAGCGCCCCGCTACACACATCTCCGGCTTCCCCTGTGGCCCGGACGGCGTTTGCCGGCGCCGGGCATTACCAGACCCTTGCAACCCTGTAACGGACTGTAATACGCGGCGCTGGCTCCGGCGGGCGAAGCGCGGTATCAGTAGAGTCTTTGCGCGACATGCACCGGCAACATCTGGACACAACCAGCCGGGCGATCACGGGGGAGTGGCGCGAAGACGCGGTGCAGAGGGTCCACACAATATGAAATCTGACAGGATCGACCAGCCCAAGGGCTTCGTCGACAGCAACTGGAGGGCGGCCACCGGAACCGGGCGCGGCCGCGTGTCGCCGTGGGCGGTGGTGGCCGTGCTGCTGGTCATTGCCGGGCTGGGCTGGTTTGCGTGGCGTACCTGGTTCGCGCCCAAGCCGGCGCCCAAGGCGCCGGCAGCCGTGGTGGTGTCCACCGCGCGCGTGCAGCAGGGCGACGTGCCGCTGCAGGTCACGGCCAACGGCAATGTCACCGCGCTGTCCACCGTCGAGGTGCGCCCGCAGGTGTCCAGCACCGTGCGCACCGTCCATATCAAGGAAGGCCAGACGGTCAAGCCGGGCGACCTGCTGTTCTCGCTCGATACCCGCATGGACGAGGCCAACCTGGCCAAGGCGCAAGCCCAGCTGCTGCGCGACCAGGCTGACCTGGCCGATGCCCGCCGCACGCTCGCGCGCAGCCAGGAGCTGCTGCAGCGCAACTTCATCTCCAAGAGCGCGGTCGACACGGCCCAGGCCAAGGTGGATGGCTTTGCCGCCACCGTGCGCGCCGACCAGGCCGCCATCGACGCCAGCCGCGTGGCGGTCAGCTACGGCGCCATCCGCGCCACCATCAGCGGCCGCACCGGCGTGATCAACGCCTTCCCGGGTTCGCTGGTGCTGCCCAACAGCACCCAGCCGATGGTCATCATTGCCCAGGTGCAGCCCATCGCCGTCACTTTCAGCCTGCCCGAGCGGCAACTGGGCGCGCTGCGCGAGGCGCTGCACGCGGGTCCGGTGCAGGTCACCGCGCTGCCCAACGACGGCAGCAAGACGCCGGTGACCGGCAGGATCACCTTTGTGGATAACACCGTCGATCCGCAGTACGGCACCATCCGCGTCAAGGCGCAGTTCGACAATGATGAGCAGCGGCTGTGGCCGGGCACCTATGCCAACGTCAACGCCGTGGTGCAGACCCTCAAGGGCGCGCTGTCGGTGCCGCCGCAGGCGGTGGTGACCGGCCCGGAAGGCCGCTTTGTCTATGTGGTCCAGCCCGACAGCAAGGTCGCGCGCGTGCCGGTGCAGGTGGTGACCACCACGGCCGCCGCCGCTGTGGTCGAGGGCGTGCAGCCCGGCGCCCGCGTGGTGGTGGAGGGCACGCAGAACCTGCGCCCCGGCGCGCTGGTGCGCGAAGCCCCGGCCGCCGGTGCCTCGGCCGCCGCCGCCCGCCCGGCCAGCGCCACCGCGGGGCACTGAGCCATGACGCTGTCTGAACTCTGCATCCGCCGTCCGGTGATGACGGTGCTGCTGTGCCTGGCCGTGGTGGTCACCGGCATCGTGCTGTACCCGACCATCCCCATCGCCGCGCTGCCCAGCTTCAATTCGCCGGTGATCCAGGTCACCGCGACCCTGCCCGGGGCCAGCCCCGAGACGATGGCGGCATCGGTCGCCACGCAGCTGGAAAAGCAGTTTGCGACGATCCCGGGCGTGTCGGTGATCAGCTCGTCGAACACGCTCGGCAACTCCAGCGTCACCATTGAATTCAACAACGACCGCGATATCGACGACGCGGCCGTCGACGTGCAGGCGGCGCTGTTCCGCGCCCAGCGTTCGCTGCCGATCGAGATGACGGTGCCGCCGTCGTACCGCAAGGTCAACCCGGCCGATGCGCCGGTGCTGCTGCTGGCGATCAACTCGCCGGCGATGAGCCTGGCGGATCTGAACGCCTTCGGCGACAACCTGATCTCGCCCACGCTGGCCACGCTGCCGGGGGTGGCGCAGGTGCAGATCTTCGGGCAGAAGCGCTTTGCGGTGCGCGTGCGCGCGCACCCGGATGCGCTCGCCGCGCGCGGGCTGACGCTGGACGAGCTGGCCACGGCGCTGAACCGCGCCAACGCCAACACGCCGGTTGGCACGCTCGACAGCGCGCGCCAGACCCTGACCATCCAGGCCAACCGGCAGCTGACCAGCGCCGACGCCTTCCGCAACATCATCGTCGCCAGCCAGCCCAACGGCGCGCTGGTGCGGCTGTCCGACGTGGCCGAGATTGAGGACAGCGTCGAGACCATCAAGACTGGCAGCTGGCTCAACAACGAGCGCTCGATCGTGCTGGCCGTGCTGCGCCAGCCCGACGCCAACACCGTGGCGGTGGTCGATGCCATCAAGGCCGCCCTGCCCCGCCTGATCGCGCAGATGCCGGGCTCGGTCAATGTCGCGGTGGTCAACGACCGCTCGAACTCGATCCGCGAATCGATCCACGACGTGCAGTTCACGCTGGCGCTGACGGTGGCGCTGGTGGTGATGGTGATCTTCCTGTTCCTGCGCCGCGCCGCCGCCACGCTGATCCCCACGGTGTCACTGCCGATCTCGCTGATCGGCACGGTGGCGCTGATGAAGGCGTTTGGCTACAGCCTGGACAACGTCTCGCTGCTGGCCATCACGCTGGCGGTGGGCCTGGTGGTGGACGACGCCATCGTCATGCTCGAGAACATCGTGCGCCATATCGAGGACGGCGTGGCGCCGCTCAAGGCCGCGCTGGTGGGTTCGCGCGAGATGGGCTTCACCATCCTGTCGATCTCGATCTCGCTGGTGGCGGTGTTTATCCCGATCTTCTTCATGCCGGGCGTGATCGGGCTGTTGTTCCATGAGTTCGCGGCGGTGGTGTCGCTGGCGATCCTGGTGTCGGCGCTGGTGTCGCTGACGCTGATCCCGATGCTGTGCGCACGTTTCCTGTCGGCCGAGAACGTGCCGGTGGATGAATCGCACCATGCCTACGGCGACCACGTGCCAGCGCAGCCCGCCATCGCGCAGAAGCAGACCTTCGGCATGCGCTCCACGCAGTGGTTCGAGAACCTGTTCGAGTTCACGCTGCACCGCTATGCGCGCGGACTGGACTGGTGCCTGACGCATCGCCGCACCGTGCTGGCGGTCGCAGGGCTGACGTTCGTGCTGACCGCGGTGCTGTTCGTCACCATTCCCAAGGGCTTCTTCCCCGAGGAAGACATCGGCCAGATCCGCGTCAACGCCGAAGGCCCGCAGGACATCTCCTTCGACGCCATGGCCGAGCGCCTGCGCGACGCCGCCGAGCGCATGCGCGCCAACCCCGCGGTCAAGAGCATCGTGGTCGCCATCGGCGGCGGCCCGTCGCCGGCCATCAACACCGGGCGCATGTTTGTCGAACTGAAGCCACGTGGCGAACGTGAGGTCATGCCCAGGGTGATCGAGTCGCTGCGGCGCGATGTTGCCGGGGTGCCGGGGCTGGCGGTGTACTTTGCGCCGGTGCAGAACCTGCAACTGGGCGGGCGCCAGAGCAAGAGCCGCTACCAGTACACATTGCAGAGCGTGAAGGCCGGCCAGCTGCAGGACTCCTCCGACAAGCTGATGGCGAAGATGCGCGCCGATCCGATCTTCCGCGACGTCACCAGCGATTCGCAGCAGTCCGGGCTGGAGGCGCACCTGTCGATCGACCGCGACAAGGCCAATGCGCTCGGCGTGCAGATGCAGGACGTGCGCACCGCGCTGTATTCCGCTTTCGGCGAGCGGCAGGTGTCGACCATCTACACGCCGATCGACAACTACTACGTGATCCTGCAGGCGGCCGATGTCGACCGCACCGACGAGAGCGCGTTCTCCAAGCTCTATGTGCGCAGCAAGACCGGCCAGATGGTGCCGATCTCCGCCTTCGCCACCACCGAGCGCCGGGTCGGGCCGATCGCCGTCAACCACCAGGGACAGCTGCCTTCGGTGACGGTGTCGTTCAACCTGGCGCCGGGCGCGGCGCTGGGCGATGCTTCGGCGCGCATCGACCGCTACCGGCAGGAGATCGCCATGCCCAGCTCGATCTTCACCAGCTGGGGCGGCGACGCGGCAGTGTTCCAGTCGTCGCAGACCACGCAGATCGTGCTGCTGGTGGCGGCCATCGCGGTAATCTACACGCTGCTGGGCGTGCTGTATGAAAGCTATATCCACCCGCTGACCATCCTGGCGGGTTTGCCCTCGGCGGCGGTGGGCGCGTTGCTGACCTTGTTTATCTTCAACGTGGAGCTGTCGCTGATCGCGGTGATCGGCGTGCTGATGCTGATCGGCATCGTCAAGAAGAACGCCATCATGATGATCGACTTCGCGCTGGCCGCGCAGCGTGAACAGGGCATGCCGCCGGCCAAGGCGATCCGGCAGGCGTGCCTGCTGCGCTTCCGGCCGATCATGATGACGACCTTCGCCGCGGTGATGGGCGCGCTGCCGCTGGCGCTGGGCCTTGGCGCCGGTGCCGAGCTGCGCCAGCCGCTGGGCCTGGCCGTGGTTGGCGGCCTGCTGTTCTCGCAGGTGATTACGCTGTTCATCACGCCGGTGATCTACCTCGCGCTGGACCGGTTCTCCGGGACGGGGCCGCTGCAGATCGATTCGGAGGGGAACAAGCTGCCGGAGAAGGCGCCGGGCGAGACGGTACACCAGCACTGAGGCACCGGCAGGCAAGAGGTGGCCGCAGCTTTGCTGCGGCCTCTTTGCTTTCGAGGTGCCGGCCAGGGTCGACGACGTGACCATCATCACCAACCCGGGAAACAAGCGGGAGCGCAGGCCGCCAACCCCGCCACGACAACGAGGTAAGGAAAGGAACCGCGTGATGTCACTCCGTTTTCCTGTCGCAAACATGCGTGCCGGCATGCTGGCCGCCGCTGTCGCTGTGCTCGCCACCGGCTGCGCGGCCACCCGCCCCGCGCCCGAGGCGGTCAGCGCCGCCTTTGCCGGCAAATCTTACGTGCTGTTGGGCGAGGTCCACGATAACGCCGCCGCGCAGCAGCAACGCCTGGCCGCGCTGACGCGTGCCGTCGAGCAAGGCTGGCGCCCGGCCATCGCCATGGAGCAGTTTGACCGCGAGCGCCAGGCGGATATCGAGCGCGCCCGCCGCGAGCGCCCGCGCGATGCTGACTACCTGATCGCCCAGGCCGGCGGCGGTGCCTGGCAATGGCCGCTGTACCGGCCGGTGGTGGCGCTGGCGCTGCAGTACGACCTGCCGCTGGTGGCGGCTAACCTGTCGCGCGCCGACGCCGGCAAGATCGTGCGCGGCGGACTGGACAGCCTGTTCCCGGCCGGCGAGCGCCAGCAACTGGGCCTGTCCGGTGCGCTGCCCGACGACCTCGTGGCGGCGCAGACGGCGGTGCTCGACCTGGGCCACTGCGGCAATTTCCCAAAGGCCATGCTGCCCGGGATGCTGGCGGCGCAGGCCGCGCGCGATGCGGTGATGGCGCAGACGCTGCGCCCCTACGCGCTGCGCGGCGCGGTGCTGATCGCAGGCAACGGCCACGTGCGGCGCGACATCGGCGTGCCGCGCTGGCTGGGGGCGGGCGTGGCGCAGGTGGTCAGCGTGGGGTATGTGGAAAACCCGCCGGCCGACGGCGAGTTCGACATGGCCGTGGTGGTGCCGGCGGTGGCGCGCAAGGACCCATGCCTGCAGGCGAAGCCGGCGGGTTGACGGGCCTGCGCCCGCGCTGCAATGCGCCATCCACGTAAACCCCGACCCATTCTCCCCCCAATTGACAGCCTTTTGACAGTTTCCGCCGCCTAGAATCCGCCCCATGACCGGTAATTCCGGTCTGACGTTCACCAAAAATCCAAGAACAGTCCCGGCCACGCCCCGCCGCGCCGGACAGGAGACAAGCACCGGCACTGCGCCTTTCGCACAGTCCCCCCGGGCTACCTTCCCGTCCTCGCAACGCAGTGGCAGCCGGAACGCCCGGGTCGGATCGCGGCTGCCAGCAGGCTGGCACCGCGCATCCCCGGTACAACCAGGAGACCGCTATGCGCCGTACCTATTCCCGCCTGGCCCATGCCGTGATGGCATCGGCCGCCGTTGCCGCCACCTTCGCCGCCGCGCCAGCCTTTGCGCTGGACAGCGTCAAGGTCATGATCGGCGCCAACCCGGGCGGCGGCTTTGACCAGACCGGCCGCTCGCTGGGCGCCGCGATGATTGCCGCGGGCACGGCCAAGACCGCCTCGTATGACAACAAGGGCGGCGCCGGTGGCACCATCGCGCTGACCCAGTTCGTCAATACCGACAAGGGCAACCCCAATGCGCTGATGGTGGTGGGCGCCGTGATGGTGGGCGCGATCGAGACCAACAAGCCGCCGGTCACGCTGAAGAACGCCACCCCGATCGCGCGCCTGTTCGCCGACACCATGGTCATCACCGTGCCGGCCAGCTCGCCGATCAAGTCGGTCAAGGACCTGACCACGCAGCTCAAGGCCAACCCGGGCAGCGTCAGCTGGGGCGGCGGCTCCAAGGGTTCGATCGACCACATCCTGGCCGGCCTGATTGCCAAGGAATCGGGCGTCGATCCCAAGAAGATCAACTACGTACCCTTCCAGGGCGGCGGCGAAGCCTCGGCCTCGATCATGGGCGGCCACGTGACGGTGGGCATTGCCGGCGTGTCGGAATTCCTGCCCTTCATCAAGAGCGGCAAGATGCGCGCGCTGGCGGTGACCTCCAAGGACCGCACCGCCGATATCCCGACGCTCAAGGAGCAAGGCGTGAACGTCGAGATCTACAACTGGCGCGGCGTGTACGGCGCGCCCGGCATCAGCGCCGAGCAGCGCAAGGCCATGATCGACGCCGTGGTCAAGGCCACCGAGAGCAAGTCCTGGAAGGACACGCTGCAGAAGAACGACTGGACCCCGTTCCTGCTGACCGGAGACGAGTTCGGCAAGTTCGTCGACAGCGAATCGGCCCGCCTGGGCGGCTCGCTGCGTGAACTGGGCGTGGCCAAGTAAGAACCGCCCGCAGCACCGCTTCAACCCGCTTTACCTGTCGTGCCTGCCAACCCCGCCGGTGAACCCGGCGGCAGGAAAACGGCGCAGGGCCCGGTGTCCACCTGCGATACCAGACAAATAACCATACGTCGCCGGGCCCTGCCGCCGCGCGGGCAGCACCTGCCAGCGTCGCGGACGCCAGCGCCCCTGCTGGCGACAAAGGCCAAGGAGTCTCCATGAAACCCTCGCACCTCGCCATCGGCATTGCCGTGCTGGCGCTCTCGCTGTTCTTCTTCCTCGGGCTGTCCGGCATTTCCGGCGAAGAGGGTTATGCCGGCCTGTCGCCGCGCTTCATGCCCACGCTGGTAGCCGTCGGCCTGGCGGTGTGCGGCGCGCTGCTGACGTGGCAGGGCGTACGCGGCGGTTTCCGCAACATGCCGGAAGAAGATGCCGAGCTGCCGGACGCGCCGCACAACTTCGGCGGCTTCCTGTGGGTGGCCGCGGGCCTGGTGCTGAACATGGCACTGATCGGCACGCTTGGCTTCGTGTTCGCTTCCACACTCCTGATGGTGTGCGTGGCGCGTGGCTATGGCAGCCGCCGCATCGTGCGCGATGCGCTGATCGGCCTGTGCATCACGGTGCCGATGTGGGCACTGTTTGAATTCCTGCTCGGCATCAACCTGCCGCTGCTGCCCATCGCTGGCTTCTGAGCCCGCCCGCCCGACCAGCAAGGAGTCTTCGAATGGATACCCTCAACCTGCTGATGCACGGCTTTGCCGTCGCGATCACGCCAATCAACCTGATGTGGGCCCTGGTGGGCTGCTTCCTCGGCACCGCCATCGGCGTGCTGCCCGGCATCGGCCCCGCGTTGACGGTGGCGATGCTGCTGCCGCTGACCGCCAAGGTGGAACCAACCGCGGCGCTGATCATGTTCGCCGGCATCTACTACGGCGCGATGTACGGCGGCTCGACCACCTCGATTCTGATGAACACCCCGGGCGAGTCTTCCACCATGGTGACAGCCATGGAAGGCAACCTGATGGCCAAGAACGGGCGCGCCGGCCCGGCGCTGGCCACCGCGGCGATTGGCTCGTTCGTGGCGGGCACCATCGCCACCGTGCTGCTGTCGATGTTCGCGCCGGTGGCGGCGGACGTGGCGCTGCAGTTCGGCCCGGGCGAGTATTTCATGATCATGCTGCTGGCCTTCACCACGGTCTCGGCCGTGCTGGGCTCGTCGCTGCTGCGCGGCATGACCGCATTGTTCCTGGGCCTGGGCATCGGCCTGATCGGCATGGATTCGCTGTCGGGCCAGACCCGCTATTCGATGAACGTGCAGGAGCTGTACGACGGCATCGACATCGTGGTGGTGGCGGTGGGCCTGTTCGCCGTGGGCGAGGCGCTGTTCAACGCGTTCTTCCCGCAGCCGGCGGGCACGTTCAACAAGCTCAGCTCGGTCCACATGAACAAGTCGGACTGGAAGCGCTCGGTCCCGGCGTGGATCCGCGGCACCCTCATCGGCTTCCCGTTCGGTCTGATCCCCGCCGGCGGCGCCGAGATTCCGACCTTCCTGTCGTATGCCACCGAGAAAAAGCTGTCGGACCACAAGGAAGAGTTCGGCAAGGTCGGCGCGATCGAAGGCGTGGCCGGCCCCGAAGCCGCCAACAACGCCGCAGTGACCGCGACGCTGGCGCCGCTGCTGACGCTGGGCATCCCGACCTCGAACACCACCGCGATCCTGCTGGCCGCGTTCCAGAACTACAACCTGCAGCCGGGCCCGATGCTGTTCCAGACCTCGGGCGACCTGGTGTGGGGCCTGCTGGCGTCGCTGTATATCGGCAACGTCATGCTGCTGGTGCTGAACCTGCCGGCGATCGGGCTGTGGGTGCGCATGCTGCGCGTGCCCACGCCGCTGCTGTACGGCGGCATCCTGATCTTCGCGGGGCTGGGCGCCTACGGCATCCGCCAGTCGTGGTTCGACCTGCTGCTGCTGTTCGTGGTCGGCCTGCTGGGCATGGTGATGCGCCGCTTCGATTTCCCCACCGCGCCGGTGATCGTGGGCATGATCCTGGGGCCGATGGCCGAGAAGCAGCTGCGCAATGCGCTGTCGATCGGCCAGGGCGACTGGACCCTGTTCCTGCGCCAGCCGATCTCGGCCACCATCCTGGCGCTGACCGTGGCGGTGGTGGTGATCCCGCGCCTGTTGCGCTGGCACGCGACCCGCACCTCGGCGCACGCGCAGGCCGACAACGCGGCATGATGCGCGCGATCTTGCGGTAAGCTTTGCGAGGCCCGCACGCCAATGGTGTGCGGGCCTCTTGTCTTTCGTCGTCCGTCTTCCAGAACAACAAGCCGCCGGCGCTCCCGCGCCAGGCCGCTGCACCATGCGTCTCTTCTCCAACCCTTGGCTATCCGCGCTGCCCACGCTGGCACTCGGGCTGGCCGCCGCCCTGCTCTGCACCGCGCTGCATACCCCGCTGCCGTGGATGATCGGCCCGTTGCTGTCCGTGGCCGCCGCGCGCATGGCCGGGGCCGATCTGCGGGCGCCGTCGCAGGCCCGCAATGCGGGCCAGTGGGTGATCGGCGCGTCGCTCGGGCTCTACTTCACGCCGGACGTGGTGGCGCGGCTGGTGGAGTACCTGCCCTACATCATTGCCGGCTCGCTGTTCGCGCTGGTGCTGGGCGCGGGCGGCGCCATCCTGCTGCGGCGGACCACCGGCGTGGCCTTCAAGACCGCGTTCTTCTCCACCGCCATCGGCGGCGCCTCGGAGATGGCCAACCTGGCCGAGCGCAACGGCGCGCGCATCGACCAGGTGGCGGCCGCGCACTCGCTGCGGGTGCTGATGGTGGTGGTGACCGTGCCGGCGATCTTCCAGTACGGCGGCATCCACGGGCTCGACCCCTATATCCCCGGCCCGCGCGTGGTCAGCGCGCCGGGGCTGCTGGCGCTGATCGCCATCACGCTGGGCGTGGCGCTGCTGGTGAAGCGGCTGAACATGCCCAACCCGTTCGTGATCGGCACGCTGCTGGCCGCGGCGGTGTTGACTGCATCCGGGATCGAACTGTCGGCCATCCCCACCTGGATGAGCCGTGCCGGCCAGTTGCTGATCGGTGTCTCGCTGGGGGTGCGCTTCTCGCGCGAGTTCCTGCATACCGCGCCGCGCTTCCTGTCGGGCGTGGCGCTCTACACGGTGCTGGCGCTGGTGGTATCGGCGCTGGTGGGCTGGGGGCTGTCGGCGCTGTCGGGCGCGCACCCGGCCACGGTGATCCTGGGCACCACGCCGGGCGGCATTGCCGAGATGTGCATCACCGCCAAGGTGCTGGAGGTGGGGGTGCCGCTGGTGACGGCGTTCCACGTGATCCGGATGGCCTTCGTGGTGCTGGCCACCGGCCCCCTGTATCATTGCCTCAAACATCGCGTCGCGCCGGAGGAGACAGAGTAGCGGTCCGCCACAGGACGGCTACGGTGCGGCCAGCCAGAACCAGGAGCGCCATGTCCGAAGCCGCACCGCAATTCAGCCTCGCCGAGATCGAAGCCACGCTGGAGCGCGTGCTGGCGCCATGGGTGCGCCAGCTCGGCCTGCGCGCCGAAGCTGTCGATGCCCAGGGCGTCACGCTGCGCCTGCCGTTCAGCGAATCGTTCCGCCATGCGGGCGGCGTGGTCTGCGGCCAGGTGCTGATGTCCGCCGCCGATACCGCCATGATCGTCGCCGTGGCCAGCGCGCTGGGCGCCTTCCGCCCGATGACCACAGTCACGCTCACCACCAACTTCATGCGCCCGGTGATCGACGGCGACGTGCTGGTGCGCGCCAACGTGCTGCGCATGGGCAAGACCGTGGTGTTCGGCGAGATCGAGCTGACCGGCCCCGACGGCAAGCTGGCGGTGCAGGCCACCACCACCTACGCCCTGCTCTGAACCCCTCGCAACGCCAGCGTCCATGACCTCCGGCCACGCCAATCCCTTCGACCAGATCGTCTTTGCCGGCGGCGGCAACCGCTGCTGGTGGCAGGCGGGTTGGTGGGACACGGTCGCGCCGGAACTGCAGCTGCGCCCGCGCGTGATCGCCGCGATCTCGGCCGGCGCGGCGACGGCGTGCATGGTCTATGCGCACGACTCGCACCAGACCATGGACTACTACCGCGAGGTGCTGTCCAACAACCGCCGCAATGCCTACTGGGGCAACCTGCTGCGCAATGAGCGCGTGTTCCCGCATTACGGCATCTACCGCACCGCGCTGCTGACGATCTTCGCCGACGGGCGCCTCTCGCACCTGCAGCAGGCGCCGGAAATCCGCATCGGCGTGGCCCATATCCCGCGCTGGAGCGGCCCGCGCCTGGCGGTGGCAGCGGGGCTGCTGGCGTACAACATCGACAAGCATGTGCTCAAGACGCTGCACCCGCGGCTGGGGCGCAAGCTGGGCTTCCGCCCGGAGTTCGTGCGCGCGCAGGACTGCGCCTCGCCCGAGCAACTGGCCGACCTGCTGCTGCAGTCGGCCTCCACGCCGCCCTTCACGCCGGTGCTGCGCCGCGGCGGCCGCCCGGTGCTGGACGGCGGGCTGGTCGACAATGTGCCCGTGGACGCGCTCGATGCCACCCCGGGCAATGTGCTGGTGCTGGTGACACGGCTGTATCCGCGCCCGCGCCGTTTCGTGGTTGAGCAAGGCGGCCAGCGCCGCCTGTACCTGCAGCCCTCGCAGCGCGTGCCGATCTCGAGCTGGGACTACACCCGGCCCGATGCCATGACGCACGCCTATGAGCTGGGCCGCCGCGACGGGGAAACTTTCCTGCGCGAGTGGCCGTCGATCCTGAATACCGAACTGCGGCCCGCTGCCTAGTGTTTCGTTTGCTGGCGCTGGCCTGATTGTTGTCGATGCGGCCCGCGTGCCGCGACAGGAGGCATGGATGACTAAGCGCCAGACAACCCCCGCCGGGGCCAAGGAACCGCGGCGCGCCCGCGAGGTCAGCGCGGCGCCGCCGGTGGAGCAGGTGCCGCGCGTGCGCAACGGCCGCACGCGGCGCAACGACAAGGTGCGCAAGGCAGACCTGGTGGTGATCGGCGGCGGCTCGGGCGGCGTGGCCTGCGCGCGGCGCGCCGCCGCGCACGGCGCACGCGTGATCCTGGTCGAGCGCGATGCCATCGGCGGCACCTGCGTCAACCGCGGCTGCGTTCCCAAGAAGATGCTGTCCTACGGCGCCGGCTGGTCGGCGATCCTGTCGGGCTGCCTGTCGCACACGGGCGGGCATGAGGACTGGCGCGACGCCATCGTCCGCGTCAACGCCGAAGTCGCGCGGCTGAACGCGGGCTACACCCAGCGCCTGCACGAATCCGGCGTGGAAATCCTGCGCGGCGATGCGCTGGTCACCGGCAAGGGCGAAGTGCGAGTCGGCGACGAGACCATCCACGCGCGCCGCATCCTGATTGCCACCGGCGCGCGCCCGCGCGCGCTCGAAGTCCCCGGCGGCGAACTGGCCGCCAGTTCCGACGACGTCTTCACCTGGCAGACCGTGCCGGGTTCGATCGCGGTCATCGGCGGCGGCTACATCGGCGTGGAGCAGGCCTCGATCCTGTCGCGCTACGGCGTCAAGGTAGACCTGATCGTTGCCGGCGACCGGCTGCTGCCCCACTTCGACCACGACATCTCCCGGTCGCTGGCCGATGCACTGACCGCGCGCGGCGTGCGCCTGCACCTGAACGCCAGGGTGCACCTGCTGAGCCAGGCCAACGGCGCGGTGGAAGTCTGCTACCGCCCCACCGACCGCCCCGGCCAGACCGAGGCCGTGCGCGCGCAGGCCGCGCTGGCGGCGATCGGGCGCATTTCCAACGTGCAGGGCTTCGGGCTGGAGGCGGTTGGCGTGGACTTTGGCGACAAGGGCGGCATCCGCGTGGACCGCCAGTTCCGCAGCAACGTGCGCGGCATCTACGCGCTCGGCGACGCCATCGACGGCCTGCACCTGACACCGGTGGCCACCGCGCAGGGCCGCTGGCTGGCTGACCGCCTGTATGGCCGGCGTGGCGAACGCGCCGATTTCGACTTCGTGCCCACCGCGGTGTTCTGCGAGCCCGCCATCGGCGCCGTGGGCCTGACCGAGGCCCAGGCGATCGCAGCCGCCGGCAAGCCCGAACGCATCCGCACCGTGGTCAAGCGCTTTGTCTCGCTGGAAAACCGCTTTGGCGGCACGGCCCACCAGTCGATGTTCAAGCTGGTGCTGAATGCGCGCAGCGGGCGCGTGCTGGGTGCGCACCTGATGGACGACGCCGCGCCCGAGATCGTGCAGACGCTGGCCGTGGCGTTGCGGCTGGGCGTGCGCGAATCGCACCTGGAGACCACGGTGCAGCTGCATCCGACGGTGGCAGAAGAGTTGTTTGGTTAGGCGTTATTCACCGATGGGCAGCTTCAGCACCGCGCGCACGCCGGTGCCCTGCAGCCCATCGCCAAGCTCCACCGTGCCGCCAAACCGTGCCGCCATCTCGCGCGAGATGGCCAGCCCCAGCCCGGAGCCCGGCTCCGCATTGCCCACGCGCCGGTAGAAGCGCGCGAAGACTTTTTCGCGCTCTTCGGCCGGAATGCCCGGGCCATCGTCTTCCACCACCAGGCAGGCGGTCTGGTCGGCGCGCGTGGCCGACAGCGTGATGCGGCTGCCGCGCGGCGAGTACTGGATCGCGTTGTGGACCAGGTTGGCCAGCGCCTCGCGCAGCAGCGCGGGGTCGGCGCGCACCGGCAGCTTCAGCCCCGCCACCGGCTCCCAGCCGAAGTCCTGCTGCTTGCCGCGCGCCAGCGGCAGGTAGTCCAGCGCCACCTGTTCGGCCACGGTGACAGCGTCGATGATGTCGATGCCATCGGCTTCCTGGGCGGCTTCGCCGTGGTGCTGGCGTACCCGCGCCAGCGCCAGCAGCTGGTTGGTCAGGCGCGCGGCCTGCTCCAGCTGGGTGACGATGCCGCCCACGGCTTCGCCGGCGGCCTGGCGCGCGGCCTCGGGGTCGGGCGCGCGCAGCTGGCGCTGGGCGTATTCGGCCTGGGTCTTCAGGATGGCCAGCGGCGTGCGCAGCTGGTGCGCGGCATCGGCGATGAACTGGGCCTGCGACTGCGCCATTGCCGCCGAGCGCGACACATGCAGGTTGACCGCGTCGACCAGCGGGCGCACCTCGGCGGGCACGCGCTCGAACGTAAGCGGCGCCAGGTCGTCCGGCGAACGCGCTTCCACATCGTCGCGCACGCGCGCCAGCGGGCGCAGCACGTAGGTGACGCCGCCCACCAGGATGCCGGCGCTCAGCAGGATCAGCAGCAGGTCGCGCGCCAGCGCGCTGCGCCAGACCGTACCGATCAGCGTGGTGCGCGGCTCGGCGGTCTCGGCCACCTGGATGATCACGCGCATGCGCGCATCCGGCCGGTACACCGGCCGCGCCATGGCGGCGATGCGCACGGCCTCGCCCCGGTATTCGGCGTCGTAGAAGCGCGGCTGGTTGTTGACGAGGTTGCCGGCCGGCAGCGGCAGGTCGTCGTAGCCGGTGACGGTCTCGACCTGGCCGGCGCGCTCGGTCGACACGCGGTAGAACACATGGGTCTGCGCCGCGGTCTCGAACATCTCCATGGCGGCGTCGGGCAGGGTGAGCTGGACGCTGTCGCCGGCCATGCCGATGGCATTGTCGATGGCGCGGATCGAGCCATAGAGCGAGCGGTCATAAGCCGTGTTGGCGGCGTCGCGCAGGGTGCCGTAGGTGAGCCAGGTGTCGATCGCCATCATCGCCGCCAGCGCCGGCACCAGCAGCAACAGCAGTTGCCGGCGCAGGCTGCCGCGGCGCCACAGCAGCACCGGATGGCGCGGCCACATCCGCAAGTGCATGATTAGCGCCCGGCCTCAGGCTCCAGCAAGTAGCCGAAGCCGCGCAGCGTGACGATGGTGACGCCGTGCCCGGCCAGCTTCTTGCGCAGCCGGTAGACCAGCACCTCGATCGCGTCGGGAGAGACATCGGCGTCGAGCGAGAACACCTTGTCGAGCAGCTGCGCCTTGGTCAGCGGCTGGCCGCTGCGTGCCAGCAGCGCGCCCAGCAGGGTCGATTCGCGCGGGGTCAGCGCCAGCGGAGCGCCGTCCAGCGTGAAGCTGCGGGTCTCGCCGTCAAACACCAGCGTGCCGCACTGCAGGCGCGGATGCGCGCGCCCGCGGCTGCGCCGGATCAGCGCCAGCAGCCGCGCTTCCAGCTCGGCAATGGCAAAAGGCTTGGGCAGGTAGTCGTCGGCGCCAAGGTTCAGGCCGCGCACGCGTTCGTCCAGCGTGTCCTGCGCAGTCAGGATCAGCACGGGGGTGCGGTCGTCGCGCCCGCGCATGGACTTGAGCACGGCCAGCCCGTCCTTGCCGGGCAGGCGCAGGTCGAGCAGCACCGCGTCGTATTCCTCCGCCTGCAGGCGGGCCTCGGCCTGCAGCCCGTCGGCGACGTGCTCGATCACAAAGCCGCCCTGCTCCAGCGCGCGGGCGACCCAGCGTGCCAGTTCGATTTCATCCTCCACCAGCAGGATGCGCATGCCGGTCTCCTCCTCTGCCGGTTTGGTCCATATTTCGGTTGCGGCGGCGGAAAACGTCCGGATAACAGGGGGCTGCACCGATGGAGCGTGCCCGCCGCGGGCGCCTATAATACCCCCGCCCCGCTGGTCCCGGCGCGTGTTGTCCGCGCGCCCGCTCCCTTCCACAGGCAGTTCTTCCGTTTGCGACCACCGTGCCCACGCGTCCACCCCCGCCGTCCCTGCTATGCGCTTGTGAGCCGCCTGCCTCGGCGCAGCGCCGCCGCCTGCTGGGCGCGTCGCTGCTGGCCGGCGCCACCTTGCCGGCCGCATGGCCCCTTCATGCCCAGTCTAGGCCGCCGGCGCCGCCGCCGGGGTATCCGTCCGGGTATGACGCCACCATCGCCGGCGCCATGCGCGAAGGCATGGTCACGGTCTATGCATCGACCGACCTGAAAGTGGCGCAGCCGCTGATCGCCGCGTTCGAGGCGCGCTACCCGGGCATCCGCGTGCACTACCAGGATCTCAACACGATCGATCTGAACCAGCGCTTCCTGGCCGAGACCGCGGCGCTGGGCGGCAAGCGGCCCGCGCCCGATGCGGCCTTTGCCGACGTGCTGTGGAGCACGGCGATGGACCTGCAGATCAAGCTGGTCAACGACGGCCATGCACAGCGCTACGCCTCGCCCGAGCGCGCCGGCCTGCCCGGCTGGGCGGTGTGGCGCGACGAGGCCTGGGGCACCACCTTCGAGCCCGCGGTGATTGTCTACAACCGCCACCACCTGGCCGGCATGCGCCCGCCGCGCAGCCGCAGCGGGCTGGCGCGGCTGCTGCAGGAACACGCGCCGCGCTGGCATGGCAAGGTGGTGACCTATGACGTGGAGCGCTCGGGCGTGGGCTACCTGCTGGCGCAGCAGGACGCGCGCATGGGCAGTGAGTTCTGGTACCTGGCGCAGGCGCTGGGGCGCGCCGGGGTGCAACTGTCGGCGTCCACGGCCGAGATGATCGAGCGCATCGCCAGCGGCGAGCTGGTGATGGGCTACAACCTGCTGGGTTCGTACGCGCTGTCGCTGATGGAGCGCGGCGCGGCCATCGACGTGATCGCCCCGCGCGACTACACGCTGGTGATGTCGCGGGTGGCCTTTATTGCCCGGCGCGCGCCGCGGCCCAATGCGGCGCGGCTGTGGCTGGACTACCTGCTCTCGCGCGAGGGCCAGGCGCTGCTGGCCAAGTCCACCTCGCAGCTCTATACCATCCGCACCGATACCGACAGCGTGCACACCGCGGCGGCATTGTCGGAGCGGCTGGGCTACGCGCTCAAGCCGATCAGCGTCGGCCCGGGCCTGCTGGCCGCGCAGGACGCGATGCGCAAGCGCGCCTTCCTGGCGCGCTGGCGCGAGGCCATGCGCGGCTAAGCGCGGCGCTCAGGGCACCAGGTCGCCGGTTTCGAGCCCGCCCGGTTGGGCGTTCGGGCAGGCCTGCTGGCACAGCGTGGACAGTTCCCGGTCCAGCGCCGCCATCGGGCGCGGCACGTAGCCATGGCGCAGCGCCGGTGAGAACTTCAGGGTATCGATAAAGGCGTCGGACATGCGCTCGGCGTTGGCGTCGAGGTCGAAGTCCTGGGGCGAGAACAGCCAGTGCGCCAGCACCCCGCCGATGGCGGCATGGAAGGCGTTGACGGCCAGGTCCAGGTCCAGGTCGGCGGGCAGCTGGCCGCGCTCCAGGGCCAGGCGCAGGTGCTCGCGCATCTTGATCAGACCGTCCTGGTGCGACTGGCGCTGGCGCTCGAAGATGGCGCCGTTGTCCTGCACCATTTCACACTTGTGGAAGATGATCTCGAACACCCGGCGCCAGCGCGGGTTGACCACGGTCTGGCGCATCACATAGGCGCAGATGTCGCGGATGCCGCCCAGCGGGTCTTCCTGGCGCGCGAGCCGCTCGGGGTCGCACAGCGCTTCCACGGGCAGGTTGACGCGGTCGCACATGGCGGCGAACACATCGCTCTTGTTCTTGAAGTGCCAGTAGATCGCGCCGCGCGTGACACCCGCCGCCTCGGCGATGTCGGCCAGCGACGGGCGTGCCACGCCGCGGGCGTGGAACACGGCTTCGGCCGCGTCGAGAATCCGGTGGCGCGTTTCAAGCGCCTCTTCCTTGGTACGTCTGACCATTTTTGTCTCTGGTGCCGGCGGCACGACGCAATGGGGGCGTCATGGCCAGCCTTGTTAGTTCTCCCTGGGTGCGGCCCCGCTGTGGCAGCCGCACGGGCCGGCGCACGCGCCGGCGGGTCGTTGTCGTCACATGCCAATGCGCTTGCAGTTTGCGAGCCGACACGACGGCGCGCATCCTAACCCGAGCCGGCGGTTTGCGCCGTGATTCCGAACGGGTAGGAGGCAATTCGGACCGGCCGGTTGGGTCTGACCGGGCCGGGATCCGTATTGCCGCGGCCCTGCGGCACGGGTTGTGCGCCGAAAGGCCCTTCTGCAACATCAACTTAACATACATGCTTGAATGTATATATAATACGCCCTTGCCCGGCGTTCGGCCAGCCGCCTTCTGTGACATACCCAGCACAGCTGGCAACCCCTGCCGCAGGCCAGCCGGTCATGAATCCAGTCGTTACATAAAAGCCGCCGTTCGTCGCATTTGACATTGCGACGTCGCGATTTGTGGCTAGCATCACGCTTTTGTCCGCCGCAAACCGTGCGGCGTGCTGTGTCGTTTCCGTTTGTCGGATGACAGGTCGGGACGATGCGGCAGATCTCAAATTGCCATCATGGGGTTATCGATGAGGAAGTCCCAACGTATCCGTTGCGTTGCAGCCTATGCACTAGCGGCGCTGTCTGCCGTGGCGCTTGTTGCCTGTGGCGACAAGAAGGCCGAAGGCGGCCCCCCGCCCCCGCCGGAAGTGGGTGTGGTGACCGTGACGCCGTCGCCGGTCGCCGTCGTCAATGAACTGCCGGGCCGCCTGGAAGGCATCCGCACAGCCGAAGTGCGTGCTCGCGTCGAAGGCATCGTGCTGTCGCGCAACTACACCGAAGGCGGCGAAGTGAAGGCCGGCCAGGTGATGTTCCGCATCGACCCGGCGCCCTACCAGGCCACGCTGGCTTCGGCGCAGGCCGCGCTGCAGCGCGCCGAGGCCAACGCCGTGTCGGCGCGCCTGAAGGCCGAGCGCTACAAGCCCCTGGTGGCCGTCAACGCGGTCAGCAAGCAGGAGTACGACGACGCCGTGGCCTCCGCCGGCCAGGCCAATGCCGACGTGGCCTCGGCCAAGGCGGCGGTGCGCACCGCCCAGATCAACCTGGGCTACACCACCGTGACCGCACCGATCAGCGGCCGTGCCGGCCGCGCGCTGGTGACCGAGGGCGCGCTGGTGGGCAAGGGCGAGGCGACCAAGCTGGCGCTGGTGGAGCAGGTCGACCCGATGTGGGTCACCTTCACCCAGCCGGCTTCGGAAGTCACGCGCCTGCGCCGCGCCATCGAGTCCGGCATGGTCAAGGGCATGAACGGCGGCGCCAAAGTGCACCTGTACGTCGAAGACGGCCGCGAGTACGAACAGACCGGCAAGCTGCTGTTCTCTGACATGACCGTGGACCCGACCACCGGCGCGATCACGCTGCGCGCGCAGTTCCCCAACCCGAAGCGCGAGCTGCTCTCGGGCACCTTCGTGCGCGTGAAGATCGAGCAGGGCGTGGATGAGAACGCACTGACCGTGCCGCAGCGGGCGCTGATCCGTGGCGCGCAGGGTGCCAGCGTGATGGTGGTGGGTACGGACGGGAATGTCGCGGCGGTGCCGGTCAAGGCGCCGCAGGCCATTGGCGACAGCTGGGTGGTGACCGAAGGCCTGAAGGGCGGCGAGAAGGTGATCGTCGAGGGCCTGCAGAAGATCAAGGTCGGTGCGCCGGCCAGGGCCGTGCCGTTCAAGCCGGCCGGGGCCTCGGCACCGGCCGCGGCGACGGCCTCCGCCCCGGCGACGCCGGCCTCGGCCCCCAAGGCCGAGAGCCAGCAGCAAGCCGAGTCTGACGCCAAGCAAGGCTGAACCCTGCCGTACCACCAATACGGCAAATAACGGCTAGACCGCTAGACCAAGAGGGAGCCAGTTTTATGGCCAAGTTTTTTATCGACCGGCCGGTGTTCGCGTGGGTGCTCGCGCTGATCATCGTGCTGGGCGGCATATTGGCGATCCTGCAGTTGCCGATCGCGCAATATCCGAACATCGCCCCGCCGACGATCTCGGTCACCGCCACCTACCCGGGTGCGTCGGCCAAGACGCTGGAGGATTCCGTCACCTCGGTGATCGAGCAGGAGCTTAACGGCGCCCCTAACCTGCTCTACTACAACTCCACCAGCGAGTCGTCCGGCCTGGCGAGCATCACCATCGCCTTCGCGCCGGGGTCGAACGTCGACCTGAACTCGGTCGAAGTGCAGAATCGCCTCAAGCGCGTGGAAGCGCGCCTGCCGGCAGAAGTGCGCCAGCAGGGCGTGCGCGTGGACAAGGCCGGGAACAACTACATGATGTTCCTGACCGTGTCGTCCAAGTCCGGCGCGGCTGATGCGATCCAGCTCGGCAACTATGTCTCGGCGCAGGTGATCGACTCGATCCGCCGCGTGCCGGGCGTGGGCCAGGCCGACCTGTTCGGCACCGAGTACGCCATGCGGATCTGGCTGGACCCGGCCAAGCTGACCGGCTACAACCTGACCCCGACCGACGTCACCGCCGCGGTGGGCGAGCAGAACATCCAGGTCGCCGTGGGCGAGCTGGGCGGCACGCCCTCGCCCAAGGGCACCGAGCTCAACGCCACCGTCACCACCGAAAGCCGCCTGACCACGCCGGAGCAGTTCGGCAACATCCTGCTGCGCACCAACCCGGACGGGTCGTCGGTGCGTATCAAGGACGTGGGCCGCGTGGAGCTGGGCGGCGCCGATTACTCGACGCTGGCCCGCACCAACGGCAAGCCGTCGGCGGCCATCGCCATCAAGCTGGCTCCGACCGGCAACGCGCTGGCCACGGCCACCGCGGTGCGCGCCAAGATGGAAGAGCTGTCCAAGACCTTCCCGGCGGACTACCAGTACTCGGTGCCTTACGACACCTCGGCCTTCGTCAAGATCTCGATCGAGGAAGTGATCAAGACGCTGCTGGAAGCCGTGGTGCTGGTGTTCCTGGTGATGTACCTGTTCCTGCAGAACTTCCGCGCCACGCTGATCCCGACCCTGGTGGTGCCGATCGCGCTGCTGGGCACGTTCGGCGCGCTGCTGGCGTTCGGCTTCTCGATCAACGTGCTGACCATGTTCGGCATGGTGCTGGCCATCGGTATCTTGGTGGACGATGCCATCGTGGTGGTCGAGAACGTCGAGCGGATCATGAGCGAGGAAGGACTCTCGCCACGTGAAGCCACGCGCAAGGCCATGGGCCAGATCACCGGCGCCATCATTGGCATCACGCTGGTGCTGACCGCGGTGTTCATCCCGATGGCGTTCTTCTCGGGCTCGGTGGGCAACATCTATCGCCAGTTCTCGCTGTCGCTGATCTCCTCGATGGCGTTCTCGGCGCTGCTGGCGCTGACCCTGACCCCGGCACTGTGCGCGACGCTGCTCAAGCCCGTCGAAGCCGGCCATCATCATGAGAAGACGGGCTTCTTCGGCTGGTTCAACCGCACCTTCGCGCGCGCGTCGACCAGCTACCAGGGCGTGGTGGCGCGCATCCTCAAGCGCACCGGCCGCTACCTGATCATCTACGCGGTCATCATCGTCGGCGTGGTGGTGCTGTTCAAGCGCCTGCCGTCGTCGTTCCTGCCCGACGAAGACCAGGGCTACATGATCACCGTGGTGCAGCTGCCCAACGGCGCGACCCAGGACCGTACCATCGGCGTGCTCAAGCAGATCGAGGACTACTACCTGCAGAAGGAAAGCAAGGTGGTGGACCAGATGATCACGGTGGCGGGCTTCTCCTTCTTCGGGCGCGGCCAGAACGGCGGTATCGCGTTCGTACGCCTGAAGGACTGGAAGGAACGCACCGGCGCCGGCGAGACCGCGCAGGCGCTGGTCGGCCGTGCCTTCGGCGCGCTCTCGTTCATCAAGGACGCGATCATCTTCCCGCTCAACCCGCCGGCGATTTCCGAGCTGGGCAACTCCTCGGGCTTTGACTTCCGCCTGCAGGACCGCACCGGCCAGGGCCACGCCAAGCTGATGGAAGCGCGCAACATGATGCTCGGCATGGCGGCCAAGAGCCCGGTGCTGATGGGCGTGCGCCCGGAAGGCCAGGAAGACGCGCCGCAGCTGCAGATCGACATCGACCGCGAGAAGGCCAAGGCGCTCGGCGTCACGGTGGCCAGCATCAACTCGACGCTGTCGATTGCGTTCGGCTCCAACTACGTCAACGACTTCATCTATGAAGGCCGGGTGCGCAAGGTGATCGTGCAGGCAGAAGGCTCAGACCGCCGCCTGCCGGACGACCTGACCAAGCTGCGCGTGCGCAACAGCAACGGCGACATGGTGGCGTTTGCCGCGTTCGCGACCTCCAAGTGGGTGATGGGCTCGCCGCGCCTGGAGCGCTACAACGGCATGCCGGCGGTGAAGCTGGCGGGCCAGGCCGCGCCGGGCCGCAGTACCGGTGAAGCCATGCGCGTGATGGAAGAGAACTTCGCCAAGCTGCCGCCGGGCTTCGGCTTCGAGTGGTCCGGCCAGTCTTATGAAGAACGCCTGGCCGGCTCGCAGGAACCGATCCTGTACACGCTGTCGCTGATCATCGTGTTCCTGTGCCTGGCCGCGCTGTATGAAAGCTGGTCGATCCCGTTCTCGGTGCTGCTGGTGGTGCCGCTGGGCGTGCTCGGTGCGCTGCTCGGCGTGACGCTGCGCGGCATGCCCAACGACGTGTACTTCAAGGTGGGCCTGATCGCCACCATCGGCCTGTCGGCGAAGAACGCCATCCTGATCGTGGAATTCGCCAAGGACCTGCAGGCGCAGGGCAAGGGCCTGATCGAAGCCACGCTGGAAGCGGTGCACCTGCGTTTCCGACCGATCCTGATGACGTCGATGGCGTTCATCCTGGGCGTGCTGCCGCTGGCGATCGCCACCGGCGCGGGCTCGGGCAGCCAGCGCGCCATCGGTACCGGCGTGATGGGCGGGATGATCACGGCCACGGTGCTGGCGATCTTCCTGGTGCCGGTCTTCTTCGTCGTGGTGCGCAAGCGCTTCAAGGGCAGTGCGCGCCAGCGCATGCTGGACCAGAAGTGGCACGAGCCGAAAGAGGAAATCTGAATATGACCAAGACTCTGACCACACTGCTGCTGGTGGCCGGCGTTCTGACGGGGTGCACGCTCGCGCCCCACTATGACCGCCCCGCCCCGCCGGTGGCAGACAGCTTCCCGGTGGCGCCCGAGGGCTACGCCACCGCCGAGGCGAAGAGCGGCGAGACCCGCCGCGCTGTCGACATCGGCTGGCGCGAGTTCTTCCGCGACCCGCGCCTGCAGTCGCTGATCGCGACCTCGCTGGAAAACAACCGCGACCTGCGCACCGCCGCGCTGCGCATCGAGGAAGCGCGCGCGCAGTACCAGGTGCAGCGCGCCGACCTGCTGCCGACGGTGAACGCGAATGCTGGCTATACTCGTGCCAGCACCAACGCTGCCACGGGGGTATCGGTTCTGGGCCAGCCTGCGGTATCGCAAGTCTACTCGGCCAGCCTCGGCATCTCGTCCTACGAGCTGGACTTCTTCGGCCGCGTGCGCAGCCTGTCGAACGCGGCGCTGGCGCAGTACTTCTCCACCGAAGAGGCGCATCGTTCAGCGTATATCTCGCTGGTGTCGGAAGTGGCCAAGGCCTACCTGTCCGAGCGTTCCTTCGCCGAGCAATACGAGATTGCTCGGGACACACTCAAGGCGCGCGAGAGCACCTATGGGCTCGCCAAGCAGCGCTTCGACGTCGGCGCCACGTCCGCGCTGGACCTGCGCGACAACGAGTCGCTGGTGGCCCAGGCGCGTGTCGCCGCCGCGCAGCTCGCACGCCAGCGCGCGCAGGCGCAGAACGCGCTTGAAGTGCTCGTGGGCAAGCCCATCGGCAGCATCGAGAACCTGCCCGAGCCGATGCGCCTGTCCGACGAACGCATCATCAGCGATATTCCCGCGGGCCTGCCTTCGGACCTGCTGGAGCAACGCCCGGACATCCGCCAGGCCGAACAGCAGTTGCTGTCGGCCAACGCGAATATCGGCGCGGCACGCGCGGCGTTCTTCCCGCGCATCACGCTGACCACCAGCATTGGCACGATCAGCCCGACGTTCTCGAACCTGTTCGATGCCGGCACTAAGGCGTGGTCGTTCGCGCCGCAACTGACGCTGCCGATCTTCGACTATGGCCGCAACAAGTCCAACCTGGACCTGGCCAATGTGCGCAAGAACATCCAGGTGGCCAACTACGAGAAGACCATCCAGACGGCCTTCGCGGAAGTGGCGGATGCGCTGGTGGCGCGCGGCACGCTGGAAGACCAGGTGGCCGGCCAGGAAGAAGTGCGCAATGCCGAAGCCGCGCGCTACGAACTGGCGCGCGTGCGCTTCCGCAGCGGGATTGCCAGCTACCTGGACGAGCTCGATGCGCAGCGCCAGCTGTTCACCGCCGAGCAGGCACTGATCCAGGCGCGGCAGCTGCGGCTGAACAACGCGATCGATTTGTACCGGTCGCTGGGTGGTGGTTTGCAGGAGAGCGGTGCGGTGGCGCAGCAGGGGACGCCTGCGCAACAGGGGACGGTGACGCAGTAAGGGTTGCCGCTTGCCGTTGCAGCAATAGAATACGACGCGCTCAGGCGCGTCGTTTTTTTTAGCGTCAGAACTTATACGAAGCCGCCAAAAAAAACACCAGCGGATTCGGCTCCAGCTTGGTCTTCGACGTCGACAACACCGTCCCGTCGGACGCCTTGATCGTCATCGACGACGTCGACTTCAGCGGGATATAAGTCACCGCCGCCGTCACGCCCCAATGCTCGTCAAAGTTATAGGTGCCACCGATATTGAACACCGGCGCCCATGACGACGACGCATCCGCACTCACCGATGTCGGCCCCGGGATGCCCGCCCCCGCCGCCAGGATCGCGCCGAGGTTGTTGTTGACCGAACTCGCAAACGCCGGATTGACCTCGATGTTGGTAAAGAAGTTGTACGATACCCCCAGCCCCAGGAACGGGCGGAAACGCGTGCCCGGATCCAGGAAGTGGTACTGCACCATCGCCGCCGGGCTCCACTGCCGCGCCTTGGTGATGATGGGGTTCAGCGCGGGGTCGCCCAGGCTCTGGCGGCCGAGCGCGCCGGCCGGGCCCGGCGGAATCAGTTCGCCGTGGCCATAGAGCTTGAACTCCGGCGGGATGCCGCCCACCGCGGTGACCGCGATATGGTCGGTGACGAAGTGGCTGAAGGTCAGCCCCAGCGTATTGGCATTGGACGACGAGAGGCTGCTGCCCGGCGCGGTGAAGCTGGACGGCAGGCCCAGCGGGTAGTTGATCGGCACGTCCAGCAAGGTGGTGGTCAGCGGACCGCTCTGGCCATGGGTCTGGATATAGAACCAGCCGGCGGATACCACGTTGTCGCCCTTCTTCTGGGCATGGGCAGGCAGGGCGAAGCTGGCCAGCGCGGCCAGCATCAGCGTGAGCGTGAGGCGTATGGTTTTCATCTTGTGTCCCCCGGCAGTGGATGTCTTTGTTTGGTCGAGTCGTGGTGCAGTGGCCCGGGCTGCGATGGCCCGGGCCTGGTAGCGTGCTTACTGCACGAATGCGCCGACGGTGAAGTACGGGCCGCTGTCGCGCTGTTCCAGGAAGCCGAACACGCCGCCGGTGAACATCAGCTTGCCGGTCGGCGCCGAACCTGCGGGCGCCTCGCGCCGCGACGTACGGACCACGCCCGGCACTTGCTGCGAGTAGTCCAGCCGGTAGGGAATCGCCAGCGACGCATCGGACGGCCGGAACGGATCCATCATGGTGGCGGCGGCGCCGACCAGCGCGGTCACGCGGTAGTTGAAGTTGCTGTCGACGCCGACGTATTCGCCGTTGACCGCGCCTTCGGTGACCGCCACCGCCGGCGCCATCATGCCGATGCCGATCTCGTCATCGGCACCAAGCGGGCCGTTGGCGAGCGAGTCATTGGCATAGCCCACGCGGATCATGACCGGCACCAGCTGGCCGCGCAGCTTGCCCACGATCAGGTAGGCCTTGCCCAGCGTGTTGCCCAGCGTGGGCGGCTGGCTCTCGGCCTTGTAGTTGGTCGACAGCAGCGCGCCGTTGGCCTGCGGCACGAAGTTGTTGCCCTTGCGCTCGCACGTGTTGGTGGCGTTGTCGCAGACGGTGAATGAACCATCCGCGGCCAGCGCCATGCGGTAGTCCTGCGCCACCGTCTTGAACTGCTTGGACGGCACCTCGTGGAAGCCCGTGCCGTTGTATTGCCCGGCGATCTTCGACAGGTCGGTCTCGGTCTGCGCGAAGCCGATGAACTGGAAATACGGGAAGGTGGTATCCGGCACCGCGCCGGCGCCCAGCACGCCGTTGAACTGGATGCGCGCGCCGGGGATGGTGCCGCCCATCACGCCCTCGCCGACGAAGAGCTTGGCGGGACGGTTCGGATCGAGGCTGGCCCCGCTCAGCTCGAACGCGCACTGGTTCAGCTTCTCGGTCGGCAACCCCGTCTCTGCCTTCAGCGTGCCGCGCATCACGTTCTGGCCGTTGGTGGGGTCGCTGCGCGTGGGCTGCACGGTGCCGGTCTGGCGCGGCACGGAAGAATCGAGGAAGGTCACCTGCCAGGTCTTCCTGGTGGTGTCGATCTGCACCTTCACCAACTCGCCGGAGCCGGTGCCGCCGGTGAAGGTCGTGGAGTAGTCGAGCGATGCCGGGCACAGCCGCGTTTGCACCGCGGCCGGCGTGGACGGCGCCTCATCGCCGCCGCCGCCGCCGCAAGCGGCGAGCATGGCAGTGGCGGCCACGGCCAGCGCACGCGCCGGCACCGTGGATGGGCGCGAGGCCCGCGGCAGGATCATTCGATGGGGTTGCATGGTGTGGTCTCCTCGGTCTTGTGTCTTCTTGGTGGACTCAGGGTGCTGCCAGCACGCCGACGCGGAAGGTCGGGCTGGCGCTGCCGGTGCCGGACAGGTGGCTGAACACGCGCCCGCTGGCGATCAGCGCACCGCTGGTGCCGCTGTTGTCGGTGGTGGCGATCATGCCCGGCGCGTTCTGCGTGAAATCGAGCTGGAAGGCGCCGGTCTGGTTCATCGTCATCGGGTCCAGCAGCTCCACGCGCGCGCCCTTGACCAGCGAGGCGGTGTAGACAAAGTCGCTGCCCGAGCCGATATAGCCGCCGTCGAGCTGGCCGCTGGCCAGCGACTTCGCCGGCGCCATCAGTGCGAGCCCCGACTCGTCGTCGACATTGACCGTCAGCGGCAGCAGCGAGATCTGCGCGTAGCCGGTGCGCACCAGCAGTGGCACCAGCGCGCCGTTGAGCTTGCCCACCACCATCAGGCCCTTGGCGCGGCTGGCGTTGTTGTTGGTGATGGCCGCACTCTGGAACGACGGGTAACGGCGGCTGCCATCAGCATTGCTGCTTTCAAAGGCGCCATCGGCGCTGCGAAGCTTCCAGCTGTTGCCGGTGCTGAGGCAGCTGCCGGCCGCGACGGTGCAGCTGCCGTCGGCGTTGAGCGTCTCGGTGGTCTGCGCGGTCGCGGGCGTGAAGTGGCTCGATGAAGTTAGCGAGCCGCCGGACGGCACCTGGTGGTAGCCCAGCAGGTTGTAGCTGCCGGCCACCCTGGTGAAATCGGTCTCGGTCTGTGCGAATGCCAGTACCGGGTAGAACGGGAACGTGGTGGCCGGGATCGCGCCCAGCCCAAGCACGCCCGGATAGGAGATGGTGGCACCCGGGATGCCGCCGCCGGCGACGCCATTGCCCAGGAAGATCACCGGCGGCCTGGCACTGTCGATATTGGCCTGCGAGGTGCCGTCGGACGCCGTGGCTGTCTGCAGCGCAACCGCGCAGCGGTTCTGCTCGGCGGTCGGCAGCGAGGTCATGTTGGCAAAGGTGCCAGTAAAGGTCACGCCCGCGCGCGTCGGGCTCACGCTGCCGGGTTGCTTGGGCACCGGCGATTCGATGATCTCCAGCTGGTAGGTGCGGGCCGCGGTGTCGAAGCGCAGCTTGACCAGTTCGCCCGCGCCGGAGCCGCCGGTGAAGGTGGTGCTGTAGTCCAGTGCCGCCGGGCACAACGACCCCGGCGGGCCGCCGATGGTGACCGGTCCCTGCGTGGGGCACGTGCCCGTGTTCGCGCATTGCGGCGGTGCCTGCGTGCTGGCGCGCGGCGCCTCTTCATCGCCGCCGCCACCGCATCCGGCCAGTGCCGCGGCAAGGCTCACCCCTGTCAAAACCAAAGTGCTGCGTCGAAGCATCGACATGGTCATTGCCTGTCTCCTGATTTTTTTGGCGACCCCTGGTTCTGGATCTGGTGTCCGGCTCTGCGGCCGGATCCCTCCCGGGTGCGGCGACTCTCGCCGCTCGCGTGTTTTTGCGTCAATAGAGCGGCCGTTCCAAACAGACGCGCCTGGCGTGCATGCCGCATGTGGCGGTGGATTGCGGGTGTTGCACGGACTGCGCGGCAAAGCGGCGCGGCCACCGATTCAAACGCACGATGCGCGCCGTTTTGCCACATTTCAGAAGCGATAGTCAGGATTGGCGGGATCGAATGCCGAGGCCTCGAAGGTCTTGCGCACCAGCTTGTCGAACACGATCTTCTCGACCATGTTGCCGTCGGCATCCCAGGCGGTTTCCACACGGATATACGGATGCTTCAGGTCCAGCATCAGCTGCACCTTCTTGGCGTAGTACTGCGGCGCGCCGGCCGGCAGGTCCCAGGTCAGCGCCACCATGCGCACGCCCTGCTCCTGCACGATCTCGGCCTTGCTGTATTTCTCGGGCAGGCCGGCGGCACGCAGCGACTTTGCGTCGCGCTCCAGCATCGACAGCACGAACTGGAAGCCCAGGTCGCGCACAGTGTGGTTGGACTGCGAGCGCGCCAGCGTGCCGTCCAGTCCGATCCACATCGAGGTGAAGCCCAGCACGCCGCCCAGGTGGCCGTACATCTCGTCCTTGCGGCGGGTTTCGTCGTAGATGATTTCCTGGCCCGACTGCGCGCCGCCGGGCAACCACTTCGCATAGAGCTGGCGCGGCTGATGGCGGTAGCGGATCTGCATCTTCGCGGGCTGGTCCTGCCACTGGTTGTTGAGCCGTTCCTGGCGCGACATCCAGTACTCGTACTCGGGATAGCGGTTCATCTCGGCGCGGGCCCATTTCAGCAGTGCATCCGGCTGCAGCGCCTGGAACACGGCCAGCACCTGCTCATCGGACAGCCGCGCGAGTTCGCCGCTGGCGACCTGGCGCGAGAACAGTGCGGCTTGCTGTGCGGATGTCTGGCCGTCATAGCCCGTGCCCGCGGCGGCGGTGGTTGTGGCCGTCTGGGCCATGGCCACGGGGGGTATGGCCAGTGGCGCAGCCAGCAGTCCGATGACGGCACCGGCGACGGCGGCAAGGTAAAGCGGTTGGATCGACATGGCAGCTTCCTCCTCAAGATGTCCGCCAGGAGGCGGAGCGCGGGCAGCGCAGGGCGAACGGGACCACCGCCGCGCTCTTGGAAAATCCGATAAGGCGCACGGGGTCCGCGGGGCCTGTGCGTGGCCTCGCTGAATGGATCGACGATTCAGTTTTTGCGTGAGCGCGGTGGCGCCGGCCCGGCGGTAACCGGGCGCGGCGCGCGCCGCTATGTCCTGGTGCGCATTCGCATCCAGTCATCCAGCGGGTTGCTGGGGAAGCTCACGGATTGCTCGCGCGCGCGGACCGGCATGCTGGTCACGGCTGAGCGTTTGGTGCCCTCATTGCGCACGGTGCGTGCGCTGATGCGGGCCTTGCCGAGGGCGGCGGCGGTTTGGCTGGCTGCATCGCCCATGGTTGCCGCCATCGCGGCGCAACTGGCACTCAGTTCATCGGCAGACTGCGCCGCGGCCAGCCTGCTGGCGCGCTGCTCGGCCTGCTGCTGCTCGCCGAGCTCGAATACCGACTGCAGGGCCGAGAAGTCGTCCGCACTGGGTTGCGCCACGTTCAGCACGGCTTCCACCATGGCAGTGAGCTGCGCCAGCACGTGCGCATCGCTCATCTGCCGGCCCTGCGTGAACACCGGCAGCAGGCTGGTGAGCTCTTCGCCGGCCAGCACGCCGGCCAGCGCCTTGAGCGCAAACTGCAGGCGCCAGCCGAGCTCATGCCGCGGCAGCCCCGGAATGGCGCGCGAGAAGGCGTCGAAGAAGCGCCCGTACACCGGGGCGTAGTGCTCCAGCAGGTATTGCTGGATAAAGGGCGAGGTGTCCGAATACACGCGCCCGAGCAGCCGCAGGAACGACGGCCCGCCTACCGACGGGTCGCGTGCCATTTGCAGCGCGGGCACGAACAGTGCACCCATCACGTGCTCGCAGCGGATGCTGTTGCCGGGCCAGCGCGCTTCGCACGCATCGAGCAGCGCCAGGCGCCGCGCGTTGAGCGGATCCAGCCGCCGGCTCAGTACCGCGTGCATCATGATGTCTTTGCTGCGGAAGTGGTAGTTCACGGCGGCCAGGTTGACGATGGCGCGCGACGTGACTTGCCTGAGCGAGGTGGCTTCATAGCCGACCTCGGTAAACAACTTTTCCGTGGCGTCGAGAATCCGGGCCTTGGTGTCTCCAGCCGAGCTTTTGCCGGTCTTCATGGGGGCGTCTCTCTTCGTTGCTGCCGTAAACCCCTTAGCAATTTGCTACGCTGTTCCGCTCCCTGCTCTGACGGCATACGGATGCTTGAAACAGCTGTACGAAGCCTATCCACCGCTTCGAGCGTTTCACAAGAGCTGAATTGGAGTGGGCATTCTAATTGCGCCGCTGGTGTGGGGAATCGCACAACAATGTCGCCCGCCGCCTGCATGGAGCAGGCATGCCGGATGCCTGCAATGCAGGACATTGCGGGCTTGCGCGGCCAATACCTCATGACGTGAGGCTCCGTGCCAGCGCGTCCGCATTCTGCGCCGTCAGCGCGAACACTGACAATTGGGGGTTGGCCCCCACGCTGGTCGGAAACACCGAACCGTCGAACACCGACAGGTTGGCCAGCTGGTGGTGGTTGCCATGGCTGTCCACCACGCCACCGCGCGCATCGTCGCTCATGCCGCAGCCGCCCATCAGGTGCGCGGTGAACAGCGCGGTGCGGAACGGCTTGAGCGGCAGCTGCGCGATGGCGTCGCGCGCCTCGGGCCAGCTGCGGTACTCGGCGGCGTCCAGGTGAGCGGGCCGCACGCGCGCCGCACCGGCGGCAAACTGCGCCTGCGCCATGCTCAGCCACGCACGCCGCACGCCGTCCCAGGCGTAGTCGCTCATCTCATAGTCCAGCAGCGGGCTGCCGTCGGCCGCCAGCCGCACGCGCCCGCCCGTGCTCTCTGGCACAAAGCCGTCGCGCAGCAGTGCCAGCATGGCGTTGGTATGGGGCAGTTGCGCCATGTCGCGGCGCAGCGCCTCGCCCACGCCGTTGACCACGCCCGCGCTGATGCCGGGGAACAAGGGCGGCACCTCCAGCTTGTAGCCCATCGGCCCGGTCGCGCCATCCTTCCACTGGAAGTGGTCGGAAGCGATCGACTGCGGTGCGCCATAATAAGGATCAATGCGCTCCGGCATTTTGGCGATGCTAATATTCACCGGATGGATAAACGTGCGCAATCCCAGCCGCTCATGCGGGTCCGGCACGCGCGAGCGCAGCAGCAGCGCCGGCGTGTTGATGGCGCCGCCGGCGGCGATGAAGTGCCTGGCCCGCACGATCACGCCGACGCCGGTGGGCGTGTAGCCATCGGCGCCCAGCGCCTCGCCCGTGACCGACTGCACGCGCTTGCCGTCATGGTCCAGCGTGCGCACGCGAACGCGGTGCACCAGCGTCGCACCGCTGGCCAGTGCCGCGGGGATGGTCGATACCAGCATCGACTGCTTGGCATTGACCGGGCAGCCCAGCCCGCAATAGCCGGAGTTCCAGCAGCCCTTCACATTGCGCGGGATCACATGCCATTCCCAGCCTAGCGTCTCGCAGCCGCGCTTGAGCACATCGTTGTTGGGATTGGGCGCCATCGCCCAGGGCGCGATGCCCAGGCGCTCTTCCACTTTCCTGAACCACGGCGCCATGTCGGCCTCGCTGTGGCCGGTGACGGCATGATGCGTGGCCCAGTGCGCCAGCGTCTGCGGCGGCGTGCGGAAGCTCGATGACCAGTTGACCGTGGTGCTGCCGCCGACGGAGCGGCCCTGCAGGATGGCGATGGCGCCGTCGGCAGTGGTGCGGGCCGCGGCCTCCTGGTACAGCTCGCGATAGGCGCGATTCTCGTCCATGTCGCGGAAGCTGTCCGAGGTGCGCAGCGCCCCCTCTTCCAGCAGCACCACGCGCAGGCCCGCGCGGCTGAGCGCCTCGGCGCTGATGCCGCCGCCCGCGCCGCTGCCGACGATGACGACGTCGGCATCCAGCGTGCGCGTGGTGGTTAAGGTTGCAGCGTCCAGTACCTTCCAGCCGGCGGCGATGCCGGCATCGTAGAGATTGTCGATGGCCATGTCGGGGATCAGGCGTGCAGCGCCTTGTAGACGGCCGCGTTGGGGCCGGGATAGCCGCTGCCAGCCCACGCGGCCGGCAACACGTAGTAGCTCACGCTGGTGAGCTTGACCAGCACCACCGCGCCGGCATTGAGCGTGGCCAGGCGGCTGGCGCGCCAGCGCGCCAGGAAGGCCTGCACCTGCGTGGGCGTGGCCGCGCTCCAGTCCTGGCGGATGCCGGTCAGCGCCCAGCGCAGCGGCATGCTGGCAAGCAGGCCGAACAGCTTGCGCAACTCGGCTTGCGCGCCCGCGCCCATCGCGGCGCAGGTTGCGTCGATATTGCGCAGCGCGTCCTGCTCAAGGGTCGCGCGCCGCTGCGGCGGGGATTCGGCCAGTTCGGTGACGATGGCCGGCAGCAGCGCGCGGAACATCGCCACGTCTTCCGGGCGCAGCCAGGTCATGCCGGCCTGCGGCGCGGGATGGGCCGACGAGCAGCCGGCCAGCGACGGCACCAGCGCGGTACAGGCCAGCGCGGCCGAGAAGCCGAGGCCGACTTTCAGGAAGCCGCGCCGCGTCAGCGCGTGCAGCGCCTCGGCATCGGCATCCGCACGGCGGTGTGGATAGTTGGGGGGCATATTGTCTCCATGCGTCGGTCTCTTGTATTCAGGCGGGGGCAGGCCCGCATTGACGCTACCCGGAGTTTGGATAAAGATCGGTGCCCGGTCTTGATCCCGCACGACAGGTGATTTGATGCCACGCGCCAACCAGCCCGACGGCGGTGCCAGTGGTGCGCCAGCGGGCACCGCATCGGGCACCGTCTCGCTTGCCTACCTCCGCGCCGTGCTCGACCACGGCGCGCGCCAGGGCATTGCCCCGGCCGAACAGCTGCGCGCCGTCGGCGTGCCGCCCGAGCTGCTGCACGCCACCGGTGCGCAGACCGCCACGCGCATTCCCGGCGCGGCCTACCTGGCGCTGCTCGACTGGCTGGAGCAGGTCACCGGCGATCCCGATGTCGGCCTGCGCGCCGGCGCCGCCTTCGCGCCGCGCCACTATGCCGAGATGGGCTACGTGGTGCTGACCACGCCCACCGTGCGCGACGCCATCCTGCAAGGCATCCGCTATGAGGTGCTGGCCAACGATATCGGCGGCACCCGCCTGATTGAAACGCCGCATGCCGCCTGCATGACCTGGGAAGCCCGGCATGGCCCGCTGTCGCGCCATGCGCATGAGCTGCACATGGCAACCTGGGTGGTGTTCGCGCGCTGGCTGATCGGTGAGCAGCACGTGGCCACGCAGGTGGAATTCCCGCATCCCGCGCCCGCCGATACCCGGCTGCATGCCGAGGTGTTCGGCTGCCCCGTGGTCTTCAACGCCGCGCGCCATGCCATGCATATCGAACGGGCCTTGCTGGACCTGCCATCGCTGCAGGCCGACGCGGGCATGCAGGCGCAGATGACGCGCATCGCCGATACCCAGCTGCAGCAGATCGTGCCGGCCGGGGCCGACGCATTGGCGCAGGCGCGTGCCTATATCAGCGGGCGGCTGCCGCAGGGCGAACTGCCGATTGCCGACGTGGCAGCGCACTTAGGCATGCCCGTGCGCACCCTGCAGCGGCGGCTGCAGGCGCAGGGCATCAGTTATTCACAGCTTGTGGATAACGTGCGGCGCGCGCTGGCGCAGCAGTATCTTGCCGATCCCGGCATCAGCCTGGCGCAGTGCGCGATGCGGCTCGGCTATTCCGAGCAGAGTGCCTTCACCCACGCCTTCAAGCGCTGGACCGGTGAAACGCCGCACGGCTGGCGGCGCAAGGGGCAAGCGGCCTAGCGCCCCCAATGTTGCGGCCACGCCTTCGTGATCCGCGAAGCCTGAAAAAAATCTCCCGGTTTCAAACGCACGACCGAATTCCACAGCGCAAGCGCCTGCGGGGTGGCATCGCCTTGTTTCATGTGCGCCAAACGCCGCTGGAAATCCCCAAAAATTAGAACCATCCTTCAACTCACGGCATTGACCACCTGCCCGGCGCTTCCTACGATGACATCCATCAATGTCACAATAAACACTGTAATAACGGTGAGGAGCGCCCATGAATGCACCCGCGGAGCTGCCGCAGCAGACATCCCCTGCCCTTGAGCACACAGACATTGCCATCATCGGCAGTGGCTTTGCCGGCCTCGGCATGGCGATGCGGCTGCGCGAGCGCGGCGAGCGCAACTTCCTGATCTTCGAGAAGGCCGGCTCCGTCGGCGGCACCTGGCGCGACAACCATTACCCGGGCTGCGCCTGCGATGTGCAGTCGCACCTGTATTCCTTTTCCTTCGCGCCGAACCCGGACTGGTCGCGCATGTTCTCGACCCAGCCGGAGATCCGCGCCTACCTGGAAGGCTGCACCGACCGCTTCGGCCTGCGCCCGCACCTGCGCCTGCATCATGAACTGCGCCACGCCGCCTGGGACGAAGCCGCGCAGGTGTGGCGCCTGGAGATGGCCGACGGCAAGGTGGTCCGGGCGCGCGTGCTGGTCTCCGGCATGGGCGGGCTGAGCCGGCCTTCCTACCCCAATATCCCCGGTCTGGACTCGTTCGAGGGCGAGTGCTTCCACTCGCAGCACTGGAACCACGCCTATGCGCTCGCCGGCAAGCGCGTGGCCGTAATCGGCACCGGCGCCAGCGCGATCCAGTTCGTGCCGCAGATCGCGCCGCAGGTGGCGCAGCTGGACCTGTACCAGCGCACCCCGCCGTGGATCATGCCCAAGCCGGACCGCGAGGTCAGCGCGACCGAGCGCTGGCTGTTCCGCCGCCTGCCGTTCACGCAGACGCTGGTGCGCACCGGCATCTACTGGATGCTGGAATCGCGCGTGCTGGGCTTTGTGCTGCATCCAAAGATCATGAAGGTGGTGGAGCGCGTCGCGCGCCGCCATCTGGCCAGGCAGGTGCGCGACCCCGCCTTGCGCGCAACGCTGACGCCGGACTACACCATCGGCTGCAAGCGCGTGCTGATCTCCAACGACTACTACCCGGCACTGACGCGCGACAACGTGGACGTTGTCACCACCGGCATCGCCCGTGTGGAGCGCGACGCGGTGGTGCTGCGCGACGGCACGCGCCGGCCCGCGGACTGCATCATCCTGGGCACCGGCTTCCATGCCACCGACCCGATGCCGCGCGGCGTGATCTCCGGCCTTGACGGCGTGGACCTGGTCGATGCCTGGCGCGACGGCGCGCAGGCCTACCTGGGCACCACCGTGGCGGGCTTCCCCAACCTGTTCTTCGTGGTCGGCCCCAATACCGGCCTGGGCCACAGCTCGATGGTGTTCATGATCGAGTCGCAGGTGGCCTACATCGTCGACGCCCTGCAGCAGATGCGCCGCGACGGCGTGCAGGCGGTGGACGTGCGCGAGCCGGTGCAGCGCCGCTTCAACGAACGGCTGCAGGCGCGGCTGGGCCATGCGATCTGGTCCGCCGGCGGCTGCGCCAGCTGGTACATCGACCCGCGCAGCGGCCGCAACACCACGCTGTGGCCGGGCTTCACCTGGCAGTTCCGCCGCGCCACGGCCAGCTTTCGCATGACCGACTACGACCTGTACCCGGTGCGGCGCGCATTGCCGGACGAGACCGCAATGCAGCCCGGGTCGGCCGATATCGCCACGGTCGCCGGTGCCTGACGCACACGCATTCCCCCTGACTCACACCCAAAAGAACGACATCACCGGAAGGAGACCGGACATGAAGGACTTCCGCAACAAGGTTGCCGCGATCACCGGCGCCGGCTCGGGCATCGGCCGCGCGCTAGCGATGGCGCTGGCACGGCAGGGCTGCCACCTGGCGCTATCAGACCGTAACGAGGCCGGGCTGGCGCAGACGGTGGCCCAGGCCATGGCCGCCGCACCGCAGGCCCGCATCACGCAGCACACCGTGGATGTGGCCGACCGCGCCGCGGTCTACGCGTGGGCCGCCGCGGCCGCCGAGGCCCACGGCCGCATCAACCTGATCTTCAACAACGCCGGCGTGGCGCTGTCCAGCACCGTCGAGGGCATGAGCTACGACGACCTGGAATGGATCATGGGCATCAACTTCTGGGGCGTGGTGTACGGCACCAAGGCCTTCCTGCCGTACCTGAAGGCCAGCGGCGACGGCCACGTGGTCAATACGTCGAGCATCTTCGGCATCTTCGCCCAGCCCGGCATGGGCGCCTACAACGCCAGCAAGTACGCGGTGCGCGGCTTCACCGAATCGCTGCGGCAGGAGCTGGACCTGATGGACTGCGGCGTGTCGGCCACCACCGTGCACCCGGGCGGCATCAAGACCAATATCGCCCAGGCCAGCCGCGTGTCATCCAGCGTCAACGGCTTCCTGGTGCGCGACGCGCAGCACGGCAAGGATGAATTCGAGAAATTCTTCATCACCTCGCCCGACAAGGCCGCGCGCGTGATCCTGGAAGGCGTGCGCCGCAACCGCCGGCGCGTGCTGATCGGACCCGACGCCTACGCCGCCGATGCCATGGCGCGGCTGTTGCCGGCCGCCTACCAGTCGCTGGTGGTGCGCGAGACGCGCCGCAAGCGCGATCTGGGCCCGGTTGCGGCACCGGCCTCGGTCGGCCAGGGAGAGCGCCCGTGAACCGGCTCGCGATCGAACAGGATGCTGCGCTGCTGGCGCCACCGGGGGCACTGACGCGCTGGTTCGGGCAAGGCCGCGTGGGGCTGTTCAGCCTGTCGCGCGCTACGCTGGCGCAGCGCCATGCGCTGCCGGCCTCGCGCTGGGTGCGCGTGCTGGATGCGATGGTGCACTACACCGATGAAGGCCCCGCCGACGGCGAGACCCTGGTGCTGATCCACGGCTTCGGCGCTTCGCTGCATACGTGGCAAGGGATCGTGCCGGCGCTCGCGCAGCGCTATCGCGTGCTGCGGCTGGACCTCGCCCCGTTCGGCCTGACCGGGCCGCTGCGCGATGCGCGCGGGCGCATCGAAACCATGGACGTGCACCGCTACCGCGATTTCATCGATGCCTTCCTGGCTGCGGTGAACGTGCGCCGCGCCAGCATCATCGGCAACTCGCTGGGCGGGCTGATCGCGTGGGACCTGGCGGTGCGCCGGCCCGATGCGGTCGACAAGCTGGTGCTGATCGACGCCGCCGGCTTCCCGATGCGGCTGCCGATCTACATCGACCTGTTCCGCCATGCGCCGGTGCGCTGGTCGGCACCGTGGATGCTGCCCGAGTTCATCATCCGCGCCGCCACGCGCGATGTCTATGGCGATGCCTCGCGCGTGCCGGAGTCCACCTTCCGCCGCTACGTCGACTTCTTCTACGCCGAAGGCAGCCGCGAGGCCGTCGGCAAGATGGTGCCCAGGCTCGACTTTGCCCAGCTTGACACCCACCTGCTCGGCAGCGTGCGCGCGCCCACGCTGGTGCTGTGGGGCGAGCGCGACCGCTGGATCCCGCCCGCGCACGCGCAGGCCTTCACCGAGCGGATCCCCGGCGCGCAGCTGCGCCGCTACGCGGGGCTTGGCCACGTGCCGATGGAAGAAGACCCGCAACGCGTGGCCGCAGACCTGCTGCCGTTCCTGGCAGCCCAATGAATTCCCACCGGCGCAACACGCGCCGGCCTTCACCCAAGGAGACCGCCATGATGCCAGTCCGCCGCGACGTGCATCCCCACCTGCCGCCAGAACGCATCAGCGACTGGCACGAACGGGGCCGTCACGTCACCCATTTCATCAACGCGCTGTCGATCTTCTTCCCCGCCGGGGAGCGCTTCTTCATGGACAGCGTGCGCAACTACCGCGACCAGGTGAAAGACCCCGAACTGAGCCGCGCCATCGCCGGCTTTATCGGCCAGGAAGCGATGCACACGCGCGAGCACATCCTCTACAACCGGCTGATGGAAGACGCCGGCCTGCCCGCCGCGGCGCTGGACCGCACGGTGTGGAAACTGCTGGACCTGCTGCGCAAGATCCTGCCCAAGTCCTGGCAGCTGGCCCACACCATCGCGCTGGAGCACTACACCGCGATGCTGGCCGGCGGCCTGCTGCAGGATCCGCGCCACATGGGCGCGGCCTCTGAGACCGGCTACCGGCAGGTGTGGACCTGGCACGCGCTGGAAGAAACCGAGCACAAGGCCGTGGCCTACGACGTCTGGAACACGGTGATGAAGCCCGGCCCCTACCGCTACTTCCTGCGCACCTTCACCATGCTGACCACCACCGTGACGTTCTGGGCCATGGTGTTCGTGTTCCACATCGCGCTGGTGATGGGCGACAAGGGCTGCCGCAACAAGCTGACCGGGTTTGGTGGCGTGCTGCGCTTCCTGTGGGCCTCGCCCGCCGTGCTGCCCAAGATGATCCCGGAATGGCTCAGCTACTTCCGCCCGGGCTTCCATCCGTGGGACGACGACAACCGCGCCGAGCTGGCACGCATCGCCCCGCTGGTCGAAGAGATCGAAGACACCGCGCGCGCCGCCGGCGTCTCTACCCGTGCGCCCTCGCTGCGGGGAGCCGCATGACCATCTGGCAGTGCCGTATCTGTGGATTCGTTTACGAAGAAGCGCTCGGCATGCCCGAGCACGGGATCGCGCCCGGCACACCGTGGGGCGCGGTCCCGCTGGAGTGGAGCTGCCCGGACTGCGGCATGGCGAAAGCGGATTTCGACATGGTTGCGCTATAGGCGGGCGGTGATCAATGCGGGGTGATGGCTGTCAGCGCCCCGATCCATCAAACAAAAAGCCCGGCATCACTGCCGGGCTTTTCGCTTACCGCAACTTGCAACAGCTTCAGCTCTTGGCCACCACTGCCGCCTTGCCCTTGCCGAGCATGCGGTTGATCTGCCATTGCTGCGCAATCGACAGAATGTTGTTCACCACCCAGTACAGCACCAGGCCGGCCGGGAAGAAGAAGAACATCACCGAGAACACCAGCGGCATGATCATCATGACCTTGGCTTGCACGGGGTCCGGCGGGGTCGGGTTCAGCTTGGTCTGCACGAACATCGACACGGCCATCACGATCGGCAGGATGTAGAACGGATCCGGCACCGACAGGTCATGGATCCAGCCCAGCCACGGCGCGCCGCGCATTTCCACCGACGACAGCAGCACCCAGTACAGCGCAATGAACACCGGGATCTGGATCACGATGGGCAGGCAGCCGCCGAGCGGGTTGACCTTCTCGGTCTTGTACAGCCCCATCATCTCCTGGTTCATCTTCTGCGGGTCGTTCTTGTAACGCTCGCGGATCGACGTCATGCGCGGCTGCAGGTCCTTCATCTTGCCCATGGACTTGTAGCTTGCCGCCGACAGCGGGAAGAACACCAGCTTGATCAGCACCGTCAGCGCGATGATCGACCAGCCCCAGTTGCCCAGGAAGCCGTGCAGCTTCTCCAGCAGCCAGAACAGCGGCTTGGCCAGGATGGTCAGCCAGCCATAGTCCTTCACCAGCTCCAGGCCCGGGGCGATCTTCTCGAGCATGTGCTCTTCCTGCGGGCCGGCGAACAGGCGTGCATCGGTGGTCACCGTGGCGCCCGGGGCCAGTTCACCCAGCGGCTGCTGGACGCCCACGCGGTACAGGTTCGGGTCGATCTGCTGGACGTAGAAGCTGTGCTCCTTGCTGGTCTGCGGGATCCAGGCCGAGGCAAAGTAGTGCTGCACCATCGCCACCCAGCCATTGTTGGCGGCGGCCGGCACGCTGGCCTTGCCCTTGGCCACATCTTCAAAGCTGATCTTGTGGTACTTGTCGGCGTCGGTGTAGATGGCCGGGCCGGTGAAGGTGCTGTAGAACTGCGACTGCTCGACCTTGCTGCCGTCGCGCGCCAGTTCCAGGTACAGCGTCGGCGAGACCGGCGCGGCACCCGCGTTGGTCACCGCGAACTTGGTGTCGACCACATAGGTGCCCTTGTGGAACACATAGGTCTTGACCAGCTTCACGCCGTTCTTCTCAGCGGTCAGCGCCACTTCCAGCTGCTCGGCGCCGTCCAGCGAGCGCGGGCCAGGGGCGGCGGTGAACACCGTGGTGTGGTTGGGCAGGTCGCCGCCGATCAGGCCCGAGCGTGCCATGTAGGTGCGCACGTTGTCGCGCTCGAACAGCACCACCGGCTTGCCGTCCTTCTCATGCTCCTTGAGCAGCTCCAGGCGCGACACGATGCCGCCGGCGGTGTCGATCTCGGCGCGCACCGTGTCGGTGGTTACCACGATCTTCTCGCCGGCGGGCTGGGCCGCGGCCTGCGGCGCGGCCGGGGCAGCGGTACCCGCTGCGCCTGGCGCCACGTTGGCCTTGGGCACGTCGCCCTGGGCGGCAGCGCCGCTGGCGGCGGGCGCCGAAGCGGCCTGTTGCGTCGTGCTCGGGAAGAACATCGACGCATGGCCTTGGGAGCGCTGCCAGTTGTCGTAGAGCAGCACGAGGGCCATCGAGAAGATGACCCAGAGGATGGTGCGTTTGATATCCATGTCTGGCTGTGGTCGGAGAAATCAGGGTCTGGGCAGACGGATCGCAACAGGCGCATGGCCTGCGGCGGCATGGACGGAACGGCCCGCGTGGGTGTCCGGCCTGGCAGTGTCGTCAGCTTGCGTGCCCGGCACGGGATCATACCCGCCTTGGGCGAAAGGATGGCAGCGGCACAGCCGGCAGGCGGCCATCCAGCTGCCGCGCGCGGCGCCGTAATGGATGACGGCGTCGCGGGCGTAGTCGGAACAGGTCGGCAGGAAGCGGCACTGCGAGCCCAGGTAAGGACTCAGGGCGATCTTGTAGATACGCAGCAGGGCTAGCAGGATTCGCTTCATGGCAGGCGGTTCAGGCCGGAAGGCCTGGTGGCTGGCTTTGCGAGGGGCTCGCCGGTGGCGCCGCGGGTGGCGGTGCCGAAGGCGAGGCAGGCGGTGCGGGTGGCGGCAGCGGCTTGGCCGCTACGTCGAGCAGGCTGGCGATTTCCGCCGCGCATGCCCTTCGGACCGCCGCGCGCGTCGCAAATTCCGCGCGCGGAAACTTGGCTTGCAGGCGCAGCAGCACATCGCGCCCCGCCAGGTGCTCACGGCGCTGGCGAAACAGCTCGCGCGCCATGCGCTTCACCAGGTTGCGCTCAGCCGCGCGCGGCGCGAACTTCTTGCCGACCACCACGCCAAGCCGGCCTTCCGGACGGTCATTGGCGCGCACGTAGAGCACGAAATGCGGGCTGCGCCGCCGGGGCCGCAAAGCAAAAACGGATGAAAACTCATCCGTCTTTGTTAGCCTCGCGGCTTTGGGGAAGGCATGGGCTGACACGCTGGGTGACACTGGTGAGCGCTGGCGAATACTACTGCTGGCGCAAAAGCGGCGCCCTGCGGCAAGCGGCCGGCCGACCTGAAGCCGAGGCGGTGGGCATTGACGGCTGCGCGGCACGGCTGCGGTACGCTGCAGCCGGCGCCGGGCGCGCCGTCAGGCCGGTCGCCCGGGCCTCAGATGGCCAGGCGCTTGCGGCCCTTGGCGCGGCGTGCGTTGATGACGGCACGGCCGCCGCGGGTCTTCATGCGCACGCGGAAACCGTGGGTACGCTTGCGGCGGGTAACGGAAGGTTGGTAGGTACGTTTCATGTTGCACTCTCTGGTTGATCTTGGCTCGCCCGACTCCGGCCGGTGCCGGGGTGCCGTGGCCGCCGCGTATGGTTCGCATGGGGCTGCCGCAAGCAAGAAACTGCCGCGGCGTATCCGACGATTCTGGTTCTGTCTTTGCTGCCGGCCGAATGGCGCGCGCTGCAGGCGGGGTGGCCTGTGGGCGCGGACGGCACGAACAGGCCAGACCCGGCGATGCGCATACGTGATCCCCTGCCGCATCGCAGAACCCGCCATTTAAACGATTTTCTCCGGCGCTGTCAAGGCACAAGTCTGTGTGCAAGGGCACAATTGCCACAGCGCCCTGGGGCCCGTGGTGCGCCATTGTCCACAATGATCGGTGGGTAACTGCATGTGTCCCGAGGGCCACCTCCATCGCAGTCATCCACAGGCGAAGTCCCTGTTTTGCCTGAGATTTTGCCCGTTTCCGCACCCCGGAAAGCCGCATCACAGCAAGGGTTGTGCACACAAATCCACTGCATTTGCACAAGTTGTCCACAGACTTATCCTTTGTGGATAACTCAGGGGCGGGGGTACAATCCGGGTCCAAACACAACACGGGCTGCGTGGCGCAGGCGCAACCCGGGCTCCCACCGCGGCAACGCATGACTGAACGCACGCCAGTGCAGCGAACCTGAAGGTTCGCTGGCGGCTGCATTGGCATGCTGCGGAGGTCTCACCGGACGGAACTGATTCCTAATACGGTAAGGATGGCCCGGATCGCGCGGCGTAGATGCTGCTTGTGGCGTGCCGGGGGAACCGCTTAATTGCGGCCGGGTACGATTACCAAAAAACAAACA